>CAWAIZ010000012.1:0-320474 GCA_963782155.1 uncultured Actinomycetota bacterium
CTGGTGTCGGTGGCCTCGGGCGAACTGCTGTCATCGGAACCACAGGCGGCCAGGGACAGGGCGAGCACGGCGGTGCCCGCCATGACCTTGGCCCAGGTCAGGGGTTTGGTACGGCTCACAGGGTGGGACCTTTCTTTGGGGTGCAACGGTCACCGCTGCCGCGACCCCGGCCGAGAAGTTCAGGGTTGGGTCAGCGAGGTCACCGTAGACCGGCAATGTTGCAGGACTGCACACCGAACCCTGTCGTTAGCGAACCGTTACGTCAATTACCATCACGGCGCGCCCAAAGGGCGGACCAGCGTCCATTTACGGGCCTCGTACGCCGCCGCTACGGGCCCACCGGTTGCGGGACTCCCGGGACAAGCCTCGCTCCGGCCGCTAGGGTCGGCTGAGAGCGGTGTCCACGGGGGTAGGAGACTGCCGTTCGCCCTGTGCCTGGAGGCGAAGAGTGAGCCGTTCGCTGGTGTATGTGAGAGAGGCGTCGCCTGTCGACGTCCCGCGCCTGACGGACCTTTGGACCGACGTGCTCCGTCGCGGTGACACCACCGACCACCAGGCCGACATGCTGCGCGTCGTCGAGACTGCTCTCGAGGACGACCGACAGCGCATCGTGGTGGCTGAGTACGACGGCGAGCTCGCGGGCGCCGTACACCTCCGGCTGACGACCATCACGCCCCTCAACCTGGACCTGTCCGTGCAGGTCATGTCGCCGACGGTGTTCCCGGAGTACCGCCGCCACGGCGTCGGCCGGGCGCTGATGGATGCCGCCGTCACGTTCGCCGAGGAGACCGGAGCGGCCCACGTCGCGACCGCCGCGGCCTCCGGCTCGCGGGACGCGAACCGCTTCATGGCGCGGCTCGCGCTCGGCCCCACGGCCACTCTGCGGATCGCCCCGACGACCGCCGTCCGGGCCAAGCTGGCCGCCCAGCGGCTGCCGGTGGCGCGCCCCACCCGGCACCTGACCCACGTGCTCGCCGTACGTCGCTCCATGCGCCGCCAAGCGGCCGGCTCCTAGCCCGGCTCAGTCGTCGGCGAAGGCCGCGACGAACCGCGCGCAGCGGACCGGGTCCTCGGTCAATCCCGCCTCCAGGCACCACAGCCAGTACCCGACGGTCCGGACGATCAGCCACGGCTCGGCCCTGGACCGGTCCAGACCGGTCGCACCCACCAGGCGGTCGGTGAACCTGAGGATCGCGTCCGCGTCCGGCAACCGGTCGACGGTCGTCCAGACGATCCGCGCCAGGTCGAAGGCCGGATCCCCGCGCATGAGCAACGGGTCGACGACGCGCCACTCGCCGGTCGGGTCCGGCAGCACCTGGTCCGCGTGGAGGTCGCCGTTCACAGCCGCGTCCGGGGCGCCGGTCATCAGGTCACCGGCCAGCCCGACGGCCGTGCCGAGGACCTCCGCGGGCACCTGGCGACCGGTCTGGTGCCAGCGCCGACGAGCCTCCTCGGCGACCGAGCGCGCCTCGTCCTGCGTGCTCGGCACGTCGGGCGGAGCCGGAGTCACGGCCAACTGCGTCACCAGGCGGCCGAGCACCTCGGCGACCTCGTCGGTGGGGCGCCGGGCGAGCGACCCGTCCGGATCCAGGCGCTCCAGGAGCATGGCCGACCCGTCGTCGGCGCGCAGCACCCTGACCACAGGCGGGCCCGCCCAGAAGCGCAGCGCGTGCAGGTCGCCGGTCGCCCGGTCGCCGGGCGGCGTCAGCCGCAGCGCGGCCGGCCCCTCGGGCGAGCTGACCGGCAGGACCAGCGCGTGCGAGCCGTGCCGGGGCGCGCCGTCGGCGCGGAGTCCCCATCGCTCGCACGTCTCGTGGGCGATCCGGGGCAGCCGCTCGAGCCAGGCCCGGCCCGCCTCGTCGTGCCAGAACCGCGGCGATCGGCTGAGCCCCTCGGGAACCTCGATCACGATACGTCGACATCCAGCCAGGCGGGCGCCCGGACGTCGCTGACCCGGCCGTCGTCGTCCACGTCGACCTCCACGTTCTCGCCCCGTATGCGCAGCCCGCGCACCCTCAGGTCGCCGAACGGCGCGGGCCGCATCGGCCGGAGCGAGAGCCGCCCCGCCGGCGCGTCCGCCTCGAGACCCAGGGCTGCGGTGACCAGCGCCCCGGCGGACGCGGCCGACCAGGCCTGCGGCCGGCAGGACGCCGGGTAGGGGACCGGGACCCCCGACTCGTGACTGCCACCGAAGAGCTCGGGGAAGCGGAAGTCGAAGTGCGTCGCGGCGTCCACCAGGGCCTGGAGCACCCCGGCCGCTTCGGCGGTGTGACCGTCACGCACCAGGCCGAGCGCGGAGATCGCGGTGTCGTGGGTCCACACCGAGCCGGTGTGGTAGCCGATCGGGTTGTACGCCGGGTTGGCGCGGCCGAGGGTCCCGACGCCGAAGGTCCCGAGCAGGTCCCGGCTGGTGAGCCGGCCAGCGACCAGGGCGCTCTCGTCCTCTGTGAGTGTGCCGGTGCCGAGCACGTGGCCCATGTTGCTGGCCACCCCGTCGACGGGATCCCCGTCGCGGTCCAGGGCCATCGCCAGGTACGCCCCGTCGCCGTCGGTGACCCAGAACCGCTCGCGCACACGCACGGCCAGCTCGACGGACCACCGGCGCAGCTGCGCGCCGTCCTCCCCGAACACGGCCTCGAGCAGCTCCGCGGCCCCGGCGGCCGCCGCGACGGCGTACGCCTGCGTCTCGACCAGCGCGATCGGTGCCTCCGCGATGGTGCCGTCCCGGCGCCGCATCGCGTCGCCGGAGTCCTTCCAACCCTGGTTGGCGAGACCGGTGCCGGTGGCGTCGACGTAGCGCAGGAAGCCGTCGGGACTGTCGGCCGCCGCCCGTCGTACCCATCCCAGCGCGGCATCGAGGTGCGGTCGCAGCTCGTGCACCACGTCGTCGGCCAGGCCCCAGCGCCAGGCATCGTGCAGCAGCCCTATCCAGAGCGGGGTGGCGTCCACCGTCCCGTAGTAGATGGGAGGCAGCTGGGTGGCGGGGTCCTCGACCGGCGCGCAGCGCACCTCGTGCAGGATCTTGCCGGGCTGCTCGGCGGTCTCCGGGTCGTCGAGGCGGCCCTGTCGGCGGGCCAGGGTGCGCAGCGTGCCGGCCGCCAGGTCGGTCCCGAACGGCAGCGTCAGCCGGGCGGCCCAGAGGGAGTCGCGTCCGAACAACGTGAGGTACCACGGCGTACCGGCCGCCGCGAAGGCGTCGCCGGGAGAGTCCGGGTCGGCGAGCACCAGCTCGGCGAGGTCGGCGAACGCGTGCTCGACGACCAGGTCGAGGCGCCGGTCCGTGGCCTCGGCCCGGACTCTGCTCCAGTCGACCAGGTGGGCACCGGGGTTGGCGTCGAAGGCGGTGCCGGAGGTACGTCGGACGGTGACGTCCACGGTCCAGTCCTGGCGGCCGCCGGCCGGTACGTCGGCGTCCCAGACCAGGGCTCCCACCCCATCCTCACCGAGCTCGGCCCTGGCCCCACCGAGGTGGACGCGCGTCTCGTGGCGGACGTCGCGCCAGGCAAGTGCGTCGCCCTCGGCGGTCACGGCGAGGAGGTCGCGCGGCCCGTGGCCCGTCTTGACGGTGCGCAGCTCGGCGCCGTCGCCGGCCGCCTCGAGCCGCAGGCGGCAGTGCAGCGGCCTGTCCCAGCGCGAGACGACCGAGACCTCCTCACGCAGCCCCTCGTCCAGCAGCACCCGGCGCCGGTGCACCTCGATCGTCGGGTCCGGACCCTCGTCGCCGAGGTTGCGGGCCACCGACATCACCCTGGTGACGGCGCCGCTGCTGTGGGCCGCCACCCGGACCGGCCGGTGGTCGTCGGCGGTCAGCGTCCAGCGGGTCAGGACGCGTCGGTCGTCGACGAACAGCCCCGTGCCGGGGGAGTCGAGGTCGCCGGACCGATCAGCCACGCAGGTGAGATTGCCATGGGTGGCAATCTCCAGGTCGTGGAGCCAGGGCTGGCGCCCGGTGTTCTCAGGTCGCGCCGACACGGGGGGCCTCCGAGACGGCCAGGCGATCGCGGCTCTTGACATCCGTTGTGACGGGGAGCACAGTCCACACCGTACTCATTTGAACCTTCAAACCACCAGCCTCAGGCGCTTGAGGGGTTCGAAATACCTCGGGAGAGCGGGCGATGCGCGAGACCGGCCGGGTCAACGTGAACACCGTGGCCGAGGCTGCCCGCGTCTCCCGGCAGACCGTCACCAACGTGCTGCGCCACCCCGAGCGGGTCGCGCCCGAGACGCTCAGCCGCGTCCAGGCCGAGATCGTCCGGCTCGGGTACCGCCCGTCGGCCGCCGCCCAGTCGCTGCAGGCCAGCCGGGCCGGGGCCATCGGTGTCGAGCTGAACGCCCTCGGCGCGAAGTACCACAACGCCGTGATGGCGCCGTTCGTCGCCGAGCTCACCCTCGCCGCGCCGGGTCACGCCTTCCACATGGTGACCTTCGGGTCGCCGACCCACACCCCGACCCTGGAGGGCTACCAGCAGCTGTGGCGCGGCCGGGTCGTCGATGCCTACGTCCTCGCCGACACCCACCCCGGCGACCCTCGGCCCGCGTGGCTGCGCGACCAGGGCATCCCCTTCGCGTCCTTCGGCCGGGTCTGGGACGACCCGGCCTTCACCCGCTGGGTCGATGTCGACGGGCACCACGGCACGGGACTGGCCGTGGCGCACTGCGTCGCATCGGGCTACGCCACGATCGGCTACCTCGGCTCTCCTGACGGGGTGTCGGTCGTGGCGGACGCCCGGCGCAGCGGGTGGCGGGACGGGTGTCGCGCGACCGGTCGGCTCCCCGGACCCGACCGGTCCGGGCCCGACGAGCTCGACGGCGTACGCCGCGCGGCCGACGAGCTGGTGGCCGCCGTCGGTCCCGGCGGGGCCGTCGTCTGCGCGACCGACCTGCACGCCGTCGCCGTCCTGCACGCCGCGTGGCGGGCCGGCCTGACCCCTGGCGCCGACCTCGGCATCGTCGGCTTCGACGACTCCGAGCTCGCGCGCATGCACGGCCTGACCTCGGTGTCCCAGCCCCTCGCCGAGGTGGCCCGGCTCGCACTCGAGCTCGTCCACGAGGCCCTCGCGGGTGACGACCAGCGCCGCGACGGCGCCCTCCTTCGTCCCGGGCTGACGGACCGGGCCAGCACCACACGACGTACCAGCTGACACCCCTGAGATGAAGGAAGAGGAGAAGACATGAAAGCTCGGGCGACACGGAAGGGTCTGCTCGCGGCAACGGCGCTGGCAGGAGGCCTGGCGCTGTCCGCATGTGGCGGAGGCGGCTTCGACAGCGACTCGGGCGGAGGCGGCGACGGCGAGGGCTCGTCGGCCGACGGCCCGGTGACGCTGAACATGCTCATCGCGTCGTCGGGCGAGGCGGAGACCGCGGCCGTGCAGGACGCGGTCAAGCAGTGGGGTGACGAGTCGGGCAACACCGTCAAGGTCACCGTGGCCAGCGACATGAACCAGGAGCTCGCCCAGGGTTTCGCCGGTGGCAACCCGCCGGACATCTTCTACCTGGACGCCTCGCAGTTCGCGAACTACGCCAGCAACGGCAGCCTCTACGCCTACGGCGACCAGGTCGACGAGCCGGACGACTTCTACCAGTCGCTGCGCGACACCTTCACCGTCGACGACACGCTGCAGTGTGTGCCGAAGGACTTCTCGACGATCGCCCTCGAGATCAACACCGACGCCTGGAAGGCGGCCGGCCTCGCCGACGCCGACATCCCCACCGACTGGGACCAGCTGGCCGCCGTGGCCGACAAGCTGACCACCGGTGACCAGGTCGGCCTGGCCATCGGCCCCGGCATCGACCGGGCCGGCGCGTTCGTGGTCGGCAACGGCGGCTGGTGGCTCAACGACGACAACACCGAGGGCACCGCGGAGAGCCCCGAGGTGCTCGACGCCCTGCAGTACGTCCAGGACAACCTGAAGAAGGGCACCTTCGCGATGTCCAGCGACCTGGACGCCGGCTGGGGCGGCGAGGCCTTCGGTACGGGCAAGGCGGCGATGACCATCGAGGGCAACTGGATCAAGGGCGCGATGACCAACGACTACCCGGACGTGAAGTACACCGTCGCCCCGATGCCGGCGGGCCCGGCCGGCGAGGGCACCTTGCTGTTCACCCAGTGCTGGGGCGTCGCGGCGCAGTCCGAGGCGCAGGACCAGGCCGTGGAGCTGGTCAACTTCCTGACCACCGACGAGCAGCAGCTGGCCTTCGCCGACGCGTTCGGAGTGATGCCCAGCCGCCAGAGCGCCTCGGGCGACTACGAGTCGGAGTACCCCGAGGACAAGGCGTTCATCGAGGGCGGTGACTACGGCCACGGCCCGATCACCGCGCCGGGCATGGACCAGGTGATCTCCGACGTCAACTCCCAGCTGGAGGACTTCAAGGGCGCCGACCTCGCGTCGGTGGTGAAGTCCTTCGACACCAACGCGGACGCCGCGCTGGGCCAGTAGCTGAGGTGAGCTCCTCCGCCGAGGCATCGGTCACGCGCACCGGCGGGGAGACCCCGAACGAGGGGTCTCCCTGCCGGGCGCGGGCGCCACGTCGTACCGCAGGCAGCCTGACCCGGCACAACCGGGCGGGGTGGCTGTTCGTCACCCCCGTGCTGGTGCTGCTGGGGCTCTTCCTGGTGCTGCCCATCCTGATGGCCCTGTGGGTCTCGGTCAGCGACTGGACGGGGCGGGGCAGCCCGTTCTCCGGGGGCGTCGGCTTCGTCGGCCAGGACAACTACACACCCCTGCTCAGCGAGCCCGGCCTCAGCCGCCAGGACTTCATGCTGTCGCTGCGCAACACCTTCTACTACGTGGTGGGTGTAGTGCCGCTGCAGACGGTGTTGGCGCTCCTGCTCGCGGTGATCGTCAACCAGCGGTTCCTCAAGGGCCGCACCTTCTTCCGGACCGCCTTCTACTTCCCGTCGGTCGTCTCCTCGGTCGCCATCTCGCTGGTCTTCCTCTACCTCTTCACCGGCACCGGCGCGGTGAACCAGGCTCTGGACGCCATCGGGATCAACGGCCCGACCTGGTTCGCCGACTCGCGCGGCCTGATCCACCTGCTCGGCAACGGCCTCGGTGTCTGGGACATCGACAACCCACCGTCGGCCCTGGCCGACCACCAGGTGCTCGGCCTGTCCTGGTGGGACTGGTTCGCCGGACCCAGCGTCGCGCTGAGCGCGATCATGATGCAGGTCATCTGGACGACCGCGGGCACGTTCATGCTGATGTTCCTCGCGGCCTTGCAGGACCTGCCCTCCGACGTCGAGGAGGCCGCGATGGTCGACGGCGCGGTCAAGTGGAACGTGTTCCGCTACGTGACCGTCCCGCATCTGCGGCCGACGATCATCCTGGTCCTCACCCTCGGCGTCATCGGGACGTGGCAGGTCTTCGACCAGATGTACGTCATGACCCAGGGTGGCCCGGCCAAGACCACCCTGACGCCGGCGTACCTCAGCTACCAGGCTGCTTTCAACCAGCAGCACTGGGGCCAGGGCGCGGCCATCGCGTTCCTGCTGTTCGCGCTGATCCTCGTCCTGACCACCGCCCAGCGCTGGTTCCTGCGCGACAAGGACGCGGCGGCCGAGAAGAAGGCGCTGCGTCGGCAGCGCCGTCGTACGGGGCAGGGGGCGGCGGCATGAGCGGCCTCAACCCGTCCACCAGCGGGCAGGCGCTGCACGAGTCGAGCCGCCGCCGCCGGGTGCTGGTGTACGTGCTCCTGCTGTTCTTCGCGCTGCTCTACCTGTACCCGTTCGTGGTCCAGCTGGTCACCGCGTTCAAGACGAACCCGGACGCGGTGGCGCACCCGCTGACGCTGGTGCCCGACCCGTTCTCCACCGCCGCGCTGGACAAGCTGTTCCAGTCCGACTTCGCGCTGTGGTTCACCAACTCGGTGGTGGTCGCGGTGTTCGTGACGGCCGGGCGGGTGTTCTTCGACTCGCTGGCGGGGTACGCCCTGGCCCGGCTGCGCTTCCGCGGCCGGTCGGCGGTCTTCAACGCCGTGATCGCGGTGATGGCGGTGCCGGGCGTGGTGCTGCTGATCCCGAAGTTCCTGGTGCTCAACTACCTGCACATGTACAACACCTATCCGGCACTGATCCTGCCGCTCGTCGCGGACGCGGCCGGGGTGTTCATCATGAAGCAGTTCTTCGAGAGCATCCCCGCCTCGGTCGAGGAGGCGGCCCGGATCGACGGCGCCGGCACGTTCCGGATCTTCTGGTCCGTGGTGCTGCCGATGGCCAAACCGGCGCTCATCACCTTGACGATCCTGTCCTTCCAGGCCTCGTGGAACGAGCTGGGCCACTTCATCATCGCCACCAACGACCCCGACAAGTACACCCTGACCCGTGGGGTCGCCGGGCTGACGTCCGGCAGCCTGGGTGCCGGCAACCAGTTCCCGATCCGGATGGCCGCGGCGCTGCTGATGACCATCCCGACGGCGATGGTGTTCGTGCTGTTCCAGCGGTTCTTCACCCAGGGTGCGAACGCCGGCGCGGAGAAGGGTTAGGCAACCACCTCGTTGGTCGAGGTGCGAGGCCGTCCACCGCCGAGCCTCGAAACCCCGCGCCGGGCAGGTCACGTGCCACTCACCGGGTCTCGACGCGCTCGTGCCACCTCGTTCCTCGGTCGCGTCGCTTGCTCGACCTGGCCGAGCCCACGCGCCGTGCTCGTTCCTCGCACGACGCTGCTCGTCTCAACCGTCGGCGGTGCTGACTAGAGTCGGGTGGTGCCCGAAGCCACCAAGCGCCTGCTCCTGCTCGACGGCCACTCCCTGGCCTACCGCGCCTTCTTCGCCCTCCCGGTGGAGAACTTCTCGACCACCACGGGGCAGCACACCAACGCGGTCTTCGGGTTCACCTCGATGCTCATCAACGTGCTGCGAGACGAGCAGCCGACCCACATCGGGGTCGCCTTCGACAAGTCGCGGCAGACGTTCCGCCTCGCGCAGTACTCGGAGTACAAGGCCAAGCGCAACAAGACCCCCGACGAGTTCTCCAGCCAGCTCCCGCTGATCGACGAGGTCCTGGACGCGCTCAAGATCCGGCACTTGCGCAAGGACGGCTACGAAGCCGACGACATCATCGCGACCCTGGTCACCCAGGCCCTCGCCGACGACTTCGAGGTGCTGATCCTCTCCGGCGACCGGGACGCCTTCCAGCTCGTCACCGAGCGGTCGACGGTGCTGTACCCGATGCGCGGCGTCTCGGAGCTCGCGCGGATGACCCCGGAGGCGGTGGAGGCGAGGTACGGCGTCACGCCGGGGCGCTACCCCGAGCTCGCCGCCATCGTGGGGGAGACGTCCGACAACCTCCCCGGCGTGCCGGGCGTCGGGCCGGGCTTCGCCGCCCGCTGGCTCAAGGAGTACGACGGCCTCGACAACGTCATCACGCACGCCGACAAGATCACCGGCAAGAAGGGTGAGGCGCTACGCGAGCACCTCGGCGACGTGATCCGCAACCGTCAGCTCAACGAGCTCGTCCGCGACCTCGACCTCGAGCTGGCTCCCGCCGACCTCGACGCGCAGTCGTGGGACCGCCAGCTGGTGCACACCCTGTTCGACTCCCTGGAGTTCCGGGTGCTGCGCGAGCGGCTGCTGGAGTCGTGGGACGTCCAGAGCGAGCCGATCGACGAGTCCGGCTTCGAGCTCGCCGGCGTCCGCCTCGGTCTGGGCGAGGTGGCCGACTGGCTGGCCGCGCACACCAGCGAGGGCCGCACGGGCGTGACCGTCCAGGGACGGTGGGGCTCGGGCACCGGCGAGGTCTGGTCGCTGGCCCTCGCGGCCGCCGACGGCACCGGCGCATGGGTCGACGCCGCCGAGGTGTCGCCCGAGGACGACGCCGCGCTCGTCACCTGGTTCGCCGACACCGCACACCCCAAGGTGCTGCACGACGCGAAGGGCCCGATGCTCGCCCTGGGCGCGCGCGGCTGGCCGCTGCGCGGCCTGGTCAGCGACACCGCGCTGGCGGCCTACCTCGCCCGGCCCGACCAGCGGTCCTACGACCTGGCCGATCTGACGCTGCGCTACCTCAAGCGCGAGCTCAAGCAGGGCGTGACCGACGACGGACAGCTGACCTTCGACGCCCTCGACGAGGCCGGCGGACTGGGGTCCTCCGATGCCACCGACACCGCGATGCTGCACGCCCGAGCGGTCGTCGACCTCGCCGACGCCCTGGACGACGAGATCGAGGAGCGCGGCGGCAGCCGGCTGCTGGCCGAGGTCGAGCTGCCACTGATCGACCTGCTCGCGCTGATGGAGCAGACCGGCATCGCCGTCGACATCGACCACCTGCAGACGCTGGAGGCCGAGTTCGCCGGCGGCGTGAAGCTGGCGGCGGAGGCGGCGTACGCCGCGATCGACAAGGAGATCAACCTCGGCTCGCCCAAGCAGCTCCAGGTCGTCCTGTTCGACGAGCTCGGCATGCCGAAGACCAAGCGCACCAAGACCGGCTACACGACCGACGCCGACGCGCTGGTGGGTCTGCTCGCCAAGGTCGAGGAGGGCACGCAGGGCGCCGAGTTCCTCAGCAACCTGCTCCGTCACCGCGACGTCGCCCGGCTGCGGCAGACGATCGAGGGGCTGCTCAAGACCGTCGCCGACGACGGCCGCATCCACACCACGTTCAACCAGCTGATCGCGGCGACCGGCCGGCTCTCCTCGACCGAGCCCAACCTCCAGAACATCCCCATCCGCACCGAGGAGGGCCGCCGCATCCGCGAGGGCTTCGTCGTCGGGGAGGGCTACGAGTCGCTGATGACCGCCGACTACAGCCAGATCGAGATGCGGATCATGGCCGACCTCTCGGAGGACGCAGCCCTGATCGAGGCGTTCCAGTCGGGCCGCGACTTCCACTCGATCACCGCGGCGCGAGTCTTCGACGTGCCGGCCGACGAGGTCACCCCCGGACAGCGGGCCAAGATCAAGGCGATGAACTACGGCCTCGCCTACGGCCTGTCCGCGTTCGGTCTCGGCGCCCAGCTGCGCATCCACCCGAGCGAGGCCCAGGTACTGATGGATGAGTACTTCGAGACGTTCGGCGGCGTGCGCGACTACCTCTCCAGCGTGGTCGACGAGGCCCGGCGCAGCGGCTACACCGAGACGATCCTCGGCCGCCGCCGCTATCTGCCCGACCTGACCTCCGACAACCGCCAGCGTCGCGAGATGGCCGAGCGGATGGCCCTCAACGCCCCCATCCAGGGGTCTGCCGCCGACCTCATCAAGGTGGCCATGCTGCGTGTCCACGAAGGTCTGGTCGGGCAGGGCCTGCAGTCCCGCATGCTGCTCCAGGTCCACGACGAGCTCGTCTTCGAGGTCTTCCCCGGCGAGCGCGATGCGCTGGAGGCGCTGGTCCGCGAGCAGATGGGTGGCGCGGCCTCGCTCGCCGTCCCCCTCGACGTCTCCATCGGCACCGGCCACAGCTGGCACGAAGCCGCTCACTGACCTGACCGGCGTCAGATCACCGGTTCGGGCGGAGGCTCACCGGTGACGGGGTTGCGGAGGCGCTGCAGGCTGATCACGAGCAACGTCACGAAGAGGGCTCCGTCGACCGCGGTGACGCGCAAGAGGAGGTCCAGCAGGTCGGTGGCCTGGGAACCGAAGAGCACCAGCACGACGAGGGCCGCCCACACGAGGTACACCGACTTGGTGCTCCGGCGGGCCAGGACGGCGTAGATCAGCAGCTGCAACAGGGAGAGCACCGTGCCGAGCACCGCGAACACCCACAGCTTGTCGTCGATGTCGACGTACTGGGAGCCGCCCACGAAGATCAGAGCCAGCCGCGGGAGCACGGCACAGGCCAGGACCCCGAGTGCGCCCAGGGCGACGATCAGGCTGAGCCCGCGGACCAGAGCCTGCCGGCGCTCGTGAGCGGTGGACATCGACGGGAACGCGACCACCACCACGAACTGGGGCAAGAAGAGCATGGCCTTGGTGATGATGAGGCCGCCGGCGTAGAGGCCGGCGTCGTGCCCGTCGAGGATGTTGCGGGCGACGATCAGGTCGCAGTTGGTCAGTGACAGGAACGCCAGCAGGGTCTGGGAGTTTCCCAGGATCTCACGCGTGATCGGACGCTTCGCGTGGCGCTCGCTGACCCGGCCAGGGGCACGAGTCCGCCGAAGGGCGTAGACGCCCAGCACCACCGGCAGGATCGTGCCGAGGAAGACGCCGACCATCGCGGCGAGCTCCGTCGGCCGCCAGAGGACGAGGGCGGTGCCGATCACCAGACGCGAGAGACCCGTCGTCATGTAGATCATCGCGATCGGCCACCACCGGCGCTCACCCTGCAGGATGCCGAGCTGTCCACCGGTGATGGTGAGCGGGATCGCGCAGAGGCCCACCAGCGCTGCGGTGGCCAGACTGTCGAGTCTCAGGAGACGGTCGACGAGCGGAGTCAGCAGGAGCAGCGCCACACCGATGAACGCTGCGCCGCGATAGGTCAGCGACAAGATCTCGCGTTCGATCTGGCCGACATGGGCCGGATCGGCAGAGATGCGCCGTGCCGCGGTGGTCTGGATGCCCAGCTGGACGACGGAGACGACCAGCAGCACCGCGAGCAGCGAGGCGAGCGCGCCGTAGTCCTGAGGGCCGAGCACTCTCGCTGCGATCGCCGTGAAGATGTAGGTGGCGACGTTCATGACGCCCATCGCCACAGCGACGGAGGCACCGCGGTTGCGCAGGCTCACGGGGCGCTCGGTGGACGTCACGGCGTCACCTTAGACGGCGCGCGGCACGCGGCTGAATCAGTACGGGTCGGCCGCGTCGTGGTGTCCCGCCAACCGCGCGATGGGCCGCAGCCGGAGCCGGAGAAGCACCTTGATGCCCACGTTGCGCAGCCACCACGGCAGCTCGGCGAGGAGGGCCCAACGGTCGCGGGCCGCCGGCCGGGCCCGTTCGAACGCCGCCAGGCTGCCGACCCGTCCGGCGTACCTCAGCCGCCGCGACGGGAGCACGAACACCAGCAGCGCCAGGGTGACGCCGATCGAGGAGAAGCTGTCGTGCACCAGGATGCGCCGCCCGCTCGGGAGCAGCGCGGCCCACCGCAGGTCGGTCCGGGTGCTCCACACGTCGTGCTTGCCGTCCACGAACACCAGGTCGACCGGCCGCCGCCAGCCGCGGCGTACGTCACCACTCGGCTCACCCACGTGGTCGACGCGGTTGCGGACCTCGGCTCGACGCAGGTGCTCCTCGAACAGCGAGCGCGTCGACGGCCCGCCGAACTTCCCGCGGGCCCGGAACGGGTCGATCGCGACCACCGTGACGTCGGGGCGGGCGAGCGCGAGGGCCAGCGTCGAGCGGCCCTGGTGCGAGCCGATCTCGACGACCGTCGCGTGGGGCGGAAGGTCGAGCACGGCGTCGTGCAGCACCCGCGCCTGGTCGCGGGTGAGCCAGCCGCCCACCGGTGCGACGTGCGCCCACGTCGCGTCGAAGGTGTTCAATGGGGCGCCCTCACCGGACGGAGCATAGAGAGGTCGGCTCGTGGGTCGTGCGGTCTCGCGGGTCCTGCCCGACGCTCTCGTCGCGCTCACCACACTGGTGCTGACCTGGCCGATGTGGACCAGCGGCGGGTACGGGCTGGCCCGCGACATGGTCTTCACGCCACGCCACCCCTGGTCCCTGGACGCGCTGGGTCTGGGCGCCGCGGCGCCGCGCGCCGTCCCGCTCGACACGGTGCTCGCGGCCGCGACGTCCGTCGTCGACGGCGCCGTGGTCTTCCGGCTGGCGGTCGCCGGCGTGCTGCTCCTGGCCGGCGCGGGTGCGCACCGGCTGCTCGCGGACCTGCTCCCCGACGTACCTCCCGCCGCCCGGTGCGTCGCCGCGGTCGCCGCGATCTGGAACCCGTACGTCGTCGAGCGACTCGCGCTCGGCCATTGGGCGCTGCTGGCGGCGTACGCCGCGCTCTTCTGGGTGCTCACCGCCGTACGTCGCCGCGCCTGGCCGGCCGTCGTCGCCTGGACCTGCCTCGGCTCGCTGACGCCGACCGGGGGAGCCGCGCTCGTGCTCGTCGCCGCCGTAGGCGTCGCCACGGCCCGCGGCCGGGACCGGGCCGCCGCGGGCTGGTGGCTGCTGATGTCCGTGCTTGCTCAGGTGCCCTGGCTCGCGGCCGGACTGCTGGGCACGGCGGCGACCACCAGCGACCCCGACGGGGTGGCGGCGTTCGCGGCGCGGGCCGAGCGCGCGGGAGGTGTCTGGCCGACCCTGCTCGGCACGGGCGGGCTGTGGAGCGCGTTCGAGGTGCCCGGCTCGCTGGGTGGGTTCCTCGGCCACGTACTCACCGTCGTCGTGGTCGTCGTGCTGCTGACGGCCGGGCGACGGGTGGTCCGGCAGGCGCCCGGCCTCGGCGTCGCCGCGGCCGTGGGATTGCTCCTCGCCGGCGCCGCCCACCTTCCCGGTGGCGAGGCGGCCCTGGAGTGGACGGTGTCGCACGTACCCGGGGGCGGGCTGCTCCGCGACGGGCAGAAGTGGCTGCTGCCGTACGTCGTCCTCGTCGCCGTGGGTGCCGGGGCGGCGGCCGCGTCGGTCGCCCGAGCCGTACGCCGCCGCGATGCGGACCTCGCGCGCCTGCTGCCGGCGGTCCTGGCGCTGGTCCCCGTGCTGCTCCTGCCGGACGCGGCCGGCCGTACCTGGGCAGCACTGGAGCCGATCCAGTACCCGGCCGACCTGGCGGAGGCCGTCGCCGTTCTCGACCGGGACGACGGCCCGGGGTACGTCGCGACCGTGCCGTGGTCGTCGTACCGCCGGTTCTCGTGGGGCAACGACCTCTCCGCCGCGGACCCTCTGCCGCGCTGGACGCACCACCCGGCCGTCGTCTCGGACACCCTCGAGGTCACCGGCGCCACCGTGGCGGGCGAGGACCGCGCCGCCGCCGCCGTCGGTGCCGCGCTTGCCGACGAGGAAGTCGTCCCGGCGCTCGCCGACCTCCAGGTGGGTTGGGTGCTGGTCTACCGCGACCAGCCCGGAGCCGGGGACGTCGACCTGGCCGGGAGCGAGTTGGTGGTGGACGGCCAGGACGTCGGCCTCTACCGCGTGCCGGGTGTCGACACCGGCGCGCCGGGCCCCGGCGACGTGGCGACCGTCATCACGATCGCGGCCGACATCCTCTGGGGCCTGGCCTGGCTGGGGGCGCTGGCGGGGGTCGCTGTGATGTCCGCCCGGCGGCGCGGCTCCTGCTAGTCTGCGCCTGCCACCAGCCGGAGGGAGCCCGCTGCATGAACAGCATCACCAGCCTGATCGCTACGCCGATCGCCGGCGGCGTGCTCGCGTTCCTGGCGATGTTCGGGCTGGTGCAGTCGCAGACGGCGGGTCCTGACCAGAACCCGTCGGAGCAGACGCCAATCGTCTACGGCGAGTAGCGCTCGAGCACCGCCTCCATCCCGGCCGCGGCCTCGTCCCACCCGAAGGTCGCCGACCGCTCGCGGGCGGCTCGACCGAGCCGCTCCCGCCTGGCCGCGTCACCGAGCAGATCGTCGACCGCTCGGAGCAGCGTCGCCTCGTCGTGCACGAGGACGCCGGTGACGCCGTCCACCACGGACTCCGCCGTCCCGCCCGCCGACGCGTAGGCGACAGTCGGTGTGCCGGCTGCCGCGGCCTCCATCACCGAGATGCCCCACCCCTCGCGCACGGACGGCAGCACCATCAGCCAGGCCCGCCCGAGCACGTCGGCCTTGGTCTGCTCGTCGACCCGTCCGTGCCGCACCACTACGTCGCCCAGGCCGCGTCGGGCGATCTCGGCGTCCAGCTCGCCGGCCCACCAGCCGTCGCCGACCACGTCGAGGACCAGGCCCGGGTGCCGGTCGCGCAGCTGGTCGACCACGGCGAGCACCTGCTCGATGCGCTTGTGCGGCACCAGACGCGACAGCACGCACAGCCGCGGGCTCTGCGAGCGCGGAAGCCGTGGGACCGGCAGCGCGGGAGTGCCGTTGCGCACGACGCTGACCCGGCCGGCGCTCACGCCGATGCCGGCCAGGTCGCGTCGACTGGCCTCGGACACCGTCACGAACGGGACCCTGCGGTAGAGGCGGGGCACCACCCGGGACTCCACGAACCAGCCCACCCTGCCACCGGCCCCGGGGTAGATGATCCGCCACTGCTCGCGGTGGAGATGGTGCACGAGTGCGACCAGCCCGCGCCGGCGCACCAGGGGGGCCGCGAACGGCAGCCCGTTGACGACGTCGACCACCACGTCCGTACGCCGCCCGGCCGGCGTGAGCAAGTACGCCAGGCCGTGCAGGTACACCGTCAGCCGGCCGCCCCGCCGGACGATCCGGAAGCCGTCGCGCACCGTCACGTCGGCGGCTCGGTCGTGGCCAGCTGAGTGTCCGGCGCACAGCACCGTGACGTCGTGGCCGCGCGCGGCCAGGCCCGCCGCGACGTGCTCGACGTACACCTCCGACCCGCCCCCGTCGGGATGGGTGGTGTCCCGCCAGGAGAGGAAGGCGATCCGCACCTCAGCCTCGCGCCGCCTCGTCGAGGCCGCGGGACAGGGCGTCGCAGACCGCGACCGGGAGACCCTGCTGCTCCTCCAGCGACAGACCGAGCCGCTGCAGCGGCTCGGTGTCCGTCGCCGTGGTCAAGAGCGCCGGCAACGAGTCCCACTGCTCGTCGAAGTACACCGACGCGATGTAACCCGCGATGCCGGCGGCGGTGTCGAACTCGTAGTAGCCGAAGTCGACGCGGTTGCGGACGCCGAGCCGGATGCCACCGCTCGTCGGGAACTCGAGCCACGGGCCGACCACCTGGTCCGAGCCGTTGTCGACGGTGAAGCGCAGCTGCTGGCGGCCGTTCACCTGCACCTTGACGCCCCCGGTGAGCCGCCCCTTCACGGTGACCAGGTCGGCCGAGCCAGGAGTGAGGTCGTCGGTCGGGGTGAGCACCATCACGCGGTCGCGCTCGAAGACCGGAAGCCAAGGCTCGTACTTGTCGCCGGTGTTGATGTAGAGCGCGTCGCAGTCGCCGCGAATCGCCAGGTCGTCGGTGTCGCCTCCGGAGGGGAGACCATCAATCCTGCTGACCAGGGCGGCCTGCGCGTCGGGGCTCCATCGGTGCTGCCACTCGACGTACCGGAGCAGCGGCGCGCCGCGGTGGACGTAGGCCGCGGCCGTCGTCCCGATCGACATCTGGGCCACGATCGAGAACCCGGTCAGGCAGGCGACCCCGACGATGGCCGGGGCGACCCATCGGCGGCGGCGCTCCAGCTCGCGGGCCAGGAGGGCGGTGCCGATGGCGCCGCCGAGCACGAACGCCGGCACGAACTCCGTGGTGTAGCGGGTCGCGTAGTAGCCGTAGTTCATCACCCCGCCCGTCACCAGGACGCCCGCGAGCAGCGGGAGGCGCATCGCGACCAGCACCCGAGAGGCGCGCGGGCGGACCAGCGCCACCGCGGAGGCGGCGAGCATCAGGGCGAACAACGGCATGAACGACGGGGCGCTGCCGGTCCGGTACACCTGGTCCGGGTAGGCGCCGTTGTAGGCGTGAGCGGCGTGCGCCGGTGTGGTGATCCACGGGAAGTAGTCGACGAACCGGATGCCGTCGAGGCGGAGGTAGGCCATCACGGACGTGATGAAGAACTGCGGGCCGGCAAGTGAGCCGCCGTTCTTCTCCAGCGCGATCCGGCGCTGCTCGTTGACCTGGGTCCAGATCTGGTCCTGGAGCGGGAAGATGTAGACGGTGTCGAACTTCGCCATGTTGATGGCGATGGAGATCGCCAGCGGGACAGCCCCGGCGAGCATGACCCGCCACCACAGCCGACGCCGGTCGGGTCCGCCACGGATCAAGATCAGCAGGCCGGCCAGCATCGCGACCAGGCAGATCGCCCAGCCCTCGGTGGCCCGCGACCCGACGGCCAGGAGCGCGAAGACGAACAGCCACCAGGCACTGTGCGTGTCGCGGTCGAGCATCAGTCGGGCCAGCCAGTAGATGCCGCCCATCGCCGAGGCCACCGCCCACATGTAGACCTCGTGGTAGACCCAGGGCTGGCCCGCGTCGTAGGTCAGGAACGTGCCGCCCGTGGCGCCGGCTACGAAGAGTGCCGCGAGCCCCGACACGCTGAGTGGCAGGTGGTCGTCGAAGCCCAGCCGGCCGAGGACCAGCCAGACCAGCTTGACCGCCATCACCGCGAACACCAGCCACGCCAGGGCCATCGAGAGCAGTGTGAGCTTGTAGTCGAACTCGTGCGTGGTCATCAGCACCGGGATGCGCAAGATCGCCGGCCACGGAGGGAAGTAGGTGTAGGTCTTGCCGTCGTGGATGAACCCCTCGATGCCGAGTGACTCCGGGGGCACGTCCAGGTGCCCGTCCATCAGGGCCCGGGCCTGGTTGTCGAAGAAGCCGGAGAAGATCCCGCCCGCCAGGGCGGTGCGTCCGAGGTCGGTCCCGTAGTCGAGCAGAGTCAGGAAGAAGGCGACGCCGCCGACAAGAAGTCCGGAGGCGGTGCTCAGGTACTGCCGGCGACGAAACGTTCGGTCCGGGCTCAGCTCGTCGTGACTCGGTACAGGAACTGGTAGCCGAACATCCGTGGCCATACCCGGGTCATCACCTCGTCTGTCCGTGTCGCAGCCCGGACCACGCGGGCCCGGGAGGCCCGGGGGCCGGCCAGCGTGTCGAAGGGAGTGCCGACCGTTTGCCGCTCCTGGATCCGCAGGCCGCTGGACACGATCAGGTCCTCGATCATGTCCCGGGTGAAGAAGCGGATGTGCCCGCGGTCGAGGGGACCGCGCTGGTCGTAGTCGAAGCGCCCCAGCGCGATGCGTCCGCGCGGGTACCAGTGCCCGAAGTTGGGCACCGAGATCAGCAGTTCGCCGCCATCGCCGATCTGGCGCGCGAGCTCGGCCAGCAGCAGGTGCGGCTCGACGACGTGCTCCAGGATGTCGCCGGCGACCACGACGTCGTACGGCGAATCGAGCGGCGGCAGGGGCTCGTTCAGGTCGGCTTCCACGAAGACGTCGAGCCGGTCGGCCACCCCCTCGTGCTTGTGGCGGTCGAGGCCGGTCACGTGGTGTCCCTGCGCTCGCGCGAATGCGGCGAACTTGCCGTCGAAGCACCCCGCGTCGAGGACACGGGAGGGTGGCCTGCGGCCGAGCCACTCGAGCAGCACGGCGTGCGAACCCTGGCGCGTCTTCAGGGCGTACTCGTCCGACTCGGTCGACGCCACCCCGCCTCCGAACCCCCGTCGGGACGCCCAGTCGCGCACGACGTCCGCGGTGACGTCGCGGGCATAGGCGACGCCGTTGACGTAGCAGATCTCGTCGCCGTAGTAGGTCGGGATCGGCACCTCGACGATGCGCTTCTCCAGCCTGGCCAGCGCCAGGATGATCTCGGTGTCGAAGTCGAAGCCGTCCGAGAGGGAGGCGAGGTCGATGTCGGCCAGGGCGTCGACGCGGTAGGCGCGGTAGCCGCTGTGCCACTCACTGAGCCGCAGCCCGGTCAGACCGTTCTGGAAGGTGGTGAGGACGCGGTTGCCGAGGTACTTGTAGGCCGGCATGCCGCCCCGCCTGGCCGCGCCGCGCTCCAGCATGCGCGACCCGAAGACGGCGTCGGCGGCGCCGGACCGCAGCGGCGCAACGATGTCCTCGATGCACTCCGGCGCGTACTGGCCGTCCCCGTGCAGCAGCACGACGATGTCCAGCCCGCGCTCCATCGCCCACGCGTAACCGGCCTTCTGGTTGCCGCCGTAGCCGAGGTTGCGCTCGTGACGGACGACCGTCAGCGGCAGCTCGGACTCCTCGGCGAACGCCATCCCCACGTCGTAGGTGTCATCGGCGCTGGCATCGTCACAGACCCGGATGCCATCCACGGTCGCCGCGAAGGACTCGGGAAGCCGGGCCAGCGTGCGCGCCAGGGTCGCGCTCGCGTTGTAGGCGACCACCAGAACGCCGACGCGTGGCCCGTCTGATGGACCGTCGGGCGGCACTGGAGATGTGCCCGGCATCGGCGCGGTCCTTCCGTCGGGGACCCGGCGGTTACTCGCAGGTACGAACCCAGGTCAGGCGTGAGTGTAAACCCCCTCCGCCCCGCTCGACGCCCCCCGAGCCCGTGACATGATGCGCCGCATGACAGCGCTCAGTCTGGTCGATCTCGACGGTCTCCGGGCCGATCTGGAGGTCAAGACCAAGGAGTACGCCGCCGCCGTACCGTTCCCGCACATCGTCCTCGACGACGTCCTCGGCCCCGAGGCCTTCGATGCCGCCGTCCGTGACTTCCCCGTGATCGACGACCCGTTCTGGAAGGGCTACCTGCACGTCAACGAGACCAAGTACTGCAACGTCTTCCCCGACACCTGGGCGCCCAGCCTCCGCGACGTGGCCCGGGAGCTGACGTCGCCTGAGTTCGTGGCCTTTCTGGAGCAGCTGACCGGAATCGACGGGCTACTGGCCGACTGGTCGATGGACGGGGGCGGGCTGCACCAGACCCTGCGGGGCGGTCACCTCAACGTGCACGCGGACTTCACCACGCACCACGTCCACGAGCGCTGGGCACGTCGGGTGAACATCCTGCTGTACCTCAACGAGGAGTGGCGCGACGAGTGGGGTGGGCAGCTCGAGCTGTGGGACCGCGAGATGACCGGACGCCAGGCCGCCGTCACCCCAGCGGGCAACCGGATGCTCGTGTTCACCACGGCCGCGGACACCTTCCACGGACACCCCGACGGCCTGGCCTGCCCGCCCGACATGGCACGCCGCTCGATGGCGCTCTACTACTTCACCGAGGAGGACGCGCCGGTGCGCCGGGCGACCAATTACCGGGCCCGCCCGCAGGACGGAGTCAAGGGCCTGGCGATCGCCGCGGACCGCGTGGCGCTCGACTTCTACGACCGGGCCAAACGACGCCTGAAGATCTCCGATGATGCCGCGCACCGCGTCCTCGAACGCCTTGACCGGCTCCGCCGCCGCCGCCGCTGAGGTGGCCGGCCCGCGTCCGGCCGGGCGGACCGAGCGGATCCGGGCGCGGGTCCGCCGCCACAGCACGCCGCCGGTGGCCGTCCTGATCGTCGGGCTGCTGGCCCAGCTCGTGCTGTCGCTGTACTGGACGAGGAACGGCTTCCTCGGGGTCGACGGCATGTACTACATCGCCTCGCGCGGTGGCGTGTCGGGAGAGCACACCAACATCTTCGCGGTGTACGCCGGCCACTGGCAGCCGGTGCTCATGTCGCTCTACATCGTGCTGTGGTGGATCTTCGGGCTGCACAGCTACGTGCCCTACATCCTGCCGGCGATCCTGACCCACTTGCTGATCTGCACCATGCTCTACACCCTGCTGCGCCGGCTGGGCGTGGGCCCGTGGGTCGCCCTGGTCCCCGTGTGGCTGCTGCTCTGGTACGGCGCCGGCGGAGACGCCTGGCTCAGTGACGCGCCGTTCGCCCTGGCCTTGCCCGTGGCCCTCGGACTGGTCGCGCTGAACGTGCTGGCGTACCGGCCCGACCGCGCGCGGGCCCGGTGGGTCGCCTGCGGCTTGCTGACGGTCGGGCTGGGGATCTCGATCACGAGTGTCGTCGTCCTCCTCCTCGTCACCCTCTTCCTCCTCGGGTCGCAGGGGTGGCGCGCCAGCCTGCGCGTCGTCCTGCTCCCGGCTCTGGTGTTCACCGTCTGGTTCCTGGGCTGGGGCCGCCACGGCGGCCGGGCGCACGTCGGCTCGGACATCCTGCTGGACCTGCCGCGCAACGCGGTGTCCGTCCTGGTGCTACCGCTCGGCGACGTCGTCGCGATCCCGGCCGCCGGCGTGCTGCTGACCGTCTGCGTGGCCGGCGCCGCGGTGCTGGCCAGGGTGGGTTCCCCGCCTCTGCGAGCGCTGGCGCTCGCGGGGATCGCGGCGGCCGCCGCACAGACGTGCCTGAGCGTGCTGGCCAACGCCGCGTTCGGCGGGCTGGAGTCCATGAGCGTCGGGCGGTACCGCTACGTCATCTTCGCCATGCTCGTCCCTGCGATCGGTTTGACCCTCGACGTGGCGAGCCGTCGGGCCCGCGACGTCCTGGGTCCGACCAGGCTGGTCGTGGCCGTGATCTCCGTGGCCGCACTCGCGGCCGCGACGGTCAACGGCATCGCCGCCGAGCGTCAGACCCATACGTTCACCGACGCCATCGCGGCGCGGTACCTGACCTACCTGCGGGGCACCCTGATCGCCACCGACCTGGGTGAACGCATGCTCACCCCGGAGATCCCCGTGCTCTTCGTCCGCGGGCAGGACCTCGTCACGCTGTCGCGGCCGGACCTGCGGCACAAGATCAGCATCGGGAGACCGGACGCCCTGGACCGGCTGGAGACCGAGAACCTGATGTACGCCGGCGTGGGCGCCGAGAGCCTCGACCTGCCGGCCCCCGCGGGCATCCGGTCCGGCGACTTCAACCGTCCGCTGAGCCAGGAGTTCGGCTGCCGGAAGTACGAGACGACGTCGGGTGCGCCGTTCATCGTCTTGTCCAGCCTCGAGGGAGGCCAGATCGCGGTGACCAGCAACAGCGGGACGATCCACACGCGCGTTACGCGCGAGGGAGAACCACAGATGGAGCCCCGCACCTGGCCGGTCGTGCCCGGGCAGACCGTCTACATCGGGACGTCGGCGCAGCTGGCGGAGCTGCAGATCGCCTTCGACGCCGGCGGCGAGTTCACTATCTGCCGGGCCTGACCCGCTCGCGGACCACCCGGCCGAGCGAGTGCGCGGCCACCCGCGCGTTCTCCGCGACCCCGGCGTCGAAATGGCCCCACCAGGGCTGCCTCAGCAGGGCCTGGACCCGCCGCTCGACGAGCAGGTGCGCGAGCAGGCAGACGACGACGGTGGCCAGCAGCGCGATCACCGTACGCAGCTCCCACGCCATGTCCGGCGTGTGCCGCTCGGTGAAGACGAACACGGGGTAGTGCCAGATGTAGAGCAGCAGCGAGTGCCGCCCGAGGAACACCAGGGGGCGGGTCGAGACCGCGGACAGCGACCTGCCCCGGGCTCCGAGGGCGACCGCGCCGAAGACGACCGCGAGGTCGAGCTCGAGCAGGGTGACGCCCCAGTGCAGGAACCGGTCGTCGGTGGAGCAGTAGACGAAGAGGGGCACGAGCGCCACCAGAGCCGCCAGCCCCACGAGGTCGACGGTGCGTCGCGTGTACGTCGCGTACCTGCGCATCACCGGGAGCGCGGCCCCCAGCAGCACCCCGACGACGAAGGCGTCCATCCGGGCCGTCGTGCGCACGAGCACCTGGAAGACGAACTCCGTGTCGGTGACGTGGAAGCGCCACCACGTCAGGAGCAGGAGGAAGCCGCCGAGGACGAACAGCACGCCCACCGGCCGGCGCCGCATCAGGTACAGCAGGGCCAGGCAGATGAGGAACGCCTGCATGTCGACCGACAGGTACCAGAGGTGGCCGAAGTCGGGGCGGGACGTCAGCAGGTTGCCCTGGACGTACCAGTTCCACGTGTAGGTGAGGACGTGGCCCACGGACGCGAGGTTGTCGCCCTTGGACGTCTCATCGGTCGAGTCGAAGGTGGTGACCACCAAGATGACCGCCAACATCGCCCAGAGGCTGGGCCCGACGCGGAGCAGGCGGCGTACGAAGCTCAGCCCCGGCCGCATCCCCACGAGGCCGCTGCGGGCGCTCAGGACCTGGTAGGCGAGGAAGCCCGACGCCACCAAGAACGCCGTCACCGCGGTGTTGCCGCTCCGGAAGAACGGGCGCACCCAGTCGTGGGAGTCGATCCAGTCCACCGGCCACAGCTGCCAGCCGTGCGACAGGACCACCAGCACGATCGCGAGGCCCCGGAGCCCGTCGACGGCGTCGAGCCGGCGGCGGACCGGTGGCGTCGTCGCGTCGGTCACGGGGATGACCCTAAACCGCGACCTGCGCAGTCCTCGCCGGCCGCCGGAGTCGGCTCCATGCTGCTACGGTTCGGGCGTCTCGCCCGTGGCTACTGGGAGGTAACCGTGCGCAAGTTGGGGATGTTGCTGGCCGGCCTGGGCGGCTTCCTGGTGGTGCTGGCGCTCCTCGGCAAGGTCTACGCGCCAGGGGCCCTCATGAAGACCCCGCTCGACGTCGACTCCACGACGAACGCCGCCGGCGAGGCCGCGGTCGGCAGCGATCCTGCCGAAGCGGTCAAGGGCACGCAGCTCACCCGCTCGGACTCCGCGAAGTCCGACGACGACGTCGTGGTCTTCGTCAGCTCCAGCTGCCTGATCTTCGACCGCGACGACGCTCCGGCGTGCGTGTCCGCCGACGACCCCGACAAGCGGTTGATCACGGCGAGCGTCGACGACTTCGCGACCGACCGGGTGACGGCGTTGGCCGTCAACGACCCCAAGTACCTGCCGCCGCAGGCCGCCGAGCGGGAGGGCCTGCAGAACAAGTGGCCCTTCGACGTGGAGAAGAAGACCTACCCCTACTGGGACGACACCGCCAGCCAGGTCGTCGACGCCGAGTACGACGGCACCGAGGACATCGACGGGGTCGAGACCTACAAGTTCCACGCCGTGCTGAGCGATGTGCCGATCGAGGTCACCGACGGAGTCGAGGGCACCTACAGCAACGACAAGACCATCTGGATCGAGCCCGTCACCGGCTCCATCGTCAACCAGAGCTACCACATGGAGCAGGTCACCGACGACGGCGACAACTTCATCACCCTCGACCTGGCGTTCACCGACGACGAGGTGCAGGACAGCATCGACGACGCCAAGGCCAACCGCGACAAGCTGAACCTCGTGCGCAACACCGTGCCGCTGATCGGCTTCATCCTCGGCATCCCGTTGCTCATCGTGGGGATGGTCCTGACGGCGCGCGGGGGTCGTGGTGGAGGCAAGACCGCCGCACCGTCGACCCGTGACGCGGATCGCACGCCCGCCAGCACCTGACGCGGACCTCAGGCGACCGCATGTCGGGTGCGCGGAGTCACGTTCGGTCAACGCTGGAGCAGGCGGGCACCGAAGATGGCGGTCCCGGGCGTGAAGCGGCCCCGCACGCCGGACCAGCCGCCCCAGACGCGGTCGTGCCCCACGGGCCACTCCGGCTCCAGGAGGGTGTCGATGTGGAAGCCGTGGCCGGCCAGCACGGCGACCCAGTCGCCGAGCGTGCGGTGGTGCTCGACGTAGGACACCTCGCCCGTCTCGTCGTCGATCTCGACGTACGGGCGCCGGTCCCAGTAGCTCTGGCTGGCCACCAGCCCCGCCTCGGACGGGTCGTCGGGGAACATCCAGCGCGTCGGGTGGGTGACCGAGAAGGCGAACCGCCCGCCCGGCCGCAGCACGCGGGCCGTCTCGGAGATGGCGTCCGGCAGGTCGGCCACGAACTGGAGCGCCCCGAAGGAGCAGAACACCACGTCGAACGACGCATCGGCGAACGGCAGCTGGGTGGCGGTGCCGAGCACCGACGGGACGGCCAGCCCGGAGTCCTCGTCGATACGCCGGGAGTGCTGGAGCTGCCGGATCGACAGGTCCAGCCCCACGGGGCGGCCGCCGCGCGACCGGACCCATCGCGAGCACTGGCCGGCCCCGGACCCGACCTCGAGCACGTCCAGTCCGGTGACGTCCCCGAGCACCGCGAGATCGGCCTCGGTGTGTCCTTCCGGGCCCCAGACGAACCCGATGTCACCGAGGAACTCCCCGTGCGTGGCCTGGTACTCGTCGGCGTACCTGTCCCAGTCCGGGCCGTTCGCCGCCCGGGACTCCGCCTCGCTGACGGCCCGCCGCTCGACGCGTACGCTCGGGTGCCCAGGAGAGTTGACCGCCCGGGCTGGTTCGTCGGCGGTCACCAGGGGAGCGTACGCCGGTTGGACCCCCGCTCCGCCTCGCGCGTAGACTCGATCATCGCGCCAGGTGTCTGTCGGTTCCCGGACCGAGCGGAACGCGGCTCGCTATCGGATATCGCTCCCGTCAGACCATTGTCGGGGAGCACCCCTCGGTGGTGAAAAGGACTTCTGCGCGTGCCCGTCCGACATCTGTCCACCCAAGGAAACCCTTTCCCTGATGACCTCTAGCACTTACGCCGGCTCCGGCACCCCAACACTTATTGGGGCCGATTACGACGCGCCCCAGGTGGCGGTCAACGACATCGGCTCCGAGGAAGACTTTCTCGCCGCTATCGACGAGACCATCAAGTACTTCAACGACGGTGACATCGTGGAGGGCACCATCGTCAAGGTCGACCGGGACGAGGTCCTGCTCGACATCGGTTACAAGACCGAAGGCGTCATCCCCTCTCGTGAGCTGTCGATCAAGCACGACGTCGACCCCAACGACGTCGTCGCCGTCGGCGACAAGGTCGAGGCCCTGGTCCTCCAGAAGGAGGACAAGGAAGGCCGTCTGATCCTGTCCAAGAAGCGCGCTCAGTACGAACGCGCCTGGGGCACGATCGAGCAGGTCAAGGAGGAGGACGGCGTCGTCGAGGGCACCGTCATCGAGGTCGTCAAGGGCGGCCTGATCCTGGACATCGGCCTGCGCGGCTTCCTGCCGGCCTCCCTGGTGGAGATGCGTCGCGTCCGCGACCTCCAGCCCTACGTCGGCCAGACGCTCGAGGCGAAGATCATCGAGCTCGACAAGAACCGCAACAACGTGGTCCTGTCGCGCCGCGCCTGGCTCGAGCAGACCCAGTCCGAGGTCCGCCACGGCTTCTTGACCCAGCTCCAGAAGGGCCAGATCCGCAAGGGTGTCGTGTCCTCGATCGTCAACTTCGGTGCGTTCGTGGACCTCGGCGGAGTCGACGGCCTGGTGCACGTCTCCGAGCTGTCGTGGAAGCACATCGACCACCCGTCGGAGGTCGTGAACGTCGGTGACGAGGTCACCGTCGAGGTGCTCGACGTCGACATGGACCGCGAGCGCGTCTCGCTGTCGCTCAAGGCGACGCAGGAAGACCCCTGGCAGCACTTCGCCCGCACCCACCAGATCGGCCAGATCGTGCCGGGCAAGGTCACCAAGCTGGTGCCCTTCGGCTCGTTCGTCCGCGTCGAGGAGGGCATCGAGGGCCTGGTGCACATCTCCGAGCTGGCCGAGCGCCACGTGGAGATCCCCGAGCAGGTCGTCCAGGTCGACGACGCGGTGATGGTCAAGATCATCGACATCGACCTCGAGCGTCGCCGCATCTCGCTGTCGCTGAAGCAGGCCAACGACACCGCTGCCGCGTCCGAGGTGGAGGACTTCGACCCGACGCTGTACGGCATGGCCGCGACGTACGACGCCGAGGGCAACTACGTCTACCCCGACGGCTTCGACCCGGAGACGGGCGAGTGGCTCGAGGGTTACGACGAGCAGCGCGCGACGTGGGAGGAGCAGTACGCCAAGGCGCACGAGCGCTGGGAGGCGCACGTGAAGCAGCAGGCCGAGGCCAAGGTGGCCGAGATCGCCGCGGCCGAGCCGACGACTTACTCCTCGGACTCCTCCGACGCGCCCAGCACGGAGGACGAGGAGTCCGGTACGCCGGAGACCTCCGGCAGCCTTGCTTCGGACGAGGCGCTGCAGGCGCTGCGCGAGAAGCTCACCGGCGGCGGCAACTAGCCTCCGAAATCTCAGAAGGCCCGGTCACCGTGAGGTGACCGGGCCTTCGTCGTCCGCTGGTGAGCCGGGTGCTCTCACCGGGCGCCGGGGGCCGCGAACTGCGGGTCCTGGAAGTGCGAGCTGGGCGGGGCGGCCGGGCCGCGGCCGTCGTGGAGGAGCAGGGCGATCGTCTTGGCGGCCATCACCGCGGCGATCACGAGGAGGATGATGAAGTAGGTCATGGCAGTAATACTGACGTCGTCGAGATCCCGCCACGAGTGGCAGGAATGCCACCTCTCGTTGATTTTCTGCCATAGGTGCGGCAGGATGGGCGCGTGCAGCAGGTACAGACCGTCGCCGTCATCGTCCAGGACAACGCCGAGCCGTTCGGGCTCGGCTCGTTGGTGGAGGTCTGGGGGGAGCCCGAGCACCCCGAGGACCGCACCCCGGTCTTCGACTTCCGCGTCTGCACGCCGCGTCCCGGACGGGTCAAGGGCCGCTCTGACTACGACATGTTCGTCGAGCGCGGGCTCGAGGCGACGCTGGACGCGGACCTGATCTGCCTCGCCCCGCACCACGACTTCCTCAACCACGACCCGGCCGTGATCGAGGCGATCAAGGCGGCCGACGCGCGCGGCGCGATGCTCTACGCCCACTGCTCCGGCACCTTCGAGCTCGGTGCCGCAGGAGTGCTCGACGGCCGCGAGTGCACGACCCACTGGCGCTACACCGACATCCTCGAGGAGATGTACCCCGAGGCGAAGGTGCGCCCCGACGTCCTCTACTGCCACGACGACAACATCATGACCGGCGCCGGCTCGGCGGCCGGGATCGACGCGTCGCTGCACCTGATGCGAGACCTGTACGGCGCTCGCGTCGCCGCGGCCGTCGCCCGGCGGATCGTGGTGCCGCCACACCGCGACGGCGGCCAGGCGCAGTACATCACCCGGGCGGTGCCCGACTACGACACCGAGACCTTCGGGCCGCTGCTGGAGTGGATCGTGGGCCACCTCGACGAGGACCTCGACGTGGCGACGCTGGCCCGCAAGTCGCTGATGTCGCCGCGCACGTTCGCCCGCCGCTTCCGCGCCGAGACCGGCGCGACGCCGCACTCGTGGGTGACCATGCAGCGGGTGCTGCGGGCCGAGCAGCTCCTCGAGGAGACCGACCGCTCCGTGGAGTGGGTCGCGGACGAGGTCGGCTTCGGCAACGCCGCCGCGCTGCGCCACCACTTCACCCGCGACCGTGGCGTCAGCCCCCAGCAGTACCGCCGGACGTTCTCGCGCACCGCGTCCTGACCCGATTCGTCAGCGATCCTGCGGGTGCTCCCCGCGGGGGCTCTCGCTGACGAGTCGCGAGCTCAGGCGGGTGCGGCAGGATGTCCACATGACTCGCGTCGGGCTGACCGGGGGAGTCGCGTCCGGCAAGAGCACGGTCTCGGCGATCCTGGCCGAGCTCGGCGCCGTGGTCATCGACGCGGACCTGCTGGCTCGTGAGGTGGTCGCGCCGGGGACCGACGGGCTGGCGGCCGTCGTCGAGGAGTTCGGCGCCGACGTACTCGCCCCCGACGGCGCCCTGGACCGCCCGCGGCTCGGCGCCCTGGTGTTCGCCGACCCCGAGCGCCGCAAGGCGCTGGAGACGATCATCCACCCGCGGGTGCGCGCGCGGGCCGCGGAGATCGAGGCCGCGGCACCCCCGGGCTCTCTCGTCGTGCACGACATCCCGCTGCTCGCCGAGACCGGGCAGGCGGGCAGCTTCGACGCGGTGATCGTGGTCGACGTACCTCCCGAGCTGCAGGTCGACCGGATGGTCCGGATCCGCGGCATGAGCGTGGAGGAGGCGCAGGCGCGGATCGCGGCCCAGGCCGGCCGGGAGGAGCGGCTGGCCGTCGCGACGTACGTCGTCGACAACACCGGCTCGTTCGAGGAGCTGCGCGAGAGGGTCGAGGAGGTCTACCGGACGATCGAGTCCTCGACGACCTGACGGTGACCCAGGAAGAAGATGCCGGGGGAGTTCGCGAAGCCGGCGCTGGGGTTGTCCTGCAACGTCGATGACCGGATCACCAGGTCACCGGTGCGGTCGTTGCTGACGAAGAAGATCGCGCCGCCACCCTCCCGGGCCCGGTTGTCCTCCAGCGTGGACCCGGCCACGAGCACCGTGAAGTCGTTGCCGTCGGCGTAGATGGCGCCGCCCGACCCACCGCCCGGAGTGCCGGGGCGCTGCGGGTTGGCCCCGCGCCCGATCGCGCGGTTGTGCCGGAAGGTCGAGTTGTACACCGACCACGACACCCCGATGCTGCTCAGGGCCGAGCCGTTGCTGCACCGGCCGCCGGTGAAGGTGCTGTCGACGACGTACACGGGCAGGCCGCGGTGCTGCGACAGCGCGCGTACCGCGGCGCCGCCGAGGTCCGGGCCGGTCGGGTCGCAGCGGTTGTGGCGGAAGGCGGTGTCGACGATCTTCAGCCGGCCGCCGCGCGCGAAGACCGCGCCGCCTCCGCCGCCGTCGTAGGTCTCCCCGGTGGAGTCGCCGTCGGCGAGGGTGAGGTGCTGGATCACCAGCCGCGGGCGGGCCTGGTCGTCGCAGTGCGACGTGGTCCAGGTCTGCCTCCGGTCGCAGGTGTTCTGGTACAGGATGCGGCGCTCGCCGCCGCCGCTGAGGGTGACCAGGCCGCCGCCGTCCAGGACGACGCGCGCGCTGGTGTTGACCACCTTGGCCGTCCGTCGCATCACGATCGTCACCGGGTCGGGCCCGCACCGGAAGGCGATCACGCCGCCCCGGGCGACGGCGCGTACGACGGCGCGCGACGTGCAGCTGGCCGGCGTGCCGGTCCCGACCCAGCGGTCGGGGTGGGAGGCGTCCACGGCCCGCGCCTCCCGCGGCACGGGTACCGGCCCCGGCGTCGGCGGGGCCGTCTGCGCGGGGGCTGCGGTCAGGGCGAGCGCTGCGGCGAGGAGCAGGGCGCCGCAGGCACCCCGGAAACGGAACATGGACCGACCTTACGGTCGGTCCACGTTCCGGAAGCCGGGAAATCCCCTCGAACCCGGCTCACTCCTATGGTGCCTCTTCCGGCTCAGGCCGCCAAGTCCGGATCGCCGAGACGGCGCAACTTCTGCAGTGCCTCGCGCTCGAGCTGGCGGACCCGCTCGGCCGAGATGCCGTGCTTGGCGCCGATGTCGGCCAGCTTGTGCTGGCGGCCGTCGGTGAGGCCGTACCGCGACCGGATGATGTCCGCGGCCCGCTCGTCGAGGGTGTCGACGAGCGCGTCGAGGCGCTCGCGGGCCTCGCCGTCGAGCACGGTCAGGTCGGGTCCGGGCGTGGTCTCCTGGGCCATCAGGTCGCCGAGCGAGGTGTCGCCGTCCTCGTCCACCGGGGTGTCGAGGCTGACGTGGTCACGACCCCAGGCCATCAGGTCCAGGACGCGGTCGACGTCCATGCCGAGCTCGGCGGCGATCTCCTGCGGGTCGGGTTCACGGCCCAGCTGGCGCTCGAGGGTACGGCGCGCGCTGCCGACCTGGTTGAGCTCCTCCACGACGTGCACGGGGAGCCGGACGACGCGGGCCTGCTGAGCGATGCCGCGGGTGATGGCCTGACGGACCCACCAGGTGGCGTAGGTGGAGAACTTGTAGCCCTTGGTGTAGTCGAACTTCTCGACCGCCCGGATCAGGCCGGTGTTGCCCTCCTGGATCAGGTCGAGCATCGGCATCTGGGCGCGGCCGTACTTGCGCGCGATCGAGACGACCAGGCGCAGGTTGGCGGTGATGAACTGGTCGACGGCCTTGCGGCCCTGCTCGGCCAGCCACTCCAGCTCCTCGGCGGAGGCGTAGCCGGGGGCGCCGCCCTTCTTGCGGCCCACGCGGCCGGTGGCGAGGAGGTGCTCGGCCATCAGGCCGGCCTCGATCGTCTTGGAGAGCTCGACCTCGGTCTCGGCGTCCAGCAGGGGGTTGCGCGCGATCTCGTCGAGGTACAGGCCGACGCTGTCGCGGCCCTCGATCTCGCGGGTCCCGGCAGTAGTGGTGCGAGTAGCCATGGGGAACCTCTCCTTCCTGCTGTTCATGGGCACCCGAGGTGCCGCACATCGTGATCAACGTCTGACGGGACCCGAAGATTCCCTCGGTATGTCGCTGCTGTGGGTAGTTCGGAGCCGTTACCACCACAGACGTGTGAGGCCCGCAGGGAGTTGCCATTCCACCGAACTCTCAGGGAGTTCTCAGGGGTACCCCCTGTCGGGGAAGGCGATACGTTGCCGCCGTGCTGAGCGTCGACCTGAACGCGGACCTGGGCGAGGAGGTCACCGACGACGCGGCCCTGCTCGGCCTGGTGACCAGCGCGAACGTCGCCTGCGGCTACCACGCCGGCACCCCCGTGACCATGCGCGCGGTCTGCGCCGAGGCCGCCCGGCTGGGGGTCGCCGTGGGCGCCCAGGTCTCCTACGCCGACCGCGAGCACTTCGGCCGGGTGGCCCGCGACGTGCCGACCGCACGGCTCGCCGAGCAGGTCGCCGACCAGGTCGGCACGCTGGGCGCGATCGCCGTCGAGGAGGGCGCCCGTGTCTCCTACCTCAAGCCGCACGGCGCGCTGTACCACCGGGTCCGCGACGACGCCGAGCAGGCCGCCGCCGTGCTCGCCGGGTCCGGGCGGCTGCCGGTCCTCGGCCAGCCCGGGGTGTTCCTCGACCTGGCCGGCAACGCCGGGCGCGCGACGTACCGGGAGGTGTTCGCCGACCGTGTGTACCGCGGGGACCGCCTCGTCCCGCGCGAGGAGCCGGGAGCGCTCATCGAGGGCGTGGACGCGATCGCCGACCAGGCCGTCAGGCTCGCCCCCCGTGCTGACTCGGTGTGCGTGCACGGCGACAGCCCGGGCGCGGTCGACGCGGCCCGGGCCGTACGCCGCGCGCTGGCGGAGGCGGGGTACGTGCTGGCGGCGCCCTGGTAACCGGCGGTTCGGGACCCCACGAAGGGTCGCGAACCTATCCTGGGCCGATGGGACGCGACCGTGCGATCGATGCCGCGAAGGGCATCGCGATCGTCGCGATCGTCGCCGGGCACGTGCTGCGCGGGCTGGCTGGAGCGGGCATCGCCGACACCCACACCGCGTCCTACTTCGAGGCCGACTCCGCGCTGTACCTGTTCCACCTCGGCGTGTTCGTGCTGCTGGCGGCGGTGTTCCTGCCGCGCGGCGTCGAGCGAGCCGGCTCCGTGCCGTACCTGCGGCGGCGGACTGTCGAGCTGCTCTGGCTGTACGTGCTGTGGTCGGTCATCCAGTGGCTGGTGAAGCTGGCGACCGGCACGCTGGTCAACACCCCGACCGACCTCCACGACCTGCTGGCCATCCCGTGGGAGCCGATGCCGCCGTACTGGTTCCTGACGTTCCTCCTGGTCGTCACCATCGGCACCGTGCTCGTGCGGCCGTGGGAGGGCGGCGTCCGGGGGACGATCGGGGTGGCCCTCGGTGTCGGCGTCAGCCTGGCCGCCTGGTCGCGGACGGGCCCGGTCAACGGCACGATCGGGCTCGGTCTGACGGGATTCTTCGTCGCCGGTTCGATGATCGGGCCGGCGCGGCTGCGCCGGATGCTCGAGCGGCCGGTCGCCGTGCTGGCCGTGGCCGCGACGGTGCTCGTGGCGGCGTACGTCGCCCTGCTCGTCCTCGCGGACCCGCTGCCGCCGACGACCCAGCCGGACCCGCCCACCTTGACCAACGTGGCGCTCGGTGTGCTGGCGTCGGTGGTGGGGGTGCTCGCCGTGCTGGTTCTCGCGTACCTGGCCGCACCCGGTGCGGCCGGGCGGGGGCTGGCCTACTTGGGGGAGCGGTCCCTGCCGATCTTCCTGGCGCACATCGTCTTCGCGTCCGGCACCCGCATCGTCCTGGAGAAGGCCGGCGTCGAGGGACTGACGGTGCACCTCGTGCTCGGCATGCTGGCCGGCATCGTCGGCAGCCTGCTGCTGTACGCCGCCAGCCGCGCGCTGGGCTGGACGTGGCTGTTCGGGGGGCCCCGTGTCGGCGGGGCGCGCGCCACGGCGGCCGCTCCGGGCAGAATCCGTTCGTGACCCAGTCCATCGCCGTTGCCAGCCCGGTCCGCGACGCTCTCCGCGACGGCGTCCCCGTCGTGGCCCTCGAGTCGACGATCTTCACCCACGGCCTGCCGCGTCCGCGCAACGTCGAGGTCGCGCTGAAGGCCGAGGAGGACCTGGGAGCGGCCGGCGTCGTGCCGGCCACCATCGGCGTCGTCGAGGGCGTCCCGACGATCGGGCTCTCGGCCGACCAGATCCGCACCCTGGGCAACCACGACGACGTCATCAAGGTGAGCCTGCGCGACCTGCCGATCGCCGTCGCGCTGGGCCGGTCCGGAGGCACGACCGTGGCCGGTACGGCGTATCTCGCTGCTCGCGCGGGCATCGCTGTGTTCGCCACCGGCGGGCTGGGCGGCGTCCATCGTGGTGCCAGCGAGACCTTCGACGAGTCCGCCGACCTGCCGGTCCTGGCGCAGACCCGGATCCTGATGGTGTCGGCCGGCGTGAAGTCGATCCTCGACGTCGGGGCCAGCCTCGAGCGGCTGGAGACCCTGTCGATCACCCTGGTGGGCTACCGGACAACCCGGTTCCCGGGCTTCTACCTGGCCGACTCCGGGTTCGCGCTCGACTACGCCGTCGACGGGCCCGAGCAGGCCGCCGACCTGGTGCGCGCTCGCGACGCCCTCGGCGTACCCGGCGCCATCCTGGTGGCCAACCCGGTACCCGCCGAGAGCCAGCTCGACCCGGTCGAGCACGACCTGGTCCTCGGCGAGGCGTTGGCCGCGATGGACGCCGCCGGGATCGGCGGCCACGACGCCACTCCGTACCTCCTCGACCAGGTCCAGCGGGCCACGGGAGGTCGCAGCCTCGACGTGAACGTGGCGGTCTACGAGAACAATGTCGCCCTCGCCGGCGAGATCGCGCGGGCCCTGGCCGGCTGACCACGAGGGGTGCAGCTCAGCCAGGACGGCTAGACCGCTTCTCCACAGCGTGGGGTCCTTCCTGTGGACCAAGGGCCCCGGGCTGTGGATCGCGATCGGCGATTCTGTGGACGAGTCTGGGGACGGCGAGATCGGCCGAACTTCTTGGCGCTGACCCCTTGTGCCAGATGTCCCCGGCCCCGTAGAACTCTCCCTACCAACTCACCGCTTGCGGGGGGTTGGGGATCAGGCAGGAGCGAGGATCCACACCACGAACAGCCCCTCGGGGAGGTTCATGGCGGCGGCCCGGTGACGGGGTCGACGGGATCGGAGCAGAGAGTCGGATCGACCGAGGCGTCACCTCACGAGGTCAAAGCCGAGGGGCCCTGCGATGCTCATACCATCGCTGGGCCCCTCACTCTTTCCCGGCCATCGTGACGATCTCGGCCGGACGTGCGCTACTCGGAGGCGGTGAATACTGCCCGACATGCAGGTGCTGCCGGCCGGTTCGTCCGCCCTCCTGGCGGAGCCGTCGGACCCCGCCCACGTCACGCTCCTGTACGCCGACCTGCGTCGCGACCTCGCCTGCCGGGACCTGGTGCCCGGCGCCCGCACGGTGCTGCTGGACGGCGTCGAGGACCTCGACGCGGCTCGCACGTACCTCGCCGGCTGGGCGCCGTCCGGTCGCGCCGAGGAGCGTGCGCAGCGGGTCGTCGAGCTGCCGACGGCCTACGACGGTGCCGACCTCGACGACGTCGCCCGCCGCTGGGGGATGACCCGAGCGGAGGCGATCGCGACGCACACCGCGACCGAGTTCGTGGTGGCGTTCGTGGGCTTCGCGCCCGGCTTCGCCTACTGCACCGGGCTGGCGCCGGAGCTGGCCGTGCCCCGGCTGGACCGCCCGCGGGCGAGGGTGCCGGCCGGATCCGTGGGGCTGGCGGGGGAGTACGCCGGGGTGTACCCGTCCGCCTCGCCGGGCGGCTGGCGGCTGCTCGGCCGCACCGACGCCGTGTTGTGGGACGTCGCCCGCGAGGAGCCGGCGCTGCTCACCCCCGGCACCCTGGTGCGGTTCACGGAGGTCCCATGACCCGCACCCTGACGGTCGTCGACGCCGGGCCCTTGACGACCGTGCAGGACGGCGGCCGTCCCGGCCATGCGCACCTGGGGGTGCCGCGGTCCGGTTTCCTCGACGAGCCCGCGGCGCGGCTGGCCAACCGGCTGTCCGGCAACGCCCCTGGCACCGCCCTCCTGGAGACCACGCTCGGCGGCGTGGCGGTCCGCGCCGACGCGGCGCTCACCGTGGCGGTGACCGGCGCCGTGGCCGACGTGCTCGTCGACGGGCAGGCGGTGGCGTGGGGGGAGCCGGTGTCCGTCGCGGCCGGGGCCGTGCTGCGGGTGGCGCCGGCTCGGTCCGGGGTGCGCAGCTACCTGGCGGTGTCGGGCGGCCTCCACGTCGCCGCGGTGCTCGGCTCACGCTCGACCGACACGTTGTCCGGCCTCGGCCCCGCGCCGCTCGCCGACGGGGACGTGCTGCCGGTCGGCGCCGGACGTCGGCCGCGTCCGGCCGACGCGCCGCGCTGGCCGCGCGCCAGCGGGGTGCTCCGCGTGGAGCCCGGCCCGCGAGGGGACTGGGTGGACGGCGGCGTACGCCGCCTGGCCGGCGCCACCTGGACCGTCGCCACCGACTCCAACCGGGTGGCCCTGCGGCTTTCCGGGGCGCCGCTCGTGCGCTCGCGCGAGGAGGAGCTCCCCAGCGAGGGGCTGGTGCTCGGTGCCGTCCAGGTGCCACCCGACGGGCAGCCGCTGGTCTTCCTTGCCGACCATCCCACGACGGGCGGGTACCCGGTCGTGGCGGTGGTGCGCCGCGACGACCTTTGGCAGTGCGCTCAGCTGCGCCCGGGGGAGCCGCTCGGCTTCCGCCAGGTCTCCGGGTAGACGCGGACGGTGGCCAGGCCCAGCGCCACGACGACCAGGGCCAGCACGGCGATGAGCGCCGGCATCGCCGCGACGCCCGAGCCCACCGCGACGAACGCGTAGAGCGCGATCGCGCCCACGTCGCTCAGCAGCCCGCTGACCGACGTGACGGTGGCCCGGGCCGCGCCCTGGATCCGGTGCTGGAGGTCGGTCTCGGCGACCACGATCGCGGCCTGGAGTGCGCCGTACCCGGCCGCCACCGCCAGGAACCCGGCCGGCCGCTGGACCGCCGCACCCACGGCCACGAGCAGCCCGGCCACCACCAGTACCGGGCCCAGCCGGTGCATCGGCAGCCGTGGGGCCAGTGCCGAGCCGACGGCCTGAGCGGCCACCGTCAGGGCGACCAGGAGCGGGATCACCGTCAGCGGCACGTCGAGGTCGTCGGCGAGCAGCCCGAAGTACTCGTCGAAGGCCAGGAACGCCGGCACCCCTGCGGCCAGCAGCACCGCGCGGGCCACGCTCGGGTGCAGCGACTCCGCGAGCCCGGCCCGCAGCATGCCGAGGTAGGAGAGGTCTGGCTCGTCTGGGTCGGCCTCCGGGTCGAGGTGTGAGCGGGGGGCGTCGCCGGGCAACCGCGATGCCAGCGCGGTCGCGGCCCCGCAGACCGCGACGCTGACCCAGCCCGCGCCGGCCAGGCCCCAAGCCGCCACGATCGGGGTCGCCGCGGCCGTCGCGACCAGGTTGAGGACCAATGCGCTGGTCTCGCCGGCGGCGATCACCCGGCGGTACGACCCTTGCTGGCCGCGTGCCTGCAGGTGGTCGTAGACGTAGGCCTCGTAGGTGCCGGAGACCAGCGAGCCGCTGAGCCCCCAGAGGACGAAGCCGCCGGCGAACGCGGCGTACGTCGGCACGGCCGACCACAGCGCGAAGCAGCAGCCGTACAGGGCGGACGCGAGCACCAGCAGCCGGCGTCGCGACACGGTGTCGGCCCAGGCCCCCGACGGCACCTCGAGGAGCACGTGGGTCGCCGACCAGATGACCAGCAGGGTGGAGACCTGGCCGGTGGAGAGCCCCGCGTCGGTGAACAGCAGGGCGTAGACCGGGAAGACCGGGATGAGCTCGCGCAGGGCGGCGTAGGCGACCACACGGAGCGTGAAGGCGTCCGGCCTTCTCCTCGGTCGGGAGCGGTGTCAGCGATGTCGTTCGTGCATGTCCGCGACTGTAGCGCCGGGAGGTACGTCGGGTCGCCAGGGTTGGAGATGGGGGTCGTCGATCTTGAAGCTCCGCACCGGCCCTGGTCCCGTCGCGGCCGTCTCGAACCGCACCGTCACCACACCCCTGCCCGATCCCCAGACCCACCCACGACCCTGCTCCGCGTGCTCGACGTCCATGCCCGGCGCCCAGGTGTGGGTCGTCTGCTTCGCTCCCGCGGTCGACGGCGCGTCGGGGTCCAGGTCGCCCTCGGGCTCCTCGTCGTCCTCGGTGCTGCCGAACAGGTCCTCCTGGATCCAGTCGGCCAGCCCGGAGACGCCGACCCCGAGCAGCCGGACACCGCCGGTCGTGTCCAGGTCCTGGAGCAGGGCGACGGCCAGCCGGGAGATCGTGGACGCGGTGTCGGTGGGGGAGCCGAGGGTGGAGGAGCGGTTGAGAGTGGTGAAGTCGTGCAGCCGCACCTTGATCGTGATGGTGCGGCCGGCGAGCCCGCTCGTGCGGAGCCGTTCGGCGACGTGGCGTGACTGGCGGCTCAGCAGCGCGGCCATCAGCTTGCGGTCGGTGAGGTCGGTGTCGTAGGTGCCCTCGACGCTGACCGACTTGGTCTCGCGCTCGGGTACGACGAGACGGTCGTCGCGCGCGTGTGCGAGCTCGTGCAGGCCGTGTCCCTGGGCGTTGCCGAGCAGGCGCACCAGCTCGTCCTCGCCGGCCGACTCCAGGTCGGCGACGGTGTGGATACCGACCCGGCGGAGCCGCTCGGTCGTCGCGGGGCCGACGCCGGGGATGACCGAGACGTGCATCGGCCGCAGCAGGTCCACCTCGGTGCCGGGAGGTACGACGACCAAGCCGTCCGGCTTGTCGAGGTCGCTGGCCACCTTCGCGATGAACTTCGACGAGCCGAGCCCGACCGAAGCCGTCAGCCCGCCGGTGACCTCGGCGACCTGCTCGCGCAGCCGCTGGGCGAGCGCGGTCACGGTCGGGATCTCGAGGTCGTCCAGGCCAGCGGCCGCGAGGTCGACGAAGGCCTCGTCCAGGGACAGCGGCTCGACGAGCGGTGAGGTGGCCCGGAGGACCGCCATCACCTGCTCGCTGGCCGCGCGGTAGGCGTGGAAGCGGCCGCTGAGGAACGCCGCGTGCGGGCACCGGGACCGCGCCTCGCGGGTCGACATGGCCGACCGGACGCCGTACTTCCTGGCCTCGTAGGACGCCGTGGCCACAACGCCGCGGCCGCCCACGCCGCCGACCACCACCGGCTTGCCGCGCAGCGACGGCTTGTCGCGCTGCTCGACCGCGGCGAAGAAGGCGTCGAGGTCGAGGTGCAGCACCGACGCGACCGCACGCATGGCCGGAAACGTAGCTCAGCGGCTCGTCTCGCCGGTGAACGCCAGGCCGACGCCGGGACCGACCATGGAGACCCCGCCGACGGCGCCCATCGCCTCACCGCGCCGGGGCGACCGGATGAACCACGACTGGAGCACAACGCCACGCTAGCGGTGTACCCGCATCTCCGGGGGCCCACTTTCCGTCCACAGGGACGACTCCGGACAGGCTCTTCCACAGGGCTCGCGCGGACCAGGCTTGACTGTCGGCGCCGCTGGGGAACGTTCCCGCATGACGACCACCGCTCTCCCGACCCTGACCGCCCGGACGCCCGAGGACGTGCTCGCGGCCGTCCCCCTCGTGCTGGGGTTCGTCCCCGAGGAGTCGGTCGTGATGCTGACGTCCGGCGCCACGCACCCCTTCCACGCCCGGCTGGACCTCCCGGCCAGCGGGCGCGAGCGGCGGTCGGCGGCGCAGTCGCTGGTCGGACCGGCGGTGCGCCACCGCGTGGAGCGGGTGATGTTCGTGATCTACGCCGCCGACGCCTCGCTCGCTCGCTCGTGTGCGCGCGTCCTGGTCCGGGTCTTCCAACACCGCGGCATCGAGGTCGCCGACGTGCTGCGCAGCGACGGCTCCCGGTGGTTCCCGGTGCCGCTGGAGGGAGCGGTGGCCGACGGTGCCGGCACGCCGTACGACGTGATGGGGCACCTGTTCACCGCTCAGGCGGTGGCCGCCGGCCGGGTCACCCGGGCATCGCGCAATGAGCTGGCCCGGACCGTCGCGGCCGACGTGACGGGGACGACGGCCGTGGCTGCGGCGGTCGAGGAGGCGGGGGCGGGGCCGCCAGGGGGCGACCGCTCGTGGCTCCCGGACCTCATCGCGGAGCTGGTCGCCGGCACCGGGCGGCCCGGCGCGGAGACGGCGGCGCGGGTGCTGCTGGCGGTGAGCGAGCCGGCCGGCCGGGACCTGGCCATGGGGGACCTGACCCGGGAGGAGGCCGTGCGGCAGGTGCCGGTGTGGTCGGCGCTGGTCCGCGTCGCGCCGAGCGAGCTCCTCGCGCCCGCCGCCTCCGTCCTGGCCTTCCTGGCCTGGCTGTCCGGTGACGGGGCGCTGGCCTGGTGCGCGCTGGACCGCGCCGCGGAAGGTGACCCGCCCTGCACGCTCGCCGACGCGGTGGCCGAGGCGCTCGACCTGGCCCTGCCGCCGGACGCCTGGGAGCGGCGGTGAGCGCCGTCGGGCCGTCCGGGCCACCACCTGATCGGGCACTGCCGGTGCCGCGGCATCCGCCCTAGGGTGCCGACATGGGCGAAGACGTCGAAGCACAGGAGTTCTCGCGTGCCGACCGCACCCGGTACCGCGAGAAGGTGCACCGCTGTCTCGACACGTTCGCCCGGATGCTGAGCGAGCACGTCTTCGACACCGACGACCCGATGACCGGCCTGGAGGTGGAGCTCAACCTCGTCGACGAGCTCGGTGACCCCGCGCTGAAGAACGCCGAGGCACTGGCCGCGATCGCGGACCCGGCGTTCCAGACCGAGCTGGGCCAGTTCAACATCGAGATCAACGTGCCGCCCGCCAAGATCCGCGAGGGCGGGCTGTCCACCTTCGAGGACAACCTGCGGCGCAGCCTCAACGACGCCGAGGCCAAGTCCGCCGAGGTGGGCGCCCACCTGGTGATGATCGGCATCCTGCCGACGCTCGCCGACGGGCACCTGAGCCCCGCCCACATGAGCGCCAACCCGCGGTACCGGCTGATCAGCGAGCAGATCCTGGCCGCCCGCGGCGAGGACATCCACATCGACATCACCGGCCCGGAGCGGTTGGTGACGACCGCCGACTCGATCCTCCCGGAGGCCGCCTGCACCAGCACCCAGTTCCACGTGCAGACCTCGCCGGACCAGTTCGCGGCGTACTGGAACGCCTCCCAGGCGATCTCCTCGGTGCTGCTGGCGGTCGGCGCGAACTCGCCGTACGCCCTCGGCAAGGAGCTGTGGCGCGAGACCCGCATCCCGATGTTCGAGCAGGCGGCCGACACCCGCAGCGAGGAGCTGAAGGCCCAAGGCGTGCGGCCCCGCGTGTGGTTCGGGGAGCGGTGGATCACGTCGGTCTTCGACCTGTTCGAGGAGAACGTGCGCTACTTCCCGGCGCTGCTGCCGATCACCGACGACGAGGACCCGGTCGCGGTCTTCGACGGCGGCGGCACGCCCCAGCTGTCCGAGCTGCGGCTGCACAACGGCACGATCTACCGCTGGAACCGGCCGGTGTACGACATCCAGGGCGGTCGCCCGCACCTGCGGGTCGAGAACCGCGTCCTGCCCGCCGGCCCTACGGTGGCCGACCTGATGGCCAACGCCGCCTTCTACTTCGGTCTGGTCCGGAGTCTCGCCGAGAGCGAGCGGCCGCTGTGGTCGCAGATGTCGTTCAAGGCGGCCGAGGAGAACTTCGAGGCGTGCGCCGAGCACGGCATCGACACCGAGGTCTACTGGCCCGGCGTGGGGCAGGTGCGGGCGACCGAGCTCACCTTGCGCCGGCTGCTGCCGCTGGCCAAGCAGGGCCTCGACGCCTGGGGGGCGCCCAGCGCGGAGAGCGACCGGCTGCTGGGGATCATCGAGCAGCGCTGCCTGACCGGGACCAACGGAGCGGAGTGGTTCGTCCGGCGGATGGCCGACCGGCAGGACGAGGAGCGTTTCGACGCGTTGCGCCACGTGCTCTTGGAGTACCGCGAGCGGATGCACTCCAACGAGCCGGTGCACACCTGGGACTGACTTCCCGCGAGCAGCAGGGTCAACGTCGGCGCAGTCGCAGCCAGGTGCGGCCGACACCGGACACCGGGTCCCGCCAGCCGTCGCGGGTCACCACGACGTACGCCAGCGCCCGGTCGGTCTCCCCGTTGACGGCCGTCACCGCGCGCAGCCAGGCGAGGTCGACGTCCTGGACGTCGAGCGCCCCGGGCCGGGTGAGCCAGGTCATCAACGGCCGGTCCCGGTCGAGGTGGCCGGACCACTTCAGCACCGCCTCCAGGACGTCGCACCGCAGGGCGTGGTCGAGGGTCGTCGGCTCGCCGGCCGGCTCCTCGACGATGCGGCCCACCTCGGGTCGGCCCGGGGCGCCGAGGTGCAGGACCGCGGGGAAGCGGTGCCGCCGCTCCGCGGTCTTGTGCTCCAGGACGAGCCGACGCATCAGAGCCAGGTCCGCCCCCGAGAGCGGCTCTTCCACGGGTGGCACCTCGTCACGATGCCCCAGGTCGAGGAGCCCGCGCGGCGGGCTTCCACAGGGCCCGGGATGATCGACCGGTCACGGCGACACGCGCTACGGTGCCGATGAGGAACGTCCGGCAGCGTGGATCCGAGGAGTGTCAATGGGGACCATCGTCGTGGGCTACGTGCCCAAGCCCGAAGGGGACGCGGCGCTCGACCGTGCGATCGAGGAGGCCAAACTCCGCGGCGACAAGCTGGTCGTGGTCAACTCCCACCGGGGTGGCCGCGAGTACGACCAGGAGGACGCCTCCCAGGACGACGCGACGATGACGACGGTCAAGGCCAAGCTCGAGGGCGCCGGCGTCGACTTCGACCTGCGCCAGCTGGTCCGAGGCTTCGAGCCCGCCGAGGACCTGATCAGCGTGGCCGAGGCCAACAACGCCGACCTGATCGTCATCGGGCTGCGCCGCCGTTCGCCGGTCGGCAAGCTCATCCTCGGCAGCAACGCCCAGCGCATCCTGCTCGACGCCCACTGCGCCGTCCTGGCGGTCAAGGCGGGCGACTGACCGGTGGCGCTGCACATCACCGGCGACGACCACGCCGACCAGGTCCTGACCGACGACCCGTTCGCGCTGCTGGTCGGGATGCTGCTCGACCAGCAGTACCCCATGGAGCACGCGTTCCGCGGACCGGCCAAGATCCTGGGCCGGTTCGGCACCCTGGACCCGGCCGCCATCGCGGCGGCCGACCCGGAGGAGTTCGCCGTGATGGCGTCCACGCCGCCGGCGATCCACCGCTACGGCCGGTCGATGGCCGGGCGGGTGCAGGCGCTGTCGCGGATCGTCGTGGACACCTACGGCGGGCACGCCGAACGGCTGTGGACCGAGGCGTCTTCCGGGGCCGACCTCCTGGCCCGGGTGATGGCGCTGCCGGGGTTCGGGAAGCAGAAGGCGCAGATCTTCACCGCCCTGCTGGCGAAGCGGCTCGACGTCCGGCCGGAGGGCTGGGAGGCGGCCGTCGGCGACTACGCCGAGGACGGCTACCGCTCGGTCGCGGACGTCACCGACCCGGCGTCGCTGCAGAAGGTGCGCGACTACAAGAAGGCCAAGAAGGCGGCCAGCCGCACCGAGGTCTCGGGGTAGCCCTCGGTGCGGGGTCGTCACCAGGCCCATGGCATTATGAGCATCGCGGCTCTTGACGACAGCGGGTCTTGCCGCGCCCCGAAGTCCCTTCACGAGAGGTGTTCGTGTCCTCGAACGCGCGCAAGACTGTCCCCGCGGGCGTGCTCGCCCACCCCGCCATCACGGCTCTGGTCGCGCAGGCCCAGCCCTCCGCCGAGCCCTCGGGCACCATCACTCCGGACCAGCTGCGCCAGGCCGCCGAGGAGGCCGGCGTCGAGCCGATCCACCTCAAGGCCCTGATGACCCACCTCGCCGGTCTCGGCATCAGCGTCGCGCTGCCGGCTGACGCGCGGGTCGTCGCTGCGACGACGACCAAGAAGGCGACCACAGCCAAGGCCGCGAAGGCCGCTCCGGCGAAGAAGGCCGCAGCCAAGGCGCCCGCCAAGAAGGCCCCCGCCAAGACGGCCGCCAAGACGGCCGAGAAGACGGCCGAGAAAACGGCAGAGACGGCTCCTGCCGCCAAGACCGCTGCGAAGAAGGCGGGGGCCACCGACGCCGCGGCCGCGGCGCCCGCCGAGGTCGTGGTCGGGCCCGACGGCAAGAAGGTGCTCCCGGACGTGCCGGACGAGGAGTTCGAGAAGGCCGTCGCCACCGACCCCTCGATCGTCGAGGACGAGAAGGAAGCCTCCAGCGGATTCGTCGTCTCCGAGGCCGACGACACCGACGAGCCCGAGCAGCAGGTCATGGTGGCCGGCGCCACCGCCGACCCGGTCAAGGACTACCTCAAGCAGATCGGCAAGGTGCCGCTCCTCAACGCCGAGATGGAGGTCGAGCTGGCCAAGCGGATCGAGGCCGGCCTGTTCTCCGAGGAGAAGCTCGGCAAGGACAAGAAGATCTCGGCCAAGCTCGAGGAAGAGCTCGACTGGATCGCCGAGGACGGCCGCCGCGCCAAGAACCACCTGCTGGAGGCGAACCTCCGCCTGGTCGTCAGCCTCGCCAAGCGCTACACCGGTCGCGGCATGCTCTTCTTGGACCTGATCCAGGAGGGCAACCTCGGACTGATCCGCGCGGTCGAGAAGTTCGACTACACCAAGGGCTACAAGTTCTCCACGTACGCCACCTGGTGGATCCGTCAGGCGATCACCCGCGCGATGGCCGACCAGGCGCGCACCATCCGCATCCCGGTGCACATGGTTGAGGTCATCAACAAGCTCGCCCGCGTGCAGCGCCAGATGCTCCAGGACCTGGGCCGCGAGCCCACCCCGGAGGAGCTGGCCAAGGAGCTCGACATGACCCCCGAGAAGGTCATCGAGGTCCAGAAGTACGGCCGCGAGCCGATCTCGTTGCACACCCCGCTCGGCGAGGACGGTGACTCCGAGTTCGGCGACCTCATCGAGGACTCCGAGGCGATCGTCCCGGCCGACGCCGTGTCGTTCACCCTCCTCCAGGAGCAGCTGCACGCCGTCCTCGACACCCTCTCCGAGCGCGAGGCCGGCGTCGTCTCGATGCGCTTCGGCCTCACCGACGGTCAGCCGAAGACCCTCGACGAGATCGGCAAGGTGTACGGCGTCACGCGCGAGCGGATCCGTCAGATCGAGTCCAAGACGATGTCCAAGCTGCGCCACCCGAGCCGTTCGCAGGTCCTGCGCGACTACCTGGACTGAGGCTTTCGTCCTCGGATTTGCGTTTCCACAGGTCAGAGGCCCTTTTCAGGCTTGGTGATGGGTCTGGTGAGGGTGGCACAGCGCTCCCAGTCCAGGTAACTGTTGTTTGACCAAGGGCGTGATCGAGCCCGAGATCAGCGTGCTGGAGGCTGCATTCGCGCCTGAGCCGGGCCGGTTCGGGACCACCCGGCTTAGCGACCCTCAGTCGAGTCATCAGCAGGTCGACCCGTGGAGTGAGTGCGGCGCAGGGCTTTCACCTCTCCTCGTACGCCGCCCGCCGGCACGACTGCGAGCACCACTTCCGCGGGCGCCATCCGGCCGCCCGACCCACGCTGCGCCGCATCGCAGGCACGTCCCACTTGTTCTCGGATCAGCACTGCGTCCTGTCTCGCTGTCCATGCGTGGGAGAAGCAACCGAAGGTACGGACGGACAGATCCGTGAGTGCATGAGGTGCGACTGTGAGAGGTCGCGATGAATCGCGCACGGTGCAGAACTGGCTGATGCGGACTGTATGGAGACTGAGATAGTCTGCATCCATGGGTTCTTTGCTTCAGATCCGTGACGTGCCCGACGAGTCCCGCCGGGAGCTCAAGGCTCGGGCTGCCGCACAGGGTCGGTCGCTGAACGCCTACCTGCTCGACCTCATCAACCGGGAGGTCGCCCGTCCCACGGTGGCCGAGGTCATGGATCGAGCCGCGCGACGCAGCGAGCACGCGACCGCTTCGGCGGTCGGCGCAGTCGCCGCCGCTCGCAAGGCAAGGGACGCCGACACCGCCCGTCGCCCAGCATGATCGTCGTCGACTGTGCTGCCGTGATCGACGCACTCACGATGGTCGAGGGCAGCGAAGACCTCCGCGAAGAGCTCGTGCCAGGTGACCTGCACGCCCCGACGCTGCTGGACTTCGAGGTCGTCTCCGCTCTGCGAGGGCTCACGTTGGGTGGCCATCTGAGCGTTGCCAGAGCGACCGACGCGTTCACCGACTTCGATGCGCTCCCGATCGAGCGATGGCCCAGCGCGCCGGCTCTGCGACAGCGGTCGTTCAGCCTTCGCGAGAATCTGAGTGCCTACGACGCCGCCTACGTTGCCCTGGCCGAGGCTCTGCAGTGCCCGCTCCTGACTCGGGACGCGCGATTGGCCCGCGCGAGCGGCCACCAAGTCGAGGTCCGTGTCCGCTGAGCGAGCCTGTGGTGGTGATCCGAGCCCGGCGCCACGCATGCTCCGGTCGCGGCATGGAGCGGTCAGTAGGGTCTGATGCGGATCCACATCAGACCCAGCCGAGATGACGAAGTACCTCCAGCGCGACCTCACGTGGCGTGCGGTCGTCATTGGCTACCACGAAATCCTCGGCACCAGAGCGAACGAGTATTTCCTCAAGCTCAACGGTGCGGCGCTCGTGCCACCCGCGCGACGGACCAGCCGGCATCCGCGCACGCAGCCGGTCAACTCGCAGCGCCTGCTCCGCAACCAATCTGCAGACGACGATCTCGGCGCCTGGTACCGCCGCTCGGTAGCGAGCAAGCTCGGCACGGTGCTCAAGGACTCGAGCGAGGACTAGCCGCTGAGCTCCGTGGGCCTGGAAATTGGTCCAGAGTGCGGCCAGGTTCTCGAACATGAGATCGCTGTTGAAGGCGCTGTCCGAGGGCCATTGCCAAGTCAGCGAATCCAGGTCGATCGCCGCGTTTGCGATCTGGGCTTCCGACAAGGTGTCGTTGATCTCTGCGGCGATCGTCGATTTCCCGACGCCGCAACTCCCGGTGAGCAGTAACGTCGGGACGGACATGGCCCGAGTGTGCCAAGCCCTATCGAAGACTCGCGCCCCGGCTATGTGCACGCGAGCGATTCGCTGATGAGCGGGCGTTATCCGTTGATCCGCCTGAGCCTGTTGGCGACCACGGCCACGATCAGCGCCTGGATTGCCAGCAACGCGACCAATAGGAAGTCCGGCCACGCGGCATCGGCGATGGCTGCTGCGGAGCCCAGCATCACACCCATGAGCACCCAGAGCGCGGCATAGATGACTAGTTGGCGACGTGTCCGCAGCCTCTCGGCCGCACTGAGCTGGTCGCCGCCCGTGGCACGGTGACCGATGACGCCGATCAGGACGCAGGCCGCGACCCCGATCCCGACTCCCCACCAGAACAGCGTCCATACCCACGTTGGCGCGACCACTCCTACGAACACCGCCAGCGGACAGGCACAACCTATTCTCAAGACAGGGCCTCGAGCCAGTCTAGTGGGGTCGTCATGGGAGTTATGCCTGTGTGGCTACGTGAAGTCTCATGGCGGAACTCTGCCCGTCCCCGGGCGCGACTACCTGGACTGATCGCGAGGCGACTTCGCGCTGACGGATCCGGCTACTCCTCGGACCTGGGGTAGACCTAGACCATTGGCCTAGGAATGTTCTAGGGTCGATGCGCGCCGGAGCGGTCCGGTGACCTGACACTCAATTCTCGGGAGGAAATGTGTCGCGATCTCCGCGCGCGCCCCACGCCAGACGCTGGCTGGGCGCCACCACTGCCATCGGCCTGGTGGCCGCCACGTTCGCCGCGCTGGCGAGCACGCCGGCCCAGGCCACCGACTGGTCGTCGTGCCTGGAGGGCTCGGCCGACCGGCAGGCCGTCTTCGGCCGGGCCGCCCAGCGCAGTGGCGTGCCGGAGTCGGTGCTGCTCGGCGTCTCCTTCATGGAGTCCCGCTGGGAGGACCACCGCGGTGCGCCGAGCACGTCGGCCGGCTACGGCCCGATGCACCTCACCTCGCCCGACGGCATCGAGAAGGCGCCGGCGGAGCACGCGATGGGCAAGGGGGACGGCAGCAGGGCAGACCGCCGCGAGCAGGCTCGATCCACGGTGACCCGCGAGCGCATCGGCAAGGACGCGCTGAGCACGCTGGCCAAGGCCGCCGCGCTGACCGGCGTCCGCCAGGACCGGCTCAAGGACGACGCCGTCGCCAACATCTGCGGCGGCGCCGCGGTGCTGGCGCAGTACCAGCACGAGGCAGGGGGAGCCCGCGATCTCGGTGACTGGTCGGCGGCCGTGGCCCGCTACAGCGGCGCCGACGACCAGGCCGCCGCGCTGCGCTTCGCCCAGCAGGTCTTCCGGGTGATCCGCAACGGTGAGTCGCGCACCACCGACGACGGCCAGCGGATGCGGCTTCAGCCGACCTCCTCGGCCCGCGTCGACCGCGGGGCGGTCGAGTCCCTGGGGCTCGCTGTCACCGACACGGTGACCGCCGACTGCCCGCCGAGCCTGGGCTGCGAGTGGTACCCCGCGCCGTACGAGCAGTACGGCCCTGGCGTCGGCGACTACGGCAACCACGACCTGGCCGACCGGCCGCGGACCGGCAAGATCCAGTACATCCTGCTGCACGACACCGAGGCCACCTACGACACGACGCTCCGGCTCGTGAGCGACCCGACGTACGTCTCGTGGCACTACACGATCCGGTCCAACGACGGCCACATCGCCCAGCACGTCGCCAACCGCGAGGTCGCCTGGCACGCCGGCAACTGGTACGTCAACATGCACTCGATCGGCATCGAGCAGGAGGGCTTCGCGGCCGACGGCGCCGCGTGGTTCACCGAGGCGCTGTACCAGAACAGCGCGAAGCTGGTGAAGCACCTGGCGTCCGAGTACGGCGTCCCGCTCGACCGCGCGCACGTCATCGGCCACGACCAGGTGCCGGGCATCCTGCCGGCCAACGTGGCGGGCATGCACTGGGACCCGGGCCCGTACTGGGACTGGCAGCACTACTTCGACCTGCTCGGCGCGCCGATCGCGGCCGACCGCCGCGGCAACAGCGACGTGGTCACGGTCGCCCCCGGTTTCGCCGACAACATCCAGCCGGTGACCGGCTGCGTGGCCGGCCAGCCCTCGACGACTCCGTGCACGCCGCAGGGCACGAACTTCGTCTACCTCTACACCGCACCGGATGCGGCATCCCCGCTGGTGACCGACATCGGCCTGCGCCCGAGCGGCGCCCCGTCGACGACGTACGTCTCCGACATCGGAGCCCGCGCAGCGGCCGGCCAGAAGTTCCTGGTCGCCGAGACGCTGGGTGACTGGACTGCCGTGTGGTACCTCGGCCAGAAGGCGTGGATCTACAACCCGGTCGCCGACCCGACCCTGCTGGCGTCGCGTGGTCAGGTCGTCTGGTCGGCGACGGGTGCCGCGGTGCCGGTGTACGGCCGGGCCTACCCGGAGCGGTCGGCGTACCCCGCCGGCATCCCGTACCAGACGGTGGCGCCGCTGCAGTACACCATCCAGCCGGGCCAGGCCTACGTGCTGGCGGACAAGAAGATCCAGACCGACTACTACCGGGCGACCAAGTACAACTGCTCGGTGCAGCCGGACTGCGTCCAGGTGCTCGGGGCCGACAAGTACTACCAGATCTGGTTCGGCCACCGGATCGCCTACGTCCGCGCAGCCGACGTCGTGATCACCAACGGGTTGGCAGTAGCCGCCCCGTAGCCGGTCAGCCCGCGGCGACGAGCGTCACGGCCACCGCGCACAGCAGCAGACCCGCTGCCTGTGCGCGGTGGACGTGCTCGCGGAGCATCGTCGCCGCGAGCACGACGGTGACCGCGGGATACAGCGACGTCACGACCGAGGCGATGCTGAGGTAGCCCTTCTGGGTGGCGAGCAGGAAGCACACGGTCGCCAGGGAGCCGAGGATCCCGGCCACCGCACCTCCGGGCACGGCAGAGGGGGTGGGCCGCCAGGACTGCCGCAGGGCGGTGGCCACGAGCACGATCACGACGGCTGCGACGACCTGGTTGACGGCCAGCGGGAACACACCGGCCTCGTCGGACACCTGGCCGAGGGCGACGAACAGGAAGCCGAACCCCAGTCCGGCGAGCGCCCCGTCGACGACGCCCCCCGGTGAGGCTGCGCCGAGCCCTGCCGGGTCGCGGGCGACCAGCCAGATGGCCGGCAGGGCCAGCAGGATGCCCACCCAGACGAGCGCCGACGGCCGTTCACCCAGGGCCACGCCGACGATGACCGGGATCACCGCGGCGCCGACGCCGGAGACGGGGGCGACCACGCCCATCCGGCCCGAGGACAGCCCGCGGTACAGGAACGCCGTCCCGAAGCCGTTGCCGACACCACCGGCGACGCCCCACCAGGCATCGCTGGTCGTGGGGTCGCCGCCGAGGACGAGCGCCGTTGCGAACATCAGGACCGCGCCGGTCACCGACGCGAGCAACGCCACCGCCCACGCGCTGGCGCGCTTGCTGGCGAGGCCGCCGCAGAAGTCCGCCAGCCCGTACGACAGCGCCGCAAGCAGGCTGAGCAGGATCGCCACGCCTAGGTCCCCACCACTAGGTGACCAACACGCCGACGAACCAGACCAGGGCCGCGACGATCCCGGCCGCGAGCTCGATGAGGATGCTGACGCCGACGGCCTTGAGTGCCCGCTGGGTCGACGGCCAGGCGGCCGCGCCACCGACGCGGCGGTGCTCGGCCAGGTAGACGCCCAGCACGAAACCGATGAACAGCCCCACGACGGGGACCACGAAGAACCCCACGACGCCGAGCGCGACGCCGAACCACGTCGTGGATGACGGGATGCCGGACGTCTTGAGCCGCCGGTTCGGGACGGCGTACTTCACGACTGTGCCGGCGACCAGCACGGCCGCGGCGACCGTGAACACGACCCATCCGGTGCCGGAGCCCTCGTCGACGGCCCAGACGAGCACGGCCGCCAGCACGAGGACCAGGCCGGGCAGGATCGGGACGAGGACGCCGACGAGGCCGACCAGGATCGCCAGCGCGACCAGCACCTCGACCAGGCTCACGGCCGTCACCCTACGGATACGCCGACGGCCCCGGACAGGTGGTCCGGGGCCGTCGAATCGTCAGTGGGTGGAGCCGACCTCAGCGCTCCTCGGGAGTGGCGGTCGGGGTGTCGGCGAGCCGGTGCGACTCGTCGATCACGTTGGCGGCGACGGCCTTCAGGGCGTCGCCGTGCTCGCGCGCGTGGTGAGCGCAGAACAGCAGCTCTCCGCCGCTCAGGAGCTCGACCTTGAGGTAGGCCTGCGCCCCGCAGCGATCGCAGCGGTCGGCCGCGCTCAGCGCGGCAGCGCCAGTGGCAACGGCAGTAGTCACTTCGGCCTCGTTTCTTTCATCGGTGTCTGGTCAACGTACCGACCCGGGGCAACATTCCCCTTCATCGGTAGTACCCAGGACACTCACCCCAACACGTGGACTTGGTTCGTCTCGCTGTATCTCATTCGCCGGAACGACCCTCCGCGGATGGTGTCCCCCCCGTACGACGAGTCTGCCCCTCTGCTGCGGGATCCGTGAGCCGAATGACGGATTCGTCATGGATCGTTCTGTGTTCGTGATGCCTGCCACGGTAGCCGTGGCATGTTTCCGCTGTTCGCAAACACCCCTTCAGCGCCTCGGCGTGTCGCGAGCCGGTCTGGACAGGCGTGGCTGCGCGGTCGTCTCGGCGGTCGCGGGTAGGTTGGGGAGCACCACGCTGGCCGCACGACAGCAGGAGCCCGACGATCGCCGACAACACCTACAACGCCGCCCACCTCCTCGTCCTCGAGGGTCTCGAGGCGGTGCGCAAGCGGCCGGGCATGTACATCGGCTCCACCGACACCCGAGGCCTCATGCAGTGCCTCTGGGAGATCATCGACAACGGCGTGGACGAGGCGCTGGCGGGCGCGGCTCACACCGTCCAGGTCACCTTGCACCCTGACGGCTCGGCCGAGGTGCACGACGACGGACGGGGCATCCCGACCGACAAGGAGCCGAAGACCGGGCTGCCCGGCGTCGAGGTGGTCGCGACCAAGCTGCACGCCGGCGGGAAGTTCGGCGGCGGCTCGTACGTCGCCACCGGCGGCCTCCACGGCGTGGGCCTCTCGGTCGTCAACGCCCTCTCGTCGCGGATGGACATCGACGTCGACCGGTCGCCGTCGCAGCAGGGCATCAGCTTCCGCCGGGGCGCCCCGGGCGTCTTCGACGCCGACGGCCCGGACGCGGGCTTCACGGCGAAGTCCGGCCTGTCCCGCAAGGGCGGCCGCGTCGCCAAGAACAAGACCGGCACCCACATCCGGTTCTGGCCGGACCGGCAGATCTTCACCAAGGACGCCCACTTCGAGATCGAGGGGCTCCTCGGCCGCGCTCGCCAGACGTCGTTCATCGTGCCCGGCCTGGAGCTGGTGATCCGCGACCTCCGGGGCGATACCCCCGTGGAGGAGAAGTTCCGTCACGACGGCGGGATCACCGAGTTCGTGGAGTTCCTCTCTCACGACGCGCCGGTCTCCGACGTGGTCCGCCTCCAGGGCAGCGACACGTTCACCGAGACGGTGCCCATGCTGGACGCGAAGGGGCACATGACGCCCCAGGAGGTCGAGCGCGAGCTCGGCATCGACATCGCGGTGCGCTGGGGGACGGGGTACGACACCGAGCTCCGGTCGTTCGTGAACGTCATCGCCACCCCCAAGGGCGGCACCCACGTCAGCGGGTTCGAGCAGGCGATCACCAAGACGTTCAACGACGTGATGCGCACGACCAAGGCGCTCAAGGTCGGGGACGCGGACGTGATCAAGGACGACGTGCTCGAAGGCATGACCGCCGTGGTCACCGTCCGGCAGGCCGAGCCGCAGTTCGAGGGCCAGACCAAGGAGATCCTCGGCACACCGCAGGTCCGCACGTCGGTGCGCAAGGTGGTCGGCGCCGAGCTGCGCCGCTTCCTCACCTCCACCAAGCGGGTCGAGAAGGCCCAGGCCCGACTGGTCATGGAGAAGGTGGTCGGGGCGTCCAAGACCCGGATCGCCGCCCGCCAGCACAAGGAGACCCAGCGCCGGAAGAACGCCCTGGAGTCCTCGGCGCTGCCGTCGAAGCTCGCCGACTGCAGGGCGGTCGACAACGAGCGCACCGAGCTGTTCATCGTCGAGGGTGACTCGGCCCTGGGCACCGCCAAGCTGGCTCGGGACTCGGAGTTCCAGGCGCTGCTGCCGATCCGCGGCAAGATCCTCAACGTCCAGAAGGCCTCGGTCGGGGACATGCTCAAGAACACCGAGTGCGCCTCGATCATCCAGGTGGTCGGCGCGGGCTCCGGGCGTACCTTCGAGCTGGACGCCGCCCGGTACGGCCGGATCATCTTCATGGCCGACGCCGACTCCGACGGCGCCCACATCCGCTGCCTGCTGGCCACCTTGTTCTTCAAGTACATGCCCGACCTGATCAAGGAGGGCCGGGTCTTCACGGCCGTCCCGCCCTTGCACCGGATCGAGATCAGCAACCCGAAGAAGGGCATGGAGAAGTACCTCTACAGCTACTCCGACGACGAGCTCCAGCGCAGGCTCGCGGAGCTCAGCAAGAAGGGCGTGCGCTGGAAGGACCCCGTCCAGCGCTACAAGGGCCTCGGCGAGATGGACGCCGACCAGCTGGCCGAGACGACGATGGACCCCCGCCACCGGACCCTGCGCAAGCTCACCATCGACGACGCCGACGAGGCGGCCGCGGTCTTCGAGCTGCTGATGGGCTCCGACGTGGCGCCGCGCAAGGAGTTCATCGTCCAGGGCGCCTACGACGTCGACGTCGAGGCCCTGGACGCCTGATCCCGCGCTCCCATGGGTGACCTCGTCGCGGTCGCGGGCAGCATCCTGCGCCAGCCGAACGTGTGGGTGGCGTTCGCGCTGCTGTGCGTGGGCTCGATGACCCAGTTCTCCCGCGTGGCGAAGGCGCGTGGCTGGCCGGTGGACCGCCTGTACGCCGGCCGGGCGGCCGCCGCGTCGCTCAGCCTGGCGCTGGCCGTGACGCTGGCCCGGGCCACGCCCGGCCTGTCGGTGGACTGGCGCGGCTGCACGGGCGGTCTCGGACTGCCCTTGACGGACGCCGAGGGGATGCTCAACGTGCTGATGCTGGTCCCGTTCGGGATCACGGCGGGTTACGCCCTGCGCCGGTTCTGGCCGGTCTTCCTCGCCGGTGCCGCGGCCTGCGTGCTCATCGAGCTGACCCAGGGCCTGCTCGGCAACGGCAGCTGCCAGGGCGACGACGTGGTCCGCAACCTGGCCGGCGCGGCGATCGGGGCCGGGATCGGGCTGGTGCTCGCCCAGGTCTACGGGCCGGGAAGCCGGGCCGGACGGCACGAAGGGCGGTGAGCGAGGGTTGGTTCCGTAGTCATCGGGAACCAACCCTCACTCACCGCCGCCTCTGTCGGCGCGTCCCCCCACGCGCCGGGAACTCCACGCGGTCAGCAGGTGACGCGCGGGTTCCAGTCCTCGAACATGCCGGACGGGTTGTGCTTCCAGGCCCAGACGTGGAGCTCGTAGAACGGCGGGAGGCCGTAGCGGTTGTCCTTGCCGAGGAGCTCGAACTTCTGGCCGAACAGCTCCGGACGGCCGGTGGCGTGCTCGGCGCGCCAGGCCTTGCGGAACACGACGTACTCGAGTGCCACCAGCTTCATACCGTCGGCCGTCGGCTGGTAGACGACGACCTCGGGGGTGTCCCCGACCACCTCGGCGTCGCCGACCAGGTCGCCGTTGACGAAGTGCACGCCCATCCCGCCCTCACCGGGCATGTCGATGCAGGCGATGCCCTCGGCGTCCTTGAGCTTGCCGTAGCCGTCGGCCTTCGCGGTCTTCAGGCTCTGGTAGGGCTGCGTGGCGTCACGCAGGTGGTCGAGCCAGGCAGGTGCTGCCGACGTTGGGGCGGGCGTGCTGAGCACGGCAGCCACGAGGGCGACAGCGCAGGCCGTGGCGGCGCTCCTCAGCCACCGGTTCACGACCCCTCCTGAACCAGGTGGACCTCGTCGGCCACGAGCCCGTGGGCCTCGCGGTGCACGATGGTCGCCGCCTCGGGGGACGGGGCCTCCACGAGGCAGAAGATCTCGCCCTTCTGCTCGTCGACCCAGTAGCGGAGGTACTTCACGTCGTACTTGTCCTGGTGCTGGAGGTCGGCGACGTGCGCCTTGGCGACGTCCCCGATCGTGACGGCCTCACCCAGGTGGTGCACGTCCATGTAGAGCGGCATTGCGGATCTCCTCGGTTCGTTCGGTGGTGTCAGTGCTTGACGTCCACGAACCTAGGAACGGCGAGGGGTACGACGGATCGGTACCGACTACCCATGCCGGGCGAGGGACTGCCCAGGTTCGGCGTAGGTAGCCGCCTCGCGCCGGTTGGCCACGCCGAGCTTGGCCAGCACGGCGGCGACGTGGTGATGCACCGTGCGGGTCGAGAGGACCAGACGCGCGGCGATCTCGGCATCGCTGAGGTGCTCTACCAGCAGGTCGAGCACCTCCTGCTCACGGGCGGTGAGCCCACGGGGATGTTCCCGAGTGGTGGGTCGAGGTCCCACCGGTACGGCGCGTGCGCCGGCCGCACGCAGGTTGCGGCGGGCCATCGCCGCCGCCGGCTCCGCGCCGAGGGCATCGAACCGCGCGAGCGCGTCGCGGAGGTCCTGCTCGTCGCACGAGCCCAGCAGCGCCATGGCGGCGTCGTACGGGCGACCGAGCTCGTCCCAGAGCCGGGCGGCCTCGCGGACGTCGCCCTCGAGCTCCGCGGCGTAGGGCGCCGGCAGGTCGGCCACCTCGGGTCCGAGCTCGCCGGTGACGCGCCAACGGACGAGCGCGACGCTGGGTCGCTCCGAGACGCAGTCCGCTGCGTAGCCCGCGGCCAGCTCCAGCTCGCGCAGGGCCTCGTCCTGTTCTCCGGCCAACCATCGGGCCTCGGCCCGCGCGGCGCGGCAGAGGGCGGCGTAGGACGGGATGCCGGACGCGTTGGTGGACGCGGCCGCCTCGTCCAGGCACTCCCACACCCCCGGGTGCCCTCGTCGGGCGCGCGCCAGTCCGAGCGGCACGAGGAAGGTGACCCGGTTGATCGGCGAGGACCGGTCACCGCTGAGCGGACCGGCTGCGATCTCCTCGACCTCGGCCCACCGGCCCGTTGTCATCAGGAGCTGGGCCTGCCCGCCCGCGAGGCACAGGCCGGAAGTGTGGTTGTCGTGCTCGTCGCAGTAGACCATCCCCTCCCGGAAGAAGTGCTCGGCCTCGGCGTAGCGCATCGCGTCGACGAGCATCGCCTGGAGGTTCGCGTAGCCGCGTCCGGTCTGGTCGGAGAACCCGTGCTCGACGGCCAGGTCCAGCGCCTCGCGGATCCAGTCGTACCACCGCCCGTCGGGGTACTCGACGCACGCGAGGGTGTTGAGCGCATCGCTGGCGACGTCGGGCAGGTTCAGGCCGTGGGCCATGGCCTGGGCGCGGTGGGCGTACTCGTAGCACTTCCCCGTCTCGCTGCCGTCCATGTGCTGCGCGGCCGTCCGCGACAACGCCCAGGCCAGCTCGCGCGACGCTCCGAGGGGCTCCAGCACGTCGAGCGCCCGTTGGAGCACGACGTGCTCCTCAGCTCCGCGGCACAGCCGGTAGTAGGCGACCGACAGCCGGCGGAGCGCGTCGCCCTCTCGCAACGGAACCCCCCCGGCGCGCCAGAGGGCGACCGACTCCTCCAGGACCTCGGCCGCGGGACCGAACTGGTCGAGGGTGGCGAGCTGGGTGGCGAGCTCGTCGAGCAGGTCGGCGCGGACCAGCGGCTGGTCGTCGGGAACGAAACGGAGCGCGCGGCGGTACTGCACCACGGCCTCGCGGCGCGAGGCGAGCGCGGCGGAGCGGTCACCGGCCCGACGGGCGTACCGGACGGCGGCCGAGGCGTCGAACGCCCCCGCCGCGTGGTGGGCCAGCCGCGCGTCGTCGGCCACGGCGGATCGTTCGAGCTCGGCGAGCACCTGGCCGTGCACCTCTGCCGCGCGATGCGGACCGATCTCGTGCTCGACGGCGCGACGGGCGATCTCGTGGCGGAACCTCAGCCCGCTCCCGTCGGCGACCAGGAGCCCGGCCGTCACCGGTTCGTCGAGGGCAGCGGTCGACGCCTCGGTGACGGCGTGCAAGAGCGCCGGCTCGATGCGCTCGCCCAGCAGTGCGGCCGCGTCGAGCACCTCGCGGCCGGCCGGGGAGAGACGTGCTGCCCTGGCCAGGACGGCGTCCCGGGCGGAAGCAGGGAGATCTGCGCCGTCATGGCGCAGCACCTCGCTGACGAAGAACGGGTTGCCGCCCGTGAGCGCGTGCACCTCGCCGGCCGAGTGTCCGGTGCTGGTGCTCAGCGCCTCGACGGCCGTGGGGGTGAGCGGTGGCAGCGCGATGCGCCGGGTCGACCGTTGGCTGGATGCCTCGCCGAGGGTCTCGCGGAGGGCACGGTTCTCGGCGAGCCCGTCGTCGCGGTACGTCGCCACGACCAGGGCTCGTACGCCGCGGAGCCGGCGAGCCAGGTGCCCGACGAGGTCGAGGGTCGCCTCGTCGGCGAAGTGCAGGTCCTCGATGACCAGGACGGACAGTCCGTCGTGCTCGCGCAGCGTCGAGAGGAGCGCGGCGAAGCGGGCGTCGCGGGGCACACCCTCGGCGCAGGCCACCCGGACCGCACCGCCCCACTGGTCGGCGACGTCCTGCAGCGGGCCCAGGGCCGACGGCGTGAAGGCGCCGTCGCAGGCGCTCCAGGCGACCCGGGCGTCCTCGACCTCGGCCAGGAACGCATCGACGAGACTGGACTTGCCGATCCCGGCCTCGCCGCAGACCAGGACCAGCCGGCCGTCGCCCGCGCGGGCGTCGGCGACGTACTCACGGAGTGCCCCGAGCTGCAGCTCCCGTTCGAGCAGGCGCATGTGACGAGTGTCGGCCGCTCAGAGGTTCGGCGCTAGACCTTTCGCGCCAGCAGTCCGGTGTCGACGTCGTACAGGAAACCGCCGACCCGCACTCTCTCCGGGATGAGCGGGTGGGACCGGATCTTGGCGACGTCCTCGTCGAGGGCGGCCATCTGGTCCTCCACGACGTCGAACTGCTGCCAGGTGACGTCCTGACCGGCCGACTCCGCGATGCGCTCGCGCAGCTCCTGCTGGGTCGAGGCAGTCATGGCGCAGCGGGTGTGCGGGATGACCAGGATGCGCTCGACGTTCAGCAGGTGCACGCCGAGGACGAGGGCCTCGACGGCCTGGGGGGTGACCCGGCCGCCCGGGTTGCGGAAGATCTTCGCGTCGCCGTGGTTCAGCCCGAGCATCCGCAGCGGGTCGATCCGGGAGTCCATGCAGGTCACGATGGCGACGCCGGCATGGGCGATGCCGTCGAAGTCGCCACCGCGGAAGTCGGCGGCGTACGCCGCGTTGGCGGCCATCAGGTCGTCGAACTCGTCTCCCACGAGACGCACCCTAGTGATCAGCCGCCGGAGCGCAGCAGGGTGCCCGCGTCGATGGCACGGGTGGCCGCGGTGCGGAACAGCACCAGCGCGAGCACCCCGGCGACTGTGGCGCAGACGGCGGCGCCCAGGAACACGGTGTGCTCCTGGGCGATGCCCGCCTCCTTGAGCAGCAGCGTGAACTCCTTGCAGCGGCTCTTGCCGTCGCAGACCTCGCGGACTCCCGGCATGTCGTGCTGCTCGGCGTAGTAGCGGCGCAGGCCGATGGTGGTCAGCGCGGAGATGCCGACCAGCATGCCGACCATCCGGGCGACGACGACGCTGGCGGTGGCCAGCCCGTGCACGTCGTGGTCGGTCGAGGCGAGCACGGCGGCGTTCACCGGCGCGAGCGCGAGCCCGAAGCCGAACCCGCCGATCACCAGCGGCAGGGTCGCCGACGCGTGCTCGAGGGTCTCCAGGTGCCAGGAGCTCATCCACACGAACCCGACAGCGGCGCAGGCCATACCGATCGCGGTCACCACCCCGGCGGGCAGCCGACCGGTGAGGTACCCGCCCAGCACGGCGCCGACCGGCAGCGCGACCAGGAACCGCACGAGCACCAGCGCGGCCATCAGCTGGGAGTCGGCGTAGATCGTGGTGCGGGCGAAGATCGGGATGTCGATCAGCGCTGCGATCAGGGCGGCGCCGACGAAGAAGGAGACGGCGAGCGAGCCCCAGGCGGGGGTCCGCCGCAGCGCGCCGGTGGGGATGATCGGGTTCTCCGAGCCGCGCAGGTGCAGGGCGAAGACGACGGCGGCGATGGCGCCGCCGGCGAGGTACCAGAGGCCCCGGTCGGAGAACACCTCCACCCGCGGGTCCGCGGTCGCGAACGCGAGCACGACTCCCGACAGGGTCGCGGCCAGCAGCAGCGCCCCGGTCAGGTCGGCCTCCCGCGCTATCCCACGCCAGGCGCGTACGTCGACCAGGGGACGGCTCGCGGTCAGGGTGCGGATCACGAAGAGCAGCGCGGCGACGGCGGCGACGGTGCCCAGCGGCGTGGCCCAGCGGCCATTGCCGGACCACGGGACGAACAGCTCGCCCCACGTCAGGTCGCGCAGCATCGCGGGCGGCCGGAGGAAGACCAGCGCACCGGTGGCCAGCGTGAGGAGGAGCAGCAGGCTGCCGGGCCAGTCGAACCGTCCGGCGCGTCCCGGATCCTCGACCCGGCCGGCCAGGCGTCGGATGGCGACCGCGAGCACCAGGCCCACCAGCAGGTTCACCACGAAGATGAACCGCCAGTCGGCGACGGACAGGATCACCGCGCCGAAGAGCGGGCCGAGCACGCTGCCGATCTCCTGGACCGCCGACACCACTCCGAGCGGCACCCCGCGACGCTCGACGGGGTAGAGGTCGGCGACCAGCGCCAGGGTGGCCGGCACCAGCCCGCCGCCGCCCACGCCCTGGAGGAAGCGACCGAACACCATCGTCGGCATGTCGTAGGCGAGCGCGGTCAGCAGGGAGCCGGCCGCGAAGACGACGAGGGCGGCGACCAGTACCGGCACCCGGCCCCGGAGGTCGGCGATCCGGCCGATCAGCGGCAGCATGGCGACGTACCCCAGCAGGAACCCGGACACGATCGGCGCGGCCTTCTGGAGCTGGTCGATGGGCACGCCGACGGCGGCCATCATCTCGGGCAGGGCCAGCACCACGACGTAGGTGTCAGCAGCGGCGAACGCGACCGCGACGGCCGCCAGCGCCAGCAGGGTGCGCGGCCGGCCAGACATCACGGGCACGCCATCATGGGCACGACATCACGGGCACGGAGCCTTGATGTCCTTCGTGGTGCCGTAGTCGTCGAAGCCGACGGCGTAGGTGTTCGCGTCGGACCCGGAGTAGAAGACGCCGGTGAGGTCCAGCTCGCGGAGCTCGCCGTCCTCGGTGATCTGGGTGGAGAGGTCGAAGTCGCCGGACGCGCCCGGGATCACCTTGTCGACCACGTCGCCCGGCGCGGTGCCCGTGTAGGTCGTGAGGATCTCGTCGTTGTTCGCGCCACCGCGGACGCTGTCGCCCTTGGCCAACCCGGTCGCGGCGCCGAGGATCGCGGCGAAGCCGTCGTCGGGGGAGAGGAAGCCTGCCGGGTCGGGCGCGCCGTAGTCCTCCGGGTCGACGTCCGTCCAGCCGGGAGTCAGCGGGATCTGGGCGCAGACGGTGTCGCCGACCGAGATCACCGGCACGTCGAACGCCTGACCGCTCAGCGTCACCGTCAGCGTGCCGTCGAACGCCGGCGCGTCGGTGGCCACGCCGACGGCCTTCTGGATGGCGTTGAGGCCCTCGGGCAGGTCGTCGGTGGACAAGGTGAGCGACACGCCGGAGGTCTCGGTCAGCTGCTGCTGCGCCGTGGCGAGGACCTCCTCGGGGGTCTGGTCATCGGCCTTCGGTCCGCTGTCGGCGCCGCTGCAGGCCGTCACGGCGAGCGCGAGGGCGGTGGCCGCGAACGTGGCCGTCCAGCGGGGTCGCGTCAGCACGGCCGTCACCTTGTCACACCGGCCGAATCTCTTGGCCGAATCTCTTGGCCGAATCTCTTGGTGAGGGCCGCGGCGGCCGAAGCGACCGGTCCGGCGACGGCCGCGATCGACTGGGATCCGGGCGTCCCCGAGCCGTCCCTCCTGCCGTTCGGTGGCGGCAGGTCGACCGGTGCGCCGCTGGCGGCGGCCGCCCGCGCAGGGGCCGCGCCGGCCCACGCGAGCACCAGGGTGTCCTCGCCCTTGAGGAAGCGGTGGCAGCGCACGCCGCCGGTGGCCCGTCCCTTGGCGGGGTACTCCGAGAACGGCGTCACCTTGAGGGCACCGGGCTCGGTTCCGGGGAGGGCGGTCGAGGACCCGGAGGCGGTCACCACGATGGAGTCGTCCGGGTCGAGGGCGCCGAACCAGGCCACCTGCTCCCCGGTCGACAGCCGGACGCCGGCCATGCCGCCGCCCGCCCGGCCCTGCGGCCGCACCCCGTCGGCGCCGAAGTGAAGGAGCTGGGCGTCGGAGGTGATGAAGCACAGCGTCTCGGTGCCCGTCAGCAGGTCGGTGACGCCGACCACCTCGTCGCCGTCCTTGAGGCCGATCACCTCCCACTCGTCGCGGTTGGTGAGGACCTCGGCGTTCACCCGCTTGACCACGCCCTGGCGGGTGCCGATCGCGAGGCCCGGTCCGTCGGTGCGCAGCGAGGTGAGCGCGAGGGCGCGCTCGCCGGGCTCGAAGGTGACGAGCTCCGAGAGCTGGATGCACCCCTTCAGGTTGGGGTCGTTGGCCGAGGGCGGCAGCTCGGCCGAGATCTCGAGGACGTTGAGACGTCGTACCCGCCCCGCGGACGTCAGGACGCCGATCTCCCCGCGGGTCGTGGTGGCGACCACCGAGACGACCACGTCGTGGTTGGTGCGGTCGCCACCCTGGCCGAGCACGTCGCGCGGCTTGGTGCGCGCCACGAGACCGGCCGAGGAGAGCAGGACGTGGCAGGGCTCGTCCTCGATCTCGGTGGTGACTGCGGTGGGAGCCAGCGTTGCTCCGAGCAGGACGGTACGACGGGGGGTGCCGTAGGTCTTGGCGACCTCGGCCAGCTCGTCGGAGACGACGTTCCAGCGCAGCTGCTCGTCACCGATGATCGCGTCCAGGCCCTCGATGGTGGCTTCCAGCTCGGACTGCTCCTTCTCGAGCTCGATCCGGGAGAACTTGGTGAGCCGGCGCAGCGGCATCTCGAGGATGTAGTCAGCCTGGATGTCGCTGAGGTCGAACACCTGCATCAACCGCTCCTTGGCCATCGCGGTGTTGTCGCTCGTGCGGATCAGCTGGATGACCTCGTCGATGTCGAGGATCGCGATCAGCAGGCCCTGCACCCTGTGCAGCCGCGCGGCGGCCTCCCCGCGACGGAAGACCGAACGGCGGCGGACGACCTCGAAGCGATGGTCGAGGAAGACGCGGAGCAGCTCCTTGAGCCCGAGGGTGCGCGGCTGGCCGTCGACGAGGGCGACGGCGTTGATGCCGAAGGTGTCCTCCAGCGGCGTCTGGCGGTAGAGCTGCTCGAGCAGCGCCTCGGGGTGGAAGCCGTTCTTGACCTCGATGACCAGGCGCAGGCCCTTGGCGCGGTCGGTGAGGTCCTTGATGTCGGAGATGCCCTGGATCTTCTTGCCCTGCACCAGGACCTTGATGCGCTCGACGACCTTCTCGGTGCCGACGCCGTAGGGCAGCTCGGTCACCACGATGCCCTTGCGTCGGCCCAGCGTCTCGACCCGGGCCGTCGCTCTCATGCGGAACGTGCCGCGTCCGGTCTCGTAGGCCTCCTTGACGCCGTCGAGGCCGACGATCTTGCCCCCGGTCGGAAGGTCGGGGCCGGGGATGAAGCGCATCAAGGTGTCGAGTCCGGCCTCGGGGTGCTTGATGAGGTGGCGCAGTGCCTGCACGACCTCGACCAGGTTGTGCGGCGCGCAGTTGGTGGCCATGCCGACGGCGATGCCGGTGGTGCCGTTGACGACCAGGTGCGGGATCGCGGCCGGGAGCACGCTCGGCTCGGTCTCGCGGGAGTCGTAGTTGGGCCGGAAGTCGACGGTGTCCTCGAGGATGCCCTCGGTCATCGCCGTGGCCGGGGGCGCCATCCGGCATTCGGTGTACCGCATCGCTGCCGGCGGGTCGTCAGGAGACCCGAAGTTGCCGTGGGCGTCGATGGTGGGCAGCCGCATCGCCCACGGCTGGGCCATCCGCACCAGGGCGTCGTAGATCGCGCCGTCGCCGTGTGGGTGCAGCCGACCCATCACCTCGCCGACGACCCGGGCGCTCTTGACGTGGCCGCGGTCGGGCCGCAGCCCCATGTCGGCCATCGTGTAGAGGATCCGCCGCTGGACCGGCTTGAGCCCGTCGCGGGCGTCCGGGAGGGCGCGGGAGTAGATGACGGAGTAGGCGTACTCGAGGAACGACGACCTCATCTCGACGCCCACGTCGGTGTCGACGATGTGCTCGACGAAGTCGTCGGGAAGCGGGTCCTGCTTGGTGCTGCGCCGTGCCATGGACGCATTGTCCCTGGCCGCGCCGGCGGTGGGGACCGGGGCTCGCCGGGCGTGCCATCACTCAGTCCTCGCCCACGCCCACCGACGCGAGCACTTGGTGGTGCCGCACCAGGAACGCTCGCTCGTCGAGCCGCTTGCGGCGCAGCCAGCCGGTGACCTCGTCGTTGCACTTGCTGGCGTTGCACGACGGGCAGGCGGGCACGACGTTGCCCAGGGTGTAGCGACCGCCCCGCGAGATCGGCAGGACGCAGTCCTTCTGCAGCGCCGCCGCGGGCGCTCCGCAGTAGGCACAGCCACCCCAGGCTGCCCGGAGTGCCGCCCACTGCTCGTCGGTGAGGTCGTGGACGACGCGCGCCATGCGCGTCTTGCGCTTGCGGGCGGCCCGCGCCCGTCGGCTCCTGCTCACCACCACGACGCGAGGCTAGGGCGCTGCCTGCTGCCTGCGACGGCCCCGCGCCGCTCGCGGGGCCGATGGGCGAGGATGGCGAGATGCCCGACCGCCGTACCCGGTCCGCTCCGGTCGTCCTCGACGGCGGCCTCTCGACGGCGCTGGAGGAGCAGGGCGCGGACCTGAGCGGGTCGCTGTGGACCGCCCGCCTGCTGGCGGAGGAACCGGAGCGGGTCGCAGCCGCCCACCGGGCGTTCTTCGAGGCGGGCGCGCAGGTCGCGACCACCGCGAGCTACCAGGCGAGCGTCGAGGGCCTGGTCGCGGCCGGGTACGACGCCGCCGAGGCCCGCCGGCTCATCACGCTCAGCGTGACGCTGGCTCGCGAGGTGGCCGACGAGTACCCGGGAACGCTGGTCGCCGCCTCCGTCGGGCCGTACGGCGCGTACCTCGCCGACGGCTCGGAGTACACCGGCCGCTACGGCGTCCCCGCCTCACGCCTGCGCGACTTCCATGGGCTGCGGCTCGAGCTGCTGGCAGCCGCCGGACCTGACCTGCTGGCCGTGGAGACGATCCCCGACGCCGACGAGGCCGAGGTGCTGGTCGGGCTGCTCGACGACCTCGACGTGGCCGCCTGGTTCAGCTACTCGGTCCGCGGCGCGACCACGGCCGCCGGCCAGCCGCTCGACGCGGCGTACGCGATCCTCGACGGCTGCCGCCCGCTCGTCGCCGCCGGGGTCAACTGCTCCGAGCAGGAAGACGTGCTCGGCGCGGTAGGGGCGGCCGTCGCGGCGACCGGCCTGCCCGCCGTCGCGTACCCGAACCGCGGCGGCAGCTGGGACGCCTCGACCAAGACCTGGGCGTACGGCGCCCCGGTCGACCTCGGCCTGGTCGACTCGTGGCTGGCTGCCGGGGTGAGGTACGTCGGCGGCTGCTGCGGCACCGGTCCGGTGGACATCGCGGCGCTGGCGCACCACGTCGCTCGGTAGATTGCTCCGAGTGACGTCACCCCCCGCAGAGCGGCCGGTCGAGGAGCATGTCGCGCCGCGGCACTGGGAGGCCGACGTCCTGCTGCGTGACGGCCACACCGCGCACATCCGGCCGATCCGGCCTGAGGACGCCGAGCTCCTGATCGACTTCTACGGGCGCGTCTCGGACCAGTCGAAGTACTTCCGGTTCTTCACCGCGATGCCCAAGCTGTCCGCGCGCGACGTCGAGCGGTTCGTGCAGGTCGACCACGTGCGACGGGTGGCGTTCGTCGTCACCTTGTCCGAGCAGATCATCGCCCTGGGCAGCTACGAGGGCGACGACGCGGGCAAGGCGGAGGTCGCCTTCCTCGTCGAGGACGCCCAGCAGGGACGCGGTATCGGTCAGCTGCTCCTCGAGCACCTGGCGCAGGCCGGGCGCGAACGCGGCGTCGACGCGTTCGTGGCCGAGGTGCTGCCCGACAACGAGCGGATGATCCAGACCTTCCGCGACGCGGGGTACCGCGTGGTGAGCGGGATCGAGGACGGCGTGATGACGCTGGAGTTCCCGATCGACCCCACCGACACCTTCGCCGGCGTGATGGCCAGCCGCGAGCACCGCGCGGAGTCCGCGTCGATCGAGAGGTTCTTCAACCCCCGGTCGGTCGCCGTGATCGGCGCCAGCCGGCGCCAGGACACGATCGGCCAGGCGCTGGTCCGGCACCTCGTGCTGGGGGACTACACGGGACGCGTGTACGTCGTGAACGACCGCGCCCGGTCCGTCTCCGGCATGCCGTCGCACGCCTCGGTCAGCGAGATCCGCGACGACGTGGACATCGCGATCGTGGCCGTGCCGGCCGAGTCCGTGCAGGACGTCGTGCTCGACTGCGCCAACAAGGGCGTGCACGGGCTCGTGGTGATCTCCTCGGGATTCGCGGAGGTGGGGGAGGAGGGCCGGCAGCGGCAGCGACGGCTGCTGGGACTCTGCCGCTCCTACGGGCTGCGTCTGATCGGCCCCAACTGCCTGGGCATCATCAACACCGACCCCGCCGTGCAGCTGAACGCGTCGCTGTCGAGCCACATCCCGGCCCGCGGCCGGGCGGGCTTCTTCTGCCAGTCGGGCTCGCTCGGCTCGGCGATCCTGGAGAAGGTCACCAACCGCGGCCTCGGCCTGTCGACGTTCGTCAGCGCCGGCAACCGGGCCGACGTGTCGGGCAACGACGTCCTGCAGTACTGGGAGGAGGACGACGCCACCGAGGTCGTGCTGCTCTACCTGGAGTCCATCGGCAACCCGCGGAAGTTCTCCCGGATCGCCCGGCGGGTCTCGCTGCGCAAGCCGATCATCGCGGTGCGCTCCGGCCGGACCACCCAGGGCGTGCCGATGGGCCAGATCGTCCGCACGATCGGGGCTCCGCAGCGCGCCGTCGACGCGATGTTCCGGCAGGCGGGGGTGATCCAGGTCGACACCCTCGACGAGATGTTCGACGTCGCGCAGCTGCTCGCCCACCAGCCGCTGCCGCGCGGCCGCCGGGTCGCGATCGTCGGCAACAGCGACGCCATCGGGCTGCTGGCCTCCGACGCCGCGTCGGCCGTCGGACTGGTCGTCAACCGCTATGTCGCGCTGGGTGCCGACGCCACCGCCGAGGACTTCGAGGACGCCCTCGACGCCGCGATCGACGACCCCGAGGTCGACTCGGTCGTCGCGGTCTACGTGCCCCCGCTCAACACCAGCGGGGAGGACGTCGCCAACGTGCTGGCCGCTGTCGGCGAGCAGTCCGACAAGCCGCTCGTCTCCTCCTTCCTGGGCGCCGAGGGCGTGCCCGAGCTGCTGCGCGTGCCGGACGTGGCCGGGGCCAGCGCCGGACGCGGGTCGGTGCCGTCGTACCCCGCCATCGAGTCCGCCGTCCGGGCACTGGCCTCCGTGGTCGGGTACGCCGTGTGGCTGCGCACCCCGAACGGTCCGGCGACGTCGCTGGAGTCGGTCGACCCCGCCGGGGCCAAGCAGTTCGTCAACCGCCTGCTGATCGACCACCCCGACGGCCGCGACCTCGAGCAGGACGAGCTGCGGATGCTGCTGGGGCACTACGGCATCGACCTCTGGGAGGCCACGCCCGTCAGCACGCTCAAGGAGGCGCAGCGCGCCGGCAAGGACCTCGGCTGGGACGTCGTCCTGAAGGCCACCACCGACAGGTTGCGCGAGCGCCCGGACCTGGCACACGTCTGGCGCAGCATCGACAACCAGACCGAGATGCGCCAGGCCTGGCGCGCGCTGAACGAGATCATCACCGACCCGGAGACCGCGGGCTTCGTCGTGCAGAGGAGCGCCCCGCCCGGCATCCCGGTGTCGGTGTCGAGCATCGAGGACCCCCTGTTCGGGCCGGTCGTCTCCTTCGGAGTCTCCGGCCCGCTGACCGAGCTGCTGGAGGACCGGTCCTTCCGCATCCCGCCGCTGGGGGAGCGGGACGCCGCGGCGATGGTCCGCGAGATCAAGGCGGCGCCGTTGCTGTTCGGGTACCGCGGCAGCGAGGCGGTCGACATCGCCGAAGTCGAGCAGCTCGTCCAGCGCGTCGCCCAGCTCCAGCACGACCTCCCGCAGCTGGCCTCCCTCGACCTCGCTCTCGTGCTCGCCGGCGCCGAGGACCTGACCGTGCTCACCGCGGCCGGGCGGGTGGAGCCGGTCGCCGACCCGCGCTCGGACTGGTTCGTCCGGCGGCTCCCCGACCTGGCCGACACCTTCCCCGGTTGACTTGCGCCTCCGCTGGTCGAGGAAGGCGCCCTGGCGCCTGTCGCGAGACCCGGCGAGCTGTCCGCTGACCTCTCACTTGTCTCGTGACGCTTGCTGCGCAAGCTCCTCGACCAACGGCGGGTGCGGGTCGGCTAGCGTCGCGCCATGGCTTCCATCTCGATCGAGCGCGTCAAGCTCCGCAACGGGCTGCGCGTCGTGCTCGCCCCCGACCGGTCCGCCCCGGTGGTCGCCGTCGCCGTCTACTACGACGTCGGCATCCGCTCCGAGCCGCAGAACCGCACCGGCTTCGCGCACCTCTTCGAGCACCTGATGTTCCAGGGCTCGGCGTCGCTGGGGAAGATGGAGCTGGCCCAGCTGATCTCCGCGTCCGGCGGCGTGCTCAACGGCTCGACCCGGCTGGACTACACGAACTACTACGAGATGTTGCCGTCCAACGCCCTCGACCGCGCGCTCTTCCTCGAGGCCGACCGGATGGGCTGGCCCGCGGTCACCCAGGAGAACCTCGACAACCAGATCGCGGTGGTCAAGGAGGAGATCCGGGTCAACGTGATGAACGAGCCGTACGGCGGTTTCCCGTGGCTGACCCTGCCGCCGGTGCTCTATGAGTCCTGGGCCAACGCCCACGACGGCTACGGGTCGTTCGTGGACCTGGAGAGCGCCACGCTGGAGGACGCGCGGGACTTCTTCGACCAGTACTACGCCCCGGGCAACGCCGTGCTCGCGGTCAGCGGTGACTTCGACGTCGACCAGGCCCTGGAGCGGGTGCACCACCACTTCGACCCGGTGCCCAAGCGCGCCGTACCTCCCCGGCCCGACTTCGACGAGCCGGCGCCGACCTCCGAACGCCGCGCCGAGCAGCACGATGCGGACGCGCCCGCACCGGCCGTCGCGCTGGGCTGGCGGGTCCCGGACCCCGCCGACCTCGCCGCCTACCTGCCGTACGTCGTCCTCTCCGCCGCCCTCGCGACCGGGGACGCCTCGCGCCTGCGACGCCGGCTGGTGCAGGACGACCGGCTCGCGACCGACGTCGGCTGCCACCTGGGGCTGATGGAGGACGCCTGGGACGTGCGCAACCCGTGCGCGTTCGTGCTCGAGGCCCACCACCCCGCCGACGTACCCACCGACAAGGTGGTCGCCGCGGTGGACGAGGAGCTCGACCGCCTGGCCACCGACGGGCTGCGCCGCGCGACGAGCTGACCCGCGTGATGGCGCGGCTGCAGTCCGCGATGCTCCAAGGCGGCGACCACCTGCTGCGCAGGACGCTGGCCATGGCGTCCTACGAGCAGCAGCGCGGCCGCGCCGAGCTCGCCCTCGAGATGCCTGGGTTGGTGGCCGAGGTGACCGCCGAGCAGGTCGCCGAGGCCGCGGGGGCACTGAGACCCGACGTCCGTGCCCGCCTCGACCTGGTTGCCGGAGGTGCCGAGAAATGAGCAGTGCGAGTCCCGCGGCGAAGCGCCGCGAGCGGGCCGCCCAGCCGGTCCCCGCCCTGACCAAGCCGCGCAAGCAGCGGCTGCCCGCCGTCGCCGAGCGGGTGCTGGCGAACGGGCTGCGCGTCGTCGCCGTACGCCGCGCCTCGGTGCCGCTGGTCCACGTCCGGCTGCGCGTGCCCACCGCGATGCGGCGCGACGCCGACCTGGCCCGCGTGGCCGTGCTCAGCCGGAGCATGATGCTCGGCGCCGGTGGCCGTTCCCAGAACGAGCTCGCCGAGGCCCTGCAGACGATCGGCGGCAGCCTGCGCGTCGACGACGGCGCCGACGGCCTGGCCATCTCCGGTGACGCGTTGCGGTCGGGGTTCGGGAACCTGCTCGGCCTGCTGTCCGACGTGCTGACCGACCCGGCGTACCCGAAGTCGGCCGTCGAGCGCGAGGCCGGCCGGCTGCGTGACCACGTCCGCCGCGCCCTCTCGCAGCCCGGCGTGACCGCCGACGAGGCGTGGCTGCAGCGCCGCTACGGCGACCACGTCTACGGCCGCAACATCCCTACGCCCGAAGAGATCTCGGCCGTGGCGCCGGGGTCCCTGAAGGCGATGCACCGACGGCGTCTGTTGCCGGACGGCAGCCTGCTCGTGGTCGTCGGTGACGTCACGCCGGCCCGGGCGCTCGACCAGGTGGAGAAGGCGCTGTCCGGGTGGCGCGCCGAGGGTCGCGGTGCGGACGTGCCGAAGGTCCCCGGCCTGCCGAGGGAGCCGCTGCTGCTGGTGGACCGACCCGGTGCCGTTCAGTCCAACATCCGGCTGGGCGGCCAGGCGCCGCGGCGTACCGATCCGACCTACCCTGCCGCCCAGGTCGCCAACGGCATCTTCGGCGGGTACTTCTCGTCCCGGCTGACCATGAACATCCGGGAGGACAAGGGCTACACCTACAGCCCGTTCAGCAGCATCCGGATCCAGCGCGGCGACGCCCGCGTCGTCACGTCGGCCGACGTCGCGACCGACGTGACGGCGCCCGCGCTGGTCGAGATGCTCTACGAGCTCGGCAAGATCGCAACGCTGAGCGCGAAGCCCGACGAGCTGGAGGGGACCGTCCAGTACCTCACCGGCACCCTCGCCCTCGCCACTGCCACCCAGGCCGGGCTTGCCGAGACGCTGACCGACCTCCTCAGCGACGAGATGGCGGTGGACTGGCTGCAGGAGTACCCCGCCCGCCTCGCCGCCGTCACCCTCGACGACGTCCGGGCCGCAGCCGCGGCGATGCTCGCTCCCGAGGCGATGGTCAAGGTCGTGGTGGGCGACGCCGACGAGGTCGAGGCCGGGCTGTCGATGCTGACCGAGGTGGTCCGCCACTGATCGAGACGGCGCGCCAGGACGTCATACGAAGCTCGACGTCACCACCACGACCGCAACCCCGGGCCGTGACCTCGCCTGCGCGACGACCCTAAGGGCGTCCGTAGAGCGTGAGGAGGGCGCGGGCCCTCTCGACCAGCAGGTCGCGCAGGCTGGCGGGGGAGACGACCTCGACCTCGGCGGCGTACGGCAGCAGCTGGCGGGCGGCCTGCTCGTCGTGCTCGATCGGGAGGTCGACGGTCGTCCAGCCGTCGTCGCCGGCCAGGACGCCGTCGGCGGCCCGGCGCAGGGCCGCCTCGGAGAGGTCGGGAAGGCTGCGGACCAGCCCCGGGGAGAGGCGGACCACGGCGATCCTCGAGAGCCGGCGCCGGTCGAAGGCGTCGAGGTGCTCGCGCCAGAAGTCGGTCAGGCGGAAGTCGGCCGGTCGCTCGAACCGGTCCTCGGTCGCGGCCAGCCGCAGCACGTTGGAGACCCGGTAGGTGCGGACCGAGCCGTCGTGCGGGTCGGCTGGGGACGCGACGAGGTACCAGGTGCCGTTCTTGAGGACGAGACCGTACGGCGCCAGGCGGCGCTCCACCTCACGCGGCGCCTCCCAGCGGCGGTAGGCGATGTCGACGACGCGGTCCTCGAGGACGGCGGTCGCCAGGGCGGCCAGCGCAGGCGGCTGCTCGGCCGGGTGGTACCACGTCGAGGTGTCGAGGCTGAACCGGTCGCGCAGCCGGCCGGCCCGGACCCGTTGCTCGGGCCCGAGCGCCGCCAGCAGCTTGCGCTCGGCCGAGGCCGCCTCGGCGCCGAGGCCCAGGTCGGCGGCCGGCCCCGGGAGGCCGACCACGAACAGGGAGAGCGCCTCGTCCTCGGTCAGGCCGGTGAGGCGGGTGCGGTAGCCGTCGACCAGGCGGTACCCACCGGCGCGGCCCTGCTCGGCGTACACCGGGATGCCCGCCGAGGCGAGGGCCTCGACGTCGCGGTAGACGGTGCGCAGCGAGACCTCGAGCTCGCCCGCCAGCTCGCGGGCGGTGACGAGGGGGCGGGCCTGGAGCAGCATCAAGGTGGCGACGAGCCGGCTGGAGCGCATGCCGGAGACGGTAGGTGAGACCGCCGACAATCGCTGACAGAAAATGTCACGTATGACGTCCACGCTGGGCGTCATGACCATCTCCGGAGACTTCGACTTCCCTCGTCGGCACGTGGGACGTGGAGCACGATCGACCCCGGCGCCACCTGGGAGTTCAACTGGGAGATGGTGGAGACGCGCGTGGCCTGAGAAGAGGTGCGTGCCAGACTGGCGGGCATGCGGACCCACGATCGCGACCGCGATCTGCGCGAGGCGATCCACCACACGGGCTACTACCCGGAGGTCGTCGCCGACGGCGTAGCCGGCGCGGTGGCCGGCGAGGACGTCGTCGCGTTCTACGTGCACCACGAGCCGACGTTCGACCGCGACGAGGTACGCCGGCACCTCACCGTCGTCGTGCTCACGCCGAGCCGGCTGATCGTGACGCACACCGACGAGCACACCGCCGACGAGCTGATCACCGAGGCGTACACCTCGACCTCGACCGAGGCGATCGCGCTGTCGTCGGTGAAGTCGGTCGTCGTGACGCGGATGGTCACCGACCCGACGTCCGGACCCGCGCCGGCCGCGGAGGCCGTCGTCACGATCGGGTGGGGCGGGGTCAGCCGGATCGACCTCGAGCCGGCCGCCTGCCAGGACCCGGAGTGCGAGGCCGACCACGGCTACACCGGGGTGCTCGCCTCCGACGACTTCTCGATCCGCGCCTCGGCGACGGCCGAGGGGTCCGACGCGGTCGAGAGCCTGCTCGCGTTCGCCGCGTCGTTGTCGGCGCGCACGCAGAACCCGTGACCTCGGCGTCGGCCACCGGCTTCGTCGAGCCGGCCTACGGCTCGCGTTCCCTGGCCGACGTGGTGCCCGCGGTCGGTGCCGCGATCGGCATCAAGGTCCGACCCGGGTTGACGGCCGTCGCGGACGACGCCCTGGTGCTGCCCGAGGCACCGGCGTACGTCGTGTTCCTGGTCGACGGGCTCGGTGCCCGGCTGCTCGAGCGGCACGCCGAGGCAGCGCCGTACCTCGCCTCGCTGCTCACGACCCAGGCGCCCGGCACCGCGGGAGTGCCGTCCACTACGGCGACCAGCCTCAGCTCGCTGGGCACCGGGTTGCCGCCCGGGGCGCACGGGCTGGTCGGGTTCACCTCGCGCATCCCGGGGACCGAGCGGCTGCTGAACCACCTGTTCTGGGACAAGAACATCGACCCCAAGGAGTGGCAGCCGCACGCGACCGCGTTCACCGGGCTGCGGCTGAACGGCGCCGGCGTGACCACCATCAACAAGCGCGAGTTCCGCGACAGCGGGCTGACCGTGGCCGCCCAGCGGGGCGCGGACTTCGTCGGCGCGGACCGGGTCGGCGAGCGGATCGCCGCGGCGGTCGAGGCGTCCGCGCGGCGGCCGTCGCTGACCTACCTGTACGACGGCGACCTCGACTGGACCGGGCACCGGTACGGCGTCGACTCGGAGCCTTGGCTCCAGCAGCTGGTGATGATCGACGCGGAGGCCGAGCAGCTGCGCGAGGCGCTGCCGCCCGACGTGCGGCTGCTGGTCATCGCCGACCACGGCATGGTCGACTCGCCGAAGTCGGCGCGGGTCGACGTCGACCGCGAGCTGGAGCTGCGCGAGGGGCTGCTGCTGATGGGCGGCGAGGCGAGGTTCCGTCACCTCTACTGCCGCACGGGCTCCGTCGACGACGTCGCCGCGACCTGGACGTCCGTGCTCGGCGACCGGGCCGACGTACTCAGCCGTGACGAGGCGCTGGCCCGGGGGTGGTTCGGAGCCGTGGAGCCGCGCGTGCTGCCGCGCATCGGCGACGTCCTCGTCGCCTGCCGCGGCGACCACGCCGTCATCTCCAGCGTCGACTTCGCCTACGAGGCCACCCTCATCGGACTGCACGGCTCGCTGACCGCCGACGAGATGCTCATCCCGCTCCTGGTCGGCTGAGGCACGTCGTTGGTCGAGGAAGGCGCGACGTCGGCCCCACCAGGTCTCGAGACGGTTGCCCGCAAGCTCCTCGACCACCGGTGCTCAGCCGAACGGCAGCGGCTCCGCGACGAGGGAGACGGCCTGGGCGCGGGCGGCGGTGAGGCGGCGTCGGTGGTGCTGGCGGCACAGCACCTCGTAGGCCACGTCGGCCGGGGGACCGGACGCGGGGTCCTCGACGTCACCCACGACGATCACCTCGCCCTCCACGACCATCTCGCCGTTCTCGGTGCGGGCGTTCTGGGTGGCGCGCTTACCGCACCAGCACAGCGCCTCGACCTGGAGGACGTGCATGCGGTCGGCAAGCTCGACGAGGCGGGCGCTGCCGGGGAACAGGTTCGACCGGAAGTCGGTGAGGATGCCGAACGCGAACACGTCGATCTGCAGCTCGTCGACGATCCGGGCGAGCTGGTCGATCTGGTCGGCGGTGAAGAACTGGGCCTCGTCGCAGACCAGGTAGTCGATCCGACCGCCCTGGGTCAGCGAGTCCACGACGTAGCGCCAGAAGTTGAACTCGGCATCGACCTCGATGGCCTCGTGCTGGAGCCCGAGCCGGCTGGAGATGATCGACTCGCCGGCGCGGTCGTGGGTGGTGAAGATCCGGCCGTGGAGGCCGCGCGCGGCGTGGTTGTGGTTGGTCTGGAGCGCCAGCGTGCTCTTGCCGGAGTCCATCGTGCCGGTGAAGAACTGGAGCTCAGCCACGGGTCGTGATCTTGTCACACGGCCCGACCGGCAAGGATGTTCCCATGACGACCTCCCCCCTCGTCTCTGCCCACGACCTGCTCCGGATGCTCGGCCCGGTCACGGTCCTCGACGTCCGGTACCAGACCGGTGTGGCCGACGGCCGGCCGGCGTACCTGGAAGGGCACGTGCCCGGAGCGGTGTACGTCGACGTCGACGACGACCTCGCCGCCCCGCCCGCCGGACCGGGGGAGCACGGCGGCCGGCACCCGCTCCCCGCAACCGCGGACTTCGAGGCCGCGATGCGCCGCGCGGGCGTGCGCGCCGACCGGCCGGTGGTCGTGTACGACGACTGGGGCGGCCGCGCCGCGGCCCGCGCGTGGTGGCTGCTGAGGTACCACGGCCACGGCGACGTCCGCGTCCTCGACGGCGGCTGGTCGGCCTGGCGGGACGCCGGCGGCGAGACCGAGGAAGGCCAGGTGACTCCGGAGCCCGGGGACTTCACGGCCTACCCCGGCCATCTCCCGGTGGTCGACACCGAGGATGCCCTGGCCGTCGAGGTGCTGGTCGACGCGCGGGCCCACGAGCGGTACGCCGGCGAGCACGAGCCGATCGACCCCGTCGCAGGACACGTGCCCGGCGCCGTCAACGTGCCGACCACCGACAACCTGACCCCCGACGGTCGGTTCAAGGACGCCGACGAGCTGCGCCGCACGTACGCCGCGGTGGGCGCGGTCGCCGGCGCCGACGTGGCGGCGTACTGCGGCTCGGGCGTCACCGCCTGCCACGACATCCTGGCGCTGACGGTCGCGCGGGTGCCGGCGGCGCTGTGGTCCGGCTCGTGGAGCGACTGGGTCAGCGACCCGGCGCGGCCGGTGGCCGGTCCACCAGCCTGACCAGCTTCTGTGGCGCCAGCCGGCAGTAGCTCTCGACCACCAGCTCGCCGACCTCCTCCCAGTCCACCTCGTCATCGAGGACCACGCCGCCCACGTCGCGGCCCCAGCGCGCCTTGAAGTACCTCGGCCCGGACCGGCGGATCGCCTCGAGCTCGTCGGGGTCGGCCCGGAAGGTCAGCACGATGTGCGGCCCGGGGCTGCCGACGGCTTTCGAGTACGCCGCGGGGCGGCCCGCCTCGACCGGCAGCACGTGCGCGAAGGTCCGGCCGCGGACCCGCCAGCGCTCGCCGACCCAGGCCTCCTCCTGGTAGGCGTCGGGCAGACCCAGCGCGATGTCGGCCAGCCGCAGCACCCACCGCTCGGGGACGAGGCCGTCCGATCCCATGCGGCAGAGGCTAATCGCGGGCGCCGACACCCTCAGTCGTGCTTGCCCCCACCGAACATGATCTCGTCCCAGCTCGGCACCGAGGCGCGGCCCTTGCGCTTGGCGGGCCGCGCGGAGGGCTCGTCGGAGTGCGGGTCGGGCTCCTCGAGGTCCTGGTCGCCGGCGATCGGCTCGTCCTCGACGCGCTCGATCTCCGAGGTGTGGGTCATCGGCTCGTCGAGGTAGGCCTCGACGGAGGTCTCCGTGCCCAGGGAGTCGACCAGCGCCGCGGTCTCGTCGCGCTCGGAGACCAGGCCGATGGCGTCCTCGCCGAGGGGTAGCTCGTCGGGAGGCACGGAGGCCAGGCGACGCCGGCGGGCGGAGGCCAGGTCGTCCTCCGCGGGAGCCTGGCGCTGCGGGGCCGGGCCGGCCACGGTGTCACCGATGAGCCAGCGGGCGTCGTCGTCGTCGGCCGAGACGTAGTTGCCGGGCGCGTCGAAGGTGAAGGCCGCCTGCCCGTCGCGGGCCGCCACGTCGTAGGTGGCGGTCAGCGTCCAGCGGCCGTCCTCGCGGCGCCAGGCGTCCCACTCGACGCCGCCGGGATCGACGTTCTGCGCGCGGAGGTGCCCGGCGATGGCGTCGCCGAGGGTGCGGCTGCCCGCCGGAGACGCACCCGCCGAGGCGGGCCGGCGGATCGAGGCGCGCTGCGCCCGCTGCGCGACGTGCTCGCGCTCGGCGAGCACCGGGGCGGCGTACGGCATGATCTTGTCCACGCTCGTCTGCGCCGCGGCGGCCACGGTCTCGGGGCTCTCCCCGGCGCGGATCCGTGCCTGGATGTCGCGGGGTCTCAGCACGCTGTCCATCTGTATCTCCAACTGGCCGAGGCGGGCCCTGATCTGACTGTCGCCGCGCAGGGCGGCCCGGAGCTTGGCGTCGACATCGAGGGTGAACTCCACCCCGGCATCGCTCACGAGCAGCAGACGCCTGCCGTCCTCGCTGAGTCCCGCGAGGGTGAGCTGCACCATCGGCTGTCTGCTCTCCTCTTCTCCAGGCCCGGTGTGGCCGAGCCTACGCCTGAGGCGCGTCGCCGGTGGCCAGGCCGCGGGGGTGTCGCCGTGGCAGCGTCTGCGCCGCGAGCGCGGCGACGAGGCCGGCTCCGGCCGAGACGAGGTACGCCGGTGACGCGCCGGCCGCGTCCACCACCAGGCCGCTGAGGGCCGCGCCCGGGGCGAGCCCGGCGGAGAGGCCGGTGTGGATGAAGGCCATGCCCTCGGTCAGCCGGGCCGACGGGACGGCCTGCTCGATCGAGGACAAGGTGGCGATCAGCGACGGTGCGATCGCGAACCCGGCCAGGAACAGGGCGGCGCCCATCAGCCAGACCGCCTCGATCAGGCAGAGCGGCGCCATGCCGAGTGCCAGCGCCACGGTGCCCACCTTCAGCCGCAGGGAGGGCCCGCGCGTCCACTGGATCGCCCCCGTGGCCACGCCGGCCAGCAGGCTGCCCAGCGCCCACAGGGCGAGCAGCACCCCGGTGACGCCCTCGTGCCCCGCCTCCTCGGCGAACGCGACGGTCGTCACCTCCGCCGAGCCGAACAGCGAGCCCAGGGCCATCGCCACCACCGCGAGCGGCACGACCGTGCGCCACGGCATGCGGGGCCGGTCCTCGACCGCGTGGATGCGCGGGTGGCCCGGCGGCTCGGTCCCGCGTTGGGTCGCGAGGAACAGGGTGCCGCCGACCCCGGCGAGGACGGCCACCGCCAGGCCGGCGACCGGGTCCCACGCGGTGGCCAGGAACGTGACCAGGATCGGGCCGGTGATGAACACGGCCTCGTCGACGACCGACTCCAGGGCGTACGCCGTCTGCACCTGGCGTGGCTCGTCGAGCACGTGCGACCACCGGGCGCGTACGCACGTGCCGACCGGGGGCAGCATCAGCCCGGCCGCCACGGCCAGCGCGAACGCCGTCCACCGCGGCCACTCGCCGTGTACCGAGACGACGAGCAGCGCCATCGCGAGGCCCCACACGGAGATCAGCGCGGGCAGCACCCGGCGCTGGCCGAGCCGGTCGAGCGCCCGACCCTGGACGACGGTGGCGGCGGCGTTCGCCACCGTGGTCGCGCCGGCGACCGCCCCGGCGTACCCGTAGGAGTCGGTGACCCCGACCACCAGCAGCACGATGCCCAGCGTCTGCATCGAGATCGGCAGCCGCGCGACCAGGCCGGTGGCGCTGAAGAGCCCAGCGCCGCGGACGGCCAGGATGCGCCGGTAGGTGCTGAGCATGACGAAGGCAGGCTAGGGGTGAGCGCCGACCGGTCCGGCATCGCCCGTCTCCCTACGATGGGGCCATGGCTCCCGACGTCTCCCCGTACGACGCGCTCCTGCTCGTGTCGTTCGGCGGCCCCGAGGGACCCGATGACGTGCTCCCCTTCCTGGAGAACGTGACCCGCGGCCGTGGCATCCCGCGCGAGCGCCTGGAGGAGGTCGGCGAGCACTACCACCTGTTCGGCGGCCGCTCGCCGATCAACGACCAGAACCGGGCCCTGCTGGCCGCGATCCGCGAGGACCTGGCCGGCGCGGACATCGACCTGCCGGTCTACTGGGGCAACCGCAACTGGGACCCGTACCTCGGTGACGCGCTGCAGCAGATGGCCGCCGACGGGATCAAGCGGGCCGCGTGCTTCCTGACGTCGGCGTACTCGTCGTACTCCTCGTGCCGGCAGTACCGCGAGAACCTCGCCGCGGCTGCCGACGCCGTCCCCGGCGCGCCGCGGCTCGACCGGCTGCGGGCCTACTTCAACCACCCGCGGTTCGTGGAGCCGGTCGTGGACGCGACCCTGGCGGCCCTCGCCGAGCTGCCCGAGGACGTGCGCAGCGGCGCGCACCTGGTCTTCGTGACCCACTCGATCCCGACCGACATGAACGAGCGCAGCGGGCCGTGGGGGCGCGCGTACCTCGGCCAGCACCGCTCTGCGGCCACCGTCGTCGCGGAGCGGGTCCGCCAGGAGGTGGCCCGCAAGCACCCGTCGCGGCTGGTGTTCTGCTCGCGGTCCGGGCCGCCCCAGATGCCGTGGCTGGAGCCCGACGTCAACGAGTACCTCGAGGAGCTGGCCAAGGACGGCGCCACGGCGGCGGTGCTCGTACCGATCGGCTTCGTCTCCGACCACATGGAGGTCATCTACGACCTCGACACCGAGGCCGGTGCGACCGCCGAGCGGCTGTCGTTCCCGATCACCCGGGCCGCGACGCCCGGGATCGACCCGCGGTTCGTCGGGCTCGCGCGCGAGCTCGTCGTCGAGCGCGCTGCCACCGAGCGCGGCGAGGAGGTGCCGCGGGTCGCCGTCGGCGGGCTGATGGCCGCGCCCGACCAGTGTGCGGCGGCCTGCTGCCCGAACCCGCGCGGCGAGCAGCCGGTGATCGGCGGCCCGCAGTCGCCCCCGAGACTGGTCCGGTGACCGACCCGATCGACCCCGCCGCCCTGCGCGACCTGGCCCTCGAGGCAGCCCGCGCGGCCGCCGCCCTCGTCCGCGAGCGGCGTACCCACGACGTCACCGTCGCCGACACCAAGACCAGCGACGTCGACGTGGTCACCAAGCCCGACCGCGAGAGCGAGGCGCTGATCCGCTCGATGGTCTCCGCGCGGCGCCCCGAGGACGAGGTGCTGGGGGAGGAGGAGGGCACGACCTCCGGCAGCTCCGGGGTGCGCTGGATCGTCGACCCGATCGACGGCACCGTGAACTACCTCTACGGCCTGCCGGAGTACTCCGTGTCGATCGCCGTCGAGGTCTCGGGCGAGGTGGTCGCCGGGGTCGTGGTCAACGCAGCGACCGGGGTCGAGTACGTCGCCACGGCCGGCGACGCCCGCCGCGACGGCGTACCGCTGACCGCCCGCGGCCCCGCCCCCCTCCACCGCCGACTGGTGATCACCGGCTTCTCCTACGACGCCGGCAAGCGCGCCGTGCAGGCCCAGGCGGTGGCCCGCCTGCTGCCCGAGGTACGTGACATCCGTCGCCTGGGCTCGTGCGCGCTCGACCTCTGCCACCTCGCCGAGGGCACCGCGGACGCGTACGTCGAGGAGGGCGTGCAGCTGTGGGACTACGCCGCCGGCGCGTTCATCGCGAAACAGGCCGGTGTGCGCGTCGAGCTCCACCCGGGCGCCTACGGCACCCCCGCGCTGGTCGCCGGACCGGAGCACGGATTCGACGAGCTGCTGACCGCCGTGACGGACGCCGGGTTCCTCTCCCCTTGAACCGTGCGGGGTCACCCCGTACACAGGGCGGGAACCTCGCTGGACCAGAGGGCGTCGGCACGGGAATACCCCGCCGGCGGACCGTGTTCGGATGCCGTTCATGAGACACCGGTGATACCGCATCGCGCGAGGACCCGGGCATGGTGCACAATCTGCCCCGCCGCGTGCGTGGACAGCATCGATCCACCCGCCGATCGACCCCCCCAGGCCGACTTATCGGGCACATCCCCACCAGGAGTACGAGGAAGACATGGCAACCGACTACGACGCACCTCGCAAGAGCGAGGAGGACCAGTCAGAGGAGAGCATCGAAGAGCTCAAGGCACGCCGACACGACAAGAACTCCGGCAAGGTCGACGAGGACGAGACGGAGGCCGCCGAGTCGTTCGAGCTGCCCGGTGCCGACCTCTCCCACGAGGAGCTCGCCGTCGAGGTGATGCCCCGCCAGGAGGACGAGTTCACCTGCATGAGCTGCTTCCTGGTCCACCACCGCAGCCAGCTCGCCGACGAGCGGAAGCTGATCTGCCGCGACTGCGCGGCCTGAGCCTCACCGCGCCGCCACCACCAGCACCCACGTCACCGCCGCCCTCAGGGCCGCGGTGGCGTCGTGCATTTCGGGGCGGGCTACGTCGCCTTGACCGCGTCGCCCGCCTTCAGCTGGGGCGGGAGCTCACCCTTCGACTTCACGTAGTACGTCGCGGCCTTGCGCTGGGCGAGCATCCGGGCGATCGCGACCAGGGTGCCGCTGACGGCGGCCCAGAGGACGGCCTCCCAGACGTCGACGTCGGGGTCGGCAGGGTTCTCGGGCGGGTTCTTGCCGGTGGCGGCACGCCAGGACGTGTTCAGGCCCTTCTTCGCGATTGCCGCCGCCGCCAGCGCGGAGGCCAGCGAGAACAGGGTCCAGATCTTCGAGCCACCTTCAGCCATGCCTGAACCCTAGTGCGGGCCGTGCAGGGCCGCCTCACCCCGATGCATCAGCCGGTGCGGTGTTCAGCGCGGCGGCCAGCGCCTCCGGGTGCCGGGTGCCGAGCAGCCAGTACGGCGTGGAGTCGGCGGGGTCGAGCACCGTCACGCGGACGGCCCGCTTGAGGTACGGCCGGACCAGCAGGTACGCCCGGGCGTCGGCCTCGGTGCCCATCGCGAGCCGGGTGGCGTCGGCGTCGAGGGCCTCGGCCGGGCCGAGGTGCTCCAACCCGATGCGAGCGCGGCCGGCGTTCAGCTCGCGGCCGGCGACGATCACCCGAGCGGCGCCGTACGAAGCCAGGGCCAGCGCCAGCAACGCGCCGAGGGCCCCGGTGAGCACCCAGGGCAGCGCGCCGGGGATCGCGACCACGAACGCCAGCCAGAACGTGGCCAGCAACATCACGCCCTGCACCCACCAGCGCAGGGGGACCGAGAGCCGCTCGGCGTACGCCGTCGGGTACGCGGGCCGGGCCATTCCGCAAGGGTAGGGTCCGGCGCGTGTCCGACCCCCACCAGGCCGATCGGCTCGACGTCCGAGTGCGGCGCCTCGACCCCGACCTGCCGCTGCCGTCCTACGCCCATCCGGGCGACGCCGGCGCCGACCTCCTGACCACCGTCGACATCACGCTGGCTCCGGGCGAACGCGCTCTGGTGCCGACCGGGATCGCGCTCGCGTTGCCGGAGGGGTACGTCGCCTTCGTCCAGCCCCGCTCGGGCCTGGCCGCGCGGCACGGCCTGTCGATCGTGAACACCCCGGGCACCGTCGACGCGGGTTACCGCGGCGAGATCATGGTGCTGCTGGTCAACCACGACCCGGGCGAACCGGTGACGCTGCGGCGGGGTGACCGGCTGGCCCAGCTGGTCGTGCAACGCGTCGAGCACGCGCGGTTCGTCGAGGTGGACGAACTGCCCGATTCCGCGCGCGGGGCCGGGGGATACGGTTCTACCGGAGGCTTCGGGCCTCCGGAGGACCCACAGGAAGGACATTCGTGAAGTTCCGCCGCAAGGTGACCGAGGACCCCCTCGACGACGACCTGGTCGCCGACCTCGACGACGAGACCGACCCTGGTCGCGACATCGAGGGTGGGCCCTTCGACGCCGACGACCTGGACTCCACCGAGGGCCGGGTCGACCTGGGGGCGCTGTTGCTCCTCCCCGTCGAGGGCACCGAGCTCCAGCTCCAGGTGGACGAGGCGTCCGGCAACGTCCAGTCGGTGATGTTCGCCGGCCCGGACGGCGCGCTCGAGCTCAAGGTCTTCGCCGCGCCGCGCAACGGCGACCTGTGGAGCGAGGTGCGCCCGCAGATCGCCGCCGACCTCGGCAAGCGTGGCGGCACCGCCAGCGAGCGGGAGGGCCGCTTCGGCACCGAGCTGGTCTGCCAGATGCCGGTGACCCTCCCCGACGGCAAGACCGGCCTCCAGCCCTCGCGGGTGATCGGCATCAACGGCCCCCGCTGGCTGCTCAGGGCGACCATGCTCGGCCGCCCGGCTGTCGAGCCGGACGCCGGTAGGAGCTTCGAGGACGCGCTGACCACCGTCGCCGTCCGCCGCGGCGCGCAAGCCATGCCCGTCGGTGACCCGCTGGCCCTCTCCCTCCCCGCCGACGCCCGCAAGAGCGGCGACTGATCGTGCCGGACCCGGACAAGTCCGCGGACGGGGCCCCGGTCGACGAGGAGGGCGGCCGGCGGAGCAACCGGCTGCGCCGCACCCTCAGCCGGTGGGCCAACAGCACCGACCAGCACGCCCGCGAGCTGCGGCAGGCGGTCCGGGAGTCCGGATTGGTCGCGATCTCCGAGGCGCCCGACCGCACGCGCGTACAGCTGAGCGGCACCCTGAGGACCGTGACGTTGCGCCCCCGCGGCGGCGTACCCGCCCTCGAGGCGGAGCTCTTCGACGGCTCCGGCGCCATCACGCTGGTCTGGCTGGGCCGGCGCCAGATCACCGGCATCAGCCCGGGGCGACAGCTCGAGGTCGAGGGCCGGATCGGGATCCAGGACGGGTTCCGCGTCATGTACAACCCGCGCTACGAGCTCCGGGCATGAGCGAGCACGGCGGCGTCGCGGAGCCGCACCTCGAGCCCACCGTGGAGACGGTCGAGGCCGTCGTCCGGCGGCAGCTCGCCACCGCACTGGGCGGACGGCGCGGCATGGTCGAGGCGGCCGTCCCGACCATCGCGTTCACCATCTTGTGGCTGACCACCCGCGAGCTGCCGCTGGCACTGGGCGTCAGCCTGGGCGCCGCGGCCGTGTTGCTGGCTGTCCGGCTCGTCCAGCGGTCGACTCCCCAGTTCGTGCTCAACGCGATCTTCGGGATCGGGATCGGCTGGGTCTTCGTCAGGATCGCCGCCAGCCGGGGCGGCGACGCCGACGACCAGGCGCTGGCGTACTTCCTGCCCGGCATCCTCTACAACGCCGGGTACGCCGGCATCTTCGCCCTCACCTGCCTGATCGGCTGGCCCGTCGTCGGGTTCATGGTCGGCAGCGTGACCGGCGACCCGACGGCCTGGCACCAGGACAAGCAGGTAGTGAGGCTGAGCACCCGGCTGACGTGGCTGCTCGCGATGCCCTGCGCGCTGCGGGTCCTCGTGCAGGCACCCATCTGGCTGGCCGGGCACTCCGACACCATCGCGACGAGCACCGCGGTCGCCCTGCTCGGCGTCCTCAAGATCGCCATGGGGTGGCCGCTCCAGCTGGCCTGCGTCGGGGGCATGGTGTGGCTGCTGGGCCGCAACAGCACCCCGGTCAGCTACGCCGGCGAAGAGCCCTCGAACGCATAGACCTCGCGGCCCTCGACGTACACCTTCAGCGCACGCTGCATCACGTCGAGCGGGTCGCCGGACCACAGCGTGAGATCGGCGAGCTTGCCCACCTCGAGCGACCCGATCCGGTCGGCCAGGCCGAGCACGCGGGCCGGGTTGATCGTGATCGCGCGCAGCGCCGTGTCGCGGTCCAGGCCGTCCTTGACCGCCAGCGTGGCCTGGTGCACGAGGTAGGCGATCGGGCACACGGGGTGGTCGGTGATGATCGAGATCTCCACGCCCGCCCGCGCGAGCCGGCCGGGGTTGACCGTCGAGCGGTTGCGGACCTCGACCTTGGACCGGCTGACGATGAGCGGGCCGATCAGCACCGGGATGGCCCTGGCAGCGACGAGGTCGGCGATCAGGTGCGCCTCGGTGCCGTGGTCGAGGACGAGCTCGTAGCCGAACTCGTCGGCGATCCGGATCGCGGTCGCGATGTCGTCGGCACGGTGCGAGTGCTGCCGCCACGGGATCTCGCGCTCCAGCACCATCGCCAGCGACTCGAGCTTGAGGTCCCGGCCGTCGAACGTCTTCTTGTCCTTCTTCGCGGCGTCCCGCTTGATGATGTAGTTCTGCGCCGCCACGAAGGACTCGCGCAGCACCGCCGCCGTTCCCAGCCGGGTCGAGGGTGTCTTCTTCTGGTCGCCGTAGACCCGCTTGGGGTTCTCGCCCAGCGCCGACTTGAGCCCGGCGGGGGAGCGCAGCACCATCTCGTCGACCGTGCGCCCGTGGGTGTGCACCGCGACGCAGAGGCCGCCGATCACGTTGCCCGAGCCGGGGTTGATGCAGACCGTGGTGATGCCGCCCGACAGCGCGTCGGTGAAGCCGAGGTCGCCGGGGTAGATCGCGTCGAGCGCGCGGACCTGCGCGGTGACCGGATCGGTCATCTCGTTCGTGTCCTGGCCCGACCAGCCCTCGCCCTCGTTCCAGACGCCGACGTGGGTGTGCGCATCGACGAACCCGGGCAGCACCCAGCCGCCCTCGGCGTCCACGACCTCCGCGCCCCGCGGCGGCTTCGCCTTCGAGCCGACCGCGGAGATCTTGCCGTCGGTGAGGACGACCGTTCCGTCGTACGCCTCGCCCTCGATCGGGACGACGTGCGCGTTGGTGATGGCGAGAGTGTTCCGCGAGGAGGCCACGCCGTCACTCTAGGACCAGCGCTGAGACCCCGAGCCGGGTCCGGCGCTGGGCCGGCTGTTCGTCGTGCCGGACCTCGAGCTGGTGGTCGTGGTCACGGCGGCGAGCTTCGGCGACCGGCGGGCGCACGAGCACACCGATGCGCTGGTGGCGGAGGTGCTGGCGGCGTTCCAGTTGTCTGACTAAGGTCAGGGAATGGGCGAGGAGCAGACGGCGACGCAGACGGACGTCCTGCGCCGCTTCAACCGCACGTACACCCAGCGCATCGGTGCTCTCGACGAGTCGTTCCTGGGCACAGGTCGTCCCCTCGGGCCGTCGCGGCTGCTGTTCGAGGTCGGCCGGGCCGATGACGGGGGCGGCGCGTCCGTCCACGAGCTGCGCGACCGGCTGGGCCTCGACTCCGGGTACCTGAGCCGGCTGCTCCGCACCCTCGAGGGAGACGGACTGGTCGAGGTACAACCGGACCCCGACGACCGGAGGCGCCGACGGGTCACGTTGACGCGGCGGGGCAGGGGCGCCTGGCGCCGCCTGGACGACCGCTCGGAGGACCTGGCCCGGAGCCTGGTCTCGCCGCTGAGCCGGCGCCAGCGCGATCGGCTGGCCGAGGCCCTGGCCACCGCCGACCTGCTGGTGCGCGCGGCCACCGTGCGGCTGGAGGAGACCACGCCCACCGACCCGAGGGCGGTTCGCGCGATGGCGGCGTACTTCGCCGAGATCGGCGAGCGGTTCGGCTTCGAACCCGGCGACGCCTGGCAGGAGGACGCCGCGTCCTTGACCGCCCCGGACGGCTACTTCGTCGTGGCGACCAGCGACGGCGAACCGGTGGCCTGCGGCGGTCTGCAGCGGCTGGGCGACGGGGCCGCCGAGATCAAGCGGATGTGGGTGCACGACGGCTGGCGCGGAGCCGGCCTCGGCGCCCGGCTGCTCCGCCACCTCGAGGACGTGGCCCGGGTCCGAGGGCACACCCTCGTCCGGCTGGACACCAACGACACGCTCACCGAGGCGATCGCGATGTACGACCGGGCGGGCTACCGGGCGGTCGAGCGCTACAACGACAACCCGTGGGCCAGATGCTGGTTCGAGAAGGCGCTCTGAGCCGCACGGGCGTCAGCGCAGCGCACTAGCCGCCGTGGGTGCCCGGTGCCAGCATCCGCTCGAGCGCGTCCTCGACCTCGGCGCCGGCGACGAACAGCAGCTCGTCGCCCGACTCGATCGGTTGGTCGGCGTCGGGGGTGTAGACCTGCCCGTCGCGGAGGATGGAGACCAGGGCGCAGTTCTCCGGGAAGGGGATCAGCCCCGCCGGCTTGCCGACGTACGGCGATTCGGGCGGCAGCGTGAGCTCGACCAGGTTGGCGTTGCCCTGGCGGAAGGTGAAGAGCCGGACCAGGTCGCCGACCGTGACCGCCTCCTCGACCAGCGCCGACATGATGCGCGGCGTCGACACGCTGACGTCGACCCCCCAGGCCTCGGTGAACAGCCACTCGTTGTTGGGGTGGTTCACCCGGCCGACCGTCCGCGGCACGCCGAACTCGGTCTTGGCCAGCAGCGCGGTGACCAGGTTGGCCTTGTCGTCGCCGGTGGCGGCGATGACGACGTCGCACTGGTCGAGACGCGCCTCCTCCAGGGAGGACATCTCGCAGGCGTCCGCGAGCAGCCACTCGGCCTCGGGCACCCGGTCGGGCTTGATCGAGACCGGGTCCTTGTCGATCAGCAGCACCTGGTGCCCGTTGGTGATCAGCTCCTGGGCCACGGAGCGACCCACGGCGCCGGCCCCGGCGATGGCGACTCGCATCTCAGTGCTCCTCGGGACCTTGGTTGATCACGGCGAACACCTCGGCGGCGCTCTCCTCGCGCATCACCAGGTGCAGCAGGTCGCCTTCCTGGATCACCGACTCGTGGGTGGGCAGCATGCCCTCGCCGAGCCGGTCGATCCAGGCGATCCGGCTGTTGGACTGCATCTGGAAGTCGTAGGTCTTCTGGCCGATCCACACCGAGGGCACCGGCACCTGGTCGACCCGGACCGTGCCCGAGGGGTCGCGGAAGTCGGGCTCGGCGCCGGCGGGCAGGATCCGGCGCAGCACCTGGTCGGCGGTCCACTTCACCGTCGCCACCGTCGTGATCCCGAGCCGCTGGTAGACCTCCGCGCGCCCGGGGTCGTAGATCCGGGCCACGACCTGCTGGATGCCGAACGTCTCCCGCGCGACACGCGCGGCGATGATGTTGGAGTTGTCGCCGCTGGAGACGGCCGCGAAGGCGTCGGCGCGGCGGATGCCGGCCTTCTCCAGGACGATCTGCTCGAAGCCGTAACCGGTGATCTTGTCGCCGTTGAACGCGGGGCCGAGCCGCCGGAACGCGTCCGGGTCGCTGTCGATGATCGACACCGTGTGGTTGCGGTCCTCGAGGCTGCGGGCCAAGGTCGAGCCGACGCGGCCGCAGCCCATGATCACCACATGCACGCGTGAACCGTATCCTGTTCGCTCGTGGGTGTCGGCGACGTCGCCAAGCGGATCCTCCTCGGCCAGAAGCTCCGCAGTTCCCAGCTTGGCGAAACCCTGTTGCCGAAGCGCATCGCGCTGCCCGTCTTCGCCAGCGACGCCCTCTCGTCGGTCGCCTATGCGCCCGACGAGGTGTTCATCATGCTGTCGCTGGCCGGCGCGTCGGCGTACGTGTGGTCGTGGAAGATCGGCATCGCGGTCGCCCTCGTCCTGGCGGCCGTGGTGGCGTCGTACCGGCAGACGGTGCACGCCTACCCCTCCGGTGGCGGGGACTACGAGGTGGCGACGGTCAACCTCGGCCCGACGGCCGGCACCACGGTGGCCAGCGCGCTCCTCGTCGACTACGTGCTCACCGTGGCGGTGTCGATCTCGTCGGGCGCGCAGTACGCCGCTTCGGCGATCGACAAGCTGAGCGGCCACGAGGCGAACTTCGCGACCGCGCTCGTGGTCGTGCTGATGGCGATCAACCTGCGCGGCATCCGCGAGTCGGGCACGTTCTTCGCCTTTCCGACCTATGCCTTCATGGCTGCGATCCTCGGCATGTGTGCGTTCGGCATGCTCAGGCTGGCCGGTGGCAACCTGCCCCAGGTCGAGAGCGCCCAGCTCGACATCGCGAAGGCGCCCGGTTACGAGGGGTCGCTGACGACGTTCGCCCTGATGTTCCTGCTCGCCCGGGCCTTCTCGTCGGGCTGCGCGGCGCTGACCGGGGTCGAAGCCATCTCGAACGGGGTGCCGGCCTTCCGGCGGCCGAAGAGCAAGAACGCCGCGACCACGCTGTTCATGCTCGGCGCCATCGCCATCACCATGATGCTCAGCGTCATCGTGCTCGCCAAGCAGATGGGGCTGAAGTACGTCGACCCCCACGACCTCGACCGGCTCAGCCGCAACGGTGTGCCGGTGGAGTCGGACTTCGACCAGCACGCGGTCATCGCCCAGATCGCGCGTGCCGTGTTCAGCGACTTCCCACCCGGCTTCTACTTCGTGGTCACGGTGACCGGCATCATCTTGGTGCTGGCGGCCAACACGGCCTTCAACGGCTTCCCGGTGCTCGGCTCGATCCTGGCCCACGACGGCTACGCCCCGCGAGCGCTGGGCTCACGCGGCGACCGGCTGGCCTACAGCAACGGCATCGTCTTCCTGGCCCTGATGGCGATCATCCTGATCCAGGTCTTCAACGCCGAGACGACCCGGCTGATCCAGCTCTACATCGTCGGCGTCTTCGTGTCGTTCAACCTCAGCCAGCTCGGGATGATCCGGCACTGGACCCGCAACCTGCGGACCGAGAAGGACCCGGCCATCCGGCGCCGGATGTACCGCTCGCGCGTCATCAACGCCGTCGGCCTGACGTTCACGGCCGTGGTCCTGGTGATCGTGCTGATCACCAAGTTCCTCGCCGGTGCCTGGATCACGATCCTGGCCATGGTCGTGTTCTTCGTGATCATGCGGGCGATCCGACGCCACTACGACAACGTCGCGCTCGAGCTGGCAGCCGACGAGGACGACAAGATCATGCCGACGCGGGTGCACGCGATCGTGCTGGTCTCCAAGCTGCACAAGCCGACGTTGCGGGCCCTGGCCTTCGCCAAGGCGACCCGGCCCAACGTCCTCGAGGGCGTCTACGTCGCGGCCGACCCCGAGTCGACCGACCGGCTGCTCCAGGAGTGGGACGAGCGAAACTTCGGCCTTCCCCTGAAGGTGCTGTTCTCGCCGTACCGGGAGGTGGTCAAGCCGATCGTCGACTACGCCACCCAGATCCGGAAGGCCAACCCCCGCGGGGTGGTCGCGGTCTACATCCCCGAGTACGTCGTGGGGCGCTGGTGGGAGCAGCTGTTGCACAACCAGACGGCCCTCCGGCTGAAGGGCCGCCTGTTGTTCACGCCCGGCGTGATGGTCACCTCGGTGCCCTACCAGCTGCGGTCGAGCCAGGTGGCCCGCAAGCGCGAGGAGCGCGAGGCCCAGCGCGTCCGTGCCGGGGACCTGAGGCGCGGCCGCGTCGACGACCGACCCTCGGAGCGACAGATCAGACGTTGATTCAGGCCGCCGCCACCGGTTGGCGAGCCACCCGGCGGGCCCGGAACCGGTGACCGCCCTCGACGAGGGCGAAGCCGACGCCGAAGATCGCCAGCGCCACGAGGCCGTACGACAGCGGGAAGTCCGATGGCTCGAAGGCGGGCGCGTCGCTGGTCCCGCTGAGGGCCTGGAGGGTCAGGTACAGGGTCTGGTAGGTGAACGCCCACAGGTAGGCCACGGCGTACGTCGTGTTGGCGGCCAGGCGTGACCTCATGAGGTAGCCGAGAGCGAACGCGGACAGGATGGTGACGACGGCGATCATGGCGCTGCCCTTCAGTCCGTGACGGGGACGGGACGGCGGACGGGCCCGGAGAACATCAGCACCAGTGCCGCGACGGTGACGACGACCGCGAGTGCGGTCAGCGCCTTGACGAAGGCCGGCACGTCCACGAAGAACGCGGGCAGGGCGGTGAGGACGTTGATCACCAGTGCACCTGCCGCCACGCGGAGTGCGGCGCCGTTGCCGCGCCAGGCGAGCACCGTGGCGACCAGGCCGACGATGCCGATCACGCTGGACAGCAGCAGGATCGCGTACGGCGGTCCCACCTCGCCGTCCGGTGTGGACGTGAACGCGCTCGGGATGTTGGCCAGGTCGACGAGGCCCGAGATGACGAGCCCCACCTTCTGGCGGGTCGAGATGGCGGACATGGCGCTTCTCCTTCGTGGGCCGGAGCCGATGGTGCGTCCACGATGGGCGGGGCGGCGCTCCCCGGTCCCCGGCATTCTCACCCGTGTGGGTTCCCCGCGTCGCGCGAGGATCGGGAAGTGCTTCCCGGGCGTCGGGGCCCCGGCGCGGCCATCATGGGGTGGTGACGATCCGCGTGGTGCTCGCCGACGACCACCCGGTCGTCCGCGGTGGCCTGCGGGCCCTGCTGTCGACCATCGAGGGGATCGAGGTGGTCGGCGAGGCCGAGGACGGCGAGGGCGCGGTCCGGGAGGTGCAGCTGACACAGCCCGACGTGCTCCTGGTCGACATCCGGATGCCCGTGCTGGACGGCGTCGCGGCCACCCGACGGGTGCGTGAGGCGGCGCCGGACACGGCCGTGCTCGTGCTGACCATGTACGACGACGACGCCACCGTGTTCACGGCGATGCAGGCCGGCGCCCGGGGCTACCTCCTCAAGGGCGCCGACCAGGACGAGATCGTCGGTGCGATCCGTGCCGTCGCGGCGGGGCAGGCGATCTTCGGGCCGGGCATCGCCTCCCGCGTGCTGGGCTACTTCGCCGCACCGCCGGTGCCGCAGGCGCCCGCCGACGTGCCGTTCCCGGAGCTGACCACCCGAGAGCGGGACATCCTGTCCCTGCTGGCCGACGGAAGGCGGACCGCCGACATCGCGGGCGAGCTGTTCCTCTCGCCCAAGACGGTGAGCAACAACCTCACCAACATCTTCGCCAAGCTGGAGGTCGCGGACCGGGCGGCAGCCATCATCCGCGCCCGCGAGCACGGCCTCGGCGGATCGCGGTAGCCGATGGTCGACCGGGTCCTGGCCGTCGGGCTGACCGTCGCGGCGCTCTCGTTCGTCGGCAGCGGAGCGGCCCTGGTGCTGGTGCGCCGGGCCGTGCTCGCCGGGGCTCTCCTGCTCCTGACCGGGCTGCTCGTGGTGGGTGGCCTGGTGCTTGCCGCGGCCGCGAACGACGACACGGCGGAGGTCTCGTTCCTGATGGCCGGGATGCTGGCCGCGCCGTTGGCCGTGGCGACCTACCCCTCCGCCCGCCGGGCGCCCGGCGACCTGGCGGCGTACGGCGTGCTGGCCGGGCTCGGGCTGGCGACGCTCGTCTGGCAACAGCCGGAGGTCGTCGGCGGGCTCGCGATCGCGACCGCGATGGTGCTCCTCGCGCACGTCTGGTGGCGGCTGGAGACCTCGTCCGGGCCTGAGCGTCGCGCCCTCGTCTGGATGTCGGTCACGGTGGCCGGCGCCGGCCTGGTGCTCGGCATCGGCAGCTTCGCCACCGACGGCGGGCAGGTCGGGCCGCTGATGGGGGTGCTGGCGTTGTTGGGGCCGGCCTTGTATGTCGGCGTCGTGCTGCCCGACCTCGTCGACGTGCGTGGCGTCGTGGTCCGGGTAGTGGTGCTGGGCGTCGCCGTCGTCACCTACATCTCGGTGTTCGCCGGGGTTGCCGCCGTGCTGGAGATGGTCGGCGGAGACGTGCCGGCCGTCGGGGTGCTCGCGGTGGTCGGGGTGCTGGTGGCGGCCGGGTTCCAGCCTCTCCAGGTGATGCTGCGCGGGGTGGTCGACGAGCTGCTGTTCGGCCGCCGGCCGGACCCGCTCGATGCCGCGAACCGGGTCGCGAAGCAGGTGGGCGACGACCCGGCCCAGGCGCTGCGGGTGATCCGCGAGGCGCTCGTGCTGCCGTACGCCGCCCTGCGCACGGATGACCGGGCACTGGCGGAGTCCGGGACCTCGGACACCCACACCCGGACCTTCCCTCTGGACGGGGCGGGGGCCGAGCTCGTGGTCGGGCTGCGGCCCGGAGACCTGTCCCTCTCGGGCGGAGACGAGCGCGTGCTGCGTCTGGTGGCCCCCCTCGTCGCGCAGACCATGCGAGCGCAGGCCCTGGCCGCCGACCTCCAGGAGTCGCGCGAGGCGACCATCACAGCACGGGAGGAGGAGCGTCGTCGGCTGCGACGCGACCTCCACGACGGGCTCGGTCCGCGCCTCTCGGGCATCGCCTTCACCTCGGACGCGGTCCGCAACCTGGTGCGCACCGACCCCGAGGCCGCCGACGCGCTCCTCAAGCAGCTGCGGGCCGACACGACCACCGCGATCGAGGACATCCGCCGGCTCGTCTACGCGATGCGACCGCCCGCCCTCGACGAGCTGGGCCTGGTCCCGGCGCTGCGCCAGCAGGCCGCCGGGTTGCTCACCGCCGACGGCCGGCCCCTTCCCGTCGAGCTGGTCGTCGCCGACGCCCTGCCGCCGCTGACCGCGGCGGTCGAGGTGGCGGCGTACCGCATCGTGCTCGAGGCACTGGCCAACGTCGCCCGCCACAGCACGGCGACGGCAGCGAACGTGGCCCTCCGCCCGGGAGTCGGCGGTCTGGTCGTCGACGTGACCGACGACGGCACTGCCGGCGCCGACTGGGTGGCCGGCGTCGGCCTCTCGTCGATGCGCGAGCGGGCGACCGAGCTGGGCGGTTCGCTCACCGCCGGGCCGACGCCCGGGGGCGGGCGGGTGGTCGCCGTGCTGCCCGTCGGCCGCTGACCCCACCTGGCGCCCCTGGCAGGATGGCCGGTCGTGACCAGGGGAAACCGGACCCGTGCGAAGCGTGGACGGTCGCGGGTGGGGGAGCGGTTCGCCGTCGAGGTGGGACCCGTCGCCCACGGCGGGCACTGCGTGGCCCGGCTGGCCGACGGCGTCGACGAGGGCCGGGTGGTCTTCGTCCGGCACGCGGTCCCCGGCGAGCGGGTCGAGGTCCGGGTGACCGAGGGCAACGAGGGTGACCGGTTCTGGCGGGCGGACGCCGTGGCCGTCGTCGTGGCCTCGCCCGACCGGGTGGCGGCGCCATGCCCCGTCGCCGGACCAGGGCTGTGCGGCGGCTGCGACTTCCAGCACGTGGCGCTCCCGCGGCAGCGGCTGCTCAAGGCCGAGGTGGTGGCCGAGCAGCTGCGCCGGCTGGCCGGCATCGAGCGGGCCGTGACCGTCGAGGCGGTGCCCGGCGACCAGGAAGGGCTGCGATGGCGGACGCGCACCCGGTTCGCCCACCTGCCCGACGGCCGTGCGGCCATGCGCAAGCACCGCTCCCACGACCTGGTCCCGGTGGACGACTGCCTGATCGCGGCGCCGGGAGCCTCCGATCCGGCGGCGGTCGAGGTGGTGGAGGCTGCCGGGCGCCGGCACGAGTTCCGCGTGACCGGCGACGGATTCTGGCAGGTGCATCCCGGTGCGCCGCGCGTCCTGACGGAGACCGTGCTCGCCCTGCTCGACCCGCGACAGGGGGAGCGGGTGCTGGACCTGTACGCCGGCGTCGGCCTCTTCACGGCGTTCCTGACCGACATCGTGGGCGCCGACCGGGCGGTCGCCGTGGAGGGTCATCCCGGTGCGGCCCGGGACGCGGTCGCCAACCTGCCGCGCGGCGTACGCGTCCGACAGGGTGATGTCGCGCGCGTCCTCGGTGAGAGCCTCGACGAGCCCTTCGACCTCGTCGTCCTCGACCCGCCCCGGGAAGGTGCCCGAAGGGCGGTGGTGGAGCAGGTCGTGGACCGGGCACCGCGTGCCGTGGCCTACGTCGCCTGCGACCCGGCGGCGCTCGCCCGCGACGTCGCGGTCTTTGCGGAGCACGGGTACCAGCTCACCGACCTGCGGGCCTTCGACCTGTTCCCGATGACGCACCACGTGGAGTGCGTGGCGCTGCTGGTGTGCGTCAGCTGAGCGGGGGACGGTCCAGCATCGCCACCAGGGCGGCGTACGTCGCCTCGACGTCGCCCGAGGCATCCAGACGGTGACCGCCGGGGAGGTCCTCGAGGGCGGCTACGTACGCCGTGACGACGGACTCCGGCCCGCCGTCCGCCGCGACCAGGCCGCGGACGGCGCCGGTGTGCGGCGCCTCGGACCGGCCTTCATAGCGGACGACGGACGTGGCCGGCTCGACGTCCAGCAGCACGTGCACGAAGCCGGCGCCGGCGCCGGTCGCGGCCCGCTCGAACTTGCTCAGCTCGGACTCGCGGGCGATCAGCTGGGGGAGCATCACGTCGCCGCTCTCCCGCAGGTACGCCGTGGTGAGGCCGAGCGCCGCCGGCCGGATCAGCGCGCCGGTCGCGGCGTAGTCGTCGGCCCAGCCGCCGACCATCGTCCGCAGCACGTCGATGTCCAGGCACAGCGAGCCGGGGTGCTCGGCGGTGTACCTCGCCGCCAGCGTCGACTTGCCGGCGCCCGGCGGTCCGTTGAGCAGGATCAGCCGCCGCACGCCGACCACGCTAGCGCGCCAGACTGCGGGGATGACCTCCCTGAGGTACGCGAGGGTCGAGCGCGAACGCCGCTGGCTGCTCGACGGACCCCCACCGCTCCGCGACGACGCAGAACGGCGGCTCATCGTGGACCGGTACGTCACCGGCACCCGCCTCCGCCTGCGGGAGACGACCGCCGCCGACGGCACCGTCGTCCGCAAGCTGGGCCACAAGGTGCGGATCGGCGAGGGCGCCCACGAGGTCGCGCACACCTCGATCTACCTCGACGACGCGGAATGGGACCTCCTCGTCACGTTGCCCGCCCGGACGTTGACCAAGACGCGCACACTCGTGCCCACCGCCGCGGGTCACGTCGCTGTCGACGTCCACGCCGACGGCCGCGTCGTCGCCGAGATCGACGGCGAGGGAGAACTGCCCGGCGACTGGCCGGTCGTCCGCGAGGTCACCGACGACGAGGCGTACACCGGTGGCGGCCTGGCCCGGTGACCTGGCGCGATGATGGCCCCGTGCGCCTGGGGACGATCGTGCTGCAGAGCAAGCCGTGGACCGCGATGGCGGCGGCCTTCCACACCGCCGAGGAGATCGGGTACGACGTGGCGTACGTCGCCGACCACCTCACCCACCCGACGATGGCGGGCCGCTGGCTGGCCGACGGTTTCACCACGCTCGCCGCCGCCGCGACGACGACGAGTCGCATCGACCTCGGTCCGCTCGTCGCCTCCGCGGCGATCCGCAACCCGCTCACGCTGGCGCGGGCCGCCGCGACCGTCGACGACATCTCGGGTGGACGTCTCGTCCTCGGTCTCGGCGCGGGCACGGCGGGGGACGCGGTCGCCGACCACGGCACGGCCCCGACCGCCAAGGAGCTGACCGACCGGTTCGGCGACGTCGTGCAGGCACTCGACGCGGTCTGGGCGGGCGAGCCGACGTTCCGCGGCGGGCACGCGGCGTACGACGGCGCGGTCACCCGGCCGACGGCCGAGGGACGCGGACGGGCGTTCACGATGATCGCAGCCCACGGCCCGCGCGGACTGGCCCTCGCGGCCCGGTACGCCGACGCGTGGAGCACCTACGGCGGCGCGGCCGCGGTGCCGCTGCCGCCCGACGACTTCTGGGCGCTGCTGGCCGACCAGTCCCAGGAGCTCACGCGACAGTGCGAGGCGGTCGAACGGGACCCGGCCGGCGTTCGGCGGTCCGTCCTGCTCGGCTACGGCACGGTCCAGCCCCTGGTGGACGCCGCGGCGTACGTCGCCGCGGTCGAGCGCGCGGCGAGCCTGGGGTTCGACGAGGTCGTCGTCTACTGGAGCGACGGCGAGCCCGGGGACCGGTTCTGGTCCGACCCCGAGGTGCACGCCGAGGCCCTGGCGCGGCTACGGCCACACGGTCCCGGGTAGCGCCACCGACACCGGCTGTCCCGGCGCGACCGACGCGGCGACCTCGAGGGCCGACGCCGGGTCCGACCCCGGCCACAGGTGCGTCAGCATGACGTGGCGGGCACCGGCCTCGCAAGGCTCAGGAGAAGGTCGCCGACGACTCCCCGCCGGGTTGGCCCGCCGACGACTAGGCGGTGGCCGGCCGGGCGCGCGGTTTCATCAAGGTATGTAGGTGAGTCCGCACTTCCTCAGCCGTGCAGTGCCGGGGAAGTGACGGTTCGCCTGCATACCTTGATGAAACCGACGACGCCGGCCTCTAGCCTCGGAGCCGTGCCGAGTCCCCGCATCCGCATCGACGCCCTGGGCGACCGCCGTGGCCGCGTCGCAGAGTTAGCCCTCGTTGCCGTGGAGGTCGGGCCCGACGTGCGTCGCCTCGGCGAGGTGCAGGTCCATGTCGCGCGCCAGCTCGACGGTCGCGGGGGAGGGGCCGGCGTCGCCGGTGTAGGAGATCGTCAGGCTCCCGTCGGTGATGCGCACACCCAGGTTCGGCACGTGGTGGGGGAGGTCCGCGAAGCGCAGGTCGAGGCCGGCGACGGTCCGCGTCGCGCCGTCGGCGACGGCGTCGAGTTTGGCGGCCTCCCGCACCGACCGCACGGGCTCGCCGAGCAGCAGCGGCTCGACGGCGCCGGCCGGTGCCAGGACCGGCAGCGGCGCGCACGGCTCGTCGTCGTTCAGGGCCCGCGCCCTCAGCAGGGGGAGCAGGTCGGCGCAGTGGTCCGGGTGGCTGGCGGCTCCCGAGACGAGGTACCCGCTGCACCCGGCGCTGCGCTCGGGAAGGCGCCCTGTCCGCCGAGCACGGTCAGTCTCACGGGTCGAGCCTACGTAGCGGCCCGGCTGGTCGATCGGCTCGGCGTCATGTATCTTGACGTCAAGATACTTCCCTCGCCCGGCGAACTTGCCTTCGACACGTCCCCCGGGCACCGGCAAGATGGAACGCGGACCAACGGACTCATCGAGGAGACCACGGATGGCCAGTCAGGACAGCTTCGGCGCCAAGAGCACGCTCGACGTGGGCGACCGGGCCTATGAGATCTACCGGCTCTCGTCGGTGACCGGCGACGGGCTGGACGTGGAGAGCCTGCCGTTCAGCCTCAAGGTGCTGCTGGAGAACCTGCTGCGCACCGAGGACGGCGCCGACATCACCGCCGACCACATCAAGGCCATCGCCGGCTGGGATGCCGACGCGGACCCCGACAAGGAGATCCAGTTCACGCCGTCGCGCGTGATCATGCAGGACTTCACCGGGGTGCCGTGCATCGTCGACCTGGCGACCATGCGGGAAGCGATGGCCGACCTCGGCGGCGACGCGACCAAGATCAACCCGCTCGCACCGGCCGAGCTCGTCATCGACCACTCCGTCATCGCCGACGTGTTCGGCACCCCGGAGGCGTTCGGGCGCAACGTCGAGATCGAGTACGAGCGGAACCGCGAGCGGTACCAGTTCCTGCGCTGGGGGCAGAGCGCCTTCGAGGACTTCAAGGTCGTCCCGCCCGGCACCGGCATCGTGCACCAGGTCAACATCGAGCACCTGGCCCGCGTGGTCTTCACCCGTGAGATCGATGGCGAGCTCACGGCGTACCCCGACACCTGCGTCGGCACCGACTCCCACACCACGATGGTCAACGGCATCGGCGTGGTCGGCTGGGGCGTCGGTGGCATCGAGGCCGAGGCCGCGATGCTCGGCCAGCCCGTCAGCATGCTCATCCCGCGCGTGGTCGGCTTCAAGCTGAACGGCGACCTCCACGAGGGCGCGACCGCGACCGACCTGGTCCTCACCATCACCGAGATGCTGCGCAAGCACGGCGTGGTCGGGAAGTTCGTGGAGTTCTACGGGCCGGGCGTCTCCGTGCTTCCGTTGGCCAACCGCGCCACCATCGGCAACATGAGCCCGGAGTTCGGCTCGACCATCGCGGTCTTCCCGATCGACCAGCAGACCTTGGACTACCTGAAGCTCACCGGCCGCCCCGAGGAGCAGCTCGCGCTGGTCGAGGCCTATGCCAAGGAGCAGGGCCTCTGGCACGACCCGGACGCCGAGCCGCGCTTCTCCGAGAAGCTCGAGCTCGACCTCTCGACGGTCGTGCCCAGCCTGGCCGGTCCGAAGCGGCCCCAGGACCGCGTCGCGCTCTCGGACGCCAAGGAGTCCTTCCGCGCGGCCCTGACCGACTACGTCGACGAGGAGGACGCCGAGGAGGGGTACGACGAGGCGGTCGCCGAGTCCTTCCCGGCTTCCGACTCGCCGTCCCACGAGGGCGGCAACGGTGCGGCCGCGCCGACGGACCACTTGAGTGCTGCGCGCACCGGTGGCGGCCGACCCTCAAAGCCCGCCACCGTCACCATCGACGGCACGACCTGCGAGGTCGACCACGGCGCGGTCGCGATCGCGGCGATCACGTCGTGCACCAACACCTCCAACCCGTCGGTGATGATCGGCGCCGCACTGCTGGCCAAGAAGGCCGTGGAGAAGGGCCTCCAGCGCAAGCCGTGGGTGAAGACCACCCTCGCGCCCGGCTCGAAGGTCGTCAGCGACTACTACGAGAAGGCCGGCCTGACGCCGTACCTCGACAAGCTCGGCTTCAACCTCGTCGGCTACGGCTGCACGACCTGCATCGGCAACTCCGGCCCGCTCATCCCCGAGGTCAGCAAGGCCGTGCAGGACAACGACCTTGCCGTCGTGTCGGTGCTGTCGGGCAACCGCAACTTCGAGGGCCGGATCAACCCCGACGTGAAGATGAACTACCTGGCGTCGCCGCCGCTGGTCGTCGCCTATGCGCTGGCCGGCTCGATGGACGTCGACCTCTTCAACGACCCGCTGGGCCAGGACCACGACGGCAACGACGTCTTCATGCGCGACATCTGGCCGACGCCGACCGAGATCGAGCAGGTCATCGCCTCCGCGATCACGTCCGACATGTTCACCAGCGACTACGCCGACGTGTTCGCGGGCGACGAGCAGTGGCAGTCGCTGCCCACGCCCGAAGGTGCCACCTTCGCCTGGGACGAGGAGTCGACGTACGTCCGCAAGCCTCCGTACTTCGACGGCATGCCCGACGAGCCGGTGCCGGTCACCGACATCGAGGGCGCCCGGGTGCTGCTCAAGCTCGGCGACTCGGTCACCACCGACCACATCAGCCCGGCGGGCGCGATCAAGAAGGACAGTCCTGCCGGCGCCTACCTCGGCGAGCACGGCGTCGAACAGCGCGACTTCAACTCCTACGGCTCGCGGCGCGGCAACCACGAGGTGATGATCCGCGGCACCTTCGCGAACATCCGGCTGCGCAACCAGCTGGCCCCGGGCACCGAGGGCGGGTTCACCCGCGACTTCACGGCGGGTGGCGACGTCACGAGCGTCTACGAGGCCTCCGAGCACTACCTCGAGGCCGGCACGCCGCTCGTCGTGCTGTCCGGCAAGGAGTACGGCTCCGGCTCCTCGCGCGACTGGGCCGCCAAGGGCACCGCGCTGCTCGGGGTGAAGGCCGTGATCGCGGAGTCGTACGAGCGGATCCACCGGTCCAACCTGATCGGCATGGGCGTGCTGCCGCTGCAGTACCCCGACGGCGAGAACGCCGAGTCGCTCGGCCTGACCGGCGAGGAGACGTTCACCATCACCGGGGTCACCGCTCTGAACGACGGCACGACCCCGCGCACCGTGAAGGTGACGGCTGACGACAAGGAGTTCGACGCGGTGGTCCGGATCGACACCCCCGGCGAGTCGAACTACTACCGCAACGGCGGGATCATGCAGTACGTGCTGAGGAACCTGCGCGCCGGCTCGAACGGCTGACGCCGAGACCGAGTCAGCTGAGGCCGAGCCGGTCCAAGATCCACGCGGCCACGTCCGCCTCGTACCTCAGGTGGTCCAGGCGGCCGCTCGGTCCGACGTGCGAGCCCGTGCCGAGCTCAGCGCGGAAGAGACACCGGGGCGACCACTCGGGGTCGGTGTGCCGCAACAGTGCGACCCACTTGGCAGGCTCGCGGACGAGCACCCGGGTGTCGTGCACGGCCCCGGTGACGAGCAGGTCGGGGCGGGCACCGACGGGTGGCGGGTTGTCGTACGGCGAGTAGGCGAGCATCGCGTCGAAGTCACCGCGGTCGCGGGGGTCGCCCCACTCCTCCCACTCGTTGACCGTCAGCGGGGCAGAGTCGTCGAACATCGTGCTCACCACGTCCACGAACGGCACCTCGGCGACCACCGCCCTCCACCGTTCGGGGTGCTGGCTGAACACGGCGCCCGACAGCAGCCCGCCCGCACTCAGCCCGCGCGTGACGATCCGGTCGGGGTCGACCAGGCCCTCGGCGGCCAGGCCGTCGGCCACCGCGACCTGGTCGTCGAACGTGTGCTGCTTGGCGTGCAGCCGCCCGTCGAGCCACCACCGCCGGCCGCCCTCGCCGCCGCCGCGGACGTGGGTGCGCACGTAGACGACGCCGCGGTCGAGGAAGGAGGGGAGCGGCTCCTCCCACTCCCGCTCCCAGGCGTACTCGTACGCGCCGTACCCGAACAGCAGCGCCGGCGCCGTCCCGTCCAGCGGGGTGTCGCGGTGGCGCACGATCGTTGCCGGCACCAGCGTGCCGTCGGTGGACGGGAAGGTGCGCACCTCGGTGAGGTACGACGCGGGGTCGTGGCCCGGCGCCTCGTCGCGGTGGTCGTCGGTCACTGTCCCGTCGGCCAGGGAGACCGAGGCGTGCACGACCGGCTCGGTCAGCGACTCGTCGGCGACGGAGACCGAGGTGGCGTCGTACCAGGTGTTGCGCCCGAGCCAGAGCTCCCCACCGGGGAACCGGCTGGTGACCACGTGGCCCGGCCCGGCGAGGTCGTCGGCGGCCAGGATCCGCAGGGTGTTGTCGCCCGCGTGCCGGTAGGACGCGACGACGTGCCGCGCGAAGGCATCCACCCGGTCGAGCCGCTCGGTCGGCTCCTCCGGCCGCACCTCGACCCACGGCTGCCCCGGCGCCTCACACCTCACCAGCCGGAACTCGACCGCGTCGTCGTTGGTGACGAGCAGGAAGCCGGCCCCTGCATCGGCAGAGCGGTGGTGCTCGGCGCTGTAGATGACGCCGTCGCGACGACCGCCGAGCGAGCGTGGCGCGAGCTCGGGGTCGGCCGGGTCGACGTACCAGACCTCGCTGGTCTCCCTGCTCTCGCTGTGCACCAGGATCGCTTGCTCGCTACGGGTCAGCCGCACCGTCACCTCGAAGCGACGGTCGTCCTCGACGACGATGTCGCGGTCGTCCGCGACGTCCGTGCCGAGCCGGTGGGCGCGCACCCGTTCGTGCCTCCACGAGTCGTCGGGAACGGTGTAGAGGAACGTCGAGGAGTCAGCGGTCCAGGCGCCGGTGTAACCAACCTCCTCGACCACGTCCGGCAGGTCCTCGCCGGTCCGCAGGTCGCGGAAGCGGAGCACGAAGCGCTCGTCGCCGGCGGTGTCCACGGCGTAGGCCAGCAGGTCCTCGTCGGGGGAGACCACCGAGAGGCCGAGGTCGAGGTAGCCGGTGCCGGCGTCGAGGGTGTTGACGTCGAGGACGACCTCGGGTGATGGTGGTACACCGGCGAAATCGTCGTCCGAGAAGGGTTCCGCAGAGGATTCCGCGTCTTGAAGGGCGAAATTGTTACGACTTTCTCGCCAGATCACGCTGTAGTCCCTGTCCCTGGCGTCCCGGGTGTAGTAGGAAAACCGGGGACGCGTCCAGGTGCCCGAGCGCTGCTCCTCGGGGACCCGCGTTTCCATCTCGGAGCGCACCCGCGAGGACAGGGAGTCCAGATGAGCCGTCGACACGTCGTACCACTTGCGCTCGGCCGCGAGGTGCTCCATCAGTTCGGGGTGCTCGTCGGGCGGTGCGTCGGCCATCCAGGCGTACGGGTCGCTCCTGACGACGCCGTGCGCGACGTGCTCGTGCGGGGTACGTCGGGCGGTCGGCGGGCCGGTGGGTGGACTGGTCGGGTCGGGCACGGGCGGCAACGTACTCGCCTCCTGGCCGCGCTGGCACTGGTCGCCTCAGTGCTGGCGCCCGCGATGATGCTCCCGTCCGCTCCTGCGGCCTCCGCGGCGGCCGACGGTGGGACGTTCACCGTCGGGCTCGGCAACGAGGTCGACTCCTTCAACCCGTTCCTCGGCATCGAGGCGGAGTCCTACGAGATGTGGGCGCTGACCTACGACTACCTCATCGGGTACTCGATGACGGACATGTCGCCGCAGCCCGGCCTGGCCACCGGCTGGGAGACCTCCGACGACGGACTCGTGTGGACCTTCACCATCCGCGACGACGTGACCTGGTCCGACGGTGAGCCGCTGACGGCCAACGACATCGCCTACACGTTCAACCGCGTCCTCGACGGTGGTCCTGAGGCGGCGACCTGGTCGTCGTACCTGGTGGGCGTGGAGTCGGTGGAGGCTCCCGATGAGACCACGGTGGTGCTGACGTCGAAGAAGCCGAACGCGGTGCTGCCGCTGCTCCCGATCCCGATCGTGCCCGAGCACATCTGGAAAGACGTCTCGGAGAAGGACGTCAAGAGCTTCGGCAACGAGCCGCAGGGCGGGAAGCCGGTCGTCGGCTCCGGCCCGTTCCGGTTCGTCGAGGGCACGGCCGGCGGGTCGACGTACCGCTTCGAGGCCAACCCCGACTACTGGAAGGGTGCCCCGCACGTTGACGAAGTGGTCTTCCGCGTCTACAAGAGTGAGGACCCGATGATCCAGGCCCTGGTCAAGGGCGAGATCGACTTCGCCGAGAGCATCTCCGCGCTGCAGGTGCAGTCGCTGCAGGGCAAGGAGGGCATCACCGCCCACAACGGTGACTCGCCCGGCTTCGACGAGATCGCCTTCAACACCGGCTCGGTGGACGTCGACACCGGCGACCCGATCGGTGACCCCAATCCTGCGGTGCTGGACCCGGCCTTCCGGTTCGCGCTCAACTTCGCCATCGACCGCGACACGATCATCCGCACCGCCTACCAGGGCGGCGGACAGCCGGGAGGCAACATCATCCCGCCGGCGTACACCTCCTATGCCTGGGAGGCGCCCGAGGAGGACGCCTACGCCTACGACCCCGACAAGGCCGCGCAGCTGCTCGACGACGCGGGGTACACCGTCGGCGACGACGGCTTCCGCACCCTGCCCTCGGGCAAGCCCATCGGCAAGCTGCGGCTGGCCGCGCGCAGCGACTCGGAGACCTCTGTCGACGTCATGCAGTTCTTCCAGGAGTGGCTCGCCGACATCGACATCGACGCGGAGGTCGAGACCTACGAGTCCAGCAAGCTGACCGACGTCATCCTCCAGGGCGACTTCGACACCTTCGAGTGGGGCTGGTACGTCGAACCCGACCCCGACTCGATGCTCAGCTACCTGACCTGCGGCCAGCTCGGGAACTGGTCGGACTCCTGGTACTGCAACAAGGAGTACGACGACCTCTACCAGCAGCAGCACGTCGAGATGGACGACGATGCCCGGGCGGAGATCGTCAAGCGGATGCAGGACCTGCTCTACCGCGACGCGCCGTACCTCGTGACGGCGTACTCCTCGATCGGCGAGGCCTTCCGCAGTGACCGCTTCGCGTGCTTCCAGCCGCAGCCCGACCCGGGCGGCATCTGGCTGGTCCAGTACGGCGTGCAGAACTACCTCAACCTGCGGCCTGCCGACGGGGCCGGGGACTGCGACGGCCTCGAGAACGCAGTCGGCGCCGTCGACGCCTCGACCGGCGGGACCACCGGCTCGAGCAGCGGTGACGAGGACGGAGGCGGGTCAGGAGCGATGATCGGGGTCGGGGTGGCCGCCGGCCTGGCGGTCGTCGGCGGGGCCTTCGTGCTGATGCGCCGACGGGCGACCGTGGACGACCGCGAGTGACCGTAGTCGCGCAGGTCGGCGCCGGCCACGGTGACGGCCCCGGTGACACGGGAACCGACGCGCTGGCCCCGGACAGGAAGGGCACCTACGGCAGGTACGTGCTGGGGCGCTGCCTCGGAGCGCTGGGCAGCCTCGCCTTCATGATGGTGGTCAGCTTCTTCCTGTTCCGGGTGATGCCGGGTGACCCGGCCCGCACCCTGGGACGCGGGCGGTTCACCACGCCCGAGCAGCTGGAGGAGTTCAACCGCACCTACGGGCTCGACCAGTCGCTGCCCCGGCAGTTCCTGACGTTCCTGAAGAACACCGCGTCCGGGGACTTCGGCATCTCGCTGCGCTACCGCGTCCCGGTCAGCGACCTGATCGTGGACCGCATGTGGCCGACCCTGCTGCTGGTGGGCACGGCCACGATCCTGGCCGGCGTGATCGGGATCTGGCTCGGCGTCCGGGGCGCCTGGGACAGGGGCGGGAAGTTCGACAACATCTCCACCGGCGCGTCCCTCACGCTGTACGCGATGCCGGAGTGGTGGCTGGGCCTGCTGCTGATCGCCGCGTTCGCGGTGGGCGTCGGCCCCATCCCCGGGTTCTTCCCGACGGGCGGCCTGCACTCGGTCGACGCCGACCCGAGCTCGGTCATGGGCGTCCTGGACACGATGCGGCACCTGACCCTGCCCGTGGTCACCCTGACCCTGGCCTACCTGGCCGACTACGCGCTGATCATGCGCAGCTCGCTGCTCGACGAGCTGGGCGAGGACTACCTGATGACCGCCCGCGCGAAGGGCCTTCGTGACGTCCAGGTCCGCAACCGGCACGCCGTCCGCAACGCCCTGCTGCCCACCACCACGGTCGTCGCCCTCAGCCTGGGCTTCGTGGTGACCGGCGCCATCACCATCGAGACCGTCTTCTCGATCCCCGGGCTGGGCCTCCTGGCGACCGAGGCGCTCTCGGTGCCCGACTACTGGGTCCTTCAAGGCACCTTCATGGTCGCCTCGATCGGCGTCATCTTGGCCAACCTGGCCGCCAACCTGGTCTACGGCCTGCTCGACCCCCGGGTGCGGACATGAGCACGAGCACCGCGCCCGTCTCGGCCCGTGCCCTCGCCAGGACCCGCCGCCGCGAGGCCTGGCGGCGTGGCTGGCGCACCTACCGCAGCCACAAGGCTGGCCTGATCGGTCTGGGGGTCCTGACGGCGTTCGTGCTGGTCGCCGTGCTTGCGCCGCTGATCGCGCCGGCCGAGGGCCTCGAGGTCACCAAGGCCACCGGCGGGGTGCTGGAGTCGCCGTCGGGCGACTACTGGCTGGGGACCGACGACAAGGGTCGCTCGGTGCTGACCCTCCTCATCTGGGGTGCGCGGATCTCCCTGTTCGTCGGCCTGGCCGCGACGGTGATCTCGATGGTGATCGGGACGCTCGTCGGGTTGATGTCCGGATACTTCGGCGGCTGGCCGGGCGCGATCCTGTTCCGGCTGACCGAGTGGTTCCTGGTGATCCCGTTCCTGCCGCTGGCCATCGTGATGGCCACCGTGCTCGGCCGGTCGCTGCTGAACATCGTCATCGTCATCGGGGTGACGTCCTGGCCGGGCACCGCGCTGCTGATCCGCGCCCAGACCCTGACCATCCGCGAACGTCCGTACCTGGAGCGCGCGCGGGTGCTCGGCGCCGGCTCCAGCCACCAGATCCGCCGCCACATCCTGCCCAACGTGATGCCGATGGTGTTCGCCAACACCACCCTGACCGTGGCGATCGCGATCCTCACCGAGACCACGTTGAGCTTCCTCGGTCTCGGTGACCCGACCCGGGTGTCGTGGGGCTCGATGCTCGACGACGCGTTCGGGGTCGGGGCCATCACGACCGGAGCCTGGTGGTTCATCGTGCCGCCCGGTGTGTGCGTCGTACTCGTCGTGCTGTGCTTCACGCTCGTCGGGCAGGCGCTCGAAGAGGTCCTCAACCCGAGGCTGGGGGCGCGCCGATGACGGGGTTGCTCGACTTCGACGACGTCTCGGTCACCTACCGGACCGCGGGCGGCGAGGTGCCCGCCGTACGCGGCGTCTCCCTGTCCGTGGCCGCCGGTGAGGTGGTCGGCGTCGCGGGGGAGTCCGGCTGCGGCAAGTCCACGCTGGCCGCGACGATCCTGCGGCTCCAGCCGCCGTCGGCCCGCGTGACCGGGCGCGTGCTGTTCGAGGGGAACGACGTGCAGACGATGCGCTGGGGCGACCTGCGCGTCGTGCGGTGGGCCGGCGCCTCGATGGTCTTCCAGGGTGCGTTGCACTCGCTCAACCCCGTGCAACGGGTCGGAGCCCAGATCGCCGAGCCGATCCGGCTGCACGAGCCGCGGCGCACCGACCGCGACGTCGACGACCGGGTCGGCGAGCTGCTCGAGCAGGTCGGCCTGCCGGCGGCCCGGGCACGGGCCTACCCGCACCAGCTGTCCGGCGGCCAGCGGCAGCGGGTGATGATCGCGATGGCCCTGGCGTGCAGCCCTCGTCTGATCGTGGCCGACGAGCCCACCACCGCGCTCGACGTGATGGTGCAGGCGCAGGTGCTTGGGGTGCTCCAGGGCCTGGTCTCCGACCTCGACGTCGGCCTGCTGATGATCAGCCACGACCTGTCCGTGCTGGCCGACCTGTGCGACAGGATCGCCGTCATGTACGCCGGGCGCGTGGTCGAGCACGGTCCCGCCGGCAAGGTCTTCACCGACGCCCTGCACCCGTACGCCGCCGCGCTCTCGGCGTCGTTCCCGCACATCGGGGACCCGAAGGCCAGGTACGCGCCGGCCGGCCTCCCCGGCGACCCACCCGACCCGGCGGACCTGCCGTCCGGCTGCTCCTTCCACCCGCGCTGCCCGCGACGGTTCGACGACTGCGACCGCATCGACCCCGAGCTGCGCTCCGACGGTGGCGAGCGATCGGCCGCTTGTCTCCTCCCGTTGGTCGAGGAGGTCGCGCAGCGACCGTCACGAGACCCCCGAGCCGATGGGGTGGTCTCGTGACAGACGCTGGCGCGCCTTTCTCGACCGACGGGACCGTGCTGGAGGCCCGCGGTCTCAGCATCACGTTCGGCTCGCGCGGTGGGGCCGTGGCGAGAGCCGTCGACGGGGTCGACCTCAGCGTCCGGGCCGGCGAGATCGTCGCGCTGGTGGGGGAGTCCGGTTCGGGGAAGACCACCCTGGCCCGCGCCCTCCTGGGGCTCGAGAAGCCCGCGGCCGGCGAGGTGCTGCTCGACGGTGCGGCGCTCGACCGGTCGGCCCGGGGGCTGCGAGCCTTCCGGCGGCGGGTGCAGCTGGTGCTGCAGGACCCGGCGGGCGCGCTCAACCCGCGGCACACCGTCTACGAGTCCGTCGCGGAGGGCATCCGGCTGCACCGGCTGGACACCGCGGCGGGCCGGCCGGAGTCCGAGCTCGTGGCCGAGGCCCTGTCCTCGGCCGGGCTACGGCCACCGGAGCGGCTGTTCCTGCGTTACCCGCACGAGCTCTCGGGCGGCCAGCGGCAGCGCGTGCTGATCGCGGGCGCACTGGCGATGAAGCCGGAGCTGATCGTGGCCGACGAGCCCGTCTCGTCGCTGGACGCCTCGATCCGCGGCGAGATCCTGGCCCTGCTGCTGGGCCTGCGGGAGTCGCTCGGTCTCGGTGTCCTCGTGGTCACCCACGACCTCGGGCTGGCCTGGAACATCGCCGACCGGATCGCGGTGATGTACCTGGGCCGGGTCGTCGAGGCCGGCCCCACCGAGGACGTCCTCCGCGACCCGCAGCACCCCTACACGCGAGCCCTGCTCTCCGTCGTACCCGAGATCCACCACATGGAGCCGGTCGTGCTGACCGGTGAGGTGCCCGACCCGACCCGCGTCCCGCAGGGCTGCCGCTTCCACCCGCGCTGCCCGGCGCTGGCCGACGGCTCGGCCGCCGCGGCCGGGGTGGACGAGGCGTGCCGGCGCACGTCCCTGGAGATCCTGCCCGCGACCGACGGTCACCACACGGCGTGCCACCTCGTCGGAGCCCTCCGGTGAGCGGCCTCCAGGCCGCCCTGCCGCGGGAGATGTACGTCGACCAGGCCGCGTGGGCGGTCGAGCGGGAGCGGGTGCTCTTCTCCTCGTGGGCGTGCGTGGGCCGGGTCTCCGACCTGGGGCTGGACTCGTCCGGCCGGCTGGCGGTCGTCGACGTGGCCGGGGAGTCGGTGGTCGTGACGCGCGACGAGGACGGTCTCCACGCGGCGTACAACGTGTGCCGGCACCGCGGCTCGCAGCTGGTGCCCCGCGAGCCTTGGTCCGATCCCGTCTGCTCGGCCGCCGGCGCGCTGCGCTGTCCCTACCACTCGTGGACCTACTCGCTGGCCGGACGCCTGCTGAAGGCGCCGCACACCGACGGCGTCGACGTCGACCCGTCCGACTTCTCGCTGCACGCGGTTGGCGTCGAGGAGTGGGCGGGCTTCGTGTTCGTGCACCTGTCGCCGGCGTCGGCCGAGCCGTTCCGGGACGGGATCGACCGGGCGGCGACGAGCCTCGGCAACTACGACATGGGCTCGCTGGTGACCGGGCGGGTGCTGTCCTACGACGTCGCGGCCAACTGGAAGGTGCTCGCCGAGAACTACAACGAGTGCTACCACTGCGGCCCGGTGCACCCCGAGCTGGTGCGGCTCGTGCCGGCGTTCGGCGGGGGTGGGACCGACCTGGCGTGGGAGGACGGGATCCCGCACCGCGAGGGCGCGTGGACGTTCACCATGACCGGGACCACCAACCGCCTCCCCCTGCCCGGCCTGTCGGAGGCCGAACGGGTGCGGCACAAGGGCGAGCTCGTCTACCCGAACCTCCTGCTCTCCTGCTCGGCCGACCACGTGGCGGCGTTCGTGCTGCGGCCGGTCGCAGTGGACCGCACCCGGATCGAGTGCTCCCTGCTGTTCCACCCGTCGGCCGTGACCGCCGACGACTTCGACCCGGCCGACGCCGCGGACTTCTGGGACCTGGTGAACAAGCAGGACTGGGCGATCTGCGAGTCGGTGCAGCGCGGGATGTCCTCGCGCGCCTACACGCACGGCTGGTTCGCGCCGATGGAGGACGACTCGGCCGACATCCGGCGCTGGCTGCTGCCTCGGCTCTCCGATGGCTGAGTCTCGACAGGCGCGACCACCGCAATGGGACGTCCTCGTCGTCGGCCTGGGTGCCCTCGGCTCGTCGGCGGCGATGCACCTGGCTCGACGAGGTCAGCGGGTGCTGGGGTTGGAGCGGTTCGAGCTCGGGCACCGGCGCGGGGCCTCGCACGACTCCTCGCGGATCCTGCGGCACAGCTACCACACGCCGGCGTACGTCCGGCTGACCCAGGAGGCGTACGCCGACTGGGCGGAGCTCGAGCGCTGGTCCGGCGAGCAGCTGGTCACGGTGACCGGCGGCCTCGACCTGTTCCCGCCCACGCCGGCGATCCCGATGGAGGACTACACGTCGTCGCTCTCCGACGTCGGCATCGGTTTCGAGCTGCTCGACGTGCCGGAGATCGGTCGCCGGTGGCCACAGTTCGCGCTGCCATCTGGCACCGTCGGGCTTTATCAGGAGCGCGGGGCGATCGTGCCCGCTGCCCGCACCACCGCGTTGATGCAGAAGCTCGCCGTCGCCTCGGGGGCCGAGCTGCGCGGGTCTTCGCACGTGCTGTCGGTCGTCGACGGCGCCGACGGTGTCGTGGTCGAGGGGGACGGGTTCTCGGTCACAGCCGCGCGGGTTGTCGTGTGCGCGGACGCGTGGACCAACGAGGTGCTGGCCGGCCTCGACGTCCGGCTCCCGCTGGAGACGACGCTGGAGCAGGCGACGTACTTCGCCCCATCCCGCCCGGGGAGCTTCGCGCCGCACCACCTGCCGCTGTGGATCTGGATGGACGACCCGTCGTTCTACGGCTTCCCCTGCTACGGCGAGCCGACCGTCAAGGCGGCGCAGGACTGCGGCGGGCCGGTGATCGACACGTCCGACCCGTTGTCGCGGACGTCCAGCCGTCGACCCGGCGATGCTGGAGCGTGCTGGCGTCGTTCATGCGGTCGCTGCTGCCGGAGTCCGGTGACCCGGTGCGGTCGATCCGCTGCCAGTACACGCTGACCCCCGACCGCGACTTCGTGCTCTCCCCGGTCCCGGGCCACGAGTCCGTGCTCGTCGGCCTCGGCGCCGCGCACGCCTTCAAGTTCGCGCCGACTTTCGGCCGGCTGCTGGGCGACCTCGCGGTCGACGGTTCCACAGCGAGCGACGTGTCGGCGTTCCGGCTCGATCGTGCGGCGCTCACCGACCCGGCGTACCAGGCGCACTGGCTGGTGTGAGTCGTCCATGGACGTGGTGCCCGCACGAGCCGAGGACCGTTCCGCGCTGGGGGCGTTCCTCCGTGATCAGGGCTCGCTCCGTGTGGCCAGACGGGGTGAGCTCGTCGACTCCCTGGACCATCCGGCCCTCCTGGTCTGGTCCGGTGGCGAGCTGGCCGGCGTGGCGACGTACGTGATCACCGGACACTCGTGCGAGCTGCTGACGCTGCACGCGCACACTCGGCTCGAGGGTGTGGGGTCGGCGCTGGTGACGGCCGTGCGGGACATCGCCCGAAGTTCGGGCTGCACGCGCCTGTGGGTGGTCACGACGAACGACAACGTGGACGCCTTGCGCTTCTACCAGCGACGTGGGTTCCGGCTCACCCACCTCCGCGTCGGGGCCGTCGACGAGAGCCGCCAGACACTGAAGTCCGAGATCCCCACAGGGGGCGCGCACGGCATCCCCCTCCGCGACGAGCTCGAGCTGGAGCTGGACCTCTCCGACGGCGCCGGCGCGGCTACTGTCGAGCCGTGACGAAGACGACCATCGGACTCTCCGCCGAGCTCGCTTCCTACGTCCACGAGCACGGCACCCGCGAGCCCGCGGTGCTGGCCCGGCTGCGGGAGGAGACCGCGGCCCTGCCCCAGCACCGGATGCAGGTCCCGCCCGAGCAGGGTGCCTTCCTGGCCATCCTCGTCGAGCTCATGGGGGCGCGACAGTGCGTCGAGGTGGGCACGTTCACGGGCTACTCGTCCACGGCCGTCGCTCTCGCTCTCCCAGCCGACGGCCGGCTGATCTGCTGCGACGTCTCGGAGGAGTGGACGTCGATCGCCCGCCGGTACTGGGCCGAGGCCGGCGTCGCGGACAAGGTCGACCTCCGCATCGGGCCTGCCGCCGAGACCCTCGACGGGTTGCTCGACGGCGGCGGAGAGGACTCCTTCGACCTGGCGTTCGTGGATGCCGACAAGGCCGGGTACGACGGTTACTACGAGCGGCTGCTGCGGCTGGTACGTCCCGGCGGACTCATCGTGTTCGACAACACGCTCTGGGGCGGCGACGTGCTCGAGGAGGACAGTGACGACGAGGACACCCGCGCGCTTCAGGCGCTGAACCTCAAGCTTGCCGACGACGAGCGGATCACGCTGTGCCTGCTCCCGGTGGCCGACGGGGTGACGTTGGCGCGGCGCCGATAGGCGGGCCGAGCTGCCTCGCCTCGACGCTGTCGAAACCTGTCGCCTCGATCGGGCGTAGCGCCGTCTGGCGTGGGCTCTCAAGGATCATCCACTGCGCCCATAGACTCCGCCGCGTCCAGATCTGGTGAAACGAGGGTCAGCATGAAGGCGATCGGTGCGCCGGCGGCTGCAGTGACAGTGGTGTTCGTGAGCGGTGCTTCTGCTGACGCTTCCGTGCACACGCACTTCGGCGAGACCGCCAAGCATGTTGCGACTGAGATCGGCTGCAAGGACTACCACGCGACAGGCGCGGCTCTGTACTCCATGGATGGCGGCATCTGCTGGCTGAAAGGCAAGCGCGTCAACCTCAAGACTTTCACAGGCCTCGAACACTAGGCCAAGTGGAACAGCGCCGTCGAGGCTGCCTACCCGGGTGGATCCGGCACGGCTAAGGATGACATCCGACGCTTGAGCCCACGCTGAAAACTTCTTCCCCAGATCGCGATCTCGGGGTGGCGAAGTGGCCATTTCAGGCGTAGAATCGAATGTATGTTCGAATCGGTGACGACGTGGCGAGCTCAGATCAGCTCCGCGGTGTCCACGCCGACCGGACTGGATGATTCCTCGCGCATCGACGCGATCCGTTCGTTGGAGCAGCTGGTCTGCGCGGCGACCGCGGCTCAGGCGGCGCTGCAGGCTGAGTTCGACGAGTCCCAGCGCGCGGAGCAAGCCGTGGCCGGCGTGCCCGCCGCCCAGCGGGGCCGAGGCGTAGCAGCTCAGGTCGCTCTGGCGCGCCGCGAGTCGCACCACCGGGGCCAGCGTCACCTGGGGCTGGCCAAGGTCGTGTCCACGGAGCTGCCACACACGTGGTCGGCGTGGCGGGACGGCCGGATCACGGAGTGGAAGGCGACGCTGATGGCCCGCGAGACCGCTTGCCTGACCCGCGAGGACCGCGCCGCTGTCGACGCGGCGGTCGCGGGCGACGCTGGGCGTCTCGAGCGGATGGGCGACCGTGAGCTCGCCGTGGCCTGCCAGAAGGAGGCGTACCGCCTCGACCCGGAGTCGTACGTCGCACGCCGGCGCCAAGCCGAGGGCGACCGCAACGTCACCCTGCGGCCGGCGCCTGATGCGATGGCCTGGCTGACCGCGCTGCTTCCGGTCAAGGACGGCGTGGCCGTCAAGGCCGCGCTGGCCCGGAATGCGGCTTCCGCCCGGGCTGCCGGCGATCCGCGGTCGAAGGGTCACCTGGAGGCCGACACCCTGGTGGATGCGGTGCTGGGCGCTGCGGCCCGGCTCAACGACGACGTCACGCGCTGGAACAACAAGCCGTCCACGCCTCAGGACGCGATCGTGCCCGTCTCGCTGGGCGTCGTGATGAGCGACCAGGCGCTGTTCGGCACCAGCGACGAGTCGGCGTACGTCGAGGGCTACGGCCCCGTCCCCGCCGAGCTGGCCCGCGAGATCGTTGCCGGCGCCTGCACGCGCGAGGAGCTGGTCGCCATCCGGCGCCTCTACACCAGCCCCACGACGGGCGAGCTGGTGAGCATGGACTCCCTGTCCCGGCGCTTCCGCCACAGCCTGGGCCGCTTCATCAGGCTTCGTGACCAGACGTGCCGCACCCCGTGGTGCGACGCACCTGTCCGGCACGGCGACCACGCCGAGGAGTTCGCCGCGCGGGGTCCGACCAGCGCCGCCAACGGCCAGGGCCAGTGCGAGGCATGCAACCACGCCAAGCAGGCGCCCGGCTGGCGGGCCAGACCTTCGCCCGGCACGGGCTCCCATCAGATCGAGACGACCACACCGACCGGTCACGTCTATCGATCGCGTGCGCCTGCGGTCGTGGCCACGATCCGGCAGTCGCCGATCAGGCTCGACCTCGTGCTGGCGAGCTGAAACTGCTCGAACCCAAGCCGAGCTTGTGTCAACCTGAGGGACGGTCGAGCGACTCTCGGGTATGACGGACTCCGTCCCGGAGGAGATGCTCTCCATGGGTGAGCGGCTTGCCAGCCCGCGCGACGCGGGCCAGTCGGCTCGATCCGAGGTCGTCGACGTCGTCTTCCGGCGCCACTACCAGGCGCTGCTGAGACTGGCCTTCGTCATGGTCGGGGACCGTGGGGCGGCCGAGGACGCCGTCCAGGACGCCTTCGTCTCGCTGCACCGGAACTGGCGCAAGCTGCGTGACCCCGAGGCTGCCGGGGCCTACGTGCGGTCCGCGGTGCTCAACCGGTGCCGTTCGTGGGTACGCCGCCAGGCCACCCAGCGAGCCAAGAGACCACTCCTGCTCGTGCAGGGAGGCGCACCACCGAAGGGACCGGAGGACACCACCGTGGCTCGCGACGAGGTCGGGTCCGTCGTGGCGGAGATGCGCGCGTTGCCCCGGCGTCAGCGCGAGGTGCTGGCCTGTCGGTTCGTGCTCGAGCTGTCGGTCGCCGAGACAGCCGACCTGCTCGACATCAGCGTGGGGTCGGTCAAGACGCACAGCCATCGCGGGCTGCAAACGCTTCAACAAAGGATCGAGGTGAACCGGTGAGCACTATCGAGGAGCGCCTCTCACGGGACATCGAGGCAGTGACAGGAGGAGTCATCGTGACCGAGTCGGACCTGCGGGACGCCCGTGCAGAGGTGAACGAGCGCATCGAGAACGGGCGGGGGCGCAACCGCCGGCGTGGCGTTGCCGCTGTGGCCGCGGTCGCCGCCGTGGTCGTGGGGGTCGCCACCTGGCAGGGGCTGTCGAGCGATGACTCCACTCCGTCCCCGGCGCCGCCCGCACCGTCGCCCTCGCCCCTGACGGACATGGAGAAGGAATTCCTGACCGGTGACGCGGTGACCGCGGGGATGCTCCCCGGCGTGTGGCGACTCGACAACGGGACGACGTTGTTCATGTTCACCTCTGACGGCCGCTTCAGCTTCGACGACACCGGGCGGCTGTCCACAGACCCTCGGGTCGACGGTACCTACGCCGTCGAGGGCGGCACGATCTCCGTCGACGTCGAGGGCGGAACGTCGGGGTGTGCCGGGCGGGCCTTCGACCTGCGAGCAGTGGTGTCCGCGGACGGCCCCCTGCACGTGCTGCCCGTCGGTCGCCAGCCGAGCGGCTGCCATGCACCTTCCCTGTTCCAGTGGGTTCTGGAGCCGGTGCTGCCGGCAGGCTTCTTCTCCGACATCAAGAGCCCTCCCGGAGCCAACTGGGATCCGCCGGCCGGTTACGACGCCGTGCGGGCCACCTGGTACGACACCCAGGACGGCTACCTCGTCGAGCTGCGGGACGACGGGACCTACTCGACCATCACGGGGAACACGGAGCTGGCCGACCTCGGCACCTGGACCGTCGACCCGACGGTCACTCGGCTCACCCTCGTCAGTGGGACGGACTCACCGACGTGCCGCGAGGGGGACCGCTTCGTCCTCGACAAGTTGCGGGTCAAGGACATCGGCGCCCTCGCACTCCAGGGTGACGTCGGACGCAACGACTGCGACATGGCGTGGCAGGGCACCGGGTGGGTGCGGCTGGCCCCGTGAACCCTGCGGGTGTTCAATCGCGGGCGTGACCGACGAGACCCCGTGGCAGGTCGAGCGCCTGAATCTCGACGCCTACCTCGCCAAGGTCGGCGTACCTCCCGCCCCACCGTCCCGCGAGGCCCTTGACGAGCTGCACGAGGCGCACGTGCGGGCGTTCACGTTCGACAACATCGACGTGCTGCTCGACCAGCACCCGGGCGTCGCCCTCGACGCCGTGCAGGGCAAGCTCGTCGGCCGCGGGCGGGGCGGGTACTGCTTCGAGCACGGGGTGCTGTTCGCGGCGGCACTGGAGCGGCTGGGGTACGACGTAGAGCGCCGTCTCGGCCGGGTCGGCGATCCCGCGGTCGCGCCGCGGACGCACTGCGTGGTCATCGTGACGCTCGACGGCGAGCGGCTGCTGGCCGACCCCGGCTTCGGGATGAGCGTGCTGCGGCCGATCGCGCTGGCCGACGGCGCGGAGAGCGACCACGGCGGCTGGCGGTACCGCCTGCGCGAGGTACCCCTGGGAACCGGACGCGGCTGGGCGATGGAGCGCTGGCGTGACGAGCACTGGGAGCTGATGCACACCCACGACGAGCTGCCCGTCACGCCGGTCGACCTCGCCACCGGCCACCACTTCACCTCCACGTTCCCGCCGATCCACTTCCGGAAGATGCTGATGCTCACCAAGCACCTCGACGGCCGGCACGTCGCGCTGACGCACGAGACGCTGACGGTCCGCCGGCCAGGAGAGCCCACCGAGCACCGCGCGCTGCGGGACGGCGAGCTCGGGGACTGGCTGGACGAGCTGACCGTGCCGCTCACCGCTGACGAGCGAGCGAGGCTTCTCGTCAGGACTGCGGAGCTGCCGCCGCTGGCCTGAGCCCGAAGTCGTTGCCGTCCGGGTCCCTCAGCTGGTGCTCGTCCACGACGGTGGCCCCGAGGCTCACCAGCCGCTCGGCCTCGGCCTCCGGGTCGTCGGCGACGAGGTCGAGGCGCAGCCGGTCCCGGGAGCCGTGCAACGACAGGCGCGGCGGGCCGCCCCAAGCGACCTTGGTGCCGCCTGCCGGCGACTGGATGGCCGTCTCCTCGTCCTGGTCCCAGACCAGCGGCCACCCGAGCGCCTCGGACCAGAAGAGCCCGACCGCCCGCGACCCGTCGCACGCCAGCTCGCCCACCTGTCCCGTGCCGGCCAGGAAGTTGTTGTCCGGAGGAATCACGCAGAGCTCGTTGCCCTCGGGGTCGGCGAGCACGACGTGGGGCTCGTCGGGCTGCTGGCCGACGTCGATGTGCGCGCCACCCAGCGCCACCACCCGGTCGATCGTGGCCTGGAAGTCGTCCTCCGAGGTGCTGGTGAGGTGGAGGTGGTGCCGGTTCGGACCCGTCTTCGGCTCCGCGGTGCTGACGAACCGCAGCCCCAGCTGGCCCTCCTGCGGCGACGCCACGTCGTACGAGCCGTCGCCTTCGTCGCGGACCTCCCGGCCGAGCACTCCACCCCAGAAGGCGGCCAGCTCGCGAGGCTCGAGGGCGTCGAAGGTCACGGATCCGAGACGAGAGGCCATGCCCCGACGCTAGGCGGGCCGTCGGACGGGGCGCAAAGCAATTGGCGGCGATGTCACGGGCCGGCGCGCTGTCTCGTCTCGGGAAGGACGGAAGAGACCACACGAGAAGAGGAGGAGACACCATGCGCGTGTTCGTTGCGGGTGGAAGCGGCGTGATCGGGAGGCGGCTGGTGCCGCAGCTGGTGGCTCGAGGTCACGAGGTGACCGCGACGGCGACGAGCGAGGCCAAGCTCGGTCAGCTGGAGCGGCTCGGTGCGACGGCCGTCGTGATGGACGGCCTCGACGCTGTTGCCGTCGGCGAGGCGGTGGCCGCGGCGAAGCCGGACGTGGTCGTGAACCAGATGACGGGACTCTCGGCGGCGCACGCCGGCAAGCCGAACCTGCGGCACGCCGACCGCTTCTTCGCGGCGACCAACCGGCTGCGCAGCGAGGGCAACGCCCACCTGCTGGCGGCCGCCGAGGCGACCGGCGTGGACCACTTCATCGCGCAGAGCCACGCCAGCATGAACGGCGTCTGGTCCGGCGGCTGGGTGAAGACCGAGGAGGACCCGCTCCAGGAGATCGAGGGCACCAGGGTGGTCGTCGCCATGGAGAGAGCCGTCGTCGGCGCGGGCGGGGCCGTGCTGCGGTACGGCGGCTTCTACGGCGCCGACGCGCACGACGAGCAGCTGGCGCTGGTCCGCAAGCGCCTGCTGCCGCTGGTCGGCGGCGGCACCGGGTACGTCTCATGGGTACACGTCGACGACGCGTCGAGCGCTACCGTCCTGGCCGTGGAGCAGCGCGCAACCGGCGTCTTCAACATCGTCGACGACGACCCTGCGCCGGCCAGCGAGTGGCTGCCGTACCTCGCCCAGGTCGCCGGCGCCAAGCCGCCCCGCCGCGTGCCTGCCTGGCTGGCGCGGCTGCTGGCCGGCGAGATGGCCGTCGGGATGATGACGCAGGGTCGCGGCTTCTCCAACGCCAAGGCCAAGGCGGAGCTGGGCTGGGTGCTGCGCTACCCGTCCTGGCGGCAGGGCTTCCGGGAGGAGATGGCATGACGCTGGCAGACTCACGCGCCGACGAGTTCCAGAAGCTCCGGCCGCTCCTCTTCGCCATCGCCTACCGGATCCTGGGCAGCGTGGCCGAGGCCGAGGACGCCGTCCAGGACACCTGGGTGCGCTACCAGACCGTGTCCACCCGGCCGACGTCCCCGAAGGCCTACCTCTCCGCCGTCGTCACGCGCGTGTCCATCGACGTGCTGCGGTCGGCGCGGGTCCGGCGCGAGCAGTACGTCGGGCCGTGGTTCCCCGAGCCTCTGGTCGAGGACCCGTACGCCGACCCGGAGCGGTCCGCCGAGCTCGCCGACTCGGTGTCGATGGCGGCTCTGGTCCTCCTGGAGCGGCTGAGCCCGCTCGAGCGGGCTGTCTTCGTGCTCCGGGACGTCTTCGGCCTCGACTTCGCCGAGATCGCGGGCGCGGTCGAGCGGTCGGAGGCGGCCTGCCGCCAGCTCGCCGTCCGGGCCCGGCGGCACATGGACGAGGGCCGGCCGCGCTTCGAGGCCGACCGCCGGGTCCGCGACGAGCTCGCCGGACGATTCTTCGACGCGCTCAAGGACGGCGACGTCGACGCCCTGCGCGAGCTCCTCGCTGCCGACGTCCAGATGGTCGGCGACGGCGGCGGCAAGGCGCCCGCCCTGGCCCGTACGGTCGTGGGCTCGGACCGGGTGGCCCGCGTACTGGCCGCGAACCTCCCGCTCATCCCGCTCGTCGACGCTTGGCTGGAGCGACTGGAGCTGAACGGCCAGCCCGGCGCGATTCTGCGTGACCGCGACGGCCGCGTCGTGGGCGCGATGGTTCTGGACGTGCTCGACGGTCGGATCGCGGCGGTCCGCTCGGTGGTCAACCCCGACAAGCTCGGCCACCTCGGTCCCATCGGCGACGCGTGGGCGACGTCCCGCGAGCTGCTGGAGGCGCGCCGCTCCGTCAGCGACTCGTGAGCACCACCAGCTGCTGGGTCGCACGGGTCATCGCGACATATCTGTCGACGGCACCCTCGATCCCCGACCCGAAGTCGTCGGGGTCGACCAGCACGACGAGGTCGAACTCGAGACCCTTCGCGAGCTCGGGGGTGAGCGACCGGACGCGCGAGGTCCCGGCGTACCCCGGCCGGTCGATGTGCTGACCGATCACGCAGCCGATGCCGTCGGGATGGTCGGCGAGCCAGGCCTCGACGATGACGTCGAGGTCCGCCACCGACCCGTGCCGGACGGGGATGCCGGTGCTGCGGACCGAGGTGGGCACGTTGGCGTCCGGGAGCGCGGCACGGATGAGGGGCTCGGCCTCGGCCATCACCTCCTCGGGGGTGCGGTAGTTGATGGTCAGCGACGCGAGCGAGACGCGGTCGAGGCCGATGCGCCCGAGGCGGTCCTGCCACGACTCGGTGAACCCGTGCCGGGCCTGGGCCCGGTCGCCGACGATGGTGAAGCTGCGTGACGGACAGCGCAGGAGCAGCATCTGCCACTCGGCGTCGGTGAGCTCCTGGGCCTCGTCGACCACGACGTGCGCGAAGGGGCCGGCGAGCACGTCCGGGTCGGCGACGGTCGCGGCGGACTCGTCGACGAGGGCGTCGCGAAGGTCATCGCCTCGCAGCATCTGCATCTCGTGCATGTCGCTTCCGTCGTTCTCGATGAGGTGGTCGATCACGCGCGACATCTCGTCCCGCTCGGCGGCCAGGGTGGCGGCCTGCCGTCGCCGTCGGCGGGGCGCGTCCGGGTCACCGAGCCGCTGCCGGGCGGCGTCGAGCAGCGGCAGGTCGGCGCGCGTCCAAGCTTGCGGGGCGTCCTTGCGCTGCAGCAGCCGTACCTCGTCGGGCTCCAGCCACGGCGCGCACATCCGCAGGTACGCCGGCACGGCCCACAGGTCGCCGACCAGGTCGGCGGCCCCGATCAGCGGCCACGCCTGGCCGAATGCGGAGGTCAGCTCGTCGTCCCGGGCCAGCACCCGGCGGAACGCCGCGAGGGACACCTCGTCGTCGTCGGGATCCCGGTCGAGCTTGTCCAGCAGGATGGCGACCAGCGCCTCCCAGGCCTGGTCCCGGCCGTCGTTGTGCGGGGTGCCGGGCTCCACCGCGCCGAACGCCTCGGCCCAGTCGTCGGGGCCGAGCCAGAGGTCGGCCCACGGGGTGTCGACCTCCAGGCCCTCGGTCGGCGGCTCCTCGTAGAGCCGGACGGCCGGCTCGATCGCACCGACCATTGCCGCCGACGACTTCACGCGGGCCACCTCGGGGTCCGTCTCCTCCCCGACGTCCTCGGCCCCCGGCACGAGGTCGCGCAGCGTGCAGGTCCGCACCCCCTCCTCGCCCAGGCTGGGCAGCACGTCGGCGACGTAGGACAGGTAGGGCCGGCTCGGGCCGACGAACAGCACGCCGCCGCGGCCCTCGCCGAGGCGCGGGTCGGCGTACAGGAGGTACGCCGCGCGGTGCAGTGCGACGACCGTCTTGCCGGTGCCCGGCCCACCGTCGACGACCAGGGTGCCGCGCGAGCCTGCGCGGATGATGGCGTCCTGGTCGGCCTGGATGGTCGCCAGCACGTCGCGCATCCGGCCCGAGCGACTGTCGCCCAGGCTGGCCACGAACGCCGACTGGTCGTCCAGCGCCGCGTGGCCGACGAGCCCGTCCGGGCTGAACACCTCGTCCCAGTAGTCGGTGATCCTGCCGCGGGTCCAGCGGTACCGGCGTCGGCTCACCAGCCCCATCGGTTGTGCGTGGGTGGCGCTGAAGAAGGGCGCCGCCGCGGGCGATCGCCAGTCGACGAGCAGCCTTCGGCTCCCGCGGTCGGAGAGGCCGAGGCGGCCGACGTACACGGCCTCGCTGCCGTCGGCCGGCACCATCTTGCCCAGGCAGAGGTCGAGACTGAAGCGCCGAAGGGTGCGCAGGCGGGCGGTCAGGCGGTGCACCTCGAGGTCGCGGTCCATCGCCTCCTGACCGGTTCCGCCGGTGTCGCGGCGGGCGGCGTCGAGGCGGTCGGACAGCTCGGCGATGGTCTGGTCGAGGCTCTCGGAGATGGCCTCGAAGTGCCGCTCGTCGTCGGCGACGAGCGCCGGGTCGGCCTTGGCGGCGAGATGATCGGGTAGTTCGAAAGTGCTGCAGGTCAGGCGGGTCAAGCGTCTTCTCCAGTCCTCTGCGACGCCCCCGAGATGGGGCAGGACCGGAGATTCTCCGCGACGACAGGGGTCTTGCCACAAGCCCCCTGATGGGTTATACGTTAGTAGTGGCGAGGGAGAGGTCCCTCGCCTTCGTCGTGCCCAGCCGAACTCACCGGCGCGCCCGGTCGCGAAGGATCCGCTGGCTGGCAAAGCGTCCCGGCGAGCCGATCACGCAGCCGCCCGGGTGGGTGCCTGAGCCGCACTGGTAGTAGCCGTCGATCGGGGTGGCGTACTGGCTGTACCCGGGCGCCGGTCGGAAGAAGTACATCTGCGGGGCCAGGAACTCGCCCATGAAGATGTTGCCCTCGCTGAGTCCGGTGACGCGCTCGATGTCGGCCGGCGTGACGACCTCGCGCTGGAGCACCAGCTTGCCGAACCCGGGGAAGTGCTCCTCGAGGACGGCCTGGGTGACGTCGCCGAAGTTCTCGCGCTCGGTCTCCCAGTCCACGCGGACACCGTCGCGCTTGAGCTCGTACGGCGCGTGCTGGACGAAGCAGGACAGCACGTGCTTCCCGGGGGGCGCCATGTCGGGGTCGATGACCGACTGCATGGCACCGTCGATGAAGGGCCGGTCGGAGTACCAGCCGTACTTCGCGGCGTCGTACGCGCGCTCGAGGTACTCCAGCGTCGGGCCGAGGTTGATGAAGCCGCCGAAGGGCGCGGCCGAGCCGGGCAGGCCGGGGAACTCCGGCATCCCGTCGAGGGCGAAGTTCACCTTCGCCGACGTGCCGCGGTAGCGGGTGCGCCTGACGTTGTCGACGAGGTCGTCGGGCAGCTCGCGCGGGTCGACCAGGTCGAGGAACGTGTGCCGCGCGTCGAGCGCCGAGACCACGACCGGCGCGGTCAGCTCGGTGCCGTCGGCCAGCACGACACCGACCGCCTGACCGTCGCGGGTCAGCACGTGGTCGACGCGCGCCTCGAGCTGGATCTCGGCGCCGAACGACTGGGCCGCACGGGCGAGCACCTGGGTGAACCCGCCGTTGCCGCCCTTGTGGAAGGACCACGAGCCGAGGTGGCCGTCGTGCTCGCCCATCTTGTGGTAGAGCAGCACGAGGCCCGAGCCGCCGGCCATCGGGCCGATCCGGTTGCCGATGCTGGAGGAGGAAGCGAGGTAGCCCTTGAGCGGCTCGTACTCGAAGTAGTCGTCGAGCAGGTCGGCCGCGCTGCCGGTCAGCAGCCGGACGGTGTCGTGGATCGTCTTCCTGTCCACGCTGCCGAGGTGCTTGAGCATCCAGGCGACATCGGCCTGGTCGTCCGGGTCGCTGCCGAAGATGTCGGGCGGCGGGTTGTCGAACAGCGGCCGCACCGTCTGGATGACGCGGTCCAGGTCGTAGTTGTAGCGCGTGTAGGCGTCGGCGTCGCGCTTCGAGTGCTGGCGGATCATCTGCACGTTCTGCTCTTCGTCGTCGCCGAAGAGCAGGTAGCCGCCGTCGCCGGTCGGGTGGAAGTCGCCCGGCATCATGAGCGGCAGGAACCCGTGCTCGACCAGGTCCAGCTCGTGCACGATCTCGGGGCGCAGCAGGCTCAGCGCGTACGAGAACGTCGTGAACTTGAACCCGGGCCGCAGCTCCTCGGTGATGGCCGCACCGCCGACGAACGAGCGCTGCTCGAGGACCAGCGTCCGAAGGCCGGACTTGGCCAGGTACGCCGCGTTGGTCAGGCCGTTGTGGCCGCCGCCGACAACGATGGCGTCGTACGACGTCGCGGTACGTCCAGCTGGGCGGCCGGTGGGAGGGGTGCTCTCGCTCATGCCTTGGCCGTCTTTCGGGCTGGGTTGAAGAAGGGCAGCGGGGCCGTGCTCACCGAGACCATGTGCGTGCTGTGGTGCAGCGTGGTCTCCATGTGCAGCTCGGTGTCGGGTGCGGCCAGGTCGGGCCGGACTCGCGCGAGGCCGATGTGGCGCTGGAGCACGGGGGAGTAGCAGAAGCTGGTGACGTAGCCGATCTGCTCGTCGTCCTCGTCGCGCAGCCACTGCTCCCAGCCGAGCGGCTGCTCGTCCTTGGTGGGCAGCTCGCCGGCGTCGCGGTGCAGCCGGTCCCAGTCGGCCCAGTCGACGACGATCCCGGTCGTGGCCCACCGCGAGGTGTTGTCGAGGAGCTCGCGGCGGATCGCCTCGCTGCCGACGAACCGGCGGCTGCGGTCGCGGACGCCCTTGAGCATCCAGCCCTGGCCCAGCTCCTTCGGCGTGACGCGGTCGTGGTCGGTCCAGGCCGTGCGGCTGTCGTGCCACTCGGCGCCGGTGAGCGGCAGGCCGGCCTCGATGCGCAGCATCATCAGCGCCTCCTCGCCGAACGGCCGCAGCCCGTGCGGGCTCCCGGCCTCCAGGACGGCGTCGAGCACCTTCACCGCCTCGTCGGCCGGCACGGTGAGCTCGAAGCCGAGGTCACCGGTGTACCCGGTGCGCGAGACCATGACCGGGACCGAGGCGAGCTTGGCCTCGGCGAGCCCGAAGTACGTCAGGTCGTTCACCTCGGGCAGCTGCCCGGCGAGCACGTCGCGCGAGCGCAGACCCTGCACGGCGAGCATCGCGTAGTCGTCGGTGACGTCCTCGATCGCCACCCGGCGGCGGTGCTCGTGCGAGGTCAGCCAGCTCAGCATCGGCCGCGCGGCCGTCATCAGCAGCTCGTTCTCACTTTGCCGGAAGATGACCCCGTCCTCCATCACGAAGCCGCGGTCGTCGCACCACAACGTGTACGCCGCGCGGCCCGGCCGCAGGATGCTCAGGTCGCGCACGACCACGCCGGACAGGAAGTCGACGGCCTCGGCACCGGTGATCCGGTACTTGAAGAGCGGGGAGGTGTCGAAGATGCCCACCGCGTTGCGCACGGCGAAGTACTCGTGCTTGGGGGCGTGGGAGAAGCGCAGCGCGGACAGGTACCCGGACCAGTGCGTGAACAGATGCTGGTCGTTGAGCTCGGTCAGGCGCTCGTGGAACGGCGTCGTGCGGATCATGATGGGCCGATCCTGTCGCAAGATTGACTCACTGTTCAATAGTGGACCACAACTGACTCGTGGATCAATAGGCAGGGATGAGCTCGCCCTCGATCGCCTGATCCACCCAGGTGCGCAGCTGCTTGCGGCTGACCGAGCGGTGCACCTCCGCCGCCACGGACAGGCCGTCGAGCAGGGCGAGCAGCCGACGCACGCTGGCGCCGGGGTCCGGGCACGACAGTGTCCCATCTGCGATGCCCTCGTCGACCAGCGCGCGCAGGATGCCGCGGCTGCGATCGTCCAGGGTGCGGAAGTGGCCGGCGATGACCGGCTCGTGCTGGGCCAGGGCCCAACCGTCGATCCAGAGGCGCCAGCCCGACGCGCTGCCGGTCGGTCCATAGCTGCGAAGCACGGCCCGAATTCTCATCAGCACCGGGCCACGGCGTACGGCGGCCCGGTGCATGGTGGCGAGGTCTCGCTCGACGGCGTACGTGAACGCATCCGCGACGAGCTCGTCCTTGGTGCGGAAGTGGTAGAAGACCAGCCCGGTGCTGATCCCCAACGCGGTCGCGACGTCCGAGACCCGGACGGCGGCGAGGCCGACGCGCTCGACCTCGGCGATCGCGGCCAGCAGGATCTCTTCGCGCCGGACCTCGACCTGCCGCCGCGTGCGACCCGTCGACGTGCTCACAGCACCGCGTCGAGGAAGGCTCGCGTCTCGGGGTGCTCGGGCGAGCCGATGATTTCGGCGGGTGGGCCCTCCTCGAGGATCCGACCCTCGTGGAAGAAGGCCATCCGGTCGGCCACCTCGCGCGCGAAGCCCATCTCGTGGGTGACCACCATCATCGTCATGTGCAGCTCGGTGGACAGCGTCCTCATCACCGAGAGCACCTCGCCGGTGAGCTCGGGGTCCAGCGCGGAGGTGGGCTCGTCGAACAGCATCACGTCGGGCTCCATGCACAGCGCGCGGGCGATGGCGACCCGCTGCTGCTGGCCGCCGGACAGTCGGATGGGATGCTCCCCGGCCTTGTCGGCCAGGCCGACCCGGTCGAGGAGGTCCTTGCCGCGCTGGGTGATGTCGGCGTCGGTGCCGCGCTTGGCGCACCTGGCGGCACAGGTGACGTTCTCGAGCACGGTCATGTTCGGGAACAGGTTGAACTGCTGGAAGACCATGCCCACGTGCAGCCGGAGCTGCCGGACCTGCTCGCGCTTGCGTCGGGTGCGGTGTCCGCCGGTGAGGCGGATGCCGGACACCTCGATCGAGCCCTCCGTGGGGTCCTCGATGAAGTTGACGCAACGCAGCACGGTCGACTTTCCCGACCCGGAGCGGCCGAAGATCACCACCACCTCTCCGCGGTGGACCTCCAGGTCGACGCCGCGGACGACCTCGAGGTGCCCGAAGCTCTTGTGGAGGCCGTCGATGCGGACGACGACATCGCTCATCAGTGCGGCTCCGCTGCACCCATGGCGCGGGCCACGTGGGTTCGGTCGTACCCGCGCCCGATCCGCTTCTCCAGCCGGGCCTGGAACATCGTGAAGATCACGGTGAGACCCCAGTAGACCAGGGCCGCGGCGACGTACGCCTCGAGGTTCTTGAAGTCCGCCTTGCCGACCAGCTGCGAGCGGCGGAAGACCTCCGCCGTTGCGGCCGTCACGCCCAGGAAGGACACGAGGGCGGTGTCCTTCATCATCGCGATGAACTCGTTGCCGGTCGGGGGGATGATGACGCGGAACGCCTGCGGGAGCACGACCTTGCGCATCTTCTGGCCGTAGGTCATGCCCAGCGCGTCGGCCGCCTCGCCCTGGCCACCCGCGACCGACTGGATGCCGGCGCGGAAGATCTCGGTCATGTAGGCGCCGTAGTTGAGTCCCAGCGCGATGATGCCCGCCGTCGTGGCCTCGAGGACGAGGGCCTGGTCGAAGCCGTCGGGCAGCCAGGCGTAGCTGGCCTGCAGGTTCCGGCCGACAGGGGGGAGCGCGAGGTACAACAGGAACATCTGCACGATGAGCGGGGTGCCGCGGAAGAACGAGACGTAGAAGCCCGCGACGCCGTGTGCCACCGGGTTCCTCGAGATCCGCGCGAGCGCGCCGAGCAGCGCCATCACGACGGCCAGCACGATGCCGCAGACCGCGATGAACATCGTGTAGCGCAGGCCGCCGAGGATGTAGCGGAAGTTGTCTCGGATCCACTGAACGTCGAAGCCCGCGGCGTTCCCGATGAACCCCAGGATCAGGAACAGCACGATCCAGACCGCTCCGGTCTTGATCCGGAACGGCACTCGCGCGGACGCGAGCTGGATCCGTTCCCAACCCTCTCTCATCAGTGGGGGCTCACTGCTGGGTCGTCAGGTCCAGGCCGTACCACTGCTCCGACATCTTCGTCAGCGTCCCGTCCTCGTGCATGTCCGCGACGATCTGGTTGACGGCTTCGAACAGCGACTCCGACGACGGGTCGGAGCTCTTGTCGAACCCGACCGAGAGCGGCTCGTAGAAGACCGGGTCGCCGACGATCTTCACCGGGTTGCCCGCGTCGATGTAGCCCTGCGCCGTGGTCACCGAGGTGATCACCGCGTCGAGGCGGCCGTTGGCGAGGTCCTGGAGCGCCGTGGTGTCGGTGTCGTAGCCCGAGATCTCGGCGTCGTCGATCACGAAGTCGAAGTCGTAGCCGTCGATCGCCAGCTTCTTCTGCAGGAACTGGTCGTAGGTGCAACCGCCGCAGACGCCGATCTTCTTGCCGTCGAGGTCGGTGGTCAGGTCGGTGGTCGAGTCGTCGTCGGCCGGCACCACGACGACGGCCGGGGTGAAGTTGTACGGCTCGGTGAAGTACAGCACCTGCTGGCGGTCGTTGGTCGGCGTCATCGACCCGACGGTGGTGTCCCAGCGCCCGTTCCAGCTGCCGGCCGTGATCACGTCCCAGGCGGGTGTCTGCCAGGCAACCTCCACGCCGAGTCGCTTGGCGATCTCGGTGGCCACGTCGATGTCGAAGCCTTCGTACTCGCCGGTCTGGTCGTCCAGCGAGGACTGGGGCGGGTACGCAGGGTCGGTCGAGACCGTCAGCTTGCCGCTGTCGCAGACCTTGGCCAGCAGGTCGGTCGTCTCGCCGTCGCACACCGTGGCGTCGCCGGCGGCCGCCGTTGTCTCCTCACCGCCACCACCGCCGCCCGGGTCGGCCGCACTGGAGTCGTCGCCCCCGCATGCGGTCAGCGGAGCGAGCAGCGCTAGGAGCGCGACGGCGGGCAGGGTTCGGACTCGGAGTCCAGTACGCATGGAAAGCCCCCTCGGGACGATGGCTCCGTGCAATATGCCAGATACCCGCTCGCTGATCCATGGATCAGTTACGTGAGTCTCTCCTGCCAGGACCGGTGCGAGACCTCCGTGGCGTCGTGCCAGGCCCAGGTGTCGATCGTGACGGCGACGCGCCCGTCCGTGATGGCGACGTCCATCACCGACTTCACGCGGATGTCGACGCCCGGCCAGGACAGCTCGTACGTCGTGTCGGCGTGAGCGTGCTGGGCGAAGGTGCGCCGGTCCACGCGCACCTCGCCGCGGTAGTCCTCCAGCGCGCGGCCGTCGTACGGCGTCTGGTACTCCGACACCGACACCGTCCGCGCGCTCGTCACCCGGCGCAGCACGTCGTCGTGGATCTCCCAGGCCACGCCTTCGTCGGACTCCGACGAGTGCTCGGCGCCGGGGCCGAACGTGGGGGCAGGCCAGTCGCCGTCGAGCACGGGCAGCTCGATCTCGGCGGCGTGCACGGTGAGGGTGACCGGGTGCGGGGGAGCGATGGTGTTGGGCCAGTCCGAGCCCGCGACGCTGAGGCGGAGCACCTGGCCCGGCGACCACTCGTAGGCGCAGGCGTCGAGGACGACCTCGACGTCGTACGGCGTGCCGGGCGCGAGCGGCTCGGGGGCGCCGTGCACCGAGGTACGGAAGGCCAGGTCGAGCGAGCCCCGGGTGACCAGGGCCGAGGTGCCGTCGGGGTAGACGTCGCAGAGCTTCACCGACAGCGAGGCCGCGGGCTGGTCGGCCGAGACGCGCAGGCGGGCGACGGGGTACCCGACGATCGGCGACGCCGGTGGCTCCAGGTCCCAGGTCAGGGAGCGGGCGTCATCGATGCGCTGGTCGCCGGAGAGGCCCCACGGCAGGTGGCCCGCGCAGTCGATCCAGGCGGCGGTGCCGACGTCGGGGATCACGGACAGGGTGGTTTCGAGGCTCGTCGCTGGCGCTCCTCGCACCTCAACCACCGAAGGGTCGGGCGCTCCTCGCACCTCAACCACCGAGGGGTCGGGCGCTCCTCGCACCTCAACCACCGAGGGGTCGGGCGCTCCTCGCACCTCAACCACCGAGGGGTCGGGCGCTCCTCGCACCTCAACCACCGAGGGGTCGGGCGCTCCTCGCACCTCAATCACCGAAGGGTCGGGCGCTCCTCGAAGCTCAACCACCGAGGGGATGACCGAAGGAAGGCGCAGCCAGTACCCCTCGTGCAGGTCGAGGTCCACCTCGGGGCGGGTCGAGGTGCGGACGAAGACGTCGCAGCCGTCCTCGTGCTCACCGACGCCCCGGAGCCAGTGGTCGAACCAGGCCGCGAGCTCGGCGTCGAAGTCGATGCGCGGTCCCGGCATCGCGCTGGTCGGGTCGGCGTGGGCCCACGGGCCGGCGAGCAGCCGGTGCGGCGTCCCTTGCGCGGCCAGGCGCTCGACGGTGCGGAAGGTGTTGTTGCGGTACCCGTCGGCCCAGCCGGCCACGATCATCGTGGGGATCTCGATCCGCGTCGTAGCCCGCCGTCGTCCCGCCCAGCCGCACCGACCCGTGGTCCCAGTACTCCCCGTGTCGCGACTCGCGCAGCCAGGTCAGCACCCACGGCTCGTTCGTCTCCAGCCGCCGGTGCCACTCGTCCTCCCAACCGTCCCCCCAGACCGCAGGCACGGGCGGCAGCACGCACATCGGCGTCATGTAGTGGTCGTAGTCGACCAGGTCGACCAGCCTCAGCGCCCCGCCCCGCCAGTGGACGTCGTCGGTCCAGCGGTCGTCGGTGGCGTAGATCGCGCAGATCGCCTTCAGCTCCGGCGGCCGCTCGCAGGCCATCTGCAGGGAGTTGAACCCGGAGTACGACGTGCCCCACATGCCGATCTGCCCGTCGCACCAGTCCTGCGCGGCCAGCCAGCGCATCACCTCGGCCAGGTCGCGCTGCTCGTCCGGCTGGTACTCGTCCAGCGCGTCGCCGCCCGACGACCCGGTGCCGCGCAGGTCGAGGCGGCACACGGCGTACCCATGGTCGTCGCGGAGCCGAACGTAGGTTGCGGCGTACGACGACGTCAGGTCGTCCTTGCGGTAGGGCAGCGCCTCGAGCAGGCAGGGCTGCGGGTCACTGGTGTCGGGCAGGTACAGGGTCGCGGCCAGCTCGACGCCGTCGGACATGGTGATCCGGGTCTCGACCTGCCGCTCGTCCCTCGCGGCGGCTCGACCACCGGAGAATGCATCCGCCACGGGCCGGATTGTTGCAGCAGGATGCCTGCTGTGACCGACGTGATGACCGTGACCGGCCCGGTGGCCGCCGCCGACCTGGGCGTGACCCTGCCGCACGAGCACGTGTTCCTCGACCTGACGCGGGAGTACCGCGGCAACGGCCTCCTCAACGACCCGGCGCTCGCGGAGAGCGAGCTGCGGACGGTACGCCGACGCGGGCGGCCGCACGCTGGTCGACGTCACCACCGGCGGCCTGCGCGGCGACCCGGTCGCCCTGCGCACGATGTCGGAGGCCACCGGTCTGCAGATCGTGAGGGGAGCGGGTTTCTACCGTCGCGCGTACTTCCCGCCCGAGCTCGACGTGCTCTCCACCGACGCCGTCGCGGACCTGATCGTGCGCGACATCGAGGAGGGCGTGGACGGCGTGCGGGCCGGGATCATCGGCGAGATCGGGTGCGACCGACACATCACGGCGCTCGAGGAGCGGTCGTTCCGGGCCGCGGCGCGCGCCCATCGGCGTACCGGCCTCACCATCACCACCCACGCCGCCCGCTGGCCGGTCGGCACCGCCCAGCTCGACCTGCTCGTCGAGGAGGGCGTCGACCCTGCCCGCGTCGTCATCGGGCACTGCGACATGGTGCCCGACCACGACTACCACCTCGCACTGGTCGCGCGGGGCGCATGGATCCAGTTCGACACCGTGCAGGGAGTGCACGAGTGGGACACCGAGCAGCGGCTGGGCTGGCTACGCAGCCTGGCCGACGCCGGGCACCTCGACCGGGTGCTGCTCAGCCAGGACGTCTGCCTGCGCAGCGACTACGCGGCCATGGGCGGGCCGGGCTACGCCTACGTCGTGACGACGTTCGCCGACCGGTTGCGCGAGGCCGGCTTCGACGACGCCGACATCACCACGCTGACGGTCGACAACCCGCGCCGGATGCTCACGGGCGAGTAGCCGGCCGCCCGTACTTGGCCAGGGCCGCCAGCAAGAGTTCGGTCGGCAGCGCGTGGGCGGTGTGGCCGTGACCCGTCATCGTCGGCGAGGCCAGGATCGCGTTGAGGATCGCCTCCTCGACGGCCTCGACGACGGCGTCGAACAGCGGGTTCATCGCGGTGTTCGCCAGGGTGCGGACCTCGGCGACGACCGGAGCGTCGTCGCCGGTGCGGTGCATGCCGCGGTTGCCGGTCGCGAAGGCGAGGAAGAGGTCGCCGCTGCTGTTCTCGCCGACCCCGCCGGTGCGCGCGACGCCGAACGACGCCCGCTGGGCAAGCCTCCGGCACTGCAGAGGGAGCAGCGGCGCGTCGGTCGCGACGATGCCGATGATCGACCCGCTGCCGGGTGGGAGGGCGGGATCGGTGCCGGGCACGACGTCCACGCCGACCTCCAGTCCGACCGGCACGCCGTTCACGCTGAACCGCTCGCGCCGGCCGTGGTTGGCCTGCACGAGCACTCCCACGACGTACTGGTCATCTCCTTGGCCCACCCGTCGCGACGCCGTACCGATCCCGCCCTTGAAGTCGTGGCAGACCATCCCCGTGCCGCCGCCCACCGAGCCCTCGGCGACCTGGCCGGTGGCCGCGGAGGCGTAGGCCGCCTTCGCGTGCTCGGCCGTCACGTGGAAGCCGTTGACATCGTTGAGCGTGCCGTCCCAGGTCTCGGCGACGACGGGCAGCGCCCACGCCTCGTTGCCCCCGCCGACCTTGGCGACCTCGATCCCGACGAGTGCGTCGCGGACCACGCCGACGCTGTGGGTGTTGGTGATGCCGATGGGGGAGTGCAGCAGGCCGACCTCCTCGAGCCAAGGCAGGCCGGTCATCTCGCCGTTGCCGTTGAGGCGGTGGTACGCCGCGTACACGGGGTCGCTCCACACAGGCCCGTCGGGGCCGTCGTGCGGGACGACGACCGTCACACCCGTGCGCACGTCGTCGCCCTCGATCACCGTGGTGTGCCCGACGCGCACGCCGGGGACGTCGGTGATCGCGTCGTGCTCGCCGGGCTCGAGGGTGCCGATGACGATGCCGAGGTCGCGGGCCCTCATGAGAGCAGCTCCTCGGCCAGGTGGAGGTGGAAGCGGACGGACGCGTGCAGGTCGTCGACGTGCACGCGCTCGTCGGCGTTGTGGTAGCCCGCGACCAGCACGTCCATGGGCGTGCGTCAGGTAGGGAGAGAAGCCGTACGCCGCGGTCCCGGCCGCCGCGCGCAGGTACACCGAGTCGGTGAAGCCGGTGCCCAGGGTCGGCAGCACCTCGGTCTCCACACCCTCGGTGGCCAGGAACGTCCGGATCGTCTCCACCACCGGACCGTCGGGCGGCGAGGCGCTGCCGGCGATCAGCGGTTCGGGCCAGCTCAGGTCGTAGGCCGGGCCGCTCTGCCCATCTCCGGCGAGCCGCGCGCGGACCGCGGCTTCCACGTCCGCCTCGGAGGTGCCCGGCAGGATCCGGCAGTCCAGCTCGACCCAGGCCCGGCTGGGCATCACGTTCCGCTTGTCGGAGGCGCCGACCATCGTCGGCGCCATCGTGGTGCCGGCCAGCGCGGGCAGGTAGTGCTCGAGCTCGGGGTGCAGGGCCCCGGCGGCGGCCAGCGCGGCGGGGAGGTCGGCGCCCGCGGCGTACGAGTCGCCGAGAAGCACCCCGAGCATGGCGTCGACCAGAGGGTGCGGCACGGGATCGGGAAGGCCGCGCCCGACGCGGGCGAGCACCTCGCCGAGGTGGGGGACCGCGTTGTCGCCGACGGTCGGCGTGCTGCCGTGGCCGGCCCGGCCCCGGGCGGTGACGCGGGCGGGGTACGTGCCCTTCTCGCCGATGCCGACGGTGGTGAGCACGCGGCCGTCGGTCAGCTCGAACCGGTCGCCGCCACCCTCGTTCACGCTCATCGACGGGCGGATGTCGGGGCGGGCCTCCAGCAGCCAACGCATCCCGACGTCGGCCATCCCGTCCTCCTCGTCGGGGACTGCCAGGAACCAGAGGTCGCCCTTCGGGCGGAAGCCGCGGCGGGCGAGCTCCTTGAGGGCGACCGCGCGGGCCGCGACCTCGCCCTTCATGTCCAGGGCGCCGCGGCCGAAGAGGTAGCCGGAGTCGTCGACGACCGCCTCGAACGGGGGGTGGGTCCAGTCGCGTGCGTCGACCGGCACCACGTCGGTGTGCCCGACGAACGCCAGGCTGGGTGCCGTACCGCCGTCGCTGCCGGGGAGTCGGGCGACCAGGTTGGCCCGGTGGTCCTGCTCGGGCCGGGCCACCAGCTCGCACTCGATGCCGGCCTCGCCGAGGTACTCGGCCAGGTGTCGGGCGACCAGCGTCTCGTTGCCGGGGTAGACGCCCAGCGAGTTCGTGGTGTCGATCCGGATCAGGTCCCGGGCGAGCCCGACCACCTCGTCGAACAGGTTCATGGCCGGACGGTAGTCGTTGGTCGAGGAGGTTGCGCTCGCAACCGTCTCGAGACCCGGTGACCGGATCGCGGTCCTCTCACCGGGTCTCGTGACAGGCGCTGGCGCGCCTTCCTCGACCGACGGGTCGTCACTTCACCTCGGTCCGCAGCACCCGCCAGAGCCCGAAGGCCAGGGGGAGGAGCAGCCACGCGGTGCCGGTGACGACGAGCTGGGACCACTGCGTGGCGCCGTACCCTCCGTCGAACAGGCCGGTCTGGTTCCACTGGAAGTCCACCCACGGCTGCGCGTCGGCGTACCAGTTCTGCGCGCCGGCGAGCAGTGCGGACAGGGTGGGGAGCACCATGGCGTAGACGAAGTAGCCGACGATGGCGGCCGCCGAGTTGCGGAACAGCACGCCGAGGGTGAAGCCCATCAGCAGGCCGAGCCCGTTGCCGGCGAGGATGTAGAGCACGTCGCTGACGGACATGTCCCAGGTGGTCGGGACGCCGGCCAGCTGGCTGCCGACGACGTTGCCGAGAGCGCCGACCGCGAGAGCGACCAGGATCGAGACGATCCCGACCAGCACGGTGTCGAACAGCTTGGCGAGCACGACACGGCTGCGGCTCGGCACCATCGTGAACGTGGTCAGCCCGGTGCGCTGGCTCCACTCGCTGGTGATCGAGAGGGCCGCGATGATCGGCAGCACAATGGTCATCGGGATGCCGATGGCGCCCGCGAAGCTGCCGTAGCTGATCTCCTCGTTCGGGGCGAACAAGATGACGGCCCCGGTGGCGATCACGGCCAGGATGACGACGCTGGCCATCAGCCAGAAGCCCGAGCGCGTGTTGAACATCTTGCGCAGCTCGACGCCCATGATCGTGGGCATCGAGATGGGGTCGTACGTCGCCCGCTCGGGGCGGGCGGCCGCCTCCGTGACCTGGGTGGTCGGGGCGATGGTGGCGGTACTCATGCTGCTGCTCCTTCGGGAACGTCGTTGGTGTCACGTTGGGTGTCGGCGGTGAGGGCGAGGAACATCTCCTCGAGGCCGGCGCCGTCGGCGGGCCGGAGCTCGCGGAGAGCGATGCCGGCGGCGAGGGCGACCTCGCCCACCTCGTCGGTGGAGGCGTCGGTGCGCAGTCCCTCCTGGGACTGTTCCGCCGGGTGGCCGGCCGCGACCAGCGCCGCCGCGAGGCGGGCGGGGTCGGTGGCGCGGACGTAGGTGCCGGCGGCCTCGAGCAGCTCGTGCTTGGTGCCCTGGGCCACGACGCGGCCCTGCCCGATCACCACGATGTCGTCGGCGATGACCTCGATCTCGTGCAGGAGGTGGCTGGAGAGCAGCACGGTGCCGCCCTGGTCGGCGTACCCGCGGAGCAGGTCGCGCATCCAGCGGATGCCGGCCGGGTCGAGGCCGTTGGCCGGCTCGTCGAGAATCAGCACCTCCGGGTCGCCGATGAGGGCGGCCGCGATGCCGAGGCGCTGGCGCATGCCGAGCGAGTAGTCGCGGACCCGGCGGCCCGCCTCCTCGTCGGTGAGGCTGACGACCTGGAGCATCTCGTCGACCCGGCTCTTGGGCATCCGCATGGTGCGCTGGGCCAGGGTGAGGATCTCGCGGCCGGTGCGGCCGGCGTGCTGCGCCGACGCGTCGAGCAGTACGCCGACCTCACGCCCCGGGTTGGGGAGCTCGGAGAAGTGCCGGCCGAGGATGGTGGCCTCGCCGGTGGACGCCGGGGTGAGCCCGACCATGATCCGCATGGTCGTGGACTTGCCCGCGCCGTTGGGACCCAGGAAGCCGGTGACCCGGCCGGGCTGGGCGGTGAACGTCACGTCGTCGACAGCGCGGAAGCCGCCGTACGTCTTGGTCAGGTGGGAGACGGTGATCATGGTCCTCAGCCTGGGTGAGCGGAGGCCCTCACCGCTTCGGGGACGGCCCCTGGCGTCAACCTGACCTCGACCCTGAGAAGGAGTCAGGGTGCAACCCTGAGTGCCCTACCCGGGGGGCTTGCGCTCCACGCCGACCTGGACCTCGGAGTCGGTGAAGCCGACGCTGCGGTAGACGCGGATCGCGAGGTACTCCGGGTCGGCGACCATGACCAGGGTCTCGGCGTCCAGGTCGGCGAACCCGAACCGGCTGATCTCGTGCACCAGCGTGCCCGCGAGACCGCGGCCACGCGCCTCCTGGTGGGTCTTCACGGTCTGGAACCGGGCCAGACCGGGGGAGGCGCGGAACAGTCCCATCGAGGAGAGCAGCCGGCCGTCCTCGAACGCGCCCCACCACTGGCCGTGCCCGGCGTCGACCAGCCACCGCAGCTGGTGGGTGCGGCGCTCGCTGAACTCGAGGTCGTACCCGACCGTCTCGCCGGCCATCGTCAGGTCGACCTGCTGGGTCCAGTCGGCGTCGGACTCCAGCGGCCGGTACGTCGCGTCGTGGTTCGGCCGCGGCGGCTCGTGCACCGCCGTCGCGGTCATCACGCTGGAAACGTCCGCCTCCAGCCCGAGGTCGGTGAACGACGAAGTCTGGGCGACGCTGCCGGCCGTGCCGTCGATCCCGAACGTGCGGTGCCGGGCGCCCGGGAACGCCGCCTCGAAGGCACCCAGCCACTGCCGGGCGTCCGCGGCGTCGGCGGGCGGCCCGGCCAGCAGCAGGAAGTTCCCCCACCAGAACGAGGGGTTGTCGTCGGTCCGGACGATCCGGTGGTCGCCCCGGTCCTCGACCGTGCTCCCCGAGATCTCGAGGAGAGCGAGGTCGGTCCGCCAGCCCAGGCCCTGGATGTCCATGCGTCCACCCTCGCTGGTCGAGCCGGGCGAGCGCCAGCGAGCCCGTGTCGAGACCCGGCAAGAGGTCGGCTGACCTCTCACCGGTCTCGACACGCTCGCGCGACCTCGTACCTCGGTCGCGTCGCTTGCTCGACCTGGCCGAGCCCACGTCGAGCATTCGTTCCCTCGTGCTCGACTGCTCGTCTCATTGACTTCGAACACGTGTTCGATCGACACTGGGTGGATGGCATGGGGGTTTCCGGCGTTCGACCCACCGCCGGCGAAGGGTGCCGGCATCTCGCGCACGCCCGGCACCGAGGGGTTCGCCCCGGCGGGCTGGCCGCGCGAGGTGCGACCACCGGGAGTGCCGGGGTGGGAGCACACCGCCGCGGAGTGGCTGCTCGACCTGTGTCCGGCCGACTGGCGGGGCTACCCCGGTCTCCGGCGTCACCTCGTTGTGCTCGCCCGGTTCGCGGTGCTGCACGTCGAGGCCGGGCAGTCGGCCGCGGCGCGCGGGCTCAGCGAGACGCGGGCCGACCTTCGCGACGTGGCTGATCTCGACGTGGTCGAGGCGGCCGTGCAGACCTGGCAGCTCGAGCAGGCCCGCCTGGTGGGCCTGCGCCGCGCGGTCGGGTTGGTGGAGGAGGCGGTGCGGGGCCGGCGGTACACCGCCAGGTTGTGAACGTCCCGCAGCTCCCCGGTCCGACCTAGGGTGTCCGCGTGGTCGAACGGCGGCGGTTCGCGGGCGTCGTGCTCGTCGACCCGCGGGGCTGGGTGCTGCTCCAGGAGCGGGACGAGCACCCGCGGATCGACCCGGACCGCTGGGGCCTGGTCGGCGGCCACGTCGAGCCCGGCGAGGACATCGCGACCGCGGCCTACCGCGAGCTGACCGAGGAGACCGAGGTCGTCGCGACGCCCGGGAGCCTCCGGCTCTTCGGCGAGTTCGAGGTCGACCACACCGCGGCGTACGGCACTTGGGACCTGATGACGACCTACGCCGCCGCGACGGATCTCACCGACGACCACATCGTGTGCCACGAGGGCCGGCGGATCGTGTTCGTCGACCCCCGCGCAGTGCCCGGTCTGCCGCTCACCAAGGGCGCCGAGGTGATCCTGCCGGCGTTCCTGACGTCCGACCTCTACGTGGACCTCGCTTCGCGTCACTAGCCTGATCGCGTGCTGCTCGGACGTGCCCGCGTTCTAGACCGGGCCGACTCGCTCCTCGACGGGGTGCGCCGGGGCCACGGCGGTCTGCTCTGGGTCCGGGGCGAGGCAGGCATCGGCAAGACCAGCGTGCTCCACGAGGTGGGCGAGCGGGCGCGCCGGTCCGGCGCCACCGTGCTGCGCGGCGCGGCGGCCGACGAGGCGACCGGGGCGCCAGCCTTCTGGCTGTGGAGCCAGGTGCTCCGCCAGGCCGGGGGCGGCGACGCGGGGGCGCTGGTCGCCCTCGGCGGCCCACGCGCCCGGCGGGCGGCCGACCTGGTCGACCCCGAGGCGACGCCGGAGCACGACCCGACGGCGAACCGGTTCCCGCTCTTCGACGGTGTGCTGGCCGTGCTCGATGGGCTGGCCGCCGAGTTCCCGGTGGTGCTCCTGCTCGACGACCTGCACTGGGCCGACGCGGGCAGCCTGCGCCTGCTCCGGTTCCTGCTCCCGGGGCTCACCACCCGGCCGGTGCTCGTGGTCTGCGGCTGGCGTGACCACGAGGTGCCGCCCGGCTCCGACCGCGACCTGCTGGCCACAGAGATCGCCGCCGCCGGCGAGTCCTGGCCGCTCGCCGGACTCGAACCCGAGGACGTCGCGGAGCTGATCGCGGCCACCGGCGGCCAGCACGTCGAAGCGGCCGAGGCTGAGGCAGTCGCCACCCGCACCAGCGGCAACCCACTGTTCGTCTCCGAGATGGCCCGGCTCGCGGCCGCCCGGGGAGCCGCGGTGTCAGAGATGGTCCCGGACACCGCCCAGGGCGCCATCCGGCGCCGGGTGGCAAGGCTCCCGCAGCCGGCCCACGAGGTGCTCACCGTCGCGGCCGTCCTCGGGCAGGAGACGGGACTGGAGCCGGTGCGCCGGCTCGCCGCTCTCGATCCTGCTGGCTTCGTCGCCGGCCTCGACGCGCTGGTCGCCGGTGGCCTGGCCCGACAGGACGGAGAGCGCATCGTGCTGTCCCACGCGCTCGTCCGCGATGCCGTGTACGACGCCACCCCGGCGGCTCGGCGACGGGAGCTGCATCTGGCCGCGGCCGACGTGCCGAGCCTCTCCCGGGTGGAGGTCGCCGGACACCTTTTGCGGGCGCGGCCGTTGGCCGACCTCGACAGCGTCGTGGCCGCGACCGAGGCGGCGGCCCGCGCGGCGCACGAGGCGCAGGCATGGGAGGACGCGGCGAGGCTCTACCGGCTGGCCCTCGAGCTGGCTCCGACCGATGACGTCATCCGGCCCCGGTTACTGCGGGGCGCCGGCGCGGCCCTGCTCGACGCGGCTGACCTCGAGGCGGCGCGCGTGCTCTACCGGGAGGCCGCAGACCTCGCCCGGCGTACCGGTGACGCCCGCGGCCTCGCGGAGGCGGCCCTGGGGTTCGCGGCAGGTCTGGGCGGGTTCGAGGTACGGCTCGTCGACGGCGAGCAGAACGACCTGCTGACCGAGTCCTTGGCGGCGCTCGGTGAGGACGCGCCGGCCCTCCGGGTGCACCTGATGGCCAGGCTTGCCGTCGGGCTGGCCTTCACCGAGGACGCCGACCGCATCCCGCTGCTCTCGACCGACGCCGTCGCCCTGGCCCGGGCGACGGGCGACCCCCGTGCCCTGGGCGCCGCGCTGGCTGCCCACTGTGACGCCTTCGCGGGGCCGGACCACGTGGAGCTCCGGCTTGCCGAGGCCACCGAGATCGTCGAGATCGGCCGGTCCCTCGGCGACCTGGGGCTGCAGCTTCTCGGGCTCCGGCTGCGGGTCGTGGCGCGCTGGGAGTCCGGGGCGATGATCGGTGCCGAGGCCGACGTCCGCGAGTTCGGCCGTCTCGCGGAGCGGCTCGGCCAGCCGCAGTACGCCTGGTACGTCCCGCTGTGGCGCGGTGCCCTCGCCCACCTGGCCGGGGACCTGGAGGCGCTGGGGGAGTGTGCCGACGAGGTGACGGCGTACGCCGGTCCCGCCGACAGCCGCAACGCGGCCGTACTGGGCATCGTGCAGCGCGCCTGGGTGCGCATCGAGCGCGGCGAGACGGCCGAGTCGTTGGCCGAGATCATGGCGGGATTCGGTGAGTGGTTCGAGCTGGCGCCCGACGGCGGCGACCTGGTCGCGCTCTACCACGGTCAGCCACGTGAGGTGAGGCAGCGTGCCCTGCCTCACCTGCCTCGGCTGCTCGCCGAGCTCCCGAGGGACAAGGAGTGGCTGCCCAACCTGGCCGCGGTCACGGCCGGTCTGGTCGAGAGCGACGTCACGGGCGAGGCGCCGCGGCTGCTGCGCGCCGAGCTCGCGCCGTACGCGCATCTCTTCCTCGTCGACGGCATCGGCGCCGCTCTGTCGGGCTCGGTCGAACGCTCGCTGGGCAGTCTCGCGATGCTCACCGACGACCTCGACGCGGCGGCGGGGCACTTCGACCGGGCCATCGCGGCCAACGCCGCGATCGGCGCTCCGCTCGCGCTGGCCAACTGCCGGCGCGAGTACGCCGAGGTGTTGCGGCGGCGGGACGCTCCCGGCGACCCGGCCCGTCGCGAGGACCTGCTCCGCGAGGCGAGCGCGTTCTACCGCGCGGCGGGGATCCCGGAGCGGGTCTCCGCGGCGGACCTCCCGGAGCCCGAGGACCACGCCCGCTGGGAGCGGACCGGGGCCGGCTGGGCGGTCACGTTCCGCGGGCGGACAGCCGCTCTGCCCGCCGTCAAGGGGATGGCCGACCTCGCCCGGCTGCTCGCGCAGCCCGACCGCGAGGTCCACGCGCTCGACCTGGTCGGCACCGCGCCCGGAGCCGCGCCCCGGCAGGGGGACCTCGGTGAGGTGCTCGACGACCGCGCCCGGGTGGCGTACCGCCAACGCCTCGCGGACCTCGACGAGCGCATTGCCGACGCCGAGGCCTACGCGGACGCGGAAGCGGCCGCGCGGGCGATCGAGGAACGGGCGTTCCTGGTGGCCGAGCTGACCGGTGCCTATGGGCTGGACGGGCGCCCTCGGCGTACGGGCGATCCGGCCGAGCGGGCCCGGACCACTGTCACCTCGCGCATCCGCGATGTCCTCGGCCGCATCGAGACGGCGCACCCGGAGCTCGCGAGGCACCTGCGTGCCTCGGTGCGCACCGGCACCTTCTGCGTCTACGCCCCCGAGCGGCCAGTGGTGTGGGACGTCCGCGGTCCCACATCGTGAGGCGCGATCCCACGCCTGAGGGGTGACCGCACCCCACAGAAAGGCACCCTCATGAGCTTCCTGCAGATCATCACGTTCGGCACCGACCGGTTCGACGAGTTCGTCGCGCTGGAGCACGAGTGGTCGAAGAGCACCGTCGGGCGCCGCACCGGCGTCGGTGCGCAGGTGTTCGCGGACCGGGACCGCCCGGGCCGCTACGTCGCTCTCGACTGGTTCGACTCCCACGAGTCCGCCATGACCAACTCTCAGCTCCCCGAGACCGACGCCTTCGCCCGCAGTGCGGGCGAGCTCGCCAGCGACGGGCCGGAGTTCTGGAACCTCGAGCCGGCGACGCCGCCGTGGAACGCCGGCGAGGACGAGGTCCGCGCCACCCTGGAGACCTCGACGGCCGCGCCACACACGTTCGCCGGTGACGTCGACCTCGACATCCTCGTCCCGCACGGCCGGATGCGTACCTCGGGCGTCGCCGCCCTCGAGGAGTCCCTGCGCGCCGAGGCGTCGGGCCGCGACATCGAGGTCTGGAACAGCCGGTCGACCGCCGACGGCTTCGCCGTCGAGTACGCCTACCGCACGCACGGCACCCCGTCGCTGGCCACCGGCATCATGCTGGTGACCCTCCGGGACGGACTCGTCCAACGGCTGGCCATCACCTGCGCCGGCAACTGGTCGGCCGAGACCGAGTCCCGCGTGGTCGCGGAGACCGGTGCCCTGGGCCCGCGCGTGACCGAGGCCGCGCGATGACCGCCGTCGACGAGGTCACCGGAGAGGTGACCGGACGGCTCTTCGAGAGCCTCCTGGGCGCCCTCGAGGTGGTCACCGTCCACCTCGGCGTCCGGCTCGGCCTGTACGCCGCCCTGGTCACGCCGCGCACCGCCGCCGGGCTCGCGGCCGACACGGGGATCGACGAGCGCTACTCCCGCGAGTGGCTCGAGCAGCAGGCCATCGCCGGGCTGGTCTCGGTGATCGAGCCGGGCGACGCGGACGATCGCGTCTACGGGCTGAACGCCGAGCAGGCCGCCAGCCTGGCCGACCCGGAGTCGCCGCTCTACGCCGGCTCGATGGCCCTGCTGATGGGCGGCGTCGGCGCGGTCGTGAACGACCTTCCCGACATCTACCGGACCGGCGGCGGCATCCCGTTCGGTGCTTACGGTGACGACGTCCGGCTCGGCCAGGGGCTGTTCAACCGGGCGGGGTACCTCGATCAGCTGACCCAGGAGTGGGTGCCGGCACTGCCCGGTGTCGCCGATTTGCTGTCGCGGCCGGGGGCCCGGGCCCTCGACCTGGGCTGCGGGGTCGGCTGGTCGTCGATCGCCCTCGCGACGGCGTACCCCCGCCTTCACGTCCTCGGCGTCGACTCCGACGACGCCTCGGTGATGGACGCGCGTGCCCACGCGGAGGCGGCGGGGGTCGTCGATCGGGTGCGGTTCGAGGTGGCCGACGCCGACGCACCAGTGGCGGCAGCGTCGTGCGACGTGGCCTTCTACTTCGAGGCGTTGCACGACCTGGCGCACCCGGTCGAGTCGCTGACCGCTGTCCGGTCGGCCCTGCGTCCCGGGGGAGTGGTCGTCGTGGTCGACGAGCGGGCCGAGGAGGAGTTCGCGCCCGGTGGCAGCGAGGTCGAGCGGCTGCTGGCGGCCTCCAGCGTGCTGCACTGCCTCCCGGTGGGCCGCTCCCAGGAGGGCTCGGCCGCGACCGGTGCGCTGTTCAGGCCGGCGACGATGCGGACGTACGCCGAGCGGGCCGGCTTCTCGCACGTCGAGGTCGCGCCCATCGAGCACGACGTCTTCCGGTTCTTCGTGCTGAGGCCGTGATCGTTACAGTGACAGGGTGCGTCTGGAGCAGATCTCGTCCCCCCGCGACCTGCAGGGACTGACGGCACCCGAGCTCGACGGGCTGGCCGCCGAGATCCGCGACTTCCTCGTCCGGACGTGCTCGCGCACCGGCGGCCACCTCGGCCCGAACCTCGGCGTGGTCGAGCTGACCCTGGCCATCCACCGGGTCTTCGACAGCCCCCGCGACCGGGTGGTCTTCGACACCGGGCACCAGGGGTACGTGCACAAGCTCCTGACGGGCCGGATGGCGGGCTTCGCGAAGCTCCGCCAGGAGGGCGGCGTCAGCGGCTATCCCAGCCAGGCCGAGTCCGAGCACGACGTCGTCGAGAACTCCCACGCCTCGACCTCCCTGTCGTACGCCGACGGGCTGGCCAAGGCCTACGCCATCCGCGGAGAGGACCGCCACGTCGTCGCGGTCATCGGCGACGGCGCGCTGACCGGCGGAATGGCCTGGGAGGCGCTGAACAACATCGCGGTCTCGCCGCAGAGCCGGCTGGTCATCGTCGTCAACGACAACGGCCGCTCGTACACCCCCACGATCGGCGGCCTCGCCACCGCCCTGACCCGGCTGCGCACCAACCCGCGGTACGAGCCGATGCTCGACCTGGTCAAGAAGCGCCTGCAGGCGGTCCCCGGCGTCGGCCCCGCGGCGTACGACGCCCTCCACGCCATGAAGAAGGGCCTCAAGGACGCGCTCGCCCCGCAGGGTCTCTTCGAGGACCTCGGCCTGAAGTACGTCGGCCCGGTCGACGGCCACGACCGCGCGGCCATGGAGCGGGTGCTGGCCCAGGCGAAGGGCTTCAACGGTCCGGTCATCGTGCACGCGATCACGCGCAAGGGGTTCGGGTACGACGCGGCCGAGCTGCACGAGGCCGATCAGTTCCACTCGCCGGGCCCGTTCGACGTGGACAGCGGCGTCGAGAACCCGCGCGAGCGGATCTGGACCGACGTGTTCGCCGACGAGATGGTGCACCTGGGGGAGCGGCGGCCCGACGTGGTCGCGATCACCGCCGCGATGATGCACCCGGTCGGGCTGCACCACTTCCAGGCCCGGTTCCCCGAGCGCACCTTCGACGTCGGCATCGCCGAGCAGCACGCCGCGACCTCGGCCGCCGGGCTGGCGATGGGCGGCCTGCACCCGGTCGTGGCGCTCTACGCGACGTTCCTCAACCGGGCCTTCGACCAGGTCCTGATGGACGTCGCCCTGCACAAGTGCGGCGTGACGTTCGTGCTCGACCGCGCAGGCGTGACCGGCGACGACGGTGCCAGCCACAACGGCATGTGGGACATGTCGATCCTGCAGGTCGTGCCCGGCCTCCGGCTCGCCGCGCCCCGCGACCCGGCCCGGCTGCGCGAGCTGCTCGACGAGGCCGTCGACGTCTCCGACGCCCCGACCGTGGTGCGGTTCCCGAAGGGCGCCCCGCCCGCAGACATCGAGGCGGTCGCCAAGCGCGGCGGCTGCGACGTACTCGTCCGCAAGGGCACCCGGGACGTGCTGATCGTCTCCCACGGCGCGATGGCGACCACCGCCGTCGACGTCGCCCACCGGTTGGTCGCCCAGGGCATCGGTGTCACCGTCGTCGACCCGCGCTGGGTCAAGCCGGTCGACCCGGCGTTGGTGGACCTGGCCCGCGAGCACCGGCTCGTCGTCAGCCTCGAGGACAACGGTCGCGTCGGCGGCTGCGGCTCGATCCTGCTGACCGCCCTGAACGACGCCGGCGTCACCACGCCGTTCCGGCTGCACGGCATCCCGCAGGAGTTCCTCGGCCACGCCAAGCGCGCCGTCATCCTGGAGCGCGTGGGTCTCGCGCCGCAGGCCCTGGCGCGCGGCATCGTCGAGGACATGGCCGCCGTGCAGGGCGAGCCGGCCTCGGAGTCGGTGACTCCTTAGTCGACGGTCAGCACCTCGTCCAACCGGTCGTACCCGAGGCCGAGGCCCTCGGTCATCCCCGACGCGACCCAGCCGTCGCGGGTCTCGCGGTCGGGGTACCTGACCTCGAGGGACATGGCGGTCCGGTCGTCGTCCAGGGCCGAGAGGACCAGGGTGTTGGTGCTGGGGCCCGGAAAGTCGTCGAACTTCTCCAGCGAGACCAGACGGTTGGGGGCGGCGACGTCCTCGAAGCTGCCGGAGACGCCCATCGAGCGTTCGCCGTCGCCGAAGACCCAGCGGTAGGTGCCGCCCACGCGCACGTCCATGTCGCACGTCGTCAACGGGAAGTCGGGGGAGCCCAGCCAGCGCTGCATGTGCGCGGGTTCGGTCATGGCGCGCCACACGCGCGCCGGCCGGGCGCCGAACACTCGGCGTACGAGGATCGAGGTGTCATCGGGCGCGGCGACCGTGAAGGTGGCCGGCCAGGGCAGCTTCATGCGTCCTCGCCCTTCTCGTCGTCGGTCATGGTGGCGAGGTAGTCGTCGAGGCGGTCGAACCGCTCGTCCCAGAACTGCCGGAACTCCTCCGCCCACGCGACCACCTGCTCCAAGGGCGCCGCTTCGAGGGTGGCCGGGCGCGAGGTGGCGACGCGCGAGCGGCTGACCAGCCCGGCCCGTTCGAGCACGCGTAGGTGCTTGGAGACGGCCGGTCCGGTCATCTCGAAGGGCTCGCCGAGCTCGCCCACCGTCGCCGGCCCGCCCTTCAGCCGGGCCAGGATCGCCCGCCTCGTCGGGTCGGCCAGGGCCGCGAAGACCTGGCTGAGCGGGTCCCGGGCGGGCGCATCCATCGCGATCGAGGTCATGAGTAGTCGTGGGTCCCTCCGTGCGGCCACTGCTGCAGGAGCCACATGTTGCCGTCCGGGTCCTCGAAGCCGCAGTAGAGCACGCCGCCCATGTCCTGGATCTCGCCCGTCTTGACGCCGTTGCCGTCCAGCTTCTCGCGAGCCGCGGCCACGTCCGGCACCACCAGGTGGATGCCCTTCTGCGACCCGGCGGCCATGTCGGTGATGCCAGGAACGTTCTTGCCGAGCAGGATCCCGCAGTGCGAGCCGGGCGGCACGATCTGCACGATCCGCATGTCGTCCATCTGGACGTGGTCGGTGATCAGCGTCCAGCCGCACTGCTCCACGTAGAAGTCGCGCGCCCGGTCGACGTCGGTGACGGGGATGTTCACCATCTCGAGGCGCACCTCGCCGGGGTTCAGGGTGGTGGTGGTGGTCATGTCGGTCTCCTTTGCAAACCAAACGGTTAGATAACTAGATGGTTTCTAACATGTCGTTGTCGTCGCGTCAAGGATCGTGCTCATGGGCGCCCTTCGTCTTCGACGTCAGCGATCCACGCGGCGGCCTCATTCGCGACGACCGGCTCGCCCTCAACCTGCTCTTTCCCGAATGCACGGCAGTGGATTGTTCAATCGCCGGCGGCCTGGACCGAAGCGCACCACAAGGTCCCGTGTTCCAAGGGCGGGAAGACCCGCCTCGAGGACGGCACCCTGCTCTCTCCGTTCCACCATCACCGCGCCCACGACCCGGGCTGGGTCACCTACCACCACGCCAACGGCTCGACCACCTTCACCAGGCGGACGTGAGCCGACCGCGCCGAGAGGCTGGCACCTCCGCCTCCGCACCTGCTACACAAGGGAGCAATCCTGCTCGGGACACCTGCACGCGGGAGCGCTCATGAAGCAGTACGTCACCGACGGCGGCCTCGAGACCGACCTGATCTTCCACCACGGCCTGGACCTGCCGGAGTTCGCGTCCTTCCCGCTGGTCGAGGACGAGCGCGGGCGCGAGCTGCTCACGCAGTACTACGACGGGTACGCCGCGGTGGCGGCCCGTGCGGGAGCCGGGCTGCTGCTCGAGGCGCCGACCTGGCGGGCGAACCCGGACTGGGCGGCGAAGGTCGGGTACGACGCCGCCGCGCTCGACCGGGTGAACCGGGCCGCGATCGAGATGCTGCAGGGGCTGCGGGCGAAGTACCAGAGCGAGCTCGGCCTCACCGACGTCAAGGTCGGCGGGATGCACGGACCGCGCGGGGACGGGTACGTCGCGGGAGAGGACGCCGACCCCGACGAGGCTGCGGAGTACCACGCGGCGCAGGCCCGCTCGGCCGCCGCGGCGGGGGCCGACCTGGTCACGGTGCTCACCCTCACCGGGGCCGGCGAGGCGATCGGCTTCGTGCGAGCCGTCCGCGAGGTGGGCTTGCCGGCCGCGGTCGGCTTCACGGTGGAGACCGACGGACGCTTGCCCGACGGCACCAAGCTCCAGGACGCGATCGCCCGCGTCGACGCCGAGGCGCCGCCCGACTACTACATCGTCAACTGCGCCCACCCGACCCACGTCGCCCCGGCCCTCGAGGCCGACGGACCGTGGGCGCGGATCGAGGGGCTGCGCCCGAACGCGAGCCGGATGTCGCACGCCGAGCTCGACGAGGCTCCGGAGCTCGACGAGGGTGACCGCGCGGACCTGCGCGCCGGAACCGACCGACTCCGCGAGCGCCTGCCGAACCTGCGGATCGTGGGCGGCTGCTGCGGCACCGACAGCCGCCACGTTGCGGCGCTGTGGGGCGTCAGCTGAGCCGGTGGTTTCCTGACGGTTGCTTGCGCAACCTCCTCAACCAACCGTGATCGGGCGAGCACAGACCAATGGCGTCGGCCAACCACCCGCGTTCGGAGTCAGACAGCACCGGTAGCGCCGCGTCGAGGTCTGCCTCGTCCTTCGGACGCGGGCCGGAGCCGCCGGCGACGCCGCTCTTGTAGAGAAGCTGGACTTCCGGCGTCAGCACAGGCAGGCCGGGCCGGGACGCCGCGCCGGCGAGCGAAGAGACCGGCCGGCGGACGCGCGGGTCACGCCTGAACACCCAGTCGTCGCCGTCCACGGCGTCGACCATGAACTGGAAGGCCCACGGCGAGTCCGGCGTACGTCGGCAGAAGATGTCATGGACCTCGTCCGGCAGCACCTCGCCGGGCGGCCACGGACGCAAGGTCCCCGGCGGGTCGGCGGCGAGCAGGTCCCATCCGGCGAGGTGCTCCTGGAGGGCCGGCAGGCCGGTCCGCAGGACCAGCACGTCCACGTCGCCGTGGGAGCGGAACGGCGTGCCCACCGCGAGCTCCACGGCGAACCCGCCGGCCAGCCACCACGGTTCCGAGACCTCCGCGAAGAGCTCCGAGAGCTCCTCGATGTCGATCGGATCCCACGCCCCCAGGTCCGTCACGCCGCCTAGCCAACCACGCGAGACGACGCTGGACAGCACGGTCCCCGGTCCCATTAGCATCCTGTGATGGACCTCCTCCGCACCAAGAGCGTCGAGCAGTCCCTCAAGGACACCGAGGACCCGGAGTTCCAGCTCAAGCGCCGCCTCACCGCCCTGGACCTGACGGTGTTCGGCGTGGGCGTGATCATCGGAGCCGGCATCTTCACCCTCACCGGCCGGGTCGCGCAGGCCAACGCCGGCCCGGGTGTCGCACTCTCGTTCGTGCTCGCCGCGGTCTGCTGCGGCCTCGCCGCACTGTGCTACGCGGAGTTCGCTTCCACGGTGCCGGTGTCCGGGTCGGCTTACACGTTCTCCTACGCCACCCTCGGCGAGCTGGTCGCCTGGATCATCGGCTGGGACCTGCTGCTCGAGATGATGCTCGGCGCGTCCGTGGTGGCGCAGGGCTGGGCGTCGTACTTCGAGACCTTCCTCGACGAGATCGGCGTCGGGTGGCCGTCCGGGCTCGGGTACGGCGACGACTTCAACCTGGCGGCGTTCCTGCTCGTACTCGTGCTCACGGCGCTGGTGGCCTACGGCATCAAGGAGTCGCTCCGGGTCAACCTGGTGCTGGTCGCGATCAAGCTCTTCATCGTCCTGTTCGTGATCGTGGCGGGCATCGGCTACATCAAGGCCGACAACTACCACCCCTTCATCCCGCCGTCCGAGCCGGTCGAGGGCGGCGGCGAGTGGCTGCACACCCCGCTGCTCCAGCTGGTCACCGGGTCGCCGGCGGCGTACGGCGTCGGCGGCGTCATCTTCGCCGCCTCGCTGGTGTTCTTCGCCTACATCGGCTTCGACGTGGTCGCGACCACCGCCGAGGAGGCCGCGCACCCGCAGAAGGACCTGCCCCGCGGCATCCTCGGGTCGCTGATCATCTGCACGATCCTGTACGTCGCCGTGGCTCTGGTGATCACGGGCATGGTCAAGTACGACGACATCAACCCGGACGCCGCTCTCGCGCAGGCGTTCATCGACCAGGGCAAGGACGGCTTCGCCACCCTGATCTCGGCCGGGGCCGTCGCGGGCCTGACGACCGTGGTGATGACGCTGATGATCGGCGCGGTCCGCGTGACGTTCGCGATGAGCCGCGACAACCTGCTGCCGCTGTCCGTCGGCCACGTGTCCCGCAGGACCGGCACGCCGGTCCGGCTCTCGATCGCCATCGGCGTCATCGTCGCGTTCGTCGCCTCGCTGACCCCGGTCGGCCGGCTGGAGGAGATGGTCAACATCGGCACGCTGACCGCGTTCTTCCTCGTCTCGATCGCGATCCCCATCCTGCGCAAGCGCCGCGGCGACCTCAAGCGCTCGTTCCGCGTTCCGGGCTCGCCGTGGGTGCCGTGGCTGTCGGCGGCGATCTGCCTGTTCCTGATGATCAACCTGACGGCGGAGACGTGGCTGCGGTTCCTGGTCTGGATGGCGCTCGGGTTCGTCATCTACTTCGTCTACGGCTACAAGCACAGCCGCGTCGGCCGCGGCCAGGGCGAGCCGGCCCCGGACTACTCGCGGTAGCGGCCCCATCGAACCTCCACCAGTGGACTCGTCGATGACCGGCATCGCCGTCCCCCACGGCTTCGCTCTGCGGAGGGGCTGACCAGGTGCGCGTCCTGCTCACGTTCGTCGGCGGCGCCGGCCACCTCGACCCGTTGCTGCCGCTCGCCCGTGCGGCGGCCGCGGCGGGACACGAGGTCGCGATCGCCGGGTCCGGCGGACAGATGGCCCGTGTCGAGGCCGCCGGCTTCGCGGCACTGCCCACCAGCGCGGCGCGTCCGCCCTCCGCGTCGACCGGCCGCGTCCTGACGCCGTTGGCGCCGGTGCTGAAGATCGACAGCGAGATCGAGTTCGCGGAGAACTTCGCCGACAAGGGCTCGCGCCGGCACGTGGTGGCGGTCGGCGAGCACCTGCGTACCTGGCGGCCCGACGTCGTGATCCGCGACGAGACCGACTTCGGCACGGCGATGGCCGCCGAGCTGGCCGGCGTGCCGTGCGCGACGGCGCTGATCCTGGCCGCCGGGACCTTGCCCCGACCGGACCTGGTGACCCCGCGGCTGGAGGCGCTGCGCAGCGAGGTCGGTCTGCCGCCAGACCCCGGCCTCGCGACGCTGACGAGGGACCTGGTGCTGTCACCGTTCCCGCCGTCGTTCCGCGACCCCGTGGCTCCGCTGCCCGCGACCACGCTGTCCTACCGGCCCGAACCGGTGGCCCCGGAGGCGCGCGGTTCCCTCGTGTACGTCACTCTCGGGACCATCTTCGGTCCCTCCTCGGGCGACCTTCTCGAGCGGCTGCTCGCCGGCCTGGCCGACGTACCCGCCGAGGTCCTCCTCACCGTCGGCCGGGACATCGACCCGGGCGACTTCGGACCGCAGCCCGCGCAGGTCCGGGTCGAGCGGTTCGTCCCGCAGGCCGAGGTGCTGACGCAGTGTGCCCTGGTCGTCTCGCACGGCGGCTCGGGCAGCCTGATGGGCGCCCTCGCACACGGACTCCCGTCCGTGCTCACCCCGCTCGGCGCCGATCAGCCCCACAACGCCCAGCGGGCCGCCGACCTGGGAGTCGCCACCGCCCTGGACTCCGCTGCGGTGACGCAGGCCGAGGTGGCCGAGGCGGTCACCGCCATGCTCACCGACCTCGCCGCGCGCCAGCGCGCCCTGGCGGTCAAGGCCGAGATCGACGCGCTCCCGTCGGTCACCGAGGCCGTGCGGCGCCTGGAGGTGCTGGCCGGTCACTAGGCTGGCGGCATGGCGCAGCGGCTGGTCCACATCGTCGACGAGGTCCCTGAGCTCGACGACTCCGACCTGGCATCGCTGACCCTCGTCCTCGTGCTCGACGGCTTCCTGGACGCAGGCAACGCTGCTGCCCGCGCGGCCAGGCACCTCATCGACCTGTCGGACGGGCCCGTCGTGGCGACGTTCGACGTCGACGAGCTCCACGACTACCGCGCCCGGCGCCCCGCGATGTCGTTCGTCCGCGACCACTACGAGTCCTACGACGCACCCCGGCTCGTGACCCGCCTGCTGCGCGACACCGGCGGCACGCCGTACCTCCTGCTGCACGGTCCCGAGCCTGACGTCCGCTGGGAGGCGTTCGCGGTGGCGGTCCGCGAGGTGGTCGAGCGGTTCGGCGTGACGCGCGTCGTCGGCATGGGCGCGGTGCCGATGGCGGTGCCGCACACCCGCCCGATCGCGATCACCCAGCACGCCAACAACGTCGAGCTCCTGTCCGGAGACAGCCGGTGGCGCGGCGAGCTGCGGATCCCGTCGAGCGCGCAGGCGCTGCTCGAGGTGCGGCTGGGGGAGTGGGGCCACGACGCCCTCGGGTTCGTGGCGCACATCCCGCACTACCTCGCCCAGCTGGAGTACCCCCGCGCCTCCGCCGCGCTCCTCGAGCACGTCGAGAAGGCCGGTCGCCTGACCATCGACCTCTCCCTCCTGCGCGAGGAGGCCGACGAGCGGGAGGCCGAGATCACCCGGTACCTCGCCGCGAACGAGGAGGTCAACGAGGTGGTGACCGCGCTCGAACAGCAGTACGACGCGTTCACCCGCGCCGAGGAGAGCGGCAGCAGCCTGCTGGCCGGCGACCAGCCGCTGCCGACCGGCGAGGAGATCGGCCAGCAGTTCGAGCAGTTCCTGGCCGGCCTTGACCGGCCGGAGAGCTGGCCGGACAACCCGAACGAGAACTGATGCCCGCCTCCGCCGACGAGCTCGTCGCGCTCCTCGACATCGAGGCTCTCGACGTCGACCTGTACCGCGGCCGCCAGCCCGACACCGAGCGTCAGCGCGTCTTCGGCGGCCAGGTCGCCGCGCAGGCGCTGATCGCCGGCATCCGCACGGCCGACGACGGGCCGGAGGGGCTGCGCGTGCACTCGCTGCACTCCTACTTCCTGCGCCCGGGCGACACGGCGGTGCCGATCATCTACGACGTCGAGCGACTGCGCGACGGGCGCTCGTTCTCGACCCGGCGCGTCGTGGCGCGCCAGCACGGTCATCCGATCTTCTTCATGACCGCCAGCTTCCAGCGCCCCGAGGAAGGCTTCGAGCACCAGGACGTGATGCCGGAGGTGGCCGGCCCGGAGGCGGGCATCGACTTCGCGGACCTCGCGCGCGACCGCGGCGCGTCGTCGGAGAGCTTCGCCAAGGAGTGGGCAGCCCTCGAGGTCCGCTACCTCGGCAACTCGGCCAATGGCTGGGCGTACGACCCGACCGACGACCCCTCCCGCCCCGCGCGGGCCCAGCTCTGGATCCGCGTGAACGGCCGGCTGTCCGACGACCCGGCCGAGCACCTGGCCACATTCACCTACGCCAGCGACATGACCCTCCTCGGCGCCACGCTCGTGCCGCACGGCGTCACCATCGCCACCCCGGGGCTCCAGCCGGCGTCCCTGGACCACGCCGTCTGGTTCCACCGCCCCTTCCGCGCCGACGAGTGGTGGCTCTACGACCAGTGGTCCCCGTCGGCCTCCGGGGCCCGCGGGCTCTCGCTCGCCAGGGTGTTCACCCAGGACGGCACCCTGGTCGCCACGGTGGCCCAGGAGGGGCTGATCCGGATGCGCGAGCGCTGAGCGGCGGATTCTGCGAAAACCGCTCCAATAGCACTACAGCGTTGTAGTTTCGTGACAGACACGCCGATACCTGGTTACGGTTGAGCGCTGGTGTGACGCGTGTGGCCTGAGTGACGTGGTCAGGACCGCTTCCGACCGGCATCCGTTCCCCCGGTACCGGCCCCTAGGTGCGTCACATGAGACTTCCCCGCCTGCTCCCCGCGACGGCTCTCCCCGTGGTCTGTCTGGCGGTGGGCGCGATCATCGCCACCGCGTCACCGGCCGGCGCGGCGCCGCTGACGTCGTACGAGATGCCGTTCCCGTGCAGCGAGACGTGGACCGGTACGACGCGGGCGGCGCACAGCCCGAGCCGCTACGCGATCGACTGGAACCGGACCGACGACCTCGGCGACCCGGTCGTCGCGGCGGCGGCGGGCATCGTCACGACCGCCGTGCCGGACGGGAAGCGCGGCTACGGGCGGTACGTCGTGATCGACCACGGCAACGGCGAGTCGAGCCTCTACGGCCACCTCTCGACGGTCATGGTCGGCATGGGTCAGATGGTCGACCAGGGCGCGATGCTGGGCACCGTCGGTGCCACCGGCAACGCGTCCGGTCCGCACCTGCACTTCGAGGAGCGGCTCAACGGCCGGGACCTGGCGCCGTACTTCCACGGCGCGCAGTTCGCCTTCGGCAGCACGCCGGCTTCGCAGAACTGCCCCGACGTACCACTGGCCGGCAACTTCTCCGGGGACGGCATCTCCGAGCTGGCAGTCTTCAACCGGTCGAACGCCACGTTCCAGGTCAACCAGCCCGCCGGCCCGATGTACATCACCTTCGGGCTCGGGACCGACACCCCTCTCGTGGGCGACTGGGACGGCGACGGCTTCTCCAACGCCGGCGTCCGTCGTGCCACCGACCGCACCTTCTACCTCCAGCTCCCCAGCGGGACCCTCGGCATCAAGCTCGGCAACCGCAGCGACATCCCGATCACGGGGGACTGGAACGGCGACCGCGCCTGGGATCTCGGCGTGCGCAAGGCCGACAGCAACGTCTTCCGGCTGCGCAAGGCGGACGGCCACACCTACCCGGTCCGGCTGGGCAAGGCGAGTGACATCCCCGTCGCCGGCGACTGGAACGGCGACGGCACCACGGACCTGGGCGTCTACGACATCACCAAGGCCCGGTTCACCCTGCGGATCCAGGACGCCAACGGCCTCGTGTGGCTGACGCGGGTCACCTACGGGCTGCCCGGGGACCTGCCCGTGGTCGGCGACTGGGACGGCAACGGCCGGACCGACCTGGGCGTGTGGCGCCCGGGCTCCGCGCAGTTCTTCCAGCGCATCGCCCCCTCGCCGATCTCCCCGATGACCAAGTCCGTGTCCCGCACCTACGGGACGCCCCGCAGCCCCTAGGTACCTGGGGCAACCCGAGCGCTGCGCGCCTCGTTGCCCGTCGTGCGTCCCTGGAGGTGGGGCGCCCCGGAGCGCGGGTCGCTGAGCGTGAACGCGTAGCCGGTGTCCGTCTGCTTGGAGCCGAACCCGACCTCGCCCGGCAGGAACACCGGCTTCTTGAACGCCACGTCGACGGTGACGGCGTCGGGCAACCGGTTCTCCAGGGCCGCGACGCAACGCGCCTTGGTCCACATGCCGTGCGCGATCTGCCTCTTGAAGCCGAGGGCCTTGGCCGTGAGCGGGTACAGATGGATCGGGTTGCGGTCGCCGGACACCGCGGCGTACCGCCTGCCCAGGTCGCCGGGCAGTGGCCAGGTGACGGCCGACGGCTCGACCTCGTCGAAGACGGGGCCTGTTGGGGCGTCCGCGGAGCCTGTCCCGCGCCGCAGGTAGGTCGATCGGCCCTCCCACACGAGCTCGCCGGCGCTGGTCACCTCGGTGACGAAGTCGACAGTGCGGCCCTTGGCGTGCGGCTGCAGGTTCTCGGGGTGGACGGTGACCTCGAGGGTCTCGCCGACGGAGATCGGGCGATGCGTGGTGATGGAGTTCGTCAGGTGCACGGCGCCGATGGCGGCGAAGGGGAAGCCCGGGTCGGTCATCACCCGCAGGTGCAACGGGAACCCGAGGACGTGCGGGTAGGTCAGCGGCACGGTGTCCTTGTCCGGGAAGCCGCACACCGTGGCGTACGCGCGCACGTGTTCGCGCCGGACCTCGATCGGGCGCGTCGAGAAGGAGAGGTCGCCGAGGTCGTCCGAGCCGTCCTTCCTGATGCCGGGGAGGAGGTTGATCCCCGGGACCGCGGGCAGGGCGGCACGGAGGAGCAGGCCGATCCCGACGCCGTCCGAGAGGTTGGCGGTCATCTCAGGCCCCCAGCATCATCTGGCCGCAGACCCGCACGACGTTGCCGTTCACGGCGGTCGAGCCGGGGCTGGCGAACCAGGCGATCGTCTCGGCCACGTCGACCGGGAGGCCGCCCTGGCTCATGGAGTTCAGACGCCTGCCGACCTCGCGGGTTGCGAACGGCACGGCCGCCGTCATCTGGGTCTCGATGAAGCCGGGCGCGACGGCGTTCACGGTGATGCCGTCGGGCAGATCGTCCTTCAGGGAGTCGACCAGGCCGATGACGCCGGCCTTCGACGCGGCGTAGTTGGTCTGGCCCAGGTTGCCCGCGATGCCGGCGATCGAGGCCACGCCGACGATCCGGCCGTTGGCGCGGATCGCCTTCTGGTCGAGCAGCTCGCGGCTGATCCGTTCGGGGGCGGTCAGGTTGACGCCGATGACGGAGTCCCAGCGGTCCTCGGCCATGTTCGCGAGCTTCTTGTCGCGGGTGATGCCGGCGTTGTGGACCACGATGTCGATGCCGCCGTGACCGAGATCCCCATGGAGGACCTGGTGGGCAATTCGTTGAGGAGCATCGTGCGCGGTGATGTCGAGGGCGAGGTAGTCGCCCTCGAGCTCGTTGGTGAGCTTGACCAGCGAGTCGGCGGCCTGGGGTACGTCGACGCCGATGACCCTCGCGCCGTCCCGGTGCAGCACGCGGGCGATCTGCTCGCCGATGCCACGGCTCGCGCCGGTCACCAGCGCGACCTTGCCGTCCAGCGGCCGCAGCCAGTCGGTCACCTCTCCCGCTTCGGTGTGCCCATGGGTGGTGCCGATCCGGACGACCTGACCCGAGACGTACGCCGACTTCGGCGACAGGAGGAATGCCAGCGTGCTCGACATGCCGCCCTCCGCGCCCTCGGCGACGTAGACCAGCTGCGCCGTCCCGCCACGGCCGACCTCCTTGCCGAGCGAGCGGGTGAAGCCCTCCAGCGCCCGCTGGGCGACGCGTTCAGACCCATCGACGGTCTCGGGCGACGTGCCGAGGACCACCAGGCGGGCGCACGGCTCGAGGCTGCGCATCAGGGGTCCGAAGAAGTCGCGGAGCAGCCCGAGGTCCGAGGAGTCGGTGATGCCGGTCGCGTCGAGGACGAGGCCGCGGTACCTCGCGTCGGGGTCCGCCACCTGTGAGTGGGTCACGTCCAGCACGTCGAGGAGCCCCGGCAGGGACTCGGCAAGACGGCCTGTCCCTCCCGTGAGCACCAGGCCGGTGACGAGCGGGTCGCCGGCGGCGTACCGCGCGAGTGGCACGGGGGCCGGCAGGCCGAGGTTCTTGGCGAGGAACCGCCCGAGGGGGGACTGGACGAAGTCCTGGTAGCGGTCGGTCACGTCGAAGTTGTAACTCTCTGTGACACTCCGAGTCCACCTTTCGTGATCTGCCCCTCATGCGGTTGGCGGGAGAGGCCGCCTCGACCACGATAGACACATGCCTGCCAAGCCTCCTCGCAGTGTCGCCGTCCGCGTGTGCATCCTGGGAGGCAACCGCATCCCGTTCGCCCGCTCCAACGGCGTGTACGCCGAGGCGTCCAACCAGGACATGCTCACCGCGGCGATCGACGGCCTGGCCGTCCGCTTCGGGCTGGAGGGCGAGCGTCTGGGCGAGGTCGTCGCCGGGGCGGTGCTCAAGCATGCCCGCGACTTCAACCTGGTGCGGGAGTGCGTCCTCGGGTCCAGGCTCTCGCCGGAGACGCCGGCCACCGACATCCAGCAGGCGTGCGGCACGGGTCTCCAGGCCACCATCCAGGTGGCCAACAAGATCGCCCTCGGTCAGATCGACGTCGGCGTCGCGGGCGGCACCGACACCACGTCCGACGCGCCCGTCGCCATCAGTGACGCACTGCGCAAGAAGCTGGTCAGGGTCAACAGCGCCCGCGACATGCGCGCCCGCCTGACCGCGCTCTCCCAGATCCGGCCCGGCGACATCGGCCTCGACATCCCCAAGAACGGCGAGCCGCGCACCCGGCTCTCCATGGGCGAGCACGCCGCGTTGACCGCGCTGGAGTGGAAGATCGGCCGCGAGGAGCAGGACGCGCTCGCCGTGGCTTCCCACCAGCACCTCGCGGCGGCGTACGACGCGGGGTTCCTCGACGACCAGGTGACACCGTTCCGCGGCCTGGAGCGGGACCAGAACCTTCGGCCGGAGTCCTCGATCGAGAAGCTCTCGACCCTCAAGCCGGTCTTCGGGCGGGGCGAGGCCGCGACGATGACGGCCGGCAACTCCACGCCGTTGACCGACGGCGCCTCGACGGTGCTCCTCGCGTCGGAGGAGTGGGCGGCCGAGCGCGACCTGGAGCCGCTGGCGTACCTGGTGGCGTCCGAGACGGCCGCCGTCGACTACGTGCACGGCGGCGAGGGCCTGCTGATGGCCCCGGCGTACGCCGTTTCCCGGATGCTGACCCGTGAGGGGCTCTCGCTCCAGGACTTCGACTACTACGAGATCCACGAGGCGTTCGCCTCACAGGTGCTGGCGACACTGAAGGCCTGGGAGGACCCGGTCTTCTGCAAGGAGCGGCTCGGCCTCGACAACCCGCTCGGCGCGATCGACCGGTCCCGGCTCAACGTCAACGGCTCGTCGCTGGCCGCGGGTCACCCGTTCGCCGCGACCGGCGGCCGGATCGTCAACGTCGCGGCCAAGCTGCTCGCCCAGAAGGGTTCAGGTCGCGCGCTGATCTCCATCTGCGCCGCCGGTGGCCAGGGCGTGGTGGCCATCCTGGAGCGCTAGCTGCGCCCCCGCGCGGCGGCGAGCGCGGTGGCGATCATGTGCGCCTTCACCTGCTCGGCGCTGATCTCGCCGACGACCGGGACGCCCGGTGAGGACTCGCGGATGACCAGGCCGGAGCGAGCGAGCATCAGGGCGCCGAGGCCGCTGGCGTACAGCGTGTTGGCCAGCAGCGTCGCGTCCTTGACCTTGAAGTCGCCCGCCGCGACGCCGGCGTCGATCACGCCCGAGAGGCTGCGCAGGCAGTCGGCCATCCCGCCGCCGAGCTTGAGCAGGGCCCGCTCGGAGACCTCGTCGAGCAGCTCGCTGCCCGGGCGGCGCATCAGCGCCTGGGCGCAGTCCACGAACGCGGGATGCGCGAGCGCGTAGTCCGCGAACGCCGTCACGACGGCGGTCAGCCGCTTCTCCGGCGTGCGGGCCCGGCCCGCGGCCTCGGCGAGTCGTGCGGCGAGCTCCTCGAGATAGCCGACCATGGTCAGCGCGAAGAGGTCCTCCTTGCCGGTGAAGTGCCGGTAGACGATCGCCCGGTTGACGCCGACCGCGCGGGCGATCTCGTCGATGTTCGCCTCGCGGACACCGTTCTCGTCGAACAGCCGCCGCGTCGCGGCGACGATCTCGGCCTCACGCAGCCGGCGGCGGGCCGCCGCCGCCGTACGACGGCCGTCGGTCGCGGGCGTGGTGGGCACGGCCCTCATCGTAGGAGGGCTCGGGGGCTCACGGGCTGTCCAGCCAGGTGTCCTCGGCGACGGCGACGTGCACGAGCACCTCGGAAGGCTCGGTATCGGTGTTGCCCCAGATCGTCACCAGAGCGAGACCGGGCGGGACGCCCATCGCGTCGTACTCCTTGTTGTAGACACTGCGCACCGACAGCAGGCCCTCGGTCTCGACCTGGAACTCGCCGAGGTTCACCAGGTCGTCGCGGCCGGTCTCGGGGGTGATGGTGACGTCCGTCGGGCCGTCGTCGACCGACCGGACGCCTACCGCCACGCAGTCGCGGGTTGCCGTGCAGGCCTCGCCTCCGAAGGTGCTCGGTGGGGTGAACTGCTCGCGGCCGACCACGAGGAGCACCGAGTGCTGCGGCTCGACCAGGGGGCTCACCCGACCATCCAACTGCACGGCTGTGCGAGCATCCCGTCGCATGCGCGTCCTGTTCTCCGCCACGGGAGGCGAGGGGCACGTCCAGCCGATGCTTCCGCTGGCCGGCGCGTTTCGGGACCAGGACCACCAGGTGCTCTGGGCGGTGCCGTCCGATGCCGTGGACCGGGTCGCCGCGGCTGGCTTCGAGGTGCGGCGGTCCGGGCAGGACGTGGCGTGGTGCGGAGGCGAGTACTCCCGGCGCTGGCCCGAGTCCGCCGATCTTCCCGTTGAGGGGGCCGCCGTTCACATGTACCCGCGGCTCTTCGGTGCGGTGGCCGCGTCCGCGGCGTACCCGGAGCTCCTGCAGATCGCGCGCGGGTTCGAGCCGGACCTCGTCGTCCACGAGGCCGCTGAGTACGCCGCGCCAGCGGTCGCCGCCCTGCTCGGGTTAGGTGCGGTTCGCCACGGGATCGGGCTGGGGATCCGGCCGGCGCTCGTCGAGGAGGCGTGCGCGCTCGCCTCCGCCCCCATGCCCATGACGTCGGTGGATCTGTGCCCGCCGTCGCTGCGTCCCGCCGACATCCCCCCACCCGCCGGGGCGCTCCCGCTGCGGTCGGCGACCCTCGAGCGACTGCCCGGCGACGCGCTGCCCGATGCCGTCGCGCGGGCGGTGGAAGGCGCCGGTGACCGCCCGATCGTGCATGTCACCTTCGGCACGGTCTACGCTCATCCCGAGGACCTGCGCCGGGCGGCCGAGGCCATCGCTGCTCTCGGTGCCGTGGTGATCGTCTCGGGCCGGCTCGACGCCGACGTCCCGGGCGTGATCGTCGCCGACTACGTGCCGTACTCCCTGCTCCTGCCCCGCTGTCGCGCCGTGGTCTCCCAGGCCGGGGCGGGTGTGATGCTCAAGACCCTCGCCGCCGGCGTGCCGCAGGTGTGCCTGCCCAAGGCGGCCACCGACCAGTTCCGCAACGCGCGGGCATGCGCCGCGGCGGGCGCTGGTCTGTCGCTGGTGGGCGGCGAGGCGACCCCGGACGCGGTCGCGGCGGCGGTCGCTCGTCTGCTCGAGGAGCCCTCGTTCGGTGAATCGGCGGGGTACGGCGCCGCCGAGATCGCCGCGATGCCGTCGCCGGACGAGGTCGCGCGAGACCTCAGCCGCCGAACATCTGCTTGACCACGCCCGACGAGCTCGGAATCGGCACCAGCCGATGGTGCACTCTTGCGGAGTGCCCGAGGTAGACCCCGACGATGACGACGCCTTGCGGTACGTGGTCTACCACTACCGGTACGACTGCGAGCGTCACGAGCGGCGCATGATGTTCGTCGCCGCGTACGACAACGAGTCGGAGTTCACGGCTAGCATCGAGGCTCTGGGTGACGCATTGCGCTCCCGGGCCGCGAGGGGCGAAGGCGATCCGAGAGAGTCGGTTTCGGCCAGGTGCTCGCACCTGGGCACCGCCGCGAGGCCCAAGAGCAGCGGTGGAACGCTCGTCGGATCCTCAGCCGGCACCGCCGCCGTCCATGAGACTTCCACCATGCCGCGCGCATCGCCAGGAGCGCGCATTGCGGCATAGCGGACGCGTGGCGTACCGGATGCCAATCGTTCAGCAGGCGACGGAGTTCTTTGGCTTCGTCGTCAAGCCGCCTGCGGAAGTCGCGCGTCCACCGTGAGACCTGTGAATCGAGCACGACTTGACTGATGTGCGGGTCCTGCACGCCGAGCAGCTCGCGGATCCGCTCTCGGGCCTCGTCCGAGTCCTCCGAGGAGAAGACGATCCCAAACACTTCGTCACGCCTGTCCATCGCGCTTGCCAGCAACTCGACAAGCCGCAGTTGATCCTCGGCCCGCGCTCGCTGCTGGCCGTCCATATCGGCCATCGTCGCGCATACCCACGTTCATCGGCACGCTCGCGCGCATCGCGGCCGATGAGGGCACTTGTGTGCGCCGTATCCACCCTGTACGGTTTCCTGTACAGGAGGAGCCATGAAGACCATGAGCTACACCGAGTCGCGAGCACACTACGCCGAGGTCCTCGACAGCGTGGTCAACGACCGCGAAGAGGTCGTGATCACCCGCGCCGGCCACGAGCCGGTCGTCCTCATGTCACTGGCTGACTTCGAGTCCCTTCGTGAGACGGCATATCTCATGCGGTCGCCCGCCAACGCCCGTCGCCTGCTCGACGCGATGGAGCGCCTCGAGGCAGGCCAAGGTGAGCAGCACGATCTGGTCGACGCCGACTGACCATGCTGCTGGTGTGGGACGCCAATGCATGGGAGGACTACCTGTGGTGGCAGGCCCAGGACCGCAAGGTGCTCAAGCGCATCAACGTGCTGATCCAGGACGTCCAGCGCAACGGCAACGACGGGATCGGCAAGCCCGAACCGCTCAAGCACGATTTCGCGGGCTATTGGTCTCGGAGGATCACCGACGAACACAGGCTCGTCTACAAGGTCACTGACGCAGAGGTTCGCATGGCGGCCTGCCGGTACCACTATGGCCGCTGACGATCGCGCCAACTGCGGCATGACCGGACGCCTCCGACCTCCTTGTGCTTGTTGTCTTGTTCATCGTGATCATGCTCGTGCTCGTGATCATGCTCGTGCTCGTGCCCATGCCGATGATCCTGTTCTTCGGCCTCGGCCGTCTCTCGCGAACCCGCGAGTCAGCATCCGCAGATCCGCGAGAAAGATTTCGCGAATCCGCGACTCTACTAGCGCGAATCCGCGACTGAGATAGCGTAAGTGCAGGTGAAGCGGGGTATCGTGTCGGTCATGCCGGAGAGAACTCTGACGGATCTGCGCGCGCGGTACGCACAGGACCTGGTCGAAGACACCCTCACGGACACCCCCATCACGGTCGTCCAGGGCGCCAGGCAGGTCGGCAAGAGCACGTTGGTGCGAGAAGTGGTCGCCGACCGGGACGCGACCGTGCTGAGCCTGGACGCGACGGCCGCTTACAACGCCGCCCGTGCCGACCCGGACGCGTTCGTACGCCAGTCAGACGGTCTGCTGGTCATCGACGAGGTCCAGCGGGTGCCGGAGTTGGTCCGGGCGATGAAGGACGCCGTGGAGGAGGACCGGCGGCCCGGCCGGTTCCTGGTCACCGGATCCGCAGACCTGTTACAACTCCCCGGCACCGAGGAGAGCCTGGCCGGCCGCGCGGAGACGGTCGTGCTCTACGGCCTGAGCCAGGGCGAGCTCGCCGGACACCGGGAGGACTTCGTCGACCGCCTCCTCGCCGGTGACGAGAAGGCGCTGCGAGGCCGAGCGGGCACCCTGTCCCGCGAGGAGTACCTCCAGGCGGTCTGCGCCGGCAGTTACCCTGAGCCGCTGACCCGCACCGGTCGGCGGCGCAACGCCTGGTTCGACAACTACGTGAAGCGCATCATGACGCATGACGTCCAGGACTTGAGCCGCCTTGCACACCTGGACCGGCTCCCGGACCTGCTCAGACTGCTCGCGGCCAACACCTCCGGCGAGCTGGTCAAGGCCCGGGTCGCGGGCGACGCCCGCATTCCCGAGACCAGCCTCACCGGCTACCTGAACCTGTTGGAGACCCTGTACCTCATCCACACGCTGCCCGCCTGGGGCGAGAATCTGACCAAGCGCGTCACAGGCAGACCGAAGGTGGCCCTGCTCGATACCGGCCTCGCCGCCCGGCTGAACCACGTGACTCCGACTGCGATGGCGCCCGGCTCAATGAGCGACGCCGCCGGTGGCCTGCTCGAGTCGTTCGTGGCCGGCGAGCTGCGTCGCCAGCTGGTCTGGGCCGAGACTCCGGCTCGGTTGTTCCACTTTCGCGACCGGGACGGGCTCGAGGTCGACATCGTCGTGGAGAGCGATGGCCGACGCGTGGCCGGCGTGGAGATGAAGGCGGCTGGCTCGGTCTCAAAGAGCGATTTCAAGGGACTTGCGTTTCTCCGTGACAAGCTGAAGGCGCGGTTCGCGATGGGTGTGGTGCTCTACACGGGCAAGCAGCCGCTGCCGTTCGGTGACCGGCTCTGGGCCCTGCCCTACTCCGCGCTCTGGTCCTAATCTCGCCGCGAGGCTGATCGGCTAGCCGACCTCGACGCCACGCCCCGCACCATCAGCGGCATGAGCGTGCGTCGGCACTTCGTCTACTTCTTTGCTTCGTCCACCTCGTGCTCATGCTGCTGGTGTTCATGTTCGTGCTGGTGCTGGTGCTCGTTGCGACCTGTGGGGCAACCACGCGCCGTGACACGCGGGTCGCCTTGCTCACCTCGATTGCAGCGAAGGGACGGACCGTTTGATCGCGCCCGGCTCGGAGACACCTACCCAGCCCTCCGTTGCTGCCCCCACGTAAGGACCGGTTTGCTCGTCATTCCGACCAAGAGCGGCTCTAAACACCAAAAACACAAATCTTGCGCTCAGTTTTGTGTTTGTTGGGTTTGTAGTAACCTTGGTGCATGAGGACCGCGACAGTCGACCAGGCGAGGGATGCCGAGAGCGAGGAACTGCTAACCACGGGGGAAGCGGCCAAGTTGCTCTCGAGCTCGCGTCAGCATGTCGTCAACTTGTGCGACAGCGGCGAGCTGCCGTTCACCACCGTCGGAAGGCACCGCCGGATCCGGCGCCGCGACCTCGAGGCGTTCCGTAACCGGAGCCAGCGGATGAGCCGCGACCAGCGCCGCTCGTTGTGGTTGAACACCGCGGTGGCCGGCCGGCTGGTCGTCGACCCGGGCGCCGTTCTTGATCTCGCGCGAGCGAACCTCCTCGTGCTGGAGGCGACTCACCCCCGAGGCCAGGCCAGGCACTGGCTAAGCGAGTGGCGCCACCTGCTTGACGGTCCTCCAGAGCGGATCCTGGAGGTACTGACCGCGCCGACGCCCTACTCAAGGGAGATGCGGCAGAACAGCCCCTTCGCCGGCGTCCTGTCAGACACCGAGCGGATGCGAGTTCTGGAAGCATTCAAGGACAACGAGCGCGCCAACCGCCCGAACTCAAACGGTGCGGACGCCGCGGAGTGAAACGCGAAGAGCTTGAGCACATCCTCCGAGCCGCGTCACGTATTGCCGGCGACTCGGATGTGCTCATCCTGGGCTCCCAATCAATCCTGGGAACCTTCACCGAGGACGACCTGCCGGAGAAGGCGCATGCCTCGATTGAAGTGGACGTGACGTTCTTCGACGACTACGACAACACCAAGTCAGACACCGTCGACATGCACTTGGGCGAGGACTCGCACTTCCACCAGACATTCGGGTACTACGCCCAAGGTGTGGACGTCGAGGTGGCCACGCTCCCATCCGGTTGGCAGGACCGAATAGTCGTTCTGACCTCGGCCGCCACCGACGGCGCTTCGGGGCACTGTCTCGAGCCTCACGACCTGGTCGTGGCGAAACTGGTCGCGGGTCGGATGAAGGACATGGAGTTCGCCGACGCCCTTCTCCATGCCGAACTCATAGACCCCGACCTCCTGATCGCCAGAGCGCAGACGTTGGAGGTTCCTGGCGCTCCGAGCAGGGTTACGGGTTGGGTCACCGGATGGCTCAAGAAGTGGCGCACGACACCCGGGTAGTGCCCTTTGTCGACTTGCCCCGCTCAGCCGTTGGCCCGCCCAGAACCCAACTTCTGGCTGCCTCTCGACGTACGAAGGATCCTAAACGGACGGCCAGAGTCCCCTCCGCGGCATGAGCGAGCACCCGTGACCCCGAGAAGGTGCATGCCGGGCCTGTACGTGGCCGACACCAGCGTCATGCCTGACGCTCACGGTCTCCCGTGTCCGCATGGAGGGCGAGCCCGCCTTGAACCCGGCACGCGCAACCCGGTACGCGTCCTCGTCCCGGCATGACTGATCAGCGCCGCGAGCGGGCGTCAGTCCTGACTGCGGTCCACGCGCAGCAGCCGTATCCCGACGAACTCGGAACCGTCCCAGGTGAGGGCGGCTCCCTCCAACTGATGCAGGGGTCCTCCCCAGTCCCCGTGTCGAGCCGAGGGCAGCGCAGCAACGAGCACTGGTTCGATAGAGCCGCCTGAGGACACAACCAGACCGCTGCCCCCGTCGGGGATGTGCTCCAAGATCCGCAGCCAGTGTCCGAGGTGCACCTGCGCGACAGCGGCGAGCCCTCGGCCCGTGGCCAGCAGTTCGGCATAACGGACGAACGGCTGGTCCCACGACCACTGGTCGTGATGCTGCACCTCCCCAGCGACATAGCCCGACGGCCACGGCACCTGCTCGTCCACTGCAAAGCCGAGCGCCAGCGCCGTCTCGACGTGTCGCGGCTGGTCGCCCACGGCGACGTAGGCCATCGCGGGGAGCGTGTCGCCGACTATCCGCGCAAGTCTCACTCCCGCCGACGAGAGGTGTGATCCGGAGAGACGCTGGTCAGCACCCTTGCGCGTCAATGAGTGACGCAGCACGACCAGTTCCCGCATGACAGGAGCGTAGGACGCGGCATTCGATCAATCGGAATGACCGCGCGCTCTCTGCGGCATGTGAGTGCGTGGGTTAGGCAACGCAGCGGGATGACACATCCAACGTTGGGCGGGCACCCACCTTCAGCATCTGCGGTTCCGGGGGCTGGACAGGACCAGGTGAGTCAGCGGGCTAACCCAACCGGAGCGTGGGGATCACCTCGACGGCGACCTGCTCGAAAACATCCTCTTCGTGTACTGCATCGGGTCGCCAGGAACCCGGCCAGTAGAGGACGAACTCATCGATCCCGACCGAACGGAATCTGCCGACCATGTCGGTGAAGTAGTCACGGGATTCCCACGGCGTCAGGGGCGGATAGCACACCAGGGAGTGCCTGATGCTGCCGGGATCTCGGCCCGCCTTCTCCACGAGCTCGTCGAACCGGGTGCAACGTTGCGCTGTGATGCTGTAGAAGTCCGCTTCGGTCTCAACGTCGGACCCGCCCCACTGACTCCAGCCATCCGCATACCGGGCCGCAATCGCCAGCATCTTCGGTCCGTGCGCGGCGATCGTGATCGGTGGGCGTGGACTCTGGACTGGTCCCGGGATGATCTCGGCCTCCGCGCATTGGTAGTACCTGCCGTCGTACGACGTGACCTCCTGGCGCAACAGCAGGTCCACCAGCTCGACGAACTCGCCGAACCGTGCCACCTGCTCAGCGGCTGGCCAGTCGACGCCGACCACCGGCCCACCAGCCGACGGGTCACCCACACCCAGGCCGAGCTCAAGACGTCCATCGGCGAGATGGTCCACTGTCATGCTGGCCTTGGCGAGGGTCACTGGTTGCCTGAAGTAGAGGCTCGAGACCAGCGTCCCGACCCGTATCCGGCTGGTTTCAGCTGCCATCAGGGTCAGCGTCGTCGGACCGTCGAACATAATGTGACGTGGCCGGTCCGGCTCGACCACGGTGTCACAGTTCCAGACCACGTCGAACCCGAGTTCCTCAGCCCGGCGCCACCGCACGGCAAGCTCGCCCAAGGCCAGGTGCTGGTACTGGTAGGCGCAGAATCGCAACGTCGCCATCGCCACCCCCTCGGGACCGTCCCGAGAGCGCCCCATCCTCTCGCGGACGACAACCAATATCCAGAATGGGATCTCCGCTCCCTTGTCAGCGGTAGCTCGTAGGGCACGCTCATCGGCATAGCGGGCGAGCGGCACCTACAGAAACGACCGCACGGTGCTGATCGTGTCGGCTTGGTCGGCGGTCTTGTCGTCGCGGTAGCCGAGCACCCGGGCGAAGCGCAGGGCGACGCCGCCGGGGTACCTGCTCGACCGCTGCACGCCGTCGAAGGCGATTTCGACCACCTGCACCGGGGCCACGTGCACGACGTGGGCTGAGCGCGAGGTCTCCAGCTCGAGGAACCGCTCGGTCTGCCAGGCGAGAGTTCTGTCATCCAGACCTTTGAACGTCTTGCCGAGCATCACGAAGCCGGCCCCATCCGGTGATCCGTCGTCGGCGCGGGCGCCGAGGTGGATGTTCGACAGCCAGCCCTCACGCCGGCCCGAGCCCCACTCGACAGCGAGCACGACGAGGTCGAGGGTGTGGACGGGCTTGACCTTCACCCAGGCGGAGCCGCGGCGGCCGGCGTCGTACGGCGCCTCTACCGACTTCACGACCACGCCCTCGTGGCCGAGGTCGAGCGCCTTCCGGACGAACTCATCGGCCTCGGCGGGGTCGGACGTGGTGACGCTGGGGGTGCGGTGCTCGGCCGGCACCAGGCCGGCGAGGGCCGCCCACCGCTCGGTGCCTGGCCGGTCGAGGAGGTTGGTGCCGTCGAGGTGGAGCAGGTCGAAGAAGTACGGCGTGACGCGCACTCCGGTCTCCATGGCCGTGCGGGACGCGGTCTCCTGGAACGGGCGTGGCCGGCCGTCCTCGGCCAGCGCCAGCGCCTCGCCGTCGAGCACCAGGCGTTCGGCGGGCAGCGCCCGCACGATCTCGACGACCTCGGGCAACCGGTCGGTGATCACGTCCAGCGACCGGGTGGCGATCACGACGTCGTCGCCACTCTTGTGCACCTGGATCCGGATGCCGTCGAGCTTGGTGTCGATGCTGACCAGCCCACCGGCCTTGGTCATCGCGGCGGCCACGTCGGGGGCGCTGGAGGCGAGCATCGGCAGCACCGGCCGGCCGACCTCGAGCCCGATCGCGGCGAGGGCCTCCCCACCCTCGAACGCCGCCCGCGCGATCGGCACCGTCCCGCCCGCGAGCATGGCGGCGCGGCGGACGGCCTTCAGCGGCGCGCCGGAGGCGGCGGCCAGGCCCTCCTGGACCAGCGCGTCGAGGGCGCCCTGGCGGACGTTGCCGGTGATCACGCCGCGCAGCCAGGCCTGCTCGTCGGCGGTCGCCCGGCCCAGGAGGTCCTGGACCGCGGCCTTGCGCGTCGCCTGGGAGCCAGTCCCGGAGAGGCTGGCCAGGTGGTCGAACGCCGCATGCACCTCGGCGACCGTCAGGCTCGGCTCGTCCGCGGGTGGCGGCGGGGAGCCGATGCCCCGCCAGCCCACGCCCGTACGCCGCTGGAGCAGCGACCCGCCGAGGTACGCCACCACCACCTCGAGGTCCTCGGCGTCGGCCTCGGCCAGTGTCTGCGCCAGCGCCGCCGTCTTGGCCTTGCGGGACCGGGTGGCCGCGACGGTCTGCGAGGTCTCCACGATCCGGGCGAGCAGCACGGGTCCATCCTCACCCAGCCCGCCGACAGGTCTCGACAAGCTCGACGGCGTTACAAGCGCGTGCGTACCTCGTACAGCTCGGGGAAGAACGTCAGATCCAGCGCGCGGCGGAGGAAGTCGACGCCGGACGAGCCGCCGCTGCCGGACTTGTGGCCGATCGTCCGCTGCACCACCTGCAGGTGCCGGAACCGCCACTCCTGGAAGTTGTCCTCGAGGTCCACGAGCTCCTCGCACGTCTCGTACACGCCCCAGTGCTCCTCCGGGGAGGCGTACACCGAGGCGAAAGTGTCGACCAGGGCGGGCTCCAGCCGGTAAGGCTGCGTCCAGTCGCGGTCCAGCAACGAGGCGGGTACGTCGTACCCGCGCCGTGCGAGGTACGCCAGGAACTCGTCGTACAGGCTCGGCTCGTGCAGCAGCTGCTCCAGCTCTGCCTGCGCGGGCGGGTCGTGGGCGAAGACCCGGACCATGTCGGTGTTCTTGTTGCCGAGCAGGAACTCCACCTCGCGGTACTGCGCCGACTGGAAGCCCGACGACGTGGCGAGGAACGGCCGGATCAGGGCGTACTCCGACGGCGTCATGGTCGCCAGCACCGACCACTGGTCGGTGAGTACGAGCTGGACGTGCTTGACGCGGGCCAGCCGCTTGAGCGCGGGGGAGAGGTCGTCGGAGGCCAGCAGCGAGCGCGCCGAGCGCAGCTCGTGCACGAGCAGCTTCAGCCAGAGCTCGGAGGTCTGGTGCTGGACGATGAAGAGCATCTCGTCGTGCTGCGGCGGGTCGCTCTGCGGCTGCTGGGCCGCCAGCAGGAGGTCCAGCCGCAGGTAGTCGCCGTACGACATCTGCTCGGTGAAATCGCGCTCGATCGTGGGTTCCAGGTCCCGACGGTTCTCCACGCCGCCAACGTAGCCCCCGCCGCCGTCCGTGCCGTGACGTAGCGTGCGCACCGTGGGTGAGTCGGGCCGGGTCAGGACGTGGAGTCCCGACTGGCCGTGCCCCGTCGGCGGGATCCTGCGCCAGCAGCGTCGCGGCGCCGGGGACCCCACCATGCGCACCGAGGGCCACGGCGAGGACGCCCGCCACTGGCGCGGCCTCCGTACGCCGGCCGGGCCGGCCACCCTCGTGATCCAGGCCCGTCCACGGCTCGGCGACGTGCACGCGGAGGCCTGGGGCGACGGCGCCGGGTGGGCCCTCGACCACGTGCCGTCCCTGCTGGGCGCCGACGACGACCCGAGCGGATTCGAGCCCCGGCACCCGGTGCTCGTCGAGATCCATCGTCGGCGTCCGCACTGGCGGCTCGGCCGGACCGACCGTCTCTTCGAGGCGCTCGTGCCGTCGATCGTCGAGCAGAAGGTGACCGGCAAGGAGGCGTTCGCCGGCTTCCGGTCCCTCGTGCACTTCTTCGGCGAGCGCGCTCCCGGTCCCGGCGTCGAGCGCAAGCTCTGGCTGCAGCCGACCGCCGAGCGGATCCGCACCATCCCGTCGTGGGACTGGCTGCGCATGCATATCGGCCCCGACCGCTCTCGGACCCTCGTCACGGCAGCCCGCGTCGGTGACTCGCTCGACCGGGTGACCGCGGTGGAGGCCGACGCCAAGCTCCGCACCCTCCCAGGGGTCGGCGTGTGGACCAGCGCCGAGGTCCGGCAGCGCGCCTTCGGCGACGCGGACGCCGTCAGCTTCGGCGACTACCACGTGGCCAAGGACGTCGGCTGGGCGCTGCTCGGCCGCCGCATCGACGACGCCGAGCTCGCCGAGCTGCTGGAGGAGTGGCGGCCGCACCGCGGTCGCGTCCAGGCCTACGTCGCGATGGCCGGCCTCGGCGCGCCCCGTCGCGGCCCGCGCATGTCGCTGCCCACGCATTATCCGACCCCCATCGGCCGCCAGGGTCGGTAGCCCCGAATGATCGGTGGTTGAGGCGCGAAGGCCGTCAAGGCCTGAGCCTCGAAACCAGCGGATCAGAGCAGTGGGCGCAGCGGAGCCAGCACGAACTCGGTGAACTTGCGGTGCAGGTCCCGGGCGTCCCACTCGTCGAGCGTGAGCTCCAGGCAGTTCGACTCGTCGACGCCGAACACCTCCTCGAGCCGCTCGGCCAGCCCGGAGTCGATGACCTCGACGTTGATCTCGTAGTTGCCGCGCAGCGACAGCCGGTCCACGTTCGCCGTACCGACCGTGGTCCAGGACCCGTCGATGGTGCAGGTCTTGGCGTGCACCATCGCGTCGCGGTACCGCATGATCCGCACGCCCGCGTGCAGCAGCTGCCAGAAGTACCCCCGCGAGATCCAGTCGGCGACGACATGGTTGGACTTCAGCGGCAGGAGGATCCGCACGTCGACACCCCGCTGGGCGGCCCGGGTCATGGCGTCCACGAAGTCCTGGTCGGGGATGAAGTAGGCGCAGGTCATCCAGATGTTGCGGCTGGCCCGGTCCATCGCCTCCAGGTACATCCCGCGGATCGGGAAGACCATCAGCCGCGGCACGTTGCGGTGGAAGCGCATCTGCGGCTCCCACGTGGACGCCGTCTCCAGCAGTAGCGGCCGCTCGCTCGGCCCGAACCGCTTGCGCCGGTTGAGGTTCCAGAAGTCGGCGAAGGCCCGCTTGAGGTCCCACACCCCGGGTCCGGTGATGCGCACGTGGGTGTCGCGCCACTCGGTCTCGTACGCCGTGCCGATGTTGTACCCGCCCACGAACCCGACCGAGTCGTCGACGACGAGGATCTTGCGGTGGTCGCGGCCGTACCTGCGCAGGTCGAGGAACCGCCAGCCGGCGGCGTACACGGGGTACTGCAGCACCTTCATGTTCGCCGGGAACCGTTTGAACACCGGCGAGACGACCAGGTTCGCGAAGGCGTCGAAGATGCAGTACACCTCGACACCGCGGTCCGCCGCCGCCGTCAGCGCGTCCTTGAACCGCTGGCCGACCTCGTCGCCCTTCCAGATGTAGGTCTCGAAGAGAATCTGCTTCTGCGCGCCGTCGATCGCGGCGACCATGTCGTCGTACAGGTCGCGGCCGAAGGTGTACGTCGTCACCTCGCTGTGTCCGACCGGCACGGTCGCCGGCGGGGTGGTCGGGAACGGCTTGGGCTTCTTGCCTCGGCGGCGGTAGGAGTCGACGAACGTCAGCCCGATCGCGACGACGAACGGTGTCGCGAAGACGGTGAGCAGGGCGCGGCGGATCACCTTCCGGAGTCGATCGTCGGTGGTGGGCCCGGCCACCCGGCCAATCTAGTCAGGGCCTGTCCGGATCAGGGGGGCCTACTCGCCCGTCACGTCCCGGATCGACCTCGGGAAGCTCGTCCGGGAGAACGTCATCGCGCCGGCCGGGACCATCCAGGGCATCACCCGGACGGAGAACACGCCCGCCCGGACGGCCTCGTCCTCCTCCTTGAGCCGCCGCGCCTCCTCGACCGGCACGTTGAGGAGGCTCAGCCCGCGCAGCTCGCCGGCCGGGTCGCTGAGCGGCCCAGCGGCGAGCAGCACGCCGCGCTCGTGCAGCGAGGCGAGGTGGGCGAGGTGCGCGTCCTGGAGGTCGGCGTCCATCGGCCTGGTCCCGGTGACCAGCAGCGAGACGGAGAACTCCTCGAACCTCAGCCCGGTTCCGTGGTCAGGCAAGGGGCTCGCCCGTCTCCAGGTAGGTCTTGAGACCGCTGAGCACGGTCATCCAGCCGAGGCCCGCGACGGAGGCGGCCGTCTTCGGCGCACCCTCGAGCCGGTCGTGGACGACCGTCAGCACGCAGGTCCCGTCGCCCTGGGGCTCGATCTCCCAGGTCACCCGGCTCTCGTCCTCCTCGGCGAGCTCGGCGTCGTACCGCGATCGCCACCCGTGCACCAGCCGACGGGGCGGGTCGAACTCCAGGACCGGCTCGTCACCCCGGACGTCGCCGGTCGGGCCGAGCGAGGAGTAGCGGTCGGGGAGGACGGTGATCCTCGAGCCGTAGAAGTACTGCTCGGTGAACTCCGGCTTGGTGATGGCGTCCCAGAGCGCCTCGGGTGTGGTCTTGATGACGAGCGTGTAGACCTGCGTGGTCTGCGCCTCGACGTCCGTGTCGGTCATGGCGATCCTGCCTCCAGTCCTCGTTTGAGGTCCGTGAGCGCCGAGACGTGGCGCTCGGTGTACTTGTCGATCCAGCGGTCGTGGACCAGGCGGATCGGCACCGGGTTGAGGAAGTGGAGCTTCTCGCGGCCCGACTTCCTCGTGGTGACGAGACCGGCGTCCTCCAGCGTCCGCAGGTGCTTCATGACGCCGAACCGCGACATCTCCACCTCCGACTCGAGCTCGGTGAGCGTGCGTCCGTCGCGCTCGTGGAGCCGGTCGAGGAGGAGACGCCGCGTCGGGTCCGCGAGCGCCTTGAAGACGAGGTCGTCGTCCGTCACGGTCGGAGAATAGGTGACCAAATGGTCACATGTCAACGCCGGTCAGTCGAGGGACAGGTGCACGTCCACCATCAGCCGGTCGGCGAGCGCCTCGAGCGCCTCGCGCAGGCCGTCGGCGCCCGCCGACTCGGGCGCGACAAGGACGGCCCGGGCCTCGAAGAGCCGGCCCCCGCCCATCGGTGCGTCGACGATCTCGGTGACCAGGTCCTCGATGCTCACGCGGCGTGCCGCGAGCAGCGCGGAGATCTCCGAGATGATCCCGGGTCGGTCGGCGCCCACCAGCTCCAGCTCGAACGTGACCACGTCCTCGTCGGCGGGCGCGTCGATGCGCTCGACCTGCACGTGCAGGGTCCGGTCCTCGAGGGCGAGGAGGTCCGAGGCGATGGCGTCGGTCTCGGCGTCCGGCGCCGACAGCACGACGATGCCGGCGAACTTGCCGGCCAGCTCGGAGAAGTGGCTCTGCTCCCAGCTGCCCCCACGGGCGTTGATGGCGGCGGAGATCGCCGCGACCAGGCCGGGACGGTCGTCGCCCAATGCGGTGAGGACGAGGGTGGCCATGGCCCGCAGGTTAGACCTCTCCGTGCCGTGCGTTGGCGAGCATCCGCTCCCCGACCTTGGCGACCTCCTCGCGGAGCGCATCGGGGGCGACCACGCGGAACGGCGCCTGGACCGCGGCCAGCCGCTCGGCGTACCAGTCCAGGTCGTCGGTGCTCGCCTCGATCCGGGTGGTGTGCTCGTCGATCGCGGTGAGCAGGCCCTGCTTGCGGGGGATCCACCACTTCACCCGGTCGATGGGCGCCTGCACGACGACCTCGATGCGATGCCGCCAGCCCTGGGCGAGGTGCTCCTCGACCGCGACGAGCGGGTCGAGGTCGGCGGGTACCTCGGACTCCTCGTCCAGCTCCTCGACGTCGACGACCCGGTCGAGGCGGAGGATGCGGCGCGCGTCGGCGGTGTGGGACCAGCCGAGCAGGTACCACTTGCCGTACCTCACCACGAGCGCCCACGGGTCGACGTCCATCGCGACGGTCCGGTCGTCCCCGAGCCGGTAGCCGAGCCGGAGCCGCCGGCGGCCAGCGGTGCCCTGGGCGACCGCGGCGGCGACCCGCGGGTCCGGTGCGGACGAGTGCCCGTCCGGGGTCCGCTCGCTGGTCCGTACGACGGCCTCCACCGGCGCGGCGAGCGCTTTCGGCAGCACCCGGATGAGCTTGCTGACGGCCTGGCCGACCGGGTCGGTGGGGTCGGTCCGGCGTCCTTCGAGCACCGCCATCACCAGGCCGAGCGCCTCGGGGGCGGTGAACATCAGCGGGGCGAGCCGCACGCCACGGCCGATCCGGTACCCGCCGTACTTGCCCCGCGTGGACTCCACCGCGATCCCGGCGCCGCGCAGGTTGCCGACGTACCTGCGCACCGCGCGGTCGGTCATCCCGAGCCGGTCGGCCAGCTGCTCGCCGCTGATGCCGGGGGAGTTCTGCACCATCTCCAGCACCATCAGCGCCCGGGCCGTCGGCGTGGTCTCGTCCATGAACACACCGTGCGTCATGTTCCGGAACGTTAGCGTCCGGAATCAGTCGCGGCCGGCGCAACGGCGTCATCGGGCGCGCCAGAGAACCGTCGTCCTTGCGCGCCGGCACGGGCAGGGACAGAGTGACCACTCCGCGTAGCTCTGGGAGAACTGGAGGCCCGTTGTCCGAGCGTGTCCGTGGCAGGGTCGCTCCCGCCCGCGTCCTCCTGGTCGCCTGCTTCGGTGCGTTCCTCGCCTTTCTCGACGCCACGATCGTCAACGTCGCGTTCCCGTCGATCCGGGAGTCGTTTCCGGAGGCGTCGATCGGCGGGCTGTCGTGGGTGCTGAACGCCTACAACATCGTGTTCGCGGCGTTCCTGGTGGTGTGCGGCCGGCTGACGGACCTGATCGGCCGCAAGCGGGCGTACGCCGGCGGCATCGCGCTCTTCACGCTCGCGTCCGTCTGGTGTGCAGCGGCGGGCAGTCTCGAGGTGCTCGTCGCCGGCCGGGTGCTGCAGGCGCTGGGCGCGGCGATGCTCGTGCCGGCCTCCCTGGCGATCGTGGTGGAGGCGTTCAGCAAGGAGAAGCGGGCGCACGCCATCGGCCTGTGGGGCGCGTCCGCCGCGGTGGCCGCCGGCCTCGGTCCGCCGATGGGCGGCGCCCTTGTCGAGCTCGGGGGCTGGCGGTGGGCCTTCCTGGTCAACCTGCCGTTCGGCGTGCTGGCCGTGGTGGCCACCCGCCGTACCGTCGTGGAGAGCCGCGCACCGGGCCGCCGCGTCCTGCCCGACCTCCCCGGCGCCCTGCTGCTCGCGGCGGCGCTCGCTCTGCTGAACCTCGCCGTGATCCAGGGCAACGACTGGGGCTGGGGCAGTCCGCGCGTCGTGGGCTCGTTCCTGGTCGCGGTCGCGCTCGGCGCCCTCTTCGTGCGCAGCTCGCTGCGCCACCGGGCTCCGGTCGTCGACCCTGCGCTCGTCCGGATCGCGTCGTTCCGGGTCGCCAGCCTGGCCACCGTGCTGGCCGGCCTGGGCTTCTACGCCTACCTGCTGACGAACATCTTGTGGCTTCAGTACGTGTGGGGCTACGACGTGCTGCGTGCCGGCCTCGCGCTGGTGCCGGGCGCCCTGGTGGCCGCGGTGGTCGCGTCCCGCCTCGGGCCGCTCGCCGAGCGGGTCGGCTATCGCGTCCTCGTGGTCCCCGGCGCCATCGTCTGGGCGGGTGCCTACCTCTGGTACCACCAGATGGTCGGGCTGGAGCCGGCCTTCTGGGCCGCGTGGCTGCCGGGTCAGCTGCTGTCGGGCATCGGCGTGGGCGCGACCCTGCCGCTGCTGGGCAGCGCCGCCCTCGCCGCGGTCCCCGGAGGCCGGTACGCCACGGCGTCCGCCCTGGTCTCCAGCGCGCGCCAGCTCGGCGGCGTCCTGGGTATCTCGATCCTCGTGCTGATCGTGGGGAACCCGACCGGTCCCGGGGTCGTGGACGCCCTCCGGGACGGCTGGTTGCTGTCGATCGTCGCGTTCGTCCTGGTGGCGCTGGTCGCCCTGCCGATCGGGAGGGTGGCCGCGCAGCCCGAGGCCGAGGACGTCGACCACGGGACGCCGCTCCTGCTGCTGCCCGATGCGCGGGACATGGCGGCCGAGCAGGCGCGGCCGGCCTCGTCGATCGGGCTCGACGACGTCCCGCTGCTGGCGGCGCTCTCCGAGCGTGCGCGCGTCGCCCTTGCCGCGGCGAGCCGCACCGTGCAGCTGGACGCCGGGGAGTGGCTGTTGCGCGAAGGCGACCCGCCCGGCTCGGCGTACCTGCTCCGCAGCGGGCGGATCGAGATCGTCAAGGCCGACCGGGTGGTCCGGACCCTGACACCGGGGGCGGTCGTGGGCGAGCTGTCGCTGCTGACCGACGAGCCGCGGTCCGCGGGAGTACGTGCCCGCCGCGACGCCACGCTCATCGAGGTGCCGCGCGCGGCGTTCGACGGGCTGCTGTCCCAGGACGCGTCGGCGACCAGGGCCGTCCTCCGGCAGGTGGCCGGCCAGCTCAGGACGGCAGGTGCCCCGCAGCCGGTCGTGCGTCCCGCCCGTCCGCACGTGATCGCCGTGGTCGGCCTGCACGCCGGCAGCGGGTGCGACGACGTCGCGCGGTTCCTCGAGGAACGGCTGGGCACCCACCTGTCGGTCGTCGACCCCGGCGTCGTCGACTGCGAGGGGCTCGCCCGGGCCGAGTCGGACAGCGACCGGGTCGTCCTGGTGGCCGACGGGGTCGGTCCCGGTGACGACGCGGCGTGGCGGGACTTCTGCCTGAGGCAGTCGGACGCCGTCGTGCTGGTCGCGCGTGCCGGCACCCCGGTGCCGGAGGGTGTGCTCGCCGTCGGCGTCCAGCCGGACCTGGTGGTGCTCGGCGAAGTCCGGGCGCCGACGGACCGGGTCGCCTGGGTGGCGGCCACCGACGCGTGGCGGCTGACCGTCGTCGACGGTGACCCGCGGCTGGCGATCGGTGAGCTCGCGGACCGGCTGGCAGGGCGCAGCCTCGGGCTCGTGCTCGCCGGCGGCGGGGCCCGGGCCTTCGCCCACATCGGCGTGCTGCGCGAGCTCGAGGAGGCGGGGTACCCGGTCAACCGGCTCGCGGGTGCGAGTGTCGGGGCTGCGCTGGCGGCCATCTACGCCCTGAGCCGTGACGGTGCCGAGCTGGAAGAGCGGACGTACGCCGAGTTCGTGGCGCGCAATCCCTTCAACGACTGGACCTTCCCGACCCGGGCCCTGACCCGCGGCGTCCGCGTCCGCAGCTCGGTCACCCGGGTGACGGGGGATGCGGTGTTCGACGGACTGTCGCGCCAGCTCGCCCTGGTCAGCACCGACCTCGTCAGCCGTACCCGGCAAGTGCACCGCCGAGGCCCGCTCCTCGACGCGACCGTGGCGTCCATGCGGCTGCCGGTGCTGTTCCCGCCCATCCCGACCGACGACGGCCGGCTGCTGATGGACGGCGGAGTCCTCGACAACCTCCCGGTCGACGTCCTGCTCGAGCGCGACGAGGGACCGGTCGTCGCGGTGAACATCTCGATGGGTGGCGGAGGAGGCCGATCGGGCCGCACCGGCCCGCCCCGCGTCCCGGCACTCGGGGAGACGTTGCTGCGCACGATGATGATCGGCGCGGGCGGAGCGGTGACCGCCGCACGACATCAGGGGGCCGCGGTCATCACCCCGGCCACCATGGGGGTCGGCCTCCTGGAGTTCCACCAGATCGACCGGATGGTGCAGGCGGGCCGCGCCGCGGGCCGCGCCCTGCTGGAGGCGGGTGCGCTCGACCTCGGTGCCACCGTGCTGCCCGACCAGGCGGCCGACCCGGACTCCGAGCCTGAAACCGACGATGACCGTGCGTCGGTACGCGCCGGAGGTGGCTAGCTCGCCGACCAGTACGGGTCGCGACCCGTGGCGGCGAGGAGCCGGTGGAGGGGTGGCGCGGAGTCCGGCACGTCGACCGGCGGCCCGAACAGGCTGCCGTCCGTGGGCACGTCGAAGCCGGCCACGAACCTCTCGCTCGCCTCCACGGCGGCTGGATCGGCGTCGTACTGCTGGCCGGTTGCCACAGCGAGGTCCCACGCATGCACCGTCACCTCGTCGAGCGCCACCAGGGCGGCCTCGTCCCCCGGCATCTCCACGGGTCCGGCCATGGTGACCCCGCTGTACGCCGCCGGGTCTCTCCAGGCCTCCGCGAGCGCGGCCAGGCGCTCCGGGATCACCGACCTCCAGTCGTCGGGCAACGCGTCCGCCGCGGCGGTGGGGCTGGTGCCGCCGGGCGGCGCGCTCTTCCGGGCGGCGTCGGTGAAGGCCAGCGCCAGGCCCGCGATGTGGTCCAGCAGGTCACCCACCGAGCGTCCGTCGCTCGGCGTCGCGGCGCCGAGCTGGTGGTCGTGGACTCCGCGCACAATCTCCGCGAGCGAGGTGGTGGTCGGGCTGAAGTCGAGAGTGGTCATGACGGGCCGACCCGACGTGGCCGCCGGACTCATCGCTCATGGACGCCGTGGTCATCGACCTCCCAGCGCACGCCCGTCCGACGGGTGGCGAGGTGGTGCAGTGCCGGCACCCTGATCTGCGCGGACGGCAGTTGGGCGAGCAGTCCCGCCGCAGCGGTGACGCCGAACCAGGCGGCCTCCTCGACCAGGCCGTCCGGGTCGTCCGGACTGAGGTCGGCCCGGTCGATGGTGGCGGTGAAGTTCCAGCAGGTCGACGTGGCGCCGGGCGCCGACACGACGACCGTCGACACCAGCACCAGCGCCGCCGGGTCCACCGTGACACCGGTCTCCTCCCGGAGCTCTCGGACCGCCCCGTGCGCCGGCGTCTCGCCCGGCTCCAGCCGCCCGCTCGGCACGTTCCAGCAGGCCCGGTCCCACGCGGCGTACCGCTCCTTGACCAGCAGCACGGCGTCGCCCCGGAACACCAGCACCCCGGCGTACTCGGCCATGACCACATTCTTCCGGTGGTCTCGAGGCTCGGGCCTGGCGGCCCTCACACCTCGACCGGCGATCGGTGGACGAGCCTCGAAACCACCCCTGTCGGTGGCGCCTCGTACGCTGGCGACATGCGTCCGGTGACCGATCTCGAGCGTCGCGTGGCCCCGTTCCACGTGCAGTCCGACTACATCCCCTCCGGCGACCAGCCGACCGCGATCGCCGAGATCGTCAAGCGGATCAACGGGGGCGAGCAGGACGTCGTGCTGCTGGGCGCGACCGGCACCGGCAAGACCGCGACCGTGGCGTGGGTGGCCGAGCAGGTTCAGCGGCCGATCCTGGTGATGCAGCCCAACAAGACGCTGGCGGCGCAGTTCGCCAACGAGCTCCGGATGCTGTTCCCGGACAACGCGGTCGAGTACTTCGTGTCCTACTACGACTACTACCAGCCCGAGGCATACGTCCCCCAGACCGACACCTACATCGAGAAGGACTCCTCCATCAACGAGGAGGTCGAGCGGCTGCGGCACTCCGCGACCAACTCGCTGCTCACCCGCCGCGACGTGATCGTGGTGTCGACGGTGTCGTGCATCTACGGCCTCGGCACCCCCCAGGAGTACGTCGACCGCATGCTGCGGCTGCGCGTCGGCGACGAGCACGACCGCGACTCGATCCTGCGCCGGCTCGTCGAGATCCAGTACACCCGCAACGACATGTCGTTCACGCGTGGCACGTTCCGAGTCCGCGGCGACACCCTCGAGGTCTTCCCGGTCTACGAGGAGTCGGCGGTCCGGATCGAGTTCTTCGGCGACGAGATCGAGCGGATGATGACGCTGCACGCCGTGACCGGGGAGGTGCTGTCGGAGGACAAGGAGCTCTACATCTTCCCCGCGACCCACTACGTCGCCGGCCAGAACCGCATGGAGCGGGCGATCACGGGGATCGAGGCCGAGCTCGAGGAGCAGCTCGCGTCCTTCGAGCGTCAGGGCAAGCTGCTCGAGGCGCAGCGACTGCGGATGCGCACGACCTACGACATCGAGATGATGCGCCAGGTCGGCTCGTGCGCCGGCATCGAGAACTACTCGATGCACATCGACGGCCGCACCCGCGGCAGCGCTCCCAACTGCCTGCTCGACTACTTCCCGGAGGACTTCCTCCTCGTCGTCGACGAGTCGCACGTGGCCGTGCCGCAGATCGGCGGGATGTACGAAGGCGACATGTCCCGCAAGCGCAACCTGGTCGACCACGGCTTCCGGCTGCCGAGCGCGATGGACAACCGCCCGCTGCGGTGGGAGGAGTTCCTCGAGCGGATCGGCCAGACGATCTACCTGTCGGCGACCCCCGGCAACTACGAGCTGGACAAAGTCAGCGGGCAGGGCGGCTCCCCCGATGTGGTCGAGCAGATCATCCGGCCGACCGGCCTGGTCGACCCCGAGGTCGTCGTGAAGCCGACCAAGGGCCAGATCGACGACCTGATCCACGAGATCAACACCCGCACCGAGAAGAACGAGCGGGTCCTGGTCACCACGCTGACCAAGAAGATGTCCGAGGACCTCACCGACTACCTCCTCGACGCCGGCATCCGCACCCGCTACCTCCACTCCGAGGTCGACACCCTGCGCCGCATCGAGCTGCTCCGCGAGCTGCGGATGGGGGAGTACGACGTGCTGGTCGGCATCAACCTCCTCCGTGAGGGCCTCGACCTGCCCGAGGTCTCGCTGGTGTCCATCCTGGACGCCGACAAGGAGGGCTTCCTGCGCTCCGACAAGTCGCTGATCCAGACGATCGGACGTGCGGCCCGCAACGTCTCGGGTCAGGTGCACATGTACGCCGACAAGATCACGCCCTCGATGGAGAAGGCGATCGACGAGACCAACCGACGCCGGGCCAAGCAGGTCGCCTACAACACCGCCCACGGTGTCGACCCCACGCCGTTGCGCAAGAAGATCGCCGACATCACCGAGATGCTGGCCCGCGAGGACGAGAACACCCAGGAGCTGCTGGCCACCTGGCAGGGCACCGGCGCTCGCGGGGACCGCTCGCGGAAGGCCCCGGTCCCCGGCCTGTCGAAGATGGGGGCGGCCGAGCTGCACGAGAAGGCCCCCGACACCCGCGGCATCCCCAGCGCCGACCTGGCCGAGCTCATCCAGCAGCTCACCGAGCAGATGAAGAACGCCGCCGCCGACCTGCAGTTCGAGGTCGCCGCGAGGCTGCGCGACGAGATCTCGGACCTGAAGAAGGAGCTGCGCCAGATGATGGAGGCCGGCGTCCGCTGACGCGTGCGGCGGCCCGATCTCGGATTCGTCTGCGGTCGCCCCGCGGTGACCACCCGGAGGATCGCTGACGAATCGGATCGGCGAACTGGCACCCTGGCGCCGCTGACCCACCCACTGGGGCGAGCCGCGGGCACACGGTTGTTCCGTAGCGTGACCGCATGACGGCGATCGATCTCGGCAGGCCGGTCTCCGGCGACGTGGTGGAGCTGATCCTGGAGGACCACCGGCGCTTCGAGGCGCTGCTGCGCGACCTCCGCGACAGCAGCTCGGACCGGGACGCGGTGCGCCACGCGTTCGCCACCCTCCACGTCGCGCACGCGGAGGCCGAGGAGAAGTACGTCTACCCGAAGCTGCGCCGCAAGGACGCGATCACCGAGCACGAGGCCGAGCACGGCGAGGAGGAGCACGCCGAGGGCCACGAGGCGCTGCTCGCGGTGCTCGAGCTCAAGGGGACCGACACCCAGGCCTTCGACGACGCCGTGGAGGAGCTCGCCAAAGCGGTCAACCACCACCTCACCGAGGAGGAGCTGACCATCCTCAACCCCGCGCGCGAGGAGGTCGACGACCGGGTGCGGGAGGAGCTCGGTGAGCAGTTCGCCACCGAGCGGAACCGGCAGATCGACGACGACTGCGGGTCACTGGCGAACCTACGCCGCATCGTCGCCGCCGCTCGACGCGAGGGGCTCCTCGACGACGAGAAAGAGGGCGACGAGTAGGGCTACCCGGTGGCGGTGCCGGGCGGCAGCTGCCGGCGCTGCTGCCGCTTGAGCTCCCGCTCCTGCTTCCGCACGATGCGGCGCTTGTTGGACTCGATGATGTCCTTCCTCTGCACCGTCGTGCCGAGCACGGGGATGGCGGTGGCGATCATCGGGAAGACCGGCCACGGGAACCCGCCGAACATGGTGATCGCCCAGACCACCCAGCAGATGACGGTCGGGATCAGGAAGGCCATGAAGGCGTCGCGGCGGCTCTTCTCCCACTTGGCGACCGCCTGCTCCTCGATCGACCTGGTGTCGAGAGCGCCGGCGAACCGGACCACCGCCGTCGTCGGCACCAGGTCCGCGAGCACGGTCGGCAGCTCGCCGAGCGTCTTCGCCCGGGTCACCGCCTCGACACGCTCGTCGTGCTCCTCGCGGTCGAGCCGGCCCTCGGCGTACGCCTCGCCGAGCGTGCGTAGCACGATGTCGCGGTCGGCATCGGACGCGCGCATCGGGGCGTGCTCGGGCGCCCGCGGGTCGCGGTCGAACTCGCGCCACACCTCCGGTCCGGTCACTCGCACATGGTAGGCAGGCTCCGTGGACGTCGCGCAGATGGAGGCGTACTGCCTCAGCAAGCCGGGCGCCTGGGCCGACAATCCCTGGGGGCACGACCACCCCGTGATCAAGGTCGGCCCGGGCGAGCGCGGCAAGATCTTCGCGTTCCTCGGCACCACGGGGGTGGGAGTGAAGAGCGGGAGGTCGCGCGAGGTCGCCGACGAGTGGCTGCACCGCTTTCCCGAGGACGCCGGCGTGATGGCCTACATCGGCCGGTCGGGGTGGAACGACCTGGCTTACGGCGGCGCCATCCCAGAGGAGGACCTGCTGGACGCCGTCGACGAGTCCTACCGGCTCGTGGTGGAGGGGTTGCCGAAGAAGCTGCGGCCCGAGGGCTGGGAGGCCTAACGGTCCTGCCGAGCCGCTCGGGCCACGGTGAGGCCGACCAGCCGGGCGACCACGAGGGCGACGTACAGCACACCGGCCACCTGCTCGACCATCACGAGGGAACGCGCGTGACCCAGGGCAGGGAGGATGTCGGACAGGCCGACGCTGGTCAGGTTGGTGAACGACAAGAACAGCAGGTCGAAGAACGTGTGGGTGTGGTTTCCCTCGCCCCCGACGAATGATCCCGGCCAGATGACCTGGCACGCCACGAAGACGTATGCGAACCCCCATGCCACCACCGTGAAGGCGGCGCCCGTGGCGTACAGCTCGTCGGTCGTCACCTTGTCGTCGTGGAAGAGGTAGCGGATCATCCCGTAGGAGACGTAGAAGTAGAACGGCGCGTGCAGCAGGGCCGAGGACAGCGCGATCGCGGCGGTGTCGGGGAAGAACGCCTCCAGCACGGTGAAGACCAGCGCCGGCCCGCCGAGCAACCCGGCAATCCAGCCGAGGGCAGGGGTCCGCCGGACCGCCCACAGGGCGATGAGCACGATCGCAGTCCCGACCAGGCCGAGCAGGGACCGGCCCAGGGCGTTGTTGTCGGCGAACGGGTACGCCAGCACGGCCAGCAGCTGCGCCATCAGCAGGACGCCGGACGGGTGCCTCCGGACAGCGCCCAGCGTCCCGGAGGCGGGGTGCTGGTCAGGATCGAGGACGGTCGGCACGTGCCTGATCCTAGGAGCACCGACGCGCGCCAACCGGTTGCCGGACGCGGGCGTCGACACCGCCTACGATGCCTGGGTGAGGGAGGCCGGGGAGGGCCGACCTGTCGCTCTCTGGGTGCTGACCGTGGTGCTGGCGCTCGCGTGCGTGGTCGGGGGAGTGCAGGTCGCGCAGGCGCGCGACTCGCGCGAGCGACGCGAGACGCAGCAGGAGCGGTACGCCGCGGCGCTGGCCGCCGCTCGCGACGAGGCGGTCGCGTTCGTGAACGTGCGGCACGACACCGCCGAGGAGGACCTCGCACGGATCGCCGCCGGCGCGACCGGCCCGTTGAAGGAGCGGTACGTCGACGACGTCGACCGCTTCGTCACCGCGCTGCGCCGCGACCGGACCGTCACGTCCGGCTCGGTCGTGTGGGCGGGGGTGGTCCGCGTCGGCGCCTCGGAGGCGATCGTGCTGGTGGCCACCCAGGGCACCCGGGCGGACCGCGGGACGAAGGGGAAACCGGTGACCCGGGACCTCCGGCTCCGCATGCAGCTGGTGCCGGTCGGGGACGACTGGCTGACCGCGGAAATCCGGCTGGTGGGCTGAGATGGGTCTGCGGGCGAGACGCGTGCTGACGGTGGTCGTGGTCGTGCTGACCGGGCTGTTCGGCGCCGAGGTCTGGTACCTCAACTCCGGGCCATCCACGGTGTCGGAGAGCCGGCCCGTCGTGCTCGGCGACCTCGAGGCCCGCGCGGTCGTGGACGAGGCGGCCCAGGCGCTTACCGAGATCACCTCGACCAGCTTCCACAACTACGACGAGCAGGTGGCGCAGGCGGCCACCCTGATGACGGGGGAGTTCGCCGAGCGGTACCGCGCCGCCGCCGACTCCCTCCGCTCGACCTTCATGGACCGCCGGCGCGAGATCGCCGCGCAGGTCGTGGCCTCGGCGGTGGTGCGGGCGACGAGCAACCGGGTGCAGGCACTGGTCTTCCTCGACTCGCGGCTCAGCGAGCGGGGCTCGGAGCCGGTCACGCTGCCGTACCGCACCTTGGTCACCATGACGCGCTCGGGCCACGACTGGCTGGTGTCGGAGATCGAGACCAAGTAGCGCCCGTAGGATCGCGGGCGTGGCCCCAGAGGTGAAACAGATCGAGACCGACCTGCTCATCATCGGCGCGGGCCCGAGCGGGCTCTACGCCACCTACTACGCCGGCTTCCGCGGCCTGCGGGTCGCCCTGGTCGACTCGCTGCCCGAGCTCGGCGGCCAGGTGACGGCGATGTACCCGGAGAAGATGATCTTCGACGTCGCCGGCTTCCCGGCCATCAAGGGCCGCGACCTGGTCGCCGGCCTGGTCGAGCAGGCCGCCAGCGCGCACCCTGAGTACTTCCTCGACCGCACGGCGACCGCCCTCACCTACGACGAAGACGCCGTCACCATCGACCTCGACGACGGCACCCGGATCCGCGCCGGCGCCGCGATCATCACCGCCGGCATCGGCAAGTTCAGTCCGCGACCGCTGCCGGCGGGGGACGGCTGGGTGGGCCGTGGCGTGGAGTTCTTCGTGCCGAGCTTCGCGCCGTACGCCGGGAAGGACGTCGTCATCGTCGGCGGCGGCGACAGCGCCTTCGACTGGGCGCTGCACCTCGAGCCCGTCGCCAAGACCGTCACCCTCGTGCACCGTCGCGACGCCTTCCGCGCCCACCAGCGCACCGTCGACCAGGTGATGGAGTCCTCCGTCGAGATCGTCACCAAGGCCCAGGTCACCGCGCTGCTCGACGACGGGTCCGGCCACGGGGTGGTGGAGGAGGTCGAGATCGCGGTCGACGGCGCGGAGCCGGTACGCCGCCCGGCCCAAGCGGTCGTCGCGGCGCTCGGGTTCCTCGCCGACCTCGGCCCGCTCCAGCAGTGGGGGATCGAGGTGCTGAAGCGGCACATCGTCGTGGACGCCTCGATGCGCACCAACCTGCACCGCGTCTTCGCGGCCGGCGACGTGACTGAGTACCCCGGCAAGGTCCGGTTGATCGCCGTCGGCTTCGGCGAGGCCGCCACCGCCGTCAACAACGCCGCCGTCACCATCGACCCTTCCGCCCACGTCTTCCCGGGTCACTCGTCCGAGGGCACCTGATCGGTGGTCGGAGGTCGAGGTGTGAGGAGCGCCAGCGACGAGCCTCGAGTCCACCATCGCTGGAGTGGTTTCGAGGCTCGGCCGGGACGGCCTCACGCCTCAACCACCGAATGACGCTCGCCCGGCTCGACCGCCGAAGGGAAACGCTGACCAAGCCCGTGATAGGAACTCGTCCATGTCGCTGCGGATCGCATTGCTGTCCTACCGCAGCAAGCCGCACTGCGGCGGGCAGGGCGTGTACGTGCGGCACCTCAGCCGCGAGCTGGTGGCGCTCGGGCACGACGTCGAGGTGTTCTCCGGCCAGCCGTACCCCGACCTAGACGAGGGCGTCCGGCTGACGAAGGTGCCCAGCCTGGACCTCTACCGCGAGCCGGACCCGTTCCGTGTGCCCAGGCTCACGGAGTTCCGCGACCGCGTGGACGTCGAGGAGTTCCTCACCATGTGCGTCGCGGGCTTCCCCGAGCCGAAGACCTTCGGCACCCGGATCGCGCGGCTGCTGCGCGACCGCGTCGGCGACTTCGACGTCGTGCACGACAACCAGGTGCTGGCGCACGGGATCTCGGACGTCGAGGCGCTCGGCCTGCCGGTTGTCACGACCATCCACCACCCGATCACCGTCGACCGGCGCCTGGATCTGGACGCGGCCGGATCCTGGAGGCGACGGCTGACGCTACGGCGGTGGTACGGCTTCCTGCGCATGCAGGCGAAGGTCGCCCGGCGAGCCCGCTCGGTGCTGACCGCCTCGGCGTCGTCCAAGCGCGACATCGTCGCGGACTTCGGCGTCGACCCCGCGCGCATCCGGGTCATCCCGCTCGGCGTCGACGACGGGTTCCGGCCGCCGACCTCACCGCGCGTACCCGGCCGCATCGTGGCCATGGCGAGCGCCGACGCGCCGATCAAGGGCATCGCCAACCTCCTGGAGGCGTTCGCGAAGCTGCGCACCGAGCGGGACCACCTCGAGCTCCTGCTGGTCACCAAGCCGATCCCCGGTGGCCGGACCGAGCAGATCGTGGACCGGCTGGCGATCGGCGATCACGTCCGGTTCGTGCACGGCATCAGTGACGCCGAGCTGGTCGAGGTGATGGGCTCGGCCGAGGTCGCGTGCGTGCCCTCGCTCTACGAGGGGTTCTCGCTGCCGACGGCCGAGCTGATGGCCTGCGCGACCCCGCTGGTCGTCTCCGACGCCGGCGCCATCCCCGAGGTGGTCGGCCCCGACGGAGTCTGCGCCGACATCGTGCCGCCGGGCGACGTCGGGGCGCTGACCCGAGCCCTCGGCGACCTGCTGGACGACCCTGAGCGCAGGCAACGGTACGGCGCCGCCGGCCGTGCCCGTGTCGAGGAGCACTTCAGCTGGCGAGCCGTCGCGGCGGCCACCGCGACGGCGTACGAGGAGGCGTGTCTCGACACCGCCGCTCGTCCCTCGCGGCGGGCTCGTCAACCGAGACGGACGAAAGAGGGCTCCTCTAGTGCTCACCGTTGACTTCGACCGGCTCGGGCTCCGGGCGGGCGACCGCGCCCTGGACTTGGGGTGCGGCGGCGGCCGGCACGCGTTCGAGATGTACCGCCGCGGCGCGGACGTGATCGCCTTCGACCAGGACGTCGACGAGCTGGCGAAGGTGCGCGATCTCTTCGTGGCCATGCAGCAGGCGGGCGAGGTGCCCGAGGGAGCCGAGGCCGACGTCAAGGAGGGTGACGCCTTGGCGCTGCCCTTCGGGGACGGCGAGTTCGACCGGATCGTCGCGGCGGAGGTGCTCGAGCACATCCCCGCCGACATCCAGGCGATCGGCGAGCTGGTCCGGGTGCTGCGTCCGGGCGGCACGATCGCCCTCACGGTGCCGCGCTGGCTTCCCGAGATCGTGTGCTGGCAGTTGTCCCAGGAGTACCACGACACCCCCGGCGGCCACATCCGGATCTACACCGACAAGGAGCTGGTCACCAAGGCCGAGCACGCCGGCCTCGAGCTGCTCGGCAAGGGGTACGCCCACGGCCTGCACTCGCCGTACTGGTGGCTCAAGTGCGCCGTCGGCGTGAAGAACGACGACCATCCCGCCGTCCGCGCGTACCACCGCCTGCTGGTGTGGGACATCATGAAGAAGCCGCGCACCACCCGCCTCGCCGAACGGGTCCTCGACCCGGTCATCGGCAAGAGCCTGGTCCTGTACCTGCGAAAGCCGTGCTGACTCCCGCGCTGTCGACCGGCGAGGTCGCGGCCACGGCCCGCTCGATCGTGGCGATGCAGGAGCCGGACGGCGCGATCCCGTGGACGACCGGGGCGCACACCGACGTCTGGAACCACCTGGAGTCGGCGATGGCGCTGACGGTCGCCGGAGAGCACGACGCGGCCGAACGTGCGTTCGCCTGGACGCTCGCCGGCCAGCGCACCGACGGCTCGTGGCCGCTGAAGTACGTCGGCGGCGAGGTCGTCGACGCCAGTGGCGAGACCAACATGTCGGCGTACCTCGCGGTCGCGGTGTGGCACCACTGGCTGGTACGCCGCGACCCGGCGTTCGTGGCCCGGTGCTGGCCCACCGTGCGGCGGGCCCTGGACTGGGTGGTCTCCCTGCAGCTGCCGTTCGGCGGTATCGCCTGGTCCCAGGAGTGGGCCGACGGCCGACCCGCACCGGCCCACGAGGACGCGCTGCTGGCGGCCTCCTCCAGCGTGCACCACGCCCTGCGGGCCGGCGTCTCGCTCGCCGCGCTGCTCGACGACCCGCAACCCGAGTGGGAGCTCGCGGGCGGCCGGCTGCGCCACGCGATCGCCGTCCACCCCGACCGGTTCCTCGACAAGTCGCAGTTCTCGATGGACTGGTACTACCCGGTGCTCGGCGGCGCCGTCCGCGGCCCCGACGCCGATCGGCTGCTCGACTCGCGGTGGGACGACTTCGTGGTGCCCGGGCTGGGCATCCGATGCGTGTCCGCGAACCCGTGGGTGACCGGGGCCGAGACCTGTGAGCTGGTGCTGGCGCTCGAGGCGATCGGCGACCGTGGTCGCGCGGCCCGCCTGTTCGCCGACATGCAGCACCTGCGCGAGCCCGACGGCCACTACTGGACGGGGTACGTCTATCCCGACGAGGTCCGCTGGCCCGACGAGCGCTCGACGTACACCGCCGCCGCCGTCATCCTCGCCGCCGACGCCCTCAGCGACACCACCGCGGGAGCCGACATCGTGCGCGGCCGGACGCTCGGGCCGCCCTTCGAGCCGCTGGCCCTGGAGTGCGGGTGCCCGTCAGCCGACCTGCACGTCGACGGGCTGGCCCGGGGAGCCCGTCGTACGGCGTAGCACGCGCAGCGACCCGACGGCTCGACGATCCTCGACGAACGCGCCGCCGCCCAGCGCCCGGAGGTACAGCTCGTACGGCGGCCGTCCGCCGTCCGCCGGGTCGGGGAACACGTCGTGGATCGCCAGCAGCCCGCCGGACATCACCCACGGCGCCCAGCCCTCGTAGTCGTCGGCCGCCGGCCGCTCGCCGTGCCCGCCGTCGACGAACAGCAGCGACAGCGGCGTCCGCCAATGGGCGCTGACGACCAGCGACGGGCCGACGACGGCGACCACGTGTCCCTCCAGGCCGGCCTGCTGGATGGTCCGGCGGAACGTCGGCAGGGTGTCCATCAGGCCGGAGTCGACGTCGACGAGCGTGCCGTCGTGGTGCTCCCAGCCGGCCTGGTTCTCCTCCGAGCCACGGTGGTGGTCGACGGTGAACACCGTCCCGCCGACCTCGCGGGCGGCCGCACCGAGGTAGACCGCGGACTTGCCGCAGTACGTGCCGACCTCCAGCACCGGCCCGTGCGGCAGCCGCTCCCGAGCGAGCGCGTGCAGCGCCAGACCTTCGTCCTCGGGCATGAAGCCCTTGGCCGCCCGGGCGTGCGCGAGCAGGTCCGCGGGCATCCCCGGCTCAGATCCCGAGGTCATCGATCACCACCCGGAGGCTGTCCAGCCCGCGTTGCGCCATCGCCGGGAACGTCTCGGCGTAGTAGTCGACGCCGCTGACCGCCGGCGCGATGATCCAGCCCCGCGCGCGGCGCAGGGTGGCGTCGTCGTGGCCGACAGCGGCGACGTAGGCCGCCCGGCTGTCGCCGTCGAACAGCCAGAACGCCGGGCAGAGGTCCGGAGCCGGGTCGCCGGTGCCGAGCCCGCCCCAGTCGATGACGGCCGAGAGCCGGCCGTCCCGCACGAGCAGGTTGCCCGCCATCAGGTCGCCGTGGATCCACACCGGCGGGCCGTCGTACGCCGGCGCGGCAACCGCGTCCTCCCAGACCGCCAGGACGTCACCGGCCAGGTCGCGGAGTCGCGGGCTCGCGTCCAGCGTGCGGCGGACGCCGTCGTCGAGGCGGGCGAGGGGCGTGCCGCGGGAGGTGCCGGTCTTGGGCGGGCCGTCGCTCGCGTCGATGCCGTGCAGCGAGCGCACGAACCCGGCCAGGTCGCGGGCCAGTGCGGCGCGGAGGGTGTCCTCGTCGGGTGTGCTGCCCGGGATCCATGCCACCACGGCCCAGGGGAAGGGGTAGCCGTGGCCGGGCTCGCCGACGGCGAGTGGCACGGGCAGCGCGACCGGCAGGTGCGGAGCCAGCCGGGGAAGCCAGCGCTCGTCGCTGCGGGCCTGGTCCACCGCCCAGCCGATGATCGGCAGCCGGGCGACCAGATCGTCCCCGAGGCGGTAGAGGTGGTGGTCGGTGCCGAACTCCTCCACGCGGCGCACCGGCAGGCCCGCCCACTGCGGGAACTGCTCGGCCAGCAGCCGCTGCACGAGCGCGACCGAGGTGTCGATCTGGTCCGCGTGCAGCCTGGTCACAGGTCGCCACGCTAGGTGAGAAGGTTCTACTTGCCAATCTGGAAAGTTCGATCCATACTTTCCATCATGGAAAGCAACGACGACGAGCGCACCACCCTCCGCGACGCCGAGCGGGCCCGCGACGAGCTGGCGGCCGACCTGGTCCTGCCGCCCGGGTACGACCTCGCGATCGGCGCCGCGGTGTCCTTCCAGATCGCCACGAGCGTCGTCGGGCTGACCGTCGAAGATGCCTGGGCCAGGTCCATGCTCGCCGTGGGCGTGGTGGTGTTCGGCGTGGTCGCCGGCCTTCAGATCACTCGTTTCCGCCGGGCCAACGGCGTCCAGGTGCGGGGTTTCGTCAGCCGGGTCATCCTCGGCTCGGCGATGACGGCGTCGTTCGGGTACGCCGTGGCGCTGGTGGCGGCGTACGTCGCGGCGTTGCGCGACCTGTGGTGGCTGGCGGGTCTGGCCTCTCTCGCCGGCGGTCTGGTGTACGTGCTCAGCGGCCGCCGCTGGCTGCGCGCCTACCGGAAGGAACCCGACCGGCTCGGCCGGGCGGAGTCGGCGCTCTGGATGGCCGTGCTGGTCGGTCTGGCGGCCGCGGGGCTGGTGCTCCTGGTGACCGAGCGCTGATGGCGGACCTCGATCCCCATCTCCAGTCTCCGGCTCGGCTGAAGCTCGCCACCATGCTGACGGCGGTCACCGAGGCCGAGTTCGCCGTGCTGCGCGACCGGTTGGACGTCAGCGACTCGGTGCTCTCCAAGCACCTCTCCGCGCTGGGCGAGGCGGGGTACGTCAAGGTCCGCAAGGGCGCGCACCAGGGGCGGCGTACGACCTGGGTCTCCCTCACCTCCCGCGGCCGGAAGGCCGTGAGTGCTCACGTCACGGTGCTGCGGGCACTGATCGCCGACGTGCCCTGACGGAACTTTGGTGTCGTTCCTGGACGTTCGTGAGGGTTGCAACCGGCACAAAGCGACGGGATACCCGGTCGACCGGGTATCCCGCCGCTTGATGGGATCAGCTCCTACAGCGCCGGCGCGCCGTAGACCTCCAGCTCGGTGAGGTCGACGTACCGGCAGCCGTCGAACGGCCCGTTGGGGCAGTTCGTGGCGTAGTCCGGCACCTGGTTGCCCAGGATCGTGAACCTGACGAACTGGACGCCATTGGTGCCGGTCGTGGGCGTCAGCGGCACCAGCCTGCCCTGGTCGGCCGGGGTGAACTCACCGGTGTAGGCGAGTGCCCAGGCCACTCCGTCGACCGACGTCTCGATCTGGAACCTGCCCGTCGAGGCGCTCCCGGCGTCGCCACAGGTCGCCGACGGGTCGACGGCGAACTGGGTGATGTTGATCCGGCGGCCCATGTCGACGGTGAGGAACTTCGGCTGGAACTGGTTGGTCGGCGTGCCCTGGTTGTCACCCGCCGTGCTGCCCCAGCCCGTGGCCTGGGACGTGTCGAGCGCCTCCCCGGGCCCGCAGGCGATCTCGCTGAGGTCGGGGCCGTTGAAGCCGGCCACCCTCGCGCCACCGCTGATCGATGCCCAGTCTCGGCGGATCGCGAAGTCCCGCGTCGTCGTGGACTGGCCGACCTGGACCGAGCTGCGGACCGGGTCGTACCCGGCTCCGATCACGGTGAGCTTCGGGTAGGTGCCCGTCGGCACCGGGCCGAGGGAGTACGTGCCGTCGGCGGCCGTGACCGCGGTCGGGTTGGCGAGGCCCTGGCCCTGGAAGGCCAGGGTGACCGGCACGCCGGCGATGCCGGTGGAGGTGCCGAGCTCGGTCACCCGTCCGGTCAGGACACCGGTCGCGTGGCTCTTCGGCGGACGCGCGTGGCTCGCGCCGGGAGCGACGTCGTTGCCCCCGAGCGAGCCGGAGAAGAAGCCCATCCCGCGCTTGGCGAAGACGTTCCAGATCTTCTGGTGGTAGCGACCCTTGAAGTGTGCCGTGTCAGAGACCAGGATCGCGTTCCGCATGTCGAGGAACGAGGGGTTGGACGGAGCCAGCTCCATCGCCCGGGTGACCAGGCTCAGGGAGACGCGGGAACCGACCTTGTCGCGCAGGTCCCAGAGGGCCTGGCCCCAGATCTCGCCGTCGCCGTGCACCTCGGGCAGCCCGACCACCTTGCCGTAGTCGGCGTACGTGTAGCCGCCGCCGTGGCCGGTCGCCCCACCGGGGCAGCGCGCCGCCGGCGAGGAGGGCCGGCAGTCCATGCCCTGGGTGCGGAGGAACATGGCACCGAGGCCGTCGTACTTGTAGATGTCGAGGTCGGCGACGCCCTTCTTGTCGACCTCGAGGCCGTTGCTGACGAGGTAGTCGTTGGCGTACCAGTCGCTCCAAGCCTCGCCCATGGCGCCGGCCTGGACCGGACCGAGCGTGCTGTTGCCGTTGGCGTCGAGGACCAGGCGGTTCGACAGACCGTGGGTGTACTCGTGGTACACCGTGTTGGCCTCGTCACCGGTGTTGACGGCCGGGAAGGGCTCGTCGTTGACGGAGTACGTCGACCCGGGCCGGTGCTGCAGGTACATCTGCATCCGCGGCGAGGTGCCGTCGGGCGGCGTGTTCATGTTGGCGTTGTCGACGTGCTGGCTGTCGGGCAGGCCGCTGTTGGTGTTCGCGCCGTCCATGCTCTGGGCCTCGACCGCGTCGTGGCCCTTGCCCCGGCCCGAGGAGTTGACGTTCTCGAAGTTGCCCGCGGCCTCGGTGAAGCCGATCGGCTTGGCCAGCAGGTGGTCGTGCCAGCGGTTGACGAAGAAGAACACCTGCGTGGTGTTCTGGGCCCGGTTCGCCCGCCAGGAGAACGGCTTGTCCGGGTTCCACGAGCAGGGGTACTGCTTGCAGTGCGACATGTTCTTGACCCGGAACGGCCGAAGCTTGTCGTTGAAGCGCCCGCTCCACTGGGGGTGGACCTCCTCGGACGGGTTTGCGTTGTTGTCGTCGTTGACGTCGGAGAAGGCGTGGGCGTTGTTGCCCTTCAGGCTCTGGGCGCCGCGCGGAAGCCACCCGTTGCGCGTGAGGCTGACCGGCCCGGTGGTGCCGCCGCGCTTCGCGCCGGGGTAGTTGCGGAAGACCAGCGCGGTGCGCTCGCCGGAGGAGTCGTCGCCGAGCGGGTTGCGGTAGAGCAGCCGGCCCGAGGCTGAGTCGACGACCTGGGTGGCCGGGCTGGGGACCGACATCACCGTCGTGGCCCACGCGACGTACGTGCCGCGGGGCGTCACGAAGAGGACCTGCTCGACCTGGTCGCTGCTGCCGGTGCGGTCGTCGGTGGCGCCGAGGCGCGTTCGGGCGTCGGCGATCGCCGCCGAGGCCGAGGCGATCTCCGGCTTCGCCGGGGCGGACAGGTGTGTCTTGCTGACCGGCGAGCCGCCGACCGTCAGCAGCTTGCCGTCCCTGGTGACCGCGGCCGTGAGGCCGTTGCCGAAGACCGTGCGGCCGCCGATGCGCTGGATCCAGGAAAGGTGGTGCACGCCCTCGATGTCGACGTACTCGCGCTTGAGCTTGAACGACTTCAGGTCGTTGGTGGTCAGGCCGAGGGCCGCGTGGTTCTGCTTGACGAACCGGAGTGCGACCTTCTTGGCGGGGTTCCTGCTCCGGCCCGTCAGGTAGCCGTCGAGGCGCGTCAGCATCCGGACGGTGCCGGTCGTCCCGTCGATGTCGAAGACGGCCCGGCCGGGCAGCGCCTTCTGGAACGCACGCGCCGGGCCGCGGCCGGCCGCCTGGCTGGCCGTACGGGCCGCGATGGCCCGGGCGGTGCTCGACTGCCCGTCACGGGAGTCGTAGTAGCCGCGGGACTCGACCGGCTGACCGGTCGCGCGTTCGTGGGTGACGGGCCTGGTCGGCCGGTCGACCGAGGTGGCCGACGCCAGTGGCGTCGAGGCCAGGGCCGTCGTCAGGACGACGGCGCCGGCGGCCACGGATCCGGCCAGCCGGTTAGCCACCCGTGGGCGGGCGAACGCAGACATGAGTCTCCTCATCCGAGTGAAGGGTCGAAGAATGGTGGGGAACCGGGCCAACTCTCACCTGTGACCCCTTCGGTGTCCAGACCGGGGTCCGGCGCGTCGGGGTGATCCTTTGCGCAGGCCGGCCCGGCTCCGATGTCCCTCAGAGGTCGGCCAGGCCCACCTGGTCGTCGGCCAGGCGGTCGGCGTCGACCTCCGTCCCCACGATGCGCCGGACGTGGTCGATGGCGTCCCAGTCGTTGACGTGCATGCCGGCCACCACCTTCCCGCCCCGCAGCCACCAAGCGGTGTACGTGCCGCCGTCGTCGCCTCCGGGGCTCCCCTTCACCACGACCCGGTCGAAGCCCTCGGGGCCGGGGCTGCCGACGTATTCCATGCCGAGGTCGTACTGGTCGGTGAAGAAGTAGGGCAGCGCGTCGTGCTCGGTCTCGCGGCCCCCTCCCAGTCCGGCCAGCAGGTTCGCGGCCACGACCTTGCCGTGCTGGATGGCGGTGTCCCAGTGCTCCACCCGGAGGGGGTGGCCGAGGACGGGGTGGTCGGCGTTGGCGACGTCGCCCGCGGCGTACACACCGTCCGCGCTGGTGCGCAGGCGGGCGTCGGTCCGTACGCCGTTGTCGACGGTGAGCCCGGCAGCCTCGGCGAGGCGTACGTCGGGGATCGCGCCGATGCCGACGAGCAGGCGGTCGACGGTCACGGTCTCCCCGTCGACCTCGATCTCGGCGCTGTTCGCGGCGCCGCGGATGGCGCCGAGCTGCACGCCGGTCCGCAGGTCCACGCCGTGGGCACGGTGCAGGTCGGCGAACAGCGCCGCGACCTCGTCGCCCAGCACGGCGTGCAGCGGCTGGGGCGCCATCTCCAAGATGACCACCTCGACGCCGTGCTTGCGTGCGGCGCTGGCGATCTCGAGCCCGATCCAACCGCCGCCGACGATGCCCAGCCGGGAGCCCTCGGTGAGGGCCGCGCGCAGGCGCTCGGCGTCGTCCCACTGGCGGAGGTAGTGCACCTCGGCGCCGCTGTCGTCGGCGGCCGGGAGATGGCGGGCTCGTGAGCCGGTGGCCAGCACCAGGGAGGAGTACGTCGTCTCGTTCCCGGCCGCGACGATCGTGTGGCGGGCGGGGTCGATGGCGGTGACCGGGGTGGAGGTGTGCAGGTCGACGCGGTGCTGGGCGTACCAGTCGTCGGGGTGGACCAGGGCGTCCGCGAGGGGGCCCTTGTCGAGCATGAAGTCCTTGGAGAGCGGGGGACGTTCGTACGGCGGGTGGGCCTCGTCGGTGTAGACGGCGAGCGGGCCGTCGTACCCGCTCTCACGCAGCTCGGTGACCAGGGTGCCGGCGGCGAGGCCGCCCCCGACCACGACGACGGGCGCGGTGGTTGACGATTCAGCCATGGGCTCAGCCTGCCACGGGCGGTGTCATCGGCTCGCGCAGCTCGAAGAACTCCCGCGTCCGGAACCGGGACGCGGCCGCGACCAGGTTGCTCGGGAACGTGCGCACCCGGGTGTTGTAGGCGCGGACGTTGCCGTTGTAGAACCGCCGGCTCGCGGCGATCCGGTCCTCGGTGTTGGTCAGCTCCTCCTGGAGCGCGAGGAAGCCCCGGCTCGCCTTGAGGTCGGGGTACGCCTCGACCCGGGCGAGCAGGGTCTGGAGCGCCCCGCCGAGGGAGTCCTCGTACCCCTGGCGATGACCCGGGGAGTCGGTGTGGTGGGCGGCGGCTGCCTCGCGGGCCTCGACGAGGCGGGTGAGCAGGGCCTGCTCGTGGGCGGCGTACCCGCGGACGGTCTCGACCAGTTGCGGGATCAGGTCGTGCCGGCGGGTCAGCTCGACGTCGATGCCGCCCCAGGACTCGTCGACGAGGGTGCGCTGCCGGACGAAGCGGTTGTACATGACGAGCACACTGACCAGGACCAGGGCGGCCACCGCGACGGCGACCCAGGCGACGGGGCTCATTGGCCGCGCACCTCCCGCCACACGAAGTCCGGGATGTTGTCGAGGATCGCGTCGAGGGCGGCCAGCTTGGCCTCGATCTCGGGGATGTCGTGCTTGCCGGGCCGGATGGCGAGCAGCGAGTCGGCGTCGAAGCGCCAGGCGAGCTCGGGCCACCGGAGCAGCTGCTCCATCATCCGCGGGTGCAGGACGTCGGAGGCGAAGCGGCGGTTGGGGCAGGTGACGGTGAAGGCGCGGTTGAAGTCCTCGGACTCCAGCTCGATGTCGCTGTTCGTCAGCCGGCCGAAGAACCGCTGCACCAGGCCCTCCGGGGTCACCTCGAGGGCGGGCATGACCGCGCCGGTGTTGACGGCCATCACGGAGAAGGAGTGGGTGTGCCGCTCGGTCTTGGTGTGGCCCTCGGCGTCGGTCGTGGTGCTGGTGGTCACGTACTCGTAGTCGAAGACCACGACCGGCCGCTCGTGGGCCGTGCCGCGGAGCACGTTGAACGCCTCCCGGTCCTGACCGGTCCCGAACGGCGCGCCCTCGAAGCGGTCGAGGAGGGACTGGTCCTGTTCCGTGTACGTCCAGCCCTGGCTCGCGGCGTACGCCGCCAGCCCTTCGCGCCGCTTCTTCGCCTGGAGGTGGCCGACGACCACGACCACGACGACCAGGGCGAGGAACCCGACGAAGAGGAGCGGGATCACGGCGGACACGGCGAGAAGGATAGGTGGCGGCATCCGTTGGTCGAGGAGGCGCGCTAGCGGCCGACTCGCGACCCCGAGACCGATGAGGCGGCCGTGATCCACGCGGCGGCGTACGGCGCGAGCGCGATGGCGTCGCCGTCGAACGTGGGTGTGTCGCCGGCCAGGTGGTCGTGCAGGTCGCCGGCCGCCAGGCCCAGCCAGTGGAAGACGTCGCTCGGGACGCGCGCCGGCCGGTCGGTCATGTTGGCGGCGGCGAGCAGGGCGCCGTGCTGGGAGCGGCGGACGACGAGCAGGACGCCCGGGTCGCGCGGGTCCCAGACCTCGGTCGGGGCCGCGGCATGCAGGTGGGGGAGCCGGCGGCGTACGTCGAGCAGGCGCGCGAGTCCCTCGCGGATGCCGTGGGTGTCGGCGGCCCCTGAATCGTCGACCTGCGGCCAGGGCATCCGTGGCCGGTGCGCCCAGCGGTTGTCGCCGGCGTGGTTGGGTTCGCCGGCCCATCCGCGGTCGTTGAGCAGGCCCACCTCGTCGCCCATCCACAGCACGGGCAGACCGCCGAAGGACAGCACCACGGCGTGGGCGAGGAGGATCCGTGGGACTGCGTCGGGGTCCTCGGCCTCGAGGCCGGCCAGCGACGCGAGCGAGCCGCTGATCCGGCGGTCGCCGCTGGCGGTGTTCTCCTGGAAGACCAGGCCGCGCGCCCAGGAGCCGGGGAACGCGCCGGCGTACCAGTCGGAGAGGAACCGCCGGTGGGCGAAGCCGTCGAGGCCGGCCCGCCAGGCGTCGGTGTCGTCGATCGCCCAGCCGATGTCGTCGTGGCAGCGCAGGTAGGTGATCCAGGACGTCGTCGATGGCGGCGGCGGGAGGTTCTGCAGGGCCAGGCTGGCCAGCCGCACCTCCCCGGAGGCGAGCATCGACCAGACCTGGACCATCAGGCTGTTGTGGTAAGCGAGGTCGGAGACCTTGCCGGCGTGCGCGCCGGTGCCGAGGTACGCCGGCAGGTCGGCCGGTCCCACGATCGCCTCGGCCTTGAACAGCACGGCGGGGGCGGCGATCCGGGCCACCGTGCGCAGCGCCTGGGTGAGGTCGTGGACCTCGGGCTGGTTCTGGCAGGTGGTGCCCATCCGCTTCCAGAGGAAGGCGATCGCGTCGAGCCGGAACACCTCGACGCCGAGGTTGGCGTGCCCCAGGAGGATCTCCGCGAACTCGGCGAGCACGGCGGGGTTCGCCCAGTTGAGGTCCCACTGGTAGTCGTTGAAGGTGGTCCAGACCCAGCCCTCGATGTCGTCGTCCCAGGTGAAGCTGCCGGGTGCGAAGTCGGGGAACACCTCGAGCAGTGACTGCTCGTACTGGTCCGGCACGTGCCGGTCCGAGAACACCAGGTAGTAGTCGCGCTTCTCGGCGTCGCCGTCGCGGGCTGCCTGCGCCCAAGCGTGCTCCCGGGCCGTGTGGTTGAGCACCAGGTCGATGCACAGGCTGATGCCGTGCTCGCGCAGCGTGGTCGCCAGCTCGCGCAGGTCGTCGGTGTCGCCGAGGTCGTCGCGGACGGTCGTGTAGTCGGAGACGGCGTACCCGCCGTCGTTCGGTGCCGGTCTGGGCGTCAGCAGCGGCATCAGGTGCAGGTAGGTCACCCCGAGGTCGGTGAGGTGGTCGACGTGGTCGGCGACCCCCTTCAGGGTGTCGCCGAACCGGTCGGCGTACGCCGCGTACCCAAGTGCGTCGCTGCGCTGGAACCAGTCGGGCTCGGCGAGCCGCCTCGCGTCGAGCTCCCGGAGCTCGGCCGGCCGGGCGTCGTACGCCGTCCGCGCGATCGCCAGGAGCCGGTGCGCGACGGCCTCGGGCTCGTCGAAGAGCCGGCTCAACGCGGCCATCAGGTCCGGCCGCCACCGGTCCACCCGAGCGTCGAAGTCGTCGCGGGGGCGGCTCACGGGTCCAGTATGTCGCCGCCCATCCAGCGCCGCTCGTCGGTCGAGCCGCCGAGCCCCTGGTCGCCGGGGCTCGCCCGGCTCGACCAGCGGAGCCGGGACTCGCTACCAGCCCCGCCGGGCGCCGCTCGTTGGTAGAGCCGCCGAGCCCTGGGCGAGGCGTGTCGAGACCCGGTGGGCGTTGCGGGGTCTCGACACTGGCTCGCTGGCGCTCGCCGGGACTGGCTACCAGCCCCGCTCGCGCCACTCCGGAAGCCCCGGACGTTCCGCGCCCAGGGGCGAGTCGCTGCCGTGGCCGGGGTAGAACCAGGTCTCGTCGGGCAGGGTGCCGAACAGCTTGGTCTCGACGCCGTCGAGGAGTTGCCGGAAGTTCTCCGCGTTGCCGCGGGTGTTGCCGACGCCGCCGGGGAAGCGGCTGTCGCCGGTAACTCCATCAGGCGCGGTCGTCTGACGCACGGCTGAGAGCCGTTCCCGTGAACTCCGTGGTCGACGGCACGACAGTCAGCCGTGCCGGATCACCCGGTAGATCGTCTCTTTGCTCGGAGCCGGGCGCGCCTCGTCGTGCCAGCCGATCTCGTCGGCCTTGAGCGCGATGGCGCTCTTGACCTCGGCCACGTCGACGTGGTCGTCGAAGAACGCGACGGACAACCCACTGCCGGTCTCCGGATCGACCAAGTGGTAGGCGTCAAGCACGCCGGGCACCGTCTTCGCGGCGTCGATCACCCATTGACGGTCGTCGTCCGGCATCGGCTCCCAGTAGGCAACTCGAGCAAACATGGTTCCTCCTCGAACGTGTGGCCATCTCATCGAAGGTCCGCGTGCCTCTACCAGCCGCGGTCGCGCCACTCCTGCACGTGCGGGCGCTCGGTACCAAGGGTGGAGTCGTTGCCGTGGCCGGGGTAGAACCAGGTCTCGTCGGGCAGGGTGCCGAACAGCTTGGTCTCGACGTCGTCGAGGAGTTGCCGGAAGTTCTCCGCGTTGCCGCGGGTGTTGCCGACGCCACCGGGGAAGAGCGAGTCGCCGGTGAACAGGTGCGGACTGCCCGAGCCGTCGTCGTACAGCAGCGCAATGGAGCCGGGCGTGTGGCCGGTCAGCCGGATCACGCGCAGCGAACACGACCCGACCGGGACGGTGTCACCGTCCTCGACGGAGGTGGTGACGGGTACGCCGGTCTGCTCGGTGATCGCCTCGGCGTCGGGTCCGCCGGCGACGACGTCGGCGCCGGTCGCGGCCACGACGTCGGCGAGGGCCCGGTGGTGGTCCCAGTGCTGGTGGGTGGTGATCACGTGGGTGAGCCCGCCGTCGCCGACCAGGTCGAGCAGCGTCACCGAGTCAGAAGCGGCGTCGATGAGCACCTGGTCGCCGGTGGAGGCGCAGCGCAGGAGGTAGCAGTTGTTCGACATCTCCTCGTCGACCGCGACCTTGGTGATGACCAGGTCGCCGGCCTCGCGGGTGGCCGCGGGACCGCCGGGGGAGACCTCTCCGGTGTACGTCATGTCACCAGGCTTTCACGGGAGGGAGGTCGCCGGTGCTGCACGTCAGCGACCCGGCCGGGACGCGGCCGGTCAGCCACCAGGCCAGGTCTCCGGCCGGACCGCTGACGGTGGTCTCGTCCGGTACGTCGCCGACCTCCCAGGTCCGGGCCAGGTCGGTGGCCAGCACCCGGAAGCCCTCGTCGGAGGGCCGGCGCTTCACCATCGCGCTGATCAGGTGGGCGGCGAAGGCGTCCGACCAGCCCGTCGGGTCGAACCCGGCCGCCAGGTCGACGTGGTGGATCTCGACCTCGCGCAGCCGCATGCCGGGGATGGCGGCGTACCGGATCACCCGGCCACCCGGCGTGCGTTCGAAGGACTCCGGCCACCACTCGTCGGGGAAGTGGTCCACCGCGTCGGTGAGCCAGGTGGTCCCGGCCATGAACCGGTCGCGAAGCGCGGTGCGGTCGTCGCCGCCGGCCAGGTCCTCGATGTCGGCGGAACGGGCGTCATCGGACGGGTACATGGTGGTCGGCTCGCCCTCGATCCTGCTCGTGAGCACCCCGGCCAGCCCCTCGGCGTTCAGCGCGAGGTGCGCGACGACGTGGGCGCGCGTCCAGTCGGGGAGCCCGCTCGGCTGCCCCAGCGCCTCGTCGTCGAGGCCGTCGACGGTGCGGACCAGCCGTTGGGTCGCCTCCGGGATCAGCGCGAACGCGCCCTGCGGGTCGAGATCGTCCATGGCGCCCATCCTGCCCCCAAGGGGTGAACGATCGTAGGGGTGTCGGAGGCCCGACATAGGGTGTCGACCGTGGCAGATCAGCTCATCATCAGAGGCGCGCGCGAGCACAACCTCAAGGACGTCTCCCTCGACCTTCCGCGTGACTCGCTGATCGTCTTCACGGGGCTCTCGGGCTCCGGGAAGTCCTCTCTCGCCTTCGACACGATCTTCGCGGAGGGACAGCGGAGGTACGTCGAGTCCCTCTCGGCCTACGCCCGCCAGTTCCTCGGCCAGATGGACAAGCCCGACGTCGACTTCATCGAGGGCCTCTCGCCTGCGGTGTCGATCGACCAGAAGTCCACGTCGAAGAACCCCCGCTCCACGGTCGGCACCATCACCGAGGTCTACGACTACCTCCGCCTGCTCTACGCCCGCGCCGGCCGCCCGCACTGTCCGACCTGTGGCGCCCCGATCGAGCGGCAGACCCCGCAGCAGATCGTGGACCGCGTGATGGCACTCGACGAGGGCGCCCGCTTCCAGGTCCTGGCGCCGGTCATCCGGGGTCGCAAGGGGGAGTACGTCGAGCTCTTCCGGCAGCTCCAGACGCAGGGGTTCTCGCGGGCCCGGGTCGACGGCGAGATCTACTCGCTCGACGAGCCCCCCACCCTCGACAAGCAGCGCAAGCACACCATCGAGGTGGTCATCGACCGCCTCGCGGTGAAGCCGTCCTCCAAGCGCCGCCTCACCGACTCGGTCGAGACGGCGCTCAACCTCGCGGCCGGCCTGGTGGTCTTCGACTTCGTCGACCTCGACCCGAAGGACCCCGGACGCGAGCAGAAGTTCTCCGAGAAGATGTCGTGCCCCAACGACCACACGATCGACACCGACGAGCTCGAGCCCCGGTCGTTCTCCTTCAACTCGCCCTTCGGCGCGTGCCCGGAGTGTCACGGCCTGGGCACCCGGATGGAGGTCGACCCCGAGCTGGTCGTGCCCGACCCGACCGCCACCCTCGGCGAGGGTGCCATCCAGCCGTGGAGCCAGGCGCACGTCGCCGACTACTTCCTCAAGCTGATGGATGCTCTCGGCAAGGAGCTCGGCTTCGACCTGAACACGCCCTGGGAGGGCATCCCCGCCAAGGGGCAGAGGTCGCTGCTGTTCGGGCACCCGACCAAGGTCCACGTGGTGTCGCGCAACCGCTACGGCCGTGAGCGCGCCTACTACGCCGAGTTCGAGGGGGTGCAGCGCTACATCGAGCGCCGTCACCGTGAGGCCGAGTCCGACGTCAGCCGTGACCGGTTCGAGGGCTTCATGCGTGAGGTGCCGTGCCCGGTCTGCGAGGGCAGCCGCCTCAAGCCGGTGTCCGTGGCGGTCACGCTGGGCGACAAGGAGGCCGGCGGCAAGAACATCGCCGAGGTCTGCGCCCTGCCCATCAGCGACTGCGCCGAGTACCTCCGCACAGTCGAGCTGTCGGCCCGTGAGCGCCAGATCGGCGAGCGGGTGCTCAAGGAGATCCTGGAGCGGCTGAACTTCCTGCTCGACGTCGGCCTCGACTACCTCTCCCTCGACCGGCCGTCGGGCTCGCTGTCGGGCGGCGAGGCCCAGCGGATCCGCCTCGCGACCCAGATCGGCGCCGGCCTCGTCGGCGTCCTCTACGTCCTCGACGAGCCGTCGATCGGGCTCCACCAGCGCGACAACCAGCGGCTCATCGAGACCCTGGTGCGCCTCAAGGACCTCGGCAACACCTTGATCGTGGTCGAGCACGACGAGGACACCATCCGGCACGCCGACTGGGTGGTCGACATCGGCCCTGGGGCCGGCGAGCACGGCGGCCAGGTCGTCCACTCCGGCTCGGTCCAGGGCCTGCTCGACCACCGCGACTCGCTGACCGGGCAGTACCTCTCCGGCCGCCGAGAGATCCCCGTCCCGCCCGTCCGCCGCCCGCGCACACCTGGCCGGGAGCTCACGGTCAAGGGGGCCAAGGCCAACAACCTGCGCAACATCGACGTGTCGTTCCCGCTCGGCCTGTTCATCTCGGTCACCGGTGTCTCGGGCTCCGGCAAGTCGACGCTGGTCAACGACATCCTCTACACATCGCTGGCCAAGCAGATCTACAACGCCCGCGCCGTCCCCGGGCGGCACCAGACCATCACCGGGCTCGCGCACGTCGACAAGGTGATCCACGTCGACCAGTCGCCGATCGGACGGACACCGCGGTCGAACCCCGCGACGTACACCGGCGTCTTCGACCACATCCGCAAGCTCTTCGCCTCGACGGCGGAGGCCAAGATGCGGGGCTACCAGCAGGGCCGGTTCTCCTTCAACGTCAAGGGCGGCCGCTGCGAGGCGTGCTCGGGCGACGGCACGATCAAGATCGAGATGAACTTCCTGCCGGACGTCTACGTCCCGTGCGAGGTCTGTCACGGCGCCCGCTACAACCGCGAGACGCTCGAGGTGCACTACAAGGGCAAGACGATCGCCGAGATCCTCGACATGCCGATCGAGGAGGCCGTCGACTTCTTCGCCGCCATCCCGGCGATCGCCCGGCACATGAAGACGCTCGTCGAGGTCGGCCTGGGCTACGTCCGGCTGGGTCAGCCCGCCACCACGCTGTCCGGCGGCGAGGCGCAGCGCGTGAAGCTGTCCTCGGAGCTGCAGAAACGGTCCACCGGCCGCACGGTGTACGTCTTGGACGAGCCGACCACCGGCCTGCACTTCGAGGACATCCGCAAGCTGCTGCTGGTCCTCGGCCGACTGGTCGACCAGGGCAACTCGGTGCTGGTCATCGAGCACAACCTCGACGTCATCAAGACGTCCGACTGGCTGATCGACATGGGGCCGGAGGGTGGCTCGCGCGGTGGCATGGTGATCGCCGAGGGCACGCCCGAGGACGTCGCCGACAACCCCGCCTCCTACACCGGCTCGTTCCTCAAGCCGCTGCTCGACGGCCGGGAGGCGGAGCAGCCGAAGCCGGCCAAGCGCGCGCGCAAGGCCCCCGCGGCCAAGGCCCCGGCGAAGAAGGCCCCCGCCCGCAAGGTGACTACCAAGAAGGCCCCGGCGGCCAAGAAGGCGGCCCGCAAGTCTGCCTGAAGGGTCGCTGTGGATCTTCTGTGAGTTTGGGTCCTAGTACCCCTGGACAGTGTGGCGGGCACCCCTCGATCCGTACGGTTGCCGGCATGACCGCCCGCCCCCAGCCCCACCTCGACCGCCGTACGTTGGCCGGCCTGGCGACGTTGGGGCTCGGGCTCCCGGTGCTCGCCGCGTGCAGTGGCGACGACGGCTCCGCCGCGGTGGACACCGGCGGGTCCTCCGGCGGCGCCCTGTCCGCCTCGTCCGAGATCGCGGTCGGCGGCGGCACGATCTTCCCCGACGAGCAGGTGGTGGTCACCCAGCCGACAGAGGGCCAGTTCAAGTGCTTCACGGCCGTCTGCACCCACCAGGGCTGCCTCGTCAGCTCGGTCTCCGACGGAGACATCAACTGCGACTGCCACGGCAGCGCCTTCTCGATCGACGACGGCTCCGTGGTGAACGGCCCGGCCACCCGTCCCCTGACCGAGAAGCAGATCACCGTGCAGGCGGGCCAGATCACCCTCGCCTGATCTGCACGGACTCGCTGGCGCTCGCCCGGCTCGACCACCGAACGGAGCCGCTGTCCCCACCCGAACGTAGGGTTGGCGACGTGCCCAGGCGACCCGCGAACGACTACCGGCCGGCGCCGGGGTCGATCCCGACGCAGCCGGGGGTCTACCGGTTCCGCGACGCCCGCGGGCGGGTCATCTACGTCGGCAAGGCGAAGAACCTGCGGGCCCGGCTGTCGTCGTACTTCCAGGACCCGATCGGGCTGCACCAGCGCACCGCCGCGATGGTCGCCAGCGGCGCCAGCGTCGAGTGGACGGTGGTCCGCACCGAGGTCGAGGCGCTCCAGCTGGAGTACTCCTGGATCAAGGAGTTCGACCCGCGCTACAACGTCAAGTACCGCGACGACAAGTCCTACCCCTGGCTCGCGGTGACCGTCGGCGACGAGTTCCCCCGGGTGATGGTCGGCCGTGGCGCCAAGCGCAAGGGCACCAAGTACTTCGGCCCCTACAGCCACGCGTGGGCCATCCGCGAGACCGTCGACCAGCTCCTCCGCGTCTTCCCGATGCGCTCGTGCAGCAACGGCGTGTTCAAGCGGTCCGGCCAGATCGGGCGGCCGTGCCTGCTGGGGTACATCGAGAAGTGCTCCGCCCCGTGCGTCGGCAACATCAGCGAGGAGGACCACCGGGCGATCGTCGACGACTTCTGCGACTTCATCGGCGGCAACACCAACGCCTTCGTCAAGCGCGTCCGATCCAACATGTACGCCGCGTCGGAGGCGCAGGAGTACGAACGCGCCGCCCGGCTGCGAGACGACCTCGGCGCGATGGAGAAGGCGCTGGAGAAGCAGGCCGTCGTCTTCGGCGACGGCACGTCGGCCGACGTGATCGCGCTGGCCGAGGACCCGCTCGAGGTGGCCGTGCAGATCTTCTACGTGCGCGGTGGCCGGATCCGCGGCCAGCGCGGCTGGGTGGCCGACCGGGTCGACGAGGGCGGCACGGCCGAGCTGGTCGAGGACTTCCTGCTGCAGCTGTACGGCGGCGTGGGAGAAGACGGCGGCGACGAGATCCCGCGCGAGATCCTGGTGCCGCACCTCCCGCCGGACCCCGAGACCATCGAGGCCCTCCTCAGCGACCTGCGCGGCAGCCGGGTGAGCATCCGGGTCCCGCAGCGCGGCGACAAGAAGCGCCTCCAGGAGACCGTCGCCCGCAACGCCGGGCAGGGCCTGGTCATGCACAAGACCAAGCGCGCATCGGACCTGACGGCCCGCAACCAGGCGCTCGAGGAGATCCAGGTCGGGCTCGGGCTCGACGACGTACCCCTGCGGATCGAGTGCTACGACATCTCCAACCTCCAGGGAACGGAGGTGGTGGCCTCGATGGTGGTCTTCGAGGACGGCCTGGCCCGCAAGAGCGAGTACCGCCGCTTCGTGATCAAGGGTCCGGCTGGCGGGGACGTCGGCCAGAACGACGTGGCACACATGCACCAGGTGATCACGCGACGGTTCCGACGGCTGCTCGACGAGCAGGCCCGCTCGACCGAGGTGGCCACCGAGAGCGGCCCGATGCTGGTCGACCCCGAGACCGGCCGACCCCGCAAGTTCGCCTACGCCCCCGGGCTGGTCGTCGTCGACGGCGGTCCGCCGCAGGTCGCGGCCGCGCAGCGGGCCCTCGACGAGCTCGGCATCGACGACATCCCCGTCTGCGGCCTGGCCAAGCGGCTCGAGGAGGTCTGGCTGCCCGGGCGCGAGGACCCGGTCATCCTGGCCCGGTCCAGTGAGGCGCTCTACCTCCTGCAGCGGGTCCGCGACGAGGCGCACCGGTTCGCGATCACCCACCACCGGTCCCGGCGCAGCAAGTCGATGGTCGAGAGCCTGCTCGACGACGTCCCCGGACTGGGAGAGGTACGCCGCAAGACGCTGCTGAAGTACTTCGGCTCCCTGCGCAAGCTGCGGGCCGCCACCGTCGAGGAGATCGCCCAGGTGCCGGGCATCGGCGCCGGCACCGCTCTGGCCATCAAGGCTGCGGTCGACCAGGCGAGCAGCAAGACTGTCTCCGTGAACACCGCAACCGGCGAGATCGACGAGGGCTGATCGATGACCGTCACCGATCCCGAGGCGGGCGAGCTCGTCGTCGTCACCGGCATGACCGGTGCCGGCCGGAGCACGGCCGCCAAGGAGCTCGAGGACCTCGGGTTCTTCGTCGTCGACAACCTGCCGCCCGGCCTGCTCCGGCATGTGGTCCGGCTGGTCGACGAGAGCAGCGGCCCCGAGCAGCGCATCGCGGTCGTGGTCGATGTCCGCTCCGGCTCCTTCTTCGAGTCCCTGCACGCCAACCTGGCCCACGGTGTCACCGGGCGGCACACCACGCTGCTGTTCCTCGACGCCAACGACGACGTGCTCGTACGCCGCCAGGAGGCCGCCCGGCGGCCGCACCCGCTCCAGGGGACCGGCCGGCTGCTCGACGGCCTCGAGCGTGAGCGCACGGTGCTGGCCGAGCTGCGCAGTGACGCCGACCTGGTGATCGACACGTCGAGCCTCAACGTGCACCAGCTGACCGGACGGATCCGGGAGTCGTTCGGCGACCCGGATGCGACCCGGCTCCAGATCACCCTGATCAGCTTCGGCTTCAAGTACGGCATCCCCGTGGACGCCGACTTCGTGGCGGACATGCGGTTCCTGCCCAACCCGCACTGGCAACCCAAACTGCGGCCGAAGAGCGGGCTCGACCCGGACGTCGCCGACTACGTCTACGGCCAGCCGGGCGCGGTGCAGTTCCTGGCGGCGTACCTGCCCGTCCTCGAGGGCGTGGCCATGGGCTACCTCGCGGAGGGCAAACGCTTCATGACCATCGCGATCGGCTGCACCGGTGGCAAGCACCGCAGCGTGGCGATGGCCCAGGAGATCTCGCGACGGCTGGCCGACGCCGGGTACGACGTCTCCACCATCCACCGCGACCTCGGGCGGGAGTGACCCAGGAGATGGGCACTGCGCGCGTTGTCGCGCTGGGAGGTGGCCACGGCCTGTACGCCTCCCTGGCGGCGCTGCGGCACGTCGTGGACGACCTGACGGCGGTGGTGACGGTGGCCGACGACGGCGGATCGTCGGGCCGGCTGCGCGACGAGTTCGGGGTGCTGCCGCCCGGGGACCTACGGATGGCGCTGGCTGCGCTCTGCGGCGACGACGAGTGGGGCCAGACCTGGGCACAGGTGCTCCAGCACCGGTTCGCCGGCGACGGCGACATGCGCGGGCACGTGGTCGGCAACCTGCTGATCGTGTCCCTCTGGGAGCAGCTCGGCGACCACGTCGGCGCGCTGGACTGGGTGGGCCGGCTGCTCGGGGCATCGGGACGGGTGCTGCCGATGGCCCTGACGCCGCTGGTCATGACGGCCCAGATCCGTGGGGCGGACCCGTCGGCGCCCGACGAGGTGACGACCGTTCGCGGCCAGGTCGAGGTGGCCACCAGCGCCGGCACCATCTTGTCGGTGGCCCTCGACCCGCCCGACCCCACGCCGTGCGATGAGGCGGTGCTCGCGGTGCAGTCGGCCGACTGGGTCGTCCTCGGGCCGGGGTCCTGGTACACCTCCGTGATCCCGCACCTCCTCGTCCCCGAGCTCTGCGGAGCAGTCGTCACCACGCGCGGCAAGGTCGTCGTCGTGCTCAACCTCGCCCCGCAGGACGGTGAGACCCCCGGCTTCGCGCCGGCCGACCACCTCGCCGCGCTGCTGGAGCACGCCCCCGACCTGCGGATGCACACCGTGCTGGCCGACGTGCGAAGCGTGCCGGACCGGGAATCCCTCGAGACCGCCGTGAAGGCCGCGGGTGCCCGGCTGGTGGTCGCCGACATCGCGGCGGTCGACGGCTCGGCCCGGCACGACCCGGGCAAGCTGGCGGCGGCGTACGACGCGTTGATCGAGGCGGGCGACTCCCGGCGAGGGTGATTGACGAGCGTGGCAGGATTCGCGACATGGCGATGACCGGGCAGGTGAAGGCGGAGCTTGCCAACACCCAGATCACCAAGACCTGCTGCCGCAAGGCGGAGGTGGCCACGATGCTGAGGTTCGCGGGTGGCCTCCACATCGTCAGCGGCAAGATCGTGGTGGAGGCCGAGCTCGACACCGGCGCCGCCGCCCGCCGGCTGCGCAAGGACATCGCCGAGGTCTACGGCCACTCTGCGGAGTTCGCCATGGTCCAGGGCAACGGCATCCGCAAGGGCTCGCGCTACCTGGTCCGCGTCGTCAAGGACGGCGAGGCCCTGGCCCGTCAGACCGGCCTCCTCGACCAGCGCGGTCGTCCGGTCCGCGGCCTACCGCCCGCCGTGGTCTCCGGGGGCGGCTGCGACGCCGTCGCCGCCTGGCGCGGCGCGTTCCTGGCCCACGGCTCGCTCACCGAGCCCGGCCGATCGTCCTCGCTGGAGGTGACCTGCCCGGGTCCCGAGGCCGCGCTGGCCCTGGTCGGGGTGGCCCGTCGGCTCGGCATCCAGGCCAAGGCCCGGGAGGTGCGGGGCGTGGACCGCGTGGTGATCCGCGACGGCGACGCGATCGGCGAGCTGCTCACCCGCCTCGGCGCGCACGAGTCCCTGATGGCCTGGGAGGAGCGCCGCATGCGCCGGGAGGTGCGGGCGACGGCCAACCGGCTGGCCAACTTCGACGACGCCAACCTCCGCCGATCGGCCCGCGCGGCCGTGGCCGCCGGCGCCCGCGTCGAGCGAGCCCTGGAGATCCTCGCCGACGACGTACCCGACCACCTGCGGCTCGCGGGCGACCTTCGGCTCAAGCACAAGCAGGCCTCGCTCGAGGAGCTCGGCCAGCTGCACGACCCGGTGCTCACCAAGGACGCCATCGCCGGGCGGATCCGCAGGCTGCTGGCGATGGCCGACAAGCGGGCCGAGGACCTCGGCGTCCCCGACACCGAGTCGTCGCTGACCCCCGAGATGCTCGCCGACGAGGGCTGAGCCGCGCGCCGTCCGCAAGTTACTCCGACGTACGGCGGACGCCCGGGATCCGTGCGGAGCCAGGCCGCTAGGCTCGAACGGCGGGTGACTGAACGCCCGTGACCCTTCAGTCCGGCGGGTGACCGAACGCCCGCGACACCGACCAAGGAGCAATCACATGACAGTTCGCGTAGGCATCAACGGCTTCGGCCGGATCGGCCGCAACTTCTTCCGTGCCGTGCGTGCACTCAACGCATCGGGAGGAGCAGACATCGAGATCGTCGGGGTCAACGACCTCACCGACAACAAGACGCTGGCCCACCTGCTCAAGTACGACTCGATCCTGGGCCGCCTCGACGCCGACGTGTCGTCGACCGACACCGCGATCAACGTCGGTGACCAGGAGATCGCGGCGTACGCCGAGCGCGACCCCAGCCAGCTCAAGTGGGGAGACCTCGGGGTCGACGTGGTCGTGGAGTCCACCGGCTTCTTCACCGACGCCACCAAGGCCAAGGCCCACGTCGACGCCGGCGCCAAGAAGGTCATCATCTCCGCGCCCGCCTCCAACGAGGACATCACGATCGTGATGGGCGTCAACCACGAGCTGTACGACCCTGAGAAGCACGCGGTCATCTCCAACGCGTCGTGCACGACCAACTGCCTGGCCCCGATGGCCAAGGCGCTCAACGACGAGTTCGGCATCGTCAAGGGCCTGATGACGACCATCCACGCCTACACCGCCGACCAGAACCTCCAGGACAACATCCACAAGGACCTGCGCCGCGCCCGCGCCGCCGCGCTCAACATCGTGCCGACCTCGACCGGCGCCGCGAAGGCCATCGGCCTGGTGCTGCCCGAGCTCAAGGGCAAGCTCGACGGCTTCGCCCTGCGGGTGCCCGTGCCGACCGGTTCGGCCACCGACCTGACCTTCGAGGCCGGTCGGGAGACCTCGGTCGAGGAGGTCAACGCGGCGGTCGAGAAGGTCGCCGACGGTCGCTTCCTCAAGTACTCCGTCGACCCGATCGTCTCCTCCGACATCGTGACCGACCCGGCGTCGTGCATCTTCGACTCCCCGCTGACCAAGGTCATCGGCAACCAGGTCAAGGTCATCGGCTGGTACGACAACGAGTGGGGCTACTCCAACCGGCTGGCCGACCTGATCACCTACGTCGGCGAAACCCTCTGACGGTGTCGGGCATCGAGTCTCAGTTCTCATCACTGGGCGACGTCCGGGGCAAGCGGGTCCTGGTCCGCAGTGACCTCAACGTGCCCCTCGACGGTGACACGATCACCGACGAGGGGCGGATCAAGGCGAGCGTGCCGACGATCAAGGCGCTGGCCGACCAGGGGGCGCGGGTCGTCGTGGCGGCGCACCTGGGCCGTCCGGACGGTGCCCCGGACCCCAGGTACTCCCTACGTCCCGTGGCCGAGCGGCTCGGTGAGCTGCTCGGCCAGGACGTCTCCTTCGCCACGGACACGGTGGGGGAGAGCGCCCAGGAGACCGTCGCGGCGCTCGGGGACGGCCAGGTCGCCGTCCTTGAGAACGTCCGCTTCAACGAGGGCGAGACCAGCAAGGACGACGAGGTGCGCGCGTCCTTCGCCGGCCAGCTCGCCGGGCTCGCGGACGCGTTCGTGTCCGACGGGTTCGGGGTGGTGCACCGCAAACAGGCGTCGGTGTACGACGTCGCGCTGCGGCTGCCGTCGGCCATGGGCAGCCTGGTGGCCGCCGAGATCGAGGTGCTGCGCAAGCTGACCGTCGACCCCGCCCGCCCTTACGTCGTGGTGCTCGGTGGTTCGAAGGTCTCCGACAAGCTCGGCGTGATCGACAACCTGCTCGGCAAGGCAGACAAGCTGCTCATCGGCGGCGGCATGGTGTTCACGTTCCTCAAGGCTCAGGGCCACGAGGTCGGCAAGAGCCTGCTCGAGGAGGACCAGCTCGACACCTGCCGGTCCTACCTGGAGCGCGCACAGGAGTCGGGCGTGGAGATCCTGCTGCCGACGGACATCGTCGTCGACACAGCGTTCCCCTCGGGCGACCGCGAGCCCGAGCCGCGCGTCGTACCGGCCGACGAGATCCCGGCCGACTGCCTCGGCCTCGACATCGGTCCGGAGTCCGGGAAGGCCTTTGCGGCCGCCCTGGCCGACGCGCAGACGGTCTTCTGGAACGGCCCGATGGGCGTCTTCGAGACCGACGCGTTCGCCGAGGGCACACGCGCCGTCGCGGACGCGCTGACCAAGGTTCCCGGCCTGTCCGTCGTGGGCGGCGGCGACTCGGCCGCGGCCGTGCGCCAGCTGGGCTTCGACGAGGCCGCCTTCGGCCACATCTCGACAGGTGGCGGTGCCAGCCTGGAGTTCCTGGAGGGCAAGGAGCTCCCCGGGATCGCCGTCCTCGAACGTTGACCGTTGGTCGAGGAGATCTCGACACGCCGCTCGTCCCTCGCGGCGGCTCGATCACCCAAAACCGACACGAGACCCCGTGAGCAAGGAAACGACATGTCCCGCACACCCCTGATGGCCGGCAACTGGAAGATGAACCTCACCCACCAGGAGGCCGTCGTCCTGGTGCAGAAGCTGTCCTGGACCCTCAACGACAAGAAGCACGACTACGCCAAGGCGGAGGTCGTGGTGCTGCCGCCGTTCACCGACATCCGGTCGGTGCAGACGCTCGTCGACGGCGACCAGCTGTCCATCGGGTACGGCGCGCAGGACATCTCGGCGCACGAGTCCGGCGCGTACACCGGGGAGGTCTCGGCGGGGATGCTCGCGAAGCTCGGCTGCTCGTATGCGTGCGTCGGGCACTCCGAGCGACGCGAGTACCACGAGGAGTCCGACGAGCTGGTCAACGCCAAGGCGAAGGCCGCGCTGGCGGCCGGGATCACGCCCATCGTCTGCGTGGGCGAGCCGCTGCCGATCCGTCAGGCCGGCGAGCAGGTGCCCTACACGCTGGCCCAGCTCGACGGCTCGTTGGCCGGGTTCTCAGCCGAGCAGGTGGGCGGGCTGGTCGTCGCCTACGAGCCGGTCTGGGCCATCGGCACGGGCGAGGTGGCCACCCCTGACGACGCGCAGGAGGTGTGTGCGGCGATCCGCGCACGCGTCCGCGAGGTGCACGGCGACGACGCGGCGGACGCCGTACGTGTGCTGTACGGCGGCTCGGTGAAGGCCGCGAACGTGGCCGGGATCATGGAGAAGCCCGACGTCGACGGATGCCTGGTCGGTGGTGCCAGCCTGCAGGCCGACGAGTTCGGCGGGATCTGCCGCTTCTACGACATGCCGGTCCTGTGACCGGACAGGTGGCGTCGGTGCTGTTCGCGACCCGCCCGTGACGTAGGCTTTCGACTCGTGACGATCGTCTTCACCATCCTGCTCATGCTCACCAGCATCTTCATGATCGGCCTGATCCTGCTGCACAAGGGACGGGGCGGAGGACTCTCCGACATGTTCGGCGGCGGAGTGTCCAGCTCTCTGGGAGGATCCTCGGTGGCGGAGAAGAACCTCGACAGGCTGACCATCGGTATCGGTGTCATCTGGTTCGCCTGCATCGTCGCGCTGGGGCTGATCCTGGCCTACCAGAACTGACGGCGACACCGACCACAGCACCACCCGGCCTGCGGGGGCCAAGGGCCACACGAACGAAGCGTCAACAGAACAAGCAAAGGGGTCACCGACAGTGGCTGGTGGTGGAAACGCAATTCGTGGGTCCCGAGTCGGGGCGGGTCCCATGGGTGAGGCCGAGCGGGGCGAAGCCGCGCCGCGGCAGGCCGTGACGTACTTCTGCTCGCACGGGCACCGCTCCGTGGTCACCTTCGCCATCGAGGCGCAGGTACCCGAGTCGTGGGACTGTCCCAAGTGCGGCTTGCCGGCGTCCCTCGACTCCGACAACCCGCCTCCGGCGCCCCGGATCGAGCCCTACAAGACCCACCTCGCCTACGTGAAGGAGCGCCGCTCCGACGCCGAGGCCAAGGACATCCTCGAAGAGGCCCTCGCCCTCCTCAGGACCCGCCGCAAGTCCGGCGACATCGTCTTCTGACGCCTCCCGCTGGTCGAGGCGCCTTCCGGTGGTTGAGGAGGGCGCGCTGGCGCTTTCGGTGGTTGAGGAGGGCATGCTAGCGCCCGTCTCGAAACCCCGTGAGTGACGAGGCGGCCGCTTGTGTCAACCTCCTCGACCGACGGGGCTACAGCCGCGACGCCGAGGCGCGGTCGAGGAACCAGATCGTCTCGAGCTCGCCGGTGACACCGACGGCGGGTACGTCGTGGAGGTCGGTACCCGGCGAGAGGGCGCGAGCGACGGCGTCGGACTTCTCCTCGCCGCTGACCAGGAACCAGACGGCGCGACAGCGGTCCATCGCTTCGTAAGTCAGGGTGATGCGCTCGGGTGGGGGTTTGGGGGAGTCGGTGACGCCGACGGCGATGGCGTCGGTGGCGTCGAGCTGCGACGAGCGCGGGAACAGCGACGCGACGTGGCCGTCCGGGCCCATGCCGAGCATCAGTACCTCGAAGAAGCCTGCCCCCTGGTCGCGGACGAGCGAGGCGTACGACGCCGCAGCCTCGTCCACCGAGCTCGCGTCGTCGGTCGACGGCATCGCGTGCACCTTGGCCGGGTCGAACGGGAGCCGGTCGGCGAACGCGGCCATCGCCTGGCCGGCGTTGCGGTCCGGCGAGGCGGACGGCACGAACCGCTCGTCGCCCCACCACAGCACCACGCGGCTCCAGTCGACCTCGGACGACGGGCCCATCCGGCCCAGCTCCGCGTGCACGGCTTCGGCGATGCTGCCGCCGGTCAGTCCGATGTGCGGCTCCTCGCCACGGGACTGGGCCAGCTCGATGCGGGCGATCAGCTCACCGGCCGCCGCAGTGGCCAGGTCGGCAGCGTCCTCGTGCACCTCGATGCGGGGCGCGGGACGCTCGGGGGTCGCGGTCACCGCGCTGCCCGCCTCTTCTTCGCGAACGACCGTGCAAATGATCGAGCCACGTCGGCGTACACCTCGTCCTCGTCGAGTCGCCGGAGCTCCTCGGCCAACAAGGCCGGGATCTCCAGCCGTTTGAGCGCGATCGGCCGGTCGGGCCGGTCGGGAGAGCTGATGGTGGCCATCTTGCCGTCGAGGCGGCTGATCCTGATCGGACCCTTCTTGGTGTCCATCACGATCTCGGTGATGCCCGGCCCAGGACTGTTCTTCCGCTGCACGCGCACCTTCAGCCGTACGCCCAGCCAGGTCGCCATCAGGTCGGCCGACGGGCTGATCCGCTCGGCGGTGACCGACGCCGACGTGACGGGCAGCTCGTACTGCTCCAGGGACGCGGCCAGCAGCGCCCGCCACGGGGTCAGGCGGGTCCAGGCCAGGTCGGTGTTGCCGGGGGCGTACGCCGCGCACAGGGTCCGCATCGCCTGCTGCTTGCCGCGCGTCACGCCCGCCGCGTCGGTGATCCGGCGCTGCGCGAGTGAGCCGAGCGGGTCGCGGGCCGGGTCCATGGGGGCGTTGCTTGCCCACCAGATCGCCACGGGGGAGTCGGGCAGCAGCAGCGGCAGGACGACGGAGTCGGGATGCTTGACCACCTCGCCGCGCAGCCAGATCAGCGCGGTCTCGCCGGTCCAGCCCTGACCGATGCCGACCTGCGCGTGCACCTGCGGCGCCCCGCGGGCGTCGCCCAGGATGACGCCGAGCACCCGCGCCGGGTGCTCCTTGGACGCGGCCCGGGCCTGCGCCATCGCCTCCTCGGCGTCGTCGTCGTCCACGACCACGATGAGGGTGAGCACCATGCCCATCGCCGGGCTGCCGGCCCGGATCCGGTCCCGGACGAAGGCTGCGGCGATCTCGGAGGCGTTGGTGTCGGTGAGCTCGACCATTACGGCCTCCTCCAGGTGCGTCCGTCGCGCTTCAGCATGGCGTCGGCGGACTCCGGCCCCCAGCCGCCGGAGGGGTACTGCTCCGGCCGGACGCCCTTGCGTTCCCAGTACTCGAGGATCGGGTCGAGGATCTTCCACGACTGCTCGACCTCCTCGTGGTGGGGGAAGAGCGGCGGGTCGCCCAGGAGCACATCGAGGATGAGCCGTTCGTACGCCTCGGGGCTGGCCTCGACGAACGAGCCGCCGTAGGCGAAGTCCATGTTCACGTCGCGGATCTCCATCGCCGTGCCCGGCACCTTCGCGCCGAACCGGAGCGTGGTGCCCTCGTCGGGCTGCACCCGGATCACCAGGGCGTTGCGGGTCAGCTCCTCGGTGGCGATGGCGGAGAAGGGTAGGTGCGGCGCCGGCTTGAAGACGATTGCCACCTCGGTCACGCGACGGCCCAGTCGCTTGCCGGTGCGAAGGTAGAACGGCACCCCGGCCCAGCGGCGATTGTCGATGTGGAGGGTGACGGCGGCGTACGTCTCGGTGGTCGACCGCGCGCCGATCCCGTCCTCCTGCAGGAAGCCGGCCACCTTCGTCCCGCCGGACCAGCCTTCGGCGTACTGCCCCCGCGCCGTGGTCAGGTCGACGCGGCGGGGGAGCGTGACGGACTGAAGCACCTTGAGCTTCTCCGCACGCAGGTTGTCGGAGTCGAAGGAGATCGGCTCCTCCATGGCCACCAGGGCCATCAGCTGGAGCAGGTGGTTCTGGATCACGTCGCGCGCCGCGCCGATGCCGTCGTAGTAGCCGGCGCGACCGCCGATCCCGATGTCCTCGGCCATGGTGATCTGCACGTGGTCGACGTAGTTGGAGTTCCAGAGCGGCTCGAACATCTCGTTGGCGAACCGCATGGCCAGGATGTTCTGCACCGTCTCCTTCCCGAGGTAGTGGTCGATCCGGAAGATCGCCTCGGGGGCGAACGCGTCGCTGAGGGTGGCCTGCAGCTCGCGGGCCGACTCCAGGTCGTGACCGAACGGCTTCTCCACCACGACCCGGCGCCACGACCCGGCCCGCGGGTCGACCATCCCGTGCTCCTTGAGCTGCTGCACGACGTTGCCGAACAGCCCGGGCGGGATGGCCAGGTAGAACGCGTGGTTGCCGCCCGTGCCGCGCACGACGTCGAGCTCGTCGAGGGTGCGGGCCAGGTTGGCGAACGCGACGTCGTCGTCGAACTCGCCCGGCACGAAACGGAACCCCTCGGAGAGCTGCCTCCAGACCTCCTCGCGGAACTCGGTGCGCGCGTGCTCCTTGACCGAGTCGTGCACGATCTGCGCGAAGTCCTGGTTGTTCCAGTCGCGGCGGGCGTACCCGACGAGGCTGAACCCCGGCGGCAGCAGGCCGCGGTTGGCCAGGTCGTAGATCGCCGGCATCACCTTCTTGCGGGACAGGTCGCCGGTGACGCCGAACAGCACCAGCCCGCACGGCCCGGCGATGCGCGGGAGCCGGCGATCCTGGGGATCGCGGAGCGGGTTGGTCCAGCCAGTGGTCTTGCTCGCAGGACTCACCGCAGTGCTCTCACTGCAGGGCCTGGCGTACGGCGTCCAGGTCTGCCGGGCTGTCCAGGTGCAGCCTCAGCACCGGACGCGCCTTCTCCGCGAGCACCTGCCCGTCGCCGATCGCCTGCGCGATCAGGAACTCGTGGAAGGTGAACGGACGGTCGGGCACGGCGAGGTCGCGCTCGGGCTGGCTGGTGACCTGGAGGTAGACGCCGGTGCTGGGGCCGCCCTTGTGGTACTGCCCGGTGGAGTGCAGGAATCGCGGTCCCCATCCGAAGGTCACCGGCCGCTCGGTCGCGGCGGCGATGGTGGCGCGGACCTCGGCCAGGGCACTGTCACGGTGCCGGTCGAGGTAGGCCTGCACGGCGACGTACCCGTGGTCCGGGTCGAGCTGCGCGAGCAGGGAGACGATCGCGTCGTGGACGGTCGACACGTCGTCGGTGACGACGCCCGGCGAGGCGTAGACGGTGATCGGGCCGTCGGTGAACTTCGGCTCGGGCTGGGCGCCGCCACCCTCGAGCAGGCCGCGGGAGGCGACCTTCGCGCTCTCGACGTCGGGCTGGTCGAAGGGGTTGATGCCGATGATCGCCCCACACACGGCGGTCGCGGTCTCCCAGAGCAGCATCTGCGCGCCGAGGGTGGCGTCGACGCTGACACCCCAGCCGGACTTGGTGCGGACGTCGTCGAAGAGCCACCCGGGGCCGAAGCTGCCCAGCACCTCGTCGGCCGAGCTGGGGGAGAAGTTCGGGGACGTCGGCGACTCGACGATGACGGGCAGCACGCCCTTGCCGTTCTTGCCCGTCGACTCGGCGATGAGCTGCTCGGCCCAGTCGCCGAAGCCGGCGTACGGCGCGTCGGCGTCGCAGAGCACGAGCTTGTCGACGCCGGCCAGGTTGGCCACGCCGAGCAGGGCGCCGAGGCGGAGTCCCGGGTTGTCGACCGAGTCCTCGGCAAGTGTTGAGCGGATCGCCTCGGCGTCGTCGAGAAGGGCCCCGATGTCGGCACCGGCGAGGCCGCTCGGCACGAGCCCGAAGGCGGTCATCGCGGAGAACCGGCCGCCGACCGACGGGTCGGCCCGGAAGACGCGGTACCCGGCTTCGCGGGCGGACGCGTCCAGCGGCGAACCCGGGTCGGTCACCACGATGATGCGCTCGCTGGGGTCGATGGCGGCGTCGGCGAACGCCTTCTCGTACGCCCGGCGCTGGCTGTCGGTCTCGACGGTGCCGCCGGACTTGGACGAGACCACGACGACGGTGTGCGCCAGGTCGTTGTCGATGGCCGCGCGCACGAAGTCCGGGTCCGAGGAGTCGAGCACGTCGAGGTCCACTCCGGCGGCGCCGCAGATGACCTCGGGCGCGAGCGACGAGCCGCCCATGCCGCACAGGACGACCCGGGTGAGCCCCTGCTCGCGCAGCTGGTCCCGCAGGGCGGTGATCTCGGCGACGAGCGGGCGGCTGGTCGCGGACAGGTCGACCCAGCCGAGCCGCTTGGCCGACTCCTCCTCGGCGGCCGTGCCCCACAGCGTGTGGTCCTTGGCCGCCAGCCGGCTGGCGAACCGGTCGGCGACGAGCTGCTCGACCTGCGCCGCGAACGCCGCCTCGTCGCGGTAGCCGAAGACGAGCTCGTACTGGGCGCCTCCAGCAGTGACCAGCGGATCGCCGGCGACGGTGTTCCAGGCGGTCGGTTCGCCGCCGACGTGGGTCACTGGCGGGCCTTCTCGAGCTGGCCCTCGATCGTGTCGACGAGCTCCTGCCAGGACTTCTCGAACTTCTCGACGCCTTCCTTCTCGAGGACGACGAGCACGTCGTCGAAGTCGATGCCGACCGCCTCGAGCCGGGCGAAGACCTGCTCGGCCTCCTGGGCCTTTCCGCTGACGGCATCGCCCTGGAGTTCGCCGTGGTCGGCGAACGCCTCGAGCGTCTTCTCCGGCATGGTGTTGACGGTGTCGGCGACCACCAGGTCGGTGACGTACTTGGTGTCGGGGTAGCGCTCGTCCTTCACGCCGGTGGACGCCCACAGCGGCCGCTGGGAGTTCGCACCCGCCGCCGCGAGGGTGGACCAGCGCTCGCTGCCGAAGACCTCCTGGTACGCCGCGTAGGCGAGCCGCGCGTTGGCGACGGCCGCCTCGCCGCGCAGGGCCTTGGCCTCGTCGGTGCCGATGGCGTCGAGGCGCTTGTCGACCTCGGTGTCCACGCGCGAGACGAAGAACGACGCCACCGAGTGAATCGTGGACAGGTCGATCCCGGCCGCCTGCGCGTCCTCCAGGCCGGCGAGGTAGGCGTCCATCACGAGGCGGTAGCGCTCGAGGCTGAAGATCAGCGTGACGTTGACGCTGATGCCCTCGGCCGTGGCCTGCCGGATGGCCGGCAGCCCCTCGTCGGTGGCGGGGATCTTGACCAGCACGTTGGGACGGTCCACCGCGGCCCAGAGGTCCTGCGCCGACTTCACGGTGCCGTCGGTGTCGTGGGCCAGGAACGGGTCGACCTCGATCGACACCCGGCCGTCCTTGTGGTCGTCGTCGTAGGTCGGCCGCATGATGTCGCAGGCGTTGCGGACGTCCTCGGTGGTCAGCGCGAACGTCGCCTTCGAGACGTCCGCGCCGTCGGCGGCGAGGCGGCGCACCTGGTCGTCGTACCGCTCACCGTCCGCCAGTGCGGCGGCGAAGATCGTGGGGTTGGTGGTCACGCCGACGACGTGACGGTCCTTGACCAGGTCGGTCAGGTTGCCGCTCTCGATGCGTTCGCGCGAGAGGTCGTCGAGCCAGATGGAGACTCCCGCGTCGGACAGGGCCTGAAGTCGGTCGGTCATGGGGTGGATCCCTCCTGAGATGAGTGGCGGGTCAGCCGGTGGCGACCCGGATGCTGTCCTCGGCCGCGTCGGCGACGGCCTGTGCGGTGACACCGAACTCGCGGTAGATGCGGGCGAAGTCGGCGGACGCGCCGTAGTGGTCGATCGAGATGATCCGCCCGTGGTCCCCGACGACCTCGCGCCAGCCCTGGGCCACGCCGGCCTCGACCGAGACGCGGGCCTTCACAGTCGGCGGGATCACCGTCTCGCGGTAGGACGCCTCCTGCTCGTCGAACCACTCCCGGCACGGCATCGAGACGACCCGGGCGCGGACGCCCTTCGCGGCGAGGAGCGTGCGGGCCTCGACGGCCAGCTGGACCTCCGACCCGGTGCCGATGAGCACCACGTCGGGAGGGCCGTCGCCCTCTGCTGTTCCTGGGGCGTCGATCAGCACGTACCCGCCCTTGGCGACGTTGCCGGTGTCGTTCCAGTACTGGCCATCGGCCTCCTCGCCGCGCGGGAACGTCGGCACGTTCTGGCGCGTCAGGGCCAGGCCGGCGGGCCGGTCGTCGTGCTCGAGGATCGCCTGCCAGCAGGCCGCGGTCTCGTTGGCGTCCGCCGGCCGGACGACGTCGAGGCCGGGGATCGCCCGCAGCGCCGCGAGGTGCTCGATCGGCTGGTGCGTCGGGCCGTCCTCGCCGAGGCCGATGGAGTCGTGGGTCCAGACGTAGGTGACGGGCAGGCCCATCAGCGCCGCGAGCCGGACCGAGCCGCGCATGTAGTCGGAGAACGTCAGGAAGGTGCCGCCGAAGACGCGGGTGCCGCCGTGCACGGCGATGCCGTTCATGATCGCGCCCATGGCGTGCTCGCGGATGCCGAAGTGCAGCACCCGGCCGGCCAAGGGGTCGGCCTTCCAGAGCCGGGCACCCCGGTCCTTCGGCAGGAACGACGGCGCGCCCTCGATGGTGGTGTTGTTGGACTCGGCGAGGTCGGCCGACCCGCCCCACAGCTCGGGGATGCGCCCGGCGATCGCGTTGATCACCGCGCCGCTCGCCTTGCGGGTGGCCATCCCCTTCTCGTCGGCCGGGAACGTCGGCAGGTCGTCGGACCAGCCTCGCGGCAGGGTCCGGGTCTGCAGCCGCTCGTAGAGGTCGACGTCGGCGGACGGCTTGCGCGACCACGCGTCGTACGTCGTCTGCCACTCCGCCCGCTCGGCCTGGCCGCGCTCGATCGCCTGGCGGGTGTGCTCGATGACGGCCGGCGGGACCTCGAAGGTCAGCTCGGGATCCCAGCCGAGGATCTTCTTGGTGGCCGCGACCTCGTCGTCGCCCAGGGCGTTGCCGTGGGCCTTGAAGGTGTTCTGGAGGGTCGGGGCCGGCCAGCCGATGATGGTGGTGAGCCGGATGAAGCTGGGCTTGTCGGTGACCCGCTGCGCCTTGCGGATCGCCTCGAAGAGCGCGGGCACGTCCTCGCGGTAGTCGCTGCCGTCGGTGTGCTCGCCGCCATGGGTCCAGTCGACGTGCTGCACGTGCCAGCCGTAGGCCTCGTAGCGCTTCTCGACGTCCTCGTTGAACGCGATGTCGGTGTTGTCCTCGATCGAGATCTTGTTGTCGTCGTAGATGAGGATCAGGTTGCCGAGCTGCTGGGTGCCGGCGATCGAGGACGCCTCGCTGGCCACGCCCTCCTGGAGGTCGCCGTCGGAGGCGAGGGCGTAGACGAAGTGGTCGAAGGGCGACTCGCCCAGCGCGGCGTTCGGGTCGAGCAGCCCGTGCTCGCGACGGGCGGCCATGGCCATGCCGACGGCGTTGCCGACGCCCTGTCCCAGCGGGCCGGTCGTGGTCTCGACGCCGGCGGTGTGGCCGTACTCCGGGTGCCCGGGCGTCTTGCTGCCCCACGTGCGCAGGGACTTGAGGTCCTCGAGCTCGAGGCCCCAGCCGCCGAGGTAGAGCTGGATGTAGAGCGTCACACTGGAGTGCCCGCACGACAGCACGAACCGGTCGCGGCCCGGCCAGTGCGGGTCGGAGGGGTCGTGACGCATCACCTTCTGGAACAGCAGGTACGCCGCCGGCGCCAGGCTCATGGCGGTGCCCGGGTGGCCGTTGCCGACCTTCTGCACCGAGTCCATCGCCAACACCCGGACGGTGTCCACGGCCAGGTCGTCGGTCTCGTTCCAGTCCAGCTTCGCCACGTGGTTCCTTCCAGTGTTTACCCAGGTCATCCGCGGTCGGCGGCCTTGGGGAAGTACCCGCTCGGGCCTTTCCGAGCCTACTCATGCCCGGGTCTAGACTCGACCCCGCCGCCATCGCGCCGAGACGCCCATTCGAGCAGCCCAGTCCGAGCAGCACAGTCCGAGGAGCCACGTGACCCACGTCGAGCAGCCTGTCGAGGTTGCTGCCGGGTCCGCTCCGACCCTCGCGCCACCGGCGACGTGGCGCGACGTGCTGGCGGCGTACGTCGGCCTCACCAAGCCCCGCGTCATCGAGCTGCTGCTGCTGACCACGGTGCCCGTGATGTTCTTCGCCTCGCAGGGGGTGCCGCCGCTCGGGCTGGTGGTCGCGACCGTCATCGGCGGCACGCTGTCGGCCGGCTCCGCGTCCGCGCTGAACTGCGTCTACGACCGCGACATCGACGAGCAGATGCGGCGTACCCGCCGGCGGGCGCTGCCCCGGCACATCGTCTCCCCGCTGGCCGCGTCGGTGTTCGGCGTCGCGCTGGGCGTGCTGGCCACGGTGGTCCTGCTCGCGTGGGTGAACGCGCTCTCGGCGCTCCTCGCCCTGGCCGCCGAGGCGTTCTACCTCGTCGTCTACACGATGCTGCTGAAGCGGCGGACGACCCAGAACATCGTCTGGGGCGGGCTGGCCGGCTGCTTCCCGGCCCTGATCGGCTGGACGGCGGTCACCGGGTCGCTCGCCTGGGCGCCGGTGATCCTCTTCCTCGTCGTCTTCTTCTGGACCCCGCCGCACACCTGGGCGCTCGCGCTCCGCTACCGCGACGACTACGCCGGCGTCGACGTCCCGATGCTCCCGGTCGTCGCGCCGGCCTCCGTCGTCGGGCGGCAGATCGTCCTCTACTCCGTGGCCATGGTGGGCGTGTCGCTGCTGCTGTGGCCGGTCGCCTCGACGGGTTGGCTCTACCCGCTGGCCGCCGCCGTCCTGGGCGCGGCGTTCCTGGTCCAGGCGGTGCTGATGTGGCGGCGTACCCGCACCAGCGACGAGCTGTCGGTCATCCGGCCGATGGAGCTCTTCCACTCCTCGAACCTGTACCTTTCGCTGCTCTTCGTCGCCGTGGCGCTCGACCCGCTCGTGCGCTGACAGCTCACGTGTTGGTTGCCAGCCTGCCTCACCGCCTGGCCTCCCGCGCGGCGGTGGGATAGCCACCGTTCGCCCTCCGCAAACGGTGGACAGGTCACCGCCGCGGCGGGTATTCGCGGCCGATCACGTCGGAGACCCGCTGGAACAGCCGGAACCAGCGCTCGCCGAAGACCGGTGGTGGGCCGTCGTATCCGCGACCACGCAGTACGACGTACACCTCGCCCGTCAGCGAACGAGGGTTCGCGAGCTTCTCGCGCGTGGACTGGACGTACTCGACGTCATGGCGCCGCATCCATGCGTACCGGCCGATGTCGAGGTTGTACTGCTGGCGGTCCTCCTGGTGCTGCGACCCCTCGTGCTCGACGACCGTCCGCCACCTCTTGTAGACCAGGTCGCAGATGATGCGTCCCTCCTCATCGATCGCAACATTGGACGCGGGCGCCGGCAGACCCGCGGCCTCGAGCAGCGCGCGGACCTCGGACTCGGGGAGCGAACGAGCCCGACCGTCCAGGTGCTCGAGGATCCAGATCGCCTCGTGCGCGCCCGGTCGCCAGAGCTCGCGCAGGGCCAACGCTCGCACCTCGTCGATGGTCATGTGCCGACGATCCAGCAGCCAGTCGCCGATCTTGATGGCGTCGATGACCCGTGCCCGGGCGCAGTACGCGATGAAGGCAGCGGCTGGGGTGACGCCGACGTCGTCGGTGGGTGGGAGCCGCTTGGTGCGGTGGAGGAAGACGCCCTCGATGGCGATGTGTAGGTCGCCCTGGACGACGAACCGGATCGGTTCGCGAGGCCCGTACTCGAGGCCGAGCTGCTGGATCCGTGAGATTCCCGTGAGCCGTGCCTGCCCCGGCATCGCGAGAGCAGCCGCCGTGACCCGGTCTGCGTGGGTCATCACGTGGTCGCGATGACGCCACACGCGGGGGAGAACCCGCACGAACCGTCGCTCGAGGACCCGCCTGGTGATGCCGAGCTCGGTCGCGCGCCGCATGTGGAACGGTCCGGACAGCAGTTCGTGGGGCAGCGATCTCACGAGACCAGGGGACGCCGATCCGATGTGCCGTGCCGGCGCGTGGCCGCCACCTGTGGATCAGCCGTGCCGGAGGGCCTCCGGTGGACGACGAGCGGGCCCCTGCGGCGGTGACTCAGCCACCGGTTTGCGGGGCCAAAGGGTGGCTATCTCACCGCGGCCCAGGAGCGCTCGGGGGCGCCGGTGACTCAGCCACCGTTTGCCTGGCTGAAACGGTGGCTAAGTCACCGCTGGCCCGGGACCCTGCGGCCGCGGCGTCGACCCCGGGCTCCCGCACCGACAGCAGCACCCACGTCACGGACGCCGAGACGAACGCGGCGCCGAGCATGTGGAAGCCGACGAGGACGATGGGGACGTCGGTGAAGTACTGCACGAACCCGATGGCGCCCTGGAGCACGATCACCACGAGCAGCCAGTGCAGTGGCCGGGTCGGCAGGCCGGCCGCCCGTACGGCGAAGTACAGGCCGGCGGTCAGGCCGAGGAAGAGGAACACGACGTCGGCGTGGAGCTGGCTGACCTGGAGCGGGTCGAGGCCGTTGCGGGCGACGTCCCGGTCGCCGGCGTGCGGGCCCGAGCCGGTGACGACGGTGCCGAGGTACAGCACGACCCACGCCGACCCGAACACCACCCACGCCAGCACCACGATGGGTCCGCGGGAGGCCGGGGGAGGCGGGCCGGCGAGACGGTGCAGGAACAGCACCGACAACCCGATCATCGCCAGTGAACAGAGCAGGTGGAACGACACGACCCAGGGGTTGAGGTCGGTCAGCACGGTGATCCCGCCGATGATCGCCTGGGCGGGGATACCGAGCGCGAGCACGAAGGCCAGCAGGCGCACGTCGCGACGCGGCGACCCCCAGGCTGCCAGGAATGTCGCGACGGCGACCGCGACCAGCACGAAGGTCAGCAGACGGTTGCCGAACTCGATCGCCGAGTGCACGTCGAGAGCCCCGTGCGGCGTGAAGGACGACTCCGTGCACCGCGGCCACGTGGGGCAGCCGAGACCCGAGCCCGTGAGCCGGACGGCACCCCCGGTGACGACCAGCACCACGTTGGCCACCAGGGTCGCCCACGCGAGTGGCCGCAGCCACCGGGCGAGCGTGGAGGTCACTCCCACGTGAACGTCCGCGACGTCAGGTACCCGCCCACCAGCGCCCAGCCGAGCAGGCAGAGCAGGGACGACCAGGCGACCGACCCGTCCAGGAACGCCGCCCGCATGCCGTCGCCCAGCGCCCCCGACGGCAGCCATTGCGCGACCGAGCCGAACCCGCCGTACGACGAGCTCGGGAGGACCACCGCCCCGCCGGCGAGCAGCAGCAGGTACACCAGGTTCGCGGCCGCGAGCGTCGCCTCCGCCCGCAGCGTCCCGGCCATCAGCAGACCCAGCGACGCGAAGGCCGCGGTGCCGAGCAGCAGCGCCAGCAGGAACCCGGCCACGCCCGCCACCGACCAGGACGGCGACCAGCCCATCACCAGCCCGACCACGGCCACCAGCACGACCTGGAGGGCCTCCACCACGAGCAGCGCGAGCACCTTGCCGGCCAGCAGGCCGGTCCGGGGCAGGGGAGAGGCGCCGAGCCGCTTCAAGACGCCGTACCGCCGTTCGAACCCCGTCGCGATCGCCACGGAGGTGAACGCCGACGACATGATCGCCAGCGCCAGCACCCCGGGAGTCAGCTCGTCGACCGGCCGGTGTGAGAGGTCCAGGTCCACGTGCGAGAGAGCGACGACGCCGCCGACCAGGACCAGGACCGGGATCACCACGGCCAGCAGCACCTGCTCGCCGTTGCGCAGCAACAGCCGGGTCTCCATCCGGGCCTGGGCGCGTACTTGCCGGGCCAGGGGAGCAGCGCCGGGAGCAGGGGTGAAGTCCAGAGCGGTCACGACGGCGCTTTCCCGGTCTGCTCCAGGAACACGTCCTCGAGCCGCCGCGCGCCGTCGCCCGTCAGCGACGCCGGTGTCCCGCTCAGCACCAGGCGGCCGCGGTCGATGATGTGCACCTGGTCGGCCAACCGCTCGGCCTCCTCGATGTAGTGCGTCGTCAGCACGACCGTCACGCCCGCGGCCCGCAGCTCTCGCAGCAGGTCCCACGTGGTCCGCCGCGCGGCCGGGTCCATGCCCGCGGTCGGTTCGTCGACGAAGACCAGCTCGGGCCGTCCGACGACGGCCATCGCCAGGCCGAGACGTTGTTGTTGCCCGCCGGAGAGCCGCCGGTACGGCGTCCGCCCGCACTCCGCCAGGCCGAGCCGCAGGCCGAGCTCGTCCACGTCCAGTGGGTGCGCGTGCAGCGACGCGATGTGGCGCAGCATCTCCATGGCGTGGACGCCGTTCCACGCGCCGCCCTGCTGCAGCATCACGCCGATCCGCGGGACGAGCGCGCGCCGTTGGCTCCACGGGTCCAGGCCCAGGACGCGTACGACGCCGGCGTGCGGTTTGCGGTACCCCTCGCACGTCTCGAGCGTCGTGGTCTTGCCGGCCGCGTTCGGACCGAGCACCGCGGTGATCGTGCCGCGTCCGATCGTGAGGTCCAGCCCGTCGACCGCCACCACGTCGCCGTACCGCATCACGAGACCCCGTATCTCGACGGAAGTCTCGACGGCGGGCTCGGGCACCCCCGAAGTGTAGGAACCGACTACGCCTCGACCATCTCCGGCTCCTCGTCGCCGAGGTCGGCGGGCGGGTCGAAGACGTCCGGCGGCTCGCGCCACAGGTCGGGGCCGTGCCCCTTGATGGCCAGCCAGACGCGCTCGGGCGTGCACGGCAGGTCGACGTGCCGGACGCCGAGGTGGCTCAGCGCGTCGACGACGGCGTTCTGAACGGCCGGGGTGGAGCCGATGGTGGCGGACTCGCCGATGCCCTTGGCGCCGAGAGGGTTCACCGGCGTCGGGGTCTCGGTGTTGCTCGCCTCCAGCATGATCGTGTCGGCCGCCGTCGGCAGGGCGTAGTCGACGAACGTCGCCGTGATGGGGGTGCCGACCTCGTCGTAGACCATCTCCTCCCACAGCGCCTGCGAGATGCCCTGCACCGCGCCACCGTGCTGCTGCCCGGCCACGAGCAGGGGGTTCACGATCCGGCCGCAGTCGTCGACGGCGATGTGCCGCAGCGGACGGACCTGCCCGGTCTCGGAGTCCACCTCGACGACGGACACGTGCGCGCCGAACGGGAACGTCGCGCTCGGCAGCTCGTAGTCGGTGGCCACGCCGAGGCCGCCCTCGTGCTCGTGCGCGTAGGCCGCGAGCTCGGTCCAGCTGACCTGGCTGTCCGGGACGCCGGCCACACTGAAGCCGCCGTCCAGGACGACGTCGTCGGGCGACGCCTCGAGCATCCGCGCCGCGATCCCGATCGCCTTCTCCCGCAGCTCGTCGGCCGCCTGGCCGACGGCGTTGCCGCCGATCTGCAGCGAACGGGACCCGCCCGTGCCGCCGCCCGTCGGCACCACGGCGGTGTCGGACTGCTCGTACCTGATGTCCTCCAGCGGGATGCCCAGCCGGTCGGACGCGATCATCGAGAAGCTGGTCGCGTGACCCTGTCCGTGGGCGGACGTCCCGGACCGGACGGTGGCGGTGCCGTCGGGGTGGACCTCGACCTGGCCGTACTCGCTCCCTCCGAAGCCGGTGATCTCGACGTACGTCGCCAGCCCGATGCCCAGCAGCTTGGTCTCGCCGGCGTCGATCCTTCGCCGCTGCTCGGCGCGGGCCGCGTCGACGTCCGCGATCCGGAGCGCCTCGCGCAGGGCCAGGTCGTACTCGCCGTTGTCGTAGGTCATCCCGGTCTTGGTCTTGTAGGGGAAGACGTCCGGCTGGAGGAAGTTCCGGCGCCGGATCTCCTCGGGCGCGAGGCCGAGCTCGTCGGCGGCGACGTCCATCAGCCGCTCGATGCACGCCGCGGCCTCGGGTCGCCCGGCGCCGCGGAAGGCGCCCACCGGTGCGGTGTTGGTCATCACCCCGACCCCGTCGTACCGCAGCTCGGGGACGTCGTAGACGCCGGTCGCCATGATGTAGGTCGACCCGGTCGGGAACGAGCCGCCGAACCCGGCGTACGCCCCGCAATCGCCCAGCATCCTCAGCCGCAGGGCCGTGATCTTGCCCTCGGTGGTCAGCCCGAGCTCGGCGTACTGCACCTGGCCGCGGCCCTGCATCGAGAGCATCGCCTCGCTGCGGGTCTCGGTCCACTTCACCGCCCGGCCCAGCTTCACCGCCGCCAGCGCCACCGCGCCGTGGTCCGCGCCGCTGCCAGCCTTGCCACCGAAGGCGCCGCCGACGTGCGGCGTGACGACCCGGACCTGCTCCTTCTCGAGACCCAGGGTCTCGGCGAGCAGGTCGCGGGACAGGTGCGGGTGCTGGGTGGAGATCCAGATCGTGACGGCGTCTCCCTCGCCGCCGGGGTCCACGACGATGGCGTTTCCCTCGATCGGCGCCGTGGCGATGCGCTGGTTGACCATCCGCACCCGCACGACGTGGTCGGCGTCCCCGAACGGGTCGGAACGGTCCTTGTCGTGCCGGCGGACGGCGACGTTGGAACCGACCTGCTCGAACTGCAGCGGCGCGTCCTCGGCCAGGGCGGCCTCCATGTCGCTGACCGCGGGGAGCTCGTCGTAGTCGACGTCGACCAGCTCGGCGGCGTCCACGGCCTGCGCGCGGGTCTCGGCCACGAGAAGGGCGACCGGGTCGCCGACGTACCTCACCTTGTCCTTCGCCAGGGCGCAGCGCGGCGCCTTCTTGTTGATGACCGCGAAGGCCGGGAGGGGGTCGGTCCCGAGGTCGGCGGCGGTGTAGACCGCGAGCACGCCGGGAGCCGAAGCCGCCTCGGAGGTGTCGATCGCGGTGATCGTCGCGTGGGCGTACGGCGAGCGCACGAAGATGGCGTGGGCGATGGACTCGTCCTGGCGGTTGTCCACGAACGTGCCCGCGCCCACGAGGAGCTCGCGGTCCTCGACGCGGCGCACCTGGGTCCCCAGCAACGATGTCCCGGGCGGAGATTGAGCCATGGCGCCACCCTACGACCGGAGCGGAGAGCGTCTCCGTCAGGGCGCGCGCCCCGGCCTCCCGGCCGTGTCGGTCCACCCATTTACAGTTCGGGGCATGCCACCGACCTCGACCTCGTCCCCGGCCGTCGAGGCCGTCCATCTCGTCAAGCACTTCGGCGAGACAGTGGCCGTCGACGACGTGAGCTTCGCCGTGCCGGAGGGCAGCGTGCTCGGCCTGCTCGGTCCCAACGGCGCCGGCAAGACCACGACCGTGCGGATGATGACCACGCTCAGCCGGCCGACGAGCGGCACCGCCCGCGTGGCCGGCCACGACGTGCTCGCCGAGCCGGACGCGGTGCGCCGCTCGATGGGCCTGACGGGCCAGAGCGCGACCGTCGACGAGCTGCTCACCGGCCGCGAGAACCTCGCCCTCATCAGCGCTCTGTACGGCCTCGACCGATCGACGGCCACGCGGGTCGGCGACGACCTGTTGGAGCGATTCTCTCTCTCCGAGGCGTCCGACCGGGTCGTGAAGACGTACTCCGGCGGCATGCGGCGTCGCCTCGACCTCGCCGTCAGCCTGGTCGCGACGCCGCCGGTGCTGTTCCTCGACGAGCCGACGACCGGACTCGACCCGCGCAGCCGGGTGGAGCTGTGGGAGGTGCTGCGCGAGCTGGTGCGCGACGGCACCACGCTGGTGCTGACGACGCAGTACCTCGAGGAGGCCGACCAGCTCGCGGACGAGATCGTCGTCATCGACCACGGCCGGATCATCGCCCAGGGCACCCCGTTGCAGCTCAAGGACCAGTCAGGTGCCGCGGCCGTGGTGGTGACTGTCTCCCACGCCGTCGACCTGCCCCGTGCCGAGCAGGTGCTCCGCGGGCTCGTCCCCGAGCTCCACGTCGACGAGGGCGCCCGTCAGCTGAGCGCTCCGGCGAGTGGTCTCGCGGAGATGACCCGCATCGCCGCGGCCTTCGACGGCAGCGGCATCGAGCTCGACGACCTGGGGCTGAAGCGGCCGAGCCTCGACGACGTGTTCCTCCGGCTCACCGGGCACCGGGCCGAGGAGCCACTGGAGCGCGAGGGTGAGGAGGCCCTCCGATGACCACCACCCCCACCCGCCTCGAGCGGCCCGAGATCCGGCGGACCAGCCTGTTGACGCAGTCCCTGGCCATCACGCGGCGCAACCTGATCCACATCAAGCGGATGCCCGAGATGCTGATGGACGTCACCATCCAGCCGGTGATGTTCGTCGTGCTGTTCGCCTTCGTCTTCGGCGGGTCGATCGCGGTCGATGGTGCGGCCGCCGGCTACCGGGAATGGCTGATGGCCGGGATCATGGGCCAGACGATCGCCTTCGCGTCGTTCATCGTGGCCATCGGGCTCACCGCCGACATCGACAAGGGCATCGTCGACCGGATGCGCTCGCTGCCGATCCACACCGGCGCCGTCCTCGTCGGCCGCAGCATCTCCTCCCTCATCCACTCCAGCATCGGCATCTTCGTGATGTCGATCACCGGTCTGGTGATCGGCTGGCGGATCCGAGGCAGCTTCCTCGACGCCGTGTTCGCCTACCTGCTGCTCCTGCTCTGGGGCTTCGCGATGATCTGGGTGGGCATCCTCGTCGGTTCCGCCATGCGCACCGTCGAGGCGGTCCAAGGGGTGATGTTCACCGCCATCTTCCCGCTGACCTTCCTGGCCAACACCTTCGCGCCGACCGAGAAGATGCCGGGCGCGCTGCGCGCCATTGCCGAGTGGAACCCGATCTCCGCGCTGGTCCAGGCCGTCCGTCAGCTGTGGGGGAACGCCGCCCTGGCGCCCGACGACGCCGCCTGGCCGCTGCAGCACCCGATCATCGCGACGCTCGCCTGGAGCCTGCTCATCACCGCGGTGATGGCGCCGCTGTCGCTGCGCGCCTTCAAGCGGCGTACCGACGTCTGACGGGCGGGTCGTTGCGGTAGGCGCAGCGGTAAGGACAGCCTTACTTGAAGGGCGTCGGCCATTAACGGCACACTGGCGTTGTGGAATTCGAGCCGGGCGACGAGATGGGCCAGCCGACGCGTGAGCGCGTGGCTCGGTCGATCCTCGAGCAGGGGCCGTCGACCGCGGCCGCGCTGGCCGCTCGACTGGACCTGACGCCGGCCGCCGTACGCCGCCATCTCGACCACCTGGTGGCCGAGGACGCGGTCGAGGCTCGCGACGCACGACCCGATGGCGCGACCCGCGGCCGAGGCCGCCCGGCCAAGGTCTTCGCGATCACCGAGACCGGCCGCGACCGCTTCGACCAGCAGTACGACGACCTCGCCCTGCAGGCGCTGCGCTTCCTGGCCGAGACCGGCGGCGACGACGCCGTGCGCGCCTTCGCCGACCGGCGGATGGCCTTCATCGAGGAGCGGTTCGCCGACGTGGTCGCGGACGACGCGGCGCTGTCCCCGGCCGCTGCGCTGGCGCGGGTGTTCACCGACGAGGGGTACGTCGCCTCCGTGCGCGAGCTTCCCGTCGTGGGCCAGTCGATGGGCCAGCAGCTGTGCCAGCAGCACTGCCCGGTCGCCCACGTCGCCCACGAGTTCCCCCAGCTGTGCGAGGCCGAGACCGCGGCGATCAGCCGGGCCCTCGGCAGCCACGTGCAACGGCTGGCCACCATCGCCCACGGCGACGGGGTGTGCACCACCTGCATCCCAGCTCCCAGACAGTCAGCCCCCAGAGAGTCGACCAGCACCGACAAGAGAGAGAAGGTCACGACGTGACGTCGATCGAAGACCTCAACCCCGAGCTCAAGGGCATCGGCCGCTACCAGTTCGGCTGGGCCGACAGCGACGAGGCCGGCGCGACCGCGCAGCGCGGGCTCAGCGAGGACATCGTCCGCGACATCTCGTCGAAGAAGAGCGAGCCGCAGTGGATGCTCGACCTGCGCCTCAAGGGCCTCAAGCTCTTCCACCGCAAGCCGATGCCGACGTGGGGCTCCGACCTCAGCGGCATCGACTTCGACAACATCAAGTACTTCGTCCGGTCCAGCGAGAAGCAGGCCACCTCGTGGGAGGAGCTCCCCGAGGACATCAAGAACACCTACGACAAGCTCGGCATCCCCGAGGCGGAGAAGCAGCGCCTGGTGGCCGGAGTCGCGGCGCAGTACGAGTCGGAGGTCGTCTACCACTCGATCCGCGAGGACCTCGAGGAGCAGGGCGTGCTCTTCCTCGACACCGACACGGCCCTGCGTGAGCAGCCGGAGCTCTTCAAGGAGTACTTCGGCACCGTCATCCCGGTCGGCGACAACAAGTTCGCCGCGCTGAACACCAGCGTGTGGTCCGGCGGCTCGTTCATCTACGTGCCGAAGGGCGTGCACGTCGACATCCCGCTGCAGGCCTACTTCCGGATCAACACCGAGAACATGGGCCAGTTCGAGCGGACGCTGATCATCGTCGACGAGGGCGCCTACGTGCACTACGTCGAGGGCTGCACCGCTCCGATCTACTCCAGCGACTCGTTGCACTCCGCGGTCGTGGAGATCATCGTGAAGAAGGGCGGCCGCTGCCGCTACACGACCATCCAGAACTGGTCGAACAACGTCTACAACCTGGTGACCAAGCGCGCCGTCTGCGAGGCCGGGGCGACCATGGAGTGGGTCGACGGCAACATCGGCTCCAAGGTGACGATGAAGTACCCCGCGATCTACCTGATGGGCGAGCACGCCAAGGGCGAGACCCTGTCGATCGCCTTCGCGGGCGAGGGCCAGCACCAGGACGCCGGCGCCAAGATGGTGCACGCCGCCCCGAACACCTCGAGCTCCATCCTGAGCAAGTCGGTGGCCCGCGGCGGCGGTCGGACGTCGTACCGCGGCCTCATCCAGATCAACGAGGGCGCCTACGGCTCGAAGTCCAACGTGCTCTGCGACGCGCTGCTCGTCGACCAGATCAGCCGGTCCGACACCTACCCGTACGTCGACATCCGCGAGGACGACGTCTCCATGGGCCACGAGGCTTCGGTCTCGAAGGTGTCCGAGGACCAGCTGTTCTACCTGATGTCGCGGGGCATGGCCGAGGACGAGGCGATGGCGATGATCGTGCGCGGGTTCGTCGAGCCGATCGCCAAGGAGCTCCCGATGGAGTACGCCCTGGAGCTCAACCGCCTCATCGAGCTGCAGATGGAAGGGGCCGTCGGCTGATGGGCTTGGACGTCTCATCCCACCTGCACCCGGTGGGCTCCTTCGACCTGGCCGACCACCCCGTCCCGAACGGACGCGAGGAGGTCTGGCGGTTCACCCCGCTCAAGCGGCTGCGCGGCCTGCACGACGAGGCGGCGCTCACCGGCGACGACTACGAGTTCAAGGTCGAGGCACCCGACGGCGTACGCGCCGAGGCGGTCGCGACCGACGATTCAGAGCGCGGCTTGAGCGGCTTCGTGCCGACCGACCGCGTCAGCGCCCGCGCCTGGGCCGCGACGCCGCGGGTGTTCACCGTCGACGTGCCGGCCGAGGCCGAGGTGGCCGAGCCGGTCTTCATCACGATCACCGGCAACGGCGGCAGCGATGCCATCGCGCGCCAGCTCCTCGTCAAGGTCGGGGCGCACGCCACGGCCACCGTGGTGGTGCGCTTCCAGGGCTCGGCGACGTTCGCCGACAACGTCGAGATCGTGCTCGCCGACGGCGCGAGGCTGACCTACGTCACGCTCCAGGACTGGGCCGACGACGCGGTGCACCACAGCACCCAGCGCGCGGTGGTCGGTCGCGACGCCTCGCTCAAGCACGTCGCCGTCACCTTCGGCGGCAGCGTGATCCGCCACGACGTCACCGCGACGTACGACGGTCCCGGCGGCGACATCGAGATGCTCGGCCTCTACTTCGCCGATGCCGGGCAGCACATCGAGCACCGCCTCTTCGTCGACCACAACGCCCCGAAGACCCGCAGCCGGGTGACCTACAAGGGTGCGCTGCAGGGACAGGGGGCGCACACCGTGTGGATCGGCAACGTGCTGATCCGCAAGGAGGCCGAGGGCATCGACACCTACGAGGAGAACCGCAACCTCGTGCTCACCGACGGCTGCCAGGCCGACTCGGTCCCCAACCTCGAGATCGAGACCGGCGAGATCGCCGGTGCCGGGCACGCCTCGGCCACCGGCCGGTTCGACGACGAGCAGCTGTTCTACCTGCGCTCGCGCGGCATCGAGGAGAAGGAGGCGCGCCGCCTGGTCGTGCACGGCTTCTTCAACGACCTGATCCGCCGGATCGCGGTGCCCGAGCTCGAGGAGCAGCTTGCCGCCACGGTGGAGACCGAGCTGTCCAAGAACGTGTTGAAGGGCCTCTGATGGCCTTCCTCCGCGCCTGCGCGCTCGACGAGCTCCATGACAACGCGGCCCTCGGCGTCCACGTCGACGGCCAGGACGTCGCGCTGGCCCGCCACGGCGAGGAGATCTTCGCCGTCGAGGACATGTGCAGCCACGCCTCGGTTGCTCTCAGTGAGGGCGACGTCGAGGACTGCACCGTGGAGTGCTGGCTGCACGGGTCGCGCTTCGACCTGCGCACCGGCAAGCCCACCGGACTTCCGGCCACCGAGCCGGTCGCCACCTTCCCGGTCGACGTACGTGACGGAGACGTCTACGTCGACATCGAGACCACGTTGAACGGAGTCACACCCGCATGAGCACCCTGGAGATCAAGGACCTGCACGTCACGGTCGAGACCGACGACGGCGCCAAGGAGATCCTCAAGGGCGTCACCTTGACCGTCCGCGACGGCGAGACGCACGCGATCATGGGCCCCAACGGCTCGGGCAAGTCGACGCTGGCCTACTCGGTCGCCGGCCACCCGAAGTACACGATCACGCGCGGCTCGGTGACGCTCGACGGCGCCGACGTGCTGGCGATGACCGTCGACGAGCGCGCCCGAGCCGGGCTTTTCCTGGCCATGCAGTACCCCGTCGAGGTGCCCGGCGTCTCGGTGTCGAACTTCCTGCGCACGGCCAAGACGGCGATCGACGGCGAGGCACCCAAGCTGCGCACCTGGGTCAAGGACGTCAACGCGACGCTCGACCGGCTCAACCTCGACCCGACCTTCGGCCAGCGCTCGGTCAACGAGGGCTTCTCCGGCGGGGAGAAGAAGCGCCACGAGATCGCCCAGATGGAGCTGCTGAACCCGGGCATGGCGATCCTCGACGAGACCGACTCCGGCCTCGACATCGACGCGCTGAAGATCGTGTCCGAGGGCGTGAACCGGTTCCGCGCCCAGGAGGGCAAGGCCGTCCTGCTGATCACGCACTACACGCGGATCCTGCGCTACATCCAGCCCGACTTCGTCCACGTGTTCGTCAACGGCCGGATCGCCGACCAGGGCGGCTCCGAGCTCGCCGAGGAGCTCGAGGCCAGCGGTTACGACAAGTACGTCAAGGCCGCGGCGGTCTGACCACCATGACCCAGCTGCCCGGGCTGCTGCCCGACCTCGACATCATCCGCAAGGACTTCCCGATCCTTGCGCGATCGGTCCCGGGAAATGGTGGAGCCGGGCAGCCTCTGATCTATCTGGACTCGGCCAACACGAGCCAGAAGCCGCAGGTCGTCATCGACACGATGGTCGACCACCTCGAGCGGCACAACGCCAACATCGCCCGGGCGATGCACACGCTGGGGGCCGAGTCGACCGAGGCCTTCGAGGCCGCCCGCGACAAGGTGGCGACGTTCATCGGCGCTCCCGAGCGCGAGGGCGTGGTGTTCACGAAGAACATCACCGAGGCGCTGAACCTGCTGGCCAACACCTTTGCGTGGGCCGAAGGTGCCTCGACAGGCTCGACAACCCAAAGATTGGGAGTCGGCCCCGGCGACGAGGTCGTCATCACCGAGATGGAGCACCACTCCAACATCGTCCCGTGGCAGCTCCTCACCGAGCGCACCGGCGCGACGCTGCGCTGGTTCGGGCTGACCGACGACGGGCGGCTCGACCTGTCGAACCTCGACGAGCTGGTCAACGAGCGCACCAAGGTCGTCTCGCTGACCTGGGTCTCCAACATGCTCGGCACCATCAACCCGGTCCGGCAGATCGCGGATCGCGCGCACGAGGTGGGCGCGGTCGTCGTCGTGGACGCCGCCCAGGCGGTGCCGCAGCTCCCCGTCGACGTGATCGCCTCCGGTGCGGACTTCCTCGGCTTCACCGGCCACAAGACCGTCGGCCCGACCGGGATCGGCGTGCTGTGGGGCCGGCCCGAGCTGCTGAACGCCCTGCCGCCCTTCCACGGTGGCGGCGAGATGATCGAGACCGTCACCATGGAGCGGTCGACGTACGCCAAGGCCCCGCACCGCTTCGAGGCCGGCACTCCGCCCATCGCCGAGGCAATCGGGCTCGGCGCCGCGGTCGACTACCTCGGCCACCTCGGCATGGACGCCGTGCACGCCCACGAGCAGGCCATCACCGCGTACGCGCTGGAGGGCCTTGCCTCCGTGCCCGGCGTGACCGTGCTCGGCCCGCTGGACGCCGCGTCCCGCGGGGGAGCGATCGCCTTCGAGCTGGCCGGCGTGCACCCGCACGACGTGGCGCAGGTGCTCGACTCCCGCGGCATTGCGATCCGCGCCGGGCACCACTGCGCCAAGCCCGCCCACGCGCGCTTCGGCGTGCAGGCGTCGTGCCGGATGTCGTCGTACCTGTACACGACCCCCGCGGAGATCGACGCCTTCGTCGAGGGCCTGGAATACACCCGTTCGTACTTCAAGTTGAGTTGAGAGAGATGTCTACCGAGCTCGACGCGCTGTACCAGGAGATCATCCTGGACCACTACAAGCACCCCCACCACAAGGGCCTGCGCGACCCCTTCGAGGCCGAGGTGCACCACGTGAACCCCACGTGTGGGGACGAGGTGACCTTGCGCGTGCACCTGTCCGAGGGAGTGGTGGAGGACGTGTCGTACGACGCCCTCGGCTGCTCGATCTCCCAGGCGTCGGCATCGGTGCTGACCGACCTCGTGATCGGCAAGCAGGTCGACGAGGCGATGGGCATCCACGAGGAGTTCCTCACCCTGATGCAGGGCAAGGGCACCGTCGAGCCCGACGAGGAGACCCTCGAGGACGGCATCGCGTTCGCCGGTGTCGCCAAGTTCCCCGCGCGCGTGAAGTGCGCCCTGCTGTCGTGGATGGCCTGGAAGGACGCGACGAACCAGGCCATGGGGCAAGCACTCGAGACCACCGGAGGCAAGTCATGACCGTGGACCACAGCGATCTTCCCGACGTTCCCGAGGCGAGTGGTGGCGGCGGCACGACCACCATCGACGACGTCACCGAGGCCATGAAGGACGTCGTCGACCCCGAGCTCGGCATCAACGTCGTCGACCTGGGCCTCGTCTACGGCGTGCACCTGGACGAGGACACCAACGCCGTCATCGACATGACCCTCACGTCGGCGGCCTGTCCGCTGACCGACGTGATCCAGGACCAGACCAACCAGGCCCTCGAGGGCCTGGTCAACGACGTCCTCATCAACTGGGTCTGGATGCCCCCGTGGGGCCCGGACAAGATCACCGACGAGGGCCGCGACCAGCTCAGGGCGCTCGGCTTCAACGTCTGACCGGATTCGTCAGGATCGCTGAGCGGGAGAAGTCGCGGTGAACCGCAGACGAATCGGTGTCAGGCGTCGGCGATCGGGCGCACGTCCTCGACCAGGTCGGCTATCGAGTCGACGACCCGCGTCGGACGGTACGGGAACTTCTCGATGTCCTCGGGCCGCGTCGAACCGGTGGTGACGAGCACCGTGCGCAGGCCGGCCTCGAGGCCGCTGATGATGTCGGTGTCCATCCGGTCGCCGATCATCACGGTGGTCTCGGAGTGCGCCTCGAGGCGGTTGAGGGCGCTGCGCATCATCAGCGGGTTGGGCTTGCCGATGAAGTACGGCGCCCGTCCGGTCGCCGTCTGGATCAGCGCTGCGACCGATCCGGTCGCCGGCATCAGGCCCTGGTGCGACGGCCCGCTCGGGTCGGGGTTGGTGGCGATGAACCGGGCGCCCGCCGCGATCAGCCGGATCGCGCGCGTGATGGACTCGAAGGAGTACGTGCGGGTCTCGCCGAGCACGACGTAGTCGGGGTCGCGGTCGGTCATCACGTAGCCGATGTCGTGCAGCGCCGTGGTCAGCCCGGCCTCCCCGACGACGTACGCCGTGCCGTGCGGCCGCTGGTCGGCGAGGAACTGCGCGGTGGCCAGCGCGGAGGTCCAGATGGCGTCCTCGGGGACTTCGATGCCGCTGGCCAGCAGGCGGGCGCGCAGGTCGCGCGGGGTGAAGATCGAGTTGTTGGTGAGCACCAGGAAACGCAGCCCGGAGGTCTTCAGCGCATCCACGAACTCGACCGCTCCCGGGATGGGCACGTCCTCGTGCACGAGCACGCCGTCCATGTCGGTCAGCCAGGTCTCGACGGGGCGGGGGGTCTCGTCGGCGGACATGCCTCGATTCAATCAGCCCGTGTACGACGGCAGGGGAGGTTCCCAGGTCAACGGGACGTGTGGGCCGAAGTCCTCGGCCTCTCCGTCGGGCCAGGTGCCGTTGCCCACGTAAAGACGGCCGTCGAGGGTGACCTGGACGGTATAGCCGAAGGGCCCCTCGCCGATCCGGGCAGCCGCGAGCCCCCGGGACCGCGGTGCGCGCCACGCCACGTCGCCCGCCGAGTAGCAGCCCTCGTCGCGGCGGGGATTGATGGTGGCCTTCCGCCCATCGGCGCTGGTCACGACGATGGCGGCCGAGGCCTCGCGCGGTCGGTAGGGCATGTAGAAACTGACGTCGTGGACATCGTGACGGTTTCGGTACCCGCCTCCCGCGTCGAGCGGTGGGTCGCGAACTTCGAGACCCGGCACGGCGCCACGACGTACGCCGTCACCGGCGGCGCACTGGAGGGCACGGCCGAGGACGGGTCGTCGTTCGTGGGTAGGCTGCCGTTCGGGACGGCGTACGGCGGCCCCGCCGACGCGGCTTCCCTGGCCGCGGCCGCGACGGTTCCTCGGCAGTGGGGCGTGCTGCTCGTGCGCAAGGGCGGCTTCGCGGTCGCCCGGATGTCGGAGGACGCGATCGCCGAGCACAAGATCGGCCAGCGTCATGTGCAGGGCCGGACCAAGGCCGGAGGGCAGAGCCAGCAGCGGTTCGCGCGGCGGCGGGGCAACCAGGCGCGGCAGGCCAACGAGGCGGCCGCGGAGCACGCCGCCCGGATCCTGCGGGCCGGGCCGCTCGTGACCGGTGGCGACCACGGCGCCGTCGACGAGGTCCTCGCCGACCCGCGGCTGCGCGGGCTCACCGTCGTCGAGCCCTGGCTGCCCGTACCCGACCCCCGCCGGGCCGTGCTCGACCAGGCGATCCTGGATGCGAGGAGCATCCGGGTCGAGGTGCGCAACGCCTGACTACCCCAGGTGCTCGCCGAACCCCAGCGGCTCGCGGGAGACGAGGTACGTCGCCCAGTGCATCTCCGTGACCCGGCCGTCGTCGTCGCGGCTCACTCGGAGCAGCTCGCCGCGCTCGCGCCCGGAGACGGTGCGGTAGAGGTCCGGACCCTCGGCGGCGAACACGGACGGCGCCCGGCCGGGGAGGCCGTCGGCTGCCGCCTCCAGGTGGCCCTCGCGCACGGAGAAGGTCAACGGGCGGCCCTCGCTGTACCAGCGGCCGAGGATGCCCACCAGGTCGTCGGGCACCTCGGAACCGGGCCGCCAGGGCGACTCGTCGTTCGGCACGTCGTCGGCCACCCGGGCGGCGAGGGCGACGGCGAAGCCGGTCGGGTCGGGGGAGTCGGTGCTGTTCATCAGCACGATTCCGCCGGTCCCGCTCTGGCGGTGGGTCTGCACGCTCGTGATGTGCCCCGGCATGCCACCGTCGTGCCCCACCCAGCTGCGGGTACCGGCGCGCACCACGAACAACCCCAGCCCCATCCCGACGTTCCACCGGTCCGGATCCATGAGCACCTGCGGCTGGCACATCTCCTCGACGGTGTCGGGGGAGAGGATCGCCGGGTCCGGGTCGGCCAGGAAGCCCGACCAGCGGGCGAGGTCCTGGGCGGTGCTGGCCAGGCCGCCGCAGGGCGCCATGGCCCGGGTCTCGACGAGGGGCTCGGGCCGCGGCACGTCGTGGTAGGGCGGCACGAAGTACCCCTGCACGCGGGGGCCGCCGTCGAAGCCGACGCTCGTGCGGGTCAGGCCGAGCGGGTCCAGGAGTCGCGTGCGCAGCGACTCGGCCCAGGGTCGGCCGTCGAGGGTGGCGATCAGCCGGCCCAGCACGGCGTACACGATGTTGGAGTAGTGCCAGCGGTCGTGCGGTCGCCCGACCCGCTCGATCGCGGCGAAGTTCTTCAGCAGCTCGTCCTCGTCGGGCTGCACCAGCGAGTCCCAGACGTCGCCGACGGGCTCGCGCTGGAGGCCGGAGACGTGTGCCAGGCCCTGCCGGATCGTGGTCGGGTGGCTCACCTCGGGGAGGTGGTCGCCGATGCGGTCGTCGAGGGTCAGCCGCCCGGCGTCGCGCAGCTGCATCACCATCGCGGCCGTGAACGTCTTGGTGATCGAGGCGACCAGGAACTGGTCGTCCGGGCCGGGCGTCCTGTCGGTGCCGACCTCGGCCGTGCCGATGCCTTCCCACCACACCAGCTCGCCGCCGCGCACGACGGCGGCGAGCACGCCCGGCACCCGGCCTTCGCGCTGCTTCTGGAGCGCCGTCGCGTGCAGGAACCGTCGGGTCTCGTCCGGGAGTGCCGTCACCCCCGCGACGTTACCCGTGGTCCTCGTGCAGCCGGCGAACCCGGTTGGACGCTCGCGCCAGCCTGGCCTCGAGCTCGAAGATCCACGCGTCCGGGTCGTCCAGGTCGGCCAGCACGTGCTCGATCTCCGCGCGGACCCGCGCGGCCCGGCCGTCCGCGTGGTCGCCGTACCGGGTCTGGGGGCCGTGCGGCCAGCGGTGCAGCTCGGAGCTGAGGTTGGCCAGCGGCATCGACGCCACCCACACGCCGGCGGCGGCCATCGTCAGCCCGAACGAGAGCTGGTCGCGCCGGGAGTACCTCAGCACGTGCTCCCACCAGAGGTTCATCGCCGCCTCGACGGTGTGCGTACGCCGACGGGCGAGCAGACCGGTCCAGTGCGGGTTCGCATCGAGCGCGGCAGGGGACGTCTCGACGTAGTGCGCGAGCTGTTCGAAGACGCGCAGGTGGTCGTCCTTGCCGAGGTCGATGCTGGCCTGCGCCTCCGCCAGCACGCTGGGGTAGAAGGTGTGGAGGGGCGCGGCCACGTGGGCGTCGGCGAGCCACTCGCCCACGAACGTCTCCGGCGCGGCCTCCAGCTCCACGACGCTGTCGACCCAGAGGCTGCGGTCGTACCCCGCCAGGGCCGGGTGGCCGACGATCTTGAGGTACCGCTCACTGCGCACCAGGTCGCCGGGCAGCCGCGGCCGGACCAGGACCGGCTCCCACGTCTGGCTGCGCAGGGCCGGGTCGTCGGTGAAGCAGAGGAAGTCGGCCACGGACTCGAGCGCCACCGGAGCCTCGCGCAGCTCGCGGCCCGGGCCGAGGAGTGCGGTGTAGACGACCAGCCGCGAGGCGTGGCGCCCGGTGGGCAGGGCGGCATGCCTGCCCCCGAGTGGCACCCCCTGCTGCCCCGCCTGGGACATGGGCTCTCCTGCGCGGTGTCGTGAGCGCCCGAGGCGCGGCGGCCCCCCAAGGTCCGCTACCGGCAACCTAGCGGCCCGGCGGCGAAACGTCAGTGCGCCACGTCGTTCGTGTCGCGGGCTCCTTCGAGGTCGCGGCGGTGGGCCAGCCAGCGCTCCGCGAGCCCGTCCATCTCGGCATCCACGAAGTCCAGGAACTCGCGCATCAGCCAGAGCCGGTGCCGCGCGGGCGCCCCTTCGTCGAGCCCGTCGAGCGCCGAGGTGAGAGCGGTCATCATGGGGGCGTACGTCTGGTCCCTGCGCATCATCGCTCCGAGCCACGCATCGTCGTCCACGACGTACACGTCCTTGCGGGACCCGCGCTCGCGCTCGCGGTGCAGGAAGCCGATCTGGCCCAGGAAGTTCACGGCGCCCGAGACGGCCGCCGGGCTGACCGACAGGGTCTCGGCGAGCTCCGACGACGTCATCCGGCCGTCGTCGTCGACCACCAGGGCGGCGAAGACCCGGGACGGGAGCCGTGGGAGCCCGGCGTCGGTGAGGGCGCCGCCCATCCGCTCGACGAACCGGGCGGCGACCACCGCCTCGCGTGACGCAGCAGACATGGAACGGAGTGTAACAACATTTAGGAAATACTGAATCCTGTGTATCGTGGCCGGCGTGAGCGAACCCGTAGTCCGCATCGCAGACCTGGTCAAGACCTTCGGTGCCACCCGAGCCCTGGACGGTCTCGACCTCGATGTCGCCGAGGGGGAGGTGCACGGCTTCCTTGGCCCGAACGGCGCGGGGAAGTCGACGACGATCCGCGTGCTCCTCGGCATGTTGCGCAAGGACTCCGGGGAGGCGCGGCTGTTCGGCGGCGATCCGTGGCGGGACGCGGCCGCGCTGCACCGGCGTCTCGCGTACGTGCCGGGTGACGTCGTCCTGTGGCCCCAGCTCTCCGGTGGCGAGGTCATCGACCTGCTCGGCCGCCTGCGAGGCGGCCTGGACAGATCCCGGCGTGACGAGCTCGTCGAGCGCTTCGAGCTCGACCCGACCAAGCGCGGCCGGAGCTACTCCAAGGGCAACCGCCAGAAGGTCGCCCTCGTGGCGGCTCTGGCGAGCGACGTGGAGCTGCTCGTCCTCGACGAGCCGACGTCGGGCCTGGACCCCCTGATGGAGGCGGTCTTCCAGGACTACGTCGAGAGCTTCCGGCAGCGGGGACACACCGTGCTGCTGTCGAGCCACGTCCTGGCCGAGGTCGAGCGGCTCTGCGACCGGGTCAGCATCATCCGGGCCGGACGTCGAGTGGAGACCGGCACCCTCGTCGAGCTGCGCCACCTGACGCGGACCTCCATCAGCGCCGAGCTCGCCCGCGACCCCGATGGGCTGCAGCACGTGCCGGGCGTGCACGACCTCGTCGTCGAGGGCCGCCGCGCCCGCTTCGAGGTGGACACCCCGCAGCTCGACGGCGCCCTGGACGTGCTCCGCGCCGCGGGCGTGCGCTCGCTGACCGCCCAACCTCCCACCCTGGAGGAGCTCTTCCTCCGCCACTACGGTGACGAGGTGCCCGCGGAGTCCGGGGTGGGCACGTGACCGGCACCCTCCTTCTCCTGCGCGCCAACCTGCGGCGCGACCGGTGGCTGATGTTGTGGTGGTCGGTCGCGGCCGCCCTTCTCTACTACTCCCAGGCCGTCAGCGTGGACGGGCTGTACAAGACCCAGGCCGAGTTCGACAAGGCCGCCGCGAGCATGGAGGGCAACGCCGCCTTCATCGCCATGGCCGGCCCCGCGCGCGCCCTCAACACGACGGGAGGGCAGGTGACGTGGCAGGCCACGGCCTTCGGAGCGATCGTCGCGGGGCTGATGACGATGCTCATCATCGGCCGGCACACCCGCGGGGAGGAGGAGACCGGCCGCGACGAGCTGGTCCGGGCGACGGCCATCGACCGGGCGGCGCCGATGACCGCGGCCCTGGGGACGGCCATCGTCGCGAACCTGCTCCTGGGGAGCCTGGTGGCGCTGAGCCTGTGGACCTACCCGCTCGCGGGCGCCGACTCGCTGGCGCTGGGCGCCGGAGTCGCGCTCTGCGGGCTGTTCTTCGGGGCCGTGACCCTGCTGGCCGCCCAGGTGACCAGCACCGTCCGCGCGACGTACGGCCTGACCGGGGCTGCGATCGGCGTCGCCTACACGCTGCGAGCCGTGGGAGACGTCGGCGACGGGACGCTGTCGTGGCTCTCACCGATCGGCTGGTACCAGGCGATGCACGCCTTCTCCGGCCTGCGGTGGTGGCCGGTGCTGCTGCTCGCCCTGGGTGCGGCGGTCGTCGTCCGGGCGGCGTACGCCGTCTTCGACCGGCGCGACATCGGGTCGGGGGTGCTGTCGGCGAGGCCCGGCCCGGCGCGCGGTGATGGGCGCGGGTCGCTCGCGCTGGCGTGGCGCCTGCAGCGCGGCCAGGTCCTGGGCTGGTCGGTCGGCCTGCTGTTCGTCGGCCTGGCCTACGGGTCCATCGGCGACTCGGTGGGCGACCTGGTCGGCGACTCGAGAACCACCCGCGAAGTATTCGCGCAGGCCGGTGACCTGGTGGACGGGTTCTACGCCACGTCCGTGCTCATGCTGGCCGTCATCGCGGCCGGCTTCGCGGTGTCGTCGGCGCTGCGCCCGCGCGGTGAGGAGGACGACGGGCGGCTCGAGGCGCTGGCGGCCACGGCTCTGCCGCGTCGGCGGTGGTTGCGCGACCACATGCTGGTCACGGTCGCCGGCACCGTCGTCGTGCTGGCGGCGGCGGGCCTCGGCCTCGCCACCGGGTACTTCCTGGTCACCGGCGACGCCACGGCGTACGTGCGGTACGGGCTGCCTGTGCTGGCCCAGGCCGCACCCGTGCTGGCCCTGAGTGCTCTGACCTGGTGTTGCTACGGGCTCGCACGCCGCTGGGCGGCGGTGGGGTGGCTGGGACTGGGCTGGGCAGCCGTGGTGCTGTTCCTCGGCGAGGTGCTGCGCCTCCCGCAGGCGCTGCAGGACCTCTCGCCGTTCGAGCAGCTGTCGCTCGCCCCGGCCGAGCCGTTCCGGGTGGTCCCGGTGCTCGCCGTGCTCGCCGTCGCCGCGCTGCTGACGGCGGCCGGCCAGGCCGCCTTCGGACGACGTGACCTCCGGGGCTGACGCCGCCGCGCCGGGCCGTCCGTCGCCCCAGGGGAATGGCCCGCTCGTGCCAGGATGACGTCATGGCCTGGGAGCCGGAGCCCGGATGGCTCTCCGTGCCCGGCGGTACCGGACCCTCGACCGTCGGCGTCTGGCGGACCGAGCGGGGCGGGCAGCCGCTGGTCGTCAAGAGGCTCGCCAGACCGACGCCGCACGACCCGCCCGAGCTGAGTGACTCGACCCACTTCGCGTTCTGGCGCCGCGAGGCCGACGTCGTCGCCGCCGGACTGGTCGAGGACACGCCGGGCGTCCGCGGACCCGCGGCCGGCGTCGAGGAGGACGAGGACGGCATCACCGTCACCTCAGACTGGGTCGAGGACGCCGGCTCCAACGGCCTGTTCGTCGCGCACGCGTTGGGCCGGTTCGCGTCGGCGGACGTCGGCGACGCCGGGTGGTTCTCGCGTGACCAGCTCCGCCGCCGGATCCTTCGGACCGAGCGCCATGGGGGGTGGCCGACCTTGGAGCGGACCGGCGCCGCCGACCTGGCCGACAGCCTGTGGTCGCGTCGCGCGCACTTCCTGGCCCGGTACGACGCTCTTCCGTCCGTCCCGCACCACGGCGACGTCACCCCGCAGAACTTCCGCGGCCGTGAGGCCGACGTGGTCGTGGCCGTCGACTGGCAGAGCATGGGGGCCGGGCCCGTCGGCCTGGACCTCGGACTGCACGTCGCCGGCGCCCGGGAGGCGCCCGAGCCGCTGGTGGACGCCTACCTGCTCGGGATGGCGGCCGCCGGGGCCGAGGGTCTCGCCACGGCCGAGGAGGTCCGGCTCGGCGCCCGGATCGTGGCGGCGTACACGACGATGGGCCGTGCCGAATGGGCGCTGGCCCGGGTGGCCGGGGGCGAGGGCGCGCTGGCCTCGAAGTTCCGGCACCCGAGCGTGGCGCCGTACCTGCGCGCGCTCGAGCGGGTCGCGGGCGAGGTCGAGGCCCTGCTGACCTGATCGGCCCGAGCCGGGCGGACTACTCGACGGTCGCGGGGGCGAAGGTGTCGCAAGCCTGCAGCGAGCCCTTCGTGTAGCCCACCTGGAACCACTTCACCCGCGCCGCCGAGGAGCCGTGCGTCCACTGCTCCTGGTTGACGCGGCCGGTGGTCTCCTTCTGGATGCGGTCGTCGCCGACCGCCTTGGCCGCGGCGATGGCCTGGGAGATGTCTTCGTCGGAGAGTTCGAGGATCAGCGGCTCGCCCTGGGCGTTGTCGGTCGAGGTGGCGTTCTTGGTCCACAGGCCGGCGTAGCAGTCGGCCTGCAGCTCCAGCCGGACCGAGTCGCTGTTGGGACCCTGCTGGGTGCGGACCTGGCCCATCGTGCCGAGCACGTTCTGGATGTGGTGGCCGTACTCGTGGGCGAGCACGTAGGGCTCCACGAAGTCGCCCGCCGGACCGTTGAGCTGCTGCTGCAGGACGTCGGAGAAGAAGGAGGTGTCCAGGTAGATCGTCTCGTCGGTCGGGCAGTAGAACGGGCCGACCTGCGAGGTGGCGTTGCCGCAGCCGGTGCCGGTGGCACCGGTGAAGGTCTGCACGCCCTGCTCGGCCCGGAACTTCGTGCCGCTCTGGTCGGGGAGCGCCTCGGTCCAGTAGCTGGTGAGCGAGTTCTCCACGGCGACCCGGGCGCAGTCCTCGCTGTTCTGGGCATCCTGGCCGGTCTTGCAGTTCGCGTAGCGGCCGGTGTCCGAGCCCTGCATGCGCGTGGCGTCGAGGCCGGTGTCCGGCAGCTGGATCCCGCCGGTGCCGCCACCGACGCACTGGGTGAGCACCAGGAAGAGCACGATCACGAGCACGCCGCCGATGCCGCCGCCGGCCTTGGTGCCGCCCGGGATCGGGATGCGCATCCCGCCGCCGCCGCCACCGCCGCCACCGGACCCGCCGACGTCGCGCACCCTCGAGGTGTCCAGCCGGGCCTTCGGGTTGAAGCGCATGGGGCTGTCTCCTCTTGTCCGGCACCCTCGACGTGTCAACGGGGGCCGGGCTGACGCCGGTGACCCGGCCCATAGACTAACGATCCTGATGATCACCGCCCAACACCTCGAGGTGCGAGCCGGGGCGAGGCTGTTGATGCAGGACGTCAGCTTCCGCGTGGCGGCCGGCGACAAGATCGGCCTCGTGGGCCGCAACGGCGCCGGCAAGACCACCCTCACCAAGATCCTGGCGGGCGAGGGCCTGCCCGCGTCCGGGACCGTGCACGCCACCGGCTCGGTGGGCTATCTGCCCCAGGACCCGCGCACCGGGGACCCCGACGTTCTCGCCCGCGAGCGGATCCTCGCGGCGCGCGGCCTCGACGAGGTCGTGCGCCGGCTGCGTGCCTCGGAGACCGAGATGGGCAGCGACGACGACAAGGTCCGCGAGCGGGCCATGCGCAGGTACGAGCACGCGGAGGCGGCGCTCCACGCCGGGGGCGGGTACGCCGCGGAGTCCGAGGCCGCGCAGATCGCGCACAGCCTGGGCCTCGACGACCGCATCCTCGGCCAGCCCATCCGCACCTTGTCCGGCGGCCAGCGCCGGCGGGTCGAGCTCGCGCGGATCCTGTTCTCGGGGGCGGAGACCCTGCTGCTCGACGAGCCGACCAACCACCTCGACGCCGACTCGATCGTCTGGCTGCGCGAGTTCCTCAAGGCCCACAAGGGCGGCCTGGTGGTCATCAGCCACGACACCGGGCTGCTCGACAACACGGTCAACAAGGTGCTCCACCTCGATGCCAACCGGGCCGAGATCGACGTCTACAACCTCGGCTGGTCGGCGTACCTCGCGCAGCGCGAGACCGACGAGCGGCGCCGCAAGCGGGAGCGGCACAATGCCGAGCGCAAGGCCGACGCCCTGATGGACCAGGCCCAGAAGATGCGGGCCAAGGCGACCAAGGCCCAGGCCGCGCAGTCGATGATGAAGCGGGCCGAGCGGCTGCGGTCGGGCCTGGAGGCCGAGCGCCGCTCGGACAAGGTGGCCCGGATCAAGTTCCCCGCCCCGGCTCCGAGCGGCAAGACCCCGCTCACCGCGAGCGAGCTGTCGAAGTCCTACGGCTCGCTCGAGGTCTTCACCGACGTGGACCTGGCCATCGACAAGGGGTCCCGGGTGGTCATCCTGGGCCTCAACGGGGCGGGCAAGACCACGCTGCTGCGCATCCTGGCCGGCGTGGACAAGGCCGACACCGGCGAGGTGCTGCCCGGGCACGGCCTCAAGATCGGCTACTACGCCCAGGAGCACGAGACCCTGGACACCTCCCGGTCCGTGCTGGAGAACATGCACTCCGCCGCGCCCCAGCTCACCGACACCGAGGCCCGGTCGGTGCTCGGGTCGTTCCTGTTCAGCGGCGACGACGCGGCCAAACCCGCTCGGGTCCTGTCGGGCGGGGAGAAGACCAGGCTGGCGCTGGCGATCCTGGTCGTCTCCAGCGCCAACGTGCTGCTGCTCGACGAGCCCACCAACAACCTGGACCCGGCCTCCCGCGAGGAGGTGCTCGCCGCGATCCGGTCCTACGAGGGTGCGATCGTCCTCGTCACCCACGACGAGGGAGCCGTGCACGCGCTCGAACCGGACCGCGTGCTGATCCTGCCGGACGGTGTCGAGGACCTCTGGAACGCGTCGTACGCCGATCTCGTCTCGCTGGCGTGATCGGGGACGCGTCAACGGACCCGATCGATGGTGGTCGAGCAGCGCGCGCGGCCGAGCTTGCGAGGCCGGGACCGCGCGTGTCGAGACCCGGTGAGTGTTCCCATGACCTAGGCCCCCATGAGCCAGGAGGGCGGTGAAAGACTCCGGCCATGACGCCCGAAGATCTCCAGGCCGCGGGCCTCGCGTACGACGTGCAGGGTGCGGTCGCGACCGTCACGCTCCATCGGCCCGAGGCCCGCAACGCGCAGACGCCGCTGACGTGGCGGACCCTGGCGCGGCTCGGCGAGGAGATCCCGGACGAGGTACGCGTCGTGCTGGTCCGGGGGAGCGGCCCGTCGTTCTCGGCCGGCCTCGACCGGGCCATGCTCGACCCCGCTGGGGGCGGTGACGGTGTGGAGACCGTGGCCGGCCTGCTGGCCCTCTCCGACGACGAGGCGTCCGCGACCATCGAGGCGTTCCAGCGCGGCTTCACCTGGCTGCGTGACCCGCGGTTCGTCTCGGTCGCCGTCGTCCAGGGACACGCGATCGGCGCCGGCTTCCAGCTCGCGCTCTCCTGCGACCTCCGGGTGCTCGCCGACGACGCCCAGCTCTCCATGAAGGAGCCCGCCCTCGGGCTGGTCCCCGACCTGACGGGCACCCAGCCGCTGGTCGCGCTCGTCGGCTACGCCCGGGCTCTGGAGATCTGCGCCACCGCGCGCGTGGTCCTGGCCGAGGAGGCGTTGGCGATCGGCCTGGCCAACGTGGTGGTCCCGCTCGCCGAGCTGGACGCCGCCGTGAGCGACCTGGTGGCCGCGCTGACCGCCGCCCTGCCGGGCGCCGTACGCGAGACCCAGGCCCTGCTGCTCGGTGCCACCGAGCGCCCGCTGGACGAGCAGCGCCGGCTGGAGCGGGAGGCGCAGGTACGCCGGTTCCGCGAGCTCGCCGCGATGCTCGGCTGATCCCGGCCAGCGGCCGACGGAGCGGGCGTCAGAGCAGGATGCCGCGGCTGGTGAGCTGGACGGTGTGGCTGAGTCCGGAGCGGAAGATGCGGTCCAGCTCGCGCTTGTCGGCCAGGCCCCAGAGCAGCTCGGACGTCTGCCAGGCGGCGGCCCTGGCGAGGTGGATGCCGAAGGTGGCGAACCCGTCGTCGACCCGGCCGCCGATCCGGTCGACGGTCGCGATGATGCCGGTGCTGAACCACCCCTTGATCTCTTCCTGGGCGGCTGCGAGCACGTCGTTGGTCTGGGTGAAGTCGGTGTGCTCGGGCGAGTCGTCGATCGGCTCCACGGCGAGCTCGCGGCAGGTGTCGACCACCGCGTGCGGGAGGTCGTGGCTGATGTGGGCGTTCATCCCGGCCAGCGCGAACTGGATGGGTTGCGTGCGCGGGCGGTCGCGTGCCTCGAACAGCGGGGCCCAGGCCGGGCTCACCTTGGTGCCGGCCAGGTCCGCGGCGTACGCCGTGAAGAACAGGTTCGCGAAGTGCACGTCGAGCCGGCCGAGGAACTCCCCGGCCACGAACGTCTGGGCGTCCACGGCCTTGTCGACCAGCTGCGTGACCTGCCAGTACATCCGGTTGAAGTAGGCGACCCCGTCCTCGTGCGGCAGCGTGGCGTCGATGTCGGCCATCCGCTCGAGGACGTCGTCGATCGTGGCTGCACGGTCCCAGCCGTCGATGGCCATGGCTCAGGATAGAGCCGCGGCCTCGTCCCGGTCAGGGCAATCGTCAGGAGCGGTCGCCGACGCGGTACCGGATGTGCGTGGCTCGCGGCGACCAGGTCACCTCGACCGGTACCAGGCCGGGGTCGGCGATGCCGTCGAACAGGCGCTCGCCACCGCCCAGCAGCATGGGGGAGACGTCGGTGACGATCTCGTCCAGCACCCCGGCATCGAGCGCCTGGCGGACCGTCGATGCGCCACCCGCGATGAGGACCTCGCGGTCGCCGGCGGCCTCCACCGCGCGGGCGTATGCCGCGTCGAAGCCGTCGGTGACGAAGTGGAACGTCGTGCCGCCCTCCATCTCGATCGGTTCGCGCTCGTGGTGGGTCAGCACGAAGACCGGCGCGTGGTACGGCGGGTTCTCGCCCCACCACCCGCGCCAGTCGGCGTCCCACCCGGTCCATTCCTGGACCGCCGGCCCGAACATCTTGCGGCCCATCACGTAGGCGCCTCGCGGCTTGGCCAGGTGCTCGCGGGCGACCGCGTCACCCTCGTGGGGCGCCTCGCCGTCGTCGGGGAACATCCACAGGTGGAGGCGTTCACCGTTGTCCCCCAGAGGGTTCTCGGGTGTCTGGTCGGCTCCCGCCATGAAGCCGTCGAGGGAGATGGTCACATGACACGTAGTGAAGGTCATGACGATCAGACTGCCTCAGCAACGCGGACTCATCGCAGTGTCGATGCAGGCCCAAGCGCCCGCCGCTCCGGAGTGGCGAAGATCTCTCGACCTCTCGGGCCGGGTCCCAGGTCCCGGGTCACTTCTCACAGTGTCGCTTGATGCCGTGCACCTCCATGGCGAGGTACGACGCGGTCAGGCCACGCGTCAGGCGGCCCACCAGGCCCCCCAGCAGGCCCTCCTGGTCGAGGGTCGCGGTCACGCGGCAGCCACCGTCCGGCAACGGCTCCACCGCGTGCCTGCCGGTCGTGCGCAGCCCCGGCCCGCGGGCCACCCAGGTGAAGCTGCGGCCGGGCACCAGCTCGCTGACGGTCCAGGTCGCGACGGGCAGCTTGGGCTGGCGCACCTTGGCGCGGGTGCCGACGGCGAGCGGTGCCGGGTCGAGGACCTCGACCCGCGTCACGCTGGCCGTCCAGTCGGGCCAGTGCTCCACGTCGACGTACGTCGCGAACACCCGGTCCGCGCTGGCTGCCACCTCGATGCTGTCCTGGAACCGCATTCGCCCACCCTAGGCTCGCGTGCGTGGGCGACCAGGGGAGCAACGCGCTCGCGGCGCTGATCCTCGGCTCGGTGGTCGCCGTGCTGCTGTTCATTCCGGTGGCCGCGGTGCAGTACCGCCGCGACGGCCGGCTCGGCCCCGGCGACCTGACCGTGCTGGTCGGTGCGGCGGTCTACGGCGTCGCACTGTGGACCTACACGCTGCTGCCGCTGCCGGACGTCGGCGACTACGCCTGCCAGCACGCGCAGACGCGGGTGATGGCGTTCGCCGACGACATCCGGCGCGCGGCTCAACAGGCGGGGTACGCCGGGCTCGGCACGCCCGGCGAGCTGCTGCGCAACCGGGCCTTCCTCCAGGTCGTGCTGAACGTCGTCCTCTTCCTCCCTTTCGGGGTGTTCGTCCGGCTGATCACCCATCGCGGCGTCGTCGTCGCGACCGGACTCGGGCTGGCAGTGTCCCTGCTCATCGAGGTCACCCAGCTGACCGGGGTCTGGGGCGTGTACCCCTGCGCCTACCGACTCTTCGACGTCGACGACCTGCTCACCAACACCCTCGGCGCGTGCCTCGGCGCGGTTGTCTCCTACCCGTACGCCGCCCGGAGACGCCGCCGGCTGGGCACGGCCCGCCGCGTGCTGCCGACCACGGTGTCGGCCGGCCGCCGCCTCGCGGCGACAGTCAGTGACGTGCTGTTCGTGGTGCTCGCGGGAACGGCCGCGGCGGCGCTGTGGCGGGGGTTCCAGGTCTTCGCCCAGGACGAGCGACCGGCCACGGACTCGCCCTCGATGATCGCGTTGCGCGCCGGCGTACCGCTGCTCGTGGAGGGCCTCTTCGTGCTGCTGTCCGGGCGGACCCTCGGCGAGCTGGTGGTGGACACCCGCACGACGCCGGCCTCGGCGGCGCGGCGGCTGATCAAGCTGCTGACCGGCGTGGGCCCCCTCGTGCTGCTGGCCGTCGTCACCGTCCCCGGCGCACAGGTTGTCCTCATGTTTGTGGCCGTCGTCGCGGTCGCCGGGGCCTTCCTGACGCCGGGTCACCGTGGCGCCAGCAACGCGATCGCCGGCCTCCGGCTGGAGATCGACGACTCCTGAGGGTGGAAGTCGCAGGCCCGTCGTGACTGTTCCTGGTCATGCACACCAGGAAGCTCGCCGTTCCCGTCCTCGTCCTGACAGCCGCCCTCGCCTCGGCGTGCTCGAGCCCGGAGGCACCACCCTTGCGCGCAGCCACTGACACGGCCGCACCGGCGACGTGGATCCTGTTCCAGCAGGACGCGGGGTCCCGTCAGGAGGTCGCCCTGGTTCGCGCCGACGGCACGGACCTGCACGCCCCCCTGCACGATCTCGGCTCCGGGCACCAGACGAACCCGGACTGGTCACCCGACGGCACGCGGTTCGTGTTCGCGATGAGCGACGGCGAGCGCGACGACCTGTGGGTCGCCGACGCGGACGGGGGCAACGCGCGGATGCTCCTCGACTGCATGCGCCTGTGCCGGTTCCTCGACGACCCGGCCTGGTCCCCGGACGGCAAGCGCATCGTCTACAGCCAGACCAAGCTGCGCCGGAGTGGATGGGGGACCGCCACCTTGGAGACGGTCGACGTCGCATCCGGGGCGGCCCGCGTGTTGCTCGGGCCGTGGAAGCGTGACTTCACCGCCGGGGCGCGGTACTCGCCCGACGGCACGCAGGTCGTCTTCGAGAAGGTCCACAAGACCGGGCGAGGCCCGGACGCCGACATCGACGCCGTCACGCTGAGCGCGGTGCGCCTCGACGAGCCGAGCCATCCGGTCCGCGCCCTCACCGACCCGCAGCTGTACGCCGCCACCGCCGACTGGAGCCCGGACGGCGAGCGCATCGTCTACTCCGCCCTCGCCGCGGCCGGCGACGATGCGCCGGACCTGTTCTGGATCGGCCCGGCGGGCGGCGTACCCACCCGGCTCACGACCTTGGCCGACGATGGTGGCTTCGCCGCCGAGCCCGCCTGGCTGCCCGACGGCAGCGGCGTGCTCTTCAGCGGCAATCTCGCGGCGGGGTCGGGAAGTCCCGAGCTGCTGACCGTCGCCCTCGACGGCAGCGGCCTCGGGTCGGCCTTCGGCGACGAGACCGTGCTCGGGCGGCACCCGCGGGCCTTCACGTCCCCGGGGTGAAGGCCGCGGCGTCGTAGACCAGTCGCTGCCAGGCCTCTCCCGGCACGCCGTTCTCGTCGCGCTCGGTCGTGGAGACGAACGCCAGCCGGAGGGTGCCGTCCTCGAGCACATAGGTGTGCACGTTCTCGCCCTCGCTGAACATCGGCTGCATCACGACGCGGTCCTCGGTGACCATCACGTTCTCCTCGTCGGCGTTCTCCTCGGGCTGACCTTCCACTCGGAACACGGCGTGCATCGAGCTCCGGTCCTCGTCGACGTACAGGGCCACCCGGAACGGGGTGTCGGACAGGTCGGCGAGCATCGCGGCCGCGGCGCCGGCGTCGCCGGCGAGCCTGGCCGCGCGGCGCACGTCGGCGCGGGTGAGCGGCCCGGAGACCCAGGTGCCGTGCAGCGGGTTCGGCTCCGCGCCGATCCCCGTGGCGGGCGTGGTCGGGTCCTTCGAGGGGGCCGGTGCGTCGTCGGCCCGTTGGGAGACCGCGACGGCGACCGTCGCGACAGCGGCCGCGGCGACCAGGGCGAGGGTGGCTCCGCGTCGTACGGCGGTGTCTCGACGCTGCCGGCCGGTGAGCGCGGCCAGGGCCACCGGGACCCGCTCCTCCCAGCTCCGGTCGATCTCGCCGAAGGCCTCCCGCAAGCGGTCGTCAACCGACATCGTCGGTCACCTCCTCGGAGAGTGCTGCGGCGAGGTGGCGGCGAGCCGTGTGCAGCTGGCTCCACCCCGTGGACTCCGAGCAGCCCAGGATGTCGGCGATCTCGGTCATCGGGCGGTCCTCGAAGTAGAAGAGCACCACCACGGCGCGCTGGCGCGGTGCGAGGCGGCGGACGGCGGCCAGCACCTCCGGCGCGGGCGTGGGCGCGTCGACCGTCTCGTCCGCGACCGTGGTGCGTTCGAGCTCGACCCGGCGCCAGGCGCGGTGGCGCTCCCGCTGTGCCTTGCGGATCGCCACCCGGCGTACCCACAGGTCCGGCCGGTCGTACGACGCCACCGTCCGCCAGTGGCGCAGCAGCTCCAGGAAGGCGTCCTGGGTGACCTCCTCGGCCCGGGCGCGGTCACCGACGATGTGGTGGATGGTGCGCGCCACGCGGGGGAAGTCCCGGGTGAAGATGTCCTCGAAGGATGGCTCGCCGCCTGCCTCCCGCGGGCGTCCGAGGGCAGCATCGGCCCTGGCCAGCTCGTCCACGGGCACCTCCTCGACAAGAGGACAGACACGAGGCTCCTCGCACTTCCACTCCATCGGCCAGCCTTTTCGCAGGCCCCTGTCGGTGGCGCGAGGAACAATGGGCGGCGTACCGGGCGTTCACCCAGTCCCACCACGAGGAGTCACGCTTGTCGAGCATGAGCGGCATGGGTCAGGTGTGGCGCCACATGCGCACCGACCCCAGCATCGCCAGCAACAAGCTGGACCGCGGCACGGTTCGGCGGGTGCTGGCGTTCGCGCGACCGCACCGGCGGCTGATCACGGTCTTCCTGGCCCTGACGGTCGTCGACGCGTGCCTGGTGATCGTCACGCCGCTGCTGGTGCAGCGGATCGTCGACGACGGCATCCTCCAGAAGGACACCGCCCTCGTGCTCGAGCTGGCCGGCCTGATGGCGATCACGTCGCTGTTCGGCGCCGTCCTGGCGGTGATCGCGGGCTGGCTGTCCTCCCGCATCGGCGAAGGGCTCATCTTCGACCTCCGCACCCAGGTGTTCGGGCACGTCCAGCGACAGTCGCTGGCGTTCTTCACCCGCACGCAGACCGGCGCGCTGGTGTCCCGGCTCAACAACGACGTGATCGGCGCCCAGCGAGCGTTCACCTCGACGCTGGCCGGGACGGTCTCCAACGCGATCTCGGTGCTGGTCGTCGGCATCGCGATGATCGCGCTCAGCTGGCAGGTCACGCTGCTCTGCCTGCTGTTGTTCCCGCTGCTGCTCGTCACCTCGCGCCTCGTCAGCACCAAGCTCGCCGGTCTGACCCGCAACCAGATGGACGGCAACGCCGACATGGGCAACGTGATGACCGAGCGCTTCAACGTCGGCGGCGCGATGCTCCTCAAGCTGTTCGGGCGCAGGGCCGAGGAGGACGCCCTCTTCGCCGGCAAGGCGGCGAGGGTCCGCGACCTGGGCGTGCGCATCTCCCTGATCACGCGCATCTTCGGCGCCGCGATGATGCTGGTCCCGGCACTGGCGACCGCGCTCGTGTACGGCGTCGGCGGGTACCTCGCCATCCAGGGTGAGCTGACGGTCGGCACGCTTCTCGCCCTGACCACCCTGCTGCTGCGCCTGCTCGGACCGCTCCAGGGGCTCTCCAACGTCCGCATCGACGTGATGACGGCGCTGGTCAGCTTCGAGCGGGTCTTCGAGGTGCTCGACCTGCCCTCGTCGATCCAGGAGCAGCCCGGGGCCGTCGCCCTGCCCGTCACCGCGTCCAAGGTCGAGTTCGACCACGTCTCGTTCCGCTACCCACGCGCCGAGGACGTCTCGCTCGCCTCGCTGGAGTCCGTCGCCCGCACCGAGACCCGCGACACCGGCGAGGTGCTCCGCGACATCACCTTCACCGCGGAGCCCGGTCAGATGGTCGCGCTGGTCGGCCCGTCCGGGGCCGGCAAGACCACGATCACGCACCTGGTCGCCCGGCTGTACGACGTCGGCTCCGGCGCCGTGCTCGTCGGCGGACGCGACGTGCGCCAGGTGACCCTCGAGTCCCTCGAGGACGTCGTCGGGTACGTCACCCAGGACGCCCACATGTTCCACGACACGATCCGTGCCAACCTCCTGTACGCCCGTCCGGGCGCCGACGACGCCGCCATCTGGGCGTCCCTGGAGGCCGCCCAGGTCGCCGTGCTCGTCCGCGCGCTGCCGGAGGGCCTCGACACCGTGGTCGGTGACCGCGGCTACCGGCTCTCGGGCGGCGAGCGCCAGCGCCTCGCCATCGCCCGGCTGCTGCTCAAGGCGCCCGCCGTCGTCGTCCTCGACGAGGCGACGGCGCACCTCGACTCCGAGTCCGAGTCGGCCGTGCAGCGGGCCCTCGACGCCGCCCTCGAGGGCCGCACCAGCCTGGTCATCGCCCACCGGCTCTCGACCATCCGGCAGGCCGACCAGATCCTCGTCGTCGACGACGGCCGCATCGTGCAGCGCGGCACCCACGCGGCGCTGCTCGCCGAGGGGGGGCTGTACGCCGACCTCTACCGCACCCAGTTCGTCGACGACCTCCGGCCGACCCCTGCCTCCTGACGCGATTCGTCAGCGGTCCTCCGGGTCCTCCGAGCGCAGCGTTCGCTGACGAATCGGCGCGGCTAGGGTCGGAGGGTCTCGACCCGCTGGTTGGGACCTCGCGGGCTCGGTCCCACGGCTTGCTCGACCTGGCGACCGGCTAGCCGCGCACTCCTCCGTCGTGCGCGGCTAGGGTCGCTCAATGGACCTCGGACTCAAGGACCGCGCGTACATCGTCACCGGGGGAGCGAGAGGCCTGGGCCGGGCGACGGTCGACGCGCTGGTGGCCGACGGCGCGAAGGTGGTGCTGTCCGGACGCAGCGCGGAGTCGCTGGCGGCCGCCGCGGCCGACCTCGGAGACTCCGTCGTCACCGTGGAGGCCGACAACGGCGACCCGGGTACACCGCCACGGCTGATCGCTGCGGCCCACGACTCCTTCGGCCGGCTCGACGGCGCATTGATCTCCGTGGGCGGGCCGCCCACCGGCACCGTGTCGAGCACCTCCGACGAGGACTGGGAGAAGGCGTTCGGCTCGGTGTTCCTCGGCGCCGTGCGGATCGCCCGCGAGGTGTGCGCCGCCCTCGAGCCGGGCGGGTCGGTGGCGTTCGTGCTCTCGTCGTCGGTGCGCGCGCCGATTCCCGGCCTGGCGATCTCCAACGGCCTGAGACCGGGGCTCGCCATGGTCGCCAAGACGCTGGCCGACGAGCAGGGACCGCGCGGCGTCCGCGTGAACGGGCTGCTCCCGGGCCGGGTCGGCACCGAGCGCGTTGCGGAGCTCGACGAGTCCACGGGTGACGCCGAGGCGGCGAAGTCCAAGGCGATCGCGCAGATTCCGCTCGGCCGCTACGGCGAGCCGGAGGAGTTCGGTCGCGCCGCGGCGTTCCTGCTCTCGCCGGCCTCGTCGTTCGTCTCCGGCGTGATGCTGCCCGTCGACGGCGGGATGCTGCGGGCCGTCTGACCCCGAGGGCCGTCCTGGGCGCGGGGCGGCTTGCGACCCGTCCCGATCCGCCACTCGTCGTAGGCCAGGTAGAGGAAGCCGAACACCGCGAGCACCCCGAAGAACCACCACTGGAGCCCGTAGAAGAAGTGCGGGCCGTTGCTCAGGTCTGGCAGCTCGGCCTTCTCCAGCGACGTCGACGGCTCCGGGTCCTCCGAGCGGAGGTCGACGAACCCGCCGTACACCTCCCGGCCGATCGCCGGGCCGATCTCGGCGCTGGAGATCGCCCGCGTGGAGCCGTCGGTGATCTGGGCGGAGCCGCCGGTGGCATCGGCACGTACCCAGCCGGTGACGGTGACGGTGCCCGACGGTGGCTCGGGTACGTCGTCCGGGACGGCGCCGCCACTGTTGCCGGTCGCGAGCCAGCCGCGGTCCACGAGCAGCGCGGGACCGTCCGTGGTCTGCAGCGGGACCACCACGTCGACGCCCGAGGAGCCGCCGCGGGTCCGGTACCGGACCACGATCGTCTCCTCGGTGAGGTAGGTCCCGGTCGCGGTCACCACCCGCCACTCGTCCTCCTCGTCGACCTCGCGGCCGGCCGCCAGCACGTCGGCGACCGGCGCGGCGGCAGCGGCCTCGTTGCGCTCGACGACGGCGTTGTCGTCCTTGCGGTCGGCGAGCCGGTGGAACTGCCAGCGGCCCAGCCACCAGGTGGCGTACGCCAGCACCACGACCACCAGGAAGAACAGGATCCACCGACGGCTCACGAGGAAGCGCCAGGACCGCACCCGCCGAGGCTAGTCCGCACGGCCAGCCAGACCGGACCCGACCAGGCTCCAACCTCCAACCACCTAGACTGGCCCGGTGACGAGAGCGCTGGGTGACCGGTTCGGGCGGGTCGCGACGGACCTGCGGGTCTCGCTGACCGACCGCTGCAACCTGCGCTGCTCGTACTGCATGCCGGCGGAGGGCCTGGAGTGGCTCCCCGACGAGAGCGTGCTGACCGACGACGAGATCGTCCGGCTCATCGACATCGGCGTCCGCCTGCTCGGCATCAAGGAGGTGCGGTTCACGGGCGGTGAGCCGCTCGTACGCCGCGGCCTGGTCGACATCGTGGCCGCCGTCCGCGCCGTCGCCCCCGAGCTCGAGATCTCGATGACGACGAACGCCCTCGGACTGTCCCGGACCGCACATGCACTCAAGGCCGCCGGGATGGACCGGGTGAACGTCAGCCTGGACAGCGTCCGTCCGGAGACCTTCCACGCCGTCACCCGGCGCGACCGGCTGCACGACGTGATCGACGGGCTGGCCGCGGCGGCCGAGGCCGGTCTCGGCCCGATCAAGATCAACGCGGTGCTGCTGCGCGGCCACAACGACGACCAGGCCCCCGAGCTGCTGCGCTGGTGCCTCGACCACGGCTACGACCTGCGGTTCATCGAGCAGATGCCGCTCGACGCCCAGCACGGCTGGAGCCGGGCGGAGATGATCACCGCTGACGAGATCTTCACCAGCCTCGAGAAGGACTTCGTGCTCTCGCCGGCGGTCGAGCCCCGGGGCAGCGCTCCCGCCGAGCTCTTCCTGGTCGACGGCGGTCCCGCCACGGTCGGGGTGATCGCGTCGGTGACGCGGCCGTTCTGTGGCGACTGCGATCGGGTGCGACTGACGGCCGACGGCCAGGTCCGCAACTGCCTGTTCGCCCGTGAGGAGTCCGACCTGCGGGCGGCCCTGCGGTCAGGCGCGACGGACGACGAGATCGCGGACCGCTGGGTCGCCGCGATGAGCACCAAGCGAGCCGGGCACGGCATCGACGACCCGCTGTTCCTGCAGCCGGACCGTCCGATGTCGGCCATCGGCGGCTGAGCCACCGCCTACCTAACGGGAAGGCCCCGCGTCCTCGGGCGCCTCCAGAGCGGGAACCACCTCGCGCAGGAAGCGTCGCGCCGCCAGGAAGTCGGCGAGCTGCTCGCGGTGCTCGTCACAGGCCAGCCAGGACTTGCGGCGATCCGGCGTGTGCAGCTTCGGGTTGTTCCAGACCAGGGCCCAGACGGCAGTCTGCTGACAGCCCTTCGCGGAACAGACGAGCGACTCGCTCACGGCGTCCTTCCGGGGAGAAATGCAAAGGAAGTGCCGGACAGCCACGGGGGAAGCTGTCCGGCACTTCAGGGCGATTCTGACACGCTTTGGCCAGTTGTCAATCGTGATCTTGACCGCTCGTTCAAAGATTTTCCTTGCCCGGCGGGAGCTGTCGCGCCCCCGACGGCCCGTCCAGCAGCTCGAAGCCGTCGGACTTCGTGGAGCCCGAGTTTGCCATCACCACCGCGACGTACGGCAGGACGAGCGCGGCGACGATCAGCACCACTCTCAACCACCCGGTCGTCACGAAGATCGCGGCCACGAAGCACACCGTCCGGAACCCCATCGCGAGCAGATAGCGCTTCTGCCGCGCCGCGATGTCCGCGTCGCGGCTCGTGCTGGCGGTGGTGATCCGGACCGGGTCACCTGCTTGGTGCCGGGCCATGCCCTCCACTGTACGTCGCTACGATCGAGGTTCGATCCGCACGCCCAGGAGGACTCCTTGTCGAACCGCACCTACCGCGTCACCGAGATCGTCGGCACGTCCCCGGACGGCATCGACCAGGCCATCCGCAACGGCCTCGCCCGCGCCGCCACCACGCTGCGTCACGTCGACTGGTTCGAGGTGACCCAGGTCCGAGGCCAGGTCAAGGACGGCGACGTCGAGCACTTCCAGGTCGGCATGAAGGTCGGGTTCCGGCTCGAGGACGACTAGTCAGCCTGCTGGGCCCTTGGCTCAGGCGGGCTTGTGGGCCAGAACCTCGACGTTGGTGGCGACCGATCGGCTTTCGCCTAACTCGCCCGTTGTCGCTAGCGTCGGCCCCGTGACCGACCAACAGACCGGCCAACAGACCGGCCAACAGACCGGCCAAAAAACCGGCCAAAAAACCGGCCAGGGCTCGGCAGGAACCGGCCGCTCGGTGCTCGTCACCGGGGGAAACCGCGGCATCGGCCGGGCGATCGCCGAGGCCTTCGTCGCGCAGGGCGACCGGGTGGCCGTGACCAGCCGCAGCGGCGGCGGGCCGGACGGCGCGCTCGACCTGCGCTGCGACATCACCGATGGTGCCGCCATCGAGGCCGCGTTCGCCGAGATCGAGGAAGCCCACGGACCGGTCGAGGTGCTGGTGGCCAACGCCGGCATCACCGCCGACACCCTGCTGGTCAGGATGTCGGAGGAGGACTGGTCGTCGGTGATCGACACCAACCTCACCGGGTCGTTCCGGCTGGCCAAGCGCGCGGTCTCGAAGATGATGCGCGCCCGCCGGGGCCGGATCATCTTCATCTCCTCGGTCGTCGGCCTGCTCGGCTCCGGCGGGCAGGTCAACTACGCGGCATCGAAGGCGGGGCTGGTCGGCATGGCCCGCTCCATCGCCCGCGAGTACGGGACGCGCGGGATCACTGCGAACGTCGTCGCGCCGGGGTTCGTGGAGACCGACATGACCGACGAACTGAGTGACGAGCTCAAGGCGACCTACAAGGGACAGGTGCCGCTCGGGCGCTACGGAACGACCGAAGAGATCGCCGCGGCGGTCACCTGGCTGGCGTCGGACGGCGCGGCCTACATCACCGGGGCCGTGATCCCGGTCGACGGTGGACTGGGAATGGGGCACTGACCATGACATCTACTGGGGGCATCCTCGACGGCAAGCGCATCCTCGTCACTGGTGTGACGATGGACAGCTCGATCGGGTTCTCGGTGGCGCGGGTCGCCCAGGAGCAGGGCGCGACGGTGATGATCTCCAACTTCGGTCGCGCGCTCGGCATCACCCGGCGGATCGCCAAGCGGCTGCCCACCGAGCCGCCGGTGCTCGAGCTCGACGTCACCGACGAGGCGCACCTCGCCGGCCTCGCCGACGCGGTGCGAGAGCACGTCGACGGCCTCGACGGCGTCGTGCACTCGATCGCCTACGGCAACCCCGAGACCATCCTCGGCGGCAAGTTCCTCGACGGTCCGTGGGCCGACGTGGCCCAGGCGGTCCAGGTCTCGGCTTACTCCTACAAGTCAGTGGCCACCGCGTGCCTGCCTCTGATGGGTCGGGGCGCCAGCGTGGTCGGGATGACCTTCGACGCGACGATCGCGTGGCCGGCGTACGACTGGATGGGCGTGGCGAAGGCGGCGCTGGAGTCCACCAACCGCTACCTGGCGCGCGACCTGGGGCCGCAGGGCATCCGGTCCAACCTCGTGTCGGCCGGCCCTATCAAGAGCCTGGCCGCGAAGGCGATCCCGGGGTTCGAGAACCTCGAGTCGATGTGGAAGGAGCGGGCCCCGCTGGGCTGGGACGAGACCGACCAGATCCCGACGGCCCGCGCCGTCGTGGCCTTGCTCTCGGACTTCTTCCCCGCCACGACCGGCGAGATCGTGCACGTCGACGGCGGCTTCCACGCGATGGGCGCCTGACCGCCGGCTGCAAGCGCGGGTCAACCGGCCCGGACTCCACCGCGAGGACCGCCGGTCCGGGTCTTGGCCGGGCAGCGGTGAGCCAGCCACCGTTCGTGGCTTCGAAACGGTGGCTCTCGCACCGCCGGTCGGGCCGCAGACCCCTCCGCTAGCGTTCCGAGCGTGACGTCCCTGGTCGAGCTCCGGGTCCTCGAAGGGCCGAACCTGTACTTCCCCAGGGCCGCGATCAAGCTGACCCTCGACATCGGCGCGCTGGCGGACGTACCCACCGACAAGGCGAGGCGGCTCGCGAACCGGATCGGGCTGCGGAACGCGCGGCCGGGGGAGCCGGGGACGGGGTTCCGGCAGCGGTTCGCCGCCCGGGCGCTGGCCCGGCTGGTGCGGTCGGTGGCGCACGAGTCCGGGACCAGCCGACTCGCGGTCCGGGTGCGGACGACGAGCGACCCGCACACGCTGGTGGTCGCCTACCCCTGGCGACACCGGGAGCGGGCCCAGGAGATGGGCCGGGCCGTCGCGGAGGTGCTCGACGAGCTGCCGGCGGCCGACGTCGACGAGGCGGTCGGCCGAGCGGCCAAGCGGGTCGGCGAGAGCGACGCCGGCGCCGCGCCCACGACCATCACCCCTAAGATCCCGGTCATCGCCGTCACCGGGACCAACGGGAAGACGACGACGAGCCGGATGATCGCCCACATCGCGCGTACCTGGGGCAAGCACGTGGGCTGGTCCAACACCGACGGCATCTACGTCGACGGTGAGCTCGTCGAGGCGGGCGACTACTCCGGCCCGAGCGGCGCCGGGCGCGTGCTCGCACACGTGGGCGTCGAGATCGCGGTCACCGAGACCGCCCGCGGCGGCATCCTGCTGAAGGGCATCGGGCTGACCCGCAACGACGTCTCCGTCGTCACCAACGTCACCGCCGACCACCTCGGTCTCCAGGGCATCGACACCCTCGACCAGCTCGCCGAGGTCAAGGCCGTCGTCCCGCACATCACGCGCAAGAGCGGCTGGGCGGTCCTGAACGCCGATGACCCGCGTGTCTACGCCATGCGTCAGGTGATCCGGGCGCAGCCCTGGGTCTTCTCCCGCGACCCCGACTCACCGGCGGTTCGCGAGGTGGTCGGCCATGGCGGCCGCGCCACCACCGTCATCGACGGCTGGGTCTCGGTGCTGTACCCCCACTCCGACGCGTTCCCGCTCGTGGAGCTCGCCGACGTGCCCATGACGCTGGCCGGCCTGTCCCGCTTCAACGTCGAGAACGCCCTGGCCGCCGCCTCGGCCGCCCTCGCGATCGGCATCCCCCAGGAAACCGTCGTCGAGGGGCTGCGGACCTTCCGCCCCGATGCCGAGCACAACCCCGGCCGGATGAACTTCTTCAGCCTCGGCGAGATCTCCGTCGTCATGGACCTCGCGCACAACGAGGCCGGCCTGGAGGCGATGGTCGAGATCATGAACGGCGTGCGCCGCCCCGGCGCGCGTCTCCTGCTCGGCCTCGGCGCGGTGGGCGACCGGCAGGACGACCTGCTCGAGCGGCTCGGCGAGATGGCCGGCATGTACGCCGACGTGGTCGCCATCGGCCACAAGCAGGGCTACCTCCGCGGCAGGATCCAGGAGGACATGGACGCGTTGTTCCGCGCCGGCATGGAGCGGGTCGGCATGACCGACGTCGCGTCGTACGACACCGAGGTCGAGTCGCTGGCGGCCCTGGTCGAGCAGGCCGAGCCGGGCGACGTGGTCGGCTTGATGTGCCACGCCGAGCGGCAGGAGGCCTACGCCTGGATCGCGCAACACGGTGGCACGCCCGACGATCCGGCAACCCTGGCCGCGAAGGTCCGCATCGCGCGCGACTGAGTGCCCGGAGCCTCGGTTCCGCTTCGGGTGGAGAATGGCCCCGTGGATGGGGGCGAGGGGGAGCAGCTGCGTCCCTACGTGCCCGAGATCGCCGCGTCGTGGCTCGCGGCGACGCCCGACGTGCGGTACCGCGGCGTCGAGGGGTCGTTGGCCTTCGTCGACATCTCCGGCTTCACCACGCTCGCGCGGAGGCTCACCCGGCAGGGGGCGGTCGGCTCGGAGGAGCTGAGCGACATCCTCGACGCGACCTTCGGTGCCCTGCTGGCGCACGCCCGCCGTGAAGCCGGTGACCTGGTCAAGTGGGGCGGCGACGCGGTGCTGCTGCTCTTCACCGGCGAGGACCACGCCACCCGAGCCGTCCGCGCCGCCGTCGACATGCGCACCGAGCTGCGCACGGTCGGGCGGACCCGCTCGTCCGCGGGTGCCGTGGCCCTGCGCATGTCGGTGGGCATCCACAGCGGCTGGTTCGACTTCTTCCTGGTCGGCGACCCCGACATCCACCGTGAGCTGGTGATCAGCGGCCCAGCCGCGAGCCGGTGCGCGGAGATGGAGGCACTGGCCACGGCCGGGCAGGTCATGGTGAGCGCCGCGACCGCCGCCCTGCTGGAGCCCGGCGTAGTGGGTGTCTCCGTCGAGGACGGCCACCTGGTCCGCAGGCGGCCCCCGGACGCCCCGCCGTACGACGACCCCTCACGGCAGCCGGCCGACACCGACGTGGCCGGGCTGCTCTCGCCACCGCTGCGGGCCCACCTGCTCGCCACGGCCGGGAGCTCGGAGCACCGGGCGGTCGGCGTGGCGTTCGTGGAGTTCTCCGGGACCGACGAGCTGATCGGCACCGACGGGCCGGAGGCCCTCGCCGCCGCGCTCGATGCGGTCGTGCGCAACACGCAGGACGCCTGCGCCCGTCACGGCGCGACCTTCCTGGAGAGCGACATCAACCGCAACGGCGGCAAGCTGATGCTCGTGGCCGGGGCTCCGGGCGGCGGTCGTGACGTGGAGGACCGGATCCTCGGCGTGGCGCGGCTCGTCGTGGACCGGGCAGGCACGTTGCCGCTGAGGGCTGGCGTGAACAGGGGTGCGGTCTACGGCGGCGACTTCGGGCCGTCCTTCCGCCGGACGTACTCCCTCAAGGGCGACGCCATCAACCTCGCGGCCCGCGTGATGGGCAAGACGCCGATCGGCGGGGTCTTCGCCACGGCCGCCGTGCTCGAGCGGGTCCGTCGCCAGGTCGAGGCGACGCCGGTGCCTCCGTTCCTGGTCAAGGGCATCAATCGTCCGGTCCACGCGTCGTCGGTGTTCGCGGTCGGCGACGACCCGGACCGGACGGTGACGCTGTACCTGGGGGCCCGCGGTGTCGCGAACCTCCGCGAGGCGGAGCTCGCCCGCGTGCGGCCGCTGCTCGAGCGGTCCCTGCTGGGATCCGGGGGAGTCGTGCAGGTCACCGCCGAGCCGGGCATCGGCAAGTCGGCGTTCGCCGCCGCCGTCGTGCATGAGGCGCCCGGGCATCTCGTCTGGCGCGGGCTCAGCGGTCACTTCGGGGGTGCGGCGGCCTACAACGCCGTACGTCGGCTGCTCCGCGACGTCGCCGGGGTGGACGGCGGGACTCCCCGCGAGGAGCAGGTCGCCGCCCTTCGCACCCTGGTCTCCGAGCGCTGTCCGGACCTGCTGCCGATGTTCCCGCTCCTGGCGGTCGTGCTCGACGCTCCTGTGCCCGACACCAGCGAGACCCGCGACCTCGACGAGAGGTTCCGGGCGAGCAAGCTGGTCGAGGTCGTGGTCGCGTTCCTGGAGTCGGTGCTCGACGCACCCTCGGTGCTGCTGTTCGAGGACGCCGACGAGATGGACGAGTCCTCGGCCGCGATCATCAGCGCCGTCGCCGAGGCGGCTGCCACCCGCGCGTGGCTCGTCGTCGTCACCCGGCAGAGGGGACCTGACGGTCTCCTACTACCGGAGGACGTGCCCGTCGAGAACATCGAGCTGGGGCCGCTGGACCACGCCCAGTCGGTCTCGCTCCTGGAGTCCTGGAGCGTCGAACGCCCCGTGAGCCGGCACCTGATCGAGGCCATCGCGGCCAAGGCCGGAGGCAATCCCCTGTTCATGGAGGCCCTGCTGGACGCCGCCCGCGAGCGCGGCACCGTGGCGGACCTGCCGGACTCCGTCGGTGCCGTGGTCAGCGGGCAGATCGACCGGCTGGCTCCGCGGGACCGCACGGTGCTGCGGTTCGCCTCGGTCCTCGGTGACCAGTTCCCGTTCTCCTCGCTCCACGAGCTGGTGGGCGACGAGGGCTGGAAGCTCGAGCCGGCGGACCTCCACCGGCTCGACCAGTTCGTGCAGCCGGAGGGGGACAGCGACGTCTGGTGGCGGTTCACCAACGCCGTGGTCCGCGACTCTGCGTACGCCGGGCTGCCGTTCCGACTCAGGCGCCGGATGCACCTGCACGTCGGTGAGGTCCTCGAGAAGCTGACGACCGATCCCGACGACATCGCCGGGCCGCTGGCCGTCCACTTCTGGGAGGCCGGCGACCGGTCGCGCGCCTGGCGCTACGCACGTACAGCGGGCGACCGCGCGCGGGCCCTGTACTCCTACGCCGCCGCGCTCGACGCCTACCGGCTGGCGGTGGACGCCGGCTTGCAGGTCGACGGCGTACCCCGCCAGGAGGTCGCCGAGGTACTGGAGGCCACCGGCGACGTCGCGGACCTCGCCGGGCTCTCCCGCGAGGCCATCGCGGCGTACCGCCGGGCGCGGGACTTCGCGCGGTCCGACCCGGTCTCGGTCGCGAACCTGATGGCCAAGGAGGTGGCGCTCCACCAGCGGATCGGTCAGCTCACCACGGCACTGCGCATCGTCGCCCACGCACGTGGCCTGGTCCGCGAGGAGTCCCCCCGCGCCTCACGCGTGCGCTCCCAGCTGACCGCTCGGCTGGCGTTCGTCAGCCATCTGCGGGCCCGCCACGCGGACGCGCTGCGCTGGAGCGCCCTGGCGGTCCTGGAGGCCCAACGCAGCGACGACAGCCTGGCCGTCGCCTTCGCCTTCAACGTCCGCGACCTCATCCTGACCGGCGCCGGCAAGGTCGGCGACCAGCCGTTCGGCGAGCTCGCCCTGCGGAGCTACGAGAAGGCCGGGGACCTGCTGATGATGTCGCGGTGCCTCAACAACCTGGCGATGCGGGCGCTCCAGGAGGGGCGATGGCCGCTGGCCCAGGAGCGGCTCGAGCGCGCCGGCGAGCTGATGCGCCGCGTGGGCGACACCGCGAACGAGGCCAACGCCACGTACAACCTGGCCGATCTCGCGATCCGCCAGGGTCGCTACGAGCTCGCCGAGGCCGCGCTGGCGGATGCCGCGCGGTACTCCCGGGTGGCCGACGACGTCGAGCTGCTGGCTCTCGTCCGGCGAGAGACCGGCAAGGTGCGGGTCGGGCAGGGTCGCGTGGACGAGGCTCGCGCCGCCTTCGCCGAGGCCCGCGAGGGTCTGCTGGCCGCCGGCCTCGAGCACGAGGCGGTCGACGTGGACGCCGGGCTCGCCGAATGCGCCGCCCTCGAAGGTGACGTCGCGGTGGCGCTGAGGATGGTCGAGGATGCCATCGCGCACGCCAGCCGCATCGGCCACGAGACCGCGCTCGGCGACCTGCACTGCCTTCTCGGCAGCCTGCTGCTCGAGCAACAGCGGTACGGCGAGGCCGAAGAGGAGTTCCAGCGGGGTCTGGACTCACCCGATGCGGGGGAGGGCGGATGCATCCGGGCCGTCAACCTGCTCGGCCGTAGCCTGGCGCGCGCGGGAGACGGGCGCCCGGACGAGAAGGACCTCCAGGCCGCCCTCGCGACGCTGCGCGAGCTGGGCGTGGAGGTCCTTCCTCACCGCTTGGGCCACTGGGTGGCGTGACGAGCGGTCAGATGGTGCCCCGCATGTCCTTGTCGAACAAGACCACCATCAGCAGGTCCCCGGCGTTGTCGCGGTGACTGGCGACGTAGTCGGTGCAGAAGTGCAGACGAGGATCGCCGGCCGGGTAGTCGGTGTTCAGCACGCCCTTGGTCGTGCAGGCCGGCGAGTCCACCAGCTCACCCGAGCTCAGCAGCGAGATCCTCGCCGTGTAGCTGCTCACACCCTTGCCCTTGCAGGTGGCCTTGTCGCAACGCAGGGTGAGCGTGGCCGGTGGCGCCGGGGCCGCGTAGAGGTTGGACAGGCCCGCGATGAACTGGACCTCCTCGGCACCGTTGCAGTTGGCGTCGGCGCAGATGCCGCTCGACAGCGCGGCGGCGTTCGACGTGATGCCCTGGGGCAGCACGACGATGCCGCAGACCTTGGCGGTGGAATCGGATGTGCACTCGGTGGCTCCGAACCCCGTGCGGAGCTTCGCGTCGTCATCGGGGTTCGCGGCGTAGGCGAAGGCGAGCGAGTCCACGACGTCGAAGGACGTCGGGGTGAGACCGGCTCCGGGGCTGGTCTTCGTGGGCTTCTTGAGGGCGGCCTGGATGAAGACGTCGGTGTCGGCCCTGGAGTAGGTCACCGAGATCGGGAAGCTCGCGCCCTTGGTGGGCACGGTGAACGACGACGGCGTGAAGGTCCCGGCCGCTGCGGTCACCTTGCCATTGCTGTCCATCTTGACGGCCGTGAGGTTGATGACCGTGCCCTTGCTGAGTTCGCTGCCGTCGCTGACGCTGAGCACCGTCGAGATCGGCGTGACGCCCTTCGCCGCGAGCACATCCGGAATCGCCTCGCCGGGAGCACCGGTGAGGTCTCCCGTGTTGGCCGTCGTCGGCGTGGCCAGGGACAAGAAGATGGTCGGGGTGTCTCCACCCGGCGGCGCCGCGTCGGAGGGCGTCGCCGCCAGGCCGCTGGCGAGCAGTCCGGCGGCCAGGAGGAGTGCTGCCGTGGCCGCCGCGCGGACGCGTCCCGACCCGGCCTTGTACGCGAAGTGTCTAGACATGATCGTCGTTCCCCCTGCTCGGCTGGCGCCGGCCCCCACGGTTCGGCGCGGATGTGGGGCCGCCGGACGGCCGAGATCCGCCGTGGACGACCCACTTCGGCGAGAACCGAGCCTCGCCGCCTCCCCATGCTTCGGATCGGATCGCAGCCTGTCAACTGGACCAGGGGTACCTGGGGGTCGAGGTTGAGACGGCTCAGCGGGCACACTGGCGCCCATGTCGGATCTCGGGGGCGCCGATCCACCCTCGCGCCTGCTCTGGCCGTGGCTCGTCGTGGCCGGCGCCGCCGTGCTGGCTGCGACAACCCTCATCCTGCTCGTGGTGCTGACGCGACCCGACGCCGCTCGCACCCTGACTCTCGTGCCCGGCGTGGGCGAGTGGTCGCGGTCGACCGACGACTGGACGGCACGGAAGGCCGAGCTGGCCGACCTGGCCCTGGAGTACGTCCATCCGGGCGTCGACATCGGCACCGCGACGTACGTGCGAGACGACGGCACGGAGCTCCGGGTCGGCACGATGGCGACCACCGAAGGCGACGACATCGAGGAGGTGGTGCTCGAGCTCGAGGACTCGGTGTACGGCCTGGTCCTGGCCCACCGGCCTCAGGCCATCGACGAGGTCGAGCCTGGCCCGCTCGGCGGGAGGATGACCTGCACGGTCGTCGTCCTCCCGAGGACGGCCGAGGTGGCCTGTGGGTGGCAGGACCGTACGACGGCCGGCGCGCTGGCCGTCCGCTACGCGCGGAACGCGAACATGGACATCGACCTGGCGGAGCTGACCCGTCGGTTCCGCGCGGCGATGACCCAGGGGTCGTGAGCCGGTTCCGGGGTGCCCCCGTCAGGAGATCCGCGGTGCCACCCGGCCCGCGGAGAACAGCGAGGCCCGTCCGTCCGGCAACGTGTCGAACGCGACGACCCACCACGACTCGGCCGGGCTGGTGCGGCCGGCGAACCGGTTGCCGGTCGCGTCCACCGGCAGCATCGTCACGGCCTCCGGCTCGTCGAACCCGCCGATGCCGAAGTGCGGTCGCACCGTGATCCGGAGGGCGGTGCCGTCGGCCTCGACGTCGAGGTCCAGGCCGCGCCGGGAGTACCGACCGGCGTGCCGGTCGAGCCCGGTGAGCCGGAGGTCCGGGTCGGGCTCGGGCGAGGGGGGCACGGTCAGCCCGAGCTCCGCAGCGAACACGTCGGGCAGCAGGCGGTCCGCGAGCGCTTCGCCGTTGGTGGAGTTCGTGAGCAGGCAAACGGCGAACCCGCGCTCGGGCACGACCCGCAGGCGGGCGCTCTGGCCCACGGTGCCGCCGTCGTGCGCCAGCACCCGGGTGCCGTCCCACTCGCCGACCCGCCACGAGAGCCCGATGCCCGAGAACTGGTGGTGCCCCGGGATCGGCAGCTGTTCCTCGCCCATGGCGCTCAGGTCGCCGCCCAGATGCAGCTGGGTGTAGGTCAGCAGGTCGGCCGCCGATGCCGTGATCAGTCCCGCCGGGCCGAGGGAGCGCGGCAGCATCCAGGTGTCGTACGGCGTCACGTCGTGCGGAGGCGCGTGGTGACCGACGGCGGGTGACCGCAGGATCGCGTCCTCGGGCAGCGTCACCGTGTCGCGCAGGTCGAGCGGGAGGACCAGCCGCTCGCGCAGCGACTCGTCCCAGGACCGGCCGTCGAGCACTTCAATGATGCGGCCGAGGACGACGTAGCCGCTGTTGCAGTAGGAGTAGGCCGCCCCGGGCTCGAACGTCCGGCCCGCGTCCGCCAGCAGCGCGACGTACCTCTCGACGCAGTCGTCCCCGCGGCCGGTGTCGTCGAAGACGTCGCCGTCCAGGCCGCTGCTGTGCGTGAGGAGGTGCCGGACCGTGATGCGGCCACTCGCGTCGTCGAGCCCGAGGCGGGTGCCCGGCAGGAGATCGGCCACGCTGGCGTCGTACGACGCCCGTCCCTCCGCGACCAGCTGGGCGATCATCGTGGCGGTCCAGGTCTTGGTGATCGACCCGATCTGGAACACGCTGTCGGGGACCACGGGCTGGCCGGAGCGGGTGCTGAGCACGCCGTACGGCGTCACGGTGGCGCGGCCGTCCGCCCACACGCCGAGGACTGCCCCGGGGACCGAGGTCTCGCGAGCCAGCTCTCCGAGGCGAGCCTCCATCAGGACGTGGGGGCGGGTTCCGCGGGGACGTAGTCGGGGTCGGCGGCCGGGACGGACGCGTTGGCGGCGGCGCCGGCGTACGCCTGCTGCGACCAGTTCTCGAGCTCGGCCATCACGGCCGGGTGCTTGTCGACGCAGATCACGACGAGGTCGCCGGCGTTGGCCCGGGCCATCGCGTGCCTGACTGCGTCGATCTCGTCGCGCACCTCCTCGACCTGCTTGCATCGGCCCCCGTCGGCCATCCCGGCCTTCACGCCCTCGACCACGAAGCCGGCGACCTCGCCGGGCTTGCGGCCGCGGTGGTTCTGGTCCTCGCGCACGATCACGACGTCGAAGTGGCGCGATGCGATGTCGCCGAGCTCGCGCATGTCCTCGTCGCGCCGGTCTCCGGCGGTGGCGATGACGCCGATCCGGGACGGCCGGGCCAGGTCGTGGGCCAGTGAGTTGTTCAGGGAGTCGCCGACGCGGTCGACGAAGTCGCCGAGCATCTTCATGCCGGGCGCGTTGTGGCAGTAGTCGATGATGACGTTCACGCCGTTGACGTCGACCTCGTTGAGGCGGCCAGGCGCGAGGTAGTAGTTGGTCGAGAACGTGCGCAGGCCCTGCCGGATGTCGTGCAGGGGCGCACCGGCCGCGAACGCCGCGGCGGCGGCCGCCAGCGCGTTCTGCACGTTCATCCGGGCCCGGCCGCTGAACGTCGCGGGCAGCAGGTGGGTCCAGGCGAGCTGCATCTCGCGGCGACCGTGCTTGACCACGATCATCTCGCCCCGGTCGGACGGGTTGAGGACCAGCGCCTTGCCGCCGCGGCGGCAGTGCGCCTCGATCATCTCCCGTACCTCGGAGCCGGGCTCCTCCATGGAGAACCAGACGACCTGGCCGGAGCAGCGGCGACGCATCTCGCGGACGAGCGGGTCGTCGGCGTTGAGGACGGCGTGGCCGTCGCGGGGGACCGCTTCGACCAGCACCGCCTTGACGTCGGCCAGCTGCTCGACGGTGTCGATGCCGCGCAGGCCGAGGTGGTCGGGCTGCACGTTCAGGACGACGGCGACGTCGTTGCGCTCGTAGCCGAGGCCCTCGCGCAGGATCCCGCCGCGAGCCACCTCGAAGACCGCGAAGTCGACGCGTGGGTTCTGCAGCACCATCCGAGCGCTGCGCGGCCCGGACGCGTCGGCGCGGATCAGCAGCCGCTCGTCGATGACGACGCCGTCGGTCGAGGTCATGCCGACCTTGCGGCCCATGCCCTTGAAGACGTGGCTGATCATCCGGCCGGTGGTCGTCTTGCCGTTGGTGCCGGTCACGGCGACGATCGGGATCCGGCTGGTCGCGCCGGGCGGGAACAGCATGTCGACGACCGGCTTGGCGATGAACTGCGGCTCGCCGATGGTCGGGTGGGTGTGCATCCGGAAGCCCGGTGCGGCGTTCACCTCGCAGATGGCGCCGCCGGTCTCCCGCACCGGTTCGGTGATGTCGGGGCAGATGAAGTCGATGCCGGCGATGTCGAGGCCGACCATCCGGGCGGCCTCCTCGGCGATCTCGACGTTCTCCGGGTGGGCCTCGAAGGTGCGGTCGATGGAGATGCCGCCGGTCGACATGTTGCCGGTGAGGGCGAGCTTGACCATCTCGCCGCTCTCCGGGACCGACTCGAGCGTGTGTCCCTGGCCGGCGAGCACCTCCTTGGCGCCGGCGTCGACCTTGATGCGGGTCAGCACCTTCTCGTGGCCGACCCCGCGGCGCGGGTCGGCGTTCGTCAGCTCGACGAGCTGCTCCACCGACGACTGGCCGTCGCCGACCACGTGGGCGGGTACGCGCTCGGCGATCGCGACCATCCGGCCGTCGATGATCAGGCACCGGTAGTCCTTGCCGGTCACGAACGACTCGACGATGACCGTCCCGCGACGGCTCTGCTCCTTGGCGATGTCGTAGGCCTCGCGCACGGCCTCGTCGTCTCGCAGGTCGAGGCAGACGCCGCGGCCGTGGTTGCCGTCGAGCGGCTTCACCACGACGGGGAAGCCGATCCGCCTGGCCGCGGCGACCGCACCGTCGACGCTGCGGACCGACTCCTGCTTCGGGACGGGCAGCCCGGCCGCGCCGAGCAGCCGCGTGGTGAGGTCCTTGTCGGAGGCCACGTCGACGGCGATCGCGGACGTGGCCGACGTCATGGTGGCCCGGATCCGCTTGGCGTGGACGCCCTGGCCCAGCTGGACCAGGGAGTGCTGGTTGAGCCGGATCCACGGGATGTCGCGCGAGACCGCCTCGTCGAGGATGGCCTGCGTGGAGGGCCCGAACGCCGTCCGCTCGGCGCGGATGATGAAGCTCTCGAGCTCGGCGTCCCAGTCGAACTCCGGGTCGGCCTGGACCAGGTGGTTCACCAGTCGGACGGCCAGCCGCCCCGCGGCGAGCCCGACCTGCTCGTCGGCGTACCCGTAGATGACGTTGTAGACGCCGTTGCGGCCCTTGACCCCGCGCGTCTTGCCGCGCCGGATGTCGTGGCCGACGACCTGCTGGAGCGCGAGCGCGGTGTGCTCGGCCACGTGGCCCAGCCAGGTGCCCTCGTTGAGTCGCTCGACGAACCCGCCGCGTCGTCCGCGCGAGCACGAGTGGTGCTGCAGGCCCGGCAGCATCTCGAGGAGGTGCTCGGTGAAACCCGGGAGCGTGTTGGTCGGATGGTCCTCGAGGCGACCGAGATCGACGACGAGGTGGATCGCCTGCTCGTAGGACCAGATGTTGGCCCCGCGGTAGACCCGCGTCTCGAGGATGGTCAGGTCCGGCGTGGGGCGTTCGGTCACGAGGATGCGGCTCCGTCCTGAGGAGAAGACCTGGGGTCGATCTTGGTGCGTGTGCGGGCCAGCCGTCTACGGAGGGCGGCCGGGCTGGCGTCGGCGGCGGCGATGTCGCGCGCCAGCTGCTGCATGTCGTGCTGCGCCTCGGCGAGCTCGGCGGCGTCCTCCGGGTCGACCGTCTGGGGTTGTGGCACGAGAGCGCGGGCGGTCAGGTCGAACACCGCTCCCGCGGGAAGTACGTGGAGGACCACGCCGCTTGCCAGCAGCGGCGCGGACCGCTTGGCCTCATGGGCGTTCGACACGATGTTCGCCGGGTCGAAGATGGTCACCGAGCCGCGGCCGATCACCCGGAGCAGCTGACGGGGCGACCCGCCCTCGTCATCGCCGGTGACGACCGCGCAGGTGTCCTCGTCGACGCCGATCCCGAGCAGCTGCGGCGACTGAGCGACGATCATCAGCAGCCGGCCGTAACGGTTGCGCTGGTCGAAGTGCTGGTCGATGACGGCGCCCTGGACGAGTCCGAGGCCGGCCGCCACCTGGGTCATCCGCTGCTTGGGAGTGGCACCGCCGACGCCGAACGCGACCATGTGCGAGGACTGGATGCTGGCGCCGGCGGAAGTGCCACCGACGACGGCACCCCGCTCGTGCGCCGCGATGATCTCGTCCCCGAGCGGCGTGCCGCACATGATGGCCGACAGCTTGAGCTGGTTGCCGCCGGTCATGAAGACCCCGGTGGCCTCGGCGACGGCCTTCACCAGGTCGGGGTCGTGCGCCTCCTCGCGATTCTCGGGACGGACGGGCACCACCTCGCCCGCCCCAAGCCGGCGGAAGAGTCCGTCGTAGACCTCGACGACCTCGTCGCCGAGCGACGAGGCCGTGGGGATCAGGGCGATGCGGGCGTCCGGGCCGCCGCTGGCGGCGACGAACTCCTTGAGGATGGTGCGCTTGCGCAGCTTGTCCTCTGCCCCGCCGATCACCAGCAGCGGTCCAGCGGTGGACCCAGAACTGGAGACCGGCATGACACCGCAGGCTAGCCGGTGCCACAGTGGGGCCGTGCAGGAGCAGGGGAGCGCAGACGCTGTTGCGCGCCGTCATGTCGCGGTGATGCGGCACGGCAAGGCCGAGCAGGCGGGGCGTACCGACTTCGAACGCGAGCTCGCCGAACGCGGCCGGGAGGACTCCGCCGACACCGGGTCCTGGCTGGCGAAGCAGGGCTTCGTGCCCGACCTGGCACTCGTGTCCGCCGCCCGCCGGACCATCGGCACCTGGGAGAGCGTCGCGTCCGCCGGCGGCTTCGACGTCGAGCCACACCTGTCCCAAGCGCTGTACGGCGCCGGCCCCGAGACCTGCCTGGACCTCGTCCGCGAGTCACCGGCGGAGCTCACCTCGGTGATCGTCGTCGGTCACAATCCGACGATGGCCTACCTCGCCTCGCTCCTCGACGACGGCGAGGGGGACTCGGCGGTCTCGGCGGCGATGATGTCGGGGTACCCGACGAGTGCCGTCGCCCTGTTCGAGTACGACGGCGAGTGGGCCGACCTCGCCGAGGCCGGGGCTCGCCTCGTGGCCTACCACGTCGGCCGCGGCTGACGCCTCTCGGTGGTTGAGGTGCGAGGCCGTCCAGGGCTGGCGCTCCTCGCACCTCGACCACCGAGTGCGGTCAGACGGGGGGAGCGGGCGTGGTGTAGCCCTCGGCGGCGTCGGCGTCCTCGATCTCCTCGCGGCTGATGCCGAGGATGTACATGATCGCGTCGAGGTACGGCACGTTGACCGCGGTGTCGGCGGCCTCGCGGAGCACTGGCTTGGCGTTGTAGGCGATGCCCAGGCCGGCGGCGTTCAGCATGTCGAGGTCGTTGGCGCCGTCGCCGATCGCGACGACGGCCGAGAGGGGTACGCCGACGTCGGCGGCGAACTGGCGCAGCGCGGTGGCCTTCCCTTCCCGGTCGACGACGTCGCCGAGGATCCGCCCGGTCAGCTTCCCGTCGAGGATCTCGAGCTCGTTGGCGCGGGAGTAGTGGATGCCGAGGTCCTCGGCCAGCCGGTCGGTGATCTGGCTGAACCCGCCCGAGACGATCGCGAACCGGTAGCCGAGCCGCCGCAGGGTTCGCACCATGGTCCGCGCGCCGGGGGTGAGCTCGATGGCGTCGTACACCTCGTCGAGGACCGAGGCGTCCAGCCCCTCGAGCCGGGCGACCCGGTGCCGCAGGGCCTGTTCGAAGTCCAGCTCGCCGCGCATCGCCGCGTCGGTGACGAGCGCGACCTCGTGCTCGAGCCCGGCGTGGGCCGCGAGCATCTCGATCACCTCGCCCTGGATGAGCGTGGAGTCCACGTCGAGCACGATCAGCCGCATGCCGTGGCGGCTGAGGTTCGCCGGCTGCACGGCGATGTCGAGGCCCTGCACGGCGGCCTCGGCCGCCAGCACCGTCCGGAGGGTCTCGCTGTCCGCACCCGACACGTGCAGGTCGATGGCCGTGACCGGGTAGCGGGCCATCCGCTCGATCCGGTCGATGTTGGCGCCGGTGTCGGCGATCCGTCCGGCGACCGCCGAGAAGGCCTTGGCCTTGAGTGGCGCGCCGATCACGGTCACGTGGGACCGGCCGTCGAGCCGCTGCCTGTTGTCACCGGTGCCGCGGTCGACGTCGACGCTCATGCCGAGGCCGTGGGCGGTCTCCTCGATCCGGTCGCGCAGCTTCTTCCAGTCCCGGGGCGCGGTGACGAGCACGCCGAGGATCAGCCGGCGCCGCAGCACGATCTGCTCGATGTCGACGACCTCGACGCCTGCGTGCGAGAGCGTCTGGAAGATCGCGGACGTGACGCCCGGGCGGTCCTTGCCCACGAGCGTGATGAGGAGGGTCCCAGATCCGTTGTCGGGCCTCTCCGGTCCGGCGTCCGTGGCGGTCATCGCTCATGGAGGCTAGCCCGTGCGGCCGCCGCCCACCGCCCCCTGTCCATGGGCGCGTCTAGCGTCGGTCGCATGGCACACCATCACCACACGATCGACTACATCGAGCTGAGCGTGACGGACCTGGCCGGGGCGAAGTCGTTCTACCAGCGGGCCTTCGGGTGGCAGTTCAACGACTACGGCGAGGAGTACGCCGGCATCCGGGACCCCGCCGGCGACGGTGAGGTGGGCGGTCTCGGCGTCGGCCGGCCGCCCGGCCCGGGAGGCTCGCTCGTCATCCTCTACTCCGACGACATCGAGGCCAGTGCGTCGGCCGTCGAGGCGGCGGGCGGCACGGTCACCGAAGGTCCCTACGAGTTCCCGGGCGGTCGGCGCTTCCTCTTCACCGACGACAGCGGCAACCTGCTCGCCGTCTGGACGCCTGCCTGACCTTCCTCAGGACGCAGGCCAGACCTCGGGGGAGCAGGCCGCCACCAGCGCGTGGCGGGCCGCTCTCGCCAGCCCTCGGAGAGCCTCCCGGCGCCGGTCCACCTCGACCGCGCTGAGGGCGGCCCCGTCGTCGGCCAGCGCCAGGCCGACGATGCCCGACGCCTGGAGCGCGCGCGCCGCGAGCTCCACGCACCGCGGTGGGATGTCCGGCGGTGCGTCCAGCCGGGGGGTACGCCGCAGGTTGCTCAGCTCGTCGGCGACGTCTGGCCGCCACCGGGCCACGTCGAGGGCCGCGAGCTGGTCGGCGGCGCCCACAAGTGCGCCACGGAGCGCCCGGTCCGCCTCGCCGACGTCGGTCAGCGGTCGCGGCCGGGCGGCGTACTCATGCCAGAACACGACCGCGCCCTCGCGGACGGGCACCAGACCGTGACCACTGCCCACGACGGCTTCGCCGGCCTCCAGAGCCGCGGTGTTGAAGTGCGGCGGGCCGCCGAGGCCGGCGGGGTCGCCCTCCGCGGGCCAGGCCAGGCCTAGGTGCTGCACACCCGCGGCGCGCAGCCCGCCGAACGCGGTGGCCAGGCCCTGTGGTGACTCCGCACCGGCCAGTCCGACCACCTTGTGGGTCGCGTCGTCGCCGATGATCGCATCGACCGCCAGATCGGTGACGACCGCTCCGCGCAGCCACGCGGTGCCCCACCACGCCAGGCGCGCGGACACGGGAAGAGTGGTGGTCACGGCCCGCGAGGATACGCCCGGATCACGCAGGCCCCTTCGATACGGTGGGGCGCGTGCCCGCCGTCCTCGAGTTCGCCGACGTGACGGTGAGGCGGGGAGAGGCCACGCTGGTCGACCGGATCTCCTGGCGGGTCGAGGAGCCGGACCGCTGGGTGGTGCTCGGTCCGAACGGCGCCGGCAAGACCACCCTGCTCCAGGTCGCCGCGGCGATGATCCACCCCACCGACGGTGTGGCCGGGATCCTTGGCGAGGTCCTCGGCACCGTCGACGTCTTCGAGCTGCGACCGCGCATCGGCGTCACCAGTGCGGCCCTCGCCGAGCGCATCCCACGCGAGGAGAAGGTGGTGGACGTGGTCGTCTCGGCGGGTTACGGGATCGTCGGCCGCTGGCGGGAGTCGTACGACGACCTCGACTACGAACGCGCCGACGAGCTGCTCGCGGAGGTCGGCGCCAGCCGGCTGGCGGACCGCACCTTCGGAACCCTCAGCGAGGGAGAGCGCAAGAGGGTGCAGATCGCGCGGGCGCTGATGACCGACCCCGAGCTGCTGCTCCTCGATGAGCCCGCGGCCGGGCTGGATCTCGGCGGCCGTGAGGACCTGGTGTCGACGCTGTCGGTGCTCGCCGGCGCCCAGTCGTCGCCGACGACCGTGCTGGTCTCCCACCACGTCGAGGAGATCCCCCCGAACTTCACGCACGCGATGCTGATGCGCGACGGCCAGGTCGTCGCGGCCGGGCCCATGGGCGAGGTGATCACCGAGGCGAACCTCACCGCGACGTTCCGGATGCCGCTGGTGCTGACGCACGAGGCGGGCCGGTTCGCCGCCCGGAGACGCTCGCGCAGGCACCGCGCGTAGGGGGTGCCCGATAGGCTGGCGTCATGGAGTGGCTGGGCGACAACCTCTGGGCAGCGTGGCTCGCGCTGGCCGTCGGCCTGGGCGCTGCCGAGCTGGTCAGTCTCGACCTGATCCTGCTGATGCTGGCCGTCGGCTGCTTCGCGGGCGCCCTGACGGGGGTGCTCGGCGCGGCCATCATCGTTCAGATCCTGGTCGCCGGCGCGGCCTCGGTGGCGATGCTGGCGCTGGTGCGACCGAACCTGGTCAAGCGCCTGCACGGCGGCCCCGAGCTGCAGCTGGGTCATGGCAAGCTCGTCGGCCGCCAGGCGGTGGTCACCGAGGACATCACCGCGCACGCTCCGGGCCGGGTCAAGCTCGCCGGGGAGATCTGGACCGCACAGCCCTACGACGACTCGCTCAGCATCAAGGCCGGTGAGACCGTCGACGTGCTCGCCATGAAGGGCGCGACCGTCTTCGTGCACCCGGCCAACGCCTCGCTCGAGCCGTGACCTTGGACCCGTTCCGGCTCGTGCCGGAACTCATATCGATTGGAGCCTGACGTGGCGCCGTTCCTTCTTGGATTTGCCGTCCTGATCGTCCTGTTCATCGTGGTGCTGCTCGCCAAGACGGTGCGGATCATCCCGCAGGCGCGGGCCGGCATCGTGGAACGCTTCGGGAAGTACAAGGAGACGCTGCCCGCCGGCCTGAACATCGTCGTGCCGTTCGTCGACAAGGTCCGCTACCTCATCGACCTCCGCGAGCAGGTCGTCAGCTTCCCGCCGCAGCCGGTGATCACCGAGGACAACCTGGTGGTCTCGATCGACACCGTCATCTACTTCCAGGTCACCGACCCGATCGCGGCGACCTACGAGATCGCCAACTACATCCAGGCCGTCGAGCAGCTCACCATGACCACGCTGCGCAACATCGTCGGTGGCATGGACCTCGAGGAGACGCTGACCAGCCGCGACGAGATCAACAGCCGGCTGCGTGGCGTGCTCGACGAGGCCACCGGCAAGTGGGGCATCCGCGTCAACCGCGTCGAGCTCAAGGGCATCGACCCGCCGCCGTCCATCAAGGACTCGATGGAGAAGCAGATGCGGGCGGACCGCGAGAAGCGCGCCGTCATCCTGACCGCGGAGGGCCAGCGGCAGGCCGCCATCCTCACCGCCGAGGGCAACAAGCAGTCGATGATCCTGAACGCCGAGGGCGACCGGGAGTCCCTCATCCTGCGGGCCCAGGCCAACCGGGAGTCCGCGATCCTGCGGGCCCAGGGTGAGGCGCAGGCGATCACCAACGTGTTCCAGGCCATCCACGACGGGCAGCCGGACCAGTCGCTGTTGGCTTACCAGTACCTCCAGATGCTCCCGAAGATCGCCGAGGGCGACGCCAACAAGGTGTGGGTCATCCCGAGCGAGATCACCAAGGCCCTGGAGGGCCTCGGTTCCTCGATCCACGAGGTGGCCGGCATCCCGAAGTCCACGAGCGGCGTCAAGCACCGGGTCGACTACGGCTCCACCGAGCCGGCCCAGCTCAGCGGCGGCCTCGACGGTGAGCTCTCCAACACCAACCAGGCTGTCGCCGACGCTATCGCGGCGGCCGAGCACGCCGCCAACCCGGGAGCGGGTCGTGAAGTGACGACGCAGAGCCCGGCGCCGGACGCGGGCACCACCGCCGACCCGAGCGGCGAAGCTGCCGTGGACCCGACGGCCGACACCACCGCCGACTCGCCGGTAGACCCGTCAGCACCCACCACATGAGGTGACCCCCCTCGAGGTCGTCGCGGTGCTCGTCGCGGGCTGCGCGGCGGGCACCATCAACACCATCGTCGGGTCGGGCACCCTCATCACGTTCCCGACCCTGCTCGCCATCGGCGTGCCGCCGGTGACCGCGAACGTCTCGAACACCATCGGCCTGGTGCCCGGCTCCTTGTCGGGCGTGTGGGGCTACCGGGCCGAGCTCGAGGGGCAGCGGGCGCGTCTCGCGCGGCTGTGCACGGCCTCGTTGCTCGGCGGCGCGCTCGGCGCCGGTCTGCTGCTGTGGCTGCCGAGTGCGGCATTCGACGCGATCGTGCCGGTGCTGGTCGGCCTCGGGGTGCTGCTGGTCGTTCTCGGTCCGCGCATCTCGCGGGCCGTGGCCGCGCGCGCCGAGGCCCGAGGTGGTCTGCCCGACCACGGCGCCGCCTGGGTCTGGCCGGCGGTGGCGGGTGCGGGGGTGTACGGCGGGTACTTCGGCGCGGCCCAGGGGGTGCTGTTGATGGCCATCCTCGGGATCGGCGTGGCCGACAGCCTTCAGCGCCACAACGCCGCCAAGAACGTGCTCGCCCTGCTCGTGAACGCCGTCGCCGCCCTCGTCTTCCTGTTCGTCGCCGATGTGGACTGGCTGGTCGTGCTGCTCGTCGCGGTCGGCTCCGTCGTGGGCGGTCAGATCGGGGCCACGGTCGGCCGCCGCCTGCCACCCGCCGTGCTGCGCGGCGTGATCGTGGTCGTCGGGGTGACCGCGTTGGTCACCCTGTTGTGGCCCCGCTAGGACGTACGGGCTCGCGGTCGACGTAGGCGTCGAGCCAGCGCCCGAGCTCGTCGTACGCACGACTCCGGGGCTCCTCACGTGACAAGAAGACGTCGTGCATCGCGCCGTCGATGCCGACGTAGGTGACGTGCCGCCCGAGCGCGGTCGACCAGCGCCGGATCTGTGAGACGTCGAGGACGATGTCGTTGGCGTGCACCTCGTCTGTCAGCCGGGGCGCATGGACGGTCGCGCCCGACGTGAGCACCAGGACCGGGCAGGCGATGTCGAGGCCGGCGTGCACCTCGGAGTGGGCGTTCCGCATCGCGCGCAGCCACCCGGCGTACACCGGCCACGACTCCAAGGTCTTGAGCTCGAGGTCGTAGTCCCACTCGCCGGCGTGGTCGCGGTGCAGGCTCTCGCCGTACACCGTGGTGATCTCCCGGGGAATCTCGCGCATCGGCTTGCGGCCGCCGAGCTGCTTGACCACCGCCGTGCCCGCGGTCCGCAGCCACATGGAGCCGCGCAGATCGAGCCACGGCGCGTTGAGGACGACGCCGCTCAGGTGCGGCGCTCCCTCGTCGGCCCACAGGGAGAGGGTCAAGCCCCCGGTCGAGTGCGCGGTGGCGACGATGTGGTCGTGCCCGTCGCGCTCGGTGATCCGGCCCCACGCGGCGTCGAGGTCGTCGAAGTACTCGCGGATGTCGGTGACGAAGTTCGGGGTCTGGTAGGGCCGCAGGCTGCGGCCGTACCGCCGCAGGTCGAGGGCGTAGAAGTCGTACCCGCGCCCGACCCACCAGTCGGCGTACGCCTTGTTGAAGAAGTAGTCGTTAAAGCCGTGGACGTACAAGACGGCCTTGCGTCCCGGGTTGTCCGTCGTCCGCTTGACGAGCGTGGTGACGATCGAGCCCTGCGTGTCCTCGCCGAGGTCGATCGTCTCCGAGGTGTACGGCGGCCCCAGGATGTCGTCGACCTGTGCTTCGCCCCCGGTGCTCATCCCTCGATTCTGCCGGAGGCCCGGGGACCCGCGTCACCGCATGCTTGCGCCGCCCTGAGCATGCTGAGTACGTCGGTCTCGTCGTCGCACATGGTCCGACAGTGACGGATAGCCGCTGCTGGTTGAGGAGGGCGTGCAACGCCCGCGGTGAGCGTGCTGAGCAGGTCGGTCTCGTCGTCGCGCATGGTCCGACAGTGACGGACAGCCGCTGCTGGTTGAGGAGGGCGTGCAACGCCCGCCGTGAGCGTGCTGAGTAGGTCGGCCTCGTCGTCGTAGATGGTCCGACAGCGACGGATAGCCGCCGCTGGTTGAGGAGGGCGTGCAACGCCCGTCTCGAAACCCCGGCGAGGCTGGTGCGGCCTGCCGTCACGTCCGCCTGTGGAAGGTCGTGGATCCGTTGGGGTCGGTGGTGGACCTCCCATCCTGGGTCGTGGGCGCGGTGGTGGTGGAGGGGGCAGAGGAGCTTGCCGTCGGCGAGGTCGGTCTTGCCGCCTTTGGACCAGGGTTGCCGGTAGTGGTGGGCTTCGCACCAGGCGGCGGGGATCGTGCAGCCGTCGGCGGTGCATTCGCGGTCCCGGACGGCCATCGCCTTCCGCTGCGCGGAGGAGAAGAGGCGTCGGGTGCGGCCGAGGTCGAGGACCTCGCCTCTGCCGCCGAGGACGACCGGGACGATGCCTGGCCTGGCAGGCGAACCGTCGGGCTTGTTCGGCGGTGCACCGGTCCCCGGTCGACGTCTCGGCGAACCCGAACCCGGACCCGGATCCGGATCCTGCGTCGGTTTTGAGGGTGTCGAAGTCGAGGATCACCATCACGGTGGTCGCGGTGCCGCCGTGTTGGGGCAGGCCGTGGGCGGGGAGGTTCTCCAGCAGGGCGCAGAACGCGATGCCGCGGCGGCGTGCGACGGGGAGCTGGTCGACGTCGCCGAGTGGGCCGCGTCGTGGGGAGGTGTAGGCGTCGAGGTAGGTCTTGAGCCGGTTCGCGACGTGGTCGGGGATCCGGGCGCGGATGTCGGTGGCTCCGTCACCGCGGCGCTGGAAGGACAACGTGGTGGCGGCCCTAGCGCGTTTCTCTTCCTCGACCAGCCGCTTGTATTCGGCTTCGTCGGCGATCTCGGGGGCGATGACCTCCAGGAGGCTGTGGGCGAGGCGGCGTAGCTGTGGGGGTCCGAACCGGGCGGCCTCGCCGAGCAGGTATGCCTCGGCCTTGGTGACCGTCTCGGGTTCGAGGCCGGCCGGGAGGGCGTCGAGGGCCTCGGCGATCACCCGCGCCTGCGCCACGTTCACGACACCGTCGGCCAGCGCCGTGCCGACCTCGGTCCACCGCTGGTCGAGTGCTTCGGCCAGGGCGGAGAGTCGGCGGACGGCTCCGGGGTTGTCGCGGGTGGCGTCGGCCAGCCAGTGTGCGGTGGACCGGGCACCGGTCTCTTCGGCGATGTCGTCGGCGGCGGCGAGGACTCGCAGCTTGGCTGCTTGGACTCGTGCTTCGAGGCGTGAGAGGTCGCGCAGCGCGGTCTGTTTCTCGGCGGTGGTGAGGTAGACCGGGTCGACCGCGGCGATGTCGTCCAGGGCGGCGTCGAGGACTCCGATCGGGAGCCGCGGGCTGCTGGACATGGGACAAGTCAAGCAGCGACCACCGACAGTGGTACGTGCTCAGAAGCCCTTGTCCACAAGGGATTCCGAGAATTCTTGGACGAGTTTCTGGGGTGTGGTTTCGAGGCTCGTCGCTGGCGCTCCTCGCACCTCAACCACCGAGAGGTCCGGGCGCTCCTCGTACCTCGACCACCGAGATGTCCTGGCGCTCCTCGCTCGTCGACCACGGACAGGTCACGGGGTTTCGAGACGGGCGTTGCACGCCCTCCTCAACCAGCGAGAAGCGCGCTGGTCGCACCTCAACCAGCGAGAAGCGCACTCGTCGAACCTCAACCAGCGAGAGGCGCGACTGACCTGCAGCGACCTACGGCGGTGGGTCAGGCCAGTCGGGCCGGGAAGCCGCCCGTCGCGACTGGTCCCCATCGCCGCGGTGTGATCCGGATCAGTGACTTGCCCTGGTCGAGCATCGCCTGGCGGTACTCGTCCCAGTCCGGGTGCTCGCCGGAGATGTTGCGGAAGTACTCGACGAGAGCCTCCAGGGCGGCGGGGACGTCGAGCACCTCCGCATCCCCGTCGACCTGCACCCAGGGGCCGTTCCAGTCCTCCGACAGCACCACGACACCGGCGTGGGGGCGGGACCGCACGTTGCGTGCCTTGGCGCGATCCGGGTACGTCGCCACCACGATCCGACCGGAGTCGTCGACACCTCCGGTCACGGGCGAGGCCTGCGCCGAGCCGTCGGCGCGCTCGGTCAGCAACACCATCCGGTGCCGCGGCCTGACGAACTCCAGCAGTTCATCGAGCGAGACGGACGTGTTCGTGGCTACGGAGCGAGGCATGCGTCTACTAGATCAGTACCCCGGGAAGACCTGGCGCAGCTGGTCCAGCGTCACGTTGCCGGTGACGTGGGTGCCGGCCGGGGTGTGCTCCGGCGAGAGGCGTCCAGCCAGGAGTCGTACGGCGGCCTCGAGCGGTCCGTCGTACGTCGCCGTGGGTGCTCCCTCACCAGCCGGCTCGAGGCCGACCGCGTCCTCGATGACGATCACCCGGTCGCCGACGGCCAGTCGGACCGGCGCGTCGAGCCGGTCGGCCCTGCCGATGAAGCCGAGCATGAAGGACATCGAGTCGGTGTAGTGCCGCAGCACGAGCTCGGCGGCCTCTGCGCTCAGTCCCGCGGTGGGGTCGATGCCGACCCGGGCGTCCCAGCCGTGGAGGGTCTGCTCGTTGAGCCGCATGGCCACGGGCGTGTCGACGGATACGGGCGCGGGCAGGAAGCCCAGGTCGACCCTCGTCGACTCGCGCTGCTCGGGCGTCAGCGACTCGAGCAGCTCGACCAGCCGACGGTCGCTCTCCACGAACCCGGTGGCCTGCTCGAGCGGCGGCAAGGCGTTCCACCGGTCCCAGATCTCCTGGTTGTCCGGTCCGTCCCCGGTGTCGCCGGTGACGGCGCGGGCGATGGTGTGGTGCTGGATCTCGGCGCCGCTGCCGAGGTGCGACAGCACCTCGGCGACGGTCCACTCGGCCGCGCCGCTCGGCGACTTCAGATCCGCCTCGGTCAGGTCGTCGACGAACGTCGCGAGGCGGTCGTGGTTGGCGCGGAGCTCGGCGATGGACTGGTCGGCGATGTCGCTCATGAAAGGCTCAACCGGACCGTGGCCCGTTTGTTCCCGAGGTGTGGGCTCGGCGGCACGAACCGGTCAGCGCTGCGCGGAGGCCGCCGCGACGAGCGCAGAGAACAGCCCCTGGTCGCGGCCCATCTCCGGGTGCCACTGCACGCCGACGCAGAACCGCTCGCCCGGCACCTCCATGGCCTCGACCGTCTCGTCGGGAGCCCACGCGGTGGCCACGAACCCCGGGTGCGAGCGCACCGACTGGTGGTGGTGACAGTGCGCACCCAGCGTCGAGCCCTCGACCGCGCGTACCCGGGAGCCTGCGGCCGTCCGCACCTCGAGGGCGCCGAACTGGTCGCCGCCGGGAGAGTGCTCGTCGTGCCCGACCACGTCCGGGGTGTGCTGGTCCAGCGCACCGCCCGCGGCCACCGCCATCACCTGCATGCCGCGGCACACTCCGAGCACCGGAAGACCGACGTCGGCTGCGGCCGCCAGCAGGGCCATCTCCCAGGCGTCCCGGTCCTCACGCCAGCCCGCCGTCCGCTCGTGGGGGTTCTCGCCGTACCTCGCCGGGTCCACGTCCGCACCGCCCGACACGACGAGCGCGTCGAGACGCGCCACCACCGACCGGGCAGAGATGTCCGAGCCGGAGGCAGGTGGGAGCAGGACGGGTACGCCGCCGGCGGCGACGATCGCGTCGGCGTACTCCGTGTGCAGCAGGTCCGCCCGCTGCCGCCACACGCCCCAGGCCGCCTCCTCGCGGTAGGTGGTCAGGCCGACGACCGGGCGGGTCGCGGTGTCAGAGAGGAGTGACATAGGCGCCTGAGATCCCGCCGTCGACCAGGAACGTGTTGGCCGTGATGAACGACGACTCGTCGGAGGCGAGGAACAGCACGGCGTTCGCCATCTCCTCCGGCTCGCCGAACCGGCCCATCGGCACGTGCACGAGTCGCCGGGCCGCGCGCTCCTCGTCCTTGGCGAACAGCTCCTGCAGGAGCGGGGTGTTCACCGGTCCCGGGCAGAGCGCGTTGACGCGGACCCCTTCGCGGGCGAACTGAACGCCGAGCTCGCGCGACATCGAGAGCACGCCACCCTTGGAGGCGGAGTAGGAGATCTGCGACGTGGCCGCACCCATCACGGCCACGAACGACGCCGTGTTGATGATCGAGCCCCTCTTCTGCTCGAGCATGTAGGGGAGGGCGGCCTTGCAGCACAGGTAGACGCTCGTCAGGTTGACCCGTTGGACCAGGTCCCAGGCCTCGAGGTCGGTGTCCAGGATCGAGTCGTCCTCCGGGGGGCTGATGCCGGCGTTGTTGAACGCGATGTCGACCGAGCCGTAGGTGTCCTTCGCCGTCTTGAACAGCGCCTCCACCTGCTCCTTGTTCGTCACGTCGACCTCGACGAACGTCGCCACGTCCGCGCCGCCGAGCTCCTCGACGATCTCGGCCCCGCGATCCGCGTTGAGGTCGCCGATCACGACCCTCGCGCCCTCCTCGACGAAGCGGCGCACGGTCGCCAGCCCGATCCCGGAGCAGCCTCCGGTGACGACGGCCACCCGGCCCTCGATGCGTCCAGCCATGTGCTTCCTTTCAGTTCCGGCGAGCGGAGCGAGCTCCTTTTCGGTGGTTGAGGTGCGAGCTTGGGAGCCTCGAAACCCTCTTTCACTTCTTGGGTCTCGACAAGCTCGACCAGCGATCAGTCGTCGGAGAAGAAGACGTTCTTCTCCTCGGTGAAGGCGTTCGGGGCGTCGGGTCCGAGCTCGCGGCCGAGCCCCGACTGCTTGAACCCGCCGAACGGCGTCCAGTACCGGACGCTGGCATGCGAGTTCACGCTGAGGTTGCCGGCCTCCACGGCGCGCGAGACGCGCAGCGCTCGGCCGAGGTCACGGGTGTAGATGGAACCCGACAATCCGTACTCGGTGTCGTTCGCGAGCGCGACCGCGTGCTCCTCGTCGTCGAAGGCCATCACCGCGACGACCGGGCCGAAGACCTCCTCGCGCCACACCGCCTCCTCGGTGGACGTCGACTCCACGACCGTCGGCGGCAGCCAGTAGCCGTTGCCGCCGGGCGCGTCGCCCTGGAACGCCACCGTGGCCCCGTCGATGTAGGCCTGCACCGAGTCGCGCTGCCGCGCCGAGACCATCGGGCCCATCTCGCTGTCGTCCTGGGCCGGGTCGACGACCTTCATCCCGCGGACCGCCGTCTCCAGGCGGCCGACGAACTCGTCGTACGCCGACCGCTCGACGAGGATCCGGGAACGCGCGCAGCAGTCCTGGCCGGCGTTGTCGAAGACGGCGTACGGCGCCGCGGCGGCCGCCTTCTCGACGTCGGCGTCCGCGAACACGATGTTCGCGCTCTTGCCGCCGAGCTCCAGGGTCACCCGCTTCACCTGGTCCGCACAGCCGACCATGATCTGCTTGCCGACCTCGGTCGAGCCGGTGAAGCAGACCTTGCGCACGAGCGGGTGCGTCACGAACCGCTGGCCCACCACGGAACCCTGGCCCGGCAGCACGGTGAGCACCCCGTCGGGGAGCCCGGCCTCCAGCGCGAGCTCGGCGATCCTGATCGCGGTCAGGGGCGTGATCTCGGCCGGCTTCAGCACCACCGTGTTGCCGGCCGCGAGCGCGGGGGCCAAGCCCCAGCCCGCGATCGGCATCGGAAAGTTCCAGGGCACGATGACCGACACCACACCCAGCGGCTCGCGGAAGGTCACGTCCACGCCACCAGGCACCGGGATCTGCCGGCCGAAGAGCCGCTCGGGCGCCGCGGAGTAGTAGTTGATGCAGTCGCGGACGTTGCCCGCCTCCCAGCGGGCGTTGCCGATCGTGTGTCCGGAGTTCTCCACCTCGAGCCGGGCGAGCTCCTCGATGTGCCCGTCCACCGCAGCGGCGAAGGAACGCATCAGTCGGGCCCGCTCGCCCGGAGCCACGGCCTTCCACGACGCGAACGCCTCATGCGCGCGCTCGATGGCCGCGTCGGCCTCCTCGACCGTGGTGGACGGGACGTCCCGTAGTGGAGCGCCAGTGGACGGGTTGACGAGAGTCGTGGTCATGTCACATCCGCTCGAAGGAGCGGGCCAGCTCCCAGTCGGTGACGTGGGCGTCGAAGGCGGCGAGCTCGACGTCAGCCATGTTGACGTAGTGGTCGACGACGTCGTCGCCGAACGCCGCCCGCGCCAGGGCCGAGTCGTGGAACAGCTCGCGGGCGGCTTGCAGGGTGTGCGGCACGTGCGGCTTGTCGGAGTCGTAGGCGTTGCCGACCAGCTCGTCCTCGAGGGGCAGCTCGTTCTCGATGCCGTGCAGGCCGCCGGCCAGCATCCCGGCCAGGGCGAGGTACGGGTTGACGTCGCCGCCGGGCAGGCGGTTCTCCATCCGCGCGCTCGGTCCGTGCCCGACCAACCGGACCGCGCAGGTGCGGTTGTCGAGGCCCCACGCGACGGCCGTCGGCGCGAAGGAGCCGGCGGCGAACCGTTTGTAGGAGTTGATGTTCGGCGCGTAGAGGAGGGTGAAGTCGCGCAGCGTCGCCAGCACGCCGGCAATGAAGTGGTCGTAGAGCGCCGTCCTGCCGCCCTTGCCATCCTGGTCTGGGTCCCAGAACACGACGTCGCCGTTGTCGCCGCGCAGCGACAGGTGGATGTGGCAGGAGTTTCCCTCGCGCTGGTTGTACTTCGCCATGAACGTGAGGGACTGCCCGCGTTGGGCCGCGATCTCCTTGGCCGCGGTCTTGTAGACGCTGTGGTTGTCGGCCGTGGCCAGCGCGTCGGCGTACAGGAAGCCGATCTCGTGCTGGCCGAAGTTGCACTCGCCCTTCGCACCCTCGACGTCCAGTCCCGCGGCGTACATGTGGTTGCGGATGTCGCGCAGCAGCGGCTCGACCCGGGTCGTGCCGAGGATCGAGTAGTCGACGTTGTACTGGTTGACGGGCAGCAGGTCGCGCCAGCCGAGGTCGTGCGCGTCCTCGTACGTCGTGTCGAAGGCGATGAACTCCAGCTCGGTGCCGGAGAGGGCCACCATGCCCTTCTCGGCGACCCGGTCGAGCTGGGTCTTCAGCATCGTCCGAGGCGACTGCGGAACCGGCGCGTGGTCCAGCCAGACCAGGTCGCACTGGACCATCGCGGTCGCGGGCAGGTGGGTGAGCAGACGCAGCGTCGCCCAGTCGGGGACGAACTCCATGTCGCCGTAGCCCTTCTCCCACGAGGACATCGCGTAGCCGGAGACGGTGTTCATGTCGATGTCCACGGCGAGCAGGTAGTTGCAGCCCTCGGTGCCGTGCTCGAGCGCGACGTCGAGGAAGTAGCGGCCGTGCAGCCGCTTGCCCTGCAGCCGCCCCTGCATGTCGGTGAAGGCCATCACGACCGTGTCGATGTCGCCCTCCTCGATCATCACGCGCAGCCGCTCGAGGGTGAGATAGCGGTCGTTGGCAAGAGCCTTGGACGGAGCTGGTGGCGTCATGGGAGTCCTCTCGAGCCGATGGTCAGCCCAGCAGGCCGCGCAGCAGCGCGGCGGTGTCGTCGCAGTGTTCCTCCATGACCGCCCGGGCGCGGTCGTGGTTGCCTCGGCGGATGGCCCGCACCAGGGCGGCGTGCTGACGGTCGGAGTGCGCGATGTTGGTGTCCAGCACCGGGATGGCCAGCAGCATCTCGTGCATCGTGGCCTGCACGGACGTGACGGCCTCGACCAGCCTCGGGGAGCCGGTCAGGGCGGCGACCGTCAGGTGGAAACGCGAGTCGGCCTGCCGGTGCTGAGCGGGCCGGCGCGCCTGGGCCACCGCTTCGTGCGCCTCGTCGAGCTGGGCGAGCGACGCGGCGTCGAGGTCGGCCCTCGCCGCGAGGCTCGCGGCCCCCGGCTCGACGATCCGGCGGAAGACCAGCGAGTCCAGCCACTCCCGCCGGCGCTCCTCGGTGAGCCGGGCGGCGGCGCGCGCGGAGGGCGTACGCGGCTTGAGCGTCACGACGGTGCCGCCACCACGGCCGCGCTTGGTCTCGACGAGGCCGGCCTCGCGCAGCGCGGCCATCGCCTCGCGCAGCGTGGAGCGGGAGACGTTGAGGCGCCCGGCGAGCTCGCGCTCCGACGGCAGGGTGCTGCCGAGCGGGTAGACCCCGAGCCGGATAGTGGTCGCCAGCTGCTCCACGCAGGCCTCGAAGGCGTGGTAGCCGCGGGCCGGACGCAGCACGGCGTCGGTCAGGTCGTGACCCGTTCCGACGACAGGGTCCGGCGAGGGCAGCACGGATGGAGTCTCGCACCACGCCAGACGTCGCTACCAGGGGGTAATGGTCGGATTTCATACCAATTTTCCGGCGCGCATCTTCACAACCGAACGAACGCAGGTCTAGCCTCCGATCTGTCTCGGCCAATCGCATGGTCCGTCGAACAGAAGGTGCCCGATGCCCGAAGCAACAGACCTCCCCGAACGCGAGCTGACCGAGGACGAGAAGCACCTCGCCCGGCTCGGCTACCGACAGGAGCTGTCCAGGTCCTGGTCCGGCTTCTCGAACTTCGCGATCTCGTTCTCGATCATCTCGATCCTGGCCGGCTGCTTCACGACGTTCGGCCAGGCCTGGAACAACGGTGGTCCCGTCGCGATCTCGTGGGGCTGGCCGATCATCTCGGCGTTCATCCTCATCATCGGTTTCACCCTCAGCGAGCTCGTGTCTGCCTACCCCACCTCCGGGGGCATCTACTGGTGGGCCTCCAAGCTGGGCGGTCCGGCTGCCGGCTTCTTCACCGGGTGGCTGAACCTGATCGGACTGCTCGCCGTGACCGCGTCGGTCGCCTACGGCGCGGCCACCTTCATGGACCTGACGTTGAGCACCATCAGCACCGGGTACGCCGACTCCTACTCGCTGACGCGCGTGTTCATCTGGTTCGTGGCGATCCTCGCGCTGGCGGCTCTGGCCAACATCTTCAGCGGTCACCTGCTGGCGATCGTGAACAACATCTCGGTGTGGTGGCACGTGGCCGGTGCGACCATCGTCATCCTCGTCCTCATCATCGTGCCGGACACGCACCAGAGCATGGACTTCGTCTTCACCGAACGCATCAACAACTCCGGGTTCAGCAGTGGCTTCTACTGGTTCCTCGTCCTCCCGCTGGGCTTCCTGCTGACGCAGTACACGATCACCGGCTTCGACGCCTCGGCGCACCTCTCCGAAGAGACCCAAGGGGCCGCCGAGGGGGCTGCCAAGGGGATCTGGCGCTCGATCTTCTACTCCGCGGTCGGCGGCTACCTCCTGCTGCTGGCGTTCCTGTTCGCGGTCCAGGACCCCGAGGGCGTGAGTGAGGGCTTCGGCGCGGTCGACGTCATCTTCGGGCAGGCGCTCCCCGAGGGATGGCACTTCTTGATCCTGATGATCTCCACGGCCGGGCAGCTCTTCTGCACGACCGCATGCCTGACCAGCGCGTCCCGGATGACCTTCGCCTTCAGCCGCGACGGCGCCATCCCGGGCTCGCGCTGGCTCTCCAAGGTCAACCCTCGCACGCGCATTCCCGCGAACGCGGTCGTCTTCGTGGCGGTGATCGGCGTCATCATCACCCTGCCGGCGCTCAAGAGCATCGGTGGCGTCCCGATCGCCTTCTTCGCCGTGGTCTCGGTCGCCGTGATCGGTCTCTACCTCGCCTTCCTCATCCCGATCTACCTGCGCTGGCGGATGGGTGACGCGTTCGAGGAGGGCTCCTGGACCAACGGGCCGAAGTACAAGTGGATGAACCCCATCGCCGTCGTCGAGATCGCGATCATCAGCGTCTACTTCATCCTGCCGTTCACGCCGGCCGGTGTGCCGTTCAGCGACGACTTCTCGTGGTCCAGCGTCAACTATGCGCCGGTGCTCACGCTGGGAACGCTCCTCATCCTGGCCATCTGGTGGCAGGTATCGGCCAAGCACTGGTTCACCGGGCCGAAGCACACCATCGACGAAGCGGTCGTCAAGGCGTTCGAGGACTGACATCGAGCTCGAGCAGCTTCTCGACCAGGTCCCCGCCCTGGCAGGTCCGAGATCAGTCGCGGACCTGCCGGGCGGGTTGACCAACCGGAACCTGCGTGTCACGACGGGCTCCGGGGACTACGTCGTCAGGCTCAGCGCCAGCGACCCCGGCCTGCTGGGCATCGACCGGGACGCGGAGCACGCGAACACCCGGGCGGCTGCCACGGCTGGAGTCGGCGCGCAGGTGGTCGACTACCGGCCCGACCTCGGCATGCTCGTGATCACGTTCCTGGTCGGCCGTGCGCTCACCAACGAGACGATCGGCGGGCCGGGCGTGCTGGGCCGGTGCGCGGACGCCGTACGCCGTCTCCAGGCCGGGCCACGGTTCGTGAACGACTTCGACATGTTCGCACGCCAGGCGGCGTACCTCGCCCTGGTCCGGGAGCGCGGCTTCACGCTGTCCGACGGCTACGACGACTTCGCTCCGCAGTGGGAGCGGGTACAACGCGCCCTCGCCGTCCGCCCGGCGGTCGCGGTCCCGTGCAACAACGACCTGCTCGCCGGCAACTACATCGACGACGGCGAGCGGGTCTGGCTCATCGACTACGAGTACTCCGGCAACAACGACCCCGCCTTCGAGCTGGGCAACACCTCGACCGAGTGCGACCTCACCACCGAGCAGACCGACGAGCTGGTCGACGCGTGGCAGCGCGGCCACCACGACCCCACCTTCCGGGCCCGTGTCGAGCTCCAGGCGCTGTGCTCGGAGTACGGCTGGTCCCTCTGGGGTTTCATCCAGTCGGCCACCAGCGCGATGGACTTCGACTTCCACAGCTGGGGGATGGAGCGGTTCGAGAAGGCGGCCCGGCGCTTCACCTCCGACGGGTTCGACGCCCTGCTCGACAGGGTGGCTCTCGGTGGTTGAGGTGAGAAGGCCGTCAAGGCAAAGGCCGTCAAGGCCTGAGCCTCGAAACCACCACGTCAAGCGTCGAGTGGTTTCGAGGCTCGTCGCTGGCGCTCCTCGCACCTCAACCACCGAAGAGAACCGATGACCGGACTCCCGTCCCGCGCGCAGGTCGTCATCATCGGCGGCGGCGTGATCGGCTGCTCCACTGCGTACCACCTCGCCAAGCTCGGTTGGACCGACGTCGTCCTCCTGGAGCAGGGCACGCTCTCGTGCGGCACCACCTGGCACGCGGCCGGTCTGGTCGGCCTGCTGCGAGCCAGCGAGAGCGGGACCCGTCTGGTGCAGTACTCCTCCGAGCTGTACGCCGGCCTCGAGGCGGAGACCGGCCTGTCCACGGGGTATCGCCAGTGCGGCGGCTTGATCGTGGCCCGCACCGAGGACCGGATGGTCCAGCTCCGGCGTACCGTCGCGACCGCGGCGGCCTTCGACCTGGAGGCCGAGATGCTGACCCCGGAGCAGGCCCAGGAGAAGTGGCCGGTCATCGCCACCGACGACCTGCTCGGCGCGATCTGGCTCCCGGAGGACGGTCGCGCGAACCCCACCGACCTCACCCTGGCCCTGGCGAAGGGCGCCCGGAACGGCGGCGTACGGATCCACGAGAGGGTACGAGTGCTCGGCGTCGACGTCGTCGAGGCAGACAAGTCGTCGGGGCGCGGACGCCGCGTCACCGGCGTACGCACCGACGCCGGCGACATCGAGACCGAGGTCGTGGTCAACTGCGCCGGCCAATGGGCCAAGGCGCTCGGCGACCAGGTCGGCGTGACCGTCCCGCTGCACTCAGCCGAGCACTTCTACGTCGTCACCGACCAGCTCGACGGGTTACACGCCGACCTGCCGATCCTGCGCGACCCCGACGGCTACACCTACTTCAAGGAGGAGGTCGGCGGACTGGTGGTGGGCGGCTTCGAGCCGGTCGCCAAGCCGTGGGTGTCGCCGTCCGAGATCCCGTACCCGTTCGAGTTCCAGCTCCTCGACGAGGACTGGGAGCACTTCTCGATCCTGATGGACAACGCCCTGACCCGGATCCCGGAGCTCGCCGAGACGGGCATCCGCAAGTTCTACAACGGCCCGGAGAGCTTCACCCCGGACAACCAGTTCCTGCTGGGGGAGGCTCCCGGGCTGGCGGGGTACTTCGTCGGTGCCGGCTTCAACTCCGTCGGGATCGCCTCGGCCGGCGGCGCCGGGCGTGCGCTGGCCGAGTGGATCGTCGAGGGCGCCGCGTCGATGGACCTGACCGGCGTCGACGTACGGCGGTTCGGCCCGTACGCCGCGGACGAGGCGTGGCTGCGGAGCAGGGTGGGCGAGATCCTCGGCCTGCACTACGCCGTGCCCTGGCCGAACCGCGAGCCCGAGACGGCCCGCGACGTACGCCTCTCACCTCTGCACGAGCGGCTGAAGGAGTCCGGCGCGACCTTCGGCACCCGCAACGGCTGGGAGCGCCCGCTGTACTTCGGTCCGCCCCTGGACTACCGCTGGGGCAAGCCGGACTGGCTCGAGCACAGTGCGGCCGAGCAGGTCGCCTGCCGGACGGCTGTGGCGGTGTTCGACCAGACGTCGTTCAGCAAGTACGTCGTGCGCGGTTCGGATGCACTCGCCACGCTGCAGTGGGTGTGCGCGAACGACGTCGACGTGCCGGTCGGTCACGTGGTCTACACGCCGTGGCTCAACGAGCGGGGCTCCTACGAGTCGGACGTGACCGTGACGCGGACGTCCGAGACGGCGTACGTCGTCGTCTCCAGCGCCGCCACCACCGTCCGTGACCTGGCGTGGCTCGACGCGCACGTGCGGCCCGGCGCCGGCGTGACCGTCGTCGACCGGACCGAGGAGCTCGCCGTCCTGGGTGTGATGGGCCCGCGGTCGCGGGAGCTCCTCAGCCGGATGACCGACTCCGATCTCGGCGACGAGGCGTTCGCGTTCGCGACCGGCCGGTCGATCGAAGTCGCGGGTGCCGAGGTCTGGGCGAACCGGATGACCTACGTCGGCGAGCTCGGCTGGGAGCTGCTCGTCCCGTACGACGCGGCACTCACCGTCCTCGACGCGCTCCACGAGCACGGCGCCGACCTGGGGCTGCGCGACGCCGGGTACTCCGCGATCGAGTCGCTGCGCCTGGAGAAGGGCTTCCGCGCCTTCGGGCGTGAGCTGACGCCGGACTACACGCCGGTCGAGGCGGGTCTTGTCTTCGCCACCGCTCTGGCAGGCGACAAGGACTTCCTCGGCCGGAGCGCCCTGGCCGCGCACCGGGACCGCCTGAAGGAGGCCGGCCCACGTCGGCGCCTGGTCTCCTTCGTCGTCGGCGACCCGGACGCGATGCTGTGGGGTGGTGAGCTCGTCCTGCGCAACGGCGAGCCGGTCGGCCTGGTCACCAGCGCGGCGTACGGCGCCACCGTCGGCGCCAGCGTCGGCCTCGCCTACGTACGCCGCGACGAACCCGTGACCGCCGGCTGGCTGGCCGAGGGCGGCTTCGAGGTGGACCTGGCGGGCGAGCGCCTCTCCATCACCGCGACCCTCAAGGCCCCCCTCGCCTGACCCCCCTCGGAGGTCGAGCCGGCGGCCCGGGGTTGCGGTGGGTTAGCCACCGTTCGGGCCGGGCAAACGGTGGCCAGCTCACCGTTGGGTCGGCCGGCCCGGGGGCTGCGGTGGGTGAGCCACCGTTCGGGCCGGGCAAACGGTGGCCAGCTCACCGCGCGCGTCGGATGAGGATGTTTGGATGGACCAGCCATGGCTCGCTGGACCGAGGCGCAGGTGGTCAAGCTCGCGCCGGACGACTCCTCGGTGACGGCTGCCCGAAGGCTGACCAACCCGGCCGTCTGGTCCGACACCGGGAGCACCGAGATGCTCCTCTGGGGCAAGTGCCAGGGGAGCGGGAAGACGCCGTACCAGGTGAGCGTCGACCTTGCCGGGCCGGCATTCCGGTGCCTCGTCGTCTTCGACACCGAGATCGTCGACCTCACCGACGAGATGGGCGACCCGGTCGACGTGCTGTTCGGCGTCCCGCGTCCACCCGACGAACCTAACCCGGCCCACTCAGCGCGAGTACAGCTCCCGGATCACATCCGCGATGTCCGGCTCCTGGATGGAGAGGTCGGCGACGTCGTACGCCGCGGCGACGGCGGCCACGATCGGCGCGGCACTCGCGTCGGTCGGGAAGGACAGCCACTGGCGCGGTCCCTCGATCTTGCGCGTGGTCGCGCCCGGCACCGAGATCGGCGGCCCCTCGTCGACGAGGTCCACCACCAGCGTGCGGGTCGAGCCGCCCTGCGCGTGGAGGCCGGCGAGCTCCCCGTCGAAGACCGCGGTGCCGTGGTCGATCACGATCACCCGGTCGCAGAGCGCCTCGATGTCCTGGAGGTCGTGGGTGGTGAGGACCAGCGTGGTGCCGCGGGTGGCGTTGAGCGTTCGCAGGAACTCGCGCAGCCGGCCCTTGCTGATCACGTCGAGGCCGATGGTCGGCTCGTCCAGGAACAAGATCTCGGGGTCGTGCAGGAGTGCCGCCACGATGTCGCCGCGCATCCGCTGGCCGAGGCTGAGCTGGCGAACGGGGGTGTCGAGCAGGCCACCGAGGTCGAGCAGCTCGACGTACTCGGCCAGGTTGGAACGGTGCCGGTCGGGATCGGTCCGGTAGATCTTCTGCAGAACGGCGAACGAGTCGCGCAACGGCAGGTCCCACCACAGGGTCGTGCGCTGGCCGAAGACGACGCCGATCCGGCGCGCCAGGTCGGTGCGCTGGCGGCTCGGGTCCAGCCCCGCGACGGTGAGCCTCCCGCTGGACGGAACCAGGATGCCGGTGAGCATCTTGATGGTCGTCGACTTGCCGGCGCCGTTGGGCCCGATGTACCCGACCATCTCGCCCGCCTCGATCGCGAAGTTCAGGTCGCGCACCGCGAGCACCTCCTCGCGGGAGCGGGTGAAGCGGCCGGTGCGTCGCCGGATCGCGAACCGGCGTTCCAGGTCGTGGACCTCGATCAGTGCCATCAGCTTCCCGTCGACGAGTAGTGGCGGACGCCGGCGCGCCACACCAGCAGGGCCAGGGCCATCAGCACGACGGCGACGGCCGGCGACGCGAAGCGCAGCCAGTCGGGAAAGCCGTACGGATCGGGTTTGCCCAGGACGTACAGGGCGGGGTACCAGTTCACGAACGCCAAAGGGATGAGAACGGTCAGCCCGGTCACGACCTCGCGGGGGTAGACCGTCAAGGGGTACTGCGTGACCGTGTTGCCGCCGTAGGTGAACGCATTGGCCACCTCGTTGGCGTCGATGGTCCAGAACTGGATGCACGCGAACCCGATGAACACCGCGAAGAAGATCAACGACGACGAGGCCACCATGGAAGCCGTCACCAGCACTTTCGACGGCGTCCACGAGACGAAGGCGCAGGCGACACCGAGCACGACGATCGCCTGGGAGACGCGGGCGAACCGCCGGAGGGCGAACTCGTCGGCGCAGACCTGGGTGAGCAACGGCAAGGGCTTGAGCAGCATCGCGTCGAGACGGCCCGTGCGGATCAGCTGGCCCAACCTCTCGACCCGTCCCACGACCAGGTCGGCCATCGCCAGCCCGATCCCGGTGCCGCCGTAGAGGAAGGCGATCTCCTTGAGGTCCCACCCTCCGAGCGAGTCGATGGTGTGGAACATGATCCAGATGCCGATGAAGTCCAGCACACCGATCGCGAAGCCGCTGAACGACATCATCCAGAACGAGGCGGGATAGGCCATCGCCGCGCGGGTCCACATGACCGCGATGTCCTTGTAGCCGCGGAGGTTGGTGCCGATCGCGCCGGTCGTTGTCTCAGCCACCCTGGACCACCACCTTGCGCGTGGCCCGGCCCAGCACCCACCAGCAGAGGCCGAACAGCACGGCGACCCAGCCGAGCTGCAGGGCCAGGCCACCGATGAGGTCCCACCCCGCTCGCTTGCCCAGCCAGATGTCGGCGGTCACCTGGAGGTACGCCGCCCAGGGCAGCGCCAGCACCACGTCACGGGTCCAGCCCGGGAAGATCACGAGCGGGACCGTGAAGCCGCTGAAGAACACCGTCAGGGTGAACGCGATGGTGGCCGGACCCGTCGCGTCGAGCAGCCAGAACGCCGTGCTCGCCACCAGGAACCGGACGGCGAAGCTCACCAGCACCGCCAGTGGGACGCTGGCCAACGCTCCGGCCCAGGCCGCAACGCCGCCCGGGAAGCGGATGTCGAACAGCAGCGCCCCGACCGCCGTCGGAGCCACGCCACGGGCCAGCAGGTGGTAGGCCGCCCGGCCGAGGTCCTGGGCGACGTACCAGCCGATCAGGGGCACCGGCCGGTAGAGGTCGATGGCGACATCGCCGGTGCGGATCCGGTCGGCGAGATCGGTGGTCGCGCCTCCGCCGAAGACCATGACCGTCATCAACATGGCTTGGCCGAGCCACACATAGGTGACGGCGTCGGTGGCGTCGTACCCACCCGCGTGCGGCTTGACGTCCCACAGGGCGAGGTAGACGTAGCAGAGGATCACGCCGAAGACGCAGTTGGTGAAGATGCCGGCCAGCGTCGCCGCCGGGTACGTCGAGTAGCGACGGAACGCGCGCCTCGCCACCGAGAGGTACAGCGCGGTCACGCTCGGCCTGTCTCTGGTCGGTCAGTGCTGGTAGGTGCCGTGCACGATGGCCCGGCCCAGCGTTTTGAACGCGAGGTTGAACGACACCACGGCCGGCGTCGCGTCGGCGTCGACGCCGAGCGCGTCCTCACCCACCGCGTGCACCGCGAAGAAGTAGCGGTGGACCTGGTCGCCCAGCTGCTCGTCCTTGAGCGGCGCGCCGTCGGTGACGTCGTCGCTGCCGACGTGGAAGGAGTCGGCGGCCGGCAGGAGCTGATAGGGGTTCGGGGTGACGGGACGATCGAGGCTCACGCGGCTCAACCTAGTCGCATCTCCCCGGTGGCTCTTCGGTTGGTCGAGGAGGCCGCGTCAGCGCCGTCGCTGTCGTTGGTTGAGGAGGCGCGTCAGCGCCGTCGCTGTCGTTGGTTGAGGAGGCGCGTCAGCGCCGTCGCTGTCGTTGGTTGAGGAGGCGCGTCAGCGCCGTCTCGAAACCCCCGCAGGGATCCACGTACATCACGCCATGGGCGACGATGTCCCGATGGACCACCACCCGCCGTACCCCTCCGGCCTGCGGCTTGCCGGCCGGCGCGTGGTGATGGTCGGCGGCGGTCACGTCGCCCAGCGCCGGGTGCCCGGCATGCTGGCCGCCGGAGCCCTTGTCACGGTGGTCTCGCCCGAGGCGACGCCGGCCATCGAGGCGCTCGCCGACGCGGGCGAGGTCGTCTGGGAGCGACGCCGCTTCGAGGCGGCGGACCTCGACGAGGCGTGGTACGTCGTCGCGGCGACCAACGACACCACCGCCAATGCCGCGGTGAGCTCGGCCGCGGAGCAGCGGCGGATCTTCTGCGTCCGCGCGGACGATGCGACGGCCGCGACGGCCTGGACGCCTGCCGTCGGGCGCTCTTCGGGTGTGACCGTCGCGGTGCTGAGCAACGAGCTGGGTGACCGCGATCCGCGACGTTCGGCCGCGGTGCGCGACGAGATCCTCGAGGGACTCCGCGAGGGCACGATCGCCGCGCCGCACCACCGCGACAGGAGGCCCGGCGTGGTCCTGGTCGGCGGTGGTCCCGGCGACCCCGAGCTGATGACGGTCGCCGGCCGCAAGGCCCTGATGGAGGCCGACGTCGTGGTCGCGGACCGGCTCGCGCCGCGCGACCTGCTGGGTGAGCTCCCGTCGACGACCGAGCTGATCGACGTGGCCAAGATCCCGCGGGGCCGCTTCACCGCCCAGGAGGCGATCAACGACGTGATCGTGTCGCGAGCGCTCCAGGGCAAGCGGGTGGTGCGGTTCAAGGGTGGCGACAGCTTCGTGTTCGGCCGCGGGTACGAGGAGGTGCTCGCCTGCCGCGCGGCCGGCGTACCGGTCACCGTGATCCCGGGGCTGACCAGCCCCATCGCCGTACCCGCCGTGGCCGGCATCCCCGTCACCCACCGCGGCGTCGCCCACGACTTCACCGTCGTCTCGGGGCACCTGCCGCCCGGCCACGAGGGCTCGCTGGTCGACTGGTCCGCCGTGGCCCGGCTGACCGGCACCGTGGTGCTGATGATGGCCGTGGAGAACGCGGGCGCCATCGCCGATGTCCTCGTGGCCGGCGGCCGCGACCCGCACACGCCGGTGGCCGTCGTCTGCGACGGCACCATGACCGCCGAGCGGACCGTGCTGTCGACGCTCGGCGTGCTGGGCGCGGACATCACCGCTCGCGCGGTCCGGGCGCCGGCGATCATCGTGGTCGGCGAGGTGGTTCGCGTGGCGCATCCCGAACATCGGTGGTCGAGCCCGCCGAGCCGCTAGGCGAGGCGGTGTCGAGACCATGGCTGACCTGATCGAGATCTCCGACCCTGCCGACTCGCGGCTGGCCGACTACCGCGATCTGCGGGACGTCTCCCTGCGCAGGCACCTCGAGGCCGAGCACGGGCTCTTCCTGGCCGAGGGGGAGAAGGTCGTACGACGCGCCGTCGAGGCCGGCTTCTCGCCGCGCTCGTTCCTGATGGCGCCGCGCTGGCTCGACGGCCTCGCCGACGTCCTCGACCGGTCCGACGCGCCCTGTTATGTCGTGTCCGAGGCGCTGGCCGAGCAGGTCACCGGCTTCCACGTGCACCGCGGTGCGCTCGCCTCACTACGTCGTACGCCGCTGCCATCGGTCGCCTCGGTCCTCGAGCGCGCACGGTCGGTGCTGGTCCTCGAAGACGTCGTCGACCACACCAACGTCGGGGCGATCTTCCGGAGCGGCGCGGCCCTCGGCTTCGACGCCGTACTGCTGTCGCCGCGATGCGCCGACCCGTTGTACCGCCGGTCCATCAAGGTCGGCATGGGTGCGGTCTTCACGCTGCCGTGGACCCGGCTGCCCTCCTGGGAGGCGGCCCTGCCCTCGCTGTCCGAGGCGGGCTTCACGACCGTTGCGCTCACGCTCGCTCCCGACGCGGTCGACGTCGAGGACGCGGTCCGCGGCCTCGGCAAGGTCGCCCTGGTCCTCGGCGGCGAGGGGCACGGACTGTCCTCACACTGGGAGCGCTCCGCTGACCGCCGCGCCACCATCCCGATGGCGCCCGGCATCGACTCCCTCAACGTCGCCGCCGCCACCGCCGTCGCCTGCTACGTCACGAGTCGACGGCAGGGGCGTCGGTAGGGATCTCGAAGATCCACTCCAACCCGTCCTCCTCGTCCCACTGCTCGCCGTTCCGGACCAGCCCGAACGACTCCGACAGGCCGAGCGACGGCTCGTTGTCGGGGGAGATGCTCGTGCGGAAGACCTTCACGCTCGGGTCGGCGACGGCCCGGTCGAGCAGCTCCCGGAAGGCCGCGCGGGCGTAGCCGCGCCGACGGTACTCGGGGTCGACGGTGTACCCGATCTCGACCATCCCGTCGGCATCCGGCGAGCCGTGGAAGCCCGCCGCCCCGACGGCGACACCCAGGTCCTCGTCCCAGATGACACCGGTGACCCACGGCTCGTCCTCGGGATGCTCGAGCAGCTGGGTGGCCCTCCGCGCGAACGTCGACAGGAACGCCTCGGTGACGAAGATCGGCCGCAGGGGTACGGGGGAGAGGCGGTTCGCCTCCTCCAGGTCGCCGGCCGCGATCGCGGCGTGCGTCGGCTGACTGAGGTGAACGATGCGGATGCGGGGACTCGGCACGGCTCCGAGGCTAGGGGGTCGGCGTCGTCGGTTTCATCAAGGTATGCAGGCGAACCGTCACTTCCCCGGCACTGCACGGCTGAGGAAGTGCGGACTCACCTGCATACCTTGATGAAACCGCGCGCGCCCGGCCGACCGCCGCCTACGCGTCGGCGGGCCAACCCGGCGGGAAGTCGTCGGCGACCTTCTCCTGGGCCTTGCGCAGCTTCTTCTGGAGCTTGCTCGAGAGCCGGTCGGCGAACACGGTGCCGAGGGTGTGGTCGGTCTCGTGCTGGAGGCAGCGGGCGAGCAGACCGTCGCCGTCGAAGGTGACGGGCGATCCGTCGATCCCGTACCCCGTCACCAGAGCGGAGTCCGGACGGGCGCAGTCGACGTACGCGCCCGGGTAGGACAGGCAGCCCTCCTCGGCCTCGTCGAGCTGGCGGTCCTTGCCCTCCGGCAGCCGGACGACCGGGTTGCACACCACCCCGACGGTGCGGTCGCCGCTGGAGTCCGGGCAGTCGAAGACGAAGACCCGCAGGTCCACCCCGATCTGGCAGGCCGCGAGCCCCACGCCGTCGGCGGCGTGCATCGTCGCCACCATGTCGGCGACGAGGGTGTGCAGCTGCGCGTCGTACTCCGTCACGTCGGCCTGCTGCCGGTGCATGACGGGAGTGCCCCACCGGGTGATCGGACGGACGGTGCCGCCCTCGGGCAGGCGGCCGTACGGCGCGTTCGGGACGTCGCTCGTCATGGCGCCAGACCCTAGTGAGGCCGACACGCGGCAGCCCCAACGGCCCCCCAGCACGTGTGAGCAGACACACGCGTGCCGACCCCCGGCGAAAGTGTAACTGAGAGTTACAGTTGGCCCATGTCCGCCCCCAACAGGTACGGCGTGGCCTCCCGCGAGTCCCGCGACCCGATCGGCTATGCCGTCGCCGCCATGAACAAGCTCGCCCAGAGCAGCCTTCTCGACCGCCTCGGCATCCGCAGGCAGGCCGAGAGGGCGGTCTTCACCGTCACCCGCAGCGGCTTCCGTACGGCCACCACCGCCGGCCGCGCGTTCGCCGGCGCCGGCAAGCGGGGCAGGGCGGGCACCCGGCCCGGTCCCGCGCAAGCAAGGGGCGTCTTCGACCTCACCCCGACCGAGGACGAGCAGCTGCTCGTCGACGTCGTCACCGAGCTGGCGACCGAGGTGGTTCGTCCGGCCGCCGCCGATGCGGATGCCGCCTGCGCGACTCCCGCCGAGGTGCTGCGGGCCGGCAACGAGATCGGCCTCCCGATCCTCGGCGTACCCGAGTCGCTCGGCGGCCTGTCCGAGGAGCGCACCGCGACGGCCGGCGTCCTGGTCGCCGAGGCGCTCGCGAAGGGCGACCTCGGCATCGCGGTCGCCGCGCTCGCCCCCGGCTCCGTCGCCACCGCGATCGCGCTGTGGGGGGACGACGAGCAGCAGGCGACGTACCTCCCGGCCTTCACGGGAGACCAGCCGCCGGCCGCTGCGCTGGCCCTCACCGAGCCCGCGGTCCTCTTCGACGCGCTCGAGCCCGCGACCGTCGCGACGCGTACCGACGACGGGTACGTCCTCGACGGCGTCAAGTCCCTGGTGCCCCGCGGCGCCGACGCCGAGCTGTTCGTGATCGGCGCCCGGCTCGACACCGGGGCGAACGCCCTGTTCCTGGTGGAGGCGGGCTCCGGCGGGCTGAGCCTCGAGGCCGATCCCGCGATGGGCGTCCGCGCCGCGTCGCTCACCAGGGTCGTCCTGAAGGCCGTGACCGTCCCGACCCATGCGCTGCTGGGCAGCGACGACGGCACGACGTACGCCGAGTGCGTGCGGCTGTCCCGCCTGGCCTGGTGTGCGCTGGCCGTCGGCACCGGGCAGGCCGTGCTCGACTACGTGACGCCGTACGTCAAGGAGCGCGAGGCTTTCGGCGAGCCCGTCGCCCATCGCCAGTCGGTGGCGTTCATGGTCGCCGACATCGCCATCGAGCTGCAGGCGATGCGGCTGCTGACCTACAAGGCCGCTGGGCGCGTGGCCGCCGGCAAGGACGCGAGCCGCGAAATCGGGCTGGCCCGGCAGCTGTGCGCGAGCAAGGGCATGAGGATCGGCCTCGACGGCGTGCAGCTGCTCGGCGGCCACGGCTTCGTCAAGGAGCATCCGGTCGAGCGGTGGTACCGCGACCTCAGGGCCATCGGCGTGATGGAAGGCGGTGTGTTGGTGTGACGCTCAACCTCGACGACCCGAAGAGGCTCGTCCCGCTGCGCGACCAGGCGCACCAGGTGGCGATGAACATGCTGCGGCCGATCAGCCGCAAGTACGACGCCGCGGAGCACGAGTACCCCCAGGAGCTCGACCTCCTCGCCGCGATGATCGACGGGCTCTCCGAGTCCGGCGCGAGCAACGGGGCCGGCGCCGCCGGCGTCAAGCGGGACGACACCGAGAAGGACCAGGGAAAGGTCAAGAACGGCACCAACCTCGCCTCCGTGCTCGGCATCGCCGAGATGTGCTGGGGCGACGTCGGGCTGTTGCTCTCGCTGCCCCGCCAGGGGCTCGGCAACTCCGCGATCGCGTCCGTCGCGAGCCCGGAGCAGCAGGAGCGGTTCGCCGGCGTGTGGGCCGCGATGGCGATCACCGAGCCCGGCACCGGCTCGGACTCCGCGAACATCGCCACGACCGCCGTCCTCGACGGCGACGAGTACGTGCTGAACGGCGAGAAGATCTTCGTCACCTCAGGCGACCGCTGCGACGCGGTCGTCGTCTGGGCGACACTGGACAAGAGCCTGGGCCGGGCCGCGATCAAGAGCTTCGTGGTGCCGAAGGGCACACCCGGCATGAGCGTCGAGCGGCTCGAGCACAAGCTGGGCATCAAGGCGTCCGACACCGCGACCATCCGCTTCGAGGACTGCCGCGTCCCGGCCGAGAACCTCCTCGGTTCCGCAGAGGTGGACGCTGGCAACGGAAAGGGGGGCGGGTTCGGCGGCGCGATGGCGACGTTCGACAACACCCGCCCGCTCGTGGCTGCGATGGCCGTCGGCTGTGCCCGCGCGTCCCTCGACCTGACCCGCGACCTGCTGGAGAGGACGGGCGTGACGATCGACTACGACCGGCCCGCACACGTGCAGTCGGCCGCCGCCGCGAAGTACCTCCAGCTCGAGGCCGACTGGGAGGGGTCCCGGCTGCTGATGCTCCAGGCGGCCTGGATGGCCGACAACGGGAAGCCCAACTCGCTCGAGGCCTCGATGGCCAAGGCGAAGGCCGGCCGGGTCGGCTCCGACGTCACGCTGTCGTGCGTCGAGCTGTGCGGCAGCATCGGGTACGCCGAGGGTGAGCTGCTGGAGAAGTGGGCCCGAGACTCCAAGATCCTCGACATCTTCGAGGGCACCCAGCAGATCCAGCAGCTGATCGTGGCCCGCCGGGTCCTCGGCCTGACCAGCGCCCAGCTCAGGTAGGTCAGGCGTTCAGGCCGGACAGGGCCAGTACGTCGTCCGGACCGTTCAGGTCAGGCGTCGAGACGAACACCGTGCCGACCCCGCGGTCGGCCAGCCCGCCGTAACGCTCCCGCTGCTGGGCCACGGTCCCGGCGTGCTTCTTCTTGGCGTACGCCGCCGCGGGCGTGCGACCGCGCAACCTCTCCACCCGGGCCCAGACGTCGTCGCGGTCACGGCCGACGACGGGCAGATCGAGCACGGTGACCTCGAGCTCGTCGCGCGGCCGCCCGATCGCGTCGAGATGGCCGTGCAGCACGCGGAGCAAGTGGTCGAGGCGCTCGACGTCCGACGGCAGGTTGCAGGCGTCGCCCAGGCGAGCAGCGATGGCCAGGGTCCGCCTCTCGCCCCTGCCGCCGACGATGACCGGGATCCGGCCGGCCGGCCGCGGGTAGGACGTCGTCTCGGGGAGGCTGACCCGCTCGCCGTCGTAGGCCTTGGTACCCGCCGCCCACAGCGCTCGCATCGTCTCGATGCCCGCCTCCAGCGCGTCCAGCCGCTCGCGGGCGGGTGGGAAGGGGAGGCCGTGCGCCGCGTGCTCGCGGTCCCACCAGCCGGCGCCGACCCCGACGAACGTGCGACCGCCCGACAGTGCGTCCAGCGTGGCCGCAGCCTTGGCGGTGATGCCGGCCGGCCGGAAGGTCACCGGCGAGACGAGCGTGCCGAGACGCAGGCGGGTGTCGAGGCCGGCCAGCAGCCCGAGGGTCACCCACGGCTCGGGGATCGGCTCCCAGGCCCGGTCGACCTGCGGGATCTGGATCAGGTGGTCCATGACCGCGAGCCCGGCGAATCCGGCCCGGTCCGCTGCGAGGGCCATGGACGTCAGCCAAGCGGCCGGATCCTCGCCCCACGGGAAGCGCGAGAGCTGGAGCATCACGGTCAGTCCCTGGGACGAGCGACGGTCATCGGTCGGGGCGGCATCGGGGGCGGGCGCCGACGAGGCAGTGGGGGAGTCGGGCCTCACCACGTGCACGACGTCCCAACCCTCCTCGGGCAGCTCGACGTCACGCACCTCGCGGAACCGCTTCAGCTGGGCGGCGAGGGCGGTGGCCGGCACGACGTAGGCACGGTCGGCGTTGCGACGCCGAGTCTCCTCGGGAGGGGTGTCGACGACGGCCACGACGGCGGGGAGACCGGCAGCACGGGCGGCGTCGAGCCACGCCCGGCGGCGGCCGCGGTCGAGGCCGAGGGTGTCGACGACGGTGGTCAGCCCGCGCGAGAGGCGGGCCGCCACCACGCGCTCGAGGATCTCGAACGCCTCGTCGGTGGCGGCCAGGTCATGGGCGCCGGAGCCGACGACGCCGCGGAGGTCGTCGGACGAGACGACCTCCGCGGCGCGGTAGTGACGGTGGGCGAAATGCGACTTGCCCGACCCCGCGGGTCCGATGAGGACCACCAGTGCGGGATCGGGCAAGTGCTGCACGAAGGGAGTGTGTCAGGACGCGACGCCCTTGTAGGGGTCATGAGTGGCGAGGGCCTTCTCGAGCCTGGCCTGGTCGAGGCGGCTGAAGACCATCTCATCCTCCTGCCGGTCGCGGATGACCTTGGCGAGCGTGAAGGCCGACGTCACGAGGTAGCAGATCGCGAGGGCGAAGAACGCCTTGATCCACGGATCGGCGGGCAGGTAGTAGACGGCGACCATGACGGCGAACATCGCTACTCCGAAGGAGACGACCGCCTGCATGTAGAAGGCGCTGGAGTTCTTGGGATTCGCGTTCTGGGTAGTAGGCATGGCAGGAGCCTGCTCGCTCGGCGGCGCCGCGGAGCCCGCTCGCGTACCCGACCGGGTCTGAGTACCCCTACTCGTCCGTCGGCGCCGAGGTGACCAGGCCGGCCGCCGAGGACGGGTCCGCGAGCAGGAATGCCGGCGCACCGAAGCCCTGTGTCTCGAAGGCCTTGGCGACCGCGTCGCGGACCTCCTCCAGGGCACGCCGGGGTACGAGGGCCACGGCCGAGCCGCCGAACCCGCCTCCGGTCATCCGTGCACCGACCGCACCGGCGTCCACCGCGGCACCCACGGCGAGGTCGAGCTCGGGGCAGGAGATCTCGAAGTCGTCGCGCATGGAGGCGTGCGACGCGCCGAACAGCTCGCCCAGGGCCGGCCAGTCACCCGCCGCGATGGCGTGGGTGGCCTGAGTGACTCGGGCGATCTCGGTGACCACGTGGCGGGCCCGACGCCGGATGCGTTCGTCGTCCAGGTCCGCTACCTGCTCGAGGTTCGCCTCCCGGAGGGAAGGCACGCCGAGCTGCCTGACGGCCGTCTCGCAGTCGGCCCGGCGACTGGCGTACCCGCCGTCGACGAGGGCGTGCGAGACGCCCGTGTCGACCACCAGGATCGCCAGCCCGGCGTCCGCGAGCGCCAGGGGTACCTGCCGGGTCGACCCGTCGTCGAAGTCGATGAGCAGCGCGGCGCCGGGCCGGGCGAACATCGCCACCGTCTGGTCCATGCCGCCGGTCGGCGCTCCCGCGACCTCGGTCTCGGCGCGCATGCACGCCGCCACCAGGCGCCGTCGCGTGTCCCCGTCGTCGGGCAGACCCGTCAGCGCCGCTACGGCCACGGCGACCGAGCACTCCAGGGCGGCCGAGGACGACAGCCCCGCGCCCAGGGGGACGGAGCTGTCGACGCACACGTCGAGGCCGGGCACGTCGACGCCGGACCCGCGCATCGCCCAGACCACGCCCGCCGCGTAGCTCGCCCATCCGCTGACCTCGCCCGGGCCGACGAGCTCGCCCTCCCACGCCTCGTCGGTCTGCGCGCTCCGCAGGCGCACCAGCCGGTCCGCGCGCGGCGCCACCGCGGCGTACGTCGCGTGCGGGAGCGCGACAGGCAGGCACAGGCCGGCGTTGTAGTCGGTGTGCTCGCCGATCAGGTTCACCCGCCCCGGCGCCCGAGCCACCACGGCCGGTGCTGCGCCGTACGCCGCCCGGAAGGCCTCCGCTGTCGCCCCGGCGAGGCGTGCGGGCTCACCGGGGTCGAGCAGGGTCATGCGCGCCAGCCTAGAAGGCGTGACCTTCCGGCCGGTGACGCGTTGTGCAGGGCGGAACGCGGCGATCCACCACGAGCACTCCCCCCAGAACAGGCACCGCCCTGGCCAATTCCCCCCAGGTCAGGGCGGTGTCGTGTTCGGCGTCATCGCGAGCTTCGGTCTGTCCGGCCCCGGACGACGCCCACGAAGCGCTGGGTGCGGTCGTCGTCGTGGTCGACCAGCCACGCCAGAGCGACAGTGGACTCGGGGGCGTCGGTGACGGTGCGGTGGACGACGTCCTTGCGGTGGTGCAGGCGGGCCACGGACTTCGGGAGGATGACCACGCCGGTACCGGCGGCCACCGTCTCGACGGCCTCGCGCTCGGTCATCGGGGGCCAGGCGAGCTGGTCGGCGTGCGGGCGCCAGCCCGACGCGTGGGGGCGGACGAGCTGCTCGTCCACGAGGTCGGCCAGGCGTACGTCGTCCGCGGCGGCTACGAAGTGCTCGTGCGAGGCGACCACGACCGGCACCTCGTCGTACAGCGTGATCACGTGCAGGCTCGCCCGGTCGACCGGGAGCCGGACGAGCGCCATGTCGAGGCTGCCGTCGCGCAGCAGCGGCTCCTGCTCGTCCTCGGTCACCGGGACCAGGTCGAGGGGCTCGCGGGGATAGCGCTCGCGCCAGACCCGGGCCCACCTGTCCGGCGTCGCCCCCGTCACGAAGCCGACGCGGAACCTGACCGAGCCGGACCCCATGGGCCCAACCTAGGGCGTGGGTTGCGGCAGCGTGATCGTGACGCGGCGGTTCTTCTCTCGGCCCGCCTCGGTGGCGTTGCTGGCGATGGGGTCGTCCTCGCCGTGGCCGAAGGATGAGATGGCGATCTGGTAGCCACCGAGCTTCAACCGCAGGTACTGCGCCACCGCCGCCGCGCGGTCCTGCGACAGGGTCACGCCGTGCTCCGCGGAGCCGAGGTTGTCGGTGTAGCCGTCGATGCGGATCGTGCCCTTGAGCTTGGCGCTCTTGATCTGCGCCGCGATCTGGGCGATCTTCGCCTTGGCAGCCTCCGAGAGCGCCGCGCTGTTCTTGGGGAACGCGAGGTCGGACGACAAGACGAGGTCCGGCGTGTTGGTCTTGGTGGGCTTCGGCTTCTTCGTCGGCGACGCCTGCGGGCTGCTGGGCTTCTTGGTGGGCTTGGTCTCGTCCTTTTTCTGGGACGTCGAGCTGTGCGGCTTGTTCGGCTTGGCGTTCGCCGCGGGTGTCTCGTTGTCCTGACCCAGCCACCACGTCCCGCCGGCGATGGCCGCGACGAGGAGCATGACCAGCGGCACGACGACCTTGGCGCGGCCCCGCGGCTCGTCTTCCTCCTGGAGGACGAACGGGGCCGGAGGCGTTGGCGGGAGAGGGTTGTCCTGGACCACGGGCACGGCCGCGGGCTCCGGATCCGGTTCCGGTTCCGGTTCCGGCACTTGCGGGGGCGGCGCGAACTCCAGGCTGGGCAGGAGCTTGTTGCCGAGCTCGTGCGTCGTGAAGCCCGAGCCGACAGGCGCCACGAAGGCCGACTGGATCTCCGAGACCGACAGGTCGAGCTGGTCGACGTGCTCACCCAGCGCCGCGCGGAGGAGGGCGCGCGGGAAGCTGAGGATGATCTCGTGCACGTCGCGGTCGTCGTGCACCACGGTCAGTCGCAGCGGCATGTTGAGCCGCGGGGTCTCGCTCTTGCCGAAGTCCCGGTCGAGCACGAGCGACCGGTTCGCGGCCGAGGTCGCCCCGTCGGCCCCGTCCGTTTCGTCGGAGTCGGAGGGGGCGTCGCCCACCTCTGCGGTGGCACCGTCCAGTGCGTCGAGCGGACCCAGGTCCCGGACCCGAGCCTCCTCGATGACCCGGCCCAGGCCGATGTGACGGGCGTGGGAGTCGAAGACGAGCCCGGGGAACAGGTTGAGCGCGTCCTCGAGGCCGTACAGCACCTGCTCCTCGCCCTGCAGCGACCAGGTCCGGTCCTCGGTGCGGACGATGGTCGTCGGGCGGAACTCCAGCAGGGCGGCGTTCAGGTCACCCCGGCCGAGGGCGTCGAGCAGCCTGGTGGCAGGCGATGCCTCGAACCCGCCCTCGCGGTTGTCCGCCATCCCCGACCTTCCACGCGCTGTTCGCGACGCCATGTCACCATCCCGTTCCGGAGCCAAGCATGCGGGAAAAGTGTGCCTCGTGTGACGCGTGGAGCGTTTCGGAGATCCCAGGAGGCGGCCGACTGGTCCAGACCACCGCTGCTGGGCGAGCCGACGTGACGGTGTCGAGGAAGCCGTGCACAGCCGGGCGAGTGGCGCGAACGGAGCGAGGGGCAACCAGCAGAGTGTCCGAGGGGGGACTTGAACCCCCACGCCCTAATACGGGCACTAGCACCTCAAGCTAGCGCGTCTGCCAATTCCGCCACCCGGACGAGTGCGGCTGGAAGCGTAGCAAAGGGATTCTGCGTTCATGGCATCGCCGGAAGGGTCTCGGCAGGTGCTTGGATGGCCGCATGGTGAGCGACTCGGAAGACCGTTCCCAGACCTCCTACGACCCGGCCGCGGAGGTCGTCGACATCTGCCGCGACCTGATCCGCATCGACACCTCGAACTACGGCGACCAGGACGGCCCGGGCGAGCGGAAGGCCGCCGAGCACGTGGCGTCCCTGCTGGACGAGGTCGGCATCGAAGCCGAGATCTACGAGGCCGAGCCGGGCCGCGCCAACGTCATCGCGCACTGGGGCGGTCCCGCACGCGGGGAGGACGGCCTGCTCTTCCACGGCCACCTCGACGTCGTGCCGGCCGCTGCGGAGGACTGGCAGGTCGACCCGTTCTCGGGCGAGATCCGCGACGGCCACGTGTGGGGACGCGGTGCCGTCGACATGAAGGACTTCGACGCGATGCTGCTGTCGGTGGTCCGCGCCCGGGCGCGGGCCGGTGCCGTGCCCGAGCGACCGATCACGCTCTGCTTCACCGCCGATGAGGAGGCCGGAGGTCACCGGGGCGCCCAGCGACTCGTGGAGAACCGCGCCGACGAGCTCGCTCACTGCACGGAGGCGATCGGCGAGGTGGGCGGGTTCAGCACCACCGTGCGGGGGCGCCGGCTGTACCTCGTCGAGGCGGCCGAGAAGGGCATGGCCTGGATCCGGCTGACCGCCCGAGGCCGCGCCGGCCACGGCTCGATGGTCAACCACGAGAACGCCGTCACGGCGTTGGCGCAGGCGGTGGCCCGGATCGGCGCCCACGACTGGCCCGTGCGGCTGACGCCCACGATGCGCACGCTGCTCGCGACCGTCGCCGAGCTCGCGGGCACCGAGGCGACTCCCGAGAACGCCGAGGAACTGGTCGAGGAGTTCGGGAACGCTGCGCGCATGATCGGTGCCGTCATCCGCAACACCTGCAACCCGACGATGCTCCAGGCGGGTTACAAGGTGAACGTCATCCCGACCGAGGCGACGGCCCACGTCGACGGCCGGTTCCTGCCCGGGTACGAGGACGAGTTCTGGACGACCCTTCGCGAGCTGTGCGGTGAGGGCGTCGAGCTCGAGGCGCTGTCTCACCAGCCCTCGTGGGAGATGCCGTACGACGGCGACCTGGTCGATGCGATGACCCGCGCTGTGCTCGCGGAGGACCCCGACGCCCTGGTGGCGCCGTATCTGATGAGTGGCGGCACCGACGCCAAGCACTTCACCAAGCTCGGCCTGCGGTCCTACGGCTTCGTCCCGCTGCGGCTGCCCGAGGACCTCGACTTCACTGCGCTCTTCCACGGCGTGGACGAGCGGGTACCGGTGGACGCGCTGCACTTCGGCTCCCGGGTGCTGGACCGCTTCCTGGACCAGGCCTGAAGCGATGCGAGAGGCAGATGTGACCAGGGTCTCGACCGTGGCGTCACTCGGTGGCGAACATTTGGGCGCGCACCTGCATCGAAACCCATGACACCTCCACCCCGAGAGCACAGGAGAAGCGGACACATGTCCCCGCGCCGCCACGCGCTCGTGGCACGCAAGGCCGCACCTGCCTGCGCGCTGCTCCTGAGTCTTGTCCTGGCACTCGTCGGGACCCTCTTCGCCCCGGCACAGGCCGGGCGCCCGCACGAGCGCCCAGCGCCCACGTGCAACGGCCAGGAGCCCACCATGGCGACCGGTGAGTTCGGCCAGACCTTGCTGGGCACCGCCGGCGACGACGTGGTCATCACGGGCGGCGCGTCCCGGATCGACACCGGAGCCGGCAACGACTCGATCTGCATCACCGGCGCGGGCTCGGTGGTCGTGAACGCGGGACCCGGCGACGACTTCGTCGGCGCTCGCGCGCACAAGGGGAAGACCTTCGTGAGTCTCGGCTTCGGTGACGACAGGTTCTTCGGGGGTGACGGACCTGACCGGGTCTGGAGCCAGGAGTCGACGAACCAGACGTCGTCCGACGACCAGGACGTGATCCTCACCTACGGCGGCGACGACTACGTGATCAGCGGCAGCAGCACCGCCCCTAACTCGGACGTCGTGCTGCTGGGCCTCGGCAACGACGTGCTCGTCACCTACGGGTTCAGCTCCGGCGCGCAGCTCAGCGGCGGCCCCGGCACGAACTCCTACCAACCGCTGCCGGGCCCGGACGCCCGCGGTGACTGGACCTTCGACAACGTCGCGGGCGAGGCCTTGATGGACGAGACGACCCGGCTTTCGTGGACGTCCTTCCAGCGCTTCAACCTCACCGCACTCCAGGGGGACCGGCTGCGCTTCCTCGGCAGTGCCGCGGGCGAGTGGGTGGTCGCCGGGGGCACCTGCGAGGTCGTGCTGCGCGGCCGCGCGGGCAACGACCGCCTCACCGTCGACGACGAGGGTTGCAACGGCCTGCAGGCGGGCGATGCCCTCCTGGTCGGCGGCGCCGGCAACGACCGGCTCAGGGGCGCGGCCGGCGACGACGTCCTCCGCGGTGGCGGAGGCCGGGACCGCGGCGACGGAGGGGCCGGCGACGACCGCTGCGCTTCCGTGGAGCTTCCGACGTCCTGCTGACGGCTAGGCCGGTGGGCCTGCGGTCGGCGGCGCGTACGTCGGCCGCATCCGGATGATCCTGCGGCGGAGCACGACGCGGCGGGTGCCGTCCGGGGTGATCCGGACCCGGTCGAGCTCCCACCCGCCGTGCTCGGCCCGTTCCACCAGCACCTTGGCGACCACGGAGCGTGAGAAGTCGCGGTCGAACGTGATCCTCTGGAACTCCCACTCGACCCCCCGCGCCAGCGGCCACTCCAGCTGACGGTCGGGGGCCTGGGACACGGTCACTCGCCGCCCTCGGCCGCACCCGGGGCAGACACGTCGTCCAGCGCCTTCCCGATCTCGTCGGGCAGCGTGAGCTCCTCCACGCCCAGCGCGGCTCGAAGCTGCTGGGCGGTCCGCGCCCCCACGATGGGTGCGGTCACGCCCGGACGGTCGCGGACCCAGGCGAGCGCCACCTCGAGCGGGCTCCAGCCGAGGCCCTCGGCCGCCTTGGCGACCGCCTCGACGATCCGCTGCGAGCGAGGGCCGAGGTAGGCGTTGACGAACCCGGCGAAGTGCGAGGACGCGGCCCGCGAGTCGGCCGGCGTACCGCCGCGGTACTTGCCGGTCAGCACGCCGCGGCCCAGCGGCGACCACGGCAGCACGCCCAGGCCAAGAGCGCCGGCGGCCGGCAGCACCTCGTCCTCGACGGTCCGGTTGAGCAGCGAGTACTCCATCTGGGTCGAGGCGAGGGGGGTCCGGCCGGGCACCGCCCGCTGCCAGGTGGCCGCCTGGGCGGTCTGCCAGCCGGCGTAGTTCGAGACCCCGACGTACGACGCGCGCCCGGACGACACCGCCGTGTCCAGCGCCGACAGGGTCTCCTCGATGGGCGCGTCGTCCACCCACGTGTGCACCTGCCACAGGTCGACGTGGTCGACCCCGAGCCGCTTGAGGGAACCGTCGAGGGTGGCCAGCAGGTTGCCGCGGGACGCGTCGGTGACCCGGGTGCCCGTCCGCCTGGAGATGCCGGCCTTGGTGGCGACCACGATCTCGTCGCGAGCGACCACGTCGCCGATCAGGCTGCCGATGAGCTCCTCGGACGCCCCGTCGCCGTACCCCGCGGCCGTGTCCACCAGCGTGCCGCCCGCCTCCGCGAAGGCGATCAGCGAGTCGCGGGCCTCGTGCTCGTCGGTGTCGCGGCCCCACGTCATCGTGCCCAGTCCGAGTCGGGACACCTTGAGGCCGGTGGCGCCGACGGACCGCTGGTGCATGCCGACAACTTAGTGCCCGGGGCCGGGCCGCGAGGCGGGACACCCGAGGTGACGGGCGGGTCGTCAGGTTCCGGTCAGGCCACGGCACCTAGTCTGGGCGCGGCCCGCCCCCGAGACGACAGGCAGACAGCCCGCCATGGACTACCTCGACGCCGTCATCCTCGGCATCGTCGAAGGCCTCACCGAGTTCCTCCCGGTATCCAGCACCGGACACCTGACGATCGCGGAGAAGGCCCTCGGACTCGAGCTGGACGACCCCGCCGTGACGGCGTACACCGCCGTCATCCAGATGGGCGCGATCGCCGCCGTCGTCGTGTACTTCGCCCGCGACATCGCGCGGATCATCACGGCGTGGTGCCGGGGCCTGGTGAACGCCGAGTGGCGCGGTCACCGGGACCACCGGATGGGCTGGTACGTGATCCTGGGCAGCATCCCGGTCGGCGTGGCCGGCCTGCTGGGCAAGGACCTCATCACCGGTCCGTTGCGGTCCCTGTGGGTGGTGGGCGGGGCGCTGGTGGTGTGGAGTGCGGTGATGTGGGCGGCCGAGCGGGTCGCCACCCAGGCCCGTGGGGAGCGGCAGCTCACGCTGCGGGACGCGGTCCTCGTCGGCCTGGTGCAGGTCCTCGCTCTGGTGCCGGGGGTCAGCCGGTCCGGCGCGACCATCTCGACCGGGCTCTTCCTCGGCCTCGACCGGGTCGCGGCCACCCGGCTGAGCTTCTTCCTGTCGATCCCGGCCCTGCTGGCGGCCGGCATCTACGAGCTGCCGGACGCCCTGGGCGGGTCGCTGGACGTAGGCCCCATCGTGGTCGGCACGGTGGTGGCGTTCGCGGTGGCCTACGCCAGCGTCGCCTGGCTGCTGCGCTTCGTGGCGCACCACTCGATCGCCTGGTTCGTGCCCTACCGGGTCGTGCTCGGTGTGGCGATCCTGGCGCTCCTCTCAGCCGGAGTGCTGTCCGCCACTTGACCCGCGTGTGAGGATTCGCCGCATGGCGGACGACGAGTCGGACACTCCGAACAGCGGCCCGGCCGGCGGATCCAGCGGTAGACAGCCGGCGCGGAGACCGACGGTGCTGCCCGGCATCAGCTCCCGCGCGTGGGAGCACCCCGCGGACAAGGGCGCCCTTGTCGCCCTGCGCAAGCTCAAGGGCTTCGACGTCCTGCTCAAGACCCTGTCGGGGCTGGTCAACGAGCGCTCCGTTCGGTTGATGCTGCTGGGCTCGTCGGTACGCGCCGACGAGCGCAACTTCGCCCGGCTGCACCGCCTGCTGGCCGACGTCGCGGCGGTGCTCGACTGCCAGGACGTCCCGGAGCTGTACGTGCGAGCCAGCCCGACGTTCAACGCCTTCACGATCGGCATGAACAAGCCGATCATCGTGGTGAACTCCGGCCTGGTGGAGCTGATCGGCGAGGACGACGACGAGATGCGCTTCCTGCTGGGCCACGAGCTCGGCCACGCGATGAGCGGCCATTCGGTCTACCGCACCCTGCTGATGCGGCTGCTCGCGCTGACGGGCGTCCTGTACGCCATCCCGGGCGGCGCGCTCGGCGTCCGCGCCATCACGGCCGCGCTGATGGAGTGGTCCCGCAAGTCCGAGCTGTCGGCCGACCGGGCGGGCCTGCTGGCCGGGCAGAACCCCGCGGCCGCCACGCGCTTCCACATGAAGCTCGCCTCGGGCGGCCACATCGAGGACCTCGACGCGACGTCGTTCTTCGCCCAGGGCAACGAGTACACCGAGACCGAGGACTTCCGCGACTCGCTGCTCAAGGTGTTCCTGGTGGAGAACCAGACGCACCCGTTCGCCGTCGTACGCGCGGCCGAGCTGCGTCGGTGGACCGAGGCGGGGGAGTACACCACGATCCTCGGCGGCGCGTACCCGCGCCGCGAGGACGACTCCACCGCGAACGTCAGCGACGCGGCCCAGGAAGCGGCGGCCAGCTACACCGACACGTTCCGGCGGACGCAGGACGCGGTGGGCAGCCTGGTGCACGAGGTCGCCGGCTTCCTCGGCCAGGCGCGGGTGTGGCTCGACGAGCGGTTCCGGCCGCCGCCGGCCAGCTGAATATTCGGTGGTTGAGGTGGGAGGCCGTCCACGGCCGACCCTCGAAACCACCTCTCCGAGACCGGCAGGTGGTTTCGAGGCTCGTCGCCGGCGCTCCTCACCCCAACCACCGATGCGCTACAACCAGCCGGACTTCTTGAAGAACACCCACAGCGCGCCGACGAACAGCGCCATCAACCCGAGCGCGAACGGGTAGCCGAACGTCCAGTCGAGCTCTGGCATGTGCCTGAAGTTCATACCGTAGACGCCGGCGATCAGGGTCGGTACGGCGGCCAGGGCGACGCCGGCCGAGATCTTGCGCATGTCCTCGTTCTGCTGCACCGAGATCCTCGCCAGGTGGCCCTGGAACGCCGCCGTGAGCAGGTTGTCCAGCCCGTCGATGGCCTCGGCGGTCCGGGCGACGTGGTCGTAGACGTCGGCGAAGTACGGCGCGGCGTCGGGGTCGATGCCCTGGACGCGACCGTCGGCGAGCTGGCGCATCGGCTCCCTGAGCGGGAGGACCGCGCGCCGCATCTCGGCGACCTCGCGCTTGAGCGTGTAGATCCGCACCGAGTCGTTGGTGCGTTCGGGGGAGAAGACCGAGGACTCCACCTCGTCGACGTCCTCCTGGAGCGCCGCCGCCACTTCCTCATAGTCGTCGACGACGCGGTCGCACACGGTGTACACGACGGCCGACGGTCCGTGGCTCAGCACTTTGGTGTCGGCCTCGAGGTCGATGCGGCGCGCGTGCAGGTCCGAGCCCTCCCCGTGCCGCACCGTGACGACGTACCGGTCCCCGATGAACATGTTGATCTCGCCGGTCTCGACGGCGTCGTGCTCGTCGATGTACCAGACCGTGCGCAGGGTGAGGAAGAGGCTGTCCTCGTACTTGTCCAGCTTGGGTCGCTGGTGGGCGTTGAGCGCGTCCTCGACGGCGAGCGGGTGCAGCCCGAACGCGCGCGCCACGTCGGAGAGCTCGTCGTCCGAGGGGTCGGTGAGCCCGACCCAGACGAAGTCGTGCGGCTCGCGGGCCGCGTCGAGGAGCGCGGCGTAGTCGTGGGTGTCGCAGGAGACCGGGACGCGCTCGCCCTTGCGATAGACGGCGCTGTCGACGATCACGCCGTCACGTTAGTGGTGCCAGTGGTCGCGCGGCGCCGGCGGACGTCCGGTGGCGACCACGCACCCCGATAGCCTCGCGAGCGTGGCAACGGTGATCCTGGTCCGGCACGGGCGTACGTCGGCGAACGTCAGCGGCGTGCTCGCCGGCCGGACGCCGGGGGTGCGGCTCGACGAGACCGGGACCACCCAGGCCCAGAGGGCGGCGGCGCGGCTGGCCGTCGTACCGCTTGCCGCCGTCGTTTCGAGCCCGCTGGAGCGGTGCCGCCAGACGGCGCAGGCGATCGCCCGAGCCCAGACGGGGACGGTTCGGGTGGCCACCGACCGCGGGCTCACCGAGTGCGACTACGGCGACTGGCAGGGCCGACCGCTCAAGGAGCTGGTGAAGGAGCCGCTGTGGAAGACGGTCCAGGCCCAGCCGTCCGCCGCGCACTTCCCCGGAGGCGAGTCGATGGCCGGCATGCAGGCGCGCGTCGTGGACGCCGTACGCCGCCGTGACGCCGCGATCGAGCACGAGCACGGGCCCGGGGCGGTATGGGTGGCCGTCAGCCACGGCGACCTGGTGAAGGCCGTGCTGGCCGACGCGCTCGGCATGCACCTCGACCTGTTCCAGCGGATCAACGTGGACCCGGCGTCGCTCTCGATCGTCCGGTACACGGCGGCGCGACCGTTCGTGCTGGCGACCAACACCCACGACGGCGACCTGTCCTGGCTGGTCCCGCCGCCGCCCAAGAAGGGCCGGGCCCGCAAGCGGGCGGGCAGCGCTGACAGCCACGCCGCGGACGCCGTCGTCGGCGGCGGCGCGGGTCCTTCTGCTGGGTCATAGGGTTGTCGTCGTGCCTGTGATCCACGAGTTCGACCCGCCCGAGAGGTTCGTCGTCGGCACGGTCGGCGAGCCCGGTCAGCGCACCTTCTTCATCCAGGCGCGCGCCGGCACGCGGATGGTCAGCGTCGCCCTGGAGAAGCAGCAGGTCGCCGCGCTCGCGGAGCGCGTCGACGAGCTCCTCGACCAGGTCCTCGACGACGGCTCGTCGGCCGCGCTGGTCCCCGCCGTCGCGCCGCACGACCTCGACGACCAGGCCCCGCTGGAGCAGCCGATCGAGGAGGAGTTCCGGGCGGGCACGATGACGCTTTCCTGGGACCCGGGCACGAGTCGGGTGGTGATCGAGGTGTTCCCGATCGTCGACGAGGTCGTGGTCGGGACCGAGGGTGACGACGAGGTCGTGGCGGAGCCCTACGAGGAGCCGGAGCCCGAGGAGGTGCTGCTCGTGCGGATCACGCCGGGGACCGCACGGGCGTTCGCGCTGCGCGCCGGCCGCGTGGTCGAGGCCGGGAGGCCCGGCTGCCCGTTCTGCGGTGGTCCCGTCGACCCCGCGGGTCACCTCTGCGTGAGGGCCAACGGCCACCGTCGTCGCGACGTCGTCTGACGAGGCCGACGTGGTGGCGGTGCGGGAGCCGGACGCCGAGCTCCTCGGCGGCGAGCTCCTGCTGCACGGCCGGGTGATGCCCGCGTCGAACGCGACGTTCGTCGGCGAGGTCTGCGGCACCACGGTCGTCTACAAGCCGGTCGCGGGGGAGCGGCCGCTCTGGGACTTCCCTGAGGGCACCCTGGCGGCTCGCGAGCGGGCGGCGTACCTGGTGTCCGAGGCGCTGGCCTGGGACGTCGTGCCGTTGACGTTCCTGCGCGACGGGCCGCACGGACCCGGCATGGTCCAGGTATGGCAGGAGCCCGACGACGCCGAGGACGCGGTCACGGTGGTGCGCGACCTGGGCGAGCGGCCCGGATGGCTGCACGTCTTCGACGGCGTGGACGACCGCGACCACGACGTGGCACTGGTGCACGAGGACTCGGCGGCGCTGAGGCGGATGGCGGTGTTCGACGTCGCGGTGAACAACGCCGACCGCAAGGGTGGGCACGTGCTGCCGAAGGCCGGCGGGCACCGGTACGGCGTGGACCACGGAGTGTCGTTCCACACCGACCCCAAGCTGCGCACCGTGCTGTGGGGCTGGGCCGGCCAGCCGCTGGCAGCCGACGAGGTGAGCGGGCTGCACGTCCTCGCCGAGGCCCTGGACGAGGAGCTGGCGGAGTGGCTCGCCCCCCTCCTGACGGCCTTCGAGATCGAGGCGACGCGACGACGAGTCGCCCGGCTGCTGCGGGTGGGGGAGCTGCCGATCCCCCGGGGCGACTGGCCCGCCATCCCCTGGCCCCCGTTTTGAGCGCCGCGGAGCCTGAGCTTGCGAAGGCTCCGATCAGGCGCCAGGTTGAGGAGCGATCGGGGCGGACGGAGCGCAGCGAGGGACGCCCGACGCGTCTCGAAACCCGGTGACATGACAAGCAGCCGCAACGACCGGACCAACCTCAGAGCGACCTTCGACTCCGTCGCGGCGTCGTACGCCGGCGCGCGGCCGACGTACCCGCCCGAGCTCCTGGACAGGCTGGTGTCGGCCACCGGCATCGGGCCGGGCGCACGGCTGCTGGAGGTCGGCTGCGGGCCGGGAACGGCCACCCTGCCGCTCGCGGAGCGGGGGTTCCGCATCACGGCGGTCGAGCTCGGCGCAGGACTGGCGGCGGAGGCTCGGCGCCGGCTTGCGGCGTACCCCGAGGTGTCGGTGGTGACGGACGGCTTCGAGACGTACCCGCCGGGGGAGGGCTCCTTCGACGTGGTGTACGCCGCGACGGCGTGGCACTGGGTGGACCCGGCGGTCCGGTACCGCCGCGCCCACGAGGTGCTACGGCCGGGCGGGCACCTGGCCTACTGGTCGGCTTCCCACGTGGTGCCGGGCAACGGCGATCCGTTCTTCCGGGAGATCCAGGAGGTCTACGACGAGATCGGCGAGGGCGTCCCCGACGACCACGTCTTCCTCGGGCCTGGGGAGCTGCCGGAGGAGACAGCCGAGATCGAGGCGAGCGGGCTCTTCGAGGTGACGCACGTGGAGCACGTCGACTGGGAGACGACGTACGACGCCGACGGCTACCTCGCGCTCCTCGACACCTTCTCCGGGCACATCGCGATGGGCGATGCGAAGCGGGCGCACCTGTACGCCGAGATCCGGCGCCGGCTCGCGTTGCGTTCGGACGGCCTGCTCAGGAGGCATTGGGGCGCCGTGCTGCATGTCGCGGCCCGACTAGGCTGACCGCCATGCGTTCCTGGCCCGCCCCGGACCTCCCTGCGCTGTCCGTCGCCGGTCCGGAGGTGGCCCTTCACGACACGGTCACCGGCGAGCTCGTGACGACGTCACCGCGGGGTACGGCCCGTCTGTACGCCTGCGGGATCACGCCCTACGACGCCACCCACATGGGTCACGCGGCGACGTACGTCGCCTGGGACCTGCTCGTGCGGGCGTGGCGGCATGCCGGTCACGAGGTGAGGTACGTGCAGAACATCACCGACGTCGACGACCCGTTGCTCGAGCGGGCGACGAAGGTGGGCGTGGACTGGGTCGCGCTGGCCGAGCGCGAGACCGAGCTGTTCCGGCAGGACATGACGGCGCTGCGGGTGGTCCCGCCGGCGGCGTACGTGGGCGCGGTCGAGTCGATCCCGCTCGTCATCCGGCTGATCCAGCGGCTGCAGGACGCCGGGGCGATCTACCAGGTCGAGGACGACCTCTACTTCTCCGTGACGGCCGACCCGGCGTTCGGCGCCGAGTCCCGGCTGTCGCGTGCGGAGATGCTCACGCTCTTCCCCGAGCGGGGCGGCGACCCCGACCGGCCCGGCAAGAAGGACCCGCTCGACTGCGTCGTGTGGCGCGGGGAGCGGCCGGGCGAGCCGGCGTGGGACAGCCCGTTCGGGCCCGGCCGGCCCGGCTGGCACATCGAGTGCAGCGCGATCGCGCTGGACGAGCTCGGCGAGACCTTCGACGTCCAGGCCGGCGGCTCCGACCTGATCTTCCCGCACCACGAGATGTGCGCCAACGAGGCGCAGGTGGCGACCGGGAAGCCGTTCGCGCAGGTGTACTCGCACGCCGGGATGGTCGCCTACGACGGCGCGAAGATGTCGAAGTCCCTCGGCAACCTGGTCTTCGTCTCCCAGCTGCGCAACAGCGACGTCGACCCGATGGGGATCCGGCTGACCCTGCTGCGCCACCACTACCGCAGCGACTGGGAGTGGGTGGACGACGAGCTGTGGACCTCCGTGGACCGCCTGGCCGACTGGCGCCGGGCGTTCGCGCTGGAGTCAGGGGCGCCCTCGGCCCCGGTGGTCGAGGAGGTGCTGTCCGCGATGGCCGCCGATCTCGACGCCCCTCGCGCCTGCGCCACCGTCGACGCGTGGGTCGACGCCACGCTCGCCGGCTCGGGTACCGAGGACGGCGCACCCGCCGAGGTACGTGCGGTCGTCGACGCCGCGTTGGGCCTCATCTGACGAGTCGCTGGTCGAGCCGTGAGGCCGGCCACGGCCGAGCACCTCAACCACCGAGGGACCCGCGGTTCGGTGGTTGAGGAGTGAGGCCGTTCACGGCCGAGCCTCGAAACCAGGTCTCCGGGATGGGTGGTTTCGAGGCTCGTCGCTGGCGCTCCTCGCACCTCAACCACCGAGGGGCCCGCGGTTCGGTGGTTGAGGAGTGAGGCCGTTCACGGCCGAGCCTCGAAACCAGGTCTCCGGGATGGGTGGTTTCGAGGCTCGTCGCTGGCGCTCCTCGCACCTCAACCACCGAGGGGCCCGCGGTTCGGTGGTTGAGGAGTGAGGCCGTTCACGGCCGAGCCTCGAAACCAGGTCTCCGGGATGGGTGGTTTCGAGGCTCGTCGCTGGCGCTCCTCGCACCTCAACCACCGAGGGGCCCGCGGTTCGGTGGTCGAGCAGTGAGGCCGGCCACGGCCGAGCGTCGAAACCAGGTCTCCGGGATGCGGGGTCTCGACGCGCGCTCGCTGGCGCTCCTCGCACCTCAACCACCGAGGGGCCCGCGGTTCGGTGGTTGAGGAGTGAGGCCGTTCACGGCCGAGCCTCGAAACCAGGTCTCCGGGATGGGTGGTTTCGAGGCTCAACCACCGAGGGGCCCGCGGTTCGGTGGTCGAGCCGTGAGGCCGGCCACGGCCGAGCGTGTCGAGACCCGGTGAGTTACGGGGTCTCGACACGGGCTCGCTGGCGCTCGACCGGCTCGACCAGCGCCTCAGGGGGTTTCTTCTCCGCGGCGCTTGAGGTACCGCTCGAACTCGCGGGCGATGGCCTCCCCGGAGGCTTCGGGGAGCTCGGTGGTGTCGCGGGTCTCCTCGAGCGACCGGACGTACTCGGCGATGTCCTCGTCCTCCTCGGCCAGCTCGTCGACGCCGCGCTCCCAGGCGCGGGCGTCCTCGGGCAGGTCCTCGAGCGGGATGTTGACCTCGAGGAGGTCCTCGAGGCGCCCGAGCAGCGCGAGGGTCGCCTTCGGGCACGGCGGCTGCGCGACGTAGTGCGGCACGGCCGCCCAGTACGACACCGCCGGGATGTCGAGGCGGACGCACGCGTCCTGGAAGACGCCGACGATGCCGGTGGGTCCTTCGTACGTCGACTGCTCGAGCTTGAGCCGGTCGACGAGCTCGGGCTCGGTGGCGGTCCCGGTCACGGGTACCGGCCGGGTGTGCGGCGTGTCGGCCAGCAGCGCCCCGAAGGTGACCACGATCTGCCCGCCCAGGTCATCGGCCGCGGCGAGCAGCTCGGCGCAGAACTGCCGCCAGCGCATGTTCGGCTCGATGCCGCGGATCAAGATGACGTCGCGGTTCAGGTCGGGCGGGCTGGCGATCGCGATCTGGGTGCTGGGCCAGGTGATGTGGCGGTGACCGCGCTCGTCCGTGCCGACCAGGGGGCGGTTGACCTGGAAGTCGTAGAACTCCTCGGGGTCGATGGCGCCGATCACGCGGGCGCTCCACACCTTGATGAGGTGGTCGATCACCGACGAGGCGGCGTCCGCGGCGTCGTTCCAGCCCTCGAACGCGGCGATGACGACGGGGTCCACCAGGTCGGGGACGTCCTCGATCTCGATCACGGCGCCACCCTACGACCTGGCTCTCGTGGCCGGCCGGGGCCCAGGATTTCGCCCGGCCTTCCGCGCGGTGTCACCATTCGAGAGCGCCGTCCGCCACCTGGACGGGCCGTTTCCTAGGCTGGTCGTTCCACCCGACGTGAGGAGCCGCGTGACCGATCATGTGCCGGGCGCCGTCCGTCCCGATGCCACCGAGGAGCTCAGCGCCGCGCTGCGGACGAGGATCCTGGTCATCGACGGCGCCATGGGCACGATGATCCAGCAGTACAAGCTGGACGAGGCGCAGTACCGCGGCGAGCGGATGAAGGACTACGACCGCGATCTCCAGGGCGACAACGACCTGCTC
>CAWAIZ010000013.1:0-64639 GCA_963782155.1 uncultured Actinomycetota bacterium
CGAAGCCGGCGAACGCGTGGTAGAACACACCGCCCGCGCCGGCTCGCGGCGCAGCAGGGCCACGCTGTCGGCGCGGGAGTAGACGCGGGCGTCCGGTACCTCGGCGCGCTGCGCCTCGACGTACAGGTCCTGGATGAGGTATCTCGGCCTCGTTCCAGGGGTCGACGGGGCGGATCGTGAGGCTCATGACGCCACCCTCGCACCGGTCGGCGTGTCGGCGCGCGCTCGAATACCTGTTCGACTAGGTTCGTTCGCGCAGGGTCGAACAGGCGGTCGTCCACAGGCGTCGCGCGAGGCCCCAGCAGGATGTCGGCGGCTCGGTCTAGCGTCGGCGCCGACATCACACAGACATCCCACACGGAGGACGGACCACATGGCTGGTGGAGACCGCGAGAAGGCCCTCGACGCCGCGCTCGCCAACATCGAGAAGCAGTTCGGCAAGGGCTCGGTCATGCGGCTGGGCGACGACACGCGGGCCCCGCTCGAGATCATCCCGACGGGCTCGATCGCCCTCGACGTGGCGCTCGGCCTCGGCGGCCTGCCCCGTGGCCGCGTGGTCGAGATCTACGGCCCGGAGTCCTCCGGCAAGACGACCGTCGCCCTGCACGCGGTGGCCAACGCCCAGCGCGCCGGCGGCATCGTGGCGTTCATCGACGCCGAGCACGCCCTCGACCCCGACTACGCCGCGGCGCTCGGTGTCGACACCGACGCGCTGCTGGTCTCCCAGCCCGACTCCGGTGAGCAGGCCCTCGAGATCGCCGACATGCTGACCCGCTCGGGTGCGCTCGACCTGATCGTCATCGACTCGGTGGCCGCGCTCGTGCCCCGCGCCGAGATCGAGGGCGAGATGGGTGACAGCCACGTCGGCCTCCAGGCCCGGCTGATGTCCCAGGCGCTGCGCAAGATGACCGGCGCGCTCAACAACGCCGGCACGACCGCCATCTTCATCAACCAGCTGCGCGAGAAGATCGGCGTGATGTTCGGCTCGCCCGAGACCACGACCGGTGGCCGGGCGCTGAAGTTCTACGCCTCGGTCCGCCTCGACGTGCGCCGCATCGAGACGCTCAAGGACGGCACCGACCCGGTGGGCAACCGCACCCGCGTCAAGGTCGTGAAGAACAAGGTGGCCCCGCCGTTCAAGCAGGCCGAGTTCGACATCATGTACGGCAAGGGCATCAGCCGCGAGGGTGGCCTGATCGACGTGGGCGTGGAGGCAGGCATCGTCCGCAAGGCCGGCGCCTGGTTCACCTACGACGGCGACCAGCTCGGCCAGGGCAAGGAGAACGCCCGCACCTTCCTCAAGGACAACCCCGACCTGGCCAACGAGCTGGAGAAGAAGATCCTCGAGAAGCTCGGCGTCGGCCCGCAGGTCGACGCGGAGGTGCCCGCCGAGCCGGTCGGCGTCGAGGACTTCTAGGTCTCGACTCGCCGCTCGTCCCTCGCGGCGGCTCGACCACCGAAGTGCTTCGTTGGTCGAGCCCGCGAGCGCCAGCGAGCGGTGTCGAGACCCGGTGACAGAGGAGCGAGCAGTGACCCAATGGCGCGGCGACGTCGGGGCCGGCGTCTCGGCGTGGCTCGGCGACGAGACCCGTCCGGGGCCTCACCATGAGGCTGGGAATCGGGGGCCGGTCCGGGGGGATCCGGTCCCCGAGGACCTCTCCCCAGACCGTGAGCCAGACCGTGAGCCAGATCGTGAGCCCGATCGAGAGCTGGGCCCGGACGCCGACCCCGAGTCGGTGGCGCGCACGATCCTCCTCGACCAGCTGACCGGCCGGGCCCGCTCTCGTAGCGAGCTCGCCGACAAGCTCCGGTCCCGCAACGTCCCGGACGAGATCGCCAGCCGCCTGCTCGACCGGTTCACCGAGGTGGGGCTCATCGACGACGCGGCGTTCGCCCGGCAGTGGGTGGACCAGCGTCAGGCGGGCAAAGGGCTGGCCAAGCGGGCGCTGGCCGACGAGCTGCGCCGCAAGGGCGTGGACCCCGAGGTGACCCGCGAGGCGCTCGATGAGCTGGACCCGGGCGTCGAGGAGGCCGCGGCGCGCCGGCTCGTCCGCAAGAAGCTGCCCTCGACGCGTCGCCTCGACCACGCGACGGCGACTCGCCGGCTGGCCGGCATGCTCGCGCGCAAGGGTTACCCCGCCGGCCTGGTTTTCGCCGTGGTGCGCGAAGAGCTGGGCGCGGCGGAGGCCGAGGACGACCCGGCGTACGACCTCTAGGCAGGCGAGGGTGCTGCCCGCTGATCGGCCGTCTGGGGTTGGATGCTGCAGGCGGTGGCCTCGAACGGGACCCGGCGAGCGTGGGCTGCAAGCCCCGAGCCGGCTCGACGTCGGCCATGATGGGGCGCATGTCGAAGCCGACCTCCTACTCCGACCTGCTGCGTCTGCCGTCCGGGCCGGTGGACCTCCGGGCCATCGAGACGAACGCGGCGCCGGGCTACGACGGTGACAAGAAGTCCGGCAAGGCCGACCTGTGGGCGACCGGTGAGGAGCTCTTCGACCTCCAGCAGCGGCTGTTCGCCGGGAAGTCCGACGGCGGTCGTGCGGTGCTGCTCGTGCTCCAGGGCATGGACACCTCGGGCAAGGGCGGCACGCTCAAGCACACGGTCGGCCTGGTCGACCCGCAGGGCGTGAAGATCACCTCGTTCAAGGCGCCGACGACCGAGGAGCTCGCGCACGACTTCCTCTGGCGGATCCGCCAGGGCGTACCCGGCCCCGGGATCCTCGGGGTCTTCGACCGGTCCCACTACGAGGACGTGCTGATCGTGCGCGTCCGCGAGCTGGCTCCGCACGCCGAGATCGAGCGGCGCTACGCCGCGATCAACGACTTCGAGGCCGAGCTGACCGAGTCCGGCGTCACGCTGCTGAAGTGCATGCTGCACATCTCGCCGGAGGAGCAGAGGGCGCGGCTGCTCGCGCGGTTGGACGACCCCACGAAGTACTGGAAGTACAACCCGGGCGACCTGGCCGAGCGGGCGAGGTGGGGGGAGTACCGCGCGGCGTACGAGATCGCCCTCGAGCGCAACAACACCGAGCAGGCTCCGTGGCACGTGATCCCGGCGGACAAGAAGTGGTACCGCAACCTGGCCGTCGGCAACCTGCTCCTCGAGACGCTGCGCCGCCTCGACCCGCAGTGGCCCGACGCCGACTTCGACGTCGAGGCCGAGAAGAAGAAGCTTCAGGACGAGGCGCCGATCTCTTGACCCTCGAGACCGTTCGGGTCACCCGCTACGTCACCCCGCTGCGCGAGGGCGGCAGCCTGCCCGGGATCGTCGAGGCCGACGACCTGGGCACCTACGTCTGCAAGTTCCGTGGAGCGGGTCAGGGCGCGCGGGTACTCGTCGCCGAGGTGGTCGTGAGCGGTCTGGCCCAGCGGCTCGGTCTGCTGACCCCACGCCTGGTCGTGCTGGACCTGGACCCGGCGATCGCGAGGTACGAAGCGGACGAAGAGGTGCAGGACCTGCTCAACGCCAGCCCCGGCCCCAACCTCGGGGTCGACTTCCTGCCGGGCGCGTTCGGGTACGACGGCGATCCGGCCGACACCGAGGGAGCCGACGACCCGGTGGGCACGCGGGTGCTGTGGCTGGACGCGTTCACCGCCAACGTCGACCGCACCTGGCGCAACCCCAACCTGCTGCGCTGGCACGGCGACCTGTGGGTGATCGACCACGGGGCGTCGCTGTACTTCCACCACGCGTGGGGTGCCGGCGTGACCGCCCCCGAGCGGTTCGCGGCGCAACCGTGGGACGTCGCCGACCACGTGTTCGGCTCCCGCGTGGGCGGACTGGCCGCCCTCGACGCGGAGGTCGGCTCCCTGCTCGGGCGCGAGGCGTTCGCGGAGGTGCTGGCCGAGGTACCGGACTCCTGGCTGGAGGCGGTACCCGGCGCCGGTACGCCCGCGGCTCTGCGGGCGGCGTACGTCGACTTCCTCACCGCCCGGCTGGAGACCCGGCAGTGGCTGCCCCTGGAGCGGGCGTCGTGAGCCGGCCGTCGGGGGCGCATCCCTACCAGTACGTCGTGCTGCGCTGCGTGCCGCGCGTGGACCGAGAGGAGTTCCTCAACGTCGGCGTGGTGCTCTACTGCCAGTCGACGGACTTCCTCCAGGCGGCGTGGAGCGTGGACCGCGAGCGGCTGGCCTCGCTCGACCCCCGCATCGACGTGGACCAGGTGTGTGACGCGCTCACGTTCGTCGACGGTGTCTGCACGGGCGACGAACGCGTCGGCGAGGCGGCTCGGCAGCCGATCGGCACGCGGTTCGGGTTCCTGAAGGCGCCGCGCAGCACGGTCGTCCAGCCCGGCCCCGTGCATGGGGGCGTCACCGACGACCCCGCGCGTCAGCTCGAGCACCTGCTGGAGAGGCTCGTCGGGTGAAGGTCCTCCTCGACGACGGACGCGTCGTGCGGTTCTGGTCGAGCGCCACCTCCGGCCCGATCGTCTTGGTCTTCCACGGCTGCCCCGACACCCGGCGGATCGCGATGACCGGCAACGACGCGGCGGGCGAAGCCGGAGTTCGGCTGCTCGCGTTCAACCGGCCGGGCTATGGCTCGTCGACGCTGACCGAGTCCACGCACTCCAGCGTCGCCCGTGACGCCGCCGAGCTGCTGGACCTGTGGGGCATCGAGCAGGTGGCGGTGCTCGGGATGTCGGTCGGTGGACCTTACGCCGCCGCGTTCGCCGCGACGTACCCCGAGCGCACCACCGGTCTCGCCCTGGTCTCCTCGCCCGGCCCGGGGGAGCCGACCAGCGAGAGCGTCGAGGACGGGATGGAGCGGATGCGCCCGGCGTTCCTGGCGTGGCGCGCCCGGGTCGACCCCGACGACGAGGACGACGCGGCGCTGGTGGCGCGGTTCCTCGCCGAGATGCCCGCGGCCGATGCGGCGCTCCTCGAGTCGGCCGCGGCGGCGGTGGCCAAGAGCCTCGACTACGAGTCGAGCACCGACTTCCTCGGCGCCCTGGCGTGGGAAGCGCTGGTCAGGCCGGAGGGGTACCTCCGGGACGCGGCGCTGCTGTTGCGGGAGTGGGACTTCGACCCGTCCGCGGTTCGCTGCCCGACGACGGTGTGGTGTGGCGAGCTCGACGAGAAGGCCGTCGCGGCGTCTGCCTGTTGGGCCGGCCAGGTCCCGCACGCCGAGGTCGAGATGCTGCCGGCCACCACGCACCTGGCCGCGCTGGTCAGCCGGTGGCCGGAGATCCTGCGACGCCTCGCAAGAGTGACGGGTTGATGGCCGAGGGCGGCCTGCGCACGTCGGACGCCTGCTCGTAGGCGGCCGCCAGCGCCAGCAGTACCCCTTGGCTGCCCGCCGGTCCGACGAGGCCGAGGCCGACCGGGCGGCGCTGGCCGCGCGTGTATCCGGCGGGCACCACGAGGCTCGGGTACCCGGCCCGGGCGGCGAACCCGCACCCGGCCGGCCCCGGGAAGACGATGGCGGCTGCGTCCGCGACGGCCAGGGTGGCGTCGATCCCGTGCTCGCCGGCGACGCCCAGGTCGCGCGCCCGCTGGACGCGGTACGCCGCGTCGGCGGCCTGGTGGTCGACCGCGGCCGCCGCCTCGAGGTAGGCCTGGCCGTACTTCAGCGCCTCGTCGGCGTGGTCGGCGTTCCAGGCGACCAGCTCGCGCATGGTCCGGATAGGGGCACCCCCCGGGAGGCGGGCGAGGTAGGCATCGAGGTCGCGCGCGAACTCGTGCAGCAGCACGGGGAACTCATCGGTCTCCGGGAGCGCCGGCACCTCGACCAGCACCGCACCGTGCTCGCGCAGCACGTCGAGGGCGGCGCGGTGCACGTCGCGCTCCTGCTCGGACAGGTCGTCCGGCTCGGGAGGCAGGGCCAGGCGAACATTCCGCAGCGTGGCCGGGGCGTCGTACGCCTCGCCCGTCAGCACGTCGAGCAGCGCCGCGGCATCGGCGACCGTGCGGCACATCGGCCCGGCGCAGTCCTGGCTGCTCGCGATGGGGAGTACGCCGGCGCCGGGCACCAGCCCGAGCGTCGGCTTCACGCCGACCAGGCTCTGGTTCGCCGCCGGGGACAGGATCGACCCATCGGTCTCGGTGCCGATCGTGAGGGTGGCCAGCCCGAGCGCCGCGGCGGCGCCGGAGCCGGAGCTCGACCCGCTGGGGTCGAACCGGACGTCGTACGGGTTGAGCACCTGCCCGCCGAGCGAGGAGTACCCGCTCGGCATGTCCTCGGCCATGCAGTTGGCCATCTCGGTCAGGTTGGTCTTGCCGATCACCACCGCGCCGGCCTCGCGCAGCCGGACGACGAGGTCGGCGTCGCGGTCGGGCACCGAGTGCTCCAGCGCCAGCGCGCCCGCCGTCGTCGGCAGCCCCGCCACGTCGATGTTGTCCTTCACCAGCATCGGTACGCCGTGCAGCGGCCCCCGCACGCGCCCGTCGGCCCGCTCGGCATCCAGCGCCGCCGCTCTCTTCTCGGCGTCGGGCGCCAGGCAGCGCACCGCGTTCACCAGCGGGTTCAGGCGGTCGATCCGCTCGAGGTACGCGCCGACCAGCGCCGCGCTCGTCGTACCGCCCGACGCCATCGCCGCGCCTACGTCCGCGACCGTCGCCGTCTCCAGGTCGAGTTCCATGGGCACATCCTGCTCGTTGGTCGAGCCGGGCGAGACCCCTGGGCACATCCTCTCGTTGGTCGAGCCGGGCGAGCCCCTGGGCGAGCCCGTGTCGAGACCACGGGGACGTGACCGTGGTCTCGACTCGCTCGGCCGTGGCCGGCCTCACGGCTCGACCAGCGAGGCGACGTCTCGACTCGCTCGGCCGTGGCCGGCCTCACGGCTCGACCAGCGAGGCGACGCCTCAGACCGGAACCAGCTCCACGGCACCCACGGCGTACCGGGCCAGCACCGTGCGGGCCAGCTCGGGGTGGGCGCCGAGGGGCTCGGAGACGGCGATCGCACCGGCCTCGAGCGCCAGCTCGGAGGCGCGGTCGGGCAGGAAGCCGGGGGCCAGGAACAGGGAGGCGACCGCGATGTGGCGGCGGCCCTCCTTGCGGAAGGCGCGGACGGCCTCACCGGTGGCCGGCGGTGCCGACGACGCGAACGCCGCGGTCACCGGCAGCTTGTGGTGGGCGCCCCACTGGCGGGCGAGGCGGGCGACCGACTGGTTGGCGAGCGGGTCCGAGGAGCCGGCGGCGGCGAGTACGAGGGCGTCGAGCTCGCGGACGCGGGCGGCGCTGAGGGCCTCGCGCATCCGCAGGTCGAGCACCTCGAGGAAGCGGGGCTCGAGGCCCAGGATCGGGGTGGCGCGGATCTGCACCTCGGGGTGCCGAGCGGCGGCCGCGGCAATCGCCGACGGAACGTCGACCTTCGCGTGGAAGGCCTCCGTCAGCAGCAGCGGCACGACCACGATCTCCTCGTGCTTGCGCGCGAGCCGGGCGACCGTGGTCTCCAGCGACGGCTTGGCCAGGTCGAGGAACGCACGCTCCACCTTGAGATCCGGGCGCATGGCGCGGACCTCCTGGACGAGCGCGTTGATGCTGGCGGCGGAACGGGGGTCGCGGCTGCCGTGAGCCAGGGCGACCAGAGCGGGAGCGGCCATCAGCGCGGCCTCCTCTCAATCTTCAACAGGGTGTGACCGGGACTGACCTCGACGCCGGTGGCGAGGCCAAGGGAGGGGTTGGTGGGCAGCGCGGTCATCGGTGGATGCCGCACTCGGTCTTGTTCGTACCTGCCCAGCGGCCGCTGCGGGGGTCCTCACCGGGGGCGACGCGCAACGTGCAGGTGGAGCAGCCGATCGACGGGTAGCCGTCGTAGACGAGCGGGTTGACGAGCACGTGGTTCTGGGCGATGTACCGCGCGACGTCCTCGTCGCTCCACCGCGCCAGCGGGGACACCTTGACCTTGGCCTTGCGGGCGTCCCAGCCGACGACCGGCGCAATGATCCGGTTGTGCGTCTCGGCGCGGCGCAGGCCGGTAGCCCAGGCGTCGTACTGCGAGAGGGTCGCCGCCAAGGGCTGCACCTTGCGCAGGTTGCAGCAGAGGTCGGGGTCGGTCTTGTAGAGGTCCTTGCCGTACGCCGCGTCCTGCTCGGCGACCGACTGGACCGGGGTGATCGTGAGCAGGTTGACCGGCATGGTGGCCTGGACGGCGTCGCGGGTGCCGATGGTCTCGACGAAGTGGTAGCCGGTGTCGAGGAAGACCACGTCGATGCCGGGCGCGACCGTCGAGGCCAGGTGCGCCAGCACTGCGTCGCCCATCGAGGACGTGAGGCAGAACCGGTCGCCGAACGTCGCGACGGCCCACTCGATGATGTCCTCGGCGGGGGCGAGCTCCAGCTCCGCGCCGACGTGCGAGACCAGCTCGCGCAGCTCCTCGGGGCTGCGACCCTCGGTCAGCGTGCCGCGGTTCTCCCGGGCCTGGAGGGTCGTGGCGGCGGTCACGACGCGCCTCCCGACCCGGCGGTGGCCGGCCGCGGCAGCTGGCCGAGGAAGGTCACCGAGAACGCCCTCAGGCAGGCCCGGCACTCCCAGCTGCTTCCCGGGCCGCCTTCGCGGGGGTAGAGGTTCTCCTCGCCGCAGTACGGGCAGTGGAACGGCACGGCGCGCTCGGTCATGACACCGTCACCAACCGCCGGTCGAGCTGGTGGAGACCTTCGCCCTTGAGGTCGGCCTCGTCGGCGCGCAGGACCCACTCGGCGAAACGCTCGCCGTCGGTGCGTTCGGCGAGGTACGCCGTCACCACGGCCGTCACGTAGTCGTCCAGCTCCGCGCTGGTCACCTTGTGCGCCCGCAGCTTGCGGCCGAAGTTGGCCCCGAGACCGGTGGCCCCGCCGAGGTGCACCTGGAACCCCTCTACCTGCCGTCCGTCGTCGTCGAGGACCAGCTGGCCCTTGAGCCCGATGTCAGCGACCTGGGTGCGGGCGCAGGCGTTGGGGCAGCCGTTGACGTTGATCGTGATCGGGGCGTCCAGGTCGGGGAAGCGCCGCTCGAGCTCGTCGACCAGGTCGCGCGCCCGGTTCTTGGTGTCGACGATCGCGAGCTTGCAGAACTCGATGCCGGTGCAGGCCATCGTGTTGCGCCGCCACTGCGAGGGCCGGCCGGACAGGCCGATCGCGTCGAGGCGGCGGAGCAGCGGCTCCAGGACGTTCGGCGCCACACCGATCAGCACGATCTTCTGGTACGGCGTGAGGCGCGCGCCCCGGACCCCGAACTCGTCCATCGCCTCGGCGAGGTTGATCAGCAGGCGGCCCGACACCCGGCCCGCGGTGGGCGCGATGCCGACGTACAGCTGGCCGTCGTTCTGCTCGTGCACGCCGATGTGGTCGCGGTGTCCCGTGGGGGACGGGGGAGAGGGCGTGCGCTCCAGGGTCCGGCCGAGGTACTCGTTCTCCAGCACCTCGCGGAACTTGTCGATGCCCCAGTCGGCGACCAGGAACTTGAGTCGGGCACGCGACCGCAGCCGGCGGTAGCCATAGTCGCGGAAGACCGACGCCACCGCCTCCCACACGTCGGGGACGTCCTCGAGCGGGATCCAGACGCCGGCCTTCTGGGCGAGCATCGGGTTGGTGGACAGACCTCCGCCGACCCAGAGGTCGAAGCCCGGGCCGTGCTCGGGGTGCACGGTGCCGACGAAGGACACGTCGTTTGTCTCCGGGGAGACGTCGTGGCTGGGGTGACCGGTGATCGCGGTCTTGAACTTGCGGGGCAGGTTGGAGAAGCGCGGGTCGCCGATGTAGCGGCGGTAGATCTCCTCCAGGGCCCAGGTGCCGTCGATGATCTCGTCCTTGGCCACGCCGGCGACGGGCGAGCCGAGGAACGGCCGGGGCGAGTCGCCGCAGGCCTCGATGCTGCTCAGCCCGGCCGCGTCCAGGGTCTCCCAGATGGCGGGGACGTCCTCGATGCGGATCCAGTGGTACTGGATGTTCTCCCGGTCCGTGACGTCGGCGGTGTCCCGGGCGTAGTCGACGCCGATCCGGCCGAGAGCGCGGATGGTGTCGGCGGACAGGAGCCGCCCGTCGGAGCGGACCCGCATCATGAAGTAGCGGGCGTCGAGCTCCTCCTCCTCGAGGATCGCGGTCTTGCCGCCGTCGATGCCTGGCTTGCGCTGCGTGTAGAGGCCCATCCAGCGCAGCCGGCCACGCAGGTCGGCCGGGTCGATCGAGTCGAAACCGCGCTTGGAGTAGATGTTCAGGATCCGGGCCCGGACGTTGAGCGGGTCGTCGTCCTTCTTCGACTGCTCGTTCTTGTTCAGCGGCTCGGTGTAGCCCAGCGACCACTGTCCCTCGGCGCGCTTGGGCCGGGGCACCTCGGTCTGCCGGGGAGGCTGGGACTGGAAGCGGAGGTCTGGCACGAGAACACTGGTCCTTCGTCGCTGGTCGAATCCCGCGAGGTCCGCACGCATCGTTGGGCGCGGGATCGGGGGGAGGGCGGCTGGATCAGCGGTGCCAACACATCGCGCTGCGCGTACGCCCGAGGTCCACGTGGCGACGTACCACGAGGAACACCCCGGCGTAGGGGGCGGCAGCGGCGGTCATGGACACGAGTCTCAGGGGTTGGACGGACTTCCCACAAACCACAATCTCGTGGATTGAGACGCACGTCCATGATGTGAGACACGTAGGCTCGGCGGATGACTCGGGACAGCTTTCAGCTCGGCGACCGCACCGTCCACCGCATCGGGTTCGGCTGCATGCGCCTCGCCGGGACCGGTGCCTTCGACTACGGCGTCGCCCGCGACCCTGACACGTCCGTGGCCGTGCTGCGCCGGGCCGCGGACCTGGGGGTGGACCACTTCGACACGTCGAACTTCTACTTCCGGTCCGGCCCGGACGGCCCGCTCCGCGCGAACGACCTGCTGCGCCGCGCGCTGGCCCCGAACGGCTCGTACGACGAGCGCCTGACGGTCGCGGTCAAGATCGGGCCGCGCCGGACCGACGACGGCGAGTTCGCGCCGTTCACCACCCCCGAGCAGATGCGGGAGGAGGTCGAGCAGAACCTCCGTGAGCTCGGGCGCGAGACGCTCGACGTGGTGTACCTGCGGATGCTCGGACCGCGACCGCTGGCCGACCACCTCGGCAGGCTCGTGGAGCTGCGGGACGCCGGCCTGGTGCGGCACATCGGCGTGTCGGCGGTGACGAGCGAGCAGCTGGAGGAGGCGTTGGGCGTCACCGACGTGGTCAGCGTGCAGAACCGGTACGCGGTCGACGCACGGCACCCGGCCTCCGACGCGCTCGTCGAGCGGTGCGGGGAGCTCGGGATCGCCTTCGTCGGGTACTTCGCGATCGCCGGCGACCGCAAGGAGGCCCCCGGTCGGCACGGTGGCGACGGGTCGGGCGAGGTGGACGCCGCGGTGGCCGACGTGGCCGCGCGCCACGGCGCCACACCGGCCCAGGTCCGGATCGCCTGGACCCTCGCCCAGGGACCGCACGTGCTGGCCATCCCTGGTACCGGCGATCTCGGCCACCTGGAGGAGAACCTCGCCGCCCGCGATGTGGAACTCACCGTGGACGACCTCTCTCAGTTGGCCGGCGCGCGTCATTAGAGTGCGGCGCATGAACGACGCCCTTGCGAAGACCGCCTCCAGCGCCTACGACGCCGCCCTCGAGGTGATCGCCTCGGTGGAGCCGCGGATCGCCGACGCGACCCGACAGGAGCTCGCCGACCAGCGGGCGTCGCTGAAGCTGATCGCGAGCGAGAACTACGCCTCCCCGGCCGTGCTGCTCACCATGGGCACCTGGTTCAGCGACAAGTACGCCGAGGGCACCATCGGCCACCGCTTCTACGCCGGCTGCCAGAACGTCGACACCGTGGAGTCGATCGCCGCCGAGCATGCCCGCGAGCTGTTCGGAGCGCCGTACGCCTATGTGCAGCCGCACTCCGGGATCGACGCGAACCTGGTGGCCTTCTGGTCGATCCTGGCCCACCGCATCGAGTCGCCGGAGCTGGCGAAGCTCGGCGCGAAGAACGTGAACGAGCTGTCCGACGCGGACTGGGAAGAGCTGCGCGGCAAGCTCGGCAACCAGCGGCTGCTCGGCATGTCCCTGGACTCCGGCGGCCACCTGACGCACGGCTTCCGGCCCAACATCAGCGGCAAGATGTTCCACCAGCAGCAGTACGGCACCGACCCGGAGACCGGCCTGCTCGACTACGACGTCGTGCGCGCGAAGGCCCAGGAGTTCAAGCCGCTGATCATCGTGGCCGGCTACTCGGCCTATCCGCGCCGCGTGAACTTCGCCAAGATGCGCGAGATCGCCGACGAGGTCGGCGCCACGCTGATGGTCGACATGGCGCACTTCGCCGGGCTGGTGGCCGGCAAGGTTTTCACCGGCGACGAGGACCCGGTCCCGCACGCCCACGTAACCACGACGACCACGCACAAGTCGCTGCGAGGCCCGCGCGGCGGCCTGGTGCTTGCGCAGGAGGAGTTCGCCGCGTCGGTGGACCGCGGCTGCCCGATGGTCCTCGGCGGCCCGCTCTCGCACATCATGGCCGCGAAGGCGGTGGCGCTGGCCGAGGCCCGGCAGCCGGAGTTCCAGACCTACGCCCAGGCCATCGCCGACAACGCCAAGTCCCTGGCCGAGGGCTTCTTGTCTCGTGGTGCCGACCTGGTCACGGGAGGTACGGACAACCACATCGTGCTGCTCGACGTGTCGTCGTTCGGCCTCACCGGCCGCCAGGCCGAGTCCGCCCTCCTCGACTCCGGCGTGGTCACCAACCGCAACTCGGTCCCGCAGGACCCGAACGGCGCCTGGTACACCTCCGGCATCCGCCTCGGCACCCCCGCGCTCACCACCCGCGGCTTCGGCCACGACGAGTTCGACAAGGTCGCCGAGCTGATGGTGGACGTGCTGAAGAACACCCAGCCCGGCGTGAACAAGGCCGGCGCCCCGTCGAAGGCGACCTACGTCCTCGCCGACGGCGTGGCCGACCGCATCAAGGCCACCTCCGCCGAGCTCCTCGACAAGCACCCGCTGTACCCCGGCCTCGAGCTGACGTAGCCGGACAGGCACAACTCGCTCCTCCGCGCGTCCCTACGCGGTGCAGGCGTGCGGACAGCAGGGTTGTGCCTGTCGGTCTACGAGACGGGCGATGGCGACCAGCACCAGGCGCACGTAATCCTGGTGGAACATGACGTCCTCCCATGCGAACCGCAGGACCAGCCATCCGTCCACCACCATCGCGTTGTAGCGCCGGGCGTCGCGGCGCAGTGCCACGCGGTCGCCGTGCCACCTGAACGAATCGGCTTCCAGCACGACCCTGCGGTCCACGTCGACCAGGTCCGACCTGGCGCGCGGACCCGGCAGCCACACCTGTGGCTCCACGTGAAGCCCCTCGACGCGGGAGGCGATGGAGCGAAGGCACGACTCGAACGGGTTGGCCGCTTCGCAGCGGGCCTGCCGGGCGAGCCGTCGGATCTTCGAGCTGCCCGGTCCGCTCGCCGCCATGGCCACCCGGCGCATCGTGGACGGTGGCACGCCGTGTCGCATGGCCGAGTCTGCTACTGCGAGGGCTTCGTCGTCGGGCAGCGCGCGGAGGCACTGCGTCAGCGTCAGCTCGACGCCGGTGGCGATGCCGTCAGAGACGTCCTCGGGCAGGATGTCGCCGAAGTGCACCACGGCTCGAGACCTGGCGGTGTCGGCGACCTTGCGCTTCCTGGGCACGAGGACGTGCGGTAGGTCAGGGGCCCGTTTGACCTCCCATCCGTGATGGAGCGCGGCGCTCGTGAGGCTCAGCACCCCGCTCAGGGCATGCGCGACGGCAGGGGCCTCGGCCACTCGGGGCAGCGCGTACCGGCCGCGGGCCACCGCGGCGATCTCGCCCCGACGCAACGCTCTGTCCACGTCCGCGCGGGACATCGTCCGCAGCATTGCGCTGCGCGTCGCGAGCCCGCCGAGGCTCTGCAACTCGTCAGCGGCCGACACCTGTCCAGGATGCGCTCTGCCGAGCGACTCACGCGGGGCTCATCCACAGGCGGCTGCCGCGGCCGGGCTACGGGGTCGTCGCCTCGACCCGGTCGAGGCAGAAGCGGGCGATGGCGGCGCGGTCGGACGACAAGGTGACGACCTCGGGGTCGGACGGGTTGCGGTCGAGGAGCTCGTCGGGGAGGGATGACAGGCCGCTCATCAGGAGCAGATGGAGGGCGTGGGAGCGGCGGACGACGTACTCGGGGATGTCGCAGCCCTCGTCGCGCAGGCCTCGCACGTACTCGGTCTGGTGTGCGTCGTCACGGGCGGCGAGGTCGCCGGCGCGCCGCTTGCCGATCTGAACGTCGCCGACCAGTAGCTGACCGAGGTCGGAGCCGACGGGCATCGGCATCCAGAAGCCGTAGTCGATCAGGGTGAAGCCGTCCGTGCCCCGCACCGCGAGCAGGTTGTTGGGGCACGCGTCGCCGTGGCCCGTGGTGTGGGGGAGGGCCATCAGCTCCTCGACGTACGCCGGTACCTGGTCCGCCGCGGCCCGCATCCTGCTCCGGAGCTCGTCGCCGAACGTGGCCATGACGAGAGGGTGCCGCCAGATCGCGTCGTCGCGCAGCATCGGCAGCACCTGGTTCTCCAGCCGGCCGAACGCGTAGTCGCGCATCGTGAAGGGCCGTTCGCCGACGCCGGCCAGTGGGGCCACGCGGGACGAGGCGGCGAGGCGGCCGAGGAGGTACGCCGCGCGGGCGTACCGCGCGTCGTCCCAGGCGCAGTCGACGACGTCGAGCTCCTCCAGCCAGATCGAGGCGGACTTCTCGTCGAGGTCGACGACGGCGAGGGCCCGCGGCATCGCAAGCCCGTCGGGCAGGCGTGTGGCCAGGTCGGAGCGGTAGGCCAGCGGTTCGGTGCGCCACGGCACCGACGCCTCGGCGAAGTCCCGGATCTCCTCGGGCACGAACTCGAAGAGCGGGGAGCGGGACCACGAATGCACGACCTTCACGAACATTGCGTACGGCGTCTCGCGGCCCAGGACGCGGGCCGTCCCCCGCACCACGAAGCGGCCGGCGGTCGTGATCGACACCAGGTCGTAGGGGAACTCGGACACCGCCGAGTCGAGGACCTCGACGTCGTCGACCGGCGCGCCGAGCAGGTCCGCCACGAGCGCGGCGAACGTGGCGTCGTCAACGTCGGCGGGACCGAGGGCGCTGCGGTCGTGCATGACGGCTCCGGTTGAGAAAGTCGATTTACTACTTCGCAAGAAGGTAAAGCGACTTGACGGGTTTCGTCAAGGTCGGCGGCGGGCGAGCATGTCTCGGAGGTGCGCGTTCTCGTGCTCGGGCCAGCAGCCGGCGGCCAGGACGCGCTCGGCCGCATCGAGGTCACCCATGAACGCGCGGAAGGTGGTCGGGACGTCCACGTCATGGTCGGCGCGGTGCACGACCTCGACGGGGTCCCCGCGCCGGACGGTCCCGCCACGCACGACGGCCAGGTAGGCCCCGCTGCGGCCGACCTCGCTGAACGTGCGCAGCCACCCCCGCAGGCCCATCCGGACCGCGAAGGTCGCGCACGGGATCCGCGGACCGGTCACCTCCACCAGCACGTCGTCGCCGATCCGCCACCGGTCGCCGATCAGCGCCCCGTCGACGTCGAGCTCGGCGGTGGTGAGGTTCTCCCCGATCGAGCCGTCGGCGAGGGAGACATCCAACCGCGCCTCCCAGTAGTCGAGCTCCTCGCGCGCGAAGGCGTACACGGCCTGGCGGTCGCCGCCGTGGGAACGACGGTCGCCGATGAAGTCACCGACCACCCCGCTGCCCAGTCCGCCCTGCTTGGGACCCGGAGCCCGGAGCTCGGCCGCGTCGACCGGTCGCTTGTGGATCCCCGTGACGCCGACCTGCTTGGCGCTGTTGGGCTCGGAGGAGCCGACGTTCACGGTGGCGACGCGGGCGGACACGGGACGAGCCTAGGAGGCGATCGGTGGGGGAGAAGGTAAAGTAGGTTGATGACCTCCGGCCATGAAGCGCTTCCCGAGCTGATGGCCGGCCTCTTCGGACGGCTGCGGGCCGAGATGGACGACGGCACGCTGGGCGATCTCCGCATGTCGCACGTCCGGGTGATGGCCGGCGTACCTCCCGAGGGCATCAACGTCACCGAGCTCGCACACCTGGCGGGCATGTCCAAGCAGGGCTGCGGTCAGTTCGTCACCCAGCTCGTCGACACGGGTCACCTGCGCACGGGACCCCACCCCGACGACGGCCGGGTCCGCCTCGTCTTCCGCAGCGAGGAGGGCGACCGGTTCATGACCGACGTGTACGCCGCCCTGGCCCGGATCGAGAGCCGGCTCAGTGACGAGGTGGGCGAGCGTCGGTTCGCCACGTTCAAGAAGGTGATGGCCGAGCTGTCGGGAAAGAGACCACCTGCTCGGCCGGCGCGAACCAACGCGCCACGGCGTACGTGAACGCGAGCAGTCGGTGGCACCTCCGTCAGAGGACCGGCGTCGTCCTGACGACGATGGTCCGCAGGTCGGAGGCCGACGCCGCGAGGGTGCCGTAGGTCCCGTCGTACGACGAACCCAGCCGCGAGTCGCAGAAGGCGTCGACCACCTCCGGCGGGGCGAAGCGGACCAGGAGGGATCCCTGCAGGCACACGGCCATCCGACCGGCCAGCCGCCGGGCGCCGACCTCCTGCGCGCCCGTCTCGCCGAGCAGCGCGAGCGTGTCGTCGACCGCTCGGTCCAGCCGTGAGTCGGCGCCGCGGGCGTGCCCGACCTCGGTGATCCACGCCGACAGCACCTCGGGCTCGCGCGCGAGCGCGCGGAGCACGTCGAGGGCGTTGACGTTGCCGGACCCCTCCCAGACGGAGTTGAGGGGCGCCTCGCGATAGAGGAGCGGGAGCCCGGAGTCCTCGACGTACCCGTTCCCGCCGAGGCACTCCAGGGCCTCGGCCACGAAGCCCGGCGTCCGCTTGCACACCCAGAACTTCGCCAGCGGCAGCGCGATCCGCCGCAGCGCGGCCTCGTGCGGGTCGTCGATGGCGTCGACAGCGGCGGCCAGCCGGATCGCCAGCGCCGTCGCGGCCTCGGACTCCACGGCCAGGTCGGCGACGACGTTCTGCATCAGCGGCTTGTCGGCGAGCAGCGACCCGAACGCCGATCGGTGCGCGACGTGCCAGGACGCCTCCGCCAACGCGTGCCGCATCAGCGACGCCGATCCCAGCACGCAGTCGAGCCGGGTGGCGGCGACCATCTCGATGATCGTGCGGATGCCGCGGCCCTCGTCGCCCAGCCGTCGCGCCAGCGTGCCGTCGAGCTCGATCTCCGACGATGCGTTGGAGCGGTTGCCGAGCTTGTCCTTGAGGCGGACGACGTCGAGCCGGTTGCGCGTCCCGTCCGGCAGCGCGCGCGGCACCACGAAGCAGGACAACCCACCCGGCGCCTGCGCCAGCACCAGGAAGACGTCGTTCATCGGCGCCGACGTGAACCACTTGTGCCCGTGCAAGGTGTACTCGCCGTCGACACCCGTCGGCCGGGCCTCGGTCACGTTTCCGCGCACGTCCGAGCCGCCCTGCTTCTCGGTCATGCCCATCCCGGCGAGCGCGCCGGCCTTCTGGCCAACCGGTCCGATGCCTGGGTCGTACGTCGTGGAGGCGAGCGCCGGCACCCACTCGCCGGCCAGCGCCGGGTCGACCCGGAGCGCGGGCACCGCGGCGTACGTCATCGAGATCGGGCAACCGTGGCCGGGCTCTGTCTGTGACCAGGCCAGGAAGCCGGCCGCCCGGCGGACGTGGGGGTGCGGGTCCTCCGAGACCCACGGCGCAGCCTGGAGCCCGTGCCCGACGGCGCGCGTCATCAACCAGTGCCACGACGGGTGGAAGGCGACCTCGTCGATGCGGCTGCCGTAGCGGTCGTACGCCGTCAGCTCGGGCTTGTGCTGGTTCGCGAGCATGCCGTGCTCGCGGGCCTCGGCCGACCCTGCTTCGTGACCCAGCGCCTTCAGGTCGTCGACCACCTCGGCGGACGCGTGCCGGGTGACGGCCTCGACGAGCGCGGTGTCGGAGGCGACGACATCGTGGCCCACGAGGGGCGGCGGCTGGTTGGCGACGGCCATGATGAACACGGTAGGGGGTGAGTCCCTCGTTACCGTGTCCGCATGAACGCCACCCCCGACCGTGCGGCCGATGGGGCGGCAGCGCGTCGGCAGGCGGCCGCGGAGCAACCCTGGTGGCGCCGGCTGGGGGCGAAGACCTGGCGGATCGTGGTCGCCACGTTCGGCTCCTGCATGCGGCACCGGGTCACCGGGCTGGCGGCCGAGGCGGCGTTCTTCGCGATCCTGTCGGTGCCGCCGCTGATCTTCGCGCTGTCGGGGTCGATCGGCTACGTCTCCGACCAGTTCACGGCCGCGCAGATCGACGACGTACGCCGCGCCGTGCTCGACCTCGCCTCCCGAGCCCTCACCGAGCGGGCCGTGGACCGGATCATCTCGCCGACCATCAACGACGTGCTCGAGGGCGGGCGGTTCGACGTGATCTCGGTCGGCTTCGTGCTGGCGCTGTGGTCGGGATCGCGGGCGCTGCACGTGTTCGTCGACACCATCACGATCATGCACGGGCTGGGCGGCCACCGGGGGATCATCAAGACCCGGGCGCTGTCGTTCGGGCTGTACATCCTGGCGATGCTCACCGGCATCGTCTCGATCCCGCTGATCGTGGCCGGGCCGTCGTTGGTGCGCGACTGGCTCCCCAACCAGCTGGACTTCCTGATGTCGTTCTACTGGCCGGCGATCCTGGTGCTGAGCATCTGTTTCCTGGCGACGCTCTACCACGTCTCCGTCCCGGTCCGGACGAACTGGACCTTCAACCTCCCCGGAGCGACGTTCTCGCTGGCGTGCTGGATCCTCGGCTCCTACCTGCTCCGCGAGTTCCTGACCCTCACGGCTGCCGACTCGCGCTCGATCTACGGGCCGCTGGCCGCCCCGATCGCGGTGCTGCTCTGGTTGTACCTGGTCGCGATCGCGGTGCTCATCGGCGCCGCCGTCAACGCGTCGTTCGACTCGGTCTTCCCGCAGTCGTCGACCACGCACGCCCGCCTCGAGCTCGTCCAGCGGCTGCGCCACCGGATGGCGCGCGACAGCGAGCCGGACACCGACGCGTCGGCGGAGCCCGACGACGGCGAGGGACTAGATTCGACGCGTGCCCGACGACCCGACTGAGCAGGTGCACAGCCTGGTCGACCGCCACGTCGGCGGTGGCACCAGGATCGCGCTCCCCGACCGGGTCCGGTCGCCATGGTGGGAGCTCGGCCGCCGGGTGCTGGCGGCGCTGGCGATCCTCATCGGAACCGTGCTTCTGGTGTACTTCGACCGGAGCGGTTACCGCGACGGCAACGACCCGCCCCTGTACGGCGTCAACTTCGTCGACTCCATCTACTACACGACGGTCACGCTGAGCACGACCGGCTACGGCGACATCGCGCCGGTGACCGAGAACGCCCGGCTGGCCAACGCCTTCCTCATCACGCCGGCCCGTATTGCCTTCCTGGTCCTGCTGATCGGCACCACCCTGGAGGTGCTCGCGTCCCAAGGCCGCGAGATGTTCCGCGTCGCGCGCTGGAGGAAAAACATGGGAGAGCACATCGTCATCGTCGGCTACGGCACGAAGGGGCGCAGTGCCGTCGAGACGCTGATCAACAACGGCCAGGACCGCGAGGCGATCGTCGTGGTCGACACGGGTGCCAACGCGCTCGCCGACGCGCACGCCGACGGCCTGGCCGTCGTCACTGGCGACGCCACGCGCCGCGAGGTGTTGCAGCGCGCCGGCATCTCGACGGCGAGCCATGTCATCATCACCACCGACCGCGACGACTCCAACGTGCTCGCCACGCTGACCGTGCGCCAGCTCAACCCGGACGCCTGGATCGTCAGCGCCGTCCGCGAGCAGGAGAACGTGCCGCTGATGAAGCAGTCCGGCGCGGACTCCGTGATCACCTCCTCCGACGCCGTCGGCCGGCTCCTCGGCCTCTCGTCGCTCTCGCCGACCCTCGGGTCGGTGATGGAGGACCTGCTGACGTACGGCGAGGGGCTCGAGGTCGCCGAGCGCGACCTGCTCGTCCCCGAGGTCGGCAAGACGCCGCAGTCCCTGCCCGACCAGGTGATCGCCGTGGTCCGCGACGAGCAGGTCTACCGCTACTTCGACCCCGTGGTGACGCAGCTGGCTCGGGGCGACCGCCTGATCGTGGTCCGCCCGGCCAAGGAGCTGCCGTGGGCGCCGCGGCCGGGCACCCACGACGAGCCGCTCGCCTCAGAGGACCCCTAGCAATGGCGGCGGCGTCGGTCGCCCGTCCGGAGAGCAGTACGGTCGACGGCGCGGTCGGTCGCGAGCTGGACCGACCCGGCTGGCGCACGATGGTGGCGTTCCTGCTCGTCGCCTCGACGCTCGGGTTCATCGCCCGCACCACCACGCTCCCGGGCGGGGAGTTCGCCACCGTGTGGCCCTCCGGGGGCGTCACGGTGCTGTGGCTGCTCGTCCGCCGGGCGCCCGCGCTCAGCATCGACACGGCGCTGATCCTCGGGTCCATGCTCGTGTTCGGGCTGCTCTGGAGCATCCCCTACTGGCAGGTGGTCGTCCTGGCGTCCGCCCACACCTTGCAGACGCTCGTCGTGGTGACCCTGCTGCGCAGGTTCCTGCCCACGCTGTGGGGGAGCGGCGGTACCCGCGCCCTGGACTCCCCGAGGATGCTGGCGGTCTACCTCGCGTGCGTCGCCACGGGTGTCGTCCTCAGCGCGCTCCCCGTGACGGTCTTCTGGCTCTCGGTGGCCGACCCCGACACCGGGCTCGACCTGATGCTGTGGATCGGCCGCAACCTCTGCGGCATCCTCCTGGTCACCACCGCCGGGCTGCTTGTCTTCCACCATCTCGCCCAGCCACGTCCGCGTCCCCGGCTCTGGGCGACCAGCAACCTCGAGTTCGTGGCGGCCTGCCTCACGAGCGTGGCGGTGTACGTCGTCGTCTTCGTCGTCGACACGCCCTCGCTGCTCTTCTTGCTCCTCGCGGTGCAGATCTGGTGCGGGGTCCGGTTCAGCACCTTGCTGAACTCCGTGCACCTGCTCGTCCTCGGGTACCTCGCAATCTCGGCCACGCTCCAGGGCCTCGGTCCGTTCACCGAGGGCGACCCGATGGTCGACGCCCTGCTGGTCCAGTTCTTCGTGGTGGCGACGTCGTCGGTGCGGCTGGCGCTGTCGACAGGGTTCGACGAGCGACGGACACTCCACGTCCGGCTCTTGCAGAGCACCCTGGAGACGACCTCCCAGGCGCAGCTCCTGCACGCCGTGGTGAACTCGATGGCCGAGGGACTCGCCGTCGTCGACGACGCCGGTCGCTGGCTGCTGCGCAACCCGGCTGCCACCCGCGTGGGCGGGCTGGCCGGCGACCTGCGCGGCCTGCTGGCCGCGGCACCCGGCGGCCAGGATCCCCTGGCCCTGGCGCTGGCCGGCGAGACGGTGCGCGACATGGAGCTCGAGGTCGCCGACCCGCCGGGCCGGATCCTCGCCGTCTCCGCGGCACCACTGCCCCGCGACTCGATCACCGGGCGCGCCCGAGCCCTGTTGATCTTCCGTGACGCGACCGTCGAGCACGCCCGGCGCGTCGACCTGACGGCGTTCGCCGGAGTCGTCGCCCATGATCTCCGCAACCCGTTGGCGGGCATCGAGAGCTGGACGGAGATGATGGCCGGCGAGCTGGGCGACGGTGAGCTGGACCGCGACCTCCTGCGCCGCTACATCGACCGGGTCGCAGCGGGCACGCAGCGGATGAAGCACCTGATCGACGACCTCCTCGACCGCGCGACGCACGACTCCGCCTTGCAGCTGCGCCGCGTCGACATCGCCGCGCTCGCCACGGAGGTGACCCGCGAACGCGGCGCCAACGGCTTCGTCCGGATCGGACGGGTCCCCGCCGTGCACGCCGACCCGGCCCTGGTTCGGCAGGTGCTGGAGAACCTCATCGGCAACGCTCTGAAGTTCGTGTCGCCCGGCGCCGAGCCGCGCGTGTCGGTCAGTGGCCGCCGGACCGACGCGGGGACCGTGATGATCACCGTCGCCGACGAAGGGGTCGGACTCCCGTCGGGGAGCCACGACGGCGTCTTCGAGCCGCACCAGCGCGAGCACCCGGCGTACGACGGACGCGGCCTCGGGCTCGCCATCTGCCGGCGGATCGTGGAGCGCCACGGCGGCGCGATCACGGCCCGCGACAACGCCGACGGCACGGGCGCGGTGTTCGAGTTCACGCTGCCGTCGCCGGACTGACGTGCGCGTCCTGGTCGTGGCCCTGGCGGCCGTCGCGGTGCTGGTCGTGCTGGCGGCGGCGCGGGCGGCCTACGACGACGCCCCGACGCCGGCGGAACGACGGTGCCACCAGCTGAGGGTCGCCGCCGAGTCCGTGGCCGACCGGGAGGACACCGTGGACGACGAGGTGGAGTACCTGAGGAAGGCCGAGGCCGCCGAGAAGGCGTGCGCCCAGGTTGATTAGCGCGGCCGGGCCGGGGCCGTCGAGGTCAGTGCCGCTGGTTGCGCTGGTTGAGGTACAACACGAGACCGACCAGCACGATGAGCACCACCGCACCGATCCACGGGTGGTGGCTGAGGAAGAACATCCCGCGCATCCGCCCGACCAGCGTCACGGACCCTCCCACGCGGCCTCGGTGCGCGCGACCAGGTCGACCGCGACACCCCCGATGCTGCCACTGCGCTCGTAGGCCGCCCGTTGCCGAGCCGCCCCGGTCGCCCCGAGCAGCCGCTCGAAGCCGGCCGTGACCAGGTCGAGGTCGCCCGCCGCCTCGAGGGCCGGGCGCATCCGGTCCACGAACGACGCCAGCACCTCGCGAGCCGGCGACAGGCCGCGTTCGACCGGGTGCACGAGAGTGCCGGCCAGTCCGTACCTGCCCGCGCGCCAGGCGGCGGCCCTGAGCAGCTCGCTGCGCCAGGGGCGCGGGTCGGTGCCGGCCTCCCACTCGGCGGCCGCGGTCGTGGCGATCGCGCGGATGGTCGCGGCCACGACGAGGGCGTCGTCCGGGTCGGTGCACACGTCGGCGACCCGAACCTCGACGGTCGGGTGCTCCACAGCCAGCCGGGCCTCGAAGTAGATCATCCCGGCGTCCTTCGCGGAGCCGGCGACGATCAGCCCGTCGACCAGGGCGTCGTACGTCGCGAGGTCGCCGAACACCTCGGTCGCCCCGGCCGTGGGCCAACGGCTCCAGACCTGCGACCGCCAGGAGGCGTACCCGCTGTCGCGACCCTCGGCGTACGGCGAGTTCACGCTCATCGCCAGCACGACAGGCAGCCACGGGCGGAGCCGGTCGATGATGCCGACGCCCTCATCGCGGGAGGAGATGCCGACGTGCACGTGCATCCCGCAGGTGCCGGCCTCGCGGCTGATCTCACCGAACTCGTCGACCATGGCGCGGTACCGGTCCTTCGGGGAGACCACGACGTCCCCGGCCCCGAAGGGCGCAGTGCCCGTCGCGACGGCGGCGACGCCGGCCTCGCGAGCCGCCTCGCCCACCTCGCGCCGAGCGGCGACGAGGTCTCGGCGGATGTCGGCCAGGTCGATCGCCGGTTCGGTCCGGATCTCGATCTGGTGACGCAGCAGCTCGCGGTCGATGGTGTCGTCGTCCGCGGTCCCGCTCAGCACCGCGTCGGCCCGGTTCACCACCCGCCCGGTGCGGGGGTCGAGGAGGAGGAACTCCTCCTCGACCCCGACGGTGCGGACGCCGCCGGCTGACGTGGTCAGCGGGCGAAGGCGGTCAGGGCCGCCTCGTTGAAGGCGGGCAGGTCGTCGGGGTTGCGGCTGGTGACGAGGTTGCCGTCGACGACGACCTTCTCGTCCTGCCAGTCGGCGCCCGCGTTGCGCAGGTCGGTCTGCAGGCTCGGCCACGACGTCAGGGTGCGGCCGCGCACGACGTCGGCCTCGACGAGGGACCAGGAGGCGTGACAGATCGCGGCCACCGGCTTGTCGGCGTCGAAGAAGCCCCTCACGAAGGCCACCGCGTCCTCGTGGGTCCGCAGGTTGTCGGGGTTGGCCACCCCGCCCGGCAGCACGAGACCGTCGTACTCGTCCACGCTCGTCGCCGCGAACGTGGCGTCGACGCGGAACGTGTCGGCCTTGTCGAGGTGGTGGTACGCCTGGACCTCACCGCTCTCGACCGAGACCAGCACCGGCTGCCCGCCGGCACTCTGGACCGCCTCCCACGGGGAGGTCAGCTCGATCTGCTCGATGCCCTCGTTCGCCACGGCGAACGCGATCTTCTTCCCGCTGAGGTCTGCCATGCCAGCCACGCTAGGTCGCGGATCTGGACCGGACACCACTCGCAGGGGTGGTACGAGGTCGTGGTTCCGACGTCGTCGCAGGCTTGCTCGACCTGCCTCCCCACGCCGGGCACTCCTGCGTCGTGCCCGGTCCGCCTGGGTCTCGACGCGCCCTTGCGACCTCGCAAGCTCGGTCGCAGGCTTGCTCGACCTGCCTCCCCACGCCGGGCACTCCTGCGTCGTGCCCGGTCCGCCTGGGTCTCGACGCGCCCTTGCGACCTCGCAAGCTCGGTCGCAGGCTTGCTCGACCTGCCTCCCCACGCCGGGCACTCCTCCGTCGTGCCCGACTAGGGTCGGCACATGGCCACGAGCGTGTACGTCGCCTCGGTCGAGGGCTACACGGGCAAGTCGACGGTCGCGCTCGGCGTCCTGGAGCAGCTGTCCCGCCGGGTCGAGCGGGTGGCGGTCTACCGGCCCGTGGTGCGCGGCGACGCGGCCACGGACTACGTGCTCGACCTGCTGGTCTCGCACGAGGCGGTGCAGCTGACCTACGACGAGTGCGCCGGCGTGACCTACGCCGACCTGCACCGCGACCCGGACGGCGCGCTCGACCGGATCGTCGACCGCTTTCACCAGGTGGCCGACAAGGCCGATGCCGTGGTGGTCGTGGGCAGCGACTACACCGACGTCGGTGCGCCCACCGAGTTCTCGTTCAACGCGCGGATCGCGGCCAACCTCGGCAGCCCGGTGCTGCTGGTGCTCAACGCCCACGACCGGACGCCGGACCAGGTGCGCACGGCCGCGGATCTCGCGGTCAGCGAGCTGCGCGCCAACCACGGCGCGCTGTTCGCGATCGTCGCCAACCGCGCGGACGCCCTGGGGCTCGAGGACGTGGTGAAGGCGCTGGAGGGACACCACGTGCCGGCGTTCGCGATCCCCGAGGAGCCGCTGCTCAGCGCGCCCTCGGTGGCGGACCTGATGCGCGCCTGCGACGGCCACCTCGTCAGCGGCGAGGAGTCGCTCCTCACCCAGGAGGCGACCGGCGTGGTGGTGGCGGCGATGACGCTGCCGCACGTCTTGGACCGGCTCTTCGACGGCGCGGTCGTGGTGACGCCGGGGGACCGGCCCGAGGTGGTGCTCGGCGTGCTGACGGCCCAGGTGTCCGCGAACTTCCCGAACATGACGGGGATCGTGCTCAACGGCGGGTTCGACCTGCCGCCCCAGGTGGCGAAGCTGATCGACGGCCTCGGCACGACGATGCCGATCGTGGCCACGTCCCTGGACACCAGCGAGACCACCCGCGCGCTGACGTCGGTGCGCGGCCGTCTGCAGAAGGACTCGCCCCGCAAGGTGGCCACCGCGCTCGCCCTGTTCGACGACCGCGTCGACGGCGACGTGCTGCTCGACCGGCTCGAGGTGGCGCGGACGACCGCGGTCACGCCGCTCATGTTCGAGCACCAGCTGATCGACCTGGCCGTCGCCGACCGGCGGCACATCGTGCTGCCCGAGGGCGGCGACGACCGGATCCTGCAGGCCGCCGACATCGTGCTGCGCCGCCGGATCGCCGACCTCACGATCCTCGGCGACGCCCGCGACGTAGGGACCCGGGCGGCCCTGCTGGGCGTGGACATCACCGGTGCCACGGTGCTCAGCCCGACGGACCCGGAGCTGCGAGGCCGGTTCGCCGCGGCGTACCACGAGCGCCGCAAGCACAAGGGCATCGACCTGGAGCGGGCGCGCGACATCGTCATCGACGTGTCGTACTTCGGCACCATGATGGTGGAGCTCGGCCTGGCCGACGGCATGGTGTCCGGGGCGGCGCACACGACCGCCCACACCATCCGGCCGGCGCTCGAGGTGGTGCGCACCACGCCCGACGTCTCGGTCGTCTCGTCGGTGTTCTTCATGTGTCTGCGCGACCAGGTGCTCGTCTACGGCGACTGCGCCGTGAACCCCGACCCGACCGCGGCCCAGCTCGCCGACATCGCGCTCGCCTCGGCGCGGACCGCCGCCGCGTTCGGGGTGGAGCCGCGGGTGGCGATGCTGTCGTACTCGACCGGCGCCTCTGGTGCGGGCTCCGACGTCGACAAGGTGATCGAGGCGACCGCGATGGTGCGCGAGCGTGCGCCCGACCTGCCGGTCGAGGGCCCGATCCAGTACGACGCCGCGATCGACGCCGCCGTCGCGCGGACCAAGCTGCCGGACTCGCAGGTGGCCGGACGCGCGACGGTGTTCATCTTCCCGGACCTGAACACCGGCAACAACACCTACAAGGCCGTGCAGCGTTCGGCGGGAGCGCTCGCGGTGGGGCCGATCCTGCAGGGTTTGCGCAAGCCGGTGAACGACCTGTCGCGGGGTGCGCTGGTGCGCGACATCGTCAACACGATCGCGATCACGGCGATCCAGGCCCAGTCGATCGGCCGGCCCCGGTGACGGCGTACGTGCTGGTGGTCAACGCCGGATCGTCGTCGCTGAAGTACAGCCTGGTCGACGGTTCGTCGGGCTCCTCGCCGGCCTCGGGGACGGTCGAGCGGATCGGGGAGTCGACCGGGCGCATCACGCACGTGTCCGGTGAGGAGGAGCACGTCGAGGAGCGGGCCTTCGCCGACCACGAGGAGGCGCTGCGGGCGGCGCTGGACGCGTTCGCGTCGTACGGTCCGTCCCTGGCCGACGCGGGGGTGGTCGCGGTCGGGCACCGGGTCGTGCACGGCGGTGAGCAGTTCTCGGCCCCGGTGCTCGTGGACGACTCGGTGGTGGCGGCGGTGGAGTCCCTGGTGCCGCTGGCGCCGCTGCACAACCCGGCCAACCTGGAGGGCATCGAGGTCGCCCGGAAGCTGTTCCCCGACCTGCCGCAGGTGGCCGTCTTCGACACGGCGTACCACCAGACGATGCCGCCGGTCGCGTACACCTACGCCGTGCCGCGCACGTGGCTCAGCGACCATCACGTCCGCAGGTACGGCTTCCACGGCACGTCGCACGCGTACGTCGCCCGGGCGGCCGCTCGGGCCCTCGGGCGCGCGGTGGAGGACGTGAACGTGATCGTCCTGCACCTCGGCAACGGCGCCTCCGCGACGGCCGTGCGCGGGGGAGCGTCGGTGGACACCTCGATGGGGCTGACCCCGCTGGAGGGGCTGGTCATGGGGACGCGGTCCGGCGACCTCGACCCGGCGGTGCACATGTACCTGCACCGCTCGCTCGGCTGGTCGCTGGCCGAGATCGACAGCGCGCTCAATCGGGAGTCGGGGCTCAAGGGGCTGGCCGGCGAGAACGACTTCCGTGAGGTGGAGCGGCTCCGGGCCGACGGAGACGAGGCGGCCGCGCTGGCCTTCGACGTGTACTGCTATCGCATCCGCAAGTACGTCGGCGCCTACTACGCCGTCCTCGGCACCGTCGACGCGGTCGTCTTCACCGCCGGCGTCGGCGAGCACAGCCCCGAGGTCCGCGCCGCCGCCCTCGACGGCCTGGCCCGCCTCGGCATCGTCGTCGAGGAGTCCCGCAACACCGGCGACATCGACGGCCCGACGTTCGTCTCCCCGGAAGGCGCGGACGTCGCCGTCCTCGTCGTACCCACCGACGAGGAGTACGAGATCGCCCGCCAGGTGCTTTCGACCCTCGCTGGTCGAGCCCGCGAGCGCTAGCGAGTGGTGTCGAGACCCGGTAACTGAGGTCTCGACACGGGCTCGCCCAGGGGCTCGCCCGGCTCGACCAGCGATCACGCCGGCCGCAGGCGCCGGGGGAACCCCACGTCGACGTACTCGGCCGGCTCGAGGAGGACCTTGACGTCGACGCAGTGGACGCCGTCGGGGCGGGCGAGGACGGGGTTGAGGTCGAGGGCGGCGAGCTCGGGTACGTCGACGGCGAGCCGGCCGGCGGAGACGACCAGCGCCTCCAGCGCGTCCACGTCCACGCGGTCGAGGCCGCGCACCCCGTCCAGCAGCGGCCAGGTCCGCAGTCCCCGTAGCGCGCGGCCGGCGTCCGCGGGCGAGACCGGCGCGAGCAGGTGGACCTCGTCGTGCAGCAGGTCGCTGGCGACGCCCCCTGCGGCCACGCGCACCAGCGGACCGAAGGTCTCGTCACGTACCACGCCGACAGCGAGCTCGACCCCGGTCACGACGGGTTGCACCCGGACCACGAGCTCGTCGGCCGCGACGCCCAGCTCGGCGGCGAAGTCCGCCACGGACGCGGCCACCGACTCCGCGGAGGCCAGGCCGACGCGTACCAGCCCGCGGTCGGTGCGGTGCCGTACCTCGGGGTCGGCGACCTTGACGACCACCGGCCAGCCGAGATTCGCGGCCGCCTCGACGGCGGCCGACGGCCCGCGGGTCGGCGCGCCGACGAGCCCGATCCCGTACGGCGCCAGCAGCTCGGTCGCCGCCTCGTCGGGCAGCCACTCGGGCCGACCCTCCCGGTCGGCCATCCGCCGCGTCGCCCACGTCCGAGCCGCAGCGGCCCGCCCGGCGTCGACGGGCGGGGCCTCGTCCGCGGAGACGCGGCGCCACGCGGCGTACCGCATGGCCCGGGCCAGTGCGATGACCGCGACGAGCGGGGTCCGGTACGCCGTCAGCCCGGGCAGCGCCTCGTCGGTGCGGACGTCGGAGGCCACGACCACCACCGGCTTGCCGGCGGCCAGCGCAGAGGCGGCCACCGCCGCGCGCAGGGCGACGGGGTCGGCCAGCACGGTCGGCACCAGGGCCACCACGGCGGCGTCGACCTCGCCCGAGGCGAGCAGCAGGTCGAGCGCCGACCCGAGGGTTGCCGGGGTCACGTCGGCGCCCAGGTCGACGGGGTTGCCGGCGCCCACCACACGCGTGGCCCCGAACAGCGAGCCGGACAGCGGCGGCACCGACAGCCCCTCACCCTCGGCCATCCCGGCGGCCAGCAGGCCCATCCCGCCGGAGTTCGTCACGACCCCGACCCGGAACCCGCCCGGCAGCGGCTGCTGGGTCAGGACGGCGGCCGCCTCGGCGATGTCGGCGGCGCCGCGGCAGGGGATCACGCCCGCCTGCGCGAACAGCGCCGTCACGCCGTCGCTCCTGGCCAGTCCGCCGGCCACCGCCAGCAGGGGCTTGCGCTCGGCGAACCGGCGCGCCGTCCGGGCGAACTTCAGCGCGTTGCCGAACGACTCGACGTACAGCGCCGCCGCCGTCACCCGGTCGTCATCGCCCCACGCCGCGAGCAGGTCGTTGCTCGACACGTCCAGCTTTGCCCCCAGCGAGACGAACGAGTGCACGCCCACGCCCTGCCCGCGTGCGAGGTCGAGCACCGTGAAGCCCACGCCGCCGGACTGGGCGGCGACCGCGAGGCCGCCCTCGGGTGGCACCTCCCGGGCGAACGACGCGTTGAACGTGCCGTGCTCGGTCGAGCTGAGCACGCCTTGCGAGTTCGGCCCCACGACTCGGACGCTGTGCGCCCGCGCGAGCTCGAGCAGCCCGTGGCCCACCGGCTGGTCCGGACCGGCGTACCCCGGCGAGACGATGATCGCCGCCCCGGCCCCGACCGCGCAGACGTCCACCATCACCGCGGCCACCTCACCGGCGGGCACCACGACCACCACCAGGTCGACCGGGTCGGGGACGTCGGCGAGGGAGGGGTACGCCGCCAGCCCGGCCACTCCGGCACCGTCCGGGTGCACGACGCAGAGCCGGCCGGCGTACCCGCCCGAACGGATCGCGTCGAGCACCGCCCGACCCACGCCGTCGTCGGGGTGCACGCCGACCACCGCGACGCTCCGCGGCGACAGCAGCGGTCGCAGCGACAGCGCCTCGGCCCGCCACTCGCGGCGGTCCGCCGCGTCGAGAGCCGCGGCCGAGACGTCGGTGCGCAGCTCGACGGTGACCTCGCCCATGTCGGTGCGGCGGGAGATGGCGAAGCCTGCGCTCCGGAACACGCGCAGCATCCCGTGGTTGTCCGCGAGCACCTCGGCGTCGAAGCGGGTCACGCCGTACGCCCGTCCCAGCGCGGCAAGGTGCTCCAGCAGCAGGCTGCCCAGCCCCCGGCCGCGGTCCTGGTCGGAGACGAGGAACGCCACCTCAGCCCGGTGCGGAGTGAGCACCTCGGCGGTGGCCAGCCCGGCGATCCGGCCGCGGACCAGCGCCACGAGGGATCTCGCGTCCTCGTTCGCGTCGTCGAAGAGGTGGGCGACGTACTTGGGCCCGGTCGCCCGGTTCGTCGAGAAGAACCGCAGCCGCAGGGTGTCGTCGGAGGCCTGCTCGTGCAGGGCGAGGACCGCCTCCCGGTCCGCGGCCTCCAGGCCGCGGACGACCGCGATGGTGCCGTCGGCGAGGAGGACGTCGGCCGGTTCGACCGTCCACTCCCGGGGGTTCGGCACACCGCCATCCTGCCCGGGGTGGTCGCATGCGGGGTAGAGCGCGGTACCTCCACCTAGGCTGAGCGCGTGTCGAACGAGCCGCAGCCGCCCATCGGGGACCCGCCAGCGTCCGAGCCGCCCCCCGAAGACGAGCGGCCCGAGGAGCGCCCGCGCCGCACCTCGCCTACCGACGACCCTCTCCGCCGATCGAGGACGAGCATGCTGTGGCTCTCGACCATCGGCCTCGGGCTGCTGCTGGTCCTGCTGGTCCTGCTGATCCTCCAGAACACCCAGGAGGTCAAGGTCTCCTTCCTCTGGTGGGAGGGCACGCCGCCGCTCGCGGCCGCGCTGCTCATCGCCGCGGCCGGTGGGATCGCGGTGACCGCGATCGCGGGCTCGCTGCGCATCCTGCAGCTGCGCCGGCGGGTGAAGCGCCGGTGATGCGGTCATGAGTCCGGGCAAGACCGGCGTGGTCGCCAAGCACGGCAAGCGGGTCGTCCTCGAGGTCGTCGGTTGGACCCTGGTGCTCGCCGGCATCGCCGCGCTGGTGCTGCCCGGCCCCGGGCTGTTGGGCATCTTCGCGGGACTGCTGATCTTGTCCCAGCAGTACGAATGGGCCGAGCGCCGGGTCGAGCCCATCAAGCAGAAGGCCCTCGAGAGTGCCTCGGACGCCGTCCAGACCTGGCCGCGCATCGTGCTCGCGACCATCGGAGGCCTGGCCGTCGTGGCCTTCGGCGTCCTCTGGCTCGCCCAGCCGGACGCTCCCTCCTGGTGGACGGTCGACGACGAGTACTGGCTGTACGGCGGGTGGGCGCCGGGCATCACCCTCGTGCTGTCCGGGCTGTTCGCACTGGCGACGATCGTCTACAGCTACCGTCGGTTCCGCGGGTCGCCGTACGAGGAGGAGCAGTGAGTCGACCGGTCGTCATCGTCATCGCCGCCGGCCCCGGGATCAGTGGGTCGCTCGCCCGCAGGTACGCCCGCGAGGGGTACGACGCCGGGCTGGTCGGCGTCCACGAGCCCGTGCTCCAGAGCCTCGCCGACGAGCTGACCGAGCTGGGCGCCACCGCCCACCACGCCGTCGCCGACATCACCGACCCCGCGGCAGCCACGGAGGCGATCCGCGGTCTCGCCGAGGGGTTCGGCCGGGTCGACGTGCTGCACTTCAACCCCAGCGCGTTCCGCCAGAAGCACCCGCTGACCCTGACGTCGGCCGAGCTCCTGCAGGACGTCGGGCTCGGCGTCGGCGCCCTGCTGACCGCGCTCCAGGCCGTGCGCCCGTTCATGTCCGCGGGCGGCCGGGTCACCGCTACCGGCAGCATGGCCGCCGACAAGCCGTGGAACGAGGCCGCCTCCCTCGGCGTGCAGAAGGCCGGCCTCCGCAACCTGGTGCACAGCATCGACGCCACCCTCGAGCCCGACGGCATCCGGGCCACCTCGGTCACCGTCCGCGGCACGCTCGGCGACGACGGCCCGTTCACCCCGGACCGCATCGCCGATGCGCTGTGGGACGCGGCGCACCAGGACGAGAACGCCTGGCGCACCGAGGTGCCGTACACCGGCTGAACGGATCCCCGAGAGTCGGCACGGACAGGATCAGGGGTCGACGCCGAGGTGGTCTGGTCCAGGGTGGGCCAGGGACGCCCGATCGGCGTAACGTCGACGCGTGCCGGGTTGGGCGCGAGCCTGAACCGGGGGAACCCGGCACTCTCGGGGTCCTCGTGACTCGGTGTCGTCCGAACCGGGTCCGGCAAACTCATCTGCCCCCGTGGTGTCTCCCGCAACCTTCGGGCCCGGTGTGCGATGAATGACGGGTGGACCAGCCAGCGGCGCGCCGGCGACCGGTGCTGAAGGCGGCCCTCGGCGGCGCGGCCGCCGTGGGCGCCGTCGGCGTGGCCGCGCGGGTGGGGTCCGGTGCCGACTCCTCCGGACGCGCGGGCCGGCCCGCCCTGGCGCTCGCCGGCAGGAGCTCCGACGGCATCGGCGAGCTCGAGCTGGCGCTGGACCCGCTGCTGCGAAGCACGGGCGATGGGACGTGGGAGACCGCCGGCCTGACCTCCACCCCGTACTCCATGCTCGCCCTGACGTGGGTCGCCGGAGGGGACCCGCCGCCGGTCCTGGAGGTCCGTACCCGCGCCGACGACGCATGGGGCGACTGGCTGCCGGTGCCCGCGCTCGCGGACCGTCCCGATGCGGGTTCGGGCGAGGACACCTCGCGGGCGGGCACCGACCTGGTGTGGATCGGCCCGGCGGACGGCGTCCAGGTACGTGCCGGGGGAGTGCGGCCGAGGGGGCTGACGCTGGTGCTGCTGCAGCCGTGGGAGCAGCCGGGCGACGAGGCCGCCGAGCTCGAGGACGAGGCGCTGGCCCGCACGGGCCGGACCGGCTGGGTGCCGCGACCGCACATCCGCGGCCGCCGGCACTGGGGCGCGAGGGAGTCGTGGCGCGACGGAAGCCCGACGTACAACCGCACCATCAAGCAGGTGCACGTGCACCACACGGCCAGCAGCAACCGCTACGGGCGACGCGACGTGCCGGCGCTGATCCGCGGGATGTACCGCTACCACACCAAGTACCTCGGCTGGTCCGACATCGGCTACAACTTCCTCGTCGACCGGTTCGGCCGGATCTGGACCGGTCGGGCGGGTGGCGCGAGCCGTCCCGTGCGCGGGGCCCACACGCTGGGCTTCAACGCCACCTCGACCGGGATCGCGGTGATCGGCAACTTCGACCTCACCCGCCCGTCCGACGACGTCCTGGACGCCGTCGCGCGCGTCGCCGCCTGGAAGCTCCGGTCCTACCACCGCGACCCGCTGCACTCCACGCTCGTCTGGTCGCGCGGCAGCGACCGCTTCCGCAGCGGCCGCCAGGTCCGCCTGCCGACCATCGACGGGCACCGCGACACCAACCAGACCGCCTGCCCCGGCAGCCACCTCTACCACCAGCTCCCGGAGATCCGGCACCGGACCGCCGCCCTGATCCGCTACTACTCCCGGGTGCACGTGGTCGAGGCGCCGCAGCTCCACGGGACCCCGGTCCTCGGCAGCACGCTGAGCGTCGACCCCGGCGCGTACCTGCCCTCCGACGCCGTGCTCACCTACTCCTGGCTGCGCGACGGTCGCCGGATCCCGCGCGCCGACGGGCCGTCGTACGCCGTCCGGCCGGCCGACGTCGGCACCCGCATCTCCGTTCGGGTCTCCGCCCGCAAGCGCGGCCTCAAGCCGGTCACGCGCCGGCGTTGGTCCTCGGGTGTGACCACCGGGCCGGCGTCCCTGTCGCTCGAGACCTCGACCGCCGACCGGGCGCTGCGCGTCGAGGTACGCGTCGCCTCGCCGGCCGGCGTCCGGCCCACCCCGCACGGGAAGGTGGTGGTCAAGGTCGGTCGGCGGCGCGCGATCGTGCACCTGGTCGAAGGCCGCGGCGTGGCGACCTTCGGCGACCAGCGGCCGCTCTCGCGGGGCGCCCACCGGGTGCGCGCGAGGTACCTCGGCGACGGGCTGCACTCCGCGGACCGTGCCACCGCTCGGGTGTGGGTCAGTCGCTGAGCCGCGCGATGAGGGCTTGCGAGTCGGCAGGTACCAGCCAGTACGCCGGCGCGCCGCCGACCTCGTTCGCCCACGCAATCATGGGGGACACGTTCGTCGGTCGAGCCCGCGAGCGCCAGCGAGCGGCGTCGAGACCCCACGTGCACGCTCGTCGACCTCGTCCAGGTGACCCCGGCGCGCCGCCGACCTCGTTCGCCCAAGCAGTCATGGGGACAGGTTCGTTGGTCGAGCCCGCGAGCGCCAGCGAGCGGTGTCGAGACCCCACCTGCGCGCCGTCGACCTCGTTCGCCCAAGCAGTCATGGGGACAGGTTCGTTGGTCGAGCCCGCGAGCGCCAGCGAGCGGTGTCGAGACCCCACCTGCACCCTCGTCGACCTCGTCCAGGTGACCCCAGGCGCTCGTCCACCGATCGACCCTCCATCTACGACTGCGCGGGTGGGTCCGGCAACGGCCCTCTGTACACCGGGCTCGTCTACGTCACCGGCTCCGACCCCTATGACCTCGACGCCGACGGCGACGGAGTCGCCTGCGAGGGCTGAGGGACGGACACCGACGAGACCCCCGGGCACCCGCCCGGGGGTCTCGAGGGTCATGCCGCGCGTCAGGCGTCGAAGGTCCCGAGGTACTGGCCCAGCGACGGCCGGCCCAGGTGACCGGCCTCCTGCATGATGCCGGGGGTCTCGGGGTCCGTGGCGAACGCCGTCCACCCGTCCTCGTCCCAGTTGAAGATGGCCCAGACCCGGTCCTCCTCGATCGGGTCGCGGTAGACCGTGGCGCCCTGCGAGCCGTGCGAGCCGCGCTTGTCCGCGCCCTTCGTGCCGAACACCTCGAGGAAGTGGTCGAGGTCCTTCACCTTCGTCGTTGCCAGGATCATGTCGTTCTCCTCGGTGGTGGAACCTGTCGGTCCCGGGTCTCCCAGCCCTGCTGGCCGGCGTGACCGGAAGCCTGTCCGGCGGCCGGCATTCCCACATGAGGAGAACCCCTCATTTCGGGTCCCCATCTGCCGACACCCTTCAGCCGGCAGCGACCTCGACGACGTCGTGGTCGAAGGCCCACCGGGTCGCCGCGGCGCGGTTGGTGACGCCGAGCTTGGTGTAGATGTGCTGGATGTGGTTGTCGGCGGTCTTCGCCGAGATGAACAGCCGCTCGGAGATCTCGCGGGTGGTGGCCCCCTCGGCGATGAGCCGCAGCACCTGCGTCTCCCGGGCCGTCAGGCCGGCGACTCCGGCGGCATCCTGACCGGCCGTCGTCAGCGCACGGCGGGCGACGTCGATCTGGTGGAGCGCGTACGACGCGGTGTCGCGGACGTCCATCGCGGCACCGCCCGCGGCGTACCGCTCCGCCGCCTCGTCGCCGAGCCGGGCATCGAGCCGTGCCCCGAGCTCGGCCAGTCCCGGAACGTGGTGGAAGCTCCCCTCCTCCCGGGCCATGGCGCCGAGCAGCGTCCGGGCAACACCCGGACGGTCGAGCCGCTCGAAGAGCGCCGGCAGGCTGGCCAGCGAGATGACCAGCTGGGCCACCGCACCGGAGCGCACGAAGGCCCCGATCGAGGTACCCAACAGGCTCAGCGCCGTCTCGAGCTGGCCGTCGGAGGTGTGCACCAGGGCGGCGTCGCGGGCCAGGAAGCCCTCGAAGAACCGCACGTCGTGATCGACGAGGTAGGCCAGGCCCTCGTCCCAGGTCTGGATGGCGCGCTGCGGGTCCGCCTTCGAGTGGGCCAGCCCCACGATCCACAGGGTGTAGGTGAGCCAGTAGGGATTGCCCAGGTCCCGCGCCGCAGTCACCGCCGACTCGGTGAGCGCCAGCGCCTCCTCGACGCGTCCCGCGGACTGGAGGCCGTCGACGTACGCCGCGATCCCGTAGGCCCGGCCCGGGCCCGGCAGCGCGGCGACGTCGCGGGTCAGCTCGACGTACCGGTCCAGGTTGCCGCAGTAGACCTGGCCGAGGGCCTCGATGAACGTCGCGTACCCCGGTTCGCAGGACTCGTAGCCGGGCAGGCTCTCGAGCTCGGTGGCCCGGTGCGCGTTCGCGGTCGCCACCTCGGCCCGCCCGACGAAGCAGGCGTAGCCCGCCGCGGCGTACAGACGGGGCAGCCGTCGCACATCGGCCTGCACCGCGGCCTCGAGCACGGCCTCGGCCCACCCGATCGTCTCGAACAGCTCGACGGAGAACCCCATGAGTGCGGCGTGGGCGGCGACGTCCGTGGCGGTGTCGACCTGGCCGCGGTCCAGGCTCCAGCGGTACGCCGACCGCAGGTTCGCCAGCTCCGCCTGCACCCAGTCGACCTGGCTGCGCCACTCGGGGCCGTTCCAGCTCTCCCACCGGCGTGCGGCCTCACCCGCCAGGTACGTCGCGTGCCGGTCGCGCGACGCCTCCCGCTCGCCGGTCTCGGCCAGCCGCCCGTCGGCGTACGCGCGGATCGTCTCGAAGAGGCTGTACCTGGTGCGCTCCGAGCCGTGGTGGGCAATGACCAGGGACTTGCGCACGAGAGAGTCCAGCATCCGCAGCATCTCCACGTCGTCGCGCACCTCGGCGACGGCGCACAGCGCGGCCAGGTCGAACCCGCCCGAGAACACCGACGCCGTGCGCAGGGTCGCGCGCTCGTCGTCGTCCAGCAGGTCGTAGGACCAGGCCACGGCGTGCAGCAGCGTCGCCTGCCGGTCGGGTCCCAGCTCGGGTCCGGTCAGCAGCCGGAACCGGTCGTCGAGTCGGTCGGCCACCTCGACGGCGTTCATGGCCGCCATCCGCGCCGCGGCCAGCTCGATGCCCAGGGGCAAGCCGTCGAGGGTCGCGCAGATCCCGACCACGGCCTCGGCAGTCCGCTCGTCGAAGATCCCGAACCCGGGCCGAACCGCCCGAGCGCGCTCGACGAACAGGGTGACCGCGTCGGAGGTCACGCCGTCCACGCCGAGGGGGGACACGGTCACCAGCGCCTCGCCCGGTGCGCGCAGGTGCTCCCTCGAGGTGGCGAGCACGCGCGGCACCTCAGTGCGGCCCAGGATCTCGACGATGGCCGCCGCGGCCGCCGCAAGCACGTGCTCGCAGTTGTCGACCACGACCAGCATGCGCCGTCCGGCCAGCGCCTCGGCCACGGCGTCGATGACACGGACACCGCCCTGGGGGGTGATGCCCAGGGCCGAGGCGATGGCGTCGGGCACCGCGTCGGCGTCACCCACGGGCGCCAGCTCGACCAGCCACACGCCGTCCGGGAAGTCCGCCTCCAGCTCCGCGCCGACCGCCAGGGCGAGCCGTGTCTTCCCGACCCCGCCCACTCCTGTCAGGGTCACCAGCTGCCGGGAGCGGACCAGCTCGGCCACCTCGGCCAAGTCCTGCGAGCGCCCGACGAGCGTGGTGGGGGAGCGAGCCAGGTTCCCGCGGCCGGCCTGCACGCTCACCGCGTCAGTCTGGCATCGACTGGTTGAATCAGCGCACCGACAACGAAGGGGCCGCGATGGACCACCTCACGCTCTTGGAGCTTGCCGAGAGCCAGCTGGTCCAGGTGATCCACGGGATCGACGAGGGGGAGATGGACCTCCCCACCAACTGCCCGCCGTGGACCGTACGCCGCCTGGCCAGCCACGTGCTGAAGAACCAGCTGTTCTGGGCGGGCAGCGTCACCGGCCAGCGGCTCATGCCGCTCGAGGAGTCGATGGGCGCCGTCCCCTACGACGGCGACCTGGCGCCGATCGCCTCCGAGGTGGGCGCGCGGGTGCTGGAGCTGTGGCGCGGCGACGACGTGATGACCACCGAGCACGACACCCCGTTCGGTCGCCTGCCCGGCGGCGTGATCGTCGACTTCGCGATCATCGACGCCGCCGCCCACGCCTGGGACGTGTCAGCCAGCCTCGGCCGCGCGATCGAGTTCCCAGCCGAGACCATCCCCGCGCTGACCGACGTCGTCTCGCTCACGTGCACCGACCACACGGTCGAGCTGGGCCTGGTCAAGCCGCCGACCGAGCCACCCGCGGACGCCACCGACACCGAGCGCCTGATGGCCGCCGCGGGCCGCACCATCCCCCGCTGACGTGCGAGTGCGGGCGTAGAGGACTCCCGAGCTCACGCTGGAGTCCGGAGAAGTCGCCTACCGCTACCCTGACCGGCATGGGCCTGGCAGCGTCCATCCAGAGATCCGTGGTGGCGGTAACCCTGGCGCTCGCCCTCGGGTCGTGCGGGGACGGTGGCGACGAGTCCGCGGACGACCTCGACACACCCGCACCGTCGGTGTCGCCCACTTCTGACAAGCCCCTCGTGCTCTGGCCGGCGCCGGACGACCCCGCGGGACTGGCGCGCAAGGCCGGCGTGGTCTTCGAGGTGATCGAGCACCTGAAGTATCACGTCCACGCCCACCTCGACGTCTTCGTCGACGGACAACCGGTGCAGGTACCACCCGGCATCGGCATCAACATCGACGATCCCGGGGTACACGAGTTCTCCGGTGCGCTCGGTCCGGGTTACGGCGGCATCGAGCCACCTGGTTGCGCGGAACCCTGCATCTCCGAGCTGCACACCCATGATCCCGACGGCGTGCTCCATACCGAGTCGGCCACCGCCGAGGAGCACACCCTCGGACAGCTCTTCGTCGAGTGGGGCGTCGCGCTCACCGAGGAGTGCGTCGCGGACTACTGTGCGCCCGACACCGAGGTGGCGTTCTACGTCGACGGCGACCTCGTCGATGGCGATCCCGCCACGATCGGGATTGCCGACAACCGGGAGATCGCCATCGTCATCGGCACGCCTCCCGACGAGATCCCGGACTCGTTCGTAGGAGGGTGACCGGAGGGTTCTCTCCGACGAGTCGGTGCGCTCGGGCGCTGAGCCTCTCCGCTGCCGGTTGACAGCGGCCACGCGCGCGACGAAGGTCGTCCTCGTTCAGACAACTGGTGCCGACCCCGGCACCGGGACCACGAGTCCTTGTCGTGAGCGCGCCCACTACCGGGGCTCGACAAGGTCCGCCATCAGGTCGGCAGCCACGAGACGTGACCGGCCAGCAGGGCGAAGCCGACGAAGGCCACGACGTCGAGGATCGTGTGGGCGACGACCATCGGCGTGATGCGTCCCCACCGGTGGTAGAGCCAGCCGAACAGCAGCCCCATCGCCAGGTTGCCGAAGAACCCGCCGAGCCCCTGGTACAGGTGGTAGCTGCCGCGCAGCACGGCCGCCAGCGCGACGGCGACCGGGCGGCGTACGTCCAGGTCGTCCAGCCGCGTCAGCACGTACCCGAGGACGACGATCTCCTCCAGCAGCGCGTTCTGCAGGGCGGCGAGCGCGAGGACCGGGAAGCGCCACCAGACATGCGGGAGGTCCTCGGCGACCACCGTGAGGTTCACGCCGGCCGCGTACGTCGCCAGGTAGAACGCCAGCCCCGTCCCGCCGACGACCGCCGCGAGCACGAGACCCCGCGCCGTGTCGGAGCCCCAGCGGCTGCGGTCGTACCAGATCCGTCGCAGGTCCTTGCCGTCGCGGACCAGGAGGTACGCCGCCAAGGCTGCGGGCACGAGCCCGAAGGCCAGCCCCATCAGCTGAAGCGTGAGGTCGAGCCACTCGCGCCCCGGCGCCTTGCTGCCGTTCATCACGGCCTGCTGCTGCGAGAGCGACCCCGGCGCGGTCCAGGTGGCGACGAGGTTGACCAGCGCGTAGACGCCGGATCGTCCCAGCGACACGGCGAGGACGAGGATCACCTCGAGGACGAGCAGCCGACGGGTCAGCGACGTGCCGGTCCGCGGCGTACTCATGTCGCTGGTCTGCACGCAGCCACTCTCCCAACCGGTGCTGAGGTCCCGCTGAGGGGCTAGTGTCCGGCCCCCGCTGCCTCGATCAGCTCCTGCTCGCGCTCGGGCGCGAGTCCCGCCCCTTCACGGGTCGCCTGGTCGGGGTGGGCCTGTGCCCAGGCCAGCGTGTCGCGGACGATCTCCTCGAACGGCCGGTGGGTGAGGCCCGCGGCCTCCGCGCGGGCGGTGCTCATCGCCAGGACGTACTCCGCAGCGCCCTCGGACCACAGCGGCAGCTGGGCGCCGTCCACGCCCTGCTCCTTGAGGAAAGCTCCGTCGACCGGGGCCAGCTCGACGGGCTCGCCGACGACCGCGACGGTGTCGGTGAGGAACCGCTCGAACGTGGTGGCCGGACGCGCGGCGGTGAAGACGCCGGCGGTGCGCTCCTCCACGAGGCGGATGGTCCACGCACCCATGTCGCGGGCGTCGATGCACTGCATCGGAGCGTCGGCCGGGCCGGGCAGGATCATCCGGCCACCGCGTGTCGCCCGCAGCACCCACCACGGGTAGCGGGCGGTCTGGTCGCGCGGCCCGACGACGTACGTCGGGCGGATGATCGTGAGCCCGTCGGCGCCCCACCTCTCGCGGGCCACTCGTTCGCACGCCACCTTGAGCGGACCGTAGGTCTGCGCGGTCACGTCTGCGGTGCCGGCCGCCGGCTCGGGAAGCAGGCGCGGCGTCCTCGTCGGCACCCGCCGCGTCCTGGTCGGCGTACACCGAGACCGTCGAGACGAACACGTGGTGACCGCCGCGGTCGCCGAGCGCGTCGTGGAGGGACTCGACCTGGCCGGGCACGTACGCACACACGTCGATCGTCGCGTCCCAGCTGCCGTCCGCGAGGACGGAGAGCTCACCGTTGCGGTCGGCGAGGAGATGGGTGGCGTCCGGCAGCTCGTCGGTGGCGTTGCGATGGAGCAGCGTCACGTCGTGGCCGGCGGCCAACGCCGCCTCGGCCATCGCGTGGCCGACGAACCGGGTGCCGCCGATGATCAGGATCCTCACACCGCGAGCCTGCCAGATACGTTCGGGCGCGTGTTCGTGCCGTTCGATGCCCGCGTCCGCGTCCACCTCGGGGTGGTGGCGCTCGGCGACCCGCCGCGGCTGGGGGAGTGCCTCGCGACCCTGGTCGCCCACGAGTCACGCCACGACTTCACGGTCAGCTGCCTCGTCAACCGCGCTGCGATGCGCCCGGCACCGATCCGCGTCGAGATCCCGGACGGCGTACGCGTCGAACGCCCCCACGCCAACGTCGGCTGGAGCGGCGGGTTGCACCTGCTCCGGTCGATCTCGGACGCGGAGCTGTTCGTGTGGGTCCAGGACGACATGCTGCCCGAGCCCGGCTGGCTCGACGCCCTCGTCGATGCCGCCGATGGGCATCCGTCGGTGGCGTTGTTCGGTGCGCTCTGGGTCGGCGACCACGGGCAGGTCCTGAGCGGCAACGGCGGCTGGGCGCGGCCCCCAGACGACGTGGCGCGGTGGAACGACACCGACACCACGGCCGGAGACACCCCCACCGATCTCGCTGCCGTGGACTGGGTCGCCAGCAAGGGCTGCCTCACCCGCACCCGGGTCTTCGACGAGGTCGGCGGCCCGGACCCGAGGCTGTGGCCGCTCAACCACGTCGACAAGGACTACTCGACGCACGTGCGCTGCCACGGGTACGACGTGGCGCTGGTGCCTGCCGCGCGGTTGCGCCACGCAGGGAGCCAGTCCGCGCCGAACCCGTTTCGCCTGTTCCTGAACGAGTGGCGAGACGGGTGGTTCGACGAGCGCTGGGCCGGCCCGGCGACCGCGCTCACCGGACGTACGTCGGGTCGGGTGGATCACCCGTGCTCGGAGTGGCGGACCGAGGAGATCGGCCTGATCGAGGGTCTCGCCGGACGCGAGGCGAGCGCGATGCTCGTACCGTTCGCGCGCACCGTCTCGGTGCGCCTCACCGGTCTGCTGGACGAGCAGGACGTGATGATCCGATCCTCCCAGGAGCAGCACGACCAAGCGGTGAGGTCCCTCCGTGCGCACCACGCGAGCGAGACCGACCTCCTGCGAGGTCAGCACGAGGCGGTGGTCCGGTCCCTCCAGACGCGGGTGGCCGCCCTGGAGCACCAGCTCGTCGACACCGAGGCCGGGCTCCGGCGCGTACGACGGCGCGCCCGACGGCTCCGAGACCGGCTGCGCCAGGCGGAGTCCGCCCCTTCCCTCGCCACCAGGCTGTCGCGCCGGATCAGGCGTTTGCGATGATCGCCGCGTGACCCACACCGCGTCCATGGACGATCTCTCGCCGGCGCAGGACGGCGGCCGGGGTCTCCAGGACCTCGCGACCGTGACCGCCGAGGGGCATTCGAAGCTGAGCACGATTGCCGACGTCGTGGTGCACCGCCCGGTCCACCACCACGACCACCGCGGCACCTTGTTCGAGGTCTTCAACGGTGACCCGTTGCTCTGGTCCGAGCCGCTCGTGTGGTGCTACCAGACCTCGGTCCGGCCCCATCAGATCAAGGGCTGGGCCCGCCACGAGGTCAAGACCGACCGCTACTGCCTGACGAGCGGCGAGCTGATGCTCCTGCTTCACGACGACCGCGCGGACTCGCCGACGCGCGGAGTGACGCAGCTGGTCATCCTCGCGCCGGAGGCCGACCGTCAGGTCCTCATCCCGGTGGGCGTGTGGCACATGATCATCAACCTCGGGGACGAGGACGCCCAGCTCATCAACTTCCCGACCGAGCCCTACGATCACGACCGGCCGGACCGGATCCTGCTGCCCTGGGACACCGACCAGCTACCGGTGAAGGTCCGCGACTACCTCCCGAAGTTCTGAGGAGGTCTGCGCTGCCGCTGAGAGCAAGTGTCGCGATCGGCGAAAGGGCGCAGATGGGCTATGGACAAGCGTGTCCCCGCGACGTACGACAGGAGGAGCGACCGGGAACGGGGCACGGAGGGCTCGGTCGCGACCGTGTCGGCAGCCCCGGAGGGAGGGGACGTGGACGCGCTGGTCGGGATCATGGAACCTTTGCCCATCTTTCGCGAGGGTCTCCGCGCGGAGTTCGTCCGCGCCTCGTGGGTGGTCCACGAGCCTCGCGACATCGTCGCGTGGGCCCGAGGGCCGGATCCGCCACATCCTCGTGATGGACCGACCGATGCGCGTACGCGAGCGGTGGTCCTGTCGTTGGCGGCCCATGCCGACTGGACGGTGCTCGACGAGCTCCACGACCACGCCCCCCATGTGGCCGTGGTGACGCTCCTCGCGCTTCCCAGCTCGGAGGGGTACCGCGACGCGATCGCCCGCGGTGCGCGGTCGGCCGCTCCGCGGTCCGCCACCGGCCGGCACATCGTCGCGGTCGTCAAGGCCGCCATCGACGGTCGAGCCCTGCTCCCGGCGTCCGTCCTGACGGCGCTGGCGACCCACGACGGCGCGGGCCACGGCTCCGGGCTCTTCAACGACGAGGAGCGCCGCTGGCTGATCGACCTCGCCAACGGCTCGAGCGTCGAGGCGCTGGCCTGGCGCAGCGGGTACTCGCGCCGCACCATGTACCGGCGTCTCAACCACCTCTACCGTCGGCTCGGCACGGACCGCCGCGAGAGAGCGCTGGTCGCCGCGGCCAGAGCCGGCCTCATCTAGCTCGCCAGACCAGGAGGTCGCACGCCGGCCCGCCCTGCCGTGGCGCGCGAGTGCCACACGTGGCACCGGCGTGCGCCGGCATGGCATCCCGTTGCCGCGCCGGGTCGCGTAGACCGGGACGCGTGCAGTTCGTCGATCGCACCCTGCTCCGCCTGGGCGACAGCGCCGAGCGGTCCGCCGTGCTGTCGCCGCCCGTCGGGAACCGCCTGCTGGCGGCCGCGTTCGTGTTCGACAGCGTCGAGGTCGGCGAGGTCACGGGAGTCTCGGTCCGCGACATCGAGCTGCTGCCGTCAGTGGCCGAGCGCCAGCTGGTCGAGGGCGCTCTCTACCAACCCATGGACGGCACCCGGTGGGAGGCCACGGCCTCGCTGCGGGTCGGGGCGCCGCACGCCACGGTCGACGGACGTGCCGAGCTGTTCTTGACCACGGAGACCCGTATCGCCAACACGTCCGTGGAGCGGGTCGACGTCGAGCAGCTCGGTGACCTGGCCGACCTCGCGACCGTCGATGCCCGGATCGTTGCCGAGGACGGAGCCCTGCCGGCGGCCCGGCAGGCGCTGGCCGACCGTCGCTTCGGCGCCCTGAAGACCATGCTGCTCGAGCGCTTCACCCAGCCCGGCGACTTCGACGTCGACGGCTTCTTCGAGACCAAGGGCGTCGAGGACATCGACGACCTGGTGGGCTACCTCGCCGCGCCGCACCACCCCGCGCGCGTGGAGATGGAGCTCGTGGTCGACGGCACCCTGCCCTCGCGCGTCGTCAACCACCGGGTGATCACGGGCATCCACATCGACGAGGATCCGGTCGCCCGGCTGCACGCCGTCGTCGACGAGATCCAGGTCGCCCGGGCCCTGATGGCCGACGCCACCGAGGTGGCCAGGACACCGAGCGGGATGATCGCCCGCACCGGGCTGCCGTTCGTGCTGGTGTTCGCCGAGGCCGCCTTGGACGACCAGGATCTTCCGCTGCCGGCCGGCGTCCCCGCTCCCGCGGACCCGGCCGCCCGGCGGACCGCACGGCTGACCGAGCTGCAGCGACGGCTGACCCCGCTCGGCATCGCGCTCGCCCCGATCCCGCAATGACCCCTTCATGAGGAGCAGGCATGACCATCACCGCTGAGTACCCCTTCATCCAGGTCACCATCGACACCCGCGGCCTGCAGCCGGTCGCGAAGCGCGCCGTCGGCAACGTCGCAGTGGTGGGTGATGCGGGCGGCTTCGGTACGGCGGTCGCCAACGTCCCGATGATGGTGGGCAGTGAGGCCGAGGTCCGGACCCTGTTCGCCGACACCGACGGGTCCGGCGCGATCACCGGCAAGGGTGCGCTGTACGACTCGCTCAAGACCGTGCTGCTCCAGGACCCGGCGCCCTCGAGGGTCTACGCGGTGGCCACCGCCGACAACGCGGGATCTCCTGACTACGCGGCCGGCCTTGCCGCGGTGGCCGCGGCCCCGGTTCAGTTCGTCTGCCTGGCCAATGAGACCGACGCGGGCGCCCTGGCCGATCTCAAGGACCACATCGAGACGGTCAGCGCCGACGGCAACCGCCGTGTCGGCGTGGCCATGGTCGACCCGGACCTGGCGGTCGCTGCCGGCGAGACGTTCGCGGACAACGCCGACGCGGAGTACGGCGCCCTCAAGAGCGACCTGTCCCGCATGGTGCTCGTGGCGGCCAGGGTCCCGGTCACCGGCGGTGTTCCCGACTCCGACGTCGCCGCCGCCACGATGGGCACGATCGCCGGTCAGGACGTGCACATCAGCGTGCTGATGAAACAGGTCCGCGGCCCCAAGATCCCGGTCCAGCGGCAGTTCACGGCCTCGGAGATCAAGCAGCTGGCCGAGGTCTTCATCATCCCGGTGATCGACCCGGACCTGGTTCCCGGTGAGGGGCTGTTCCTCGGTAGCGGGCGTGCCTACACAACCGACACCTCACGCCTGTACGTCGACATCGTCCGGGTGCTCGACCACATCGAGTTCCTGCTGAAGGCCGGGCTCATCGGCTCGATCGGCAACGTCCGCATCGACCGGCTGGGGATGCAGGCTCTGAAGTCCCGCTTCGACGGGATCCTCCAGCCGCTGCGGTCGAGTCGGGTCATCGCCGACTACAGCGTCGACATCCCCCTGCTGGCCATCCTCGAGGCGGAGGAGGCGGCCCGGACTCCCGGACAGGCGTCGGTGCTGACCGACGCTCGGACGAGCAGGGTCGTCGAGGTGCTGCTCTCCGTCGTCTACGCGGGTGCCGTCCACTTCCTCGACATCAACCTGGCGCTCAAGGCCTGACGGCCCGGGCGCACCCACCTCAACCACGAAGGACGCCGTCATGCCCACCTGGATGAACACCCGGCTCGCTGTGGTCCTCGACGGGGACAGCGCGAACCCGCTCACCCCGCTCGACTCGTTCACCCCCAGCTTCAACCTCAACACCGAGATCGTGCACTCGCTCGAGGCGACCCACATCGGCTACATCTCCAACCCGGAGAACTTCACCTTCTCCATGACCGTGAAGGCGATCGGCGGCGCGGCCGCCGCGCTGATGAAGCTGGCGATGGAGGGCACCGAGTTCGAGATCGGCCTCTACTCCGCCGCCGGCAGCGCCGGCGAGTGGGACTTCGTGCACATCGTGCTGCGCAAGTGCCTCATCACCACAGCGAACCCGTCCAACGCGACCGTCAACGGCGCGCCGGTCGCGACCTTCTCCGGCGTCGCCCGGGTGGGCGAGACCAACGGCGACGGCACGCAGACCCTCCCGAGCTTCACCGCCTGATCCGAACGAGCGACGAGTCGCGGGAGAGGGGGCACCAGCGTGATCGGCACCGGATCGGGCGGACGCGGCACCGCGAGCGGGGGCGCGCACGAGCTGCGCGCCCGGCTTGACGACGCCGCTCGCGACGGCACCCTGGGGGGCCTGGTCACCGAGACGGGCATCGCCCTGGTCGAGCAGGGCGAGCTGGTGGTCGGCACGCGCGGATCCCGCGCTCAGGCCGAGCTGGCCAGGGCTGATGCGGGCACCGAGGTGCACATCCACCTGCCCGTCGTCGTCGAGGTGGTGGGGCGCGCCGACGACCTCGAGATGGAGCGCACCATCGACGAGACCCTCCGCCGGCTGCGCCTCGCCATCGAGGCCCAGCCGCTGGAAGGCTGAGCGATGGCGGTCCAGGTCCACGTCCCCGTGACCGTCGAGGTGCCGCAACGGCTCCGTCTCGCCGGTGCCGACCTGGCGCAGCTCGAGGTCGGGACCGGCGACGCGCTCGCGCGGGCGCTGGACGTCGTACGCGTCGAGGTGCTCGAAGCCCGGGGCCGCGAGCGGGCGGTGTCGGTGGGTGAGGCATCGCTGCGCTTCGACGACGGCGTGGACGAACGGCTCCGCCCGGACCTGGCGCTGGCCCTGCAGCGCGCCGTCGACTACGCGGTGGCGCGCAGCGGCCTGCGGTCCTGGTACCGGCCCTCGGGGCCGCCCGGGGTGCTGGGAGGTACGCCGGCCGTGTGGGCCGACCCGTCCCGCCGCGACGAGGAGGGCTACCGCATCCAGATGTTCGACGACGGGTCCCCGGTGACGGTGACCTTCGACCCGGACGAGGAGGACACGATCTACGGACGCCGACCCGGGCCGCTCACCTCGACCGAAGCGGCCGCCCGTGCGTGGGAAGCGCACGTCGACCGCTTCGGGGCGGAGTGGAACCCGGCGACGTACGGCTATCCCGGCTACTACGGCGAGTTCACCCACGAGGGCCAGTCCCTGACCCAGGCGCTGCTCTACATCTACACCGTCGGCCGGATCAACGAGGACGGCTGGCCCCTCGACTCGGCCTGGCAGATCGGTGAGTTCGCGATGCTGCGACACGTCGACGAGGGGGACAGCATCGTGCGCTCGGCGCTCCAGCCGGCGATGGGCCACTGGGTTCTCACCAGGACCGAGGAGACGACCGACTACACCAACGTGCTGCGCCGCCTCGAGGAGCGCCAGAACGCAGCCCCCGAGGCCGAGCGGCTGCCGGAGCCGGTCCGGCAGCGGATGGCCCGGATGATGGCCGACTACGCCACGGCGTACCCCGGTGCCGCCATCTGGACCGTGGAGGACGGGTCGTCGACCAGCGACGTGTGCCTGCAGGCCGCCACGGAGGGTACGTGGGGCATCGCGCACTCGCCCGTGCGGTTCATCACCGCGGAGTCGATGCCCGGCACCGAGGGGGATGCCACGGGCAGCGGCAGCCGCCAGGAGGGTGCGGGCAGCGGCGACGACTCCGGCTCCGGCGACGGCGGCGACGGCGGCGGTCAGGGCGGCCAGAGCTCGAGCGGTCGTGGCCGCGGGAGCGGACGAGGTCCCGGGGGCGGGCCGCTCGGCACCGCGGAGGGGCACGGCAGCGTGTGGCCCGTCGTGGGCAACGACGGCGAAGCGCTGGTCTGCGAGCCCTTCCTCGGTGAGCCTCCGGTCGCTCAGCTCGCCGTTGGGGCGGAGGCCCTCGAGGCCGAGATGCGCGACCTGGCCGCGGCGCTGGAGCTGGAGTACTGCGGGTACGCCGGTCAGCTCTGCTTGAACCTGGCGCGCGTCGTCGGCACCCGGGCGCACGCCATCGGGATCACCTCGATCACGTCGACGGTCACCACGGCGGTGCGGGCACGGCCCGACGGCGGCGGCAACAACGGCTTCGTCGAGGTCCAGCCAGGCAGCGCGCCGGAGCTGGAGTACATGAAGCTCCTGGCCGACATCGCCGTGCGGGTCAACAACCTGGCCAACAACATCTCCCGCACCTACCTGGCCCGTGCGAACTACGACCTCATCTACTGGGACGAGGAGCACGAGTTCGAGCCGAGCGCCGCCTCGTGGTCGCTGCGCTTCTGGCACCTGCTCTCCGACATCATGCCGTCGTCGATGATGTGGCTGTTCGCCGAGACCTGCCGCGTCATCCTCCTCCAGCAACTGCGTTCCAGCCACGCGGGCATCGTGGCCCGCCAGGCTCAGTTCGCGGAGACGCGGCGCCGGTTCGACGAGGCGCTGGGCATCCTCGGCGGCAGCGTGGTCAAGCTGGCCGTCCTCAAGCACGCCGTCGCCCACGCCGACCGCTACGACCTCAGCGGGCCGGTGCGGCAGGTGCTGTCGCACCTCCCGCCGGTGAGGTACATCGGACGTGAGCGGGAGCCCTACCAGCCGCCGGCCCCCATCGAGTCGATGTCGACCCACGTCATCGACGTGCTCGAGGCCGCCGGGGCGACCATCGAGGCGCAGGGCGACGGTCACGTGGCGCGCTACGACAACCGCACCTGGACCACCTCCGACCTCGAGCAGGGCGTGGGTCTGCGACGCTCGATCCTCAACCTGGCCGACCCGCTGTTCAACCAGGTGGCCGACCTCGAGCGGCTCTACCACGAGTTCCAGCGCAACCCGTCGAGCTCGGAGACCTACCTGCGCAACCTGCTCAGGCAGATGCGTGATGCCAACGAGGAGATGACCCGGGAGACGTCGGAGGACCACGACGGCGCCTTCTTCGCTCTCGAGGCCTCGCAGTGGGTGGCCCACGAGGGCGGCACCAACGCCCAGGGCCTGCACTACGACCTGCAGGGCATCCACAAGCTGGCCGACGACGTGCTACGTCCCTGGGTGAGCACCCTGGACTCCTACAACGAGGGCGTCGACCGGGCCCTCGGGGTCAAGGCCAACTGGGACCGCTTCCTCCAGGTCTTCGCCATCGGCGGGATCATCGTGCTGGCCCTGCTGTGCGCCCCCCTGGGTGCCGTCGCGGTGGGCTTCGTCACGGGGGTGGCCGGCATCGCACTGGCCGTGCACGACGTGATGGAGGCCGACCGCCTGGAGGCGCTCTACCGCTCGCTGGAGGATCCCGAGGCGATCTTGTCGTGGCAGGACGTGCAGCTCGCCCGCCTGATGGCCGACCTGTCCATCGCGTTCTCCATCTTCGACGTCGTCGGGGTGGGCAAGGGTGCACGGGCCATCGTCACCGGGGCGCGCACCGCGCTGCGCGAAGCGGCGGAGGTGGGCATCAGGGCCACCGTGCGCTTGAGCATCCGCAGCGCGCGGCGCGCCGTCCTCGCCAACATGGCCGAGGAAGTGCTGCGCAACGCCGTCCGGCAGGCCGCGCAGCACGCCGCGATCGCGGGGGCCATGCAAGCCGTGCTGCCGGTGGTCATCACGCCGGTGCTGGTGCCGTGGATCAGAGGCGTGGCGCTCGAGCACGGCACGCTCAGCTCGGTGGACGCCGCGCTCGGCCAGCTCGCCGCCGGGCAGCCGGCCACGCCGGTGCCGGTCAGCGGGGTGCTGCCCGGCGAGGTCGGCACATCGGACGCCCAGGACGAGGAGGCCTACGACTCCGGAGAGTGGTTCGCCGACCCCAGCACCGCGGCGAGCATCAACCCGGCGGAGTGGGCAGGTCCGCCGCTCATGGACGGAGGGGTGTCGCCATGAGCTTCGTGAGCCGGACCGCGCTGCGGGAGGGGCTGACCGCGTTCGTGGAGGCGAGCCCGTCCATGGAGAGCCTGGAACGAGCCATGCAGCTGCTCTACCGCGACCGGCCCCGTCCATCGGTGCAGTCGCTCGCCGAGCTGGTGCTGCTCGCGATCGTGCGCGGCCACGAGGTGCGGACCCAAGGTGTGCTCGGCCGGCTCAGCGAGGCACTCGCCCGGGTGCTCGACGACCTCGACGCGCTCCGCGCCGGCCACTCACTCGAGGGACGCACCGCCGGCATGCGGACGGCAGACCTCACCGCCATCGCCAAGGCGCTCGACGACCTCAACACCCTGGAGCAGCAGGTGCGCTTCATGATGGAGGGCGACGAGACCTGGGCCGCGCAGCTGCGCTCCGAGCTGGGTGCCAGGCTGGCGGGGCCTCCTCCGCCGAGCAGGCGGCCGGCGCCGTTCCGCCCCACCTCACCGCCCCGCCCCCAGACCACGCGTTCGGCCGCGAGCAACCTGCGGCGCGCATTCCTCGGAGCGGGAGCCGACCCGGTGGCCGTCATGGCGACCGGCCGGCCCCCGAACGCCGTGCTCCAGGCGGCCCACCGGCTGGTCGTGGCATCAGGGGGCGACGTACCCAGCGCGGTGCGAGCGCTGATGCAGATGGGCACCGGTCCCGAGACCGACGCGATGATCACCGCCGTCCTGATGGGAGAGGGCCGGATCTACCGTGGCGCGCCGCTGCCCGGCGGGGACATGTGGGCCGCCCACCAGCGCGAGGTCACCGGCCTGGACTTCGAGTGGTCGTCCGGCCCGGGCACCGACATCAGCCGGCGTCAGCGGCCACCGGACCTCTCCCTGCCGCCCCGCGCACCGCTGCCGCCCGAGGCCCTCGGCGAGCAGATCGGCATCGACGGGATCGTCGACGGGATGGTCGTCGACGCCAAGCACGGGGGGGCACCGCTGGAGGTGCTGACGGGCCGGGCGGAGTACCAGCCATTCTGGCGACGGGACACCGAGCCCGGCGTGGACGTCGACATCCGCGAGGCGACCGACCCGCGCCGGGTCGACATCACCGGTCAGCTCGACGAGTACGAGCGAGGCCTGCTCACCGAGCTCAGCCGCCAGCTGGAGTTCGCCGAGCACAACGGCCTGTCGGGCGTGCGCTGGGTCTGCAGCAGCGAGGACACGGCCGCGGCGCTGCGGATCCTGGCCGACCGGCTGCCGAGCCGCTACCGGGGCAGGAACATCCAGTTCGTGGTGGGGGGTCTGCGATGAGCAGCCGGTCACGCGTCGACGAGTTCCAGCGCCTGCCGTCGGCGATCCTCACCGACGGGCTGCTGCCGGTGCCGCTGTTCGTGGTCACTCGCATGGTCCTCTCCGAGACCTACTCGCTGCCGCCCGTGGGCTCGAAGGGCTTCCGGGCCGCGGTCGACAACTCCGAGGACACCGTGAGCCTCAGTGCGCTGCTCATCGGCCCGCAGCGGTTCGCGTGGAAGACCAGTCTCGAGCTGCTCGCCGACGTGAGCAGACGGGGCGGGGCACTGGCCCGGTGGACCAAGGGCGGCGCAGGTGGCCTGATCCTCGTCACCGCCATGACGCTGCGGCTCGACATGCAGGTGACCGAGCTGAGCTTCGCCGCCTCGGCGCAGCGCCGCGACACCCTCGAGGTCACCATCGGGTTGCGGCACGTGCCACAGCCGGGTCCGCTCAACATGTTGATGGACGTCGGGATGACCGCCGTCATGAGCATCACGGACGCCGTGACATGACGCTCCCAGCCGACTACACCCCGTTGCCGTTCCAGGGCGGACGCGGCATCCCTCAGACCGTCCCGTTCGACTCCGGCAGCATGCACCTGCGGGTGACGATCGTGGCGTCGGCGACCGACCTGCCGGCCCTGCGCTCGCTGCCCGCCACCGAGGTGCTCGTCGACGGGCGCGGGGAAGAAGGACGGCGGCCGGCCGACGTACCCGCCGACGCCCGTGCGCGGTTCGTCGCCCCGCCACCGCAGTCGCTCGCTCCAGCCGTGCTGCGTCCCCAGCTGGTGGTCAGCGACGGCAGCAGCACTCTGGGCACGCGACCGATCCTGGTCGGCACGCCGCTGGCCATCGGCACCACCGGGGACTCCCCGCTGCTCGTGGAGGTGCTGTTCGACGCCTTGGTGCTAAGCGTCGGCACCCTGACCCAGCCCGGCGAGCTCGGCGGGGCGATCGTCGCCGGCATCCGCATCCGCAACCAGGGCCTGGCCAGGCACGAGTCGCCGCCGGCCGCCGCGACGACGACGGAGGGCATCTATGCGTCCCTCATCTGACCTCCTGACGAGGCGGCGGGCCTGATGGGGTTCGTGCCGGCCCTCGAGGCGGCGGCCAACCCGGCCGTCGTTGGCTTCGACGCGGGCTGGAGGGTCGAGCTGCGCAAGGAGCAGAACGGCGAGCCGTCCGAGCAGGGCATCATCCGGCTCTCGCGGCAGAGCTACTTCGCGCAGGTCAAGGTCGACACCCAGGCGACCTTCCGCGGCGGCACCTTCGAGGTGGTCGTGGAGGGCCTCCCCGACGACACCCACAACCAGATCGTCGGTGGCCCCTACGTCTTCGTGAAGGTGCTCCTCGGCTGGCGTGACCTCGGGGCTGGTGCGGGGGCTCCGTTCGGCGACCTCGCGGCGATGCTCACCGGTGGCACCGAGGACGGCTACGTCGAGGTCCTGCACGGTCGGCTGACCGGGTTCGAGCGGATCGCGGGGCGATTCCGCTACGCCACCCGGTTCGCGGGCCTCGACTACCGGTTCCACAAGCTGCGCACCAAGGCGGCCACGCAGCCGTCGGTCCGGCCGGGTGACCCGGCGGGTCGCTACGCCGAGCTCCTGTGCCAGCAGGCCGGCGTTCCGGTCGTGGTGCATCCGCGCGGGCGGCCGGGACAGGCCATCGACGAGGTCATCACCATCCCCGAGGACTCCAAGGTCGACGGCGCCCTGAGGTACGTCGCCCGACGGGCGCACGGCGGGGCGCCCGACCGGCAGATCCCGATGTTCCTGCGCACTGACGGCCTCCACTTCGGGCCGTGGTCGGCGCCGGTGAACCTCGATCCCCCGCAGGGGACCACCAAGCGGCTCGAGCTGCGCACCGGGCTGGTGCAGGCGACCCCGGTGCTCGACGCGAATCCCGACGACGTCTCGACCAACCCGCTGCGACCGCCTCCGGTCCTGCGGTTCGAGGTGATCATGCGCGGCCGCGCCGACATCGCGGTGGGCGATGCGGTCGAGCTCGACGTCGACGTGCCCACGCCCGGCGAGCTGCCGTCGACCACGTCGGAGTCGGTGCTCGGCGGGCTCGGCGACCTCGTCGCCGGGGTCGCGGGCATGTTCGGCGCGACCCCCGACCCCGACTTCAAGCCCTACCGCGTGATCGCGGTGCGCCACGAGCTCGACCGGTCCAAGGGGTTCGTCACGACGCTCAAGATCGAGCGCCAGGACGACGACGCGGCCTCCTCGGCCGGCGGCAACGACGCCGGCACCGAGCCCGCGCAGGCGGAGCGCGCGAGGGCTCTCGACGAGGCGGCCCGCACGGCGGTGGCGCTGGCCGCACAGGCACGTGAGTCGCGGCGCGAGGTGCGCAACCTCGACATCGGGCTGGTCAATGCGCAGTGGCCGAAGCCCGGGCAAGAGGGCGGGCATGCGCTCGCCGCCCAGCGCGTCGACGTACAGGTGGGGCTGGACACCGACGGCGCAGGCAATGCCACCGTGCGCGCCCCGAGGCGCGAGACCCCGACGCAGGTCTTCAACAAGCCCTACCTGACGCCGTTCGCCTTCGGCGGGGCCGGCCTCGTGGTGCCTCACTACCCGGGCACCCGCGTCGTCGACCTGCACTACCGCGAGGACGTCTCCCAGACGGTCGTCGCGGGCTGCCTGTGGGAGAACGGCTCCGAACCCGAGTCCGAGTACGGCGACTGGTGGCTGTCGCTGCCCACCGAGGTGTCGACCACCGACAGCATCTCCGATGCGCGAGATGCGACCGCACCCACGGGACCGGCGTCGCACGACCTGATCGCCATCGACGGGACCCGCGCCCTCCACGTGCGTGGCCTGCGGATCAGCGTCGGCAAGGACATGCTGCGCGACGTAGGCACTCGCCCCGACGCCGCAGACGTGGACGAGGTGCTCATCGAGCACAAGTCGGGCGCCAAGGTGCACATCGACGCCGACGGCAACATCACCTTCGAGGCGGCCAGCGGCAAGGACATGACGTTCAAGGCCAACAAGATCACCTTGGACGTCCAGGACTCGGTGGAGGTGACGTGATGGCCGGCGACACTCGGGACCTGCGTGAGGACCTGGCAAACCGCTACTTCGGCAAGGGTCTACGGCTGTCGTCGGTCGCGCCCGACAGCCTCGGGGTCGACATCGCCTTCGAGGACGGGCCGTCCGGGAGGCGGCTGGCTCTGGTCTCCGGGGGCGACAACCTCGGGCAGGACCTGCGCATCGCGCTGCTGACCGTCACCGGCAGTGACGTGTTCAACGTCGCCTTCGGGTTCGACGGGGTCCGCGTGCTCACCGAGGGCATCGACCCCACGCTCACGGCGGAGATGCTGCGGCTCTCCGTCCTCAAGACCGTGGCCCTCGACCCGCGCATCCGCCGCGTGCTCGACGTACGGATGACCGAGTCCGAACCGGGGTCCCGGCGCTGGCAGGTCGAGGTCGAGCTGCAGACGGTCCTGGGCGACGTGCTCGACCTCGTCCTCGGGGCGGTGAACGGGCGATGACCATCGCCACACCCACACCAAGCACGGAGGGAGGGAACCCGTGACCAACGTCGACATCCCGCTCGAGGAGCTGATGCGCACGACCGCGTCCGGCCGGGGGTACGGGATCACCGCGACGGGGTTCGTGCCCCCGTCGGTGAGCCGGCTGCTGGACGAGAAGCTGGCCGCGGCCCGCCTGCTCTTCGGCGACGACCTCGACCTGACCTCGGGCAGCCCCACCCGAAAGCTGTGCGAGCTGATGGCCCTCGAGGAGGCCCGGGTCTGGGAGCACCTGGGCTCCTACTACGCCGACTCGTTCGTGGCCACCGCGACCGGCGACGCGCTGTCGATGCTGGGCGACGAGCTCGGGATCGCCCGGCCCCACCACCGGGCGGCCGGCCAGGTCACCGTCAAGCTCGACGCCGACCTGCCCGCCGGCACCGTCGAGGTCGACCTGCCGCGCGGGACCCGCGTCCTGACCTCCGGGGGCCACGACTACTTCCTCCAGGGCACGGTGCACCTCGACAGCGGCACCAAGAAGCAGGACGTCGCCGTGACGGCGTTCAGTCCCGGCCCTGAGCAGAACCTCGACGCCGCGACACCCACCCAGGTGCTGGACCGGTTCAACGAGCTGGACGGCAGGAGTGCGGTCGTCCGCGCGGTCGCCTCGGCCGCGGGCCAGGACGTCGTGGCGATCGAGCACAAGAGCGCGACCACGGGTGGGGAGACGTACTGGGACGACGAGTCCTACCGTGACCTGCTGCTGTCCTACCCGCGCAACCTCTGGACGCCCGACGCCGTACGGGTCGCGGTGGCGCTGGTCCCGGGCGTGCGGCAGGTCGTGGTCAAGGACCTGTACGGCGGCCTCGACATCAACCAGTCGATCTTCGGCAACTTCAGCTTCCTGGAGCGCCTGTTCTCCGAGGAACGCAGCCTCGGGGACCCTTACTACTTCACCGTCCTGGTGGCGCCGGGGGAGGGCGCGCTGTGGGAGGGCCCGGGACAGCTGCGCGAACGCGTGCGGCAGGCCGTCGACACGGTGAGACCGGTCGGCATCCTGCCCAAGATCGAGCAGGCCTCGCTGGTCGGCGTTGGCTTCTCCTGCACGCTGGCGGTCGAGGGGCTGCCGATCCCGGGCGGCACCCCGGCCGCGGTCAACGCGTCGGCCGAGGCGGTCGCCCTCAAGAGCCGGATCCTCGACCGCGTACGCCGCTACGTCGGCGCGCTCGGCATCGGCGAGCCCGTCCGCTACAGCGAGATCCTCTGGGCGGTCATGGAGGAGCCGGGCGTCGTCGACGCGAAGTCGCTGCGCCTCAAGCGCTACCCGGCACAGGTGGGCGTTGCGGGGGTGGCGCCGGGCGACCCGCAGGCCTATGCCGCGGAGCAGGACATCGTGGTCACCCCGACCGAGATCGCCGAGCTGGTCGACGCCCTCGAGGCGATGGTGATCGTGTGAGCACCGTCGTCGTGCCGCGGCCCCAGGTCGGCTCCGGGGTGGAGCTGTTCGCGTCGGCGCTCACCGTGCCGTACGCCGCAGGGATGCGGCAGGAGCGGGTGCCGCTGTCCGGAGGCCAGGTCAAGGTCCCGGGCCCTAGGCGCGAGCCGGTCGTGCTGGCCAGGCTTCGGCGACCGCTCGCCGACGAGGCGGTCGTGGTGCGGGCCACCGTCCAGGGCCATGCGCAGCCCCAGGTGCTCTTCGCACCCTTCTCCGCGGAGGGCACGCTGCTGCCGCTGTTCCGGCCCTCGCTGGCCCCGGGCAGCGACGGCACCGGTGACATCACCCTCGCCGTGAAGGTCCACCGCGTCGTGGGCGCCGAGCGGCTTCGGCTGCTTCCGGCGGCGGGTGGCGCGCTCGCCGCGGCCGAGGCCGCGGCACTCGTGGAGGCGGTGGTGTTGGAAGGACGATTCGCGCGGCTGGTGTACGCCGGCACGCTGGGCTCGCAGCGGGCGATCCGGGCCGCACGGGAGATCCAGGCCGCGCGCCACCTCCAGCTGGCCCACTCCCGGTCCCTGGACGTGCTCGGCCGGACACTGGGCGTTCCGCGGCGCCTGGCCGACAGCGCGGAACCCGACGGTCGCTACCGCTCCCGGCTGGCCATCTACAACTCGTGGCGGCTGCCGACACCGGCCGGGCTGGCCGACGCGCTCAACGGTCCGGGAGCCGACGATGACGCCAACGCGGGCCTGCCCGCAGCCTTCGGCATCGCGGACCGCTTCCGCCTCGTCGAGGAGACCAACGACCTGGCGATCGCGACCAAGCTGGTCACCGTGGGCGGCGCGCAGGCGCTCGTCGAGCTGGACGCCTTCCACCAGACCTTGCGGGGCGCAGTGCTGCTCGACCTGGAGCGCGTGACGTCACCGCTGGTCCCCGCCGCGCGGCGTACGCGGATGGAGTCGGTGCGCACGACCATCCGCTCCGAGACCACGCGCCCCCCGGGCGGGGGGCGACCGCGTTGGATGGCGCCCCTTGTCGCCGTCACGCTGGACCGCGCCGTGCGGCTGATGCGGGCCCTCGGCATGGGGGACGAGATCCGGCTCAACCGGGCGTACGAACCGTCCGGGGGCTCGCGCTACGAGCTCGGCCTCGGCGTGGACCTCGGCGGCCTCGACGCCGGCCAGCTGAAAGGCATGACCGAGCGGGTGGACGACCTGGGACAGACCGGGAGTGACCCCGAGCTCGCCTCGCTCGCCAGGTCGCTGGCGCCGAGGTCTCCCGACGACGACCCGCTGGGTCGGTGGCTCTTCGAGCCTTGCGGCTTCCGGACCGTGCACCCGCTGACCGGTGGAGACATCCACCTCTCGCCGCTGCCGACCCTGGGGCAGGTGGTGGAGGGGCCCGACGGGCTCGGGCTGAAGCAGCAGGGCGTCTACCAGGCGCGCCGGGTCGGCGAGACGGGAGTGGCGAGCGGCATCCACGTGCTCGCCCAGCGCGCCGTCGCGGCGACCGCCGCGGCGTTCGACGCAGCGGGAGCGGGCGCCGTACCCCTGCTTCTGACCCCTGCCGAGCTCGCGACCGCGCTCGCGGACCTGGCTGCAGCCGCCGCCTCGCCCGCCGTTCCCGGCGACCTCGCCACCGCGGTGGCCTCCGGCGTCGTCACCTCGGACGCCAGGGCACTGGCGACGCAGGTGCTGGCGGCCATGAACCTCGACCAGGTGGTCGCCTTCGCGCTCTCATCCGCCGACCTGGCCGCCCTGGGCTCGGGCGCCACGCTGCGCGACGCGCTGGTCGTGCGCATCGACGCGCTGGGCGAAGCCGGCTTCTACAGCTCGCGGAGCATCTGGGACGGTGGCCGGCTGCTCGTGCTGGCGTCGATCTCGCAGCTGCCGGGAGCCAGCGCGAAGGTCGGGGAGCCGCCGCCGGCGTCGTTCCGGTGGTACTCCACCCGCGCGCCGGGAGCCCAGCTGAGCCACCCCGACCCCGCCAGGCTCGTGCAGTCGAGGGGCGGCCGCGTGCAGGTGCAAGGGGTCAGCCGTGGCGTGGGGCTGGTCGTGTGCGTGAGCTATGCGCGGCAGGGTCTCGCGGACCCGTTCGAGGTACGCGTCGAGCTCGCCGAGCCGGACGCCCTCCTCGACCTGGAGCAGTACGGGTTCGTGATGAACCTGCTCGAGCACCTGCACCCACTGGGTGTCGAGATCAACACCTTCGACCTCCGCCGTCGGCACGTGGACGTCGACGGCGACGGCAAGCCCGAGTTCCTGACGAGCCGGGCCTCGCGCAGCTACCACCAGTACCGCCACCGTCGTCCCTTCGGCTCCGGCCGGGGACGCGACCAGAGAGGCTCGTGACATGGCCATCGAGTTGAAGAACGGCGAGTTCATCCTCAACGGGACGTCGAGCACGCTGATCACCAAGACCCTGCAGAACGCCGGGCTGAAGGATTCTGCGGTCGCGGAGATCATCGGCGGCTGGTTCGTCGGCGTCACCGGATCCGCCAACCCCGCGCCCTTCGACTTCACCACCGACGTGCAGACCGTCGACCCGAGCTGCGCGATCACCTACGCCCGCGACTTCGCCCACGTCGACTGGATCGACGGCGAGAGCCGCGTCCAGGCGGGCCTCACGCCCGAGGAGCTCGGCTTCAACGCCCGCTTCCACGCGATCGAGAACGAGTTCGACGCCATTGCCGCCCAGTTCGGACAGCTCGGCAGCTGCGTGTCGGAGATCCGCTCGGACCTCGTGGGCGTCGTCAAGGAGCTGGAGGCCAAGATCACCACGATGCAGAACGAGATCCACGCCCTGCAGCAGACCAAGAAGACCGAGCAGAAGCCGACGATCCTGGGCACGACCAAGGTCGCCGACAGGGACGTGCTGATCACCCAGTTCGCCGACGAGTTCAAGTTCGTCGACTTCGCCTCCAAGCCGCTGGTCGGCGGTGGTGGCGTCGTCGGGCCCCGGCCCGAGGTGTTCCAGCCGGTGGAATGGAAGCCCCAGAGGTTCGTCGACTTCTCCGACGGACTGCGCAAGACCTTCACCTCTCCCGAGATCGTGAAGATCTTCGAGGAGAAGGGCGGGCCGGTGACGGTCCAGGACCTTCGCACCTCGCCGGCGACCGCGACCCTGGTCCTGCCCACCGGGGAGGCACTGGGGTCCGTCCTGGCCGCTCTGCCCGCCGACACCGCCTTCGCCGATCCCTCTGCCGCCGTCGAAGTGGTCCTCGAGCACGCGGTCGCGGGTCTTCCCAACGCCAACGCCGGCACGGTGCGCGAGTCCGTTCTCGTCGGCGATGCTGCGACGCGCACGGGCGCAGCCCTGCTGAACTCCGGCGTCGCCGGGCTCGGGGTGGACGACACCACCGCGAAAGCCCTCAGTGTCGCGGGCCTCGGCACGGTGGGCACGCTGTCCGTGGCCTCCCCGGTGCTGGTGGCAACCGCGCTCTCCAATGCCGGCGTCGACCCCACCGTCGCTGGCTCACTGGTGGCTCGTGCCGGTATCGCGCGGGCCGTTCGCAACATCGGTCTGCCGTGACCAAGCCGGTCGCCGTCAAGGGCGACGTGTCCGCCACGGCCGGCACCTCGCCGTACACGGGTGCCCAGAGCGGTACCTGGACCGCCGGACCCGTCAGCGAGACGTCGTACGCCAACCTGAAGGCAGGCGGCAAGGAGGTGATCTGGAAGGCCGAGTGCACCTTCTCGTTCTCCGGGGCGAACTCCTCGGGCGCGACCGTGACCGGCACCGAGAAGGTGACCCTGACCGCCACGACCAAGCTGTTGAAGAAGGCAGAGCACTCGGTCCTGGTCGACGGGGACAGCAAGACCGGCGGCGACACCCCACCTACCTTCGACAACAAGCTGTCGGTGTCGGCGTCTGGCTCCCTCCACACGGGCTAGGCCATGGCACGGGAGCGCGCACCTTGCTCGCGGGTCGCAGTTTCAGGCCGCCACCCCTGGCTCGTAGGGTCGGGCTGTGCCGAAGAAGAAGCATGGCCGCGGCCGGGGACGCCCGCCGCAGCGCCGACACCCCTCCTCCCAGCCGGGGCGCGAGCCACACGGCGCGCAGGACCAGCAGCTGTTCCAGGGCCTGCGTGCTGCGCTCCGGTCGGGTGAGCCGCTGGATCTGCTGGCCATCGTCAGCGGGTTCCTCGAGGTCACCGATCCGCGGAGCCGGGATCCGTTCGCGCCGGACGAGCAGCGAGCCGGTCTCACCGACCTCGTCGAGTCGTTCGTCGGGACGCCGTACGCCGAGACGACGGCGGCGCTGACCGCCATCCGGGCGATGGTCCCCGACGAGCTGCTGGCTGCTCGCATCGGTCGGGAGCTGGGGACGCGGCGGCACCCGTTGCCGGACTGGCTGACCGGGCTCGAGCGTGCACGCCTCGACTCCGACGTCTGGTTCCTGACCCACGTGCTGGGTGACGGGGACGACTACCTGCTGGGGGTGACGCTGCCCTCGGGGGAGTCTCTGTCGGCGCTGGTGTACGTCGACCACAACATGGGCACGGTGGTGAAGGACGCGTTCGTGGTCCCCGAGCCCCTGGCGGGCCTGGCGATCAAGATGGGGACCCTGATCAACGCCGACCAGTCGCTGACCCGCATCGACCCGGCCACGGCGCGGCCGGCGATCGAGGCGGCCATCGACTCCGGGTCCCGGCTGTACCCGCCGCTCACATCGGAGAGCTGGCCGATGTGCCGTCCGCTGGTCGAGTGGATGGTGCGGATGCTGCCTGCCGGCGGCGTGGCCCCCCAAGGGAGGGAGTGGTCGCGGGAGGAGACCGCTGCGGTCGCGGCCGAGTTCTTCGCCTCCCCGTTCGGAGGCGGTCTCGACGATGACGTCCATCGCAGCCTGCTGGAGAGCGTGCTGTTGTTCTGCACCGACTACGCGCCCGGGGATCCATGGCGGTGGAGCCCGGTGACGGTCGAGATGCTGCTGGCCGACTGGTTCCCGCGCAAGGTGATCGCCGAGCCGGCGTACCTGGCGAAGCTCCCGGACCTGGTCCGCGCCTACATCGGCTACTGCCATGGCCGCAAAGGCATCCCATCCGACCTGACCGCCGAGACCCTGGCCGCGGTCGACCAGCACGAGCCGGACTACCTCCTGCTGATCCGCAGCGACCGGCAGACGGCGATGGCCGGACTGGCCGAGGCGCTGCTGGAGGCCGAGCGGGTCAGTGGCCTGAGCTACAGCGAGTTGACGCTCGAGAACCTCGCGCGCGACGTCGGCGGAATGGACGCCCTCGTGGAGCTCGACGACGTGCCGCTGCCGGAGGAGGAGTTCGACTGGGAGGGCATCGAGGAGGACGTCCGGCCGGCGGTGCGGGCGATCCTCGAGGAGTGCGATGGCTGCGCGGATGCGCTGCTCGACGTCGAGCACCGGACGGCGATGCGGCGGTTCCTGGCTCGGGCCGCACGCAACGACCCCAAGGTGTTCGCCCGCAAGGGTTCACCGTTGCGTGGTGCCGCCGCCGTCGCCTGGGTCATCTCCACCGGCAACCGGACGGCGGGTGTCTGGTCCGCGGGGATGACCACCAAGGACCTGCTCGCGCACTTCGGGATCACCGGCTCGGTCTCCGACCGGGCGGGAACCCTGATGCGGGCCGCCGCGCTGCCCACGGGGTATGTGACGAGCTCCGGCGGGCTCGCAGACACGGGACTGCTCGTGTCGGCCAGGCGCAGGAAGTTGATCGAGTCCCGTGACCTGGCACTGGCGGAAGGGTGACCCGCCGTGGAGGATGGCGAAGGCCTGAGTCACCTGCGTTTGATCGTGGGGCGTGGCGACCACGCGGAACTGGTCACCGCCCTTCGACAAGAGCCGTGGCCCGATGACTCGCTGCAACTGATCGGCGACGGCCTGCTCGCGGCGGTTCGCGACAATGCCGAAGGATCGATCGACCCGGCGCAAGCCTGTGTCATCGCGTTGCGTGAGCGGAACTGGGACGGAGACCGAGAGCTGGCCGATGTCGTCGACGCGGCGTTGGGCAGGGGGCCGAGCCCGATGCTGCGCCCGTTGCCGGTGGACCTGGAGGAGCTCTCGATGATCCTGGAGGGCCACCCGGCCGACGGCGGTCGGATCGACCTTCGCACCGGTCAGGCGTGGCCCCTGGCCGCGACCGAGTACGCCGAGGAGGTCGGCGAGATCGACGAAGAGGATGACGACCCCGACCGGTGGCTCTGGGTGCGGGCCGAGGGGTCGCACGGGGCCTATCGCGACATGGTGTGGTTCATCGAAGATCTCGACGATGCGGGCTTCGCCGACAGGCTGGCCCGGGCGATATCCGGGCGCGGCCCCTTCCGACGGTTCAAGGACGTGCTGTCCGAGCGCCCTGACCTGATGACCCGTTGGTATGCGCTCGCCGACGACCGCCAACGCGGGCGAGCCCGTAGCTGGTTGGCGGCCGAGGGCTACACGCCGACCCGTCCGCAGCGGTGACCTGGCCATCACCCCTCTGCGTCCGACGCTCTCCTAGTCTCGTCCGCATGCCTGGCCACGACTCAGTGCACCCGACGGAGCCCTCGGACGTCACTCTGCCGCGTTCGCGGGCGCTTCGCCGCCGTCAGTCTCGAGCCCCCACGGCGAGGCGGCTGCCTCTGCGCACCCTGCGCGTCTCGGCCGCTCTCGCCTACACCGATCCGCCGATCTGGCGGCGGTTCGACCTGGCTTCCGACCTGCGACTGGACGAGTTGCATCGGGTTCTCCAGGAGGCCTTCGAGTGGGAGGGAGGACATCGGCATCAGTTCAGCGTCGAGGGTCGCGTCTGGGAGGACGGGAGTGCTGCCGGCTTCGGTCCAGGCCCGGTGGGCGAGGGCCCCAACCCGGAGCCTGAAAGCAAGGCCCGTCTCGGCCAGGTCCTCGCGGCCGGCGGGGACCGACTCGAGTACGTCTACGACTTCGGTGACAGCTGGGAGCACATGCTTGTGCTGGAGGAGATCGTGGAGCCAGCGCCGGGTGCCCCGCGTGCTCGCGTCATCGATGGCGACCGCGCGGCGCCCTTGGAGGACTGCGGTGGTGTCCCCGGGTATGAAGACCTCGTCACCGCTCTCGCTGAGCCTGAGAAGCCAGACCACACCCACCGTGCGGAGTGGTACGTCGAGGTGTACGGCGCAAGCCCGGCCGACTTCGACCCGGCCCGGTTTGATGTCGAGAGCCTGGACCGAGCCGTCCGGCGAGTCGTGGACTGACGAGTCGGACCGGACCGCTCACGACCCTCGCCGTCGGTGGACGACATGGGCTTGAACGTCAAACACATTGAGACGTCTGTGGCTCACGTCCGGCCGACGAACGGGTTCGGCTCTCGGTGGTTGAGGTGTAAGGAGCGCCAGCGACGAGCCTCGAACCACGTCCTGGTGAGGCCCCAGAATCATTGAGGGCGAGAACTGTTGGGCCTATTTCGAGTTGGTGTCGGCCACCGGGCGGCGTTTGAGTACGGTGGTCGACATGGGCAGGTCACCGATGGCTGGACGGCGTCGCCGGCTGCCTGCGTATGACTGCTGTGACGACGAGGGCCGAGCGGCCTGAGAGCTGACGCCCTACCGCGTCAGCCGAGCCCTCGTGTCCGCACATCCGTCTCTCTGACCGGAAGTCACAGCTATGCCCGTCGTGCCTTCGTACCGTCATGTCCTTCTGCTGGTCGCTGCCACTGCCAGTTGGGGGTGCGGCACCGTACTGAGCAAACAGGTGCTCGATCGCGGGGTCGCGCCCCTGACCCTGCTCGCCATCGAGCTCACCGCCAGCGTCCTCCTCTTGCTGGTGGCAACGGTGTTGACGGGGGTACGTGTGGCCTCATCGCCCGCGATGATCAAGCTCGCCGTCCTTGGCTTCCTCAACCCCGGTTTGGCCTACGCGCTCGGGTTGCTGGGACTGGTGAGCATCACTGCAAGCATGTCGGTGATGTTGTGGGCGACCGAGCCGATCCTGATCATGCTCCTCGCCGTCCTGGTGTTGCGGGAGCGGATCGCACCGGCAACAGTCGTGGCGGTGGCCGCGGCGATGGTCGGAGTGGCGCTGGTGATCTACCGGCCGGGCGCATCCGGGGATGCCATCGGTGTGGCGGTGACCGTGGGCGCGGTCGTGGCTTGCGCGCTCTATGCCGTACTCACCCGAAGGCTGCTCCTCGACGACAGCTCGCTGGGCGTCGTACTCGTCCAACAGGTCGCTGCCCTCTGCTTCGCCGTCGTCGTTGCCGGAATCGCCTCAGCCGTTGGCGCCGCTGAAGTCGGTCTGCCTGAGGACCTCGCAACGTGGGCACTCGCGGCAGCGTCCGGGATGGTCTACTACGGCTTGGCGTTCTGGTTCTTCGTCGGCGGTCTGCGGGGCGTACCAGCCTCGGTCGCCGGGAGCTTCCTGCCGCTGATTCCCGTCTTCGGACTCGCTGCCGCGTATGTGCTTGGCGACCGGTTCATCGACCGTCAATGGGCTGGTGTTGTCCTGGTGATTCTGGCCGCGACGGCCGCTGCGACCTGGCACTTGTTCCGTCCCGCAGAAGCCACGGGGGAGCCTCAAACCTCACATACGCAGCCGCAGTAAGGCAGTCGGACGCTGCCTGTTCGCCGTTACTCCCCCCGAGTATCGGTGTTCGGGCGATGCCAAGAAGGCCGGCCGGACCGGGGTCGTCAACGACGCAGCGAGCGAGAACAGCGCGGCGCCTGCATCGCGTCAGGGCTGCTTCGCGCCGGTGGGCGACACT
>CAWAIZ010000014.1:0-731058 GCA_963782155.1 uncultured Actinomycetota bacterium
GCCGACCCACGCCGACTACCAGCTGAGCCAGCTCGACCAGCTGGAGGCCGAGTCGATCCACATCTTCCGTGAGGTGGCCGCGGAGTTCGAGAAGCCGTGCCTGATGTTCTCGGGCGGCAAGGACTCCATCGTGATGATGCGGCTCGCCGAGAAGGCCTTCTACCCCGCCAAGATCCCGTTCCCGGTGCTGCAGATCGACACCGGCTACGACTTCCCCGAGGTGCTCGAGACGCGCGACCACTGGGTCAACCGCCTCGGTGTCCGGCTGGTCGTCGCCAGCGTCGAGGACGCCATCAAGAACGGCGTCGTGGTCGACGACGGCAAGACCAGCCGCAACCGGCACCAGACCGGCACGCTGCTCAACGCCATCGAGGAGAACGGCTTCACCGCGATGTTCGGCGGCGGCCGGCGCGACGAGGAGAAGGCCCGCGCCAAGGAGCGCGTGTACTCCCACCGCGACGAGTTCGGGCAGTGGGACCCCAAGATGCAGCGCCCCGAGCTGTGGAGCCTCTACAACGGCAAGATCCACGGCGGCGAGCACATGCGGATCTTCCCGATCTCCAACTGGACCGAGCTGGACGTCTGGGACTACCTCGGCCGCGAGGGCGTCGAGCTCCCCTCCATCTACTTCTCCCACCAGCGCCGCGTCTTCGAGCGCGACGGCATGCTGATGTCGGAGAGCGAGCACAACCCGCTCCGTTCCGGCGAGGTCGTCGAGGAGCGCACCGTCCGGTTCCGCACCGTCGGCGACATCACGTTGACCGGCTGCGTGGAGTCCGAGGCCGACACGATCGAGAAGATCATCGAGGAGGTCGCCGTCGCCCGGATCACCGAGCGCGGCGCGACCCGCGGTGACGACCGGTTCTCCGAAGCCGCCATGGAGGACCGCAAGAAGGAAGGCTACTTCTGATGGACCTGCTTCGCTTCGCCACCGCGGGCTCCGTCGACGACGGCAAGTCCACCCTCATCGGCCGGCTGCTCTACGACTCGAAGTCGATCTTCGAGGACCAGCTCGAGGCCGTGGAGGCCACCAGCGTCTCCAAGGGCCACGAGTACACCGACCTGTCGCTGCTCACCGACGGGCTGCGCTCCGAGCGCGAGCAGGGCATCACCATCGACGTGGCCTACCGCTACTTCGCGACGCCCAACCGCAAGTTCATCATCGCCGACACCCCGGGCCACGTGCAGTACACGCGGAACATGGTCACCGGCGCCTCCACCGCCGACCTCGGCCTCGTGCTCGTCGACGCACGCCAGGGCCTCACCGAGCAGTCGCGCCGCCACGCGGTGCTGCTGTCGCTGCTGCGGGTGCCGCACCTGGTGCTCTGCGTGAACAAGATGGACCTCGTCGACTGGTCGGAGGAGGTCTACGAGCGCATCCACCAGGAGTTCTCGCAGTTCGCCACCAAGCTCAACATCCCCGACCTCGAGGTCATCCCGATCTCCGCGCTCAACGGTGACAACGTGGTCGACCGCGGCGAGAACTCGCCGTGGTACCACGGACCCACGCTCATGCATCACCTCGAGCACGTCCACGTGGCCTCCGACCGCGACCTGGTCGACACCAGGTTCCCCGTCCAGTACGTCGTCCGGCCGAAGTCCGACGCCCACCACGACTACCGCGGGTACGCCGGCCAGGTCGCCGGCGGCGTCCTGAAGAAGGGTGACGAGGTCGTCGTCCTCCCGAGCGGGATGACCTCCACGATCGAGGGCCTGGACCTGTTCGAGCACGAGGTCGACGAGGCGTTCCCGCCGATGTCGGTCACGGTGCGCCTGGCCGATGACGTCGACGTGTCGCGCGGCGACATGATCGCCCGCGTCAAGAACGCCCCGAAGCCGTCCCAGGACATCGACGCGATGATCTGCTGGATGACCAACACCCCCCTGAAGCCGCGGGCAAAACTGGCCATCAAGCACACGACCCGCATGGGCCGCGCGCTGGTCAAGGACATCCAGTACCGCCTCGACGTCAACACGCTGCACCGCGACCAGGACACCAAGGAGCTGGGCCTCAACGAGATCGGCCGCATCCAGCTCCGCACCACCGTCCCGCTGCTGTGCGACTCCTACGCCAAGAACCGCACCACCGGCTCGTTCATCCTCATCGACGAGGCGACCGGCATCACGGTCGGCGCCGGGATGATCAACAACGCCAGCTGACCGTCAACCCTGCTGGCCGAGGAGGTTGCGCAGCAACCGTCACGAGGCCACAGGCACGTAGTACCGGTACTCGACGGTGAACGACGCGATGTCGTAGTCGTTCTCGTCGCTCGTCGAGACCGACCAGCCCATCGGGCGCTGGGCGTCCGGGAGGTACGGGTCGGAGTCCAGGTCGACGTCCTGCCACGGCGTCGTGGCCGCGGCGTCGCCGGGACCAAGGACGAGCCCGCTGAAGTGCGCGATGTCGGTGTCCCCCGGCGTGGTGGGACCGCCGGTGGCGGTCACGCGGAAGGCGTCGACCGGAGCCGGTACGTCGGGTGGTGCGGCCGCGAAGTACCGGACGGCGGCATATCCGAAGCTGCACGGCTGGCGGAAGCTGAGCCCGCCGGGGAAGCGGTCGCTCGGCACCGGACCGCAGACCTCGCCACAGCCCAGGCACGACGGGTCGTAGACCGGCCCGCTCCCCGGATCGGCCGAGGCTGCCGGGATCGTCGCCGTCCACACCTTCTCGGCGAGCTGCGCGTCGGACACCTCCACCTCACGGCGGAACCGCCGAATGTTGCCGGCCTCGTCGGTGATCCTGACCCGCAGCGTGTAGGTCCCCGGCGCGACCGGACGACCCGCGGCGTCGCGCGCCGACCACGAGAGGCTGGGCGTGTACTTCGTGCTGGTACGCCTGAGAACTGTTCCCCCGGCTGCGTCCACGACGACGAACCTGGCCGTCAGCCGGATCGGCCGGTCGGAGTAGTAGTACCAGTACAAGCGCTCTTCCTCCGACCACTGCGCTCGCACGTACGTCACGGAGAGGCTGTCGACGGTGGCGTCGGCAGCTGGGTAGACGGTGCCGCGGCTGAGCACGAGCCGGCCGGCGTCGGGCGCGGTGACGGCGACGACACTCGTGGACCGTCGCGAGGTGCGCTCGTCGCCCCGCGCGCTCAGGATCACGCGGTAGGAGCCGTCGGGGAGCACCCGGCCCGTGTTGGACCGACCGTCCCAACGCCACACGTGCCTGCGCGCCTCCTGCACGCCGAGCGCGGCCCGGCGCACCGCCTTGCCGTGGCGGTCGCGCACGAGGACGCTGACGTAGGCACGGTGGTCCAGCCGGAACACCACCCGCGCGCGGTCGGAGGCACCGTCCCCGTTGGGGGAGAAGTACCAGTCGTGGTGCACGAGCTCGAGCAGCTCTTTCTGCGGTGGAGCGGCTCCCGCGCCCGGAACGGCCACGAACACGCTCGCCAACATGGCCGCCAGCAGGGCCCCGATCCTCACGACCGTACGACGCCGGGCGCGGGGCCTTTGTTCGTCGCTAGCGCAGCTTCGGTCGGACGTGCAGGCCCACCTCGGGGTCGACCACGACCTCTTGGGCGGCCGGCATGCCGTCGGCCTCGAGGATGGCGTCGAGCGCCACGTTGCGTTTGACCAGGCCGAGCGCGATCGGGCCCAGCTCGTGGTGGCGGGCGGACGAGCCCACGAAACCGACGATCTTGCCGTCGAGCAGGAGGTCCGCGCCCTGGTGGGGAAGCCGGTTCTCGGTGCCGTCGAGGTGCAGCAGCGTCAGCCGTCGGGGTGGGCGGCCCAGAGTGTGCACGCGCGCGACGGTCTCCTGGCCCCGGTAGCAGCCCTTGTCGAGATGCACGGCGGGCCCGATCCAGCCGACCTCGTTGGGGATGGTCCGATCGTCGGTGTCGAGCCCGAACCGCGCCTCGCCGCGGGCGATGCGCAGCGCCTCGAAGGCCCAGGTGCCGGCCGGCTGGCCGGCCGCGGCGGCGTACGCCTCGAGCCGGTCGCGCGGGACCAGATCGTAAGCCGCGTCGACACCCTCCCGCGGCCGCCAGGTGACGGCGAGCTCACCCGTCACGTCGGCTACCTCGACGCGCATCATGAACCGCATCCGGTCGAGGAACTCGACCAGGGCGGCGGCCGCGCCTGGCTCGGTGTGGGCCGTGAACGAGTCTCCGTCGTCGACGCCGGCGAACGCGTGCTCGACGCGACCCTGCGGGGAGAGGATGAGCGCCTGGGTCCACCGGCCGGCGGGCAGGCCTTCGAACTGCTGGGTCGTGAGGGAGTGCAGCCAGGTCAGGCGGTCCGTCCCGCTGATGCGCACCACGTCGCGGTGGGACAGGTCCACGAACGCGTCGTACGCCTCGAGCGCACGCTGCTCGCCGTTGAAGGACCCGTAGTGCGCCGCCACGCTCGCGTCGATGCCGTCGCCGGCGACGGCTCCGGGAAGGCCCAGCAGAGGACTGGTCACGACTGCGTCTCCTCGGGGCACACGGCGCACTCGCCGAACACCGTCAGGTGTCCGGTGTCCACGACGAAGTTCTGCTCGTGGCGCAGGCGGTCGGCGAGGGGTTGCAGCACATCAGGTCCAACCGAGACCACCCGCCCACAATTCCGGCAGACCAGGTGGAAGTGCTCGTGGTCGCTCGCCGAGTGGTAGGTCGGCGCCCGGTCGCTGAGGTGCGCATGGTGGACCAGGCCGAGGTCCTCGAGCACCTCGAGGGTGCGGTAGACGGTCGAGGCGTTGACGGCGGAGGAGTGCTTGCGGACCTCCGCCAGCACCTCGTCGGGCGTGGCGTGGCCGAGGGCGTCCACCGCGGCCAGGATCAGCTCGCGCTGGGGGGTCAGCCGGTAGCCGCTGTCGCGGAGCCGGCTGCGCAGGTCGTTCATCCCGATCCCCGGTGCGAGCCCGCGGCGGCCTCGGCGCGCTGGAGCCGGGCGAACGTGTGCGGCTGGAGCTCCTGGTCCATCGCGGCCATGTCGTAGGCGTAGAGCAGGTCGCCGTCGACGTACCCGTAGAGGCGCTTGCCCGCGGCGTACGCCTTGGCCGTGGCGGTGCGGGCGACGGTGTCGGTGACCATCTCGATCCGCGGCTGGTCGGGGTGGATCTCGCCGTGCCAGATCTCCACGAAGCCGGTGTTGTGCACCATCACCACCTCCAAGGTGCGGTCGGCCTGCGGGCGGAGGAAGCCGGTCTCCTGGGCCGCGTTGCGCACGAACGCGCCCTGCTCGTCCACGATCCACGCGCGGCTGAAGTAGTGGATGAACGGCCGGCCGTCCTGCTGGAACACCAGCTCCTGGCCGAACTGGAAGCCGTCGATCGTCGGGTACTCGCCATGGCCGTTGCCCTGCCAGCCGCCCAGCATCCAGGCGAGCGGCGCACACAGCTCGTGGATGTTGTCCGGGATCTCGAACGGCATGGCCGTCACTCTAGTGTCGGGGCATGGCGAGACGACTGGTCGTGAAGGTGACATGCGGGGTCGAGGATGCCGAGCGCTGCAACCAGGCGTTCACCGTGGCGGCCGCCGCGGCTGCCGCCGGTGCGGACGTCGGTCTGTGGCTGACCGGCGAGGCGGCGTGGTTCTCGATCCCCGGCCGGGCCGAGGCGTTCTCGCTCGACCTGGCGGCCCCGCTCGCCGACCTGCTCGCGGCCGTCCTGGCCGAGGGCCAGGTCACGGTCTGCACGCAGTGCGCCCAGCGCCGCGGGATCACCGCCCGCGACGTGGTCCAGGGCGTGCGTGTCGCGGGCTCGGCCGTCTTCGCCGAGGAGATCCTCGCCGACGGCGTCCAGGCTCTCGTCTACTGACGCTTGCAAGAGGCCGCGCACCCAAGCATGTAACGCGGTGTTCGAGTGGCTTACCCAGCGCTCCATCGCTGGGTAGGCCCACCAAACACCGCGTTACAAGCGGGAGGGCGACCGTGGATCAGGCGGCGGAGCGGTCCTTCACACCGAGGAACTCACGCGCCTCGGAGGTGGTCATGGGGGTGCGCTGGGCGAGGCGGCCGACCTCGACGGCACGCTCGACGAGCTGGGCGTTGGACTCGACGGGTACGCCGCGGCTGATGGTCAGCACGTCCTCCATGCCCACGCGGAGGTGACCACCCTTCGACAAGCTCGCGTACATCACGGCCAGCGTGGACCGGCCGATGCCGGTGGCCGACCACGAGGTCACCGACCCCGGCAGGTCGCGGACGGCAGCGACCAGCGCGTCGGCGGTCCCGTTCATGCCGCCGGGCACACCCATCACGAGGTCGCAGTGGATGCGCCCGCCGTACGGCGGCCCGTACTTGTCCAGCAGCCGCGTCAGGGCGTGCACCTGGCCGAGGTCGAACAGCTCGAACTCCGGCACCACCTCCCGCTCCTGCGAGAGCTGGTAGAGCTCGGTCACGAACGGCCACGGGTTGGAGAACACGTCGTCGCCGAAGTTCGTGGTGCCCATCGTCAGGCTGCACGAGTCGGGCTCGGCGTCGAGCACCTTGAGCCGCAGCTCGAGCGGGTCGTGGACCGACCCGCCCGTCGACAGCTGCACCACCAGCGATGTGCTCTCCCGAAGCGCCGCGACGGTGTCCTTGAGCCGTTGGCCGTCGAGGGTCGGCCGGTGGTCGTGGTCGCGGATGTGCACGTGGATCATCGCGGCACCGGCCGCCTCGCAGGCGACGGCCGTCTCCACCAGCTCGTCGAGGGTGGTGGGCAGCTGGGGGCAGTCAGCCTTGGCGGTCTCGGCGCCGGTCGGGGCGACGGTGATCAGGAGGCGGTCGGCGGGGATCGTCACCGACACATCTTGGCAGCCGCGAGCACTCGCCGGTCGAGCCGTGAGGCCGGCCCCCGAAATGCCCTCGCTGGTCGAGCCGGGCGAGCGCCTGGGCGAGCCCGTGTCGAGACCCCGGACGCGTCACCGGGTCTCGACGCCCTCGGCCGTGGCCGGCCTCACGGCTCGACCACCGACATACCCTCGCAGGTCGAGCCGTGTCGAGACCCCGGACGCGTCACCGGGTCTCGACACCCTCGGCCGCGGCCGGCCTCACGGCTCGACCACCGAAATACCCTCGCTGGGCGAGGCCGTGTCGAGACCCCGGACGCGTCACCGGGTCTCGACGCCCTCGGCCGTGGCCGGCCTCACGGCTCGACCACCGAAATACCCTCGCTGGGCGAGCCGGTCGAGCCCGTGGACGCGTGACCGGGTCTCGACACCCTCGGCCGCGGCCGGCCTCACGGCTCGACCACCGAAATACCCTCGCTGGGCGAGCCGGGCTCGACCACCGATCAGACGAATCGCCCTGCGTTGAAGTCCGGCTGGGTGCCGTCGAGGTCGGTGAAGCCGTACTCATGGGCCAGCACCGCGACGTCCATCGTGCGCCCGGTGAACCGCATCGCGTCCGGGTCGGCGGCGAGCGCGACCACCGCCCGCGCGCCGTAGTGCGGCGTCTCGGTGCGGCCGTCGAGCTCGCCGGGCTCGTGGTGCACCTCCATCAGCTCGGTGCGCATCCAGCCCGGCGCCACGGCGATGCACGGGATGCCCTTCTCGCGCAGGTGGTGGCCCAGGGCATAGACGAGCCGGTTCTTCGCCGCCTTGCTCGACTCGTACGGCACCCACGCGGGCGGCTCGGGCGTGTGCCAGGTGGTCGTCAGGATGATGCCCGCGCCGGCCGGGCCCATCGCGTGCTTGAGCACGGTCATGTCCGTGACGAAGTCGGAGTACGCCCCGGCGAGGAGCATGTCGCGGAACTGCGTCATCGGCTCGTCCCACACCTCCTCACCCTCGACCTCGTCGTGGCGGTCGTGGCCGCCCCACGCGTTGTTGACCAGCACGTCGATGCGGCCGTGCCGCGCGAGCAGGTCGTCGACCAGGTGGCGTACGGCGTCCGGGTCGGTGTGGTCGCACGTCACCGCCTCCGCCGAGCCGCCGGCCTCCTCGATCATCTCGACGGTGCGATCGAGGGTCAGGTCGTCGACCGAGGTCTGCGTCGCCGACCCCCTCCGACTGCGGCCGGTGGCCACCACATGCGCCCCGGCCACCGCCAGCTCGAGCGCCACGGCTCGTCCCAGCCCGCGCGAAGCGCCCGAGACCAGCGCCACCTTTCCCTGCAGTTTCGTGTGGTCCGCCGAGTGATCCGTCATGGCTCAACATCATCACGGCAAGCACCGACAGCGCTGGATCGTGCTTGCGGCAGACTGCGACGCCATGACCGACCGGTACGACGTCCTCGTGGTGTGCGTGGGCAACCTGTGCCGGTCACCCCTGGCCGAGCGCCTGCTCCGCCACCGGCTCGCGGAGATGTCGGACGTCGAGGTGAGCAGTGCCGGGGTGCGCGCGGTCATCGGCGCGCCGATGGAGGCCTCGGCGGCGCTGGAGCTCACCCGCCGCGGCGGCGACCCGGCCGGCTTCGTGGCCCGGCAGCTGACGTCTGACCTGGTGGCCGGGGCCGACCTCGTCCTCACCGCCACCCGCGAGCTCCGTGGCCGGGTCGTGGCCCTGGCCCCGCTCGCCCTGAAGAGGTCGTTCACGCTCCTCGAGCTTGCCGCCCTGCTCGAGGAGCACCCGTGGGGCGATGCGGACCCGACGCGCGCGGAGCTCGTCGCCCGCGCGGCCGACTGGCGCGGCTCCGTGGCCGACCGCGGCGACGCCCTCGACGTACCCGACCCCATCGGCGGCCCGCCCGAGCTGCATCGCGAGGCCGCCGACCTCGTCGACGCTGCGACGCGCGTGGTGGCCGACGCGCTCCACCTATCCTCCTGAGGATGGAACCGGTCTCCGCGCGCGCCTGGAGCGAGCTGCTCCATGCGGAGGTCGGCACCCTCCTGCGCTTCGCAGACATCCCGTGCCTGCACATCAAGGGGCCGACCGTCGCGACCTGGCTGTACGACGAGGGCGAGCGACCATGGGGCGACGTCGACATCCTGGTGCCGCCGAGCCGCATGGACGAGACGCTCGAGGTGCTGCTCGACTCCGGCTTCACCCACCGCGACCCCGGACTACGGTGGCGCACCAGCGAGGACCACGCGCTCACGCTGTGGCACCGGCCACCGGGGGTCCCGCCCGACGCCGGCGCCGCGGAGGTCGACGTGCACCACCGGTTCCAGGGCATCGAAGGCGACCCCGAGCGGGCGTTCGACGAGCTGTGGCGGCGGCGCGAGCCGGCCCAGCTGGCCCACCTCGACGTGTGGTTCCCCGACCTGACCACGCGCGCCATGCTCGTGGTGCTCAACCTCGCCCGCGACCCGTCGAGCTCGCAGGCCCGCGAGGACCTGAGGCGGCTGCTCGCCTCCGGCGACGACCGCGACTGGGCCCGCGCCATCTCGCTGGCGCGGCGGCTCGGTGCCCTCGAGGCGATGCGGGCCGGTGTCGAGCTCGACCCCGCGGGCGTCGAGCTGGTGCGGCGGACGCCGCTGGCAGACGTCGAGGTCTCCCCCGCATGGCGGCTGCGGGTTCAGGGCGCCAGCCGGACCGCCGTACGCCTGGCCGAGCTGCGTGCGCTGCGGCCCTCGGCGCGCGTCAAGGCCGTGGCCGGCTGGGTCGTCCCGTCGCCGGCGGTGATGCGCTACCGCGACCCCGCAGCACAGGGCAGCACGTGGCGGCTGGCCCGGGCGTACGCCGTCCGCTACCGCGACGGCGTGCGCGGCCTGCCCCGGTCCCTGCGGGAGGTACGCGCGGTCCGTCGTCAGCGGTAACACCCCCTGCTCCGATTCGTCGTGCGAGGATTGAATCCATGACCGAGCTCTCGGCCGTTGTCCGGCTTGTCCTCGCGGGCATCTTCGTGGTCTCCGCGGTCGCCAAGATCCGCGACCGCTCCGGGTCCCACGAGGCCGTCCGCGCTTTCGGCGTACCTACCGGGCTGGTGCCCGTGGTCGCCGTCTCGCTGCCCTTCGTCGAGCTGGCGTGTGCGGCGCTCCTGGTGCTGCCCGACCCGGCCGCGACCATCGGCGCAGTGGCCTCGCTGCTGTTGCTGGGCGCCTTCACCGGCGCCATCGTCTACAACCTCTCTCAGGGCCGGCGCCCGTCGTGCCACTGCTTCGGCTCGATCGGCGACGAGAGCGAGATCGGCTGGGGCACGGTCGCGCGCAACGGCGCGTTCATGGTGCTCGCGGCGATCTCGTTGGCGGGTGGCCCTGCGGTGTGGTCGGTGGCCGCCGACCTGTCCGCGGACCACGCGATCTTGTGGGCCGGCGGGCTGCTGCTGACCATCGCAGTCGTCTTCCTCGGGGTGGTCGTGCAGACGCTGATGGTCAAGTACGGCGACGCGCTGCTGCGGCTCGAAGCCCTCGAGGTGGCGACCGGGATGGTCGAGCCGCCTGCAGTTCCCGACTTCTCGCTTCCGGACCTCGACGGGGTCGCCACCTCCCTCTCCGACGTGCTCGAGGAGGGCAAGCCGGTCCTGGTCGCGTTCGTCAGCCCGTCGTGCGCCAACTGCACCGACCTCCTGCCCGACCTGGAGGCCTGGCAGACCGGCGCCGAACACGCCGTCACGGTCCTGGCGCTCTCCGACGGGCCGGTCGACGCCAACCGCGAGAAGCTCGCCGACACCCCCGCCCTGCGTGTCCTGCTCCAGAGCGACTTCGAGCTCCAGCAGAACCTCGGCATCCAGGGCACCCCCGGCGCGGTTCTCGTCGGCGCCGACGGCCGGATGATCGGCCCTCCCGCCCACGGCGCCGACCCGATCCGGCTGATGCACCGCTCGGTCGTGGACTCGCTGAGCGGCAACGCCGCCACCGACCCGCACGTTCACCAGATCGAGCAGCGACCGGTCTCCCATGGCGACCCGGTGCCCGAGGTGCTCGGCCTGACCACCGAGTCGGGCGAGGCCTGGCATGCCGACGAGGCTCTGGCCGACGACCCGGTCCTGCTGTTCTGGCGCTTCGACTGCGGCTTCTGCGAGCAGATCGTGCACGACGTACGCGCCATCGAGGGTCGTCTCCCGCTCCGCATCATCACCACCTCGACGACCGAGGCCATCCGCGCCAGCGGCCTGACCAGCCCGATCCTGCGCGACCCGCTCGATGGACCTCGAGTCCTGGCTGCACGTCCCCGGTACGCCATCAGCCGCGCACATCGTCGATGGTGCGCTCGCCTCCGACGTGGTCGTGGGCGGTCCCGAGGTGATGGCGCTGTTGGAGTCGGTCGCCCACGCGTCGGCCCTGCAGGACTGAGAAATGGCCGATCGACCACTTCTTCGCGCTCGACGCCGCGCCCAAGATGGCCGTGTTAGCGTAACGTGCGGGACGGTGTCTCGGTTGTACGTCGTCAACGGGTGCTCTGGGCACCACACGGGGGAGTTTCATCCATGAGCAGCTGGTTCGACAGCCACGCCCGACGTTCTGCTGCCCGCCGTTCGACCGCAGGCACCGGTGCGACGCGCCGGCAGGTGCTGGTCCGCGGTACTGCCGTCGCGGGCGCCGCCTGGGCGGCACCCACGCTGATGTCGTCACCGGCCTACGCATACGGCGCGTCAAACTGTGACGCGTCCCTGCGTTGCGGCCCGTCGGGCGAACTTCAGGCCTGCTGCACGGCTTCTCAGACCTGTGCCTCGAGTCGGACTACTTCAAGCGGAGACTTCACCAACACGTGTGTCGCCACGGGGACGTCAGGCTCAGCCTGCATCTCTTCTGCCAACTGCCCGTCAGCGAACCCGTGTAATGGCGGCTTCTGCGGCGGTCCCGGCACAAGCTGCCAGGCGAGCAGCGGTTTTTCATGCGGAACCGGATTCGTTCCTGTTGGTAACGGTGCGAATTGCTTCTGTCGCAAGCAGTGCGGGAACGGATCCGCGGGAGCCAGTGCCGCTCACACGTGCACATCGCCGACGCCGACCTGCGGCGGGTCCGGTTTCACCGACTCCACTTACGGCACCTACTGCCACTAGCGATCGGCTTGAACCTCGTCGTCCGCGTTCTCGACAAATCGCTGACTGTCGAAGCAGACAGTCAGTTGCTGCACCATGCTCGGATCATGCTGGCCGATCTCGCGGCTCCGGACGGGTCTGCGACCGGACCCGACGTCGTGACCGTCAGTGGAGAAGATCTGCCGGGACTTCTCCTGAGTCTGGTCGGGACGGTGAACTTAGCCGCGATCCGGCACGGCGCGGGATCCCTGATGCCTCATGCTGCGGCGGTGGCACGCGCGGATGGATCCGTGGCGCTGTTATGCGGCAGCTCCGGAGCCGGCAAGTCCACCCTCGCCACGGCCCTCATTGCTCGTGGGTGCGCCTACCTCACCGACGAGACCACGGTGTTGGAGCCACAGACGCTCGAGGTCCAGCCCTTTCGCAAGCCGATCTCCCTGAAGTCGGGCAGCCAAAGGCTCTATCCGGACGTCCGACCAGCCTGGGCGGAGAAGGAGAACCTGACCTGGTGCGTTCCTTCGAGCGCATTCGGTTCGGCGCCCGTTCCGAGCACACCCCTCCTGCCGGACATCTTGGTCTTCCCGTCGTACGTCGCTGACATCGATGGCACCGACGTCCAGGTCTGCCAAGCCGGGGAGGCTGCTTACCTCGTCGGCGCCCAGTCCTCCAGATTGGACGATGTTGCCGGCGGTGCCCTGCCGGCACTTGCCCGCTTGTCTCGCAGAGTGCCGGCGTACCACCTGCGTTACTCGGACAGCGCCTTCGCGTCGGACGAGGTGCTGCAACTATGGCCAAGATGACCAGCACCATTCTCGTCGTGGCATCGGGAGTCACCATCGAGCGCGTGGGTCACGACCTGCTCGCGTACGACGGCGAGACACTGACCCGACTGAGCGGTAGTGCCGCCGTCGTCGCAGCCCTCGTGGACGGGTTCCGAAGTGAGTCGCAGATCGTCGAGGAAGTTTCGGTTTCCGTGGGTCGACCGACACCGGATGTCCTGCCTGAGGTCAGTTCGATCGTGGGGCAACTGGTCGAGAAGGGTTTGGTCACACTCGAATCCATTCCCGGCCCGCGCGACTTTCGCTCCCCCGACCACGTGGGCTGGTGCGAGGACGGGGAGCGAGTGGTGCTTCTGGACCTCCGCAACGGTGAGAGGCACTCGCTCGACCCCGCCGGCGCGCACGCCTGGAAGCTCCTGGTGACCCTCGGGTCGACGACGGGCGCCCTCGAGCACCTCTCGACCAGCTATCCGGATGCACCGGAGATTGCATCAGACTTAGCTCAGTTCGCCGCCGACCTGGTGGAGCACGGCCTCATGCAACGCGCCTGAAACAAAGAAATGACCGACCGGTCCAACTTCTCCGGGGAATGTTGGGGTTCGATTGGCGCGAGAGTGTGGGCCCGCATACCCTGGCCGCAGGTCTGGAGGGGGATCCGGGCCACTGACGATAGGTGACCCATGCCCGGATGGTTTGACACGTACGCCAAACGCTCGGCTCGAGCAACGCCCAAGCCTGCGATGGGCGTCTCTCGCCGACGTGTCATCACCGGTGGCTCGGCGGCCGTCGGTGCCGCCTGGGCAGCTCCCGTGCTCACCAGCGCACCCGCCTACGCGTACGGCGCGTCATCGTGCGCCGCCGCGAATCGTTGCGGCCTCGCGACCGAGCTCCAGGCGTGTTGCGCCGGCCCGGTGGGCAACGCGATCGGAGATTACGGCTGCGTCAAGGTCAGTGGAGTCAATACCTGCGTCGCCCCTGGCAACGTGGGCGGAACGTGCACCAACGCGGGCCAAGGCGCCGGTGGTTGCAACGGCACCGCGAAGTGCAACGGAAGCACGTCTACCTGCAACTGTGGCGCCGGTGGCACCGCGATGCCCAACTACCAGTCCAACATCTGCGGCGGGTATGGCTCGTCGTGTGCGTCTGCCGCGGACTGCCAATCCGGATTCGTATGCTTCGGCGGCGCCAAGGCGTTCTGCACCCAGGACTGCACCACCACTACCTGCGCCTCGGGCACCTGCCTGGGGGGCGTGTGCAAGCAGGCATGCACCAGGAACCAGGACTGCCCGGCGAACAGCAACTGCACGACCTACTGCACGGGGACCTGATCCCGACGCCGGGCCACGGGCTTTGCCGGCGCCTGGATAGTCAGGGCTTCGCTGCGACGCGGCGTCCCTTGGGTCCCTTGGACTTCGCCGACCTCCCGAGCTTGACCTTCCTGCCTACCCCGCCCTTTACGACCTCCTGGTAGCGGTAGTAGCCGTGCCGGTAGGGGTCGGACTCGTTGATCGGCACGAAGTTCAGCGCGAACCCGGCCAGCTTGGCCTCGACAGTCGTAACCTGCTTGATCGCGCTCGCCATGTCGCGCTTCTTGGTCCGGTTGGACGCGACGACCATGAGCATGCCGCCCGTCAGCTGGTCGAGCAGCACCGCGTCGACGACAGGGACGACCGGCGGGCTGTCGACGAGAATGAAGGCGAACTCGTGGGTGAGCTTGTCGAACAGTTCACGCATCGGCTCGGAGCCCAACAGCTCGCTGGGGTTGGGCGGGATCTGACCGGCCGCCAGCACATGCAGCGTCGTGTCGCGCCACCGTTGGATGACATCGCCTATCTCGGCTTCCCCCAGCAGGACGGTCGTCAACCCGGCGCCGCCCTCCATGCCAAGGGTCTTGGCGACCGAGGGGTTGCGCAGGTCGCCGTCGATGAGCAAGACCTTCATGCCAGTGGTGGCCATCGCGATCGCGAGGTTGACAGTCGTCGTGGTCTTGCCCTCACTGGGCGTCGCCGAGGTCACCACGAAGGAGTGCCGCCCAGTGGTCACGTCGACGAACTGCAGGTTGGTGCGCAGCCGCCGGATCGCCTCGGCGTAGCCGCCGTGCGGGTCGCGGTCCAGGGTCACCTGGTCGTGGACTTCCCGCGGTCGATCGGCAGCTCGCCGAGCATGGGCCGGCGCGAGAACGCCTTGATATCGACCTCGGTGCGCACCTTGGTGTCGAGGGTGTGACGGACAAAGGCGATGCCGATGCCGAGAAGGAGGCCGGCGAGCACCCCCAGCGTCAGGTTGCGCGAGAATATCGGTGAGGTCGGCGATCCCGGCACCGTCGCCGGGGTGACGGCAGTGGCTTCGACGGTCTGGCCAGATGCCTGGAGCAGCACCGAGAACTGCGCAGCAACGGCAGCAAGCTGGGGACCGACGGCGTTGGCGATGTCGGCCGCAAGCTGGGCGTCCGAGGAGTGCGCCGTCACCTCCAGCAGCGACGTCTCCCCCGTCGGTGCCGCGCTGGCGTCGATCGGTGTGCCCGGAGGAAGGCCCAGACGCTCGCGGAGCGGGTCCATCACGGCAGGCGAGCCGAGGACGGCGACGTAGGTGTTGAGGTCGTCTGAGCGTGATGACGTAGGTGCCTGACTGCTTCGCCTGCGGGGTGTCGGCCTTGGCGGCCAGGAAGAACTTGGCCTGCGCGGTGTAGACCGGGGTCTCTTGGTAGGTATACGCCGCCGCGATGCCGGTCACGACCAGCGTGACCCCGAGCACGATCAGCCAGCGGGTGCGCAGCACCAGCAGGAAGTCCCGCAACTTCACTGCGCACACCCCGTTCGTCGACGAACCGCACCGCCGTCGGGGCGCGGGGACGGACCGTTATCCGGCCGGTCTCACCCTTTAACGATAACCTGAGGCGGACCGTCATCGCGGGGGAGTGAGACTTTGCGGGTTCTCCGGGTCTTCCACAGCGCCGTCGTCGACGCCTGGCGGGAGCGCGAACGCCACCTTCGCGCCCTCGGCATCGAGGTCGACCTTGTGACCGCCCGCCGCTGGAACGAGGGCGGGTCCGACGTCACCTTGGAGCCCCGTCCCGGCGAGCCCGTGACGGGCATGCGCACCTGGGGCCGGCATCCCGCCCTGTTCGTCTACTCCCCGGTGGCCCTGTGGCGTGCGCTGGGCCGCGAGTACGACGTCATCGACATCCAGGAGGAGCCGTTCGCGCTTGCGACGGCCGAGATCCTGCTGCTGCGGCGGCTGCGCCGCCAGCGGGCGCCGTACGTCCTGTACTCCGCCCAGAACATCGAGAAGCGCTACCCCGTGCCGTTCCGTTGGCTCGAGCGCTGGGCGCTGCGCAACGCCGCGGGCATCAGCGTCTGCAACGCCGAGGCCGGCCGGATCTGCGAGCGCAAGGGCCTCCCGGGACGAGCCACGGTGATCCCGCTCGGGGTCGACACCGACCACTTCTCCCCCGCGCGCGCGCACGCGCGCGCCCGGGAAACCGGCCATCGTCGGGTACGTCGGCCGGCTGGCGCCCCACAAGGGCGTCGGCGTGCTGCTGGACGCCGTGGCCCGCGCTCGACGCCGTCCTGCTGCGGATCGCCGGCGCCGGACCGGACGAGGACGAGCTGCGAGCACGCGGCCGAGGCCTCGCCTGCTCGACCGACCGGGTCGAGCTTCGTCGGTTCCCTCGACGCAGGAACAGCTTCCCGCCTTCTACCGCGGCCTCGACGTCGCTGGCCGTGCCGTCGCTGCCGACCCCCGGCTGGCTCGAGCAGTTCGGCCGGGTCGCCGTCGAGGCGATGGCGTGCGGCGTCCCGGTCGTCGCCAGCGACACCGGCGCGCTGCCCGACGTCGTCGGCGGACGCCGGACTGCTCGTCCCGCCGGGGGACCCGAGGCCCTGGCCGCGGCCTCGTGCGGCCGCGACCTGGGCCGACCCGCGACGCGCATGGTCGCGGCGCGGGCTCGAGCGGGCGCGCGCGTGCTCGTGGCCAGCGGTGGCCGCGGCCTACCTCGACCTGTACCGCGGGCGGCCCACGCGTCACCAGGTCGCCAGCGAGGCGTCGAGGTGGTCGTGGTCGCCTACGGCGACCCGACCTCCTCGAGCGTGCGCTCGAGCCCGTGCGCTCGCTCCCCGTGACCGTCGTCGACAACTCCTCGTCGCGCGCGGTGGCGGCCGTCTGTGAGCGACTGGGCGTGCGCTACCTCGACCCGGGGCGCAACGGTGGGTTCGGGGCCGGCGTCAACCACGCGCTCGCCCGCCGGCTGCACCCGGGCGCCGACGTGCTCCTCCTCAACCCAGACGCGGTGATCGAGCGCGACCGACGTCACGCGCTCCATCGGGGCGCTTGCTCGCCGATCCCACGCTGGCCTCCGTCGCGCCCACCCAGGTCGACGAGGACGGCGACGCCAGCCGGGTGTCGTGGCCGTTCCCGTCGCCGGCGCGCACCTGGCTGAGGGCTGTCGGCCTCGGACGTTTCGCCGCGGCACGGCTTCGTGATCGGGTCGGTGCTGCTGCTGCGCACGCGAGGCCCTGGCCCAGGTCGGCCGCTTCGACGAGGCCTTCTTCCTCTACGCCGAGGAGACCGACTGGGCCTACCGCGCCCACCGGCTCGGCTGGCGGCACCGCGAGGTGAGCGAGGCCCGCGCGGTGCACGCCGGCGCCGCCACCAGCGGCGACCCCACCCGCCGCGACACCCACTTCCACGCCTCCCAGGAGCGCTACCTCCGCAAGCACTCGGCGCCGCCGCTGGCAGCTCGCCCGGGCGGCGATCGTGCTCGGTCGGCCGCGCGCGGCGTCGTCCTCCCCGGCGAGCGCGGCCGGCAGGCCCGCGCCGGGCCGCGCTGTACCTCGCCGGCCCGCTCCAAGCCGAGGCGCCCTGCGCTCCGGCAGCCCGCGTCGTCGAGGCTGCCGTCATGACCCGATGGCGTGGCAGGTCCTGCGATACCGGCCTGGTCACCCTGTCGCGTCGGCGTGCTGCTGATCCTCGGCGTCGGCTACACCGTGCCGAGCAACCCGATCTACGCGCTGCTCATCGGCGCTCGCGGTCTGGCCTGTTCGGGCTGACGCTGATGGACTCCGCGTTCGTCCCGCTGCTGATGGTCGATCCCGGCACTGGTCTCCTTCCGGATCGGCGTAGGCGGAGCCAACCTGACAGTCTCGGACGCCGCCTTGTTCTTCGCGTTCTTCCCGGCCGTCTTCTTCGCGCAGCGGCCCTTCACACCGCGCCATGCGGACCCTCGTCTGGTTCGGGGTCATCTACGAGGCCTCGACCTTTTTCACGTTGGTCGCCAACCCCTACACGGCCAACGTCGTCGAGTGGGTGCACGCTGGCCTGCTGACGGTCGGCGCCCTCGTCGTCGGCTGGAGCATCGGCCGCGAGGGGCACGCGCGGCTGGGGCTGACCCTGCTTGCTGCTCGGGGTGCACGGTGATCGGCGCCTCGGCGATCGTCCAGGGCCTGCTCCAGTACGCCCACGGCAACTTCGACAGTGTCTACCCGCGCTGGCCGTTCCCGCATGCACAAGAACGCCGCCGGCTGCATCCTCGGCATCGCCGCCGCGCTGGCCTACGCACGCCCACCTGGGTGCGCTGGCACCCCTTGTTCGCGCCAGATCTGCTTCTGGATCTGCGTCCTGGGCATCCTGGCCACCCAGTCCCGGCAGGCCCTCACCGGCCTGGCGGTGGCCCTGATAGTCATCGTGATGCGAACCCAGGGTTCGTCGCGCGAGCGACGTTCGAAGATCATCCTGCTGGCCGTCGCGGCCGGCCTTGGCGGCCGTCTACTTTCTGGTGCGGAGCCAGATCGCGACGGGCAACGAGTTCAACTCCTTCTTCCAGCGCGTCGACTGGTTCAAGGAGTCGATCCGGATCTGGAAGACGGACCCGCTCTTCGGCGTCGGCCTGCGCTGGTGGTACACCGACCGCTTCCCTGACAAGTTCCAGCCTCCCAACGCGATCCTGGAGATGCTCAGCACGGCCGGGCTCTTCGGGCTCGCGGGCTACGTCCTGCTGATGGGCGGCACGCTTCGTCCTGCTGGCGGATGGACCCCAAGTACGGCGTGCTGGCGATCGATGGTCATCCTCAGCCGGCTCGTCCAAGGTCAGCTCGACCTGTTCTGGGTCGCGGTGCAGACGTCGATCCCGTTCCTCATCGTCGGCATCTGCCTGGGCGCGCAGGGGCGCGAGCTCGCCGAAGAGCCACCGGACCTCGGACGGCACGCGGCCCGGCCTCTCGAGGAGTCGGCCGCGTGACCGCGCTGCCCGGGCTCCCGCGGCGTCGCGAGTCGTCCACGTCGTGCTGCACCGACTCCTTCGCCGGCGTGGAGCGTCACGTCAGCGAGCTCGCGCTGACGCAGGCGCGCTGCGGCACCGCGTGCACTGATCGTCGGCGGCGACCAGGACCGCCTGAAGGACGCCGTGCGCGGCCGGTCGAGCGTGCTGCCGGGGCAGCGCATCGACGTAGCCATCCGCAGCCTGGCGTCGCCTGCCCTTCCGCCCCGACGTCGTCAACGCGCACATGACGGCCGCCGAGGTGGCCGTCGTCCTTGGCGGCGTCGCTGCGCGGCGTGCCGGTCGTGAGCACCCGCCACTTCGCGTCGCCTCGGGGCGCCCGCCGACTGACCCGTCCGCTGACCCGGTGGTGCACGCGCCGGATCGACGGCCAGATCGCGGTGTCGCAGTACGTCGCCGACCACGTCGAGGGTCCGAGCACGGTGGTGCTCAGCGGCGTTCAGCCTGAGCCAGACCGTACCCCTGCTGCCGCACGCTTACCGGTCGTGCTGATGGCCCAGCGCCTCGAGCGCGAGAAGCGTACCGAGCTCGCGGCTGCGCGCCTTCGCGATGTCCGGACTCGCGGGCGACGGCTGGCGTCTTGTCGTCGCCGGCGACGGCGCTCTGCGACCCGAGCTCGAGACAGCTCGCCTCGATCCTCGGGATCGCGGCCCAGGTCGACTTCCTGGGCCACCGCACACGACGTTCACGACCTCATGCGCAGTGCCGCGGTCTTCCTGGCGACCCGGCCCGACGAGGCGTTCGGCCTCTCGGTGGTGGAGGCAATGGCGCGCGGCCTGCCGGTCGTCGCGTCCGGCTCGGGTGCCCACCTGGAGACCGTCGGGTCGGTCGAAGGCGCGGCCCTGTTCGACCCCGGCAGCTCCCGGGAGGCTGGGGACGTGCTCGCCAGGCTCGCCGTCGACGCGGAACGTCGCGAGGTCTACGGCGCCCTCCTGCAGGCGGCCCAGCGCGAGCGGTTCACGGTCGCGCTACAGGCCTGCCATACCGACACGGTGTACCAGGCGTTGCTGTGACAGATCTCGTCGTCGTTTCGCTCGAGGCCTGGGACTCCGTCTGGCGCCGCAACCAGCACCTTGTCTGGCGGCTCTTGGAGGCGGACCCGAACTCTTCGAGTGCTGTTCGTTGAGCCCGCTGCCGACCCGGTGCACGACGCACGCCGTGGCGCTCGGGTCGCCCGCGGGAACGGACTCCGCACCGCGGATCTCCCGGGTGCGCACGACAGGCTCTGGCTCTTCCAGCCGACCAAGTGGCTCCCCCGGAGGTGCGACCCACGCGCGGATGCGCGCCTGTCTGCGGCGGTCGTGCGTGCCGCGAGCAAGGTCGGCATGACCGATCCCCTCGCGTGGATCAACGATCCAGCGGCGGCAGACCTGTTGCGGCGAACGTCTTGGCCAGCGCTCTACGACATCACCGACGACTGGCTGGCGGCAGACCGCTCACGGCGGGAGCACGACAAGCTGGTGGAAGACGAGGCGTACCTGCTCAGACACTGCCGACAAGTCGTGGTCTGCTCGCCGCGCCTGATGGAGACCAAGCACGCCGATCGCGTGACGTTGATCCAGAACGCCGTCGAGACGCAGGCGTACGCCGCTCCGCTGTCACGGCCCTCGGACGTCCCTGCCGGGACCGTCGTCTTGTATCTGGGCACACTGCATCGCGATCGCCTCGACCTTGATCTGTGCATCGCGCTGGCGAAGGCGCTGCCCGAGGACGCGTCGTTCGTCCTTGTTGGTCCGGTGGCTCTTGACAACGCCGACGCGTCCCTGCTCGCGGGCGCAGGCGCCCTCCTCCTCGGGCCGCGCGAGCACACCAGCGTGCCGGCCTACCTCAAGAACGCCGACGTGCTTGCGGTCCCGCACGTCGTCACGGCGTTCACCGACAGCCTCGACCCGATCAAGGTCTACGAATATCTCGCGGCAGGTCGTCCCATCGTCAGCACTCCGGTTGCGGGGTTCCGCGAGCTTCGGTTGCCGCAGGTCGACGTCGCCCTCGCCGAGGACTTCTGCCAGGCCATCAAGACCCGCCTCGAGACACTGGAAGGCGCTACTGCAACCGCAGTCGACGTGCCCTCGTGGGCCGACCGCGCCGAGGCGATGCGGACCGTCATCGCCGAGCTCGGGGAGTCGCGGAGAGTGAGACGTGGCTGAGCCTGTCATCGTGGCCGACCTCCGCCACACCACCGCAATGTGGGACGCCGCGCCGGCTCGAGTCGTCGCGACGGCACTTCTACGCTCGCCTATGTACCCGCAGGTTCGCGCAATCCTGTGGGTTCGAGCAAGCATGTGGTGGTGGCGCCACGACGTCCGACCGGTCGCCTTGTGGTGCAAGGCACGAGCCGTGCGGGCAGCTGGCGTCGAGATCCACCCTGGGGCCATCATCGGCCCGGGGCTCAACCTGATCCACACAGTCGGGATCGTGGTCGGCCGCGACGTTCGTGCCGGCCGCGACCTCGTCCTCCACCAGGGCGTCACGCTCGGTCACGACGCAACCGCACACGGACAGCCGCAGCTGGGTGACGAGGTTCGCGTCGGCGCGAACGCGACCGTGCTTGGCCCTCTCCGGATCGGCGACGGGGCCAGGATCGGGGCCGGCGCAGTCGTGCTCGCGGACGTGCCCGCCGGCGCTACCGTCGTCGGCGTGTGGAAGGCCGGGTCATCGGCGTGACTCGCGTCCTCCTGATCAGTCCACTGCCCGGCATCGACCCCCCGTGTGGCGACGTCACGTACACCGAGGGGCTGCTCGCTCATCCGCCCGCAGGCGTCGAGTACGAGACGTACGCCGAGGCGCTGGCGAACGGCAACCTGCGTGAGTTGGGCCGCCGGGCCGACCTCGAGCAGAGCCGAGGTGCCGCAAGGGTCGCCGCGCTGACACGCATCCTCAGGGAGCGCGCGGTGAATCTTCTGCGGCGACGAGGCGTGCTGTTCCGCGAGCCGTTCCGGCACTTCCGAGTGACTCCCGGCAGGTACGATCTGGTGCACTGTCACGTTTTCAGCGCGAGCTTCGGCCCACTGGACGCCCCCCTGCTGATCGGCAACGCGGCGACGATCGAGCAGCTCTACCGCGATGCGCGCGGATGGGCCGAGCCCCGTGTCCGGTTCGCTGGCCGGCTTGACCGCTGGCTTGCCCGGGCGCAAGGGGTTCAGCACACGTCGTACTCCCTGCATCAGGCTGACGTCGCGGTGACGTTCACCGAGTTCCTCGCCGCTGAGCTGGTTGAACGCGGTGCCGTGGCCCGCGACCGCGTCGCGGTCGCTCCTTGCTTCGTCGACGAGCGACCGGGCGGGACGGGCGGGCGGCCGCCGCGCCGCATCGGCTTCGTCGCCGGAGACTTCGACGCCAAGGGCGGCGCGACCGTAATCGCGGCCTTCGACCTCGTCCGGCGCGAACGTCCCGACGCCGAACTGGTGGTGATCGGCTCCCCGCCACGGCTGACGCCGGACGAGCAGACGCTGCGGGGCATCTCGTGGCGTGGCCACGTGCCGCGCGCGCAGCTGTTGGCGGACCACATGCCCGCTTTCGACGTGTTCGCCTACCCGACTGAGTGCGACGGACTGCCGCTGACGGTGCTGGAAGTGATGGCACTCGGGGTTCCGGTGATCACGAGCGACTACGGCGCGATGCCGGAGATCGTCGACCACGGGCGCGCCGGACGGGTCGTCCCCCAGCGTGACGAGAAGGCCCTCGCTCGGGAGTTGCTCTCGCTCCTCGACCCCCACGAGAACACGCGAGAGACGGCGCGATCCCGCGTGTGGTTCGCCGGCAAATTCGCCACAGCCGCCGCGGTCGCCAGATTGGGCGAGGCGTACGACGTTGCTATCGACTCACATGCCCGGCGGACACGACCGGGAAATGAGTCGCGGAAGGATTGACCGAGCCACGCCCCACCGAACCTTCGTGCAGGCGGGTGAGCCACGCGCCCAGGGCCGGGGCGACGACTCCCGCGTCGTAGCCGCGCGCGGTGGACCGCCCCCCCTCGGCCAGCTTGCGGCGCAACTCCCGGTCGTCGCGGAGCCTGCGGAAGGCCATCGTCAAAGCGTCCTCGTCGCCGCAGGGGACCAAGAGTCCGTCGTAGCCATCGGAGAGGACCTCCTCCGGACCGCCGGGCCTCGTCGCGACGACAGCGCATTTCGCCCAGAGCCCTTGGACCACGACGCGGCCGAACGGCTCGGGGATGCGCGAGCAGTGAGCCAGCACATCGGCGTCGACCAGCCACGACCAGGGGTCGTGCACGTGACCGATGAAATGGACTCGTGCGGCTATCCCGAGGTCCTCTGCCTGGCGCCGGAGGCTCGCCTCGTATGCGTCCTCGCCGAAGAGTGCACCGCCGACGACGTAGGCCTCGGCGTCCGTGTCCCCAAAGGCGGACGCGAACGACTCCAGGAAGATGTCCTGACCCTTCCAGGGCGTCAACCGTCCGAGCATGATCACCCGCTTCACCTCGTCACGCGGCTCGTGGAAGGTGCGTCCGTCGAGCTCGATGGACGGTGTCGCGATCATGACGGGCGTGTTCCCCGGACGGATGGTGTCCAACGTCGATTGGCTGTTCACCATGATGCCGTCGACCAGGCGCGGCACCACGTAGCGGAGCACGGGCACGAGGAACCACGGGAAGTACCCCCGGTGAACACGGTCGTGCAGGCTCCACACGACGGTGGCACCGGCCCTGCGGCCGGCCAGCCAGCCGAAGACCAGCGCCTTGAGGCTGATGGCGACCACGACATCCGTGGACCTCTGGTCCACGAAGCGATGGACCTTCGACGCGTGCTTGACCAGACCGACCACGGCACGTCCGAGGCGCCCTATCCTGCGTTCATTGCGCCGGGTCCCGGCAACCTCTGCGTCGAGTTCAACGGTGACGCACTCGACGTCGGAGTCGCGGGCGCGATCCTCGATGGCCCCACCCCGAGCAAGCACCAAGGTCGGGCGTCGATTCGACACCGGCCAGCGAGCGAGGTAGGAGATGATGCTCTGCTCGGCTCCCGAGTCGGCTCCCGAGTGGGTCAGGAAGACGATCCTCGTCATGGCGTCGTCTCGGCGATCAGCTCGGCGTAGCGCTGCGCCACGCGTCTCCAGGTGTAGTCCTGCACCGACCTCAGTCCCCTTTCCCCGAGGCTGGATGCCAGCTCGGGGTTGCCCAAGATGCGACCGATAGCGCCAGCGAGCGCGCCGGCGTCTGAAGGGTCAACGACCAACGCATCAACTGCGTTATGCACGAACTCGGCCGGACCACCTCGATCAGTGACCACCAGAGGGGTGCCGGACCGCCATGCCTCGAGCACTACGATCCCGAACGCCTCCTTACGGCTCGGCACGACGACGACGGATGCTTCGGCCATCCAGCGGGCGACGCTGCCCTGATCCAAAAGGCCTGTGAAAGTCACAGCATGGTCTAAGCCGCGCCGCCGAACATCCTCCGTTAGGGCACTCTTCAACGACCCGTCGCCGCCGATCACCAACCTCGAGGACCGGGCAAGGCCCCCCGCGTCGAACGCGCGCACCAGCAGGTCGAAACCTTTGGAGTGCTCAATGCGGCCCACGGCGAAGACGATTGGCGGGTCCTGGGGCTCTCGCGCGCCGGGACCGATAGTCAGGTCGACGCCATTGGGGACCACCACCCCGCCGCGAAGCGCGAAGCGACTGCGCAGGTCCTCGAGTGTGACTTCCGAGCAGCCGGTGACCAGGGCTGCGCGTTCCAGCGCACGCCGCAAGCCTGCCCGTATCAACGCCGAGCGCTCGAAGATGCCCCGGTCGTCCATGAACGTCTCGCCGTGCGCCGAGACCACCAGTGTGGTCCTCGTCAGGGTCGCGAGCGCGACGGCGTACAGCCCGTTGGGACCAAAGCAATGAACTTGGATGACGTCGGGACGGAATGCGCGGTAGGCCCGCCACCAGGCCCACGCGGCTGCTGGGCTGCGAGCCACGAAGCGCGCGAGGGCGGTTGGCGTCTGCGCAGGCAACGGAGTCTGCAGGTAGCGGACCTCGACGCCGTCGACCTGCCGCACTCCGAGGTGCTCCCCGCGGTCCACGGTCCAGACGACGACGTCGTGTCCGAGCCGCCGAAACTCCCGTGCGACCTGCCGGACGTGTTCCTCGACGCCACCCACGTAGGGGTGGAAGGACGAGGCCACCAGAGCGATCCTGCTGCCGGGCACCCGTTCCCACTCCCGTAAGTAGTCTGCGACCTCCATGTCATCATGACCGGGAAGCCCGCGACCTGCCCAATCCGGAGTCACATGCCAAGACTTGTCATCGCGAGTTCAGCCGCGGGCACACCCATGGGGGCGCAGGTCTATGAAGAGGCCGTGGCGATGCGGGCACAGCAGACCCTCGGCTCGGACTGGCAGGTCGGCCGCTTGGTGGCACGCTCCCTGCGCTCTGACCTTCCGGGCACGCACCGCCTGCCCATCAGCCGACTCGGGCGGGCGCCCGGGTTCGCACGACGGGCTCTCGGTCACGTGCTCTACCCCCGTGACGCAGTGGTCCACCGGATGGGGCTAGAGCTTCCCCCAGCTGCACATCGCGACGTGATCACCCTCCATGACGTGATCGCCTGGAAGTTCGCCGACGAGTCGGCGCCCGTGGCGGCCGCCGCCGACGAGGCCCGCCGTGCGGCCGCGGTCATCTGCGTCTCGGACTTCACCGCCCAAGAAGCGGTCGACCTCCTCGGGATCGAGGGCCCAGTCGTCGTCCCCAACGGTGTCGACGACCGTTTCTTCGACGCGGCGCCGCTAGATGTCGCGGCCAGGACCCGGCTCTTGATCGAAGGTGAGTTCGTCCTCGCCAGCGGCGGCACCTCCGCTCGCAAGAACCTCGCCGGCCTCGCCGGTGCCTGGCGGCTGGTCGCCGAGGCCCGGCCGGACCTGGCCCTGGTGATGTCAGGGCCCGAGCATCCGACCCGGAACGCACTGTTCCGCGACCTGCCGCGCGTCAGGATGGTCGGTCGGCTGGATGATGCGCTCGTGCCGGGTCTGATGGCCGCCGCGACAGTTCTCGTGGTGCCGTCGCTCTACGAGGGATTCGGCCTACCCGCGCTGGAGGGTCTGGCCGTCCGGACGCCCGTGGTCGCAGCTGACACCAGCTCGCTGCCCGAAGTCCTTGGCGACGCCGGCACCCTCGTCCCGCCAACACCGGCGGGTCTCGCCGAGGGGATCCTGTACGCCGCGTCTGGCCATGCCGACGTCGCCGCCGCCGTCGAGCGCGGGGCTGCACGGGCCCGCGGGTTCACCTGGGAGCGCTGCGTCGAGAGCCACGCCGATGTGTGGCGACGGGTGGCCGAGGCCTGATGCCGCGGGATCGAGGAGGCATCCTCGTCAGTTGCTCGTTCGTCAGCCCATGGCTGAGCGTCGAGCTCCCGTCCCGATGGGAGGCACGTCCACGGCCGTCCGACTACGGGGTCGGCACGGCCAGAGCGGCTCTGCGGCGGCTGAGGGAAGTCGTCCGTCTTGTCCTCCTTGCCCGCCGGCAATCGGCACTGGTCGTCAGCACTGCGTCGCTTGAGCTGCTCCTGCTCGCCGCCCTCCGACCGCTCCTCGGTCCATGCGTGCTGGTTGCCTACGACCCGCTTCAGCCGAGCGGGTCGCTTGGCCGACGGTTGATGAAACTGCTGAGCAAGCGGATCGACCTCGTGATGTGCATCCGGAGTGCCGAGGTGCAGGCGTGGCGAACCGCCCGACAGGCCGAATTCGTGCCCTTCCTGGCTCCTGAGCCTGCGCGCGGGCCGCTAGCTGCCTCCAACGAGCCCGCCAAGGTCTACGCCGCGGGCGACGCCCATCGGGACTACGAGCTGCTGATGGCTGCCACCGCGGGGACTTCTCTTCCGGTGCTCGTCTGTACGCGCCAGCCGCTGAACACGCGTGACAGCACCAACATCGTTGTGAATGGGCCGGTGTCGCCCGAGAAGGGGCGCGTCAACCAACAGAGCTCGGGCATCACGGCAGTGCTTCTCACTGACACGAGTCTGCCAGCGGGACCGCTCGTCCTGCTCGACGCGATGTCGGTCGGGGCAGCGGTGGTCTGCAGCCACTCCCCAGGCCTCATCGACTACGTGGAGGACGACGTCGACGCGATCGTGCTGCCACGAGGCGCGACTCCGGACGATCTTCGCTGCGTGCTCGAGCGCCTAGCCGGCGATCGCGGGCTTCGCGAGCGCCTGGGGACCGCGGCTCGCCAGCGTCTCGCCGAGGATCTGCATGCTTCGAGGACTCTCGCCCGGTGTGTTCAACTGATCGGGTACGCACTGGCACACTCTCGGAGCCCGGAGATCGGGTTGGAAGGTTGACATGCGACGCACCCCGACCCTGGTCCGCACCGCCAAGTCGATGGCGGCCCGCCTGAATCTTGACGTCCATCGGCGTGACCTCGCACACCCCGCGCGACGGGTCGCGGCCATGCGGACAGCCGGCATCGACTGCGTCCTGGATGTCGGCGCCAACACCGGCCAGTACGCCGCAGGACTGCGCGAGCACGGCTACCAGGGACGGATCGAGTCGTTCGAGGCGATCCCCGCCCTCGTTGAACAGCTGGCCCCCGCTGTTGACGCCGACCCGCTCTGGCGGTTGCAGGGATATGCGGTCGGTCGAACCGACGGCACCATCCCGTTCCACGTCTCCGAGGACACCGTGACCTCGTCTGCACTGGTCGCCAGCGAACAGCTGCTCGACCGGATCTCCTCGGCGAGTGTCGCTCAGACGGTCGAGGTGCCGGTTCACACCCTCGCGTCAGTCTGGACCGACGTCGTGGGCCCTACCTCTGGCGTCATGCTCAAGGTTGATGTCCAGGGGTTCGAGCACGCGGTTTTGGACGGCCTCGGCGACCGGATCAACGACGTAGCTCTCGTCGAGATCGAGATGGGGCTGGTCGGGCTCTACGAGGGGGGCGCGAGCATCTACGACCTTCTGCCACGCCTGCATGACGACGGCTTCAGTGTCGTGTCGATCGACAGTGGCTTCGTCGACCAACGCACCGGACAGGTGCTCGACATTGACATGCTGATGGCGCGCTGACCTAGACCTCACGAACGCCGGCACCACGAGCGCGACGGCAACGACGAGCACGACCACAAGCACGCCACCACCGGCCGCCGCGGCCGCCGTACCCACCAGGGCAGCCGACGGCACCGTGTGCGGTGTCCGCGACGCGAGGACCGCCTGCCACCACGACGATGAAGATGCCCTGCAAACGGCCGCGCACGTGGTCGCTGGCCGAGGCTTGGAGCATGGAGACTCGGAACGCAGCCGAGGCCATGTCCGCGGCACCGCCGAGGACGAGCATCAGGACGGCCATCCACAGGAAAAGCCCCGGATGCCCGTCCGCGAGCCCGACGGCGATGCCGAAGCCGACCATCGCCAACCCCCACAGCACGATCGCGACGACGACGGCGAGACCCTGGCGGCGTACGCGCGAGACCCAGCCCGAGAAGACACCTCCGATCACCGCGCCCGCCGGAATTGCCGCGAACAGCAACGCGAAGGCCAGGCCGCCGCTCCCAGGACCGCCGAAGTCGACGTGCGCAGCTTCGGGAAACAGCGCGCGCGGCATGCCGAAGACCATCGCGATGATGTCGACCAGGAAGGACATCAGCAGCACGGGGTGACCGCGTAGGTAGCGGAAGCCGTCGATCACTGACCGCAACCCGGCCGGGCCACCTGGCGACTCGACCCGCAGACTTGGGAGCCTCACCACCGCCGACAGGGTGGCCAACAGGGTGACCGAGTCGACCAGGTAGAGCCAGGAGTAGCCGAGGACGGGGATCAGCGCGCCGCCGACGAGTGGTCCCGCGATACCACCGGCCTGGAACACCGTCATGTTCAGTGAGTTGGCCGCGGGCAACTGCTCGAGCGGCACCAGCTTCGGCAGTATCGCGCTGCGTGTCGGCTGGTTGACGGCGAAGAATGCCTGCTGCACCGCGAACAGCCCGAGCAGGAGCCACACGTTCCCGATACCCAGCGCAGCCTGGAGCCAGAAGCCCGCGCTCGTCATGATCAGTCCGGCGGTGGTGATGAGGAGCAGGGTGCGACGGTCCATCACGTCCGCGAGCGCGCCGCCGTAGAGGCCGAACACCACGAGGGGAACCAGACCGAACAGGCCGGTGAGCCCGACGTACGCCGACGAGCCTGTGATCTCGTAGATCTGCGCCGGCACCGCCACGACCGTGAGCTGAGCACCGATCACGGTGACGATGTTGGCCAGCCACAGGCGTTTGAAGTGCTGGTTGGCGAGCGGGCGCGTATCGGCGATCAACCCCCGCAGGTGCACCGTCGCATGCTCTCAGGTGCCACAGTTGCCCGGTGCGCGTGGTCATCCAGCGGGTTCTCGAGGCGAGCGTGACCGTCGATGGACACGTGGTCGGCTCGATCGGTGAGCCGGGTCTACTCGTGTACCTCGGCGTCACTCAGGGCGACGGGCCTGTCGAGGTCTCGTGGATGGCCCGCAAGATCTGGGAGTTGCGGCTGCTGCGCGATGAGAGGTCGCTGTCCGACCTCGGCGCACCGGTGCTCGTGGTCAGCCAGTTCACGTTGTACGGCGACGCCCGCAAGGGACGTCGTCCCACCTGGCAGGCCGCTGCTCCGGGTCCGGTGAGCGAACCGGCGTACGAAGCGGTCTGCGCCGAGCTCGAACGACTGGGCGCCCACGTCGAGCGAGGGCGATTCGGAGCCGATATGCGGGTGTCCTCGGTCAACGACGGCCCGGTCACGCTGGTGCTCGACACACCAGCCCGACCGGATCGCTAGCCTCGCAAGATGGGCTCGGGGGTGCGAACGACGCTGCTGGGCGGGATCTCCGCCTGGAGCCGTCGACTGCCGGAGTCACGATGGAAGACGCGACTCGGCCGCGTGGTCGGGGCCGTGTTGCCCAAGGTCGGCGCGAGCCCGGTCGTCGTGGTTCGTACCGAGCGGGGTGCGTTCGTGGTGGATGCCCGCAGCCGCACGGAGTGCGAGATGTTGTGGAGCGGCGTCTACGACGAGGACGATGTCGACTTCCTCCTCGCCGCGTCTCCGGTGGACGGCGTCTTCCTCGATGTCGGAGCCAACGTCGGCTTGATCTTCATCCCCGTGTGGCGCGCACTGACGAGCGGGCAGGCGATCGCGGTGGAGCCGGTCGCGGTCAACTTCGAGCGGCTGTCGGCGGCGTGCGCTGCCAACCGCCCGACGACCAGGGAGCCGATTCTGCTCAATCTCGCGCTTGGCGCCGAGCCCGGAACACTCACCATCGTCAAGGAGGGTCCGGCGGGCACCTCCGACAACGCGACCGTGGCGCTCCCGGGCCAGATCGGGCTGCAGGTCCGTGTCGAGACCCTGGACGGCACCTGCGAGTCACTCGGCCTCCACCGGCTCGACACGATCAAGATCGACGTCGAGGGGTACGAGTACGAGGTCTTCGCCGGCGGACGCGATGCGATCGAGCGTTTCCGGCCGATCGTCTACGGCGAGTTCAACAACCGGTTGATGCCACTTCGCGGCACGTCGTTCCGCGACGTCTGGGACGTCTTCGGGCCGCTCGGCTATCGGTGCTTCTCGTTCGCCGGGCGGCTGCTGCTCGACGAGAAGCCAGACCCGCCGGCCGACCTCGGGAACGTGGTGCTCGTCCCGGAGGAGAAGCTCTCCTGGTTGCTCGGTCGCGGCGTCCAGGTCCGCCAGCGACACTGACCCGCCCCAACCGAACCGAGCCCAGGCAGGTCAGCGAGAGGTCAGCGGGTTTCCGATTGCCAACTTTCCTCAACCATCGAGGGGTCAGACGGCGATGGCCACCTCGGCCACCAGGCCCACCTGGGCCACGACCTTCTTGTCGACGGCCTGCGCGCGCGGCGCGAGGGTGCGCAGCGTCCACTCGCCGTCGCCGGCGAAGAACCGGAAGTGGCCCTCCTCGTTGGTCGGCACCTCGGCGGTGAACTCGCCGGTGCGGTCGAGCAGCCGGACGTAGGCGTTCTCGACCGGGATCTGCTGGCCGGACGCGTCCACCCGGTGGACCTGGCCCTGGATGATGGCCTCCTTCGCGACGTTCACGCCGTTCAACGACAGCCCGCCGATCTTCGCTCCGCAGCTCACGCCTCGCCCCTCTCGTCACCCAGGGCGACCGGCACGCCGACGAGCGAGCCGTACTCGGTCCAGGACCCGTCGTAGTTCTTCACGTTCGGCTCGTCCAGCAGCTCGTGGAAGACGAACCAGGTGTGCGACGACCGCTCACCGATGCGGCAGTAGGCGATGGTGTCCTTGCTCCAGTCCACGCCGGCCTCGGTGTAGATCTGCTTGAGCTCGTCGTCGGACTTGAAGGTCCCGTCGTCGTTGGCGGCCTTGCTCCACGGCACGTTGGCGGCGGTCGGGATGTGCCCCGCCCGCTGGGCCTGCTCCTGCGGGAGGTGGGCCGGGGCCAGCAGCCGGCCGGCGTACTCGTCTGGGCTGCGCACGTCGACGAGGTTCTTGGTACCGATGGCCGCGATGACCTCGTCCCGGAAGGCCCGGATGTCGGTGTCCTGGTCCTGGGCGGCGTACGACGTCCCGGTGCGGCTGGTCGTCTCGTCGGTCAGCTCGCGGCTGTCGAGCTCCCACTTCTTGCGGCCACCGTCGAGCAGCTTGACGTCGTCGTGGCCGTAGAGCTTGAAGTACCAGTAGGCATAGGCCGCGAACCAGTTGTTGTTGCCGCCGTAGAGCACGACGGTGTCGTCGTTGCCGACGCCCTTCGCGCTCAGCAGCGCCTCGAACTGGCTCTTGTCGATGAAGTCCCGACGCACCTGGTCCTGCAGGTCGGTCGTCCAGTCCAGCTTGATGGCGCCCTTGATGTGGCCCTTGTCGTAGGCCGAGGTGTCCTCGTCGACCTCGACGAGCACGATGTGGTCCTGGTCGAGGTTGTCCTCGACCCACTGGGCGGAGACGAGAGTCTTCTCGCGGCTCATGAGGTGCTCCTACTTCCTGTTGCGGGAACCTTGGGTGAGGGGGCGGTGACGGTGTCGGTGATGGTGGAGCGCAGCCGCGCGTCCGCGCGGCGGCCGAGCAGGTAGGCCTCACACCCGAGACAGAAGCCGATGGTGGCGTTCAGCAGGGCGGCGGCCAGCGCGAAGGCCGTGGCGACGTACCCCACCAGGTCCGCGCCGGCGACGAAGCCCAGCAGCGCGACCGCGACGAAGGCCAGGCCGACACCCTGGGCGAACCGGGGCGGCGTCGCGTCCTCGAGGTGGCCGGCGGGGCCCAGGCGGGGGCGGATCACCGTGCGGAAGAGGGCCGCGACCGGAGTCCGCTGCACCCCGCGGAGCACCGCCGTGGCGAACAGCACCACCTGGAGCACAAGCAGTCCGACCGCGGCCGGCCCGGGCGCGGTGAGCAGAACTGCCACGAGCACGACGCTCGTGATGGCCGCGGCGAACTGCTGACCGCGGGGATCTATCTGGGACATGACTCTCCTGGCGACGTCGACGACGGGCGGACGCCCACACGAGGTGGGCTGCGGTCGCGACGTGAAACGGGCCCTCAGGCCCGGCGGCGACCGCTCAGGACATCCGACAGAGCGCCGAGTGCACGCGGCAGTGGTCCACTGCGCGGCGCTTGGTCAGCATGGTCGAGGACATGGCGGCCACTGTAGGCGGGCGACGCCGCGCGTACCTACGCCCCGTCTCGAATCGTGGACGCGCAGTCCGAATGATGGACGTCACGGCAGCTTGGCCACGGCTGCCAGCACCTGGTCCCGCGCCGGCAGCCCGGACGCCCGGGAGACCTCACGACCTTCAGGGTCGAGGATGAGCGTGGTCGGCGTGCGCAGCACGTGCAACGTACGAACCACCTCGAGGTGCTGCTCGGCGTCCACCTCGACGTGCGTCACGCCCGGCACGAGGTCCACGACCTCGCCCAGTACCCGGCGCGTTGCCCGGCACGGCGCGCAGAACGCCGAGGAGAACTGCAGCAGGGTGGCCCGCTCACCCAGCGGTACGTCGACGCCGCCAGCGGTCAGCACGCTCGCGGCGGTATCCGTGGGCGAGGTCGCGGCGGGCACCCGCCTGCGGTGGTGGAACCGGCCGTCGGTGCGCACGCGGTACATCGCGAAGCCGACGACCAGCACCACGCAAGCGAGCAGCACCCACTGTCCGGTCGTCATGTCCGGCCCAACCGCGGATCCGGGCCCAACATTCCGGCCAACATTCCGGGGCGGCTCAACCGCCGGCGAACGGCGGGAGGAACTCCACCATCTCCCCAGGCTCGACCGCGACGGTCACGGGGTCCTGGCTGGCCACCGGCCGGTCCCCGACCAGCACCGAGCAGGCCCCGAGCACGGCTTCGAGGCGCGTGCCGGGATGGAGGGCCAGCACCCGTTCGCGCAGGTCCGCCAAGCTCACCGGCCCCTCCACCGAGATGGTGTCCGAAGCGACGCCCGCGGCCGCGCGGGCCGAGGCCCAGTAGCGGACAGTGACCGTCGACGCCTCCATGCCCGGTTATCCTTCCTCATCGGCCAAGGACGTCCGAGCTTCCCCACTGCCCGACCCGTGCCCGCCCGCAAGCGGAGGAGTGCCGATGAGCACCCTGCTCCTGCTGACCAACGCGCTCCAGCCCTCGGTCGAGGTGCTTCCCGGTCTGGCCCTGCTCGGCCACCAGGTCCGGGTCCTGCCCGCCGAGGGGAGTGCGCTGCTCGAAGCCCCGGACTCCGACCTCCTTCTCGTCGACGGTCGGCTCGAGCTGGCCCACGCCCGTGACCTGTGCCGCCTGATCCGCACCACCGGGACCGACATCCCCGTGCTCCTGATCGTGACCGAGGGCGGCCTCGCCGTCGTCGCCCACGACTGGGGGATGGACGACGTGGTGCTGCACACCGCCGGTCCCGCCGAGCTCGAGGCCCGGGTCCGCCTCGCCATCGGGCGACTCACGGCGCGCCGCGACCAGGACGATCCCGAGGCGCACGTGATCCGGTCCGGCGAGGTGGTCGTCGACGATGCGTCGTACACCGCCAAGGTCGGCGGGCGCATCCTCGACCTCACGTTCAAGGAGTTCGAGCTCCTCAAGTACCTCGCCCAGCACCCCGGACGGGTGTTCAGCCGGCAGCAGCTGCTCCAGGAGGTCTGGGGCTACGACTACTTCGGTGGCACCCGGACCGTAGACGTGCACGTCCGCCGGCTGCGCGCCAAGCTCGGCCCCGAGCACGAGACGCTGATCGGCACGGTCCGCAACGTCGGCTACCGGTTCGTGCTGCCGACCCCCGAGAAGGCCGCACCTGTCCGGGAGGAGCAGGAGGCGTAGGGGTCGGGTCGGTGGCGTAGTGATACCCGGTCGACCGGGTATCCCGTCGCTTAGGGGGCGTTGCAACGACACCGAAGCGAAGGAAACGACACCAGAGTTCGCCCCTAGAGTCACGGGGTGGACGCCGACGACCTGGCCGAGATCGAGTCGATCACCGACGCAGCGGCGGCGGCCGACGGCGCGGACCCGTTGGACGAGGGTGCCTGGCGGCGACTTCGGCACCACGCGGACGAGCTCGACGTCGTCGTCGACCCCGGTCGCGGCTTCTCGGTGGTCGACGGTGACCTGCTGCACGTCGTCGTCGCACCGGGGTCCCGGGAGCACGGGGTCGGGCGTGCGCTCGCGGAGGGCGCGGTCGTGGGGTCCGACCATCCGTGGCAGGCGTGGTCGCACGGCGACCACCCCGGAGCGGCCGCGCTGGCCCGGGCGCTCGGCTTCGAGCGCACCCGGGCGCTGTGGGTGATGCGAAGGTCACTGGACCATGAGACCGCCACGCCCTCGTGGTCACGGAGCGAGTATGCGATCCGTCCGTTCCGCCCCGGCGACGAGGCCGAGGTGGTGCGCGTCAACGCGGCGGCGTTCGCCCACCATCCCGAGCAGGGCCGGATGGACCTGGCGGAGCTCGCCGAGAGGATGGCCGAGCCGTGGTTCGACCCGGCCGGGCTGCTCGTCGCCGACGACGGCGGGCGGTTGCTCGGGTTCCACTGGACGAAGCGGCACTCGGGCACGCTCGGCGAGGTGTACGTCGTGGGCATCGACCCGGCCGCCCAGGGCCGCGGCGTCGGGCGCACGCTGGTCACGGCCGGCCTCGCGCACCTCCGCGCCGGCGGCGCCGACGAGGTGCTCCTGTACGTCGAGTCCGACAACGTCCCCGCCGTGCGCCTCTACGAGGGCCTCGGCTTCACGCACGCGTCCGCCGACACGCACGTGATGTACACCCGTGGGGTCACCGGGTCTCGTGACAGGCGCTAGCGCGCCTTCCTCGACCAGCCGATGATCAGCGCGACCGCGAGCTGAACGACGCGGCGCTGTGCGGCCGACCCGACGACGAGCCGGACGGACGACCGGAGGCCCGGCCCGAGGTACCACGAGACGGCTTGCCCTTGCCCTTGCGGTTGCGGCCTCCGCCGCCTCCGCCACCGGCGGTCGAACGGGCCGGACGGGCCGACCGGCCCTGCGACGAGCCCTGACCGCGACGCGACGGGCCGTCCGAGGACGTCGTCGACACCAGGCCACCGGGCAGGCTCCGGTCGCCCGGGGCGAGCGTGCGGAGCACCGCGTCGCCCATGCTGCCGAGGCGGGTGGTCGTGGGGTGCACCCCGGCGGCGCGGGTCAGCGAGCGGACCTCACGGACCTGGTCGTCGGTCATCAACGTCAACACGGTGCCCTCGGCGCCGGCTCGCGCCGTACGGCCGGAGCGGTGCAGGTAGGCCTTGTGCTCCGACGGCGGGTCGGCATGCACCACGAGGGACACGTCGTCGACGTGGATCCCGCGCGCGGCGACGTCGGTCGCGACGAGCGTGGTGGCCCGGCCCGAGTGGAAGTCCGCCATGTTGCGGGTGCGGGCGCCCTGGCTGAGGTTGCCGTGCAGGTCGACGGTCGGGATGCCGGACTTGTTGAGCTGTCGGGCCAGCTGCTTGGCGCGGTGCTTGGTGCGCGTGAAGACGACCGTGCGACCGGGAGCGCTGGTCAGGTCGACCAGGACGGGCACCCGCTGGTCGTGCGAGATGTGCAGCACGTGGTGGGCCATCGTGGAGATCGGCGACTGCGCCGAGTCGGCCTCGTGCGTGACCGGCCCACGCAGGAACTGGCGGACGAGGCCGTCCACGGCCTTGTCGAGGGTGGCCGAGAAGAGCAGTCGCTGGCCGGTCGCGGGCGTCAACGCGAGCAGGCGCCGCACGCTCGGGAGGAACCCGAGGTCGGCCATGTGGTCGGCCTCGTCGAGCACGGTGAGCTCGACGTCGGAGAGGCGTGCGTGGCCCTGGCCGATGAGGTCCTCGAGCCGACCCGGGCAGGCCAGCACGATGTCGGCGGTCCGCAGGCCGCGCACCTGCGGGTTCTGGCCGACGCCGCCGAAGACGGTCTGGCTGGTGAGTCCGGCGGCCGCGGCGAGCGGCGCCAGGGCGGCCTCGATCTGGCCGACGAGCTCACGGGTCGGAGCCAGGATCAGCGCGCGCGGAGCGCCGGGGCGGACCCGGCGCGGGTCGGCCTGGAGCCGGGCCACGAGCGGGAGCAGGAAGGCGTAGGTCTTGCCCGAGCCGGTGCGGCCGCGGCCGAGGACGTCACGACCCGCGAAGGAGTCGGGCAGGGTCGCGGCCTGGATCGGCGTGGGTTCGGTGATGGACAGGCCGGCCAGGACGGTCGCGAGCTTCGCGGGCACGCCGAGATCGGTGAAGGACACAGAAATATTCGCAAGGGAAGACAAGGAAGTCACTCTCAGTGGGGATGGTGCGCCGCCACGAGGTGTCGTACGACGCGAGCGGCCCGGGACCAGATCGGTCCGGCCGCTGAGGCGAGCGTACCGGTGGTACGGATGGAGGGGTGAATCCGCGCTCGTCCGCGGATTGCGTCCAGGGCCACCTGACGTTCACCTCGCGATGCCACACTGGCCCCATGACCGTCTCCAGCCCCGCCGACGACGTCGTGCCGGTGGACGGGTCGCTGCACGAGACGTTCGACGTGGAGCCGCCCTACGAGCCGGCAGCGGACGCCCTGGAGCACCTCGCGAAGTACGAGGACCGGTTCCTCGACCGCGAGCTCTCGTGGCTCCGCTTCAACCTGCGCCTGCTCGGCATGGCCGAGGACGAGTCCCTGCCCCTGCTCGAGCGGGTCCGTTCGATGGCGTTCTTCGCGAGCAACCTCGACGAGTTCTTCATGGTCCGGGTCGCCGGCCTCAAGCGCCGGATCGCGGCCGGGATGGCGGTCCGCGCTGCGTCCGGTCTGATGCCCCGCGACATCCTCGAGGCGATCTGGACCCGCACGACCGAGCAGATGCAGCGGCACGCGACGTTCTTCCGCGACGACCTCGTGCCCGCGCTGTCCGCCAGCGGCATCGACCTGGTGCGCTGGGAGGAGCTCGACCGCGAGGAGCAGAAGTTCGCCAAACGGTTCTTCAAGGAACGCGTCTTCCCGGTGCTCACCCCGCTGGCCGTCGACCCGGCGCATCCGTTCCCCTACATCTCCGGGCTCTCGCTCAACATGGCCGTGCTCGTCCGCAACCCGAAGACCGGCAAGGAGCACTTCGCGCGGGTGAAGGTGCCGCCGACGTTCAGCCGGTTCGTGGCGCTCGGCAACCAGCGCTTCGTACCGCTCGAGGACGTCATCGGCGAGCACCTGAAACGACTCTTCCCGGGCATGGAGGTGCTCCAGGTCCACACCTTCCGGGTCACCCGCAACGAGGACCTCGAGGTCGAGGAGGACGACGCGGAGAACCTGCTCCAGGCCCTGGAGAAGGAACTGCTGCGCCGCCGCTTCGGCCCGCCCGTGCGGCTGGAGGTCGAGGAGACGATCACCTCGCAGGTGCTCGAGCTGCTCACCTCCGAGCTCGGCATCTCGCCGCAGGAGGTCGTGCGCGTGCCCGGCCCGCTGGACCTGCGCGGGCTGCACGACATCGCCGACCTGCCTCGCGAGGACCTCAAGTACCCCGCGTTCGTGCCCATCACCCACGGCAACCTCACGGAGGTGGAGTCGGCCTCGCCCATCGACGTGTTCGAGGCGGCCCGGCGGCACGACGTACTCCTCCACCACCCCTACGACTCGTTCGCGACGTCCGTGCAGCGCTTCCTCGAGCAGGCCGCGGCCGACCCGCACGTGCTGGCGATCAAGCAGACGCTCTACCGGACGTCGGGTGACTCGCCGATCATCGACGCCCTCGTCGACGCGGCCGAGTCGGGCAAGCAGGTGCTGGCCCTGATCGAGATCAAGGCCCGCTTCGACGAGTCGGCCAACATCCGATGGGCGCGCAAGCTCGAGCACGCGGGCTGCCACGTGGTGTACGGGCAGGTCGGGCTGAAGACGCACTGCAAGCTGGCCATGGTGGTGCGCGACGAGCCCGAGGGCATCCGCCGCTACACCCACATCGGCACCGGAAACTACAACCCGAAGACCGCACGGTCCTATGAGGACCTCGGGCTGATCACCACGAACGAGGCGATCGGCGAGGACGTCGCGAACCTGTTCAACAACCTCAGCGGCTACAGCCGCAAGCCGTCCTACGACCAGCTCCTCGTCGCGCCCGACTCGGTGCGCGACGGGCTGGTCACGCGCATCCACGACGAGATCACCCACCACCGGGCCGGCCGGCCCGCGGGGATCCGGATGAAGGCCAACTCCATCGTCGACGAGGCGACCATCGACGCGCTGTACCTGGCCTCTCAGGAGGGTGTGCCGGTGCAGCTGCTGGTCCGCGGCATCTGCGCCCTGCGCCCGGGCGTGCCGGGGCTGTCGGAGTCGATCGAGGTGCGCTCGATCCTCGGCCGGTTCCTCGAGCACAGCCGGGTGTTCTGGTTCGACAGCGGCGGCGATCCGGAGGCCTGGATCGGCTCGGCCGACCTGATGCACCGCAACCTGGACCGGCGCGTGGAGGTGCTCGTCAAGCTGCCGCCCGACAGCATCGCGCAGGTCGAGCGGCTGCTCGACCTCTCGTTCGACCCCGACACCCGCGCCTGGGTCCTGCGCCGCGACGGCTCGTGGGAGCTCAACGACGGCAAGGTGCACCTCCAGGAGAGCCTGATCGAGAGTCACCGACGCCGCGTCTGACCTGCACAAACGCCGACCCGTTCGCAACGGGACGGACCCCGAGTTGCACCCCGACCTGACCGGGCCCCACGATTGACCACTGTCCGTGCCCGCCAGGGCGCCAGTCAGTTCAGGAGTGCTCCTGTGGCCTTCTCCCTCCGCCCCGTCGACGGTGCCTTCTACCAGTTGTTCACCGAGTCGGCTCAGCACCTGGTCAAGGGGTCCGGCCTCCTTGCCGAGATGTTCGCCGACGGCACCGACCGCGCCGCCAAGGCCAAGGAGATGCGCGAGGCCGAGAGCGAGGCCGACCGCACCACCCGCGAGATCATCCAGCGGGTCAACAAGACCTTCGTGACCCCCTTCGACCGCGAGGACATCCACGCGCTCGCCTACGGCCTCGACGACTGCATGGACGAGATGGAGGAGGCCGGCGACCTCATCAACCTGTACGACGTGACGACGTACCCCGCCGAGTTCGCCAAGCAGGTCGAGCTGATCCAGCGCTGCGCGGAGCTGACAGCCGCCGCGATGCCGCGGCTACAGTCGCTGGACCTCGAGGAGTACTGGCTGGAGATCGGCCGGCTGGAGAAGTCCGGCGACAAGAGCTACCGCCGGATCATCGCCAAGCTGTTCGGCGGTCAGTACGACGCGCTGGAGGTGCTCAAGCTGAAGGACGTCGTCGACACGCTCGAGGGGACGATCAACGCCTTCGAGACCGTTGCGAAGCGCGTGGAGCAGATCGCAGTCAAGGAGTCCTGACAATGGGTTCGTCTCCCTGTCCCATGGCCAGCTGCGCGTCGCCCTTCCGGCGCCCTGACTGCGTTGTCGTCGCTCGCAACGGCCGAGGATAGGGAGACCCACGCAGATGGAGCTCGCGATCCTGATCGGGGTCGTGGTCGTCGCCCTTGCGTTCGACTACACCAACGGCTTCCACGACGCCGCCAACGCGATCGCCACGTCGATCTCGACGAGGGCGCTCACCCCGCGGGTCGCCCTGACCCTCGCGGCGGTGATGAACTTCGTCGGCGCCCTCCTCGGCCAGAAGGTCGCGCACACCGTCAGCGACACCATCGACACCGGCGGGTTCGAGGTCAACCACGGCCTGACCATCGTGCTGTGCGGGCTGCTCGGCGCGATCGCCTGGAACCTCACCACCTGGTGGTTCGGCCTGCCTTCCTCGTCCTCCCATGCGCTCATCGGCGGGCTTGTCGGCTCGGCCATGGCCGCGGGAGCGGTCGTGCACTGGAAGACGATCGTCGACAAGGTGCTGATCCCGATGGTCGCCTCGCCGCTGGTCGGCTTCGCCCTGGCCTTCCTGCTGATGCTCGCGTTCATGTGGATCCTGCGGAGGCGCAACCCGCGCAAGGTCAGCCGTACCTTCCGGATGCTGCAGACGGTCTCCGCGGCCGCCCTGGCGCTCGGCCACGGCCTCCAGGACGCCCAGAAGACGATGGGCGTGATCTTCCTGGCCCTCATCACGACGGGCCACGCCGGGGCCGACGACCGCCTCCCGCTGTGGGTGGTCCTGGCGGCCGCCGGTGCGATCTCCGCCGGCACCTACTCCGGCGGCTGGCGGATCATGCGCACCATGGGCCGCAAGATCATCGACCTCGACCCGGCCCGCGGGTTCGCCGCCGAGACGGTGGGGGCCATGGTGCTCTACACCACGGCGTACGCCTTCCAGGCCCCCATCTCGACCACCCACACCATCACCTCGGCGATCATGGGCGCCGGCGCGACCCGTCGGCTCTCCGCCGTTCGCTGGGGCATGGCCCGCACGATCCTCACCGCGTGGGTGCTGACCTTCCCGATGGCCGGCCTCGCCGCCGCCGCCTGCTACGGCATCGCGCACCTGTTCCTGCCCTGACCGGCGTTCGTGCGGCCGCCCGGGGTGGCACTGCCCTCCGGGGGCGTCAAGAAGACCACGGCCAGCAGCGGGGCGTGCCGTTTCGGGTCGGGCATCCCGAGGTCGAAGGCATCGGCGACCGACCGAGACCGAAGCGCAACCCGGTCAGCCGAAACGACCCGAGATGTAGGCCTCCGTCGACTCCTCGTCGGGGTTGCTGAACATCTTCTTGGTGGGGTTGAACTCCACCAGCCGACCCGGCTGCCCGGTGGCCTTCAGGTTGAAGAACCCGGTCTCGTCGGAGACCCGAGCGGCCTGCTGCATGTTGTGGGTGACGATCACGATCGTGTACTCGGACTTCAGCTGGTCGATCAGGTCCTCGATGGCCGACGTGGAGATCGGGTCGAGCGCCGAGCACGGCTCGTCCATGAGCAGCACCTCGGGCTCGACGGCGATGGCGCGGGCGATGCAGAGCCGCTGCTGCTGGCCGCCGGACAGGCCCTGGCCGGGCCTGCCGAGGCGGTCCTTCACCTCTTTCCAGAGGTTGGCGCTCGTGAGCGACCGCTCCACGATGCCGTCGGCGTCGGACTTCGACAGCTTGCGCGAGTTGAGCCGCGAGCCGGCGAGCACGTTGTCGTAGATCGACATCGTCGGGAACGGGTTGGGGCGCTGGAAGACCATGCCGATCGAGCGGCGTACGGCGACCGGGTCGACGTCGGGCCCGTACAGGCTCTGCCCGTCGACCATCACCTTGCCCTCGACGCGCGCGCCGGGGATGACCTCGTGCATGCGGTTGAGGGACCGCAGCATCGTGGACTTGCCGCAGCCGGACGGGCCGATGAACGCCGTCACCGACTTCGCCTTGATGGTCATGGTGACGCCTTCTACGGCGAGGAAGTCGCCGTAGAAGATGTTCAGGTCGGAGACGTCGATGCTCTTGGCCATGACGGACCTCAGGCTTTCTTGGGAGCGAGGAGCTTGCCCACCGCGCGCGCGATGAGGTTGAGCACCATCACGATCGCGATGAGGACGAGCGCGCCACCCCAGGCGCGTTCGTACCCGGCGGGAGTGGACAGGCTGTACTGGGAGAAGATGAAGACCGGCAGCGTGGTCATCCGGCCGTCGAACAGGTTCAGGTTCACGCCGTCGGTGGCGCCCGCGACGACCAGCAGCGGTGCGGTCTCGCCGATCACTCGCGAGATGGCCAGCACCACACCCGTGATGACGCCGCCGATGGACGTCGGGACCACGACCTTGAGGATGGTCCGCCACTTCGGGACCCCGAGCGCGTACGCCGCCTCGCGCAGGTCCATCGGCACCAGCCGGAACATCTCCTCCGAGGACCGCACGACCGTCGGGATCATCAGCAGGGACAGGGCGATCGAGCCGCCGAGGCCCATCCGGTAGGCCGGCCCGAAGACCAGCACGACCAGGGCCAGCGCGAACAGGCCGGCGACGATCGACGGGATGCCGGTCATCACGTCGACCAGGAAGGTGATCCAGCGGGCCAGCCTGGACTTCCCGCCGTACTCCACGAGGTAGATCGCCGACAGCACGCCGATCGGTACCGAGATGACGGTCGCGGCCAGCGTGATCAGCAGCGTCCCGATGAGCGCGTGGTAGGCGCCGCCCTGCTCGTCGCCGGTCACGCCGCGCATCGAGAAGGTCAGGAAGTCGCCGTTGACGGCCTGGGCGCCCTCGCTGATCACCACCCACATCAGCCACATCAGCGGCAGCACCGCCGAGCCGAACGCCGTCCACACCAGCCCGGTCATCAGCCGGTCGGTCGCGGCGCGCCGGTTCTCCACGACGTACGACCAGGCGGGCAGCCCGACCAGGAACCCGGCCACCGCGGTCACGAGCCACGCGAAGATGCCCCAGCCGAGCAGCATCGCGGGCAGGCCGGCGGCCGCCAACGCCATCACGCCGACGAGGACCGGCGCCCACTGCGGGAGCCGGGCGTGGGTCAGGGTGACCGAGGTGGTGGAGGTCATGCCTTCGCCTGCCTGCGCTCGTTGCGACCCACGATCCAGCGGGCGGCGAAGTTGACGAGGAAGGTGACGGCGAAGAGCACCAGGCCGGTCGCGATGAGCAGCGACTGGCGGCTCGGCGTCGCCTCCTTGTAGTTCAGGGCGATGTTGGAGGCGATGGTCGCCGGCGCCGCCGTACCGATGATGTTGAGGGTGGCCGCCGGGCTGACGGCCAGCACCATCGCGACGGCCATGGTCTCGCCCAAGGCCCGGCCGAGGCCGAGCATCACGCCGGAGACCATGCCGGACCGGGCGTACGGGAACACCGAGTAGCGGATCATCTCCCAGCGGGTGGCACCGAGGGCGAGCGCGGCCTCCTCGTGCAGGCGCGGCGTCTGGGCGAAGACCTCGCGCGAGATGGCCGTCACGATCGGCAGGATCATGATGGCGAGCACGATGCCGGCGGTGAACAGCGAGCGGCCGTTCGGCGAGGGCGGCTCGCCGAAGAACGGCAGGAAGCCGAGCTTCTCGCTCAGCCACACGTGGGCCGGCTGCAGGAAGTGCGCCAGGTACCTGCCGCCCCAGAGCCCGAACACCACCGACGGCACCGCGGCGAGCAGGTCGATGAGGTAGGCGACCGGGGTGGCGATGCGGCGCGGGGCGTAGTGGCTGATGAACAGCGCGATCCCGATGGCGAACGGAACCGCCACGACCAGCGCGATGATCGCGGCGAGGATGGTGCTCAGGACCAGTGGCCCGATGTAGCCCAGGAAGCTCGTCGCCGGGCGGTAGGTCGCCTCGGCGGCGTTGAGCCCGTCCCAGCCCTCGACGAAGAGGAAGACGAACACCGCGGCGAGCGACAGCATGATCGTGATGCCCGCGCCGCGCGCCAGGCCGGCGAAGACGCGGTCGCCCCGGCGCGACGTCGGCTTCCGCGCCGGCTCCGCCTCGGGCGGCGTGAGGGTGGCGGTCACTTCGTGCACTCCACTCGGTCTGGGCTCCTCGGGTGCGGCGGTGCGGCGGCCCGACCCTCCGGACCGCCGCACGCCGTGGTTGTTCCGTCGAGACTCAGGTCAGGAACCGGCGATCTTGTCGACGATCCCGGCGGCTTCCTCCTGCAGAGCGGAGTCGAGCGGCGCCGAGCCCGCCTCGTCGGCGGCGGCCTGCTGACCGTCGGTCGACACGACGTACGCCAGGAAGCCCTTGACCGCGCCGGCCGTGGCCGCGTCGTCGTAGGTCTGGCACGCGATCAGGTACGACGTGAGGAGCAGCGGGTAGGCGCCGTCGTCGGTGATCGTGCGGTCGATGTCGATCGCCATGTCGACGTCGGGGCGACCCTCGGCCCGCGGCGAGTTCGCCACGACCATGGCCGCGCCCTCGGCCGACGGCGCGCTGAAGGCGTCGCCCACGCCGATGGAGACGACACCGAGGTCGGTGTCCTTGACCGCGCTCTCGTCGGCGTACCCGATGGCGCCCTCGGTGTCGGTGATGCCCCCGATGACGCCGGACGTGCCCTCGAGGCCCTGACCGGTGCTCAGGTCCTTGGGCCACAGGCCGTCGGCCTCGGTCGCCCAGGCCCCGTCGCTGGCCTTGAAGAGGTAGTCGGTGAAGTTGGTGGTCGTGCCCGAGTCGTCGGACCGGTGGATGATCGTGATCGCGGTGTCAGGCAGGTCTGCGTCGCCGTTGTCGGCCGCGATCGCGTCGTCGTTCCACGTCGTGATGCTGCCGTTGAAGATGTCGGCGATCGTCTCGGCGGAGAGGTTCAGCGCGTCGACGCCCGGCACGTTGAAGGCCACTGCAATCGGGCTGACGTACGCCGGCACCTCGATCGGGTCGCTGCCGCACTGCTCCTTGGCGGCGGACAGCTCGCCCTCGTCCTCGTTCAGGTACGAGTCGCTGCCCGCGAACGAGTAGGCGCCGCTGTTCAGGTTCTCGCGGCCGGTGCCCGAACCGACCTCTTCGTAGTTCACGGTGTTGCCCGAGTCGTCCTGGTAGTTCGCGCGCCAGATCCCCTCGGCCTTGGCCTGGGAGGTCGCGCCGCCACCGTCGAGGGTCACGGCGTCGCCGCCGTCGCCGCTGTCCGCGTTGGCCTCGTTGGCGGCGCCGCAGGCCGCGGCCGACAGGCCCAGGGCGACGAGGGCTACCGCTGGGACGATGCGCCGACGGAAAGAAGTGATCGTCACTTCGGATTCTCCTGTGTTCGTGTCGTCGTCCGGCGGCTGCCGGACACGGCTCTGACACCGTGAACGTAGGGAGCAGAAGTGTCCGGATCCGTGGGCGATGGTGAACGCAGGGTGAACGCGGACTTGCAGTTGGACGAAGGTCCTCGAGCGGGCCGGCCGGGCAGGTGATCAGTACCTCTCGTACGCCGCGATCTGGCCCTTCTTGTGGTGGACGACGACGAGCTCGCCGGGAGCCAGCTTCTCGGTCTTGACGCCGACCGCGTCGAGCACGGAGGGGAGCACCGGACGGTGGGTGCAGAGCACCGCGCCCTCCTTGCCGTGGAGCAGCTCGTCGACGATCTCGACCACCGATGCGACCGTCGCGTCCTCCTCGCTCAGCGCGTCGGTCTCGTGGACCTGCCAGCCGCTGAACGCGGCGTACGGCGCGACGCTCTGCACGCAGCGCAGGCTGCTGGAGGTGACCAGGCGGGTGGGCGCGTACGCCGCCAGCAGCGGCGTCAGCCGGTCCACCTGGTGCTTGCCGGTGCTGAGCAGCGGGCGGAGCCGGTCGTTCTTGCGCCAGGCCTTCCGGGACCAGGCCTGTCCGTGGCGCAGCACGATCAGGGCATGGGTGCGCCACTCCGTGTCCAGGGCCTCGTCGAGCGTCTGCCTGTCGTAGCGGTAGGAGAGCTGCTGCCGCGCCTTGTCGACGGGCACCCAGGCGACCTCGTCGATCTCGTCGTTCACCAGGTACCCGCCCACGTCGTGGTCGCCGACCACCCGGCCGTGCCAGTAGGACACGGTCTTCATCCGGTTCCCGTTGGGGTAGCGCTGCGGGTTCAGCGGCGAGCCCAGCCGGACCCGGAGGCCGGTCTCCTCGCCGACCTCGCGCACGGCCGCGACCGGCGCGAGCTCGCCGCGGTCGAGCTTGCCCTTGGGGAAGGACCAGTCGTCGTAGCGCGGTCGGTGCACCAGGAGCACAGCGTCCTTGCGGAGCACGACGGCTCCGGCGGCCTGCACGTCCCCGTCCTTCGGCCCGGTAGTCGGGGAAGAGGGCGACATGCTGGTTAGTCTCACACCACTCGGTGCGGGCGAGGAGGGGTGGTGCGGAGGTCGATACGCCGGGCCCTCGTGGCCCTGCTGGTGACGGTCCTGGTCCTGACCGCGGCCGGGCTCGGGTACCGCTGGTGGCGGCACGCACAGCAGACCGAGTTCGCCCGAGCGGTGGCGGCCGCACCGGCCGGCACCGAGCGCATGTCGTGGACCGACTGGGCCGCCGTACGCCGCGAGGTCGACGCGGACGTCGACGCGCGGTCGAGCGCGCAGGAGGTCCGCGACTTCCTCGACCGCGCCTTCGAGGAGGACCTGGCGTCGACCTCGGCGCTGGTGCAGTCCGCGCCCGTGCTGCAGGACTCGTTCGGCTTCTCCCCCGCGTCCGCGGACTGGGAGCTGTTCAGCCAGGCGCGCGACGGCGCCGTGGTCGCGCTGCGGATGCCCGACGACACCGACCTGGGCGCGATCGGCAACCGCCTGGAGGCGCTCGGCTTCCCGCGCCCCGCCGGGGAGGGCGGGGTCTGGGCGGGCGGTCCCGACCTCGTGTCCTCGATCTCCTCGGACCTCACCCCCGAGCTCGGGTACGTCGTCCTGCTGGCCGACCAGCACCTGGTGCTGACGTCGGACCAGGCGGCGTACGTGCAGGGGGCCGCCGACGCCGCCCGGGACGACGCCGCCCGGGTGGACGGGCTCTCCTCGGTGGTGGACGCCGTCGGCTCGCCGTTGTCGGCGGCGGTCTACAGCGGTGAGTACGCTTGCGGGGCGCTGGCCATGGCGCAGGCCGACGACGACGACCAGGCCCGGGCCGCTGAGCTGGTCGCGGCGGCGGGGACCGTCGACCCGTACCTGGCGTTCGCGATGGCGCGCGGCGCGGACGGCGAGGTGCAGGTGGCGCTGGAGTTCGCGAACGACGAGCAGGCCCGCACGAACGCCGACTCGCGCGCCGCGCTGGCGACGGGCCCGGCCGTGGGCCAGGGCGGCGACTTCGCCGACCGGTTCTCCCTGGACAAGGCCCGGGCGGACGGCTCCCTCGTCACCCTCGACCTCCGCCCGACGCGGGGCGCGGCCGTCCTCGGCGACCTCTCCACCGGCCCCGTCCTCTTCGCCACCTGTTAGTGGGGGGAGCGCAGTCGCAGGCCGCTGGTGACGTGAGTGGTGACGGTGTCCGCAGCCGTCAGGAGCGCACCAGCCGGGCGATGGCCTCGGTGGCCTCGGCGACCTTCTCGCGGGCCTCCTCGTCGCCCGCGCGGGCGGCGTCCACGACGCAGTGGTTCATGTGGTCCTCGAGGAGGCCGAGCGAGACGGCCTGGAGTGCCTTCGTCATCGCGGAGACCTGGGTGAGGATGTCGATGCAGTACTTGTCCTCGTCGACCATCCGCTGCAGACCCCGGGCCTGACCCTCGATGCGCCGCAGGCGGGTCAGGTAGTCGTCCTTGCGGGAGATGTAGCCGTGTTCGTGAGCCATGTCAGCATGGTACCCCCCGAGGGTATGAACGGCACGCTCGACGGGCGCAGAATCAGCCGACAGCGGGGCGCGAGACACCGAGGATCGCGTCGATCTCCTGGAGGGACAGGTGCTCGTCGGTCTCGCTCGCGGCGATGATGAGGTTGGTCGTGAGCTCCACCTCGCGGAGCAGGTCCTGGTCCTCCAGCGTGACGTCGAACTGGTCGTGCACGCCCTCTCCCCTCAGCTTCCTGGCACGCTAGCGCCAGCCTTCCCCCGAAGCATGGTTCCCCGTCGGTACGAACCTAAACCCTCGGCACGGGCTTTGACCCGAGAATCAGCCAAGTGCTGCGTTCCGGCCTAGACGAACGTCCAGAACGACACGAGGCCCCGCCCCCGAAGGGGCGAGGCCTCGCGTCGAAGTCGGTGATGGTCGCCGACCGCGCCGTCAGAGCGGGCGGACGTTCTCCGCCTGCGGGCCCTTCGGACCCTGGGTGACGTCGAACTCGACCTTCTGGTTCTCGTCGAGGGACTTGTAGCCCTGAGACTGGATCGCCGAGTAGTGCACGAAGACGTCGTCGCCGCCGTCCTCCTGCGCGATGAAGCCGAAACCCTTCTCGGCGTTGAACCACTTCACGGTGCCTTGAGCCATGTGCTCGTTACTCCTGTTATCGGAACGAGAGTCGTCACTTCGACGACCCGCACCAGATGCAGTGCCACGTCGTTCCGACTTGCGTGAGTGGATCGCACGAAAACGAACCGCCGTTGGACAAACTCCGCGGGCGTTGACCTGCAGGAACTTGCACCTGAGCGCGTCAAACACTACCAACGGAGCCGCCGTTGGCAACGGCGGGATCCACGCCCATCGGGGTGGAATCTCCCGGGGGCCTATCCTGGCCGCTTGCGGTGACCCCCGTCGTACGTCGCCCGACGTCCGGCGACCGGGCCGCCGCGGGCCCCTAGCTCAATTGGCAGAGCTGAGGACTTTTAATCCTTAGGTTGTGGGTTCGAGTCCCACGGGGCCTACCCCGCGTGCCGGCGCCCTGGAGGGCGCCCGGCACGTGAACATCGCGTAACGGTGTAGACCACCTTTGCCGTTCGGGTGCCAAGTTCGCTCGTGCAGGACTATTTTGCTTTGCGTGAGCGCCCCGAACGACCCGGTGACAGGACGTCGCATCGTCGACCCGTCCGTCTACTCGGTGGAGTTCGAGCCTCGCTCGGGCGGGCGACGCCTGCTCGGCCTGATGCTGCTGGCGGGGATGGCCGCGACCGGGTACCTCGGATATCTGGCCTATGAGGAGCGCACCACGGTCGCCTACGGGATCGCGGGCACGATGGCCGCCCTCACCATCGTGTTCTGGGCCGCCTGGGCCAGCACCACCGTGTCGCACCTGCACGTGCACGGCGGCGTGCTCGAGGCGCAGCGGGCCGGCCGCACCGAGCGGTTCGACCTCACCAGCCACTACACGATCGTGCGCGTCCAGGGCTCGCCCCGGAGCAGCCGCTGGAAGGTGCTGATCGACCGGCCCCAGAACACGCCGTTCGTGATCGACCGCTCGATGGTCGACCCCAAGGCGTTCATGCGGGTGTTGAACGCCTACCACCACGGGGTCACCTGAACCTCGGAACCTAGCGCTGGTCCACCCGGACCCCGCGCTGGCCGCTGTCGGTGAGCCTGGCCTCTTCGAGCGCCCGCGCCTCGAGCTCGGCCCGCCGACTGACCTCCAGGATCTCCTGGGCGCGGTCGTAGGCGCCGGGCGTCGAGACCAGGTCGGACGCGCCGCCCTTGAGCCGTCCGAGCGCGGCCCGGGCGAAGATCTGCTGCTCGGTGGTGGTCCGCTCGGCCCGGCCGCGGCCGAGGAACGAGATGAACCAGTGCAGCAGCGCGGTGAGGCGGTTCTTGAAGCCGGTGATGTAGATCAGGTGCAACCCGAGCCAGGCCAGCCAGGCGAGGAACCCCGTCAGCCGTACCTTGCCGATCAGGGCCACGGCCTTGAACCGGCTGATGGTCGCCATCGACCCCTTGTCGAAGTACTTGAACGCCCGCTGCGGAGGCTTGCCCTGGATCCGGCGCTCGATGGAGTGCGCGGCGTACTTGGCTCCCTGGATCGCCACCTGCGCGACGCCCGGCAGGTTGTCGAGGGCGATCATGTCGCCGACCACGAACACCTCGGGGTGGCCCGGGAGCGTCAGGTCGGGGTTGACGCCGATCCGGCCCGCGCGGTCCAGCGGAGCACCGGACTGCTCGGCGAGGGTCCGGCCGAGCGCGCTGGCCTGGACGCCGGCCGCCCAGATCTTGGTGACGGCGACGATCCGCTCGGTGCGGCCGTCCTTGTACGCCACGTCGATGCCGCGCTCGTCGAGGTCGGTCACCATCGCGCCGAGGACCACCTCGACGCCGAGCTTCTCGAGGTCCTTCTTCGTGTGCTCGCCGAGCTTCTGGCCGAACGGCGGCAGCACCTGGGCGGCGGCGTCGAGGAGGATCACCCGCGCATTGCGGGTGTTGATGTGGTGGAAGTCCCTCTTCAGCGTCCGGTTCGCCAGCTCGGCGATCTGCCCGGCCATCTCGACTCCGGTCGGTCCGGCGCCGACGACGACGAACGTGAGCAGGTGGTCGACGTTCTCGCCGCGGCTGGCGCCGAGCTCGGCGAGCTCGAAGGCGCCGAAGATGCGCCCGCGCAGCTCAAGGGCGTCGTCGATGCTCTTCATGCCGGGGGCGTCCTCGGCGAAGTGGTCGTTGCCGAAGTACGACTGCGAGGCGCCCGCGGCGACGATCAGCGAGTCGTAGGCAGTCACGGTCTGGTCGCCCAGCACCGACGAGGTCACGGTCTGGGCCTCGAGGTCGACGCCGGTGACCTCGCCGAGCAGCACGGCGACGTTCTTCTGCCGGCTGAGGATCTCCCGCGTCGACGGAGCGATCTCGCCCTGGGAGAGGATCCCCGTCGCCACCTGGTAGAGCAGCGGCTGGAACAGGTGGTGGCTCGTCTTGGCGATCAGGGTGATGTCGACGTCCGCGCGCTTGAGGGCCTTGGTGCCGAACAGCCCTCCGAACCCCGAGCCGATGACCACCACCCGGTGCCGCTGGTGCGTCTGGACTGTTGCTGCCGTCGATGTGCCGGCCATCTCCCTCTCCTGGTCCTCTCCTGATCTGCGTTTCTTACCTCGATCCTCCTCCTCGCGGTGGCCGGGTCCCAGTCCGCGACCATGTCTCTCTCGCCACGCCCGGGAGCGGAATATCTGCGTAGCCGCCCCTCCGTGAGCACCCGACACGCGCACCATCGGCAGGTTTGTCCGGCGCGGCGCCGCGAAATCACGCGGAAATGTCCGAACGGCCGATAGAAAGCGACGTGGAGACGTGTTTGATTCGGCTCTCCACGGGGTACGAGAGCCAGAGATTGGCGTTCCCCTCCCTGCCCTGGAGTCCGACATGCCGCTGAACCGACCTGCGCAGGCGTTGACGCCTGGTCCGCGTGGCGTTTCGGACGCGCGGCGCTGGGTCAGCCAGGTGCTGACCGAGATCGATCGGCCCGAGCTCATCGAGTCGGCGTCGATCAGCGTCTCGGAGGTCATCACGAACGCGCTGCTGCACGCCCAGCAGCCGGTGAGCGTCCGGCTCCGCGGCACCCGCGACCACCCCCGCGTCGAGGTCCGCGACGGGTCGAGCGAGCCCCCGGCGCTTCCCGATCTCGACAGCGACCCGACCGACGACGTGCTGCTCACGTTCGGACGCGGTCTCTCGATCGTGGCGAGGGTCTCCAGCGCCTGGGGGGCCGAGATCGAGGACGACGGCAAGGTCGTCTGGTTCGTGCCCCAGGTCGAGCTGACCGACGGAAACGGCGTTCAGGGCCTGATCACCGAGTGGCTCACCGTGCAGCGCCCGGACCCGCCCGAGGTCGAGGACCCCGTCCAGGTGAGGCTGGTCGGACTGCCGCTCGGCGAGATGAAGACCAACCGGATACACCTGCGCGAGCTGCGCCGCGAGCTGCGGCTGCTGGCCCTGGGCCACGAGGCGACGTACCCCCTCGCCGCCTCCCTCTCCAGGTTCTTCACCGACCTGGACGCCACGTTCTGGCGCGGCATGCGCGACGAGCGACTGGCATCCGGGCTGCTCGACGGCGAGTCCGACATCGACCTCACGATCACGGTGCCGCGCCGCAGCGGCGAGGACTTCCAGCGCTTCGTCGAGCTGCTCGAGCTGGCGGACGCCTTCTGCCGGCAGGAGCGGCTACTGACCCTCGAGCGGACTCCGGACCAGATCGCCTTCCAGACTTGGATGTTCGGGGAGTTCGTGCGGCAGACCCGCGGGGCGACGCCGTTGCGCTGGCGCCCGCCAGGCCCAGCGGAGCGCCGGCACCAGAGCGTGTCGTGACCCGCAGGGCCCCGGCCACCGCGACCTATCTCGCGGTGGCCGTCGGCGGCGCCGTCGGCGGGACGCTGCGCTGGTGGCTGGGCGACGTGGTCCCCGACGGCGACGGCTTCCCGTGGACGACGTTCGCGATCAACATCAGCGGCGCATTCGCGCTGGCCCTGCTTCCCGCGCTGGCACTCGTACGCCGACGGCCGGCGCTGGCGGCGGGGCTGGGTCCGGGGTTGCTGGGCGGCTACACCACCCTCTCCACGTACGCCGAGCAGGGACGGGCGCTACTGGGATCGGGGCGGGCGCTGCTCGCGGCGGCGTACCTGCTCGGCACTTTCGCCGCCTGCCTGGCCGCGGTCGTGCTGGCCGGGCACCTCTCGTCGCGCCCGGCCCAGCTGGACTTCGACGCCGTGGAGGGCAACGAGTGACGCCGCTCCTGGTCGCCGTCGGCGCCGCACTGGGTGCCACGCTGCGGTTCCACGTCGCGCACCGGCTCGACCACCCGCTCGACCACGGGTTCCCGCGCGGCGCGCTGCTCGTCAACGTGTCCGCCTCGTTCGTGCTGGGCCTGCTCTCGGGCGCGGCGGTGTCCGCCGACGGGCTGGCCCTGCTGGGCGCCGGCTTCTGCGGTGGGCTGTCGACGTACTCCGCCTTCGCGGTGCAGACCCGCGACCAGGGAAGCACGCGCGCCGGGGCGACGTACGCCGCCCTCACCATCGGCCTGGCGCTCGGCGCGTGCGCGCTGGGGTTCTGGGTGGCTCAGGCGTAGCCCAGGTCGTGCAGGCGGGCGTCGTCGATGCCGAAGTGGTGGGCGACCTCGTGCACCACGGTGATCCGGACCTCCTCGGCCAGGTCCTCGAGGTCCTCGCACATGTCGAGCAACGGATTGCGGAAGATGAAGATGCGGTCGGGCAGCCCGGTGTGGTTGGCGATCCGGTCGATCAGGGCCACCCCGTCGTACAGGCCGAGCAGCGTGGGGTCGTCGGCCGGTGGCTCGTCCTCGACGAGCACCACCACGTTCGAGATGAGCGCGGCGATCTCGTCGGGAATCTCGTCCAGGGCCTCACCCACGAGCTCCTCGAACTCGGCGCGACCCAGCTCCACCGGCATGGATCCATGCTCCCCGACCGGCGGTGAAAGCACGAACGCCCGGGCCTGGTGGCCCGGGCGTTGGTGCGTTTGGCGACCCCGACGGGACTCGAACCCGCGGCCTCCGCCGTGACAGGGCGGCGCGCTAACCAACTGCGCTACGGGGCCTGGATGTGTTGCTCGAAGCGGTGGGAACTCTAACCCATCGGAGAGGCGGCTTCCCAATCGCGACTACTAGGCTGCCGCGGGTGCGCATCGTCCTCCACGCCGGCCTGCACAAGTCCGGTACGACGTCGATCCAGGACGCCTGGAGGCACCGGTACGGCGACCGCTCCGACACCTGGTACCCACCCCCGCCACCAGGCCCGCCCGGGCACCACCGGCTGGCCCGCCCGCTCCTCGCTGCGTTCGTCGACGGGCACGCGCCGGACCTGCTCGGCGCGTCAGTCGCCTACCACCTGCGCGGCCGCTCGGTGCGCCAGTCGATGGAGGAGGTGGTCGCGACCGCAGCCGACCGGGGCGTCGACACCTTGCTGCTGTCGAGCGAGGAGTTCGACCGCGTGCGCCCCGAGGACACCGCGGGGTTGCGGAAGGTGTTCGCCACCCACGAGCTCACGCTGGTCGTGACGCTGACGCGACCGGTGCACCGGTGGTGCGCCGGCTGGCAGACCCTGGTGCGTCACGGCATGCCGCACTACCCGGCCGACGGGTCGGCGCACCTGTTCGACTTCGCTGCACTCCGGCCGGGCCGGCTGGTCGAGCTCACCGAGCAGATCCCGGCCGACCGGTCGCTGTTCCGCCTGGTCCGGTCGTCCCCGCACGAACCGGACCTGGCCGCCGACCTCGCCGGAGCGATCGGCCTTCCCCGCGTGGACGGCTCGCCCGACGCGGCCGTTCTCAACACCTCGCTCGGGCTGGACACCGAGGTGGTGCTGCGCATCAACCGCGCCGACCTCGGCATGGGCACCGACCGCGCCGGCAACGCCGCGCTGCGCAGGCTGAAGGGCGACGGCTTCTCCTACCGCGAGGTGCCCGGGCTCGCGGCGAGGTACGCGCTGCCGGCGGCTCTCCTCGAGGCCGCGGCGGCCGAGCAGGAGTTGCTGCGCAGACTGACCGGGGCCGCTGGTCCGGTGACCATGCTGGACCCGCACGGCGTGCTGGACACCTGGAACGACGCGACCGTGCCGGAGTGGTACGCCACGATCAGCCGGCGCGAGGCGGTGGTGCCGGAGCTGGACGACCTCGAGGACCTCCACACCCAGCTGTGGCGGACGCGCCAGGAGCGGTTCGCCTACCGCAAGCGTGCCGAGCGGCCGGCCGGCGCCGCTCCCGACGACCAGTGACGGACGTGGTCGCCGCGGCGCTCGCGGCCCTCGGCAGCCGGGAGCCTCGACGCATCGGCCTCGTGCTCCCGCGCCCCGACGTACCCCTCGTCCGCCGCGCTCCGCGGCAGTGGCCCGCCGCCGCGATCACTCCGGTCGTCGCCGACCCCGACGACCTCGATGCGACGCGCGACGAGCTCGGCGTCGGCGGCCCGTTCGACCTGGTCCTCGACGTTGCGGGCAAGGGTGTGAACCGCCGCGTCGAGGCGATGCTCGGCCTGGTGCGGCTCGGCGGCAGGTACGTCGGCCGGCGGCAGGTCGTGACCCAGGACCTCGACCTGCTGTGGCCCCTGCGCGAGGCGGACGCGGACCGGCTGCTGCGAGCCCAACCCGAGCGGGGCCGGGTGCTCGAGACCCGGCCGGCCGTGACCTGGGAGAGCCGTGGTACGACCCGGCTCAGCCGACCGATGCCGGGCATCGAGCACGAGACGTCCTTCGCCGTGCCGGGGCTCGGCCTGCGCGAGCACCGTGACGTGGTCTGCCTGCCCTACCAGGCGGCGTACCAGGACGGCGTGGTCCTCGCCGAGAGCTTCCGCGAGTTCGAGCGGCGGCGGCTGCGGCACCCGTCGCTCGAGAGCGCCGGACAGGGGTACGTCGAGCGGCCGGCCCTCGGCGACGTACCGGGCCTGTCGGGCTCGTGGTTCCTCTTCGACACCGGTTTCCCCGACCACTTCGGGCATGCGGTGACCGAGCAGCTCTCGCACGTCTGGGGTTGGGAGGCGGCCAAGGCACGCGACCCCGGCCTGCGGGCGCTGGTGTTCGCGCCGCCGCGCGGCGAGGTGGCTGCCTGGGCCTGGCGGCTGTGGGAGGCGGCCGGCCTCGCCCGCGCCGACGTCGAGGTGCTGCCCGGTCCCGTGCGCGTGGAGCGGCTCCTGGCGTGCTCGCCGATGCTGCGCATCAAGCAGTACGCCCACCCCGCGATGGCCGACGTCTGGGGACGGGCCGGCGAGACCCTTGCCGCGGCGTCCACGAGGGAGGACTGGCCCGCGCGGGTGTTCCACACGCGGCGGGGCCGCACCCGCCGCGCCTGCCACAACGTGGCGGAGGTCGAGGCGTTCTTCGCCGAGCGCGGCTTCACGGTGCTCGCCCCCGAGGATCACGACCTCGCCGACCAGGTCGACCTGGCCAGGCACGCCGAGGTCGTGGCCGGCTTCGCCGGCAGCGGGATGTACCAGATCGCGTTCACGCGCGAGCAGACCAAGGTCATCGCCCTCGCGACCGAGGCCTACCCCGCCCACAACGAGCACCTGATGGCCGCGCTGCTCGGCCACGACCTCCACCTGGTCGTCTGCACCCCCGACGTACGCCGCCCGGATCCGGAGAAGTTCTCGGCCGATGCGTACGCCAGCGGCTTCACGTTCGACGCGGCCGTCGACGGCGCCGCGGTCGACGCCGCACTCGCCGGTTGAAGGCCGCGCAGCACACCGTCCTGGACGATGCATCCTCCCGACTCGGCTGGATTCGGCCGTAAATGACCGGAACCAGGCAGGAATCAGGCTGCGCATCGCGCGCGTACATGCCCCACCATGCTCATGTGCTGGAGCTTCGACCCAACTGCGAGTGCTGCGACAAGGACCTGCCACCCGCGGCCGCGGACGCGATGATCTGCACCTTCGAGTGCACCTTCTGCCTCGACTGCGTCGAGGCGAATCTGCATGGCGTCTGTCCCAACTGCGGCGGCGGGTTCAAGTCCCGCCCCATCCGCCCGCAGGAGGCCCTCGACCGCTATCCCGCGTCAACGGTCCGAGTGCTCGCGCAAGGGTGTACGTCCGACGCGTGACGGCCCGGGCCGACACGGTTCTTGCGTCGCGGGTGGTGCCTCGCGTCCGGTGCTCGCCCGTGGACAGTACGGTCCAGAGGATGAGAGCCATCGTCCAGGACCGTTATGGCTCGATCGACGACCTCCGCCTGCGGGAGGTGCCTACCCCGGTGCCGGCCGAGGACGAGGTGCTCGTCGAGGTGCGCGCAGCTTCTGTGCATCCCGACGTGTGGCACGTCGTGACCGGTCAACCGGCGGTGCTGCGCCTCACGGGGTCCGGCCTACGACATCCGAAGATGCGGGTGCCGGGGACAGACGTCGCTGGGGTGGTGGTGTCCGTGGGTGGTGGCGTGACCCGATTCCGGCGGGGGGACGAGGTCTTCGGGGAGACCATCCGTGGCGTCCAGTGGCGCAACGGGGGTGCCTACGCCGAGTACGCCACGGCGGCTGAGGACGGCCTCGCACTCAAGCCGTCCACGATCGGCTTCGAGGAGGCGGCAGCCGTTCCCACCGTCGGCCTGATCGCGCTCAACAACCTGCCGCAGCGCCGAGTGCAGGCGGGGCATCGGGTCCTGGTCAACGGCGCCGCTGGCGGCGTGGGCTCCGTGGCGGTTCAGCTCGCCAAGGCGTACGGGGCGGAAGTCACCGCTGTCGACGGCCCCCGCAAGCTCGACCTGCTACGCGCCATGGGCGTGGACCGGACCATCGACTACACGACGGAGGACTTCACCCGCAGCAGTCAGCGGTGGGACCTCGTCTTCGACGTGCCCGGCAACCACTCCTTCGCCGAGATTCGCCGGGTCTTGAAGCCGGGCGGTGGCTACGTGCTCATCGGCCATGACGCATTCGGTGCGACCGGGCACCGCTGGCTCGGCAGCATCCCGCACATGCTGGGGCTGGTGGCCCGCTCGGCCGTGGCCCCCGAGCTGCGAGGTGGCTCGTTCGCGCCTCCGGACAAACGCTCGCTGATGGCCACCTTGAGCCAGCTCCTGACGACCGGTCAGCTCCGTGTCGTGATCGATCGGGCGTTCCCACTCGGGGAGGCAAGCCAGGCACTGCACTACCTCGCTTCGGGACAGGCAGTGGGGCGCGTCGTCCTCGTCGTCAGCGACTGATGGCGCCTGGTCCACAAGAAGCCGCCTGCGACAGTGGGCCTCTGGGTCGTCGTGGGGTTGACGGAAAGGTTCAACTCTCAGCCGTCGTTGACAGGGCCAGAAGGGCCTCATAGCGTCCGCTGTCCGCCCGCACCCATGTGTGCCTGCGGAGAAAGGCGTCTTGCACTCAGGTCTGGCGTTCCTTGTACTTGGTCTCAGTGCCGCCTTGCATCTGAGTGCACCTGAAGACTCGATCGGGGATTTCATCGCCAGCGAGATGCCTGCTTCCGGCGTGCCCGGCCTGGCCTATGCCGTTGTGGCCGATGGCGAGATCACATCAGTTGGCACGCACGGTGTTGTCAGGATCGGGGGCGATGCTGAAGTCACGCCGGACACGGCCTTCCTGACCGGCTCGATCTCCAAGAGCTTCACGGCGCTGGCCGTCATGCAACTGGTCGAGGCGGGCAAGATCGACCTGGACACAGAAGTTTCAGATTATCTCGACCACTTCTCGGGCCGGGCCGCGGGCGCCATCACGATCCGGCAGCTGCTCAGCCATACGAGCGGCTTCTCCACACTGCAAGGAAACGACTCACCCACGGACGTCACCGGTGGGAAGGACGAGCTTGCGCGGCGCGTCGAGCGGCTTGCAGAGGTCACTCCCGCCGACACACCCGACGAGACGTGGGAGTACTCGAACGCGAACTACCAGATTCTCGGTCGCGTGGTCGAGGTCGTGAGCGGGCAGGAGTACCAAGCCCTTGTTACGACCAACATCCTGGAGCCGGTGGGTATGCATCACAGTTTCGTCGCCGACGGTGAGGTCCACGAGTCCACGGCGACCGGGCACAGGCCGTGGTTCGGCACCAAGCGGCCGCTTCCCGGAAATAGGACGCATCGTGGAACCGCGCCACAAGGTGGGATCGTCGCGAGCGCCAGCGATCTGGCGCGCTACCTGCTGATGATGATGAATGGCCGGGACGATGTGCTGAGCGCCGAAGGCAAGGCGTTGATGATGGGCCCGGCCAGCGCAGCATCGCCGTCGTACGGCCTGGGATGGTTCGTGGACTCGGGCAACGGGACTGTCTGGCACTCGGGGACGAGCCCCGGGTATGAATCGCTCGCGACGATGGTCCCCTCCGAGAAGTCGGGGGTTGTCGTGCTGGTCAACGCGGGCAGCGGACTGGGCTTCGGGGAGACGGCCCAGCTTCTCAACGGCATCACCGCCAGGGCGTTGGGCCTCGACTACGACGGCGAGGGCTCCCGCCTCCGCCAGAAGGCCCTGTTCATCTCTCTGGTGGTCCTCCCGGTCGTCTATCTGCTCAGCATGGTCTGGGCGTGGCGGCGCCGGGTTGAGATACGCGCCAAGTCGGGCAGCGTCTTCGGTCGGTTCAGCCTGTGGTTCCCACTGTTCACCACGCTTGCCGCAGCGTGGGTCATCTTGTCCTTGGTGCCGAACCTTTTCGGCTCGCCAATCGCCAACATCCGCCTGTACGCCCCCGACTTCGGCCTGGCGATGATCGCGACCGCGATGACCGGTGTCCTGTGGGCCATCTTCAGGCTTGGCTTGGCCTACACCGGTCGACCCGCGCGCCAGTAGATCCTGCGCGTTCCGGACGCGCTCTCATGCCGGTGACAGGGTGTTCGGCCAGGGGCTGCGACATCTAGCCTGGCTGGTGTGCTGATCAATCGGGGAGCGCCACCCACGTCATCAAGATTCGGGTACCTGACGTGGACGCCGCATTCGGCCGGGCCCGCGAGGCAGGGGCGCGAGTGATGGAGGAACCGACGAGCCACGCCTACGGCGAGCGCTCCTGCAGTGTCGAGGACCTTGCGGGTCACCGCTGGGAGCTGACCCAGACCGTGCGCGACGTCGAGCCCGAGGAGTGGGGCGGAATCAGCGTCACTCCGTGGTAACGCGTTCAGCGCCAGGCCGGGTCCCGCAGACCAGTCGGCAAGGAGCGATGTGACGGGCGAAGCGTTCTACTCGCACGCGAAGCTCTACGACCTCATGTTCCCCAACGGCGGACCCGCAGCCGACTTCTACCGGTCCGAGGCCGCTCGGCCCGGCGGGCGCGTCCTGGAGCTCGGGTGCGGCACCGGGAACAAGTTGATCCCCATCGCGTCCGACGGGCATCCGTGCGTCGGCCTGGACTTCGCAGCGGACATGCTGGCCGAGGCTCGCCGCAAGGCGGACGAGCGCGGCGTAGCGGTCGAGTGGGTGCACGGCAACATGCGGGACTTCGACTTGGGCCGCACCTTCGACTTCGTGTTCATCGCGGCCAACTCCCTGCTGCACCTGCACGACGCTCAGGACCTGGTGAGCTGCTTCCGATCGGTCCGGCGACACCTGGCACCTGGCGCACGCTTTGCCTTCGACGTCTTCAACCCGAGCGTGCGCCTGCTGGCCGAAGCCGACGGCGTACGGCGCACGCGAGAGTCGTTGTCGTTCACCGATCCCGACCGTGGCGAGGTGAGCGTCGATGTCGCTGAGACCTACGACGCACGGGCGCAAGTGACCCGCGGGACGTGGCACCTCTCGACTGACTCCGAGCCCGACTTCGTCGTCCTTCCGCTGGAGATCAGGAGCATCTTCCCGCAAGAGCTGCCGCTGCTCCTCTCGCTCGGCGGACTTCGGCTGATCGATCGCTTCGGTGACTGGTCGGGTCGATCGTTCACCGGGGCTGAGCCGCTCCAGCTCTGCATCTGCGAGTCCGCCTGATGGTGGTTCAAACCCGCCCGACCATGCCGTCCGACCATGCCGTCCGACCATGCCGCTGTCGGCTCCAGGCGGATCAGTGGCTCAGGGATCGCGACAGACACCGACGGGGGAACGGCTGGTCGTCAGGCCAGCGTCGGCAGCCGCGAGAGCGCGTCGGCCACGGCGGCCTGGATGTCGGCGTCCTCCCACGCGTGGTCGACGACCTGGCCCGACAGGTAGGCGTCATAGGCGGGCAGGTCGAGGTGCCCGTGCCCGCACAGCGCGGTGAGGATCACCTTCTCCTCGCCGGTCTCCCTGCAGCGGGCCGCCTCCTCGACCGCCGCCGCCAAGGCGTGCGTCGGTTCGGGGGCGGGCACGATGCCCTCGGTGCGCGCGAACAGGACCCCGGCCGAGAAGCACTCGGTCTGCGGCTTGGCGACCGCCTCGATCTCACCGGTCTCGTAGAGGTGGCTGATCAGCGGGCTCATCCCGTGGTACCGCAGTCCGCCGGCGTGGATCGGGTCCGGCACGAAGTCGTGACCAAGGGTGTGCATCTTCATCAGCGGCGTCATCCCAGCGGTGTCGCCGAAGTCGTAGGCATACGTGCCCTGCGTCAGCGACGGACAGGCGGCCGGCTCGACCGCGCGGACGGTCGGGCTCATCCGGCCTGCCCACTTCTCTCGCAAGAACGGGAACATCAACCCGCCGAAGTTGGAGCCGCCGCCGGTGCAGCCGACCAGGAGGTCGGGGGTCTCGCCGGCCTGGGCGAGCTGCAGCAGCGCCTCCTCGCCGATGATCGTCTGGTGCATCAGCACGTGGTTGAGCACGCTGCCCAGCGAGTAGTTGGTCATCGGGTCCTGCGCCGCGACCTCGACCGCCTCGCTGATGGCGATACCGAGCGACCCGGTGGAGTCGGGGTGCTCGGCGAGGATGGCGCGTCCGGCCGCAGTCAGCTCCGACGGACTGGGGTGCACCGTGCCGCCGAACGTCTCGATCATCATCCGCCGGTAGGGCTTCTGGTCGTACGACGCGCGCACCTGCCAGACCTCGCAGGTCAGGCCGAACTGCGCACAGGCGAACGCCAGGGCCGTGCCCCACTGGCCGGCACCCGTCTCGGTCGTGAGCTTCTTGATGCCCGCCTGGGCGTTGTAGAACGCCTGCGGCACCGCGGTGTTGGGCTTGTGCGAGCCCGCGGGCGAGACCCCTTCGTACTTGTAGTAGATCCGCGCCGGCGTATCGAGCGCCTTCTCCAGCCGATGCGCACGGTAGAGCGGGCTCGGTCGCCACAGCCGGTAGACGTCGAGCACCTCGTCGGGGATGTCGACGTACTGCTCGGTCGAGACCTCCTGGAGGATCAGGTCCATCGGGAACAGGGGCGTCAGGTCCTCAGGTCCCACCGGCTCCCCGGTGCCCGGGTGCAGCACCGGCGGTGGCGGTGTCGGCAGGTCGTGCAGCACGTTGTACCAGCGGGTCGGCATCTCGCTCTCATCGAGCTGGAACTTGTGCTGCTGTACCTGCGACATGGCGCGCTCCAACCTGACGACGAATGGCCCGTCCGACACTAGTGACGCGAAACGAGCAGCGCACCCCTGCCCTAGTGGTAACCAACGGAGATTCGTCGGCAACCACTAGTGCCTCGGGCGCCACCGTCGGTGCGATGTGCCCGCCTTGCCGGACCTGATGAGCTCGAGCCGGGGCTTGGGCCCGTCCGAGCGGCCGGACTGCGGCTTGCGGCGACCCGCCCGCCACGGGTCGGGCCAGATCGCGCCGGGTCCGTCGTAGTCCTGCTCCACGGCGGCATGCAGGGTCCAGCTGGGGTCGTAGAGGTGCACCCGACCGAGCGCACAAAGGTCGGCGCGGCCGGCCATCAGGATCGAGTTCACGTCGTCGTAGGACGAGATCACACCCACCGCGATGGTCGGGATGCCCAGCCGGTTGCGGATCGCGTCGGCGTACGGCGTCTGGTAGCTGCGGCCGAACGCCGGCCGCTCGCGCTTGGTCACCTGCCCGGTGGAGACGTCGATCGCTGCTGCGCCCGCCGTCGCGAACGCCGCCGCCACGGCCAGTGCGTCCTCCAGCGTCTGGCCGTCCTCGACCCAGTCGGTCGCGGAGATGCGCACGGTCATCGGCTTGGTCTCGGGCCACACTTCACGCATCGCCTGCCACACCTCGAGCGGGAAGCGCAGACGTCCGGCGACGTCGCCGCCGTACTCGTCCGTGCGCCGGTTGGTCACCGGCGAGAGGAAGCCCGACAGCAGGTAGCCGTGGGCGCAGTGCAGCTCGAGCAGGTCGAAGTCCGCCTCCGCCGCGCGTCGGGCCGAGGCGACGAACTCGTCGCGGATCTCGTCGAGTCCGGCGCGGTCGAGCTCGAGGGGTGTCTGGTTCTGCGGCGAGTAGGGGACCGGCGAAGCGGCCACGACGTCCCAGTTGCCCGTCGGCAGCGGCTCGTCGATGCCCTCCCACATCAGCTTCGTCGAGCCCTTCGCGCCGGAGTGGCCGAGCTGGCAGCCGATGGCAGCCGAGGTGTTCGCGTGCACGAAGTCGACCGCGCGCTTCCAGCCGTCGCGCTGCTCGTCGGTCCACAGGCCGCCGCACCCGGGACTGATGCGTCCCACCGCCGACGGGCAGATCATCTCGGTCATCACCAGCCCCGCGCCGCCGAGCGCCTTGCCGCCGAGGTGGACGAGGTGGAACTCCGTCGGGACGCCGTCCTCGGCGACATACATGTCCATCGGGGAGACGATCACGCGGTTGTTGAGCGTGAGCCCGGGACCCTGCAGCGCGCGCAGCGTGACCGGCTGGAACATCGGCGGGGTGTCGGGGCGGCCACCGCAGTCGACTGCGTACCAGGCCTCGCAGCGGTCCACGAACTCCGGATCACGGACGCGCAGGTTGTCGTAGGTGACCCGTCGTGAGCGGGTCATGGCGTTGAAGGCGAACTGGGTCGGCTCCTGGCGGACGTACTGTGCGAGGTTCTCGAACCACTCGAGGCTCGCCTGCGCCGCCCGCTGGGTGGAGAGCACGACCGCCTTCCGCTCCTCCTCGTACGTCGCGAGCGCCGCCTCGGTGGTCGGTTCCTCGTGCAGGCACGCGGCGAGGGCCAGGGCGTCCTCCATCGCGAGCTTCGTGCCGGAGCCGATCGAGAAGTGGGCGGTGTGCGCGGCGTCCCCCAGGATCACGACGCACGCCTTGCCGGCCTCGGCGTGGATCCAACGCTCGTTGCGCACCGTCGTGAACGAGATCCAGCGCGAGTTGTTGGCCATCACGGCGTGCCCGTCGAGCACGTCGGCGAAGAGCTCGCGGATCAGGGCGATCGACTTCTCGTCGGACTCACCGGGCGACCACTCCCGGTCGGCGAAGTCGGCGAAGCCCGCGCGCCGCCAGACCTCGCTCGTCATCTCCACGATGAACGTCGAACCGGTCGCGTCGAACGGGTAGCCATGGATCTGCATCACGCCGTACGGCGTCTGGCGGATGTAGAACTTGAACGCGTCGAAGACCCGGTCGGTGCCCAGCCAGATGTAGCGGCAGTCACGCACGTCGAGGCTCGGCCGGAAGGTGTCGGCGTACCGACGACGGATGCTGGAGTTCAGGCCGTCGGCGGCCACGACCAGGTCGTGTGTCGCGGTGAGCTCGTCGATGTCGGGCGCCTCGGTCCGGAAGTGCAGCCTCACGCCGAGCTCGCGGCAGCGCTCTTGGAGGAGCTCCAGGAGCCGGCGGCGGCTCATTGCGGCGAACCCATGGCCGCCGCTGGTGATGACCTCTCCCCTGAAGTGGACGTCGATGTCGTCCCAGATCGCGAACTCGCGCTGCATCTGCGCGAAGACCGCCGGGTCGGCGTGCTCGATGCCGCCGAGCGTCTCGTCGCTGAACACCACGCCGAACCCGAAGGTGTCGTCCGCGGCGTTCCGCTCCCAGACCGTGATGTCGTGCCGCTGTCCGGTGGACGCTGCCAGCTGTTGGGCGAGGGTCGAGAAGTAGAGACCGCCGGGGCCGCCTCCGATCACTGCGATCCGCATCTGCCCTCCGACCCGACTGGATGAGTGTTCCGCAAACATTGCGTCTTCTTGACGAGCGTTGTCAAGACGCAATACGGTCACCGGTATGGCCGGCGGCGCGAGCGGATCCTCGCCCGACCGACCCGTCGATCCCGTGGCGACGTTCGGGCTGACCGCCGCGCAGGCGGAGTACGCCGCGTGGGTGCGGTCGGTGGCGCCCAGCCTCGAGAGCATCGAGCCCGTGCACGGTGCGGTCAACCGGCCCCTGGTCGCGGCACTGGGCCGGGCCGGGCTGCTGCGCGGGCTCTTCGGGGGAGCGCCTGAGGAGTCCCCCCGCGATGCGGCCGCCATGCAGCTGTGCCTGCTCCGCGAGATGCTCGCCACTGTCAACACCGAGGCGGAGACCGCCCTTGCGCTCCAGGGACTCGGGGCCTACCCGATCCTCCAGTCCGGGAACGACGTCACCCGAGACCGCTGGATCCCCGGTGTCGCGAGCGGCGCCGTCGTACCGGCGTTCGCCCTGTCCGAGCCCGACTCGGGTTCGGACGCGGGCGCGCTCTCGCTCGAGGCCAGGCCGGACGGAGGCGGCTGGACGCTGCACGGCACCAAGACCTGGATCTCCAACGCGCCCGATGCCGACGTCTACTCCGTGTTCGCCCGCACCACCGCGAGCGCCGGCGCCCGCGGCGTCTCGGCGTTCGCGGTTGCGGGCGACGCTCCGGGCCTGACAGGTGAGCGTCTCGACATGGTCGCCCCCCATGCGCTCGGCACGCTCCACTTCGACGGCGTCCGCGTCTCGACGGACGATCTGCTCGGAGCAGTGGACTTGGGCTTCGGAGTCGCGATGCGGACGCTGGACCTGTTCCGCCCCAGCGTCGGCGCCTTCGCCGTGGGCATGGGTCAGGCCGCCCTCGACGCCAGCCTGGCCTGGGCCATGGAGCGTGAGCTCTTCGGCGGGAGGCTGATCGACCAGCAGGCAACCCAGCACACGCTGGCCGAGATGGCGACGCGCATCGAGGCCGGCCGTCTGCTGGTACGGCGGGCTGCCGCGGCCTACGACGCCGGCGCGCCGGCTCACCAGATCACCACGACCGCCGCTCAGGCCAAACTCTTCGCCACCGAGACCGCACAGTGGGTGGTCGACCAGGCCGTCCAGCTGCACGGTGCCCGCGGGCTGCAGCGCGGTCACCTGCTGGAGCGGCTCTATCGTGAGGTGCGGGCACCGCGGATCTACGAGGGCGCCTCCGAGGTGCAGCGGACGATCATCGCCCGCGGACTCATGAAAGGCAGCGAGTGAGCCGATACCGAGCAAGTGCCGGCATCACCGAGGACTGGCAGCACTTCGACTTCTCGGTGGCCGACGGGGTCGCCACGGTGACCCTGAACCGTCCGGAGAAGATGAACCCGCTGACCTTCGAGTCGTATGCCGACCTCCGCGACCTGCTCGCCGAGCTCCCGCACCGTGGCGACACCCGGGTGCTGGTGATCCGCGGCGAGGGCAAGGGCTTCTGCGGGGGCGGTGACGTGAACGAGATCATCGGCGAGCTGATCCAGATGGACGCCGCGGGTCTGATGGGCTTCACCAGGATGACCGGCGACGTCATCCGGGCGATGCGCGAGTGCCCGATCCCGATCATCGCCGGCATCCAGGGCATCGCCGCCGGCGCCGGGAGTGTGGTGGCGATCGCGGCCGACTTCCGCATCTGCACGCCCGAGGCGAGGTTCGCGTTCCTGTTCACCAAGGTCGGGCTGTCCGGCGGTGACATGGGGGCGGCTTACCTCCTGCCGCGCCTGGTGGGCTACGGCCGCGCCACCGAGCTGCTCATGCTCGGGGACACCATCGACGCGGAGACCGCCGACCGCTTCGGCCTGGTCACCCGGCTCACCGACGACCTCGACGGGGCCTGTGCGACCCTCGCGAGACGGCTCGCGGAGGGGCCCACCCTCGGACTGCAGCAGACGAAGTCCCTGATCACGCGCGAGCTGGACATGCCGATCGGGCCCGCCATGGAGCTCGACGCGATGACCCAGGCACTGCTGATGACCACCCGCGACCACGCGGAGTTCCACGCCGCCTTCAACGCCAAACGTCCCCCCGAATGGACCGGGCGATGACCCGGGACCTCGGATGAGCGGGATCGCCCTGGTGACGGGCGCCTCGAAGGGCATCGGCGCCGCGTGTGCGTTCGCATTGTCGAAGGCCGGTCACCGGGTTGCTCTCGTCTCCCGCGACGAGGAGGCGTTGCACCAGGTGGCGGGCACGCTGCCCGGCGAGTCCCTCGTCGTACCCGCGGACATGCTCGACCCGGCTGCCATCGACGCCGCCTTCGCCCGCGTCGAGGAGGAGTGGGGGCCTGTCGAGATCCTGGTCGTGAACGCCGGAGCTTCGATGTCGGCGCCGTTGGTGCGTACGAGCGACGAGGACTGGCAGCGGATGCTCGACCTCAACCTGACCGCGCCGTTCCGTTGCCTCCGGAGGGCCCTTCCCTCGATGACCTCGGTGGGAGCTGGGCGGGTCGTGGTGATCGCGTCGATCGCGGGAAAGGCCGGCTCGGCGCGGATCGCGGCGTACACCGCGAGCAAGCACGGCGTGCTCGGACTCGTTCGCACGGCGGCATCCGAGGTCGCCAAGAGCGGCGTGACCGTGAACGCCGTGTGTCCCGGGTACGTCGACACCCCCATGACCGACGAGTCCGTTGCGAACATCGCCACCGCCACCGGTCGTTCTCCGCACGAGGCCCGGGAGATCCTGGCCAACATGCAGCCCATCGGCCGGCTGGTGACGGTCGAAGAGGTGGCGGCGACCGTGATGCTGTGCGTCGACAACGCCGCCATCAACGGCCAGGGCATCAACGTCGACGGCGGGAGCGTGCAGAGCTGATGGCCGATCTGGTCCGCGTCAACCCGCCGTCCCTGGCGAAGCCCTCCGGCTTCTCCCACGCCGTCATCGCCCGTGGAACGACGATCCACCTCGCCGGACAGACCGGGATGGACGCCCACGGCGCCATCGTCGCGGGTGGGGTGGTCGCGCAGTTCGAGCAGGCGCTCGCCAACGTGCTCACCGCCCTGCGGGAGGCCGGCGGCTTCCCCGACGGCCTCGCGGCGCTGACGGTCTACATCGTCGACATGGACGACTACCGCGCCCACGCGCGCGACATCGGTGCGGTCTGGAAACGACTTGTCGGCACCGACTACCCGGCGATGGCCGGCGTCGGAGTCCCGCGGCTCTGGGACGCCGAGGCGCTGGTGGAGATCCAGGGGTTCGCTGTCCTGTAGTCGGCGCACAGCGGCGGCGCTCTCCTCAAACCCCCAGCCGCGCGTACGCGTGCTTCGCCGCCGGTTCACGCAGGCGCCCGTCGAGCTTGGCGAACAGATCCCCGGCGTGGACGCCGGGCCAGCCGGCGGGGAGCAGCTCGAGCGGGATGCCGGGGTCGAGGTAGGGGAGACGCCGCCAGGCGGTCAGCATCGGGACGTACGCCGTGAACGCCCGGGCCGGGTCCGGGGAGCCCAGCCGGGTCAGGGAGCTGTGGTCGGCGACGAACTCGTCGTACAGCGCGGCGATCGGCGGCAGGTCCCACCACTCGCCGACGCGTACGTCGGCCGGGCCGGAGCCGAGGTAGGCGCCGCGGAACAGCTCGGTATAGGACGTGAGCTCGGCGCGGTCGAGCGCGGCCAGCGTCTCGTCGTACGCCGTGCCGGGCGCGATCCAGACGCCGGGGGCCGCGGTGCCGAACCCCAGCCGGGTGAGCAGCGACCGCAGCTCATGCCTCTTGTCGCGTTCGGCCTCGGGAACCGAGAAGACCACCATCAACCACCCGTCACCGACCGATGCCCGGGGCCGCGACCAGATGCGTGCGTCCCCCTCGCGGAGCACCGCTAGCGCGGACGCCGACAGCCGGTAGCCCGCCTGACCGTCGGCCTTCGTCGGCTCCAGCACGCCGCGCTTCTTCAGCCGCGACACCGACGACCGGGTCGCGGACGCCTCGACGTCCAGGTCCGCCATCAGCGCGATCAGGGAGCGCACGGACAACCAGTGCGGCGCGTCGCGCGCGTACAGCCCGAACAGCGACAGGATCAGATGCCGCGGGGAGTGGTCAGCCATCAGCGGCAGCCGCAGGCGCGTCGGCGGGCTCGACCGGCGGCCGATCGCGGAGCCGGAAGCGCTGCAGCTTCCCGGTTGCCGTCTTGGGCAGCTCGGCCACGAACTCGAGCTCACGCGGGCACTTGTAGGGCGCGATCTCGGCCTTGACGAAGTCCTTCAGCTCCTCGGCGGTCACCTCGCCGGCGCTCACGACGTAGGCCTTCACGATGTGGCCGCGTGCCTCGTCGGGAATGCCGACCACGGCGCACTCCGCGACCAGTGGGTGCCTGAGCAGCGCCTCCTCCACCTCCGGGGCCGCGATGTTGTAGCCCGCGCTGATGATCATGTCGTCGCTGCGAGCCTGGTACCAGAAGTAGTGATCGTCGTCGCGCGAGAACGTGTCTCCGGTCAGGTTCCAGCCGTCGTGCACGTACGCCGCCTGGCGAGGGTCGTCGAGGTAGCGACACCCGGTGGGACCCTTGACCGCGAGCCGGCCCGGCTGGCCCGGAGGCAGCTCGGTGCCATCGGGGCCGACGATCGTCGCGGTGTACCCGGGCACGGCACGCCCGGTCGAGCCGGGCCGGATGTCGGCTCCTGAGGCAGAGATGAAGATGTGGAGCATCTCGGTGGCGCCGATGCCGTCGATGATCTCGACGCCCGTCGCCTCACGGAACGCCTCCCACGTCGCCTTCGGCAGGTGCTCGCCCGCCGACACCGCCTTCGTCAGGGACCGAAAGGCCTTCCCCCCTGGTCGCTGGGAGAGCATCGCCTTGTAGGCAGTCGGTGCGGTGAAACAGATCGTCACGCCGTGCTCGTCGATCAGGTCGGCGAGCTCGACGGGCGTCGCCTTCTCGACCAGGAGCGTCGACGCGCCCGCGTGGAGCGGGAACAGCAGGACGCCGCCGAGGCCGAATGTGAACGCGTACGGCGGCGTCCCGGTGAAGACGTCGTTGGCCGATGGCTGCAAGACGTGCCGCGAGAACGTCTCGCAGATCGACATCACGTCGCGGTGGAAGTGCATCGTCGCCTTCGGCCGGCCGGTGGTGCCGGAGGTGAACGCGAGCATGCAGACGTCGTCGCTCGAGGTCGCGACGTCGTCGAAGGTCGGGTCCTTGGCCGCCACTCGCTCGGCCCAACCGTCGTCGCCGTAGGCAATCGTGGGGACACCCAGCGGCTCGACCGCTTCGACGAACCGGTGGTCGACCAGCGCCGCGTCCAGGTGCGCGATCTGGTGGATCGTCTGCAGCTCGCCGGTGCGCAACAGCGGCATCGTGGTGACGAGGACGGCCCCGGCCTTGAGCACGCCGAACCAGGCAGCGGACAGCCACTGGTTGTTGGGGCCGCGCAGGAGCACGCGGTTCCCGGGCACGATCCCGAGGTCCTCGACGAGGACCCGCGCGACCCGATTCGCCGCCGCCATCAGCTCGGCGTATGACCACGTCGGGCGGCCGGGCTGGTGCAGGCACGGCCGGTCCGCCCCGTGGCGCGCGGCGACGTCGTCGAGCAGGGCGGTGGCGCAGTTCAGGCGCTCCGGGTAGTGGAGCTCGGGCAGATCGAAGGTCAGCTCGGGCCACTGCTCGGCCGGCGGCAGGTGGTCACGGCAGAACGTGTCGACGTGGGCCGACGGGAGCAGCTCCATGGCCGACAACGTATGCCCCGTTCGTGACGACGGGCAAGAGGACGCGATACGCACACCATCAGCGGCGCAGCGCCTGCCCGGTAGACGGCCTGCTGACGCAGTGGCACGGTACGAAGGTGATGCGTCCACCCCCTCCGCTCTTGGCCGTCGCCACTGCCGTGGCCCAGTCGGCACTGTCGAAGCGTGCTCGTGGGCCATCTGTTTCTCGGGCAGTGGCGGCAACAGCGACCGCAGCCGCTTCCGGAGCATTCGCGACCGCAGCCGCGCGCCAGTTCGGGCGCGAGGGAACCACACGAGAGCCGTTCGACCCGGCGCTTGCCTCGGTCTTGGTGACCACCGGCGCGAATGCCGTGAGTCGCAATCCCATGTACGTCGGCCTGGCGGGTCTGCTTGTCGCCAACGCCGTGCGGCTCGGGTCTTGGAAGGCCCTACTGCCGGTAGCCGCGTTCACACTCGTGATCGACCGAATCCAGATACCAGCAGAGGAGTCGGCCCTGCTCGCCAACTTCGGCGCCGACTACGAGGCCTACCGTGCGACCGTGCCGCGATGGTTGGGCCGCAATCCGGTCCTGCCCAGACCCTGATCCACCGCGTCGATCCGACCCGAGCCGCGGCGCCTCGGACAACCACCCCCGTTCTCGACGGGGGGAGAGTCTTACTGATCGTTACGATGTCGGCCATGGCTTCCGGAGGTCGCCTGCTCGTCGCGATGTTGGTGCTGTTCGTCTGCGACGTGATCGGCGGCATCCTTGCTGTCGTCTCGGGCATCGCCACATGGGGCGAGGCATGGGGCTTCGACACCAAGTTCACCGTGCCGCTGCCGGTCGGGGGTGTGCAACTCGTCCTGGCCTGGTTGGCCGCAGTTAACGTGCGGCCTCCGGTGGGCCTCGTCGCGGCCGTCGTCCTCGGCGTCTTCTGCCTTCTCAGCCTGCTGTTCGGGTTGTTCGACGGTGACCTCACCGATGAGGTCGCGTCGGCCGGCTACCCAGGGGGGGTCGCCTGGGGGGTCGTCCTCTTGGCGGTCACCGCCATCGTGGGTGTGCTCGCCGCCGCCCAGGCGAGACGGCTGCGCCAGCTTCGCTGACGGCCGCAGACCCGCGAAGCGACTGCCTGATGGCGCTCACCGAATTGCCCAATGCTGCTCATCGGACGGACTCACCGAAGCAATCAACCGACGCCTGCGAGACACCGTCTTTGCAGGTCAACGGTGTGTCTAAGCGGCAACTACCCCCAACGGGAATCGAACGCGCCGACCACCCCGCATGAGGGCCATTCTGAGCGTCACCCGCAGTCGCAGATGACCCGTGGTGGCCCCAACTGCACCCTCAGCTGTTGACACGTCAACACGCAGAGGTCCCCGTCTGCCGAGCTTCGCGACGCAAGCGACAGAGCGCTCATCGTCATTCAAGGGAGTGGACACTCGCCACGTCGTATCAGTGTCCGCCCAGAATGACTAAGGACGATCGTCACGCGGCCGAGTTCCGTTGGTCGCGACGAACCTTTCTCCCACCTCAAAGCGTGTTTAGAACAGGAGGACCATGGGTGTTGGGCGGGTCCCATTCGCGAGGAGGCGGTATGCGAACGGCCAGCGACGTCGCGGCGTTCAGTGAGTTCGCCGAGGCATGCGCGCCGTCGCTGGTCCGCACTGCATACCTCATGGTCGGCGACCACCAACTGGCCCAGGACCTCCTGCAGGAAGCACTGGTCAAGACGTTGATCGCCTGGCCTCGGCTGCACGACCGGGCCAACCTCGAGGCCTACACGCGACGCATCATCGTGACCACCTCTATCTCGTGGCGTCGTCGCCGTTCCTTCCAAGAACGGCCGAGCGAGACGATGCCCGAGAGAGTCGGCGGCGACCCGGCGGACACTGTGGCCACCCACCACGCCATCGTCGTTGCGTTGATGACCGTGCCGCCGCGGCAGCGGGCCGCGATCGTCCTGCGGTACTACCACGACCTCACCGAGGCTCAGACCGCCGACGTCATGGGCTGCTCGGTGGGAGCGGTGAAGAGCCAGGTGGCGGCGGGGCTAAAGAGGCTCCGCGAGTCGCTCCGTGGAAGCTTTGATGAGTCATTGACGAGTGAACGGGAGGCGACCTCATGAGCCAGTCTCTGGGCGAGCTGTTGCGCCGCAGCGCCGACGCCGTGTCCGAGGCTCGCCTGGATGTGGGCGAGCTCGTGGCCGAGGCCGGGAGGCGACAGCGCCGCCGCCGGCTCGCGCTTGTCGGTGCCTCAACTGCGCTCGTCGGTGCGATCGTGGTGGGCTTCTTCGCGGTATGGAGTGGTCAGGCGCACGACCTCGAGCCGGCGCCGTCACCCTCCCCCTCCGTCGTGGACCCGCAGCCGGTCCCGGAGTCCAGCGGCACGCGTCCGGTCGTGTACGCCGAAGCTAGGGCGGTGCACGTCGGCGAGCGGAGCATCGAGGCGAACGCCAGGGTGATGTTCGTGGACGCCACCGACGACGGGGTCTTGTTCATCACCGATCGCGACAACCGACTGTGGTTCTTCGACGGAACGTCGACCGAGTCCATCGGCCGCGTGGCCCTCCTGCACGTCGGAATGTATCCGGTGAGCACCGCCAATCCGGGATCCCTCGTGGTTTGGCCGGATGGCGTGAGCCCCGGACCGACCCTGGAGGGCGACGAGTTCGTCGTCTACGACACCGCGCGACGCGAGGAGGTGGCTCGACTCCCGTTCACCGGCGCCTACGACGTCGTGCTGCATGCCGACGAGGGCTACGTCTTCTTCAACCCCGATAATCGCACCCCCGGTTGTTGGGTATACGACGTCCAGAACTGTTCCGACCCGCACCTCTTCCGCTACGACGTGGCCGCCGGGGCCACCCGGAAGATCACCCAAGCCCAGTACGAGGCCGAGCTAAGCACCCAGGCCCGGATGTTCGTCCTCGACGAGCCGCGGGGCGACACCTACACGGTGTTCACCGGCACCGGAGCGCACTTCAGACAGGCTGGGCGACTCCTGGTTCCCACCGACTCGAACGGCGACGACACCCTCCTCGCCCGACCGGACGGCGACCAGGTCCGGCTCCGGCTGCCCGCCGGCTACACGGCGGCCAGGGACAACATCGCGGTCGTGCAGTGGCTCGATGACGACCACGTGGTGCTGGCGGTCGACCGGGATCCCGACGAGATCGGGTTCGGGGACGCGTACCGAGCCGGGCTCGTGGACCTGGCGGTGTGCATGCTTCCCGACGGCATCTGCCGCATCGCGGTGCGCGTGTCAACGGCGCCGTATCTGGCCCCTGGGTAGTGAGCCACCGACCAGAGCCATTCGAGGATCAACACGTTTGCCTGCCGACAGCTTGGGGGGATCTACCCCGATAGCGCCGCCCGCACGGGATCACCCATCGGCCTGCTCGACGAACCTGGCCTCGAAGGCGGCTCGCGCCGGCGCCGTGCGCGCAGCGCGGTCACGCGTGTTGGCCCTCGAGGTCTCCGCAGCCAGCCGCCCGAGCAGCGTCCGGTAGCCGTCGCTCATCTGCCGGGCCTCGACACGCAACCGAGAATGACGGGCCGCCTACGACATGAGCCACCCGCAATTCCCGTCGAGCTGCCCTGCCTTGCCACCCGAACTCCTCCGTCGCGTGCCATCCGTTCGGAACGCCAGGAGAAGCAACGTCACCTCGACACCTTCGGACACTGAGGACGAGCAGGCATCCTCAGGGCGTGTCGGACAGTCGCGTCACACCGCCGCTAATGATGTGTCAACGTTCGGCGAGGGTGCCGATGCCCACCAGCGTCCTGCCAGCCGACCCCGCACTGGTCAAGCTCCGCGTGACGATGGGTCAGTGCGAATCAGTCATCGGCTCGTCCGACCCGGCCGGTGGCCATCAGTTGCGCCGCCAACGCGGTCGTGCCCGTTGGTGGTCGTCCGGGACGTCCGGGACGTCCGGGACGTCTACCCGCCCGGCGGGATGTTGACGCAGATACGCAAAGCATCAGGAGCTGCAACGTTCTTGCAGGTCCACGGCGTGTTCAAGCGGCACCCCCAACGGGATTCGAACCCGTGCTACCGCCGTGAAAGGGCGGGGTCCTGGGCCGCTAGACGATGGGGGCCGGATCGCCGGACAGCATAAAGGAATGCCGGTCTCGCACCGTTTTCCTAGCCCCCGGATCGCTCCGGTATGGTTCTGCTCGCCCAGCCGGCCCGTGGTCGGTAGGCATCGGCCAGGTAGCTCAGTTGGTACGAGCGTCCGACTGAAAATCGGAAGGTCGGCGGTTCGACCCCGCCCCTGGCCACCTCTGGAACCGCCGGTCGGACACGCGCTGGCCTGCACCCGCAACCGGTCGTGCGCCGATCGAGTGGCGAGCTCGGTCACGTGGCGCTCAGCCCCACGACCCGTCTCGCGAGCTGCCTCGCGAACTGCCTGGCGCTTGCTCGGCGAGTGCCCGGACGCGGCACGCCGCCGACGCTGGCTCGCCGTCGCCAGCGACTGCGCCCCGATCAGGATCCAGGCGATGTTCATGCACGCACTCGGCAACGCCCCGCTGTGCAGGCACGCGAGGCAGAGCAGGGTCGCGCCGGCCATGTTCAAACCTTGGAACAGAACCGAGTCGGCAACGATGCGCCGCGTCGAGACCAACACGTAGGCCACCGCACCCAACCCGCCGCCCAACCATCCCAACAGATCCAGAACCGACCCCGACACGAACTTCCCCTCACCTTTCAACGACCCTGGACCCAGGGCACCCACCCCCATTGTCGACGTCGAGACCATGCAGGTCTAGTGAAACAAACTGCATGCAGGGTTTAGAATTTGTGCATGGACCTGAACCTCCGCCGGCTCCGCATCCTTCGCGAGGTGGCCCACCACGGCGGCGTGAGCGTCGCCGCCCGCGAGATGCACTACTCCCCTTCGGGGATCTCCCAACAGATGGCCGTCCTCGAGCAGGACATCGGAGCCCCCCTCCTCGAACGCCGGGGTCGAGGCGTCGTGCTGACCGAGGTCGGCCGAGTCCTCCTCGAGCACGCCGAGATCCTGCTGGCCGCCGAACGCGACGCGCAGAGCGCGATCGAACAGGCCCGCGACACCCTCGCGGTCCAGCTGACCGTCGGCGTGTTCAGCACCGTGGCCGCTGCCCTGATCCCCGGCATCGCCGCCGACCTCGCCAGCCGCCATCCACACATCCAGCTACGGACCCGCGAGATCGACCCGGACCAAGCCGGCATCGAGCTCCGGCACGGTCATCTCGACCTCGCCTTCCTCATCGACTATCCCGGCGCCACCGAACCCTGGGCCCCCGGCATCACCATCGTCTCGGCGGCGCGCGACGAACTCCACCTCGCGGCCCCCACCGGTCGCTTCCCCGCCGCCAAGGTCCGCCTCGCCGACCTCGCAGACCAGGACTGGGTGATGTCCGGACCACGCACCTACTACGGCCGCGCCGTCCGCACCGCCTGCCGGAAAGCCGGCTTCGAAGTCCGGATCACCCATGAGGTCGACGAACAAGCCACCGCCCTCGCCATGGTCGCCGCCGGACTCGGCATCACCCTCATGTCCGACCTCGGCCGCGCCTTCCTCCCCGACACCGGCGTCGACGTCCTCGACCTCACCCGCCCCCTGCAACGTCAAATCCTCCTCGCCCACGCCGACGCATCCCTACACCGACCAGCCATCAAGATCTTCCTGGAAAGCGCCGCCCGCATAGGAGCACAAGGATGACCGCGGACGTGGACGCGTGCACGGGACCTCGTGGGGTGCGCGATCAGGGTCGCCGAGCTCAGGGCTGAGGGCCGTCTCGGTCGGCGAGAGCTCCCGGCGACGGGGTGGTCCCGGTGGGGCGTTGCAGCAGCACGGCCGTGAACTGCTGGATGGTTCCCCAAGGTGTGTGGTGGTCTTCGCCGGCGGTGGACACCAGGCGGTAGTCGGGGAACTGGGCGGCGAGCTCAGCGTGGGTGTAGCGGACGATGGGCAGCCCGCTGCAGGTGGTGGGCCCGTCCGGGCCGAAGGTGGCCACGATGGCCCAGCCTCCGGGGCGCAGGGACCGCTCCAGCGAGATCAGGTAGTCCGCACGTTCGTCGGGCTCGGTCAAGAAGTGGTAGACGGCCCGGTCGTGCCACAGCGCGTAGCTGCGATCCGGACGCAGGTCGAGCACGTCGGCGACCTCGAGACGCACCCCGGCTCCGGCGGAGCCGATCCTGTCGCGCACCGTCTGCAGGGCGGTGGCCGACAGGTCGATCGCAGTCAGATCCCGGTAGCCGCGATCGAGCAGGTGGTCCACGAGGGTGGACCAGCCGGCACCCACGTCGATGACGGGCTCGCCGGGGTCGACCCCGGCCCGGTCCACCAGGCCGAGGGACAGCTCGGGCACCGACTGCCACCAGGAGACGCCGTCGACGTCCTTGCCGTGGTGGACCTGCTCCCAGTACGACGCCCGCGCGGCGTGGTCCTCGGGGCGCGCGGCGGCGGCTGGGTCGGACACCCTTCGACGCTAGTCCATGGGCGCGCCGGCTCGGAGAGGTAGCCGAAAGCGTGCAGTGTCACCGGTTCGTCACAGCTCGGCCGGGATGGCACCAGGGTCCGGGCGTAGGTTGTTCGGATGGTGGACTCACCGGTCGTAGTGCCGGCTCGGCTCGGTTCTGTCCACGGTCTGGTCGATGGCGGCGAGATGGACTGCGGCAGCGGACTGCTGCTGCTCATCACCCGGTCGATGCGCCGGCTCGAGGAGGGACAGGTCCTCGCGGTGCGCAGCGCCGAGGTCAGCGTGGTCACGGACCTGCCGATCTGGGCTGACCTCGTCGGCCACGAGGTCACCGGTGAGGTGGCCGAGTCAGGAGCGGGTCCGTGGTGGTTCGCGGTCCGCAAGGTCGCCAGCGCGAGGGAGGGCACACCGGCGACGGGGACGGTGTTCAGCCAGGGTGGACGGACCCCGGTGGGGCAGCGGCTGTGGGTCTACACCAACTTCGACTGCAACCTCGCGTGCAGCTACTGCTGCGCGGAGTCCTCGCCGAGTGCCCAGGCGCGTCGGATCAGTCCGGACCTGGCTCGCGACGCGTTCGCGGAGTTCGCGGAGCTCGGCGGGCGCGAGCTGTTCCTGACCGGCGGCGAGCCGTTCATGCATCCGGACCTGGGCGAGCTGGTGGCGGCCGGAGCGGGCCTGAGCCGCACGATCCTCACCAACGCGATGATCCTCGGAAGGGGGCGGCGCCGGGAGACTCTCGAGGCCCTCGACCGCGACGTGGTCTTGCAGGTCAGCCTCGACTCCGCGACGCCGGAGGTGCACGACCGCCAGCGAGGCTCGGGCTCGTGGGCCAGGGCGATCGACGGGATCGAGCTGGTGCGGTCGCTGGGGTTCCGGGTTCGCGTGGCGGCCACCCTCTTCGACGAGGACCCGGCCGGGGTCGAGGCCTTGCACCGGCGCCTCGACGAGGCGGGCATCGACCGCGCGGACCGGGTGATCCGCCCGGTGGCCCAGGAGGGATTCGCCGAGTCGGGGGTGCACGTCTCGATCGACAGCCTGGAGCCCGAGCCCACCATCACCGCGGACGGAGCGTGGTGGCACCCGGTGGCGGTGACCGATCCGCACCTGCGGATCGCGGACTCCCCCACGCCGCTCGCAGAGGTCTTCGGCGTGGTCCGCGACACCCTGGCGGTCCAGGACGCCGCCGCCCGTACCGGACGCGAGGTATTCCGCTGTGCCTGAGCCGAACCCGACTGCTGACTCCACACGACGCCGGTCGCCGCCCGTGCTGGGCTGGCTGTTGGCTCCCGCGGTGGAGGAGACCCCGAAGGCCCAGGCCGTGGTGCTGGCCGCGTTCCGGATCCTGCTCGGTCTCATGTGGCTCTACAACGTCTCCTGGAAGCGGCCTCCGGACTTCGGCCGGGACGCCGGCAACGGCCTCTACAAGTTCTCCTCCTACGCCGTCAGCGACCCCGTGCTGCCGCCGTTCTCCTGGGTGGTCGAGCACGTCGTGCTGCCCCACATCGCGATCTTCGGCTGGCTGGTCCTCGCCGCCGAGACCGCATTGGCCGTGTTGTTGCTCAGTGGCGCTTTCGTCCGGATGGCCGCCCTGCTCGGTCTCACGCAGTCGCTGGCGATCGGGCTCTCGGTGGCCTACGCGCCGCATGAATGGCCCTGGTCGTACTGGCTGATGATCGGCGGCCACGCCGTGCTGGTCTTCGCCTCGGCCGGGCGGGTCCTCGGGGTCGACGGCGTACGCGCCGGGACCGCCTCGCCCAGGACGCTGGGCAGCGTCTGGGCCGGCGTCGCCGGCCTGGTCGGACTGGTGGCCGTGCTCGGCTCGCTCGACGACGCCACCGCCGCCCGGGGCACCCGGCTGGGGTCGACCGACCTGTCGGTGAGCCTGGGCGAGTACAACCTGGTGGGCGGGCTGGTGCTCATGGTCGTCGCCGCCCTCCTGGTCGTTGCGGCCCGCGGGGGTCCGCCGCTAGCGGGACCGTTCTCCGCCGGAGTGGCCGCTCTGGCCGCGCTCTCCCTCTACGCCCAGATCGGGTTCAGCGACCCGCTGCTCGGCGGCACGGCGACGTCGGCCGCCCTGTTCCTCACCGTGGCGGTGGTGGCTCTCTCCTGCCGTCCACGCCGGAGAGTGAGCCGGTCGTGAGAACCGCGCCACCCGACGTCAGCTCCGTACGTCGGCCGGCCCGGGATGCAACGGCAGGCCGGCGGCCCGCCAGGCCGCCGTACCGCCGATCAGGTCGGTGGCGCGGTGAAGACCAACCGCCCGCAACGAAGCCGCGGCCAGGCTGGAGCTGAAACCCTGCCGGCACACCACGATGACCACCAGGTCGTACGACACTGCCTCGGGGATCCGTGAGGGACTCGCCGGGTCCAGGCGCCACTCCAGCACGGTCCTGTCGACGACGACCGCCCCGGGCAGCTCACCCTCGTCCCGCCGTTGCGCCTCGGTCCTGGTGTCCACGACGAGCGCCCCGTCCGCGAGAGCGGCGACGCACTCCTCGGGCGTGACTCGCCGAACTCCGCGTCGCGCCTGCGCCAGCACCTCCTCGACCCCCATCGAGACAGCGTGACCCACCCGACCCCTCCAAGTCGACCAGCGACCGGGAGCACCAGCCACAGCGCCCGAACCGGGGCGGCAGGTAGCCTCGCGCCGTGTCCGACCGCTTCCTCCTCAGCCTTCTGGCGGTGGTGCTCGTCGTCCTGGCTGCCCGAGCCCTGTGGGGAGGTCTTCCCCTCCGCAGGTTCGCGACACGGGTCACCGTTGCCGACACCGCGCTGCTCGCCGTGGGTAGCGCGGTTCTCGCGTTCCACTGCGGCGCCATGTTCTTCCCGCGGCTGGTGGACCCGCTGCCAGGGACGGGCGCCGCGGCCAGCGACATCCGCGCGCTCGGGACGGCCAGCATCGTGTGGTACGTCGTTCCTGCGGTCCTGGTGCTCGTCTCGCTTCGCCGCCAGCACGTGACCGGGCTGGCGGCCGTGGCCCTCACGCTGACCGCCGTCGGCGTCACCATGTACAACGGCGGGTCGCTGCAGGTGCACCTGGCCGCCATCTACATCTCCGTGCTGACCCTCGCCGGCGTCTCCGCGGCACTGCTGCTGCCCCCATGGGCGCGCCACGGCCAACGGCTGAGCGGGCACAGCAGCTGAGAGACGGGCAGTTCGACCCGGCTGCCGGCCCCCCACGGGGAACGCCATCGGGAGCGCGCGAGTCGAAGGTGCGTGACCCAGAGCCGGCCGTCCGTGCTGACCGTGGCAGCCATCGTGGCAGTAGCGCTCGGCGTCGCAGTACTCGGAGCACTGTGGCTCCGCTCGCCCGGCCAGGTGGCCCACCGGGCGCAGGACGACGCGTCGGCGCTGTGGGAGTCGAAGGAGCCCGCGGCGTACTCCTTCGACTACAGCTACTGCAGCGGGATGTGCGCCGGCTGTCGGCTCGAGGTGACCGTGCGCAACGGCGAGGTCGCCGGGGTCGTGGAGAGAGACGGCCAGTGCTCCGCGGTCGACTTGCAGAACGCCCCGACGATCGAGGACATCTTCGCGATGGAGGAACGCGATCGATCGGACAGCACGACCGACTCGTTCGAGATCCACCACGACCCGGACTGGGGCTTTCCTTCGTCGGTCAGCATCCGGTGTCCCGAGGGCACCATGGACTGCGGGATCGGGTACCAGGTCACCGGCTTCGAGGTGCTGCACTAGCCGCGCGAGGGTTGCCGCGGTCTGAGGGGGGTCTTAGCCTCGAACGATCCGGGAGGGCGAGGAGACGAGGCCGATGAGCGTGACACAGGGCAAGCCCGGCGACGCCGAGACTCCCAGGCGCGAGCCCAGGACAGCATGGCTCTCCTCGGTGGCTCCAGGGGTCTTCTGGCCGGCGCTGATCATCATCGTGGGTGCCGCTGCACTGGCGGTGGCCTTCCCCGATGGAACCGGTGAGGTGCTGGCCAAGGTCCAGAGCGGGATCGTCGACAAGTTCGGCTGGTACTACGTCCTGGTCGTGGCAGGCTTCGTCGCCTTCTCCCTTTGGATGGGCTTCAGCCGGTTCGGCGACATCACCCTGGGGAAGGACGACGAGGAACCCGAGTTCAGCCTGATGGCGTGGTTCTCCATGCTCTTCGCCGCCGGCATGGGCATCGGTCTGGTCTTCTGGGGCGCCGCCGAGCCGCTCACGTTCTTCACCAGCCCCAAGCCCGGGGTCACGGGCTCCGACGCCGACCTGGCCTCCGCGGCGATGTCCCAGGTGTTCCTGCACTGGGGGTTCCACGCCTGGGCGATCTACGTCGTGGTCGGACTGTCGCTGGCCTACGCGATCCATCGCAAGGGCCGCCCGGTGTCCATCCGCTGGGCTCTGGAACCGCTGTTGGGCGAGGAGCGCGTGCGAGGACGGCTCGGCGATGCCATCGACGTGGCGGCCATCGTCGGTACCGTCGCGGGTGTCGCGACCTCCCTGGGGCTGGGTGTCCAGCAGGTCTCGGCCGGCCTGGTGCACCTGGGTGTGTTCGACGAGCCGAGCAACCTGCTGCTGGTCGGTCTGATCATCGTGATCACGCTCTTCGCGATAAGCTCGGTGGTCAGCGGGGTCGGCCGCGGCATCAAGTGGCTCTCCAACGCCAACCTGGTGCTCGCGGGAGTGTTCCTGGTGGCCGTGCTGGTCCTCGGCGAGACCTTCTTCATCCTGCGCGAGTTCGTGCAGAACCTCGGCGGCTACTTCGCCAATGTGCTGAGGCTCAGCTTCGACACCAGCGCCTTCTCGGGCAACGACGGCCAGGTGTGGCAGAGCTCGTGGACCACGTTCTACTGGGGCTGGTGGATCTCCTGGGCGCCGTTCGTGGGTGTGTTCATCGCCAGGATCTCCCGCGGCCGCACCGTGCGGGAGTTCGTGGCCGGCGTGCTCCTGGTCCCGACCCTCGTGACCTTCTTGTGGTTCTCGGTGCTGGGTGGTGCGGCCATCTTCCAGCAGATGAGCCAGGGTGACCTGCTGGAGGACGACGGCAGCCTGATCAGCCAGAACGTGCTCTTCGACCTGCTCCAAGGGCTCCCCGGCGGCGTGATCCTCTCCGTCGGCGCGATCATCCTGGTCACCATCTTCTTCGTCACCTCCTCCGACTCGGGCTCGCTGGTCGTCGACATGCTGGCCTCGGGAGGCAACCCGGACCCGCCGACCTGGAGCCGGGTGCTGTGGGCCTCGATGGAGGGCGTGGTCGCCATCTCCCTCCTGCTCGCCGGCGGTCTCGCCGCCCTGCAGACCGGCGCCATCATCACCGCCCTTCCCTTCAGCCTGGTGATGATCGGCATGTGCGTGGCGACGTACCGCGCCCTCAAGGACGAGCATCGGGTGTTGCTGCGTGCGCAGAACCGGCAACGACAAGAACAGCTGGCCCGTGAGGTGCACGGCGAGGTGACCCAGGACCTGACAGGCAACTTCGACCGGCACTTCGAGGCTCCGGTGACCCGCGTCGTCGAGCGGGTCGTGGGCCGTCGCGACGGGCAGGAAACCAGCACCTGAGCATCCATGAGCTCGGGTTGTGTGCCTGAGGCCGCGCTATAGCGCTGCGTGCGGCACACGACCCGAAGCCCGGAGCGAACCGATGTAACGCCCGGGACCTCCTACTCGCTGTAGGGGTTGACGCACGCCCGATCGGGAGGCTCCCCGACCAGGGAGGTCCAGCATGACGACCGCACTGCTGCGGCGGGTGGCGACGGGGGTGGCGGTGGCGGCGACCCTCGCCGTACCGGCACTCACGGCCGCACCCGCCCACGCCGACGTCCGCACGCGCACGCCGCCGCCAGGGCAGCGGTCGCGGTGCCTGCCGGCTAGTCCTAGTGCACGAAGTCGTCCCAGTTGGTGGCGAGGTACTCCACGAACGCGGGGCCGGTGTACTCCGCCTCGAGGTGGGCGCGGGTGACCGGTTGCGGCGTACTGACGAACGTGGGGTCCGCCAGCACCTGGCGGGCGAAGTCGTGGTGCAGGATCGCGCCGGTCCCGATCGTGACGAAGTCCGCGGCGTGCTCGAGACACCAAGCCACGTCGGCGGCCGACAGGATCTTGCCGGCGTACCCCAGCCGTACGCCGTGGCGAGGCAGCGCGGCGAAGCGGTCGAGCAGCAGGCCGTCGTCCTCCAGGCCGTGGGGCCCCTTGCGGGCGTCCCAGAGCGACAGGTCCAGGTAGTCCAGGTGCCCGCCGGCCATCACCGTGGTCACCAGCGACGTGGCGTCGTCGAGGTCGATCCCGAACCGCTCGGGTGACAGCCGGAGTCCGAGCTGGAAGTCCGGGCCCGTGACCCGGCGGATGCCATCGAGGATCTCCAGCAGGAACCGCGACCGGTCGTCCGCAGACGCGCCGTACCCGTCCTCGCGCTGGTTGTGCCGGCCGTCGAGGAACTGGCCGACGAGATAGCCGTGGGCCCCGTGCACCTCGACGCCGTCGAAGCCCGCGCGCTCGGCCCGGCGGGCCGCGGACACGAAGGCCTCGACGGCGGCGTGCACCTCCGCTGTCGTGAGCGCCCGGACGCCCTTCGCCGGGTCGGCCCACGGCGCCACGGTCTGGACGCCGGAGACCGCCGAGTCGGCCCGCAGGCCGCCGTGGTGCAGCTGCACCGACGAGACCGCGCCGGCGGCCCGTACGTCGTCCGCCAGCCGGCCGAGTCCGGGGAGGTGCCGGTCGTCGCTGATCCCGAGCTGGCCGACCCAAGCCTGCCCCTCCCGGGCGACGTACGTCGCGCACGACATCACCAGCCCGAAGCCACCCCGAGCCCGGGCCACCAGCCAGCGACGCTCGTCGTCGCCCAGCGTGCCGTCGGCGTTGCTCTGCTTGTTGGTCAGCGGCGCGACGGCCAGCCGGTTGCTCCACGACGGTCCGCGGAGCAGTTCGAGCGATGCGGCGGCGGTCACGAGCGCGGCTTCAGCGGGGACGGCTCCACCCGGAGGATCTTCGCCACCCCGGCGGGCAGCCACCAGTTCCACCGGCCGAGCAGGCTGACCAGGGCCGGCACCAGGAGGGCGCGCACGATCGTCGCGTCGATGAGGATCCCGACGCCCAGCGCGGTCCCGAGCACCTTGATGTCGGTGCCCGGCGCCGAGGCGAGCGCCGCGAAGGCGAAGAACAGGATGAGGGCCGCCGAGGTGACCAGCCGGCCGGTCCGGCCGAGGCCGGTGATCACGGCCTCGGCGGTCTCGCCGGTCTCGTCGTACTCCTCCCGCATCCTGGCCAGGATGAACACCTCGTAGTCCATCGACAGCCCGAACAGGAACGCGAAGATCACCACCGGCAGCCAGAACGTGATGGCGCCGGTCGCCGACGTGCTGAAGATCAGATCCGAGCCGTGGCCCTGCTGCCAGAAGAACACGACGGCGCCGAAGACCGCGGTCAGGGAGACCAGGTTGAGCAGTACCGCCTTGACCGGCAGCAGGATCGAGCGGAAGGTCCGCATCAGCAGCACGAAGGTGATCAGCGCGATCAGGGCGAGCACGTAGGGGAACTTGTCGTAGACCGCCGTGAAGTAGTCCTCGACGGTGGCGCCGGCCCCGGTCACCAGGACCTCGCCGTCCACGGCGCCCTCGACCGAGCTCCGGACGGCGTCGACCACCTCGTTGCCCGAGCTGTCGACCGTCTCCTTGGTCGGGACCACCTCGACGACGGCCATGTCGCCCTGGTCGGAGGCGACGGCGGCGAGCTGGATGCCGTCGACCGCCCCGGCGGCCTCGGCGGCCGCGTCGGCCTGGTCGGGGTCGACGAGCACCACGATGGGGGTGAGCACCCCGCTGCCGACGCCCGCGGTGCGGAGGGTGGAGAGGGTGTCGTACGCCGCGCCGCTGCGGGCCAGCGAGTCGATGCCGGCCGTGCCGATCTTGAGGCTGGCGATGGGGAAGATCAGCAGGACCAGGATGACGAGCGCCGCCCCGGTAGCCAGCCACTTGCGGTGCACGATGCCGCGCGCCCAGGCCGTCCAGCCGCGCGAGGCGACGCCCTCCTTGCGGATCCGCGGGTAGTCGATACGCGGTCCGACCTTGGAGAGGATGGCCGGCAGCAGGGTCAGCACGACCGCGACGCTCACCAGCGGGATGAGCATGCCGCCGATGCCCATGCTGCGCAGGAACGGCACGGGCACCACCACCAGCGCGACCAGGCTGATGGCCACCGTCACCCCGGACGCGAAGACCGCGTGCCCGGCGGTCTGCATCGCCACCACCACGGCCTCCTCGTTGGTGCGGCCGTGGGCCCGTTCCTCGCGCCAGCGCGAGACGAGCAGGAGGGAGTAGTCGATGGCCACACCGAGGCCGATCAGCGAGATCAGGAACTGCACCACGAAGCTCACGTCGCTGAAGGTCGTCAACCCCAGCACGAGCAGGAACGTCGTGAGGATCGAGACCGCCGCGATCAGCAGCGGCAGCAACGCCAGGAAGGACGCGTACACGAACAACAGCACGAGCAGGGCGCCCGCGGCACCGAGGAGCGTCTCGACCAGCACGCTCGGTCCCTCGGTGTCACCGCCGGCGGACAGCAGGCCGTACGACGTCAGCCCGCTCTCCAGCCCGGCCTCGTCCGCTGCCTGGGTCAGGGCCGGTTCGAGCTGGGCCTCGATGCCCGGCCCGAAGGAGGTCGGCAGCGGCCCCTGGATCAGCGCGTACGTCGTCAGCCCGTCGTTGGCGATGAACGCCTCGTCGCCGGTCGTCGCGTAGTCGGTGACCAGCACGCCCGGGACGACTGCGGCGGTGGCCTCGAGGACCCCGTTCACCGCGTCGACGCTGCCCGCGACCGTCTGCCCGTCCGGGACCGTGACCACGGCGACGTAGGTGTCGAACGTGCTCGCCCCGTAGCTCTTGACCAGCTGGTCCTCGGCACTCTGGCCTGGCTGCCCCGGCAGGGAGAAGTCGAGGGTCAGCCGGTCGCTCAGCTGGCCGGCGGCGACGCCGCCGAGGATGAAGGTGGTCAGCCAGAACAGGCTGACCACGAGCCGGTGGCGCATGACGAGCCGAGCAAGACGTTCCACGGACACTCCTGGGCGAAGGGGTTAGGCCACACCCGCCGAGAGGCCCGTGCGCACAGGCTAGCCGCCGCCCAGCGGCCCCTTCACGTCCACCGCCCGGCCGAGATGCTGGCGCAAGCTAGTGGTTGCCGCCGGAGATTCGTCGGGGGTGGCCCGTGCTCCTGGTGCGTGCATCGCAAGGCGCCGGAGCAAAGCCATACCGGGTCGTCTCGCGAGCGACGGCAACGCAGCGAGGTGCGTGCCAGGAGTGCGGGACACCCGACGAATCTCCGTTGGTGACCATTAGGGACCGCCACGCCAGTGCTCGATGCGGTGGTGGTCAGGGAGGAACCCGTTGCGCACGCCCCACAGAACGGCCTGGGTGCGGCTCGTCACGCCGATCTTGCGATAGAGGGTCCGGATGTAGGACTTCACGGTGTTCGGGCTGAGGTAGACCAGGGCCGCCACCTCGGCGTTCGTCTTCCCCTGGGTGATCAGCGCCAGGATCTCGGCCTCTCGGTCGCTGAGACCCTCCCGGCGCCCCGGCCAGTCGAGACTGCTCAGGGTGCGCGCCCGCTTCGGTGAGGCAGTGACGACGACCTCCCCGGCGTGCACCGCCTCCAGCGCCGCGACGAGCTCACGCGCCGTCAGCGCCTTGGACAGGTAGCCGCTCACACCGAGGCCACGGGCCGCCGAGACCAGCTCGGGATGGAAGTTCCAGGTGTAGACCACCACCCGCCGGGCGCGGGGGTTGTCGAGCAGCACCTTGACCTCCTGCTGGTCCGACTCGGGCTGCGCGAAGGAGTCGTACAGGGCGATGTCCACCGTGTCCTTGACGGCACGCTCCGTGTCCAGCTCGGCAACGAGGACCCGGTCGCGGTAGGGGTCCAGCATGGAGGCGACACCGACGACCACGACGTCGTAGTCGTCCACGATGGCGATGCGGACGGGGCCTCGAGACTCACTCACCGGCGACACACTAAACCCACTTAGGGGTGTACCACCACCTACCCCAGGGTGGTGAAACTACCCCTAGGGGCGCCTTCCGCCCTCCACGCCACGAAAGGCAGTCACATGCTCGGACTCATCCTCACCATCATCATCGTCGGCGCCATCGCGGGCTTCCTGGCCCGCCTGCTCGTGCCAGGACGTCAGGACATGTCCGTCGCGGCCACGATCGGCCTCGGCATCGTGGGCTCGTTCGTCGGCGGCTTCCTCGGCTACCTGCTCTTCGGCAAGGACTCCGACGACGGCTTCCTCCAGCCCGCGGGCATCCTCGGGTCGATCATCGGCGCCGTCATCGCCCTGCTGGTCTGGATGGCGATCCAGCGGCGCAGCACCGCGCGCGTCTGAGCACGCCGGCCGGGGTGACCCAGGGTGTGTCTTGCGCCCGGGTGACCCCGGCTCGCGGCGTCGTCCGACCGAGTGGTCAGCCGCGGTCCAGACCCTTCACGTACGACGCCTGGCCCAGGTGCTGCAGGTCGTCGCTGACCACGCTGACCAACCGGGCGGCCAGGGTCACGGGAGGGTCCCACGAGGTGTCGACGACCCGGTCGAGGTCGTCGGCCGAAACGCCCTTCAGGTAGCCGAGCGTTGCCTCGGTGACCGCGTCCGCGTAGTCCGCCAGCAGGTCGGCCGAGGCGGCGAACGCGGCGACGTCCGTGGGCGACTGTCCGTACCCCGTCGCGTCCGCGTCGTCGTAGGGCAGCGCGAACCGCTCGGCGAAACCCTGCGCCGTCCACACCTGCTCGGTGCCGGCCACGTCCGCGACGTGGTCGTCCTGCACGCGCAGCAGGTGCCAGACCAGCCAGCCGATGGAGTTCGCGTCCGGGGCGGGCCGGAGGGTCAGCGCCTCCTCGTCGAGGCCGTCGAGCACCCGGTGGCAGAGGTCGCGGATCCGCCCGAAGGCGTCGATCAGCAGGTCAGCGGGAGTCATGCCGCGCACAGTAGCTGCTGCCAGACTGAGCCCGTGCCCGGCCGCTTCGAGATCGTCGCGCGCCGGCGGCCGGTGGCGCTCGTCGCGCCGGGCTTCGTGGCCGTGCGCGAGGACGGCCCGGGGACCTGGGCGCTGCCGCAGCCCGCGCCGTACGCCGCGGCAACGGCTGTCGGCGCGGGCGAGGTCGCGCTGACCAGCGGCGAGGTCGGCCTGGCGGTCGAGCTGGACGGCGACGCGATCGGCCTGCGGGTCACCACGGGTGGCCGGACGACCCGGCACCGCAGCCGGCGGTTCGGCCGGCTCCCGGCCGCGCCCGAAGCCCTCGGCCTGACCCTGACCGGCACCCAGCTCACGGCCTTCGCGAAGGAGGCCGGGCGCTGGGTGGCGCGCGCCCGCCACGACCTGGCCGACCGGCTGGACCCTCGCTCCGAGGCCTTCACGGCCGCCCTGCACGTCGAGGCGAACGGCAACGGCCAAGTCGAGGCCGGCGCCTTCGGACAGCTGGGCCTGCGCGACGTACGCCTCGTCACCGAGGCCGACGGCATGCCCGTGCGCGACGGCTCTCACCTCCTCGTCACGGCCACCCACGCGGGCCCCGGCTTCTTCGACGCCGCGCACACCGGCGTGTGGGCCGTCGACCCGGACGGCTGGAGCCTCGAGCACCGCGCAGACCTCTTCTTCCGGAGGCCCGACCGGCCCGGGGCGTACGGCGACCACGCGACGCACCTGCTCCGTGACAGGTCGACAGACGGGGACCGGTGGCTGGTCGCCACCAGCACCTGGGGCGACTTCGAGCGCGCCCACAAGGACGCCACGGTCACGACCACGCTCGCCGAGACGACCGCCGACCTGACCCACGGCCGCCACCTCCTCGACACCCGAGCCCTGCACCTGCCGACCGGCGACCTCCGGTCGGTCGGCACCTGGGACCCGCACCTGGTGCGCACCGACGGCACGTGGCTGGTGGGCTTCGTGAGCGCCACGAGGTTCTTCCGGTTCCATCCCGTCCTCGCGGGCGGTCCCGACCTCGACAACCTCTCCTTCGTCGCGGCCGCCCCCGGCCGGACGGCGACCGAGGGGCCGACCCTGCTCCGGCTGGACGGGGAGTGGCGGCTGGTCGCCAGCGACGGGCGCAAGGGGCCGCGCGGCCGACAGAGCGCCTTCCCGGTCTTCGACCTGGCGCTGGAGCAGGTCGGGTCGCTCGACGCGCCGTACCCCACCAACATCCCGTGGCCGACCCTCGTCGAGACGCCGGACGGCTGGGCGCTGCTGATGTTCGACGGCACCCGCACGGGCGGCGACCTCGTGGGATACGGCACCCACGGGGACCTCGTGGTGGCTACAGCTTCACGATGAGCAGCGGCTGGATGGTCTTGCGGGCCTGGTGGATACGCGACTTCACGGTGCCGAGCGGCAGGTCGAGCAGCAGCGCGATCTCGCTGTAGTCGAGCTCCTCGATGTCGCGCAGCACCAGGGCCTCGACCAGCATCGGGTGACTGGCAGCGAGCACCTCGAGGGCATCGAGCAGGTCCAGCCGGCTGCCCGCGATCACGCTCGTGGTGCGCGGGTCGGGATCTGACGGCAGGTCGTCGCTGGGCAGCTCCGCCGAGCGCCGCTTGAGCGTGCGGTAGGTCGACCGCGCGCTGTTGGCGGCCACCGCGTGCAGCCACGTGGTGAACTTGGACCGCCCGGCGAAGGTGTGGATCCGGGTGGCCACCAGCATCAGGGCGTCCTGGCACGCCTCCTCGGCGTCCTGCGGGTACAGCAGCATCCGGCCGCAGATCCGGCGCACCCGCGGCTGGACCTCGGCAAGCAGAGCGTCGAGAGCATCCGAGTCGCCCTCGGCGGCAGCCAGGGCGAGCGCGTCGAGGTCGACGCGCTCGTCGTCTCGCGTCTCGAGTCGGACTCGATCCTGTTCCACGTGTCTCCCCGAGCTTGCCTGCTGTGTGGAGGGCACAATACCGAGCGTGTCCCTCCCCGAACGTCTCGGCCGACTCCACCGGGTCGATCGACTCGGCGTGGGGGGCTTCTCCTCGGTGTGGCTGTTCCGAGACGACGAGCTGCGCTCCGACGTCGCCGTGAAGGCGCTCGCCGACAACTGGGCGCAGCGGATCGACATCCGCGAGCGGTTCCTGGAGGAGGCCCGCATCCTGCGGGCGGCCGACAGCGACCACGTGGTCCGCGTGTACGACGTCGGCGTCACTGACGACGCGGCCGCCACGCCGTACTTCGTGATGACCTACGCCGACCGCGGCACCATCGCCGACCTGCTCTCCGAGGGCCGCTCGCCGCTCGAGCGGGTCGTCCAGCTCGTCGCCCAGGCCGGCGACGGGCTCGCGGTGCTGCACGCGAAGGGTGTGGTGCACCGTGACATCAAGCCGCAGAACCTGCTGCTCGCCAGCGACGGCCTCGGCCGCGAGCGCGTGATGGTCGCCGACCTCGGCGTCGCCAAGGCCCTCATCCACGCCAGCGGGCTGACCGAGGTGGTCGGCACCCCGGCGTACATGGCCCCCGAGCAGGCGACCGGTGGCGGCATCGACGAGCGCGCCGACGTGCACGGTCTGGCGGCCGTCGCCTACCACCTCCTGACCGGGCACGTCGCCCGCGACGGTGGCGTGCGCGAGCTGACGCACGCCAAGCTGCCGCCGGCGCCCTCGGTGTTCGTCGAGGTGTCTCCTGAGGTGGACGAGGCGATCCTGCGCGGTCTGGCGCCGGACCGCGAGGACCGGTGGCCGGACATCGCATCCTTCGTCGAGGCCCTGATGGCCACGGCGCCCGACGCCGTGGGCAGCTCCACCATCGTCGGGCTGCGGCCGCGGACAACCGTGCCGCCGCCGCGGCGCTCCCGCGCCGGTGTGCCGACTGCCCTCATGGCGCTGCTGTGCATCGTCGTGGCGCTGGCGATGTTCGGCGCCTCGTACGCTGTCGTGTCCTCGTTCCAATAGCGGCTGCCCTACCCTGGGGAGACGCTCAGGGACTGCGATCCAGGACCGGGCGACACCACCTCATCCCCGCCGCCCACCCGTCGCGGCTTGCCAGAAAGTGGTTCCCATGACCGACGTCTTCGAACGTGGCGCCGAGCACGAACAAGTCGTCTTCTGCAACGACCCCGCGAGCGGCCTCCGAGCCATCATCGCGCTGCACAGCACGGTTCTCGGCCCCGGCTTGGGCGGCACCCGGTTCTACCCCTACGCCTCGACCGACGACGCCCTGCGCGACGTCCTCAACCTCTCCCGCGGGATGACCTACAAGAACTCCCTCGCCGGCCTCGACCTCGGCGGCGGCAAGGCCGTGATCATCGGCGACCCGACGACCGCGAAGACCGAGGCACTGCTGCGGGCCTACGGCCGTTTCGTTCAGTCGCTCAACGGTCGCTACCTCACCGCTTGCGACGTCGGCACCTTCTCGGTCGACATGGACGTCGTCGCCCGCGAGTGCGACTTCGTCACCGGCCGGACCGTCGCCCACGGCGGCGCCGGCGACTCCTCGGTGCTCACGGCGTACGGCGTTTTCCAGGGCATGCGCGCATCCGCCGAGGCGACGTGGGGAGAGCCCACGCTGTCGGGGCGCACCGTCGGGGTCGCCGGCGTCGGCAAGGTCGGGCGGCACCTGGTCCGCCACCTCACCGAGGACGGCGCCGCGGTGGTCGTCACCGACGTGAACGCCGAGGCGGTGCTGCGGGTGCGCGAGGAGCACCCCGGCACGCGCGTGGTCACCTCGACCGAGGCCCTGCTGGCCGAGCGACTCGACGTCTACTCGCCCAACGCCCTCGGCGGCGCGCTCACCGACGACGTGGTGGAGACGCTGACGGCTCGGATCGTCTGCGGCGGGGCGAACAACCAGCTGGCGCACCCGGGCGTCGAGAAGCGGCTCGAGGAGCGCGGCATCCTCTACGCGCCCGACTACTGCGTGAACTCCGGTGGCGTGATCCAGGTGGCCGACGAGCTCGAGGGATTCTCCTTCGAGCGTGCCAAGCAGCGGGCGAGCCAGATCTTCGAGACCACCTGCCGTGTCTTCGAGCTGGCCCGCACCGACGGCGTACCTCCGGCGATCGCGGCCGACCGGCTCGCCGAGCGCCGGATGCGCGACGTCGGGCGGCTGCGCGGGGTCTACCTGAGGTAGAGGCCGCGTTCGTTGGTCGAGCCGGGCGATCGAGCCGGGCGAGCCCCTGGGCAAGCCCGTGCCGAGACCCCGGAATCGCCACCGGGTCTCGACACGCTCGGCCGTGGACGGCCTCACGGCTCGACCAACGAGGGAGCAGCCCGACCGGCTCGCCGAGCGCCGGATGCGCGACGTCGGGGCGGCTGCGCGGGGTCTACCTGAGGTAGAGGCCGCGTTCGTTGGTCGAGCCGGGCGATCAAGCCGGGCGAGCCCGTGCCGAGACCCCGGAATCGTCACCCGGTCTCGACACGCTCGGCCGTGGACGGCCTCACGGCTCGACCAGCGAGGGAGCAGCCCGACCGGCTCGCCGAGCGCCGGATGCGCGACGTCGGGCGGCTGCGCGGGGTCTACCCGAGGTAGAGGACGCGCTCGTTGGTCGAGCCGGGCGAGCCCCTGGGCGAGCCCGTGTCGAGAGCCCGGAATCGTCACCTGGTCTCGACACGCTCGGCCGTGGACGGCCTCACGGCTCGACCAGCGGAGCAGCCCGACCGGCTCGCCGAGCGCCGGATGCGCGACGCCGGGGCGGCTGCGCGGGGTCTACCCGAGGTAGAGGCCGCGTTCGTTGGTCGAGCCGGGCGAGCCCCTGGGCGAGCCCGTGTCGAGACCCCGGAATCGTCACCGGGTCTCGACGCGCTCGGCCGTGTACGGCCTCAGGGCTCGACCAGCCGAGCAGTCAGTCGCGCCGGGGCTCGGCGTAGTCGGACCACTGGTCGAGGTCGGGACCGTCGTCCTGCTCCTCGCCGTCGACCTCGTCGCCGTGTAGCTCCTTCGCCAACGCCCCGAAGTCCGTCTCGAAAGTCTGGTACTTCAGGTCGCGGGCGACCTTCGTCTGCTTCGCCTTAGCTCGGCCGCGCCCCATAGGGTCGCCCCCTCGCACTTGGCCGGGGCTCACGCTCGAGCGGGCACACCGGTCTGATCGGTCTCTGTCGTAGCCCCAACGCTACCTGGTGCCGGGCTGTTCCGGCACACATGGTCCGAGATTTCGGCGCGCCCAGACCATCGACCAGGGCTCACCACCCGGGATGTGCGCCGACGAGGGCGACGTCGGCCCCAGGCGCCGCCGTGACCTCCCCTGCCACCCAGGCGCGGACGTCGTGCTCGGCGAGCAGCCGGACGGCCTCGTCCGCCGCGCCGGCGGCGACCAGGGCGACCATGCCGACACCGCAGTTCAGCGTCATCTCGAGGTCCTCGAGGGGTACGTCGCCCACCTGGCGCACCAGGTCGAAGACCGGCGCGGGCGTCCAGGTGGCGCGGTCGATGGTCGCGCTCACCTCGACCGGCATCACTCGCGCCAGGTTGGCGGCCAGGCCGCCGCCGGTGACGTGGGACATCGCATGGGTCTCGGTACGGGCCGCGAGGTCGAGGCAGGCCTTCGCGTAGATCCGGGTCGGCTCGAGCAGCTCCTCACCGAGGGTGCGGCCGAGCTCGGGTACGTCACGGTCGAGGGCCCAGCCAGCCGTGTTCAGCAGCACGTGGCGGACCAGGGAGTAGCCGTTGGAGTGCAGCCCGCTCGACGCCATGGCCACGACGACGTCGCCGGGGCGGACCCGACCCGGGCCGAGCAGCCGGTCGGCCTCCACGACCCCGGTGGTCGAGCCGGCCACGTCGTACTCGTCGGGCTCCAGCAAGCCCGGGTGCTCGGCCGTTTCGCCACCGATCAGGGCGCAGCCGGCCTCGACGCAGGCCTCGGCGATGCCCTTGACGATCGCCGCGATCCGCTCGGGGACGACCCGGCCGGTGGCGATGTAGTCGGTGAGGAAGAGCGGCTCGGCGCCGCAGACGACCAGGTCGTCGACGAGCATGCCGACCAGGTCGAAGCCGATGGTGTCGTGCTTGTCCATCGCTTGCGCGATGGCGACCTTGGTGCCCACGCCGTCGGCGGAGGTGGCCAGCAAGGGCCGGTCGTACTTCTTCAGCGCGCTGGCGTCGAAGAGACCCGCGAACCCGCCGATGCCGCCGATCACCTCGGGCCGGCTGGCCTTCTCGACCCAGACCTTCATCAGCTCGACGGCCTTGTCGCCGGCCTCGATGGAGACGCCGGAGGCGGCGTACGCGTCGGTCACGATGGCTCCTGGGATCAGGGGTTGTTGAGGACCGGCAGAGCGGCGGAGTACGACGAGGTCTCCAGCAGGTGCTTGCCGAGCAGGCGCTCGTCGGGCAGCTCGATCGGGTACGAGCCGGTGAAGCAGGCCGCGCACAGGTTGTCCTCGGCCTGGCCGGTCGCCTCGATCATGCCCTCGAGCGAGATGTAGCCCAGCGAGTCGGCGCCGACGCTGGCGGCGATCTCGTCGACGTCGAGGCCGTTGGCGATCAGCTCGGCGCGGGTGGCGAAGTCGATGCCGTAGAAGCACGGCCACTTCACCGGCGGGCTCGAGATGCGCACGTGCACCTCGAGGGCGCCGGCCTCGCGGAGCATCCGCACCTGGGCGCGCTGGGTGTTGCCGCGGACGATCGAGTCGTCGACGACGATCACCCTCCGGCCGCGGATCATGTGCTCGAGCGCGTTGAGCTTGAGCCGGATGCCGAGCTGCCGCAGCGTCTGGCTGGGCTGGATGAAGGTGCGGCCGACGTAGGCGTTCTTCACGAAGCCCTGGCCGTAGGGGATGCCGGACTGCTCGGCGAACCCGACCGCCGCCGGCGTGCCCGACTCGGGGACGGGCATCACGAGGTCGGCGTCGACGGGGTGCTCGATGGCCAGCTGACGACCCATCGCGACCCGCGCCTCGTGGACGTTGCGGCCGGCGATGGTGGCGTCGGGGCGTGCGAGGTAGACGTACTCGAACACGCAGCCCTTCGGCTCCGGCTCGGCGAACTTGTGGGAGCGCAGGCCGTTCTCGTCGATGACGATCAGCTCGCCGGGCTCGACCTCGCGGACCCGGCTGGCGCCGACGGTGGCCAGGGCGGCGTCCTCGCTGGCGACGACCCAGCCGCGCGAGAGCCGGCCCAGGACCAGCGGGCGGATGCCCTGCGGGTCGCGGGCGGCGTACACGGTGTCCTCGTTCATCCAGACGAACGAGAAGGCCCCCTCGAGCTGGGGGAGCACCTCGAGCGCTCGCTGCTCGAGGGTGGTGTCCGGGTGGTGCGCGAGCAGCGCGGTGACCAGGCCGGTGTCGTTGGTGGAGCTCTCCTCGGCCTGCCGCAGGTGGAGGTCGAGCTCGTCCTGCTCCTTGGGGAGCGCCTCGACCATCTGCTTGAGCTCGTGGGTGTTGATCAGGTTGCCGTTGTGGCCCAGCGCGATGGACCCGCCGTGGCTGGCGCGGAAGGTCGGCTGGGCGTTCTTCCAGGAGCTCGAACCCGTGGTCGAGTAGCGGCAGTGGCCGATGGCGATGTGGCCGACCAGACTGGAGAGCGTCGACTCGTCGAAGACCTGCGAGACCAGGCCCATGTCCTTGTAGACGAGGATCTGCCGGCCGTTGCTGACCGCGATGCCGGCCGACTCCTGGCCACGGTGCTGGAGGGCGTAGAGGCCGAAGTACGTCAGCTTCGCGACGTCCTCGCCGGGGGCCCAGACCCCGAACACGCCGCAGGCGTCCTGAGGTCCCTGGTCCTGCGGGTCGAGTGCCAGCGTCAGCCGTCCGTCGCCGCCCTTTCGAGTGGCCGGTGGACCCGTGGGATGCACGCGGTCAGTCTAGGCGCTTCGACGGCTCCCCTCCGATTCCCGACAGGCGGGTTGCGGGGGCGATGGGATAGTCCCCCACGAACATCATCATCAAACCCCCGATCGATGATGACGATCGTGGGGGACTACCCCGGAGCGGCGGGTTGGTAGGCGTCGTGGACGGCCTGCCACTGGGCGCGGAGGTCGGGCGGGTACGGCGCGAGGACGCAGAGCTCGTTGCCCTCGGGGTCGGCCATCACAACCCAGGAGACGTTGCCCCCGTCGATGATTTGCCCGACGTCGACACGCGTGGCGCCGAGGGCCTCGAGGCGGGCGACCTCGGCCGCCTGGTCCGGCGCGTCACCGGTGGGGCGGAGGTCGATGTGCAGGCGGTTGAAGCCCTGCTTGGGATCGGGCACCTGGATGAAGAGCATGTCGGGCACCACGCTGTCCTCACGGCTGCCCTCGGGCGGCTCGATGCCCCATTCGGGGTCGCCGCGGATGGTGATCCGCCAGCCCAGCGCGGCGGCCCAGAACTCGGCCAGCGCTCCGGGGTCATGGCTGTTGACGATGACGGCTTGCATGCGCAGTCCCATGGCGCCCAGCCTCGTCTGCTTGTCTGGTCCGGTGCTACCCGATTCCCCACGGCACAGCTACGAGTGCCAGCTCCGGCGCGCCGACCTGCACGGGGACGGCACGGTCGGCAACGTCGTGTACGTCGACTACCTCCAGGAGGCGCGCCTCGACCTGCTGCGGCATCACGACACCTCCCCGACCCCGAACCCGGGCGAGGGCCTGGTCGTGGTGCGGACCGTGGTCGAGTACCTGCGGCCCGTACGGCTCGATGACGCTCCCCTGCGAGTGGAGACGTGGGCGTGCGACGTACGAGCCGCGTCGTTCACGTTGGGCTACGAGCTCTCGACGGCCAGCGGCGTGCATGCGCGGGCGACGACCTCACTGGCGCCGTTCGTGTTCGCCGCGGGGCGACCGCGACGACTGGCGCCCGAGGAGCGGGGGCGACTGATGACGACGTACGACGACCCGCCGTTCGCCGACGTACGCCCGCCGCGTCCTGCGCCCTGGACGGAGTCGGCGTACCACCGGCCGATCCAGGTGCGGTTCTCCGACGTCGACCTGCTGGGCCACGTCAACAACGTGAGGTACTTCGACTACGTCCACGAGGCGCAGGTCGAGGTGATGACCGGCGTCTTCCAGGAGGCGCGCATCTCCGGGACGGTCGACATGGTCGTGGTGCGCTCGGAGATGGCGCACCTGGGCCAGGTGAACCTGCGCCCGGAGCCGTACGACGTGTGGTCGCGCGTCGCGGACGTCGGTCGGACGTCGGTGACGTTCGAGTCGGAGATCCGCGACGGGGACCGGGTGATGGCTCGGTCGCGGGTGGTCGAGGTGAGCGTCGACGCCGACGGGCGCCCCAAGCCCTTGCACGAGCGGCACCACGAGCTGTTCGAGCAGCGGCGGGCGGGCTGATGGACCTGCACCCGGAGGAGCCGGACCTCGGACCGTGGCGGGCGGTGGACGACCCCGGGCTGCTCGCGCTCGTCGGGCGCCCGTCACTCGTGCTGGTCGACGGACGAGGTGGCGGCGGCAAGACCACGTTCTCCGGACATCTCGCGGAGCTCCTCGGCGCCTCGCTGGTGCACACCGACGACGTGGCCTGGGAGCACTCGCGCTTCGGATGGGACGACCTGCTCGTCGGCGGGGTGATCGGCCCGTGGCAAGGCGGCGGCGACGTGAGCTACCGGCCGCCGGGATGGGCGGCGCACGACCGACCGGGCGCCATCGAGGCGGCGGGCGAGCGGCCCCTCGTGATCGAGGGGAGCGGCGCCGGCCGCGCCGAGCTGGCCGGGCTGGCGGACCTGGTCGTGTGGGTGCAGTCGGACCGGACCCTGGCACGAGCACGGGCGCTGGTCCGCGACGCGTCGTACGGCACCCGCACCCCGGACGAGGCCGAGGCGTTCTGGGACGACTGGATGACCGAGGAGGAGCCGTTCTTCGCCGCCGACCGGCCGTGGGAGCGGGCCGGCCTGGTGGTGCTGGGCACTCCTCAGACACCTGGTCGCACGGGCGGGAACCTCCCCTCGTTGGCCGCGAGCACGACCGTGGTCAACGTCCCCCGCAGCCGCTCGAGGTCCTTCCCGCCGACGACCTCTGCCCAGTCCGACTCGAGCTCGGCGTAGATCCCCTCGACGACGGCCAGCAGCCGATGGCCCCGTGGCGCCAGCGCGACCGTGCGCAGACGGGCATCGGCGGTCGAGGTCACCCGCGTCACGTACCCGCCCGCGGCCATCTGGTCGAGCAGCTTGGACATCGCCTGCTTGCTGACGCCCATCAGGCCGGCCAGGTCGGAGACGGACGACTCGCGGTCGCGCAGGCTCAGGAGGACGAACCCGTACGACGGCCGCACGTCGTCCCAGCCCGCCTCGGCCAGCCTGGTGTGGAGCCCGTCGATCAGCTGCCGGTAGGCCACCACCAGCAACCTGGCCAGCGGGACCGGCGTCACGGGTTGCGTGATCGCCCTTGTCATTGCGCCCAGGGGGGCGTGAACCGACCGTCGGTGGTGACCGCCTGGCCGCCGACCGGCAGGCAGCACACCAGACGGAGCACGGACTCGCCGCCGTTGGAGATCTGGAAGTCGACGCCGGGAGGTACGACGATCGCGTCGCCGCTGCGGGCCACACCGGCCACGCCGTCGACCACGACGCCCGCCTCCCCGTCGAGGACGACGAACACCTCCTCGCGTGTCAGCGAGTGCGGCGTGGCGGGTACGCCGGCGTCGATCTCCACCAACCAGACCGAGGTCTCGGCGCTACCCCGGCTCGGCGTGGCCAGGGACGTGAAGCGGGTGCCCCCGAGGTCGTGGGTGTGGCTCTCTGGGGCGGTGAGCACGGTCATGTTCGTCGCTCGCTTTCGTCAATGTGGTTGACGATCAGGGTAGATCGCCGGCGGCGACTCGTCAACCAAGTTGACCTGTTGTCGCGTCCGATTCCCGCGAGATCCGACCGGTGGACCCGGGCAGGCTGTGGGCATGACCACGATCCACGCCATCCGTCCCGACGTCCTCGACGCGATCCGCCGGAGCGGTGAGGACGGGCACGGCAACGCCTTCGCGCCGTACCCCGCCACCGGCGACGGTGAGCCGCTGCGCTGCTGCCTGAGGTACGCCCGGGAGGGCGAGTCGATCGCCCTCATCTCCTACGCGCCGCTCGACGGACCGTCGCCGTGGCGCGAGGTCGGGCCGGTCTACGTGCACGCCGAGCCGTGCGGGGGACCCGACGAGGACGTCCTGCCCGCGGAGCTCAGCCGCGGTCCGCGGGTGCTGAGGACCTACCGACCGGACGGGACCATGAACTACGAGCACAACACCCTGGTCGGCGACGAGGAGCTTGGCGCCGTACGTCGAGAAGCTGCTGGCGCTCCCGGACGTGGGCGCCGTGCACGTGCGCACCGTGCTTCCGCAGTGCTTCCTGTACGCCGTGACGGCGTAGTTCCAACCGCTGGTCGAGGAGGGACGAAGTCCCGTCTCGAGACCTCCGAGCTAGCCGAGGTTGCGGAGCAGCAGGGCCTCGGCGAGCAGCACCTTCTCGAACTCGGCCAGGTGCAGGCCCTCGTTGGCGCCGTGGGCGCGGGTGTCGGGGTCCTCGACGCCGGTCACCAGCACGGACGCCTCCGGGAACGCCTCGAGGAACTCGGCGATGAACGGGATCGACCCGCCTACGCCCATGTCGACCGGCGCGGTGCCGTCCCAGGCGTCGGCGAACGCCGAGCGCGCGGCGTCGTACGCCGGACCGGTCGCGTCGATCTGGGTGGCCTCGCCGGTGTCGACCACCGTCATGGTCAGCTCGGCACCCCAGGCGACGTGCTTCTCCAGGTGCTCGGTGAGCCGGGCGACGGCGTTCTCGGTGGTGTCACCCGGGGCTACCCGCATGGAGATGCGGCAGCGGGCGGAAGGCACGAGGGTGTTCGAAGCACCGGCGACCTTCGGGCCGTCGAGGCCGGTGATCGAGAGCGAGGGCTTGGTCCAGAGGCGTTCGACGGTCGAGCCCTCGCCGATCCACTCGATCCCGGGCACGGCGCCGGACTCGGCGCGCAGCCGCGCCTCGGGGTAGTCCACGTCGGCGGCGGGGCCGGAGAGCAGACCGTCCACTGCGACGTTGCCGCGGTCGTCGTGCAGCGTCGAGATGAGGCGGGCAAGGGTCATCAGCGAGTCGGGGACCAGACCGCCCCACATGCCGGAGTGCACCGCGTGGGTCAGGGTCCGCACCTCGACGTCCATCCGGACCAGGCCCCGGAGCGAGGTGGTCAGGGCGGGCACGCCGATGTCCCAGTTGCCGGAGTCCGCGATCACGATGACGTCGGCGCGGAGGTCCTCGAGGTTCTCCTTCAGCAGCGCCGGCAGGGTCTCGGAGCCGACCTCCTCCTCGCCCTCGATGAAGAACACCAGGTTCACCGGGAGGTCGTCGCCGAAGATCCGGAGGGTCGCGAGGTGGGTGGCAATGCCGGCCTTGTCGTCGGCGGACCCGCGTCCGTAGAGGCGGTCGCCACGCTCCGTCGGCTCGAACGGCGGGGAGTCCCAGTCGGCGTGGTCGTTCTCCGGCTGGACGTCGTGGTGGGCGTACAGCAGCACGGTCGGCGCGCCGTCCGGCCCCTTCTTGTGCGCGATCACCGCGGGGGCTCCGCCGTCGGCACTGGCGATGCGTGTCGCGCATCCCTCGGCCTCCAGCAAGGCCACCACGGCCTCGGCGCTGCGCCGTACCTCCCCCGCCCGCTCCGGGTCGGCACTCACCGACTCGATCCGCACCAAGGCCTCGAGGTCGCGGCGTACGCCGGGCAGTACCCCGGCCACCTTCGCGCGGAGCTCGTCGGTCGTGGGTGTCGTCACCATGCGGCCAACCTATCGACCTCAGAACTCGCCGGAAGACACGCTCGATTTTGTCAGACAATCTTTTGGAATCCGGAGGGTCCATGGGCGAGGATGGCGCCATGACCAGCACCGCCCTGAACGAGGCCGTCGAGCCGGCCCGCCCGGTCGACAACACCGAGGCCCACATCGAGCTGACCGAGACCTACGCCGCCCACAACTACCACCCGCTGCCGGTGGTGCTCGCGTCCGGTGAGGGCGCGTGGGTGACCGACGTCGACGGCAAGAGGTACCTCGACTGCCTGGCGGGCTACTCCGCCCTCAACTTCGGCCACGGCCACCCGCGCCTGGTCGCCCGCGCGACCGAGCAGCTGAGCAAGCTGACGCTGACCAGCCGCGCCTTCTACAACGACCAGCTCGGGCCGTTCGCGCGCGACCTGGCCGAGCTGACCGGCAAGGACCTGATCCTGCCGATGAACTCCGGCGCCGAGGCCGTGGAGACCGCGATCAAGGTCAGCCGCCGCTGGGGCTACGAGGTCAAGGGCGTCGCCGAGGCGCAGGCCTCGATCGTGGTGATGGAGGGCAACTTCCACGGCCGCACGACCACCATCGTCAGCTTCAGCAACGACTCGGACGCGACAACCGGCTACGCGCCGTACACGCCCGGCTTCCGGATGGTGCCGTACGGCGACATAGCCGCCGTTCGCGCCGCGATCGACGAGACCACGGTCGCCGTCCTGCTCGAGCCGATCCAGGGCGAGGGTGGCGTGATCATCCCGCCGGAGGGCTTCCTCCGCGAGGTACGTGCGCTCTGCGACGAGACCGACGTGCTGATGGTCGCCGACGAGATCCAGTCGGGCCTCGGCCGCTCCGGTACGACGTTCGCCTGCGACCACGAGGATGTCGTCCCCGACATCTACATCCTCGGCAAGGCGCTCGGTGGTGGGCTGTACCCCGTCTCCGCGATCGCCGCCGACCACCGCGTCCTCGACGTGATCACTCCCGGTAGCCACGGCTCGACTTTCGGCGGCAACCCGCTGGCCGCAGCCATCGGTCGCGAGGTGGTCGCGATGCTGCAGACCGGCGAGTTCCAGGCCGCCGCGGTGCGCCTCGGCGCCCGTCTCGACGCCGGCCTCGCGCCGCTGGTCGGCAACGGGTTCGACGCCGTACGCATCCGTGGCCTGTGGTGCGGCATCGACATCACCGACGGCGTGGCCACCGGCCGCGAGGTCACCGAGGCCCTGCTCGGCCACGGCGTGCTCGCCAAGGAAGCCCACGGCCAGACCGTCCGCCTCGCCCCGCCCCTCGTCGCCTCCGACGAGGACATCGACCTCCTCGTCGAGGCCTTCCGCGCGGTGATGGAGTCGTTCGGGGGCTGAGGCGCCAAGGGATCCCCGGCTGACCGGGGATTCCTGAACATGTCGGCCCGAGGAGTGCCCGTCAGGTTCAGGGAACCCCTGACATGTCGGGCCTCAGACGAGGTTGCGCAGGGGGTCGCCGGCGACGTAGCGGGTGAGCTGGTCACGTAACAGGGCGGCCATCCGGGGGAGCATCGCCGTCGTACCTCCGGCGACGTGGGGAGTCACGATCACCCCGGGCGCGGACCAGAGCGGGTGGCCGTCGGGAAGCGGCTCGGGGTCGGTGACGTCGAGGGCGAACCGCAGCCGGCCGGCCTCGGCGATCACCGCGGACGTGTCCAGCAGGGGCCCGCGGCCGACGTTCACCACCAGGGTGCCGTCGGAGAGACCGGCGAGGAACGCCTCGTCGACGACGTGGCGGGTGGCGTCGGTGAGGGGAAGTACGACGACCACGACGTGCTGGGCGGCCCAGTCGACGTCGGCGGCGGTCACCACCGAGCCCACCAGGTCGTCGTCGCGCGGTGAGGTCGCGACCGCGGTCACGTGAGCCCGACACGCCAGCAGGCGCGAGGTGAGGGCGCGCCCGATCGACCCGTACCCCAGCACGGTGACGTGGCTGTCGGCCAGCGACCGCTGTCCGGGGCCGCGCCCCCAGTGCCCGTGCTCGCGGACGGCCCGGTCGATCCCCCGCAGCGAAGCGATCGTCAGCCCCAGCGCGAGCTCCGCCGTCGCGTCGTCGTGCACGCCGCGCGCGTTGCAGAGGAGCACGCCGTCGGGCAGGTGCCCCACGATCCCGTCGACGCCGGCCGTCTGGGTCTGCAGGACCGCGAGGGCCGGCAGTGCATCCAGCTGGTCGAGGGTCCGCCGCGGCGCGCGGTAGTCGAGCACCACCAGCTCGATGTCCTCGCGCGGCGGCGGACCGGCACCGTCCCACACGACGTACTCGACCCCGTCGACCGGACCGGCCGCCTCGGCCAGCGCGGCCAACGGCACACTGGCGATCACGTCGGGTCCGTCAGTGGGAGGTACGACGTGAGGTCGGCGCGCTCCCCGCTCGCGCGCAGCCGACCGGCTGCCTCGGCCTCGGCGAAGGTGAGCGCCCCGGTCGCCAGCGCGAGCCACGTGTCCGCGTCGGTCTCGACGACTGCCGGCGGCGTACCCCGGGTGTGCCGGACCCCCTCGACGGCCTGCACCGCGGCGTACGGCGGTACGCGGACCTCCACCGAACGCCCGGGCGCGCGATCGCCGAGGACGGCGAGGAAGTGCTTGACCAGCAGCCGGGTCTGCTCCTCGGTCCGCGGGGAGGCCGCCAGGGCAGTGGCCACCTCACCCGCCGCAGCGGGGCGGAGTCGAACGGGCACCGGACCAGCCTAGGACTCGAGCTCCGGAGCCGGCTGGAGCACCCAGAGCACCTCGTACGTTCGGCCGGGCGTGGTCTTCTTCTTCTCCCGCCACCCGTCGAGGAGGTCGTTGATCTCCTGGGCCAGCACCTTCGCCTCCGCCTTGGTCAGCCGCATCGCGTGGGTGCTGACCGCGACCATGGCGTCCTTCTGGCGTTCGGGCCGGTCGGCGCGGTCGATCGCCGCGTGCGCCTCGGCGGTCCACTGCTGGCGGAACACCCGGATCGCCGCCTTGCCGCCGTCCTGACCGGTCAGATCCTCGAGGTTGACGCTGAGCCCGCTCTCGTGGACCACCCGCCACACGCGGTCGCGGCCGTCGCGGGCCAGCTCCGGGGCCTCCTCGACCAGCCCGTACTTCGCCAGCTGACGGAGGTGGAACGACGCCTGGTTGGCCGGGATGCCCATCCGCTCGGCCACGTCAGCGGCCCGCATCGGACCGCCGGCGCCCATCTCCTCCAGGATCCGGTTGCGCATCGGGTGGGCGATCCCGCGCAGCATCCGGACGTCGGTCAGCTTGGGGATCTCGGCCACGGCACCAGGCTATCGGAAATTCGCACGAACTGTTGCGCACATATACTTGCGCATTGATAGTTGCGCACGTACCGTTGCGCATATGACCGGCTACCGCTCCCTCGCCAGGAACCGCGACTTCACCATCCTCTGGACGGGTCAGACCATCAGCGACCTGGGCAGCAACGTCAGCATGTTCGTCTTCCCCCTGGTGACCTACGCCATCAGCGGCTCGGCGCTCTGGGCTGCGGTCGCCGAGGCGGCGTTCCTGCTGGGCCTGTGCGGCGCCCTGCTCCCCGCGGGCGTCCTCGCCGACCGCGTGCACCGTCGTCTGCTCATGCGGACGGCGAGCGGCGCCGGCGTCCTGCTGTACACCTCGCTCGCGGCAGCCGGTGCGCTCGGCGTCCTGACCGTCCCGCACCTGGTCGCGGTGGCCCTGCTGACCGGCGCCGCCGGCGGGCTCGCCGCCCCGGCCGAGATCTCCTCGATCCGGTCCGTGGTGCGTCCGGACGAGCTGTCCACGGCGCTGAGCCAGAGCCAGGCCCGCCAGCACATCGCCTCGCTGGCCGGCGGCCCGTTGGGCGGTGTCCTGTACGGCGTGGCTCGCTGGGTGCCGTTCGCCTTCGACGCGATCTCCTTCGCAGTCTCGTGGGTGATGCTCGGCCGGCTGCGCACCGACCTGTCCGCACCCCGTCGCGAAGGGCCGCCCCGCAAGCCGCTCCAAGACGTCGGCGAGGGCATCCGCTTCATCCTGGCCTGGCCGTACTTCCGGGCGACGGCGGCGTACGGCGCGCTGGCGAACCTGCTCGTGAACGCGATGTTCTTCGTGGCGATCCTGCGCATGGTCCAAGACGGCGTGTCGCCGGCCGTCATCGGCCTGGTCTCGACCGCAGCGGGGCTCGGCGGCGTCCTCGGTGCCCTGGCCGCGCCCTGGCTCATCGAGCGGATACCGACCGGGGCGCTCGTGGTCACCGCCGCGTGGGTCTTCGTCCCCCTCGCAGTGCCGATGGCGCTCTGGAACCAGCCGGCCGTGGTGGCCGTGGCGATCTTCGTCGGGCTGCTCCTCAACCCGGCCGGCAACGCCGCCAGCGGCAGCTTCCGGATCGCGCACACCCCCAGTCAGCTGCAGGGCCGGGCGCAGTCCGCCCAGCAGTTCCTGGCGATGTCGGTGATCTGGGTGGCTCCGTTGCTCGGCGGCGCTCTGCTCGCGTCGATCGGAGGGTCGGCCGGCATCGCCGTCATCGGCGGCCTGGTCGCCCTGGGCGCCCTGATCCCGACATTCGCCCGCAGTGTGCGCTCGGTGCCTCGCCCGGCCGTCTGGCAGGCCGAGCTGGCGGCCCGGGAGGAGGAGCGGTCGCAGGTCGCCGCCTGAGGCCAGCACGCTCTTCCGGATGTCGACCTCGAGCACCTTGCCGACCTTCGAGTTGACGGTTGTCAAGAGGCGCCTTGACGACTGTCAAGACTCGGCGAGATTGCCGCTAGGGTGCGGGGATGACCACCGCGCCGACCCGTGCATCCGGCGCCGGTCGGCGTACGCCCGCGGACAAGTACGACGAGCGCCGCACCCAGCTCGCGATCTCGGCCCTGGCGACTCTCGGCGAGCTCGGGTACGCCAAGACCTCGCTACGGGAGATCGCGCAGAACTCCGAGTTCTCCCACGGGGTCGTGCACTACTACTTCGCCGACAAGTTCGAGCTGATCACGCACTGCGTGCGCTACTACAAGGCGCAGTGCGTGACGCGGTACGACAGCCTGGTCGCTGAGTCCACGACAGCCGAGGAGCTCCTCGAGCGGTTCGGCGACAAGCTCGTCGAGACGCTGACCGACGAGGCGCCGATGCACCGCCTCTGGTACGACCTCCGCACCCAGAGCATGTTCGAGGAGCAGTTCCGCGCCGACGTACTCATGATCGACGCGACGCTGCAGGACATGATCGGCCGCGTCCTGACGAGGTACACCGAGCTGGCCGGCCGTCCGCTGCTCATGGACGTACCGACCATCTACGCCCTGCTCGATGGCGTCTTCGAGAAGGCGCTGCTCGGTCTTCTCACCAACGACGAGCACGCCGGCGCGCGCCTGCGCGCGCGGGTCCTCGACCTGCTCCCCCGCCTGCTGGGATGACGCCCTCCATCGGTGACTGGCTGAGCCAGAGCTCGAGCGAGCCCGGCGAGGTCTCCGGCCGGTACGACAACTGGGCGACGACGTACGACGCCGACCTGGCCTCCTGGGCCTACCAGGCTCCCGCGGTGGTGGTCGGGACGCTGCTGACACGACTTCCCGATATCGCCTCCGTGCTCGACGTCGGCTGTGGCACCGGGCTCGTCGGTCGCGAGCTCCGCGCGCGCGGGTACGGCGGCCGCCTCCACGGACTCGACCTGTCGCAGGCCTCCCTCGACATCGCAACGGCGTCGGGGGTCTACGACGCCCTCGAGCGGGCCGACCTCCAGCAGCCGCTCGCCCTCGAGGGCGACTCTGTCGACGCCGTCGTCTGCGTCGGCGTGATGACCTACCTTCCCGACGTCGCGTCGGTGTGGCGCGAGTTCGCCCGGGTGACCCGGCCGGGCGGGGTCGTGGTCGCGACGCAGCGCGACGACCTCTGGCACGAGCGCGACTGCCAGGCGGTCGTCGACGGGCTGCAGTCCGAGGGTGTGCTCAGCTCGTCGGAGGTCACCGGCCCGGCGCCGTACCTCCCGCAGGGCTACGGCGGCACCCCCGAGGTCGCCTGCTACTACCTGACCGCGACGGTCAGCTGAGGTACCAACGCCTCTCGCCGATCGGTGGTTGGGGTGCGAGGAGCGCCGGCGACAAGCCTCGAACCACTCTGACCGGGCCCTCTGCTCAGGGGTGGGTCAGTCCCAGCGACCCTGACGGCCCTGTTTCGTCGCCCCGCGGCGCTTCTTCTCGGCCAGCCGGCGCTCCTTCGATCCCCTCGTCGGCCTGGTCGGGCGGCGCTTCCGGGGCGGCGGTGCGGCCGCCTCGCGGAGCACCTCGGCGAGTCGCTCGCGGGCGGCCTTCCGGTTCGCGAGCTGGGTACGGTGCTCGCTCGCGGCGATGGTGAGCACGCCGTCGACGAGCCGGCCCTCGAGGCGGTCGAGCAGTCTCGCCCGGATCGTCGGACCGACCCCGGGCGCGTTCGCGACGTCGTACGACAGCTCGACCCGGCTGTCGGCCGTGTTCACGCCCTGCCCGCCCGGTCCGCTCGACCGGGAGAACCGCTCCTTCAGCTCACCGCCCCGCACGGTCAGGGATCGCGAGATGACCAGGTCGTCCACAGCCTCATTGTGGATGGGGGCGGGGTAGTCCCTGACGTTTGGCCGTTCAAATTTCTCACAAGACCGGCCAAACGTCAGGGACTACCCCAACGCGGCGGGGAGAGTGCTCGTCCAGGCGGTGCGCAGCTCGTCGAGGGGGATGGAGAAGGCACCCTCGACGGTGAGGGCGTCGCCGCCGGTGGTGCCCACGCGCTGGATGGGTACGCCGAGGGCGCCGGCCATCGCCTCGAGAGCGCCCGCGTCCTCGGGGCGGACCGTCACCAGGCAGCGTGCCGACGACTCGGAGAACAGCTGGACGAAGGAGTCCTCCGACGGTCCGATCGTCACTCCCACGCCGTTGCGCAGCGCGGCCTCGGCCAGCGTCTGCCCCAGCCCGCCGTCGGACAGGTCGTGGGCGGCGGTGAGCAGGCCGACCCCGTCGTGCAGCAGCGTCGCGAGGGCGCGCTCGGCGAGGAGGTCGACGACGGGCGGCAGACCGCCGAGGTGACCGTGCACGACGTGCGCCCACTCCGAGCCGGACAGCTCGTCGCGGGTCTCGCCCAGCACGTAGACCGGCTCGTCGGCCTGAGGGAACGCCGACGGCGTACGCCGCCGCACGTCCTCCATCACACCCAGCACCGCGACGACAGGCGTGGGCAGGATGGCGGTCTCACCGGTCTGGTTGTACAGCGACACGTTGCCGCCCGTGACCGGGATGCCCAGCTCGATGCAGCCGTCCTTGAGGCCGCGGCAGGCCTCGGCGAACTGCCACATCACGTCGGGGTCCTCGGGTGAGCCGAAGTTGAGGCAGTCGGAGACGGCCAGCGGCGAGGCTCCGCCGGTCGCCACGTTGCGATAGGCCTCGGCGAGGGCGAGCTGCGCGCCGGCGTACGGGTCCAGCTTGGCGAACCGCCCGTTGCAGTCGGTGGCGACGGACACCCCGAGGCCGGTCTCCTCGTCGACGCGGATCATCCCGCTGTCGCTGGGCTGGGCGAGCACGGTGTCGCCGCGGACGTACCGGTCGTACTGGTCGGTGATCCACGACTTGTCGCAGAGGTTCTCGCTCGCGACGAGGCGGAGCAGGGTCTCGCGCAGCTCGTCGCCGTTCGTGGGGCGCTGGAGCGTCTCGGCGCCGTCGGCCTGCAGGGCGTCCTGCCAGTCGGGGCGCTCGAAGGGCCTGTCGTAGGTCGGGCCGTCGTGCGCGACGGAGCGGGGGGGTACGTCGACGACCCGCTCGCCGTGCCAGTCGATCCGGAGCCGGCCGGTGTCGGTGACCTCGCCGATCACCACGGCCTCGACGTCCCACTTCGCACAGATGGCCATCAGCCGCTCGACGTCGTCGGGCTCGACGACGGCCATCATGCGTTCCTGCGACTCGCTCATCAAGATCTCCTCGGGCGCCAGCGAGGAGTCACGCAGGGGTACGCGGTCGAGGTCGACGTGCATGCCGCCGTCGCCGGCGCTGGCCAGCTCCGACGTCGCGCAGGAGAGGCCCGCGCCGCCCAGGTCCTGGATGCCGGACACGATGCCGGCCGCGAACAGCTCGAGGGTGCACTCGATGAGCAGCTTCTCCATGAAGGGGTCGCCGACCTGGACGCTCGGGCGCTTGGCCGGACCGTCGGCCGCGAACGTCTCGCTCGCCAGGACAGACACACCGCCGATGCCGTCGCCGCCGGTGCGGGCGCCGTACAGCACGACCTGGTTGCCGGACCCGGTTGCCTTCGCGAGGTGGAGATCCTCGTGGCGGAGCACGCCGACACACAGCGCGTTCACGAGCGGATTGCCGGTGTACGACGCGTCGAACACCGCCTCGCCGCCGATGTTCGGGAGGCCGAGGCAGTTGCCGTACCCGCCCACGCCGGCCACGATCCCCGGCAGCACACGATGGGTGTCGGGCTCGCTGAGCGGGCCGAAGCGGAGCGGGTCCATCACCGCGACGGGCCGGGCGCCCATGGCCAGGATGTCGCGGACGATGCCTCCGACGCCGGTCGCGGCGCCCTGGTATGGCTCGACGTACGACGGGTGGTTGTGGCTCTCGATCTTGAACGTGACGGCGTACCCCTGGCCGATGTCGACCACGCCGGCGTTCTCGCCGATGCCGGCGAGCATCTTGCCGACCCCGGCGCCCCCGGAAGGATCAGCCAGCGGCGTTTCCTGAGGGATCTCCGCGAACTGCTTGAGGTGCACCTTGCTCGACTTGTAGGAGCAGTGCTCGCTCCACATGACCGAGTACATCGCGAGCTCGCTGGAGGTCGGCCGTCGGCCGAGGATCTCCCCGATCCGGGCGTACTCGTCGGCCTTCAGCCCCAGCTCGCCCCACGGCTGCTCGCGGTCGGGGTCCTTCTCTGCCAGGCCAACGGTGTCCAGCACGGGGGAAAGGCTATCGACCTCATCGGTGGTCGAGGTGCGAGGCCGTCCACGGCCGAGCCTCGGAACCACCAGAACTCGGGCGCCTGGTGGTTTCGAGGCTCGTCGCTGGCGCTCCTCACACCTCAACCACCGAAGGAAACCTGAATTACAGACCTGTAGTTAGGTGGAACTGCTGGGACTGGTGTGAATTGTGAGGTTATGGTGACTCGGCCCGCCCGTCTTCCCCCGGGAGTCCAGCAATGCTCATCGCCCCCTCCGGCTCGTCCTGCGTACGTCGTCGCCGCCCCCCGGCGATGGCTGTCGCGACGACCCTGTTGCTGGTCGCCGGTCTGCTGGGAACGACGGTAGGGCTGACGCTGGAGGCCGCGCCCGCATCTGCCGGCGCGGCCTCCGCGCAAGCCTCTGCGCAGGCCGCTTCCCAAGCCCTGGCGGACGGGAACGTCGTCACACCGGGCGACTTCACCGGGCTCGGCTTCGACCAGTGCCACGCCCCCGACCAGCGCTCGATGAACAAGTGGCTCAAGAGCTCGCCGTTCCTGGCCGTCGGCATCTACATCTCCGGCAACTCCCGCGCCTGCCGCGACCAGCCGAACCTCACTCCGCAGTGGATCCGCACCCAGCTGGCCAGAGGCTGGCGGCTCTTGCCGATCACGCTCGGCCCGCAGGCGTCCTGCCAGCCGCGGTTCCCGAGGTACAACGACGACCCGAAGATCAACCCGAAGCGTGGCACGGACGGCCGCTACCAGTGGGCCCGCGAGCAGGGCACCACCGAGGCGACCAAGACCGTCGGCGACGCCCAGGCGCTGGGGATCGCGCCGGGCAGCACGCTCTGGTACGACCTCGAGGGCTTCGACGACAACCTCGGCGACTGCCGCGAGTCCGCACTGGCGTTCTTGTCGGAGTGGACCGACCAGCTGCACCGCCTCGGGTACGTCTCCGGTGTCTACTCCAGCGCCGGCTCCGGCATCGAGATGCTCGACGACGCCCGTGTCGAGCGGCCCGGCCAGTTCACCCTCCCCGACCAGATCTGGATCGCGCGCTGGGACGGCGCGGCCAACACGTCCACTTCGTACCTCCGCGAGGACGGCTGGGTGCCGGGCGGCCGCATGAAGCAGTACCAGGGCGGCCACGACGAGACCTGGGGCGGCGTCCGGATCAACATCGACCGCAACTACCTCGACCTCGGCCGCGGCTCCGTCGCCGACCGCGAGACCCACTGCGACAGGACCCGCGTCAGCTACTGGCGGTACCCCGCACTGCTGCCCGGCGCCACGAGCAAGGTGGTGCCCGCCCTTCAGTGCCTGCTCAAGGAGAAGGGCTACTACGGCGGCCCGATCTCCGGCACGTACGACGACGCGACGGTCGCCGCCGCCGGTGCGTGGATGAGTGCCAAGGCCCTCGGTGCCCAGGCGAAGTTCGCGCCGCGGTACTGGGTCTCTCTGCTGAGCGAGGGCGGCAAGCCGGTGCTGAAGGTCGGCTCCGCCGGGTCGGACGTACGCCGCCTCCAGCGCGCCCTCTCCGCCGCCGACAAGTCCGCGCGCGTGACCGCCACCGGCGTCTTCGACCTGACCACCAACGCAGCCCTCCGCGCCTACCAGGCGAAGGTCGGCCTGCCCGTCACCGGAGTCGCAGCGCCGAACACGTGGCGTCAGCTGTGGAAGGGCGAGCGCTGACCCCTCCGGTGGTCGAGGAGCGCGCCTTCCTCAACCAGCTGGGATCGCGTCGAGCGACCGGAAGAAGCCCAGTCCGTCCGTACCCGCCCCGGTGAGCGCCTCGACGGCGTGCTCGGGGTGCGGCATCAGGCCCACGACGTTGCCGCGCTCGTTGGTGATGCCGGCGATGTCGTGCAGCGAGCCGTTGGGGTTCACGTCGAGGTACCGCGCCACGACCCGGCCCTCACCCTCCAGCCGGTCGAGGGTGTCGGCGTCGGCGACGTACCCGCCCTCGCCGTTCTTCAGCACGATCGTCACCTCTTCCCCGTCGTCGTAGGCCGAGGTCCACGGGGTGCGGTTGTTCTCGATGCGCAAGCGCTGGTCGCGGCAGACGAACTTGCGGTGGTCGTTGCGGATCAGCGCACCCGGCAGCAGGTGCGACTCGCACAGGATCTGGAAGCCGTTGCAGATCCCGAGCACCGGCATCCCGCGACCGGCCGCCGCGACGACCTCGGTCATCACCGGCGCGAACCGCGAGATGGCGCCACACCGCAGGTAGTCGCCGTAGGAGAACCCGCCCGGCAGCACGACCGCGTCGACGCGTTGCAGGTCATGGTCTCCGTGCCACAGGGAGACGGCCTCGTGGCCGGCCACCCGCGCCGCCCGCAGTGCGTCCTCGTCGTCGAGGGACCCCGGGAAGGTGACGACACCGACCCTCATGAGCCGGCCACCGACACCTCGAAGTCCTCGATGACCGGGTTGGAGAGCAGCGTCTCGGCCATCTTGCGTACCTCGGCGAGCGTCTCGTCGGAGGCGTCGCCGGAAACCTCGACCTCGAACCTCTTGCCCTGACGTACCTCGAGCACCCCGTCGAAGCCGAGCCGCGGCAGCGCGCCGAGCACGGCCTTGCCCTGCGGGTCGAGGATCTCGGGCTTGGGCATCACGTCGACGACATACCGGGCCACGACTCGATCCTAGGTCCATTCGCTGGTCGAGCCGGGCGAGCCCCTGGGCGAGCCCGTGTCGAGACCCGGTGACCGAAAGGGGTCTCGACGCTCGGCCCTTCGAGATGCCTCGTCCCTCGGCTCCTCAGGAACCACCGTGGCCGGCCCCACGGCTCGACTACCGAGTGCGCGGCGCTCAGTCCTTCGGACGCGTCACCGCGATGATCAGGGCCACGCCCAGACCGGCGACCAGTGGGCCGATGATCGCCCACTCGTCCTGGCCGGACATGGCACTGCCGCCGATGTACCCCAGCCCCTGGAACGTCCAGAGGCCGCCGACCACGAGCAGCCCCAGGCCGAGGAAGACGGCCGCGGCCTTGGACTTCACTGCTTCTCCGCCAGTACGTCGGATGCCCGCCGCAGGTCGGCTTCGACCGCGCCGGGAGCGAGGCGGCCGGCGACCGCGGCGGCCAGCGCGAAGGGGCCGCGACCGATCACCCGGCCCTCGGCCGTGAGCCGCGTGCCGGTGGCGATCTTGACGAACCTCAACGTGAGCACCGCGTCGACTCCCCGCCAGGTGCCGACCTCGGCCAGGGTGCGGAACGGCGTGACCTCGGTCAGCTGCATCTGCGGCTTCACGCCGACCTTGGTGACGTCGCGCCAGTGCATCCCCGCGTGCGGCTCCCCGTCGTCGACCTCGTCGACGTCTCGCAGGCTCGACTGCCACACCGGGCGGTTGCGCGGGTCGGCGAGGTAGCGGAACAGCGCCGCCGGCTCGTGCGGGAGGTCGAGGGTGATGCTGAAGGAACCCATGTCGTAGCCCCTACTCACAGACCTGGCTCACCACGACTCGCCGGTGAGCAGCTCGTACGCCTCGATGTACTTCGCCCGCGTGCGCTCCACGACCTCCTGAGGAAGCGGGGGCGGCGCGGCGCCGGAGCTCCGGTCCCAGCCCGAGGCCGGCGACAGCAGCCAGTCTCGCAGGAACTGCTTGTCGTACGACGCCTGCGCGCGGCCCGGCTGCCACTCGCGGGCGGGCCAGAACCGGGACGAGTCCGGCGTGAGCACCTCGTCGGCCAGCACGGTCGTCCAGTCCGCCCGACGCCCGAACTCGAACTTGGTGTCGGCCAGGATGATGCCGCGCTGCCGCGCGATCTCCTCGGCCTTGGCGTAGACCGCCAGCGTGAGCATCCGCAGCTCGGCCGCGGCGTCGTCGCCGACCTGCTCGGCGACCGTCTCGAAGTCGACGTTCTCGTCGTGATCCCCCACCGCCGCCTTGGCAGCAGGGGTGAAGATCGGCTCGCTCAGCCGGCTGCCGTCCTCGAGCCCGGCGGGGAGCGCGATGCCGCACACCTCGCCGTACGTCCGGTAGTCGGCCAACGCCGTCCCCGTGATGTAGCCGCGGGCCACGCACTCGACCGGATACATCTCCAGCCGCTCGCACACCACCGCGCGACCGCGGACGCCGTCCGGTACGTCGGCGGAGACGATGTGGTTCTGCACGAGGTCCTTCAGCTGGTCGAACCACCACAACGACATCCGCGTCAGGATCTCGCCCTTGTCGGGGATGGGCGTGTCCAACACGTAGTCGAACGCGGAGATGCGGTCGCTCGCCACCATCAGCAGGAGGCCGTCGGGCAGCTCGTAGAGGTCGCGAACCTTGCCGCTGTGGAGGTGCTGGGCGCCCTCGATCGCGGGGGCCTCCGGGATGTTCAGATCGCCGCTCGCCACGTGCCGACCCTATCCAGCCCGACCCCTGCTAACCGGTGATCTCGAACGAGCCGTCGCCGGTCGGTGCGGCGTCCCGCACCGCCACGTTGCTCACGCGGGACGCGGGCGGGCCTTTCCGCAGCCAGACGACCATGTCGTTGACCGCGTCCGGCTCCCCCTCGACGTGCGCGAGGACGCTGCCGTCGGGCTCGTTGCGGACCCAGCCGGTGACGCCGAGCTTCTCGGCCTGGTGCTGGGCCTCCCACCGGAACGCGACGCCCTGCACGCGACCGCTGACCCGGACCTGGACCGCCGTGGTGGCCATGACGCCATCCTGCCCGTTGGTCGAGGAGGGACGAAGTCCCGTCACGAAACCCCGTACGTGAACAGCTGGCCTTGGTGGTCCCAGGGTTTCGAGACAGGCGCTGCGCGCCCTTCCTCGACCAACGACTTCGGTCAGAGGATCCCGCCCGGGGCGTACGCCGCGGCGTCCGGGTCCGCGGCCACCACGTCGGCCACGCGGCGTACGACGGCTCGCGTCTGCGCGACCGCTGCCCCGGTGAACTCGATGGGGTCGGACATCAGCGCATCGATGTCGGCCCGGCTGAGGCCGAGCCGTTCGTCTGCGGCGAGCCGGTCGACGACGTCGTTCTCGACGGCGCCCTTGCGGAGGTCGAGGGCGGCGCCGACGGCCGCCTCCTTGATGGCCTCGTGCGCGACCTCGCGGCCGACGCCACGACGTACGGCTGCCATCAGCACCTTCGTCGTGGCGAGGAACGGGAGGTACCGGTCGAGCTCGCGCTGGATCACCGCCGGGAAGGCGCCGAACTCGTCGAGCACGGTCAAGAAGGTGCGGAACAGCCCGTCGGCGGCGAAGAACGCGTCGGGCAGCGCCACGCGACGGACGACGGAGCAGGAGACGTCGCCCTCGTTCCACTGGTCGCCGGCGAGCTCACCGACCATCGAGAGGTACCCGCGCAGCACCACGGCCAGGCCGTTGACGCGCTCGCAGGAGCGGGTGTTCATCTTGTGCGGCATCGCGCTCGAGCCGACCTGGCCCTCGGCGAAGCCCTCGGTGACCAGCTCGTGGCCGGCCATCAGCCGGATCGTGGTCGCGAGGCTGGCCGGGCCGGCGACCAGCTGCACGAGCGCGGACACGACGTCGAAGTCCAGGGATCGCGGGTACACCTGGCCGACCGAGGTCAGCGTCCGCTCGAACCCGAGGTGGCGCGCGACTCTCCGCTCGAGGTCGGCCAGCTTGTCGGCGTCGCCGCCCAGCAGGTCGAGCATGTCCTGGGCCGTGCCCATCGGACCCTTGATGCCCCGCAGCGGGTACCGAGCCAGCAGGTCGTCGAGGCGGTCGAGGGCGACCAGCATCTCGTCGGCGATGGTCGCGAACCGCTTGCCCAGCGTGGTCGCCTGCGCCGCGACGTTGTGCGAACGCCCGGCCATCACGGTGGTCTCGTGCTCGGTGGCGAGGCGGGCGAGGCGGGCGAGGGTGGCGACCGTACGACGGCGCAGCAGCGCGAGCGACTCGCGGACCTGGAGCTGCTCGACGTTCTCGGTCAGGTCCCGGCTCGTCATGCCTTTGTGGATGTGCTCGTGCCCGGCCAGCGCCGCGAACTCCTCGATCCGCGCCTTCACGTCGTGGCGGGTGACCCGCTCGCGGGCGGCGATCGACTCCAGGTCGACCTTGTCGACCACGTCGCGGTAGGCCTCCACGACGCCGTCGGGCACGTCGACCCCGAGGTCGCGCTGCGCCTCCAGCACGGCGATCCAGAGCCGTCGCTCGAGCACGATCTTGTGTTCGGGCGACCAGATCGCGGCGAGGTCGTCACCGGCGTACCGGGTCGCGAGGACGTTCGGGACCGTCACGGCCGAAGTCTCCCACGCCCCGCGCCGCCCGATTCGCTGGTCGAGCCCGGACGCCGGCCACGGCCGACTGCGTCGAGACCCCGTGCGCTCATCGGGTCTCGACACGGGCTCGCTGGCGCTCGCCCGGCTCGACCACCGATCAGATGTCGGCCGCGATGTCGTGGCGCCATTGCGCGCCGGGAAAGGAGATGGTGGCGACGCCCTCGTAGGCCTTGGCCCGCGCGTCGGCGACGTCGCTCCCGACCGCGGTCACCGCGAGCACCCGGCCGCCGGCCGTGACGAGGCGTCCGTCGGCGTCGCGGGCGGTACCGGCGTGGATGACGTCCACGTCGCCCTCGCGGTCGAGGGTCTCGGTGCCGACGATGACGTCCCCCGACGAGGACGACTCCGGGTAGCCGCGCGAGGCCATCACGACCGCGACCGCGCCGCCCTCCTTCCATGCGAGTGGTGGCACGGAGGCGAGCGTCCCGCTCGCCGCCGCCATCAGCACTGGCGAGAGCGGCGAGTCGAGGAGGGCGAGCAGCGGCTGGGTCTCGGGGTCGCCGAAGCGGGCGTTGAACTCCACCACCCGCAGGCCGCGCGAGGTGAGCGCGAGGCCGGCGTACAGCAGCCCACGGAACGGCGTACCGCGGCGGGCCATCTCGTCGACGGTCGGCTGGAGGACGTCGCGCTGGATCTCCTCGACCAGGTCCGGCGACGCCCAGGGCAGCGGCGTGTAGGCGCCCATGCCGCCGGTGTTCGGGCCCTCGTCACCGTCGAAGATCCGCTTGAAGTCCTGGGCCGGCAGCATCGGCACGACGGTCTCGCCGTCGCTGATGCCGAAGAGCGAGACCTCGGGCCCGTCGAGGTACTCCTCCACCACGACCGACTCGCACGTCGCCGCGTGGGCCAGCGCCTCGGCGCGGTCCGTGGTGACCACGACACCCTTGCCGGCGGCAAGTCCGTCGTTCTTGACGACGTACGGCGGGCCGAACGCGTCGAGCGCCGCCGCCGTCTCCTCGGGGGTGGTGCACAGTCGCGCGTCGGCGGTCGGTACGCCGGCGGCGGTCATCACGGCCTTGGCGAACGCCTTGGAGCCCTCCAGCTGCGCCGCCGCCCCCGACGGACCGAAGCAGGCGATGCCGGCGACGGTCACTGCGTCGGCCACCCCGGCGACCAGTGGCGCCTCGGGGCCGACGACCACCAGGTCCACGCCCAGCTCCGTGGCCAGCGCGGCGACGGCCGGACCGGACATCGGGTCGACGTCGTGGAGGGTGGCGACATCTGCGATGCCGGGGTTGCCCGGCGCGGCGTGCACCTCCTCCACGCCCGGGTCGCGCGACAGCGCGAGGGCCAGGGCGTGCTCGCGCCCGCCGGTACCGATCACGAGCGCCTTCACGTCACAGGACTCTAGGGCTGACCCGATCGGCGCTCGATGGAGACCGAGTAGGCGGACGGCCGGAACCGCAGGATGGGGTCGTCGCTCAGCTCGATGCCGTCGACCAGTCGCGTCGGGTCGAAGACGACGATGTCGCCCTCAGCCTCGTGATCGTCCTCGGGCGTGGTGATCTCGAACCACCCGGCCACGAACTCCCGGCTCCCCCGCCACACCGACATCGGGTTGTGCGGGTCGTCCTTCGGGCCCGCCACGGTGACGACCAGGTCGTAGGCCACCGGCCCCTGCGCCAGCCGGGCGAGGATCTCCTCCCGCAGCCGCTCGCGGCCGGTGAAACGACCGGACGGCCGCGGTCCCGGACGCGGCGCCAGCCGGTACCGCACCCAGGTCCCGTGCCCGGCCAAGGTCAGCCAGCGATAGGCGTGGACCGGGAAGTACGTCGCCTCGGCGTAGCTCTGCGGCGCGGCGAGCGCGCGGAGCCGGGCGTTGGTCGCGAGGGCGAGCGCCGTACGTGGCCGGACGGCCAGGAACTTGGCGAGCGCGCGACGGTCGCGGGTGATCTCGGTCAGCCGGACGAAGTCCTCGGGCGTACGGACCGGGAACCGCGGGACGGTCTGGCCGAGCAGGTCGGTCGACGTGCCGTCCGGGAGCACGAAGGAGACCGACATCCCGCGGACGAACGGCATGTTGTCGTTGGCATCGGGGCGACCGCTGCCGTGCGACCAGCGGACCAGTACCGGCACGGCCTCGCCCCGCAGGTGCCCGGCCCGGCACAGGGCGGTGGCCTCGGGACTGGCGTTGAAGGTGCCCGAGTAGAAGTGCCCCTTGGCGTGGAGGACCCGGTGACCGGCCGGCGCGTTCTGTCCGGCCGCGATGCGGTCGATCGCCTCCTGGGGATCCATGGACCGACGGTAGGGCTACCGGCGCAGTCGCACCAGCCGGACCACGATCCCCACGGCGAAGACGACCACGCCCGCGACAACGGACTGCCAGGGCAGCGTCGCGACCAGGATGAGACAGCCAGCACCACCGAGCACCTGCAGCCAGCGGGGGTAGCGGCGTTGCGCGTCACCCTGCGCGCGTGCCGCGGCGTTGGCGACGAAGTAGTAGAGCAGGACGCCGAACGACGAGAAGCCGATCGCTCCCCTGAGGTCGACGAGCAGCACGATGGCCACCACGACCGCCGCGATGCTGAGCTCGGCGCGGTGCGGCACCTGGTACCTCGGGTGCACGGCGTCCAGCCACCGCGGCAGGTCGCCCTCGCGCGCCATGGCCAGGCTGGTGCGGCCCAGGCCGGCCACCAGGGCGAGCAGGGCACCGGCCGCCGCCAGCGCGGCGCCGACCCGGACAACCGGGCCGGCCCAGCCCCACCCCGTCGCGGCGACGGCGTCGGCGAGCGGCTCGGTGGAGGCGCCCGTCGCGTCGGGGGCGAGCACGGCCAGCACGGCCACCGCGACGACGGCGTACGCGGCCACGGCGCCCGCCAGGGCGACCACGATGGCCCGCGGGATCACGCGGGCCGGGTCGCGGACCTCCTCGCCGAGCGTGGCGATCCGCGCGTAGCCGGCGAACGCGAAGAACAGCAGGCCCGCCGACTGCAACAGCCCGTACGGGCCGTGCGGGAGGTCCCAGTCGTCGAGCGCGCTCGCGCTGCCGCTGGTGGCGCAGGCTGCGACCGCGACGATCAGCGCCACCAGGACCAGGGTGACGATGACCCGTGTCAGACCGGCGGTGCGGGTGATCCCCGCGCTGTTGACCAGCGCCAGGACGACGACCACCGCGGCGGCGACGGGCTTCTGCCAGCCGTCGGGGACGGCGTACGCCGCGAACGTCATCGCCATCGCGGCGCAGCTGGCCGTCTTGCCGACCACGAACCCCCAACCCGCGAGGAAGCCCCACCAGTCGCCGAGCACCTCGCGGCCGTAGAGGTAGGTGCCGCCGGCGCGGGGGTACGCCGCGGCGAGCTGGGCGCTCGCCGTCGCGTTGCAGTAGGCGACGACGGCGGCGATCGCTAGGCCGGCGAGCAGCCAGGTACCCGCGGCGCGGGCGGCCGGCGCGAACACCGCGAAGACCCCGGCACCGATCATCGAGCCGAGCCCGATCACCACGGCGTCGCCGAGGCCGAGCCTCCGGGCGAGCTCGGGTGGTGTCCTCACGGTGGTCATCCCAGCATCCTTCGGTGAACGTCAGGCGACCATGGCGGCGGCGATCTTCTCGCCGGCGGTCTCGATCTCGCTCTTGTCGAGCGGCGGGAGGCTGTCCTCCCAGACCGGCAGGAACGGGCCGGCCATGTCCATCCGACCCACGGGGCGGGGGACGAACCAGAGGTGGAAGTGCGCGCCGCCCTCGCCCCAGCGGTAGACGTGCACGCGGCCGACGCCGCCCAGGCTCTCGATCGCGCGCTCCACCCGGCCCGCCACGCCGCCCAGGGTCGCTGCGTACTCCTCCGGCATGTCGGCGTAGGAGTCGAAGTGCGCCCTGCTCGTGAGCCACACCGAGCCGGCAAGCGACGTCTGCCCCGGGTTGTGCAGGCTCCACCGGTCGTCGGTCCAGATCGCGTTGTCCCGGGCGTCCGCCGAGCACGGGAAGCACGGCTCCCCGCCCTCCTCGCCTCGTCGGGGCGGCTCCGGGATGGTCAGCCCTTCCGGGTCCTTCAGGGTCAAGGGCTCGAGGTACGGGAGCGTCATGGGTCCACGTTCCCCGCCCGGGCCGGGTACGTGCTTGATCGAGGTTGCCGGCCGCACAGGTGGTTTCGAGGCTCGTCGCTGGCGCTCCTCACACCTCAACCACCGATCGGTGGTTGAGGTGCGGAGGCCGTCAAGGCCTGAGCCTCGAAACCACCCCCGCCGGTCAGGCAGGAACGACGAGGGTCTGCTCGCGATCAGGGCCGACGCCGACTCCCCAGATCCGGGTGCCGGACATCTCCTCCAGCGTCCGCACGTACGCCTGGGCGTTCGCGGGCAGATCGGCGAACTCGCGGCAGCCGGAGATGTCCTCCCACCAGCCGGGGAAGGACTCGTAGATCGGCTTGGCCCGCGCGAACTCCGACTGCGTCATCGGCATCTCGTCGTGGCGGACGCCGTCGACGTCGTAGGCGACACACACGGGCACCCGCTCCCACGACGAGAGGACGTCGAGCTTGGTGAGGAACAGGTCGGTGAGGCCGTTGACGCGCGAGGAGTAGCGGGCGACGACCGCGTCGTACCAGCCGCAGCGGCGGTTGCGGCCGGTCGAGACGCCCACCTCACCGCCGACCTTCCAGAGCTTCTCGCCGTCCGCGTCGAACAGCTCGGTCGGGAACGGGCCGGACCCGACCCGTGTGGTGTAAGCCTTGATCACGCCGATCACACGGTCGATCCGGGTGGGGCCGACGCCGGCGCCGGTGCACACCCCGCCGGCGATCGGGTTGGAGGAGGTGACGAAGGGATACGTGCCGTGGTCGACGTCCAGCATCGTGGCCTGCGCACCCTCGAACAGCACGGTCTTGCCGTCGTCGAGCGCCCGGTTGAGCAGCAGCGAGGTGTCCGCGACCATCGGCCGCAACCGCTCGACGTACGAGAGGAGCTCGTCCACCACCGCGTCGATCGAGAGCGCGCGGCGGTTGTAGACCTTGGCGAGCAGCTGGTTCTTCACCTCGAGGGATGCCTCCACCTTCTGCCGCAGCAGCTCCTCGTCGAAGAGGTCGGCGACGCGGATGCCGATCCGGTTGATCTTGTCGGCGTACGTCGGCCCGATGCCGCGGCCGGTCGTGCCGAGCTTGGCGTTGCCGAGGAAGCGCTCGGTCACCTTGTCGATGGTGGCGTGGTACGACGCGAGCACGTGCGCGTTGGCGCTGACGACCAGCGGGGCCAGGTCGACGCCGCGCGCGATGAGCGAGTCGAGCTCGCGGAACAGCGCCTCCGGCGAGACCACGACGCCGTTGGCGATCACGCAGGTCGCGCCCGGCGTCAGGATGCCGCTGGGCAGCAGATGGGTGGCGAACTTCTCGCCGTTGACCACGATCGTGTGGCCCGCATTGTGCCCGCCGCTGGTGCGGACGACGAAGTCGATGGTCTCGTTGGTGGCGAGCAGGTCGGTGGCCTTGCCCTTGCCCTCGTCGCCCCACTGGGCTCCGAGGACCACGATCGCCGGCATGTCGTCTCCTGCCCTGTCGCGGTCCGGGGTGGTTCCTGAGGTGCGAGCTTGCGAGCCTCGAAGGGCGCGGCCAAAGTTACTGCACCGCGTGACTGTCAACGTTCGTCGGTCCAGGGGCTAGTGTCCGCGGCAATGGATCCGCTGCTCGTCATCACCAACAAGGACGCCGGTACGGCGGACCAGGAGGCCCTCGAGGTCGCTCTGGGAGTGCTGCGCGACCGTACGTCGGTCGAGGTGGCGGCCACCTCCGACCCGGGCGAGCTGGACGGCGTGCTGCAGCGGGCCGGGTCGCGGCGGATCGTGGTCGCGGGGGGCGACGGCAGCCTCCATGCGGTCATGTCCGCGCTGTACCGCCGCCACGAGCTCCGCGAGCGGACCGTGGCCCTGCTCCCGCTCGGCACCGGCAACGACTTCGCACGCGGCGTCGGGATCCCGCTGGACATCGAGACCGCCGCCCGGATCGTCGTCGAGGGCGAGGTACGCGACACCGACCTGATCGTCGACGAGGTCGGTGAGATCGTGGTCAACAACGTGCACCTCGGAGCAGGCGCCGAGGCCAGCCGCAAGGGCCACACCTGGAAGACCCGGCTCGGCTCCATCGGCATCGGCAACCTGAACCTGGGCAAGCTCGGGTACCCCATCGGCGCCGTGCAGTCCGCCTTCGTCCACGCCGAGCTGCACCTGCGGGTCGAGATCGACGGCAAGGTCGTCAACGACCTCGACCGCCCTGTCCTGATGGTCGCGATCGGCAACGGCGCCAACATCGGCGGCGGCACCGAGGTCACGCCGCTCGCCGACCCGGAGAGCGGCTCGGTCGACGTGATGGTGTCGCGGGCCGTCTCCCCGCTCGCCAAGCTCTCCTACACGTTGAAGATGGCGCGCGAGGGCTCGCACTTGGAGCACCCCGACGTCGACTACCACCGCGGCCAGACCGTGTCGGTCTCCGGAGAGCCGTTCTACTGCTCGGCCGACGGCGAGATCTACGGACCGGAGCGCCAGCGGGCGTGGCACGTCGAGCCGGCGGCGTACCGGTTCGTGATGCCGCCCAGCGATTCGCTGGTCGAGCCCTGAGGCCGGTCACGGCCGAAGGTGTCGAGACGCGGCAAGTGTCATGGGGTCTCGACACCGGCTCGCTGGCGCTCGCCGGGCTCGACCACCGAAAGGTCAGAGCCAGCCTCTACGCACCGCTTCGACCCCTGCTTGGAACCTGGTGTCCACGCCGAGCTCGATGAGCAGCTCGGCGACCCGGCGACGTACGGTGCGCAGGCTCAGCCCCAGGGTGCGCGCTATCTGCTCGTCCTTGGCCCCCGCCGCGAGCTGGCGCAGCAGGCTGCCGCGGATGTCGACGCGTGGCCGCTCGGTGTCGAGATCGGGCAGTGCGATGGCCTTATCCCAGTACGCCTCGAACAGGACCGTCAGCGCGCCGACGATCGCCGACTGACGCACGAGAAGCCGGGGCTCGTCTGCGAAGCCGAGCGGCTCGGGGAGGATCGCGTGGGTGCCGCGGATGATGACCATCCGGGTCGGGAGGTCGTCGATCACGCGGACCTGCTCGCCCTGCCGGGCCCGCGCCTGCAGGACTTCGGGTGCCTCGTGCAGTGCCCGTAGCGGGTAGATGGCCCGCGACCGCCGCCCGCTGGCGACCGCCCGCCCGACCACCACCGAGATCGCGGACTCGCGTGGCAGCAGCCACGCGTCGGGACGCCACCACAACAGGTCGCCCTGGCTGGTCTCGATCAGGTCCGTGAGGAGCTGCAGGGCGTTGCCGCCGGCACTGAGCTCGCCGTCGAGGCCACCCAGCTCCTCCATCTGCCCCGGCCCTGGGCGCGTCGCGGAGGCGACCAGGAACGGGATCGCCTGGGAGAGGTCGTGCAGCCGCTCCCGCGTGCGTGCGGCGGTCAGGGCCTGCTCCTCGATGAGCCGCGCGACCAGCGCCGGCAGGGTCAGCACCACGAGTCGGCCGCCCTCCAGGCTCACCAGACCGCGCTCCAGCAACGGTCGGAGCCGCTCGGGCAGCGCCGCCTCGGTGGTGCCGAGCACGGTCGCGACGTCGGCGGCCGGGCCGCCCGTGAGCGGCGCCAGCTGCTGGTACCGGCGCTCCTCCTCGAGGCTCAGCCCGAGGGCTGTGAGCACGGACCCGGCGCTGCGGCGGACGCCGCGTCGATCGGCCCGAGTCACGGTTGGCATGTTAATGCCACGGGCATTCGATAGCCAGGTGGCACGGACCGGACAGTGCGACGATGGGGACGACGTCGCGGGGCCTGGCCCTCTCGGGGGTTCGGCACCGTCCGCCCCTCATTGCGGCGGTTGGGTCGGCGACGTGGACGAGCGCCGGAGTGGACTCAGGGGACAACTCCGGCGCTCGTCCATGTTGATGGCTCGGCTCCCCCTCGCGTGTCTGGTCCCTGTGCCCGCTCACGGCCGCTATCTCGCGTGAGGGCGTCGCTTGCGCTCGGGTAGCGTCTCCGCCCATGTCCACCACCCCGACCGACTGGGTCACCCGCGCCGCCGACGACGCCATCAGGCACGCCGGCGAGGGCAAGCGGGTGACCGTCTCGTCGGGCGTCTCGCCGTCGGGCCGGGTCCACCTGGGCAACATGCGCGAGTTCCTGACCGTGCACTTCGTTGCCGACGAGCTGCGCCGCCGCGGCGTACCCGTGCGGCACCTGCACGTCTGGGACGACTACGACCGCTTCCGCAAGGTGCCGGTGGGCGTCGACCCGTCGTACGCCGAGCACATCGGCCGCCCGCTGAGCGGCGTACCGGACCCGTGGGACTGCCACGCCTCCTGGGCCGAGCACTACAAGGAGCCCCTCGTCGACGCGCTGCACGCGATGGGCATCGAGATGGAGGAGATCTCCCAGACCGAGCGCTACACCTCCGGCGTCTACCGCGACCAGGTGCTGCTCGCCGTCCAGCACCGGGACGAGATCGAGGCGGTGCTCGCCCGCTACCGCACGAAGAAGGCCGCGACCCCCGTCGACCAGGGGGCCTCGGCGCTGACCGAATTCCTGGCCGACAGCGTCGCCGACGACGAGGACCCCGAAGGCACGACCGAGCTCGAGCGCTTCCCCTTCAAGCCCTACTGCCGCACCTGCGGGCGCGACACCACGTCGGTCACCGCCTACGACGACGCGACGACCGACCTGGCCTACACCTGCACCTACGGCCACGCCCACACCACGAACCTCGCCACCCAGAACGAGGGGAAGCTGGCATGGAAGGTCGACTGGCCGATGCGCTGGGCCTTCGAGCACGTCGACTTCGAGCCCGCGGGCATGGACCACGCGACGCCCGGCTCGTCGTTCACGGTCGGCCACGAGCTGGTCGAGAAGGTCTTCGGGATGCAGCGACCGGCGTGGTTCGGCTACGGCTTCGTGGGTTTCGCGGGCGTGCAGAAGATGTCGTCGTCCGCGGGTGGCGCGCCCACCGCCGAGGACGCGCTGCGGGTGCTCGAGGCGCCGATCGTGCGCTGGCTCTACGTGCGCCGCAACCCCAAGCAGACCTTCGACATCGACTTCGGTCCCGAGGTCGTGCGGCTCTACGACGAGTGGGACTCGCTGGCCCGCAAGGCCGGCGACCCCGAGAAGCGCGACCTCCAGGTGCTGGCGTGGGAACGCGCGTCGAGCACCGCGGCGGGGCCACTGCCGGCGCCGAGGGTCGTCGTACCCTTCCGCCTGCTCTCCTCCGTCGCGGACGTGACCGCCGGCAAGGCCGACCAGATCAGCCGGATCGTGGGCGAGGAGGTCGACGACCTCCAGCCGCGCCTGGACAAGGCGATGGCGTGGACGAGCGAGTACGTCGACCCGGCCGACCGCACCAACGTGCGGGAGGCGCCCGACGAGGCGACCCTGGCATCGCTGGACGAACGGCAACGCACCTGGCTGACCCTGCTGCTCGACGGGCTCACCGAGCCGCTGGAGCTGACGCCCGTGACCTCGTTGGTCTACGGCGTCCCGAAGCTGGCGCGAGGGATGGCCATCGACGACAAGCCGACCGACGAGGTCAAGGCAGACCAGAAGGAGTTCTTCGGCCTGCTCTACCGGCTGCTGGTCGACGCCGAACGCGGTCCGCGGCTGCCCACGCTCGTGATGGCGCTCGGGACCCAGCGCGTGCGCAGCCTGCTCGGGGGATAGCTACAGCAGCTCGTCGGCCGCAGCGGGACTCGAGTCGCGCAGGAACGTCGAGCAACGCTCCCACTCCTCGGTCTCGCCGATCGCGCGGGCGGACAGCGCGAGCAGGGCCAGGCTCCGCAGGAAGCCGCGGTTGGGCTCGTGCTCCCACGGCACCGGACCGTGACCCTTCCAGCCGTTGCGGCGCAGCATGTCGAGGCTGCGGTGATAGCCGACCCGGGCGTAGGCGTACACCGTGAGGTCGTCGGCGCCGGCGTTGCGCGCGTCGCCGGCCAGGGCCGCCCAGGCGGCCGGGGACGCCGGGTGGCGGCGTACGACGTCTCCGGCGATCGTGCCGTCGGCGAGCTCGGCGTCGGCCGGGTCCGCCGGCAGCTGGGTAGGCGGCGGTCCGGCCATCAGGTCATCGAAGCTCATGCTGCCAGCCTAGGGACGTCCGGGGAATCGACGTCGGCGGCCGGGTGTTGTCTCCGGTTATGGCCCAGACCGCGCCCGCGCAGCCCACCTCGGAGGCGCTCGAGGACATCCGTCCCTGGCCGGCGCTCTTCGCGCTGTGCCTCGGCTTCTTCATGATCCTGGTCGACACCACGATCGTCACGGTCGCGACACCGTCGATCATCGAGGACCTCCACGCCGACGTGAACGCGGTGGTCTGGGTGACCAGCGCCTACCTCTTGGCGTACGCCGTCCCCGTGCTCATCACCGGCCGGCTCGGCGACCGGGTCGGACCGAAGAAGATCTACATGGTCGGCCTGACGATCTTCACGCTCGCCTCGCTGTGGTGTGGCCTGACCTCGACCGTCGAGATGCTGATCGTGGCCCGGGTCGTGCAGGGCGTCGGCGCGTCCCTGATGACGCCCCAGACGATGGCAGTGATCACCCGGATCTTCCCGGCCACCGAGCGCGGCAAGGCGATGGCGCTCTGGGGTGCGACCGCCGGCGTGGCCACGCTGGTCGGCCCGATCCTCGGAGGCGTGCTCGTCGACGCCCTGGGTTGGGAGTGGATCTTCTTCATCAACATCCCTGTCGGCATCGTCGGCCTGGTGCTCGCCCTCCGGCTGGTGCCGGACCTGCCGACGCACGCGCACAAGTTCGACTGGCTGGGCGTTGCCCTCAGCGGGCTGGGCATGTTCGCGCTCGTGTTCGGGATCCAGGAGGGCCACCAGTACGACTGGGGCACCATCACGGGCCCGATCTCCGTGTGGGGGCTGATCATCACCGGCCTGGTGATCTTCGCCCTCTTCGTGCTGTGGCAGGCGCGCAACCGCAGCGAGCCGTTGGTGCCGCTGGGGCTGTTCGGCGACCGCAACTTCTCCATCTCGAACTTCGCGATCTCGACGATGTCCTTCACCGCAACGGCGATGGGCTTCCCACTGATGCTCTACCTGCAGCTGGTCCGCGGCATGTCGCCGACCAGCGCCGCGCTGACGTTCGTCCCGATGGCCGTGGTGTCGATCGTGATGGCGCCGATCGTCGGCAAGTTCACCGACAGGGTGCACCCGCGGATCCTGACGGGCTTCGGGTTCGCGATCACCGCGCTGGCCGTCTGGTGGGTCTCCCTCGAGGTGCGCCCCGACAGCGCGCTGTGGCAGATCCTCGCGCCGATGGCGCTGCTCGGCTTCGGCATGGCCGGCGTCTGGGCGCCGCTCGCGGCCACGGCCACCCGCAACCTGCCGCCGCAGTTCGCCGGCGCCGGGTCCGGCGTCTACAACGCCACGCGCCAGGTGGGCGCCGTCCTCGGCGCGGCCGGCATCGCGGTGCTCATCGACTCCCGGCTCGCGGCCGAGGGCCTGGCGTCCGGCGGCGGCTCCGCCGAGACGGCGGGTTTCGGCGGCCAGCTGCCGGCGCAGGTGTTCGAACCGTTCAGCACCGCGATGTCCCAGTCGCTGTTGTTGCCGGTGGCCGTGCTCGTGCTCGGATTCCTCGCGTGCCTCGGGTTCGAGCAGATGCGGCACATGGTGCGCCAGGAGGTGCCGGCTCAGGCAGGCGCCGAGCCGGAGGCCGCGGCGACGCCCTGATGCGTAGGTGGAGCCGGACTGTCACCCGGTGACAGCCAGGCTCCACCTGGATCGCACGCGGGACCACACGGCGTCGGCGTACCCGACCAACCACGCGACCGGAGCAACAGCGCCACCCCGGCCGGCCGTCCGACACGGCCGGTCGACGACCTGCCCATAGCCGAGCCGCACCGCGGTGCGCTGGGCCACCGCGGCATCCAGGTCGCGGTCCAGGTCGCGGTCCCGCTGTTCGACGTTGTCGTGGTAGAGCCTGCCGTCGAGCTCCAGGTCCAGGTCGTCGTAGGTGACGTCCCGGTAGATCACGCCGAGCGTCGCGTCGGCTCTGTGCTGCCGCTGACCTCGCGGGAGGCCGTGGGCTCGCTCGACCTTGACCAGGTGGAGCGTGCTCGAGGACCGAGCATGCTCCCTCGGCGACGTCGGCGAGGACGCCGCGGAGGAACCGCCGACGAGGCGACCGCTCACGCGCGTCGAGCGCCCGGATCATGCGTACGGCGGTCGCGCGGCGCCCGCCGCACGCGTCCGCGAGCACGGCCACGGCGCCGAAGTCTTTCGGGGCTGCCAGTGCCACGTCCAGCACGGCTTCCTCGTACCTGAGCCGCGGCGGGCCCAGGTTCCACAGGCTGCGCTCGACCACGTGGGCCATCCGGTGGACCCGCACACCGGTGCGATCCGCGACGCGCCGGTCGATGTCGATCGCCACCTCGATCGTCGCCTCGTGCCCCGACCGGCCCGGTCCCTCGGCGGCCCGCATCGCCGAGAGGCCGCACAGGGGTGCGGGCCAGGCGTACAGGACGCCGGCCCAAGCCCGCTGCAGCCAGGTCAGCGGCCCCGTGTGGTCGACGTACACACCCGGGTGTACGACGACCCACTCGCGCCGTCGCAACCGTCGCCGGATGTCGTTGTCCGTCAGACCTGCCGCAAGGGCCTGTCGTCGGGCGATGACGCCGGCCCGGTCGCGAAGCAGATCCACTCGATCGAGGCTGCTCGGGACTTGGACGCGCCGCCACCGCCGACCGTCGGGCTGTGGAGGACCTCAGCCGATCGAGTGCCCGGTGGCGCGGAGGTTCTCGCACGCCTCCAGCACGCGGGCGGCCATGCCCTCTTCGGCGGCCTTGCCCCAAGCGCGGGGGTCGTAGGCCTTCTTGTTGCCCACCTCGCCGTCGACCTTGAGCACGCCGTCGTAGTTGCCGAACATGTGGCCGGCGACGGGGCGGGTGAAGGCGTACTGGGTGTCGGTGTCGACGTTCATCTTCACCACGCCGAAGTCGACGGCGGCCGAGATCTCGTCGGCTGATGAGCCGGAGCCGCCGTGGAAGACCAGGTCGAAGGGCCGGTCGCCGTCGCCGAGGCCGAACTCCTTGACGACCGCTTCCTGGGCGGCCTTGAGCACCTCGGGGCGGAGCTTGACGTTGCCCGGCTTGTAGACGCCGTGCACGTTGCCGAAGGTCAGGGCGGTCAGGTAGCGCCCCTTCTCGCCCGTACCGAGCGCCCGCACGGTGGCGATGGCGTCCTCGGGGGTCGAGTAGAGCTTGTCGTCGATCTCCGCGGCGACCCCGTCCTCCTCGCCGCCGACCACCCCGACCTCGATCTCGAGGATGATGCGAGCCGCCGCGCACTTGGCCAGCAGCTCCTCGGCGATCTGGAGGTTCTCGTCGAGGGGCACGGCCGAGCCGTCCCACATGTGCGACTGGAACAGCGGCGCCTCGCCGCGGGCGACCCGCTCCGCCGAGATGTCGAGGAGCGGCCGGACGAACCCGTCGAGCTTGTCCTTCGGGCAGTGGTCGGTGTGCAGCGCGATGTTCACGGGAAACGACTTCGCGACCTCGGCGGCGTACGCCGCGAAGGCCACCGAGCCGGTGACCATGTTCTTCACCGAGGGCCCGGAGAGGTAGTCCGCGCCGCCGGTCGAGACCTGGACGATGCCGTCGGCGCCGGCGTCGGCGAAACCCTTCAGCGCGGCGTTCAGCGTCTGCGACGACGACACGTTGATGGCCGGGAACGCGAAGCCCTGTGACTTCGCGGCATCCAGCATCTCGGCGTACTTCTCGGGGGTGGCGATGGGCATGTCGAGGCTCCTCGGGACGGGCGTGCAACCGAAGTTCAACCCTAGTGGCTGGCATGACAACCGACCCGTCCCGTGGTTCCGTCTAGTGGACATGGACATGGATGGGGACCTCGACCTGCGCGAGGCGTTCGACCGGGGCTTCGGCCCCGAGCCTCCGCATCGGCACGTCGCCGAGCGGGTCGCGGCGGGACACCGGGCCGTACGCCGACGGCGTGCGGTCGGCACGGTCCTCACGGTCGCGGTCGCGACGGTTGTCGGTCTCGGCGCGGTGGCGGTGCTGAACGACCGACCGGCGGGCCCGGGCTCGGTGGCCGACGACCCGACCTCCAGCCCGACCTCGGACGAGTGGACGGGGGACCTACCCGCCCAGTACACCGAGGACGGGCTCCTCGAGGTCCGGCCTGGAGCCACCGTCAAGCAGCGGATCGACGAGCCCCTGGGCGACCCCACCGCCGGCCAGCGCTCGGTCGCGCTGGCCGTGGACTACCGCCGGAAGACCACCTGGATGCTCCTCGTGTGGAGACGGCCGACTGACGGCGTCCGAGGCTCGACGGCCATCTCCGCCACCCCGACGGGCGTCCCTTTCGAGGACTGGGTGGCCGGCGTCGTCGACCCCCAGGACGGGTACCTCGGCTTCGCTCCGGACGGGTCGCTGGTCCCGACCAGACCGGGCGTGAGGATCCTCGAGCAACGACACCCGATCGAGCTGAAGGACTTCGCACTCAACAACGAGCCGACCGGCGCGGCCCTGCTCCAGGGGCTCGACGGCAAGAGGTGGTACGCCGTGGCGCGTGAGCTCGACGGGGTCGTGGACATCATCCCCGTGCCGTTCGGGACCGGTGGCGAGGACCTGGACGCCTTCTTGGACTACGCGCGCCAGATGTACGGCGGAGGGGTGGGACTCCGCTGAGCGCCCACGACCGCGACGCCGCCTTCGCCGACTTCGTGGCGGCGAGGCAGACCCACCTGCGCCGGGTGGCGTACGCGCTCACCGGCGACTGGCACCGCGCCGAGGACCTGCTGCAGACGGCGTTCGTCAAGCTGTACGTCGCGTGGCCGCGGCTGCGTGACCCGAACGCCGCCGATGCCTACGCCCGGCGGATCCTGGTCCGTGCGAACATCGACGAGTCGCGCCGTCCCTGGCGTCGGGAACGCACGTCCCTCGAGGGTCACGACGAGGCGGCCGCGCCGCAGCCGTCGTACGAGGAACGCTCCGCGCTCGTCGACGGCCTGCAGCAGCTGCCACCGATGCAGCGCAAGGTCGTGGTGCTGCGCCACATGCTCGACCTGTCCGTCGCCGAGACCGCCGCCGAGCTGGGTATCTCCGAGGGCACGGTGAAGAGCCACACGTCCCGCGGTCTCACCGCTCTCGAGGAAGTGCTGGCCCGGACGCCGGGAGACTAACCTCGCGGGCGTGACCCCCGAGAAGTCGACGGAGTACCAGGTGACCTACTGGCGCGAGCTGCCCTCCATGGTCGTCGCCCGCGAGGGCGAGGCCGTGACCAAGGTGCAGCTGGCCACGCGGTTCCAGGAGGCGATCGACGAGGCCGCGATGCGGCTGGGTGCGACCGGCAGCGACGCCTACCTCGACGGGTGGGTTCGCGACGAGTGGACGCCCGCCGAGGGCAGCGGCCCCGAGGTGTGCGACCGCATCGTCGCCGAGCTGGAAGCCCAGTGGTCGTCCGAGCAGCTGGCGGCGTACCTCGACGGGCTGGGACCCGCCCAATGACCAGCTCGATGAACCGCCTGCGCGACCTGCTCGGGACCGCCGGCACCATCCTGCTCGACGGCGGCATGGGCACGCTGCTGCAGGAGAGCGGGCTCGACGACGGTGGGTCCGGTGAGCTGTGGAACCTCGAGCGACCCGACGTCATCGCCGGGATCCACGAGGCGTACGCCGAGGCCGGCGCCCGTCTGCTGACGACCAACACGTTCGGCGGTACCCGGCCGCGGCTGGCCATGCACGGCCTCGAGGACCGGCTCCACGAGGTGAACCGAGCCGGCGCCGCGATCGCCACCGGCGTGGCCCGCAAGTACGGCGCGTTCGTGGCCGGTGACCTCGGCCCCACCGGGGAGCTGCTCGCCCCGCTCGGCACGCTGGAGCCGGACGACGCCCGCGCGCTCTTCGAGGAGCAGCTGATCGGCCTGCGAGACGGCGGCATCGACGTCGTCCTCGTCGAGACCATGAGCGACCTGGGCGAGGTGACGGCGGCGGTGGAGGCCGCCCACAACGTCGTGCCCGACCTGCCCGTCATCGCGACCCTGAGCTTCGACACCAACCTTCGCTCGATGATGGGCGTCCGGCCGGCCGACGCCGTGGCCGCCCTCACGGCGGTGGGGGTCGACGCGGTCGGCGCCAACTGCGGCCGCGGAACCGACGAGATGGAGATCATCGCCGCGGAGCTGGTCGCGGCGCGGGCCGGCGGCGTACTCATCGTCGCGCAGTCCAACGCTGGCCTGCCGCAGCTGGTGGGCGACCGGTTCGAGTACGACACCCCGCCCGAGCAGCTCGCCGACCACGCGCGCGCCCTGCGCGACCTGGGCGTCGACCTGATCGGCGCCTGCTGCGGCTCGACCCCCGCGCACACCGTGGCGATGGGCCGGGCGCTGAGCGCCTGACCCTCAGGACAGGCCGAGGATGGTCCCGTCGTCGGCCAGGTCGATGCGGGCGGCGGACGGCTCACGAGGCAGTCCGGGCATCGTCATCACGTCGCCGCACACCACGACCACGAACCCGGCGCCGGCCGACAGCCGGACCTCGCGCACGTGTAGCTCGTGGCCGGAGGGCGCACCGAGGGACGTCGGGTCGGTCGAGAAGGAGTACTGCGTCTTGGCCACGCACACCGGCAACCCGCCGTGCCCGTCCCGCTCGACACGCAGCAGCCTCCGACGCGCCTTCGCGTCCCAGGTGACCAGACCCGCGCCGTACAGCCGGGTGGCGATGGCCTCGACCTTCTCGACCAGCGACAGGTCGTCCTCGTAGGTGTAGGAGAAGGTGTACGGCGACGGCTCGTCGAGCGCCTCCAGCACCCCCTTCGCGAGGTCGTGGGCTCCCGGACCGCCGTCGGCGAAGTGGGTGGCGGGAAACGCCCGCACCCCTTCCGCGGCGACCAGGTCGACGACCTTGGCGATCTCGGCCTCGGTGTCGGTGGGGAAGCGGTTGACCGCGACGACGCAGGCCACGCCGTACACGTGGCGGATGTTGTCGAGGTGCCGGCGGAGGTTGGCCATCCCGCGCTCCACCGCGCCGAGGTCCTCGGTCGCGAGGTCGGCGAGGCCCACGCCGCCGTGGTACTTCAGCGCCCGGACCGTGGCCACCACGACCGCGATGTCGGGCCGGAGCCCGGACTTCCGGCACTTGATGTCGACGAACTTCTCCGCACCGAGGTCCGCGCCGAACCCGGCCTCGGTGACGACGATGTCGGCCAGCCGCAGGCCCGCACGGGTCGCGGTCACCGAGCTGCAGCCGTGAGCGATGTTCGCGAACGGGCCACCGTGGACGAACGCCGGCGCACCACCGAGGGTCTGCACGAGGTTCGGCGCGAGGGCGTCGCGCAGCAGCACGGCCATCGCGCCGTCGGCCCCGAGATCGCGTGCGGTGACCTGCCCACCGGAGCGGTTGTAGCCGATGACGATGTCACCGATGCGCTTCTTGAGGTCGGCCCAGGACTCGGTGAGACAGAAGATCGCCATCAGCTCGGAGGCGACCACGATGTCGAAGCCGTCCTCCCGGGGGAAGCCGTTGGCGTGGCCGCCCAGGGCAACGGTCACCTGGCGCAGCGCGCGGTCGTTCATGTCCAGCACGCGCTTCCACGTCACGCTCCGCACGTCGATGTCGAGCTCGTTGCCGTGGTGGACGTGGTTGTCGATCAGCGCGGCCAGCAGGTTGTTGGCCGCCGCGAGAGCGGCGAAGTCGCCGGTGAAGTGCAGGTTGATGTCGGTCATCGGCACGACCTGGCTGTAACCGCCACCGGCCGCGCCGCCCTTCATGCCGAACACCGGGCCCATCGACGGCTCGCGCAGGCACGCCATCGCCTGCTGCCCCAGCCCGTGCAGCGCGTCGGTGAGACCGACGGTCGTCGTCGTCTTGCCTTCGCCGGGCGGCGTCGGGGACAGCGCCGTCATCAGGACCAGCTTGCCCAGCGGGCGGTCGGCCAGACCGGTCAGGTAGGTGAGGTCGACCTTGGCCTTGTAGTGGCCGTACGGCACCAGGTGCTGCTCCTCGATCCCGAGCGTCTCGAAGGCCACATCCCTGATCGGACGCAGCGTCGCGGCATTGGCGATCTCGATGTCAGACGGCACTCGTCACCCTCCCTGGTCTGTCCCCCGGCGGAGGCTAGCGGAGGAGGCGGGTGCCTCGCGATGGATCTGGGAGCGTTCATCGGACTCCGCGACAGGTCGGCCTGCGCGCAGCACCCAGCGAGGGCGGGCGTGCTCGCGCAGCAGGTCGACCACCCGCTCCGCCCGGTGGACGCAGAGGTCGGCTCGGTTGCCGGGCGCGATCGCGTGACTGTCATCGCCGAGCACGCGAGCGGCGCGGGTGGTCACGAGGTCCAGCAGGCGCAGCTGGTCCGGCCCGGAGAGGAAGCCCAACAGGTGCGCCGCCAGGAACGCCACCTCCAGCATGTTGTGCCGGCCGAACGGGTAGTACGCGTCCTCGATGTCGTCCTGGCCCAGGGCCACCGGCAGGTCCTCGTCGAGGAACTCGCGCACGGGCAGGTGCAGCGGCCCGGTGTGCGGGTCGGAGACGAAGCCGAGCCCAGCGGCCCGCGCGAGGTCGATGAGACGGACCAAGGACGGGGTCGGGTACGTCGCCAGAGCGCGCGCATGGCACGCGACGCCACGGCCCTGCAGCCCGTGCTCGATCATCGCCTCGGCGAGCATCGCGGTCGTGCGCAGCGACGGGTCGCCCGCGTCGTCCACCAGCATCGCCACGCGCGACCCCGAGGCGGCCGCGAGCCGGCAGGCCCACTGCACGTGCTCGGCGGCGTCACGGTCGGTGAGCTCGATCCAGGGGATCCCACCCACCACGTCGGCGCCGAGACGGAGCGCCTCCTCGCACAGCTCCGCCGCCCCCGGATCGCGGAGCAAGCCGTCCTGAGGGAACGCGACGACCTGGAGGTCGACCAGGTCGCGGTACTCCTCCCGCACCTCCAGCACGGCCGTCATGCCCTCCAGTCCCGCGGTCGTGTCGACGTCGACGAAGGCCTGGACGTGGAGCACCCCGTTGAGGACCGCGAGGTCGAGCACGCGGCGTACGTTCGGCGCGATCCAGGCCCGGTCGTACTGCTGCTTGACGGCCGAGGCGTCGCGCACGATCGAGCGCATCGCCTCGCCCATCTCGCCCGACGTGTACGCCGCCAGCGCGCCGTCGCCGGCCATCGGCAGCGTGTACACCTTGTCGAGGTGGAGGTGAGCGTCGACGAACGACGGCGTCACCAGCCCACCCTCGGCGTCGATCACGCGCGGCGCGTCAAGCGTCTGCTCGGTCACCGCGACGTACCGCCCCTCGGCGATCCCGAGGTTCACCACCCGGCCGTCCAGCAGTCGTGCGCTCCTGACGACCAGGTCGAGGCTGTCCTTCATGGGCTGATCCACTGGGCCACTCTTCCACCATCCCGTCGGCGGCGATCACCAGCACGGCTGCCGCTCGACGGCCTCGAGCGGCCTGCTCTGACCGTCCGTCGGTCGAGGAAGTTGCGCTGGCAACCGTCACGAGACCACAGTTCGTCCACCGGGTCTCGTGACGGGACTTCGTCCCTCCTCGACCAGCGGTGGGGCCGGTCACCCCCGCCAGGCCTCTCCGTCGGCCGACAGATCGGCGTACGTGCGGATCCATGCGTGCATGGCGATCGCGCCGGCCGCGGAGGCGTTGATCGAGCGGGTCGAGCCGAACTGCGCGATCGAGAACGTGCCGCCCGACGCGAGGCATGCCTCGCGGGCCGGCTCGGACAGCCCGGGACCTTCCTGGCCGAACAGGAAGCAGACCCGCCGCGGGATCTCCATGGTCTCCAGGTGGGCCGAGCCCGGGAGGTTGTCGATGCCGAGGAGGGTCACGGGTCCGTCGGGGTGCTCGCTGAGGTATGCCGCCAGGTCGGGGACTCCTGCGTGGTGACGGAGGTGCTGGTAGCGGTCGGTCACCATCGCCCCGCGGCGGTTCCATCGCCGGTTGCCGATGATGTGCACCTCGGCTGCCATGAACGCGTTGGCCGAGCGGACGATCGTGCCGATGTTGAAGTCGTGCTGCCAGTTCTCGATGGCCACATGGAAGTCGTGCCGGCGCGCGTCGAGGTCGGCGACGATCGCCTCCATCGTCCAGTAGCGGTAGCGATCCACCACGTTGCGCCGGTCGCCGTCGGCGAGCAACGCCGCGTCGTACTGCTCGCCCTCGGGCCACGGACCGACCCACGGCCCGAGCCCGACCTCGGGAGGCCCGTGGGGCATCGGGTCGTACGGCGCGCGGGTCTCGTCCACGCGCCGACCGTAACCAGCAGTTCACGTCGGAGTCAGGTTCGGGCAGGTACGGTGAGGCCGTGAGACTGACCGGCCTGCTGGCGCCGATGCTCTTCGGCATCACCTGGATGGACCCCAACTGGCTCCTCGACCAGTTCGGGACGGCCTTCTTCTGGGTCAGTCTGGCCATCATCTTCGTCGAGTGCGGGCTGTTCTTCCCGTTCCTCCCCGGCGACACCCTGCTCGTCGCGATGGGCATCTTCATCGCCAACGAGAAGATCTCGATCATCGGCGGCGGGCCGCTCGTCAACGTGGCCTTCGCGCTCGTCGTCCTCATCGCCGCGGCCCTGGCGGGCAACATCGCGGGGTACGAGATCGGCCGCAAGATCGGGACACCGCTCTACGAGCACGACGGCCGGATCCTCAAGCGCGAGTACTTCACCAAGACCGAGGCGTTCTTCGAGAAGCACGGCCGCAAGGCGCTTGTGATCGGCCGGTTCGTCCCGTTCGTGCGCACGTACATCACCGTGGTCGCGGGCGCGACCAAGATGGACCGCCGCAAGTTCCTCGTGTGGAGCCTGGTCGGCGCGGTGGCGTGGGTCGCGAGCATCATGCTGCTCGGCTACTTCGTCGGCGCCAGCGTTCCGTGGCTGGCCACCAACGTCGACTACCTCATCCTCGGCCTGCTGGTCCTCTCGGTGGTCCCGGTCGTCATCGAGTGGCGCCGGCACTCCGACGACGATGACGACGACGCGGACTCGAAGAAGAGCAGCAGCGAGCAGAAGTCGAAGACCAGCTAGCTGGGAGCTTCTCGCATCGCGCTGCGGCGTCGTACGGCGTCGGCGTACGGCGTCGGCGTACGGCGTCGGCAGCGGTGAGCCAGCCACCGTCTGCACGATCGAAACGGTGGCTCACGCACCGCCGGGCTGGCGGACGGCGTCCAGGTCGGCCTTCGTCAGCACGGCGCGGACCTCCAGGGCGACGTCGTCGAGCGGGTTCCCGCCGGCCGGTGAGCGGTCGATGGCGCAGACCACCAGGTCCACGGTGGCACCTGCCCCGCGCAGCGCCCGGGTGGCGTCGCGGACCGCGCCGCCGGTGGTGATCACGTCCTCGATCAGCGTCACCCGCCGGCCGGCCACGTCCGGCCCCTCGGCAAGCTTGCAGGTGCCGTAGTCCTTGGCCTGCTTGCGCACGAACAGCGCCGGCAGCCCCGTCCGAGCGCTGAGCGCGGTGACGATCGGGATGCCGCCCATCTCCAGGCCGCCGATCAGGTCCACGTCGTCGGGAAGCAGCTGCTCCATCTGCGCGGCCACCCGCGCCAGCAGCTGCGGGTCGGTCTCGAACAGGTACTTGTCGAAGTACTCGTGCGACACCTGGCCGGAGCGGAGCGTGAACTCGCCGCTGAGGCGGCACCGGGCGTCGACGTCACGGGCGAGGTCGGGGTCGGAGGCCATCCGCCGACCCTACTGAGGGTGCTCAGAGGCTCGCGGGTCCGCACCTCACCACCGAATAGGCTCGCTTGGTGCCCGCACGCCGTACCGCCGCCCGCCTCGACGGCATCCCGCCGACGATCTTCTCGACCATGTCGGCGCTCGCCCTGCGCACGGGGGCGGTGAACCTGGGCCAGGGCTTCCCGGACGAGGACGGCCCGCCGGAGGTGATCGCCGCGGCCGTGGCGGCGCTCCAGGGTGGTGCCAACCAGTACGCCCCGGGCACCGGCGTACCCGCCCTCCGCCAGGCGATCGCCCGTCACCAGCAGCGCCACTACGGGCTCGACCTCGACCCGGACACGCAGGTGGTGGTGACCACCGGTTGCACCGAGGGCGTGGCGGCCGCCCTGCTCGGTCTCGTCGACCCGGGCGACGAGGTCGTGGTGCTGGAGCCGTACTACGACAGCTACGTCGCGATGCTGCAGATGGCCGGCGGCGTACGCCGTCCAGTCACTCTCCGCGCCCCCGACTTCCGGCTCGACCTCGACGAGCTGCGGGCGGCGGTCACCGACCGAGCCCGGTTCGTGCTGCTGAACAGCCCGCACAACCCGACCGGCACGGTCCTCACCCGGGACGAGCTGGCCGCGGTCGCCGAGATCGCCATCGAGCGCGACCTCGTGGTGATCACCGACGAGGTCTACGAGCACCTGACCTTCGGCGCCGAGCACGTCCCGATCGCCACCCTGCCGGGGATGGCGGAGCGGACGCTGACCCTGTCGAGCGCCGGCAAGAGCTACTCGTTCACCGGCTGGAAGGTCGGCTGGGCAACAGGCCCCGCCGAGCTGGTGGGCGCGCTGATGGCCGCCAAGCAGTGGCTGACCTTCACGTCCGGGGCGCCCCTCCAGCCGGCCGTCGCCGCCGCCCTCGACGAGCACCCGGACTTCCCCACCGCGCTGGCCGCGGAGCTGTATGAGAAGCGCGACCTGCTCTGCGACGGACTGGAGAAGATCGGGCTGCGCGGCCGTCCGCCCGAGGGCACGTATTTCGCGACCAGCGACATCACCGACCTCGGCTGGCCCGACGCGATGTCGTTCTGCCTCGCGCTACCCGAGCGCGCGGGCGTGGTGGGCATCCCCGCCCAGGTGTTCTACGACGACGCCGACGCCGGCCGGCAGCTCGTCCGCTGGGCGTTCTGCAAGCGCCGCGAGGTGATCGAGGAGGCGCTCGGCCGCCTCGGGGCGGCCGACCTGACGTACGAGTAGACGGCTAGTACCTCCGTCTGCCCGCGAACCAGTCCCCCGCGCCGCCGACGAACAGCAGCACGATCACGGCCACCGCGGCCAGCAGCGGGACGGCCGAGACGACCGACTGGATGGCCAGCAGGCTCAGCAGGGCTGCGATGACCGCCGAGATCACCAGCAGGATGCGGGCCACGTTGGAGCGGCGCAGCACGAAGACGGCCAGCACGCACGAGATCAGGCACCAGATCGTGACGACGAGCAGGAGGCCCACCACGAAGCCGTAGGCGTCCTCGGCGCTGAAGTCGGTGGTGCTGTTGCTGTCGCGGATGGCCTTGTCGATCTCGCGGGTGACGTCGTCCTTGGCGACCAGCATCGCGAGCGTGATGAAGCCGAACAGCAGGAACGTCAGGCCCGCAGCCGCGATGGTGATCCAGGCCGCGGCGGTGACGCCGCCCGGCCGCTGGTCGTTGCCGAGCGGCCGGCCGTACATGTCGAGCCCGTCGCCGAGCGGGCCGGCCGGTGGCTGCTGCTGCGCGTAGGGAGCGGCGCCGTAGGGAGTCTGGCCGTAGGGGTTCTGCTGCGTCGAGCCCTCGACCGACTGGTCGGGGTACGGCTGCTGGCCGTACGGGGGCTCGGCCGGGCCTGTGCCGTAGGGGTTCTGCGGCGGTTGCGGCGGCTGCTGCGGGTTCTGGCCGTAGGGGTTCTCGCTCACGACGACATCACATCATGCGGAAGGCCGCGACGGCTCCTCCCGCCTGGCGAACCAGCGGTGTGCGCGCGTCTGGAGGAGCAGCACGGCGGCGGCCGCCGCCAGCACGCCCGGCAGCGCCAGCACGGGTGAGGCGAACGAGCCGGCCAGGCACATGACGGCCACCAGGCCCGCCGAGGCGATCAGGGAGTACGACGCCCACCGGACGCGCCGGAACGCCAGCACCGCCAGGCCGCTCGAGGCCAGCGACCACACCACGCACACGATCGCGGTCACCCAGGTCACGGTCTCGAGGGTGGCGTCGGAGACGTCCTGGCCGAGCTGGGGGTTCTGCCGGTGCAGCTCGGCGAACAGGCCCTCGGTGTCGACCGCGAGCACGGCCACCAGCAGGACGCCGACCATCGACGCCAGGGCGCAGCACAGCCAGGTGATCACGCAGGCGGCGACAACGGCTCCGGGGCGACCCGTGAGTCGGCGAGACCGGGCGCCGGCCTGGGCGCCGGCCCGGGCGCCGGCGGGGGCGCCGGGCTGGGCGCCGGGCTGGGCGGCGGTGGCAGGAGGAGGCGTCCACGGAGCGGCCTCGCCGTACCCCGTCCACGGCGGCGGCCCGGACGTGTCCTGCTGCGACGCGCCCGATGCTGGTGGCGGTGGTGGTGGGGGCGTCGGTGTCGGTGCCGGGCCCTCGGACCTCGGCACGGGTCCGGCAGCAGCCGGGGCCTTACCGGTGAACCACTCCCGGGCCGGTGGCAGCCACAGCATGGCGATGCTCGCGGCGACGAACGTCGCCAGGAAGCCGCCCGTCGCCGACCCCGTGATGAACAGGGGCACGGCGAGCACGGCGAGCCCGGTGCGCGCGGCCCGGTTCCGCCGGAGCACGTGGTAGCCGAGGATGGCGGCCGCCGTGGCCAGCGCCGCGCCGACCATCGCCACCACACGCAGCAGGTCCAGGACGGCCTCCAGGCTGAGGCCCAGGTCACTGCCCGGCGGCTCGCTGAGGAACTTCTGGATGGACGTCCGGCTGTCGAGCGACCGCAGGTCGCCGAGCCGCTCGAAGACGGACGCCACCAGCAGCACGGACCCGGCCATCACCAGGGCCGCGGCGAGCGTCACCTGGCGCGGGCGGGGGGCCTTCGCGTCCGGAGTCACGGTCTCGAGTGTCCCAGGTCGATGTTCAGGAGGAGGCCAGCGTGAGTCCGCCGGACTCGTCGTCCCGGTCGACCCTGACCGTGCCGCCGTCGACCACCTGGCCGCTCAGCAGCAGTCTCGCCAGGGGGTCGCCGATGGCGGTCTGGATGAGGCGGCGCAGCGGGCGGGCGCCGTACGCCGGGTCGTAGCCGGTGTCCGCGAGCCACGCGCGGGCGGCGTCGGTGACCTCGATCTCGATCCGCCGCGCGGCCAGCCGCCGCTCGAGCAGGGCGAGCTGGAGGTCGACGATGTGGGTCAGGTCGTCCATCGAGAGCGCGTCGAAGATGACGATCTCGTCGAGCCGGTTGAGGAACTCCGGCTTGAAGGAGGCCCGCACGACGGCGAGCACCGACTCGCGCTTGTCGTCCTCCTCCAACGTCGGGTCGACGAGGAACGCCGAGCCGAGGTTGCTGGTGAGGATCAGCAGCGTGTTGCGGAAGTCGACCGTGCGGCCCTGGCCGTCGGTCAGCCGCCCGTCGTCGAGCACCTGGAGCAGGACGTCGAAGACCTCCGGGTGGGCCTTCTCGACCTCGTCGAGCAGCACGACGGAGTACGGGCGGCGACGGACGGCCTCGGTGAGCTGTCCGCCCTCCTCGTACCCGACGTACCCGGGTGGCGCGCCGACCAGCCGCGCGACCGAGTGCTTCTCGGCGTACTCGCTCATGTCGATGCGGACGATCGCCCGCTCGTCGTCGAAGAGGAAGTCCGCGAGTGACTTGGCGAGCTCGGTCTTGCCGGTGCCCGTCGGGCCGAGGAACAGGAACGAGCCGGTCGGGCGGTTCGGGTCGGAGATGCCCGCACGCGAGCGGCGTACGGCGTCGCTCACCGCGCGCACCGCGTCGGCCTGACCGATCAGCCGACGGCCGATCGCCTGCTCCATCTCGAGCAGCTTGGCGGTCTCGCCCTGGAGCATCTTGCCGGTGGGAATGCCGGTCCAGGCCTCCACGACGTCGGCGATCTGCTGGGCGCCGACCTCCTCGCCGACGAGGGGCTCGAGATCGCTCTTCTCGGTCTCCTCGACCGCCGTGATCTTGCGCTCGAGGTCGGGGATGGACTCGTAACGGATCTTGCTCGCGCCCTCGAGGTTGCCCTCGCGCAGCAGCCGGTCGGCCTCGACGCGCAGGTGGTCGAGCGTGCGGCGCAGCTCGCCCTCGCCCTCCAGGGTGGCCTTCTCGCGCTCCCAGCGGGTCTCGAGCCCGCGGAGCTCCTCCTCGTGGTCGGCGAGGTCGGCGCGCAGCTTGCCGAGCCGCTCGGTCGACGCGGGGTCGGTCTCCTTGGCCAGCGCGAACTCCTCCATCTTCAGCCGCTCGACCTGACGCCGGAGCTGGTCGATCTCCTCCGGCGAGGACTCGATCTCCATCCGCAGCCGGGAGGCGGCCTCGTCGACGAGGTCGATGGCCTTGTCGGGCAGCTGGCGGCCGGTGATGTAGCGGTCGGACAGTGTCGCGGCCGCGATCAGGGCCGCGTCGGTGATCCGGACGCCGTGGTGGGCTTGGTACTTCTCCTGGATGCCGCGCAGGATCTGGATGGTGTCCTCGACCGAGGGCTCACCGATGAAGACCTGCTGGAAGCGGCGCTCGAGGGCGGGGTCCTTCTCGATCCGCTCGCGGTACTCGTCGAGGGTGGTCGCGCCGATCATGTGCAGCTCACCGCGCGCCAGCATCGGCTTGAGCATGTTGCCGGCGTCCATCGCGGAGTCACCGCCGGCGCCCGCGCCGACCACCGTGTGCAGCTCGTCGATGAACGTGATGATCTGGCCGCCCGCGTCCTTGATCTCCTCCAGGACGGTCTTGAGCCGCTCCTCGAACTCGCCGCGGTACTTCGCCCCGGCCAGCATCGCGGCCAGGTCCAGGCTCAGCACCCGCCGGCCCTTCAGGGAGTCGGGGACGTCGCCGGCGACCACCCGTTGTGCGAGGCCCTCGACGACCGCGGTCTTGCCGACGCCGGGCTCGCCGATGAGGACGGGGTTGTTCTTGGTCCGCCGGCTGAGCACCTGGATCACCCGCCGGATCTCGGCGTCGCGGCCGATCACCGGGTCGAGGCGGCCGTCTTCTGCGGCCTTGGTGAGGTCGACGGAGAACTTCTCGAGCGACTCGTACGTCGACTCGGCACCCGCACTCGTGACCCGGCGGCTGCCGCGGACGGCCGAGACCCCTTCGCGCAGCCCGTCGGCGGTGAGTCCGGCGTCCCCGAGCACCTTCTTGGCGCTGGACTCGACCGTGGCCAGCGCGACGAGGAGGTGGTCGGTGGCGACGTACTCGTCCTTCATGCCGGTCGCCAGGTCCAGCGCGGAGGCGAGGACGCGGGTCAGCGCCGCGGACCCGCTGGCTTGCTGGACCGTGGCGCCGGTGGCGCTGGGCAGCGCGCGAACCGCCGCCTCGGCGGCGGAGGCCAGCGTCGCGACGTCGACTCCGGCCTTGGTCACCAGGCTGCGCGTGGTGCCGTCCTCCTGGCGCAGCAGCGCCACCAGGAGGTGGACGGGTTCGGTGGTGCTGTGCCCACCGGTCGTCGCGGAGACCTGGGCGGCCTCGATGGCCTCCCGGCTGCGGGTGGTGAACTTTTCGGCGGCGAACTGACTCATACCGTCTGTCGGTCCCTCGTTCTCGTGGTTCTGGTTTGCGGCTGGATCCACACCATTTCGGTCCACTGACACAACGGTCCAGAAGTTGAGTCTGTTCCACTCAACTCTGGGAAATGTTTGCCAGGCGGCCCGCCGTGGCAGGAGGCTCCTCAGACCACTGTGCCGTCAGCGGCCAAGAGAGGTGTTGAACATCATCATGCAGAAGCTGAAGTCGGGCCTCGTCGCCCTCACCGTAGGAATCGTCCTCCTCGCCGCCCTCGACTGGGCCGCATCGGCGGCCACCGGCCGCGCGTTCGTCCTCGGTCGCTGGAACCAGGCCGACCACACCACGACGCTCAAGAACACCGGGCACGGCCCCGCCCTCGACCTGAGGTCCAAGAAGGGCCCCGCTCTGAAGGTCAACAACGGCAAGCGGATCGCGAAGCTGAACGCCGACAAGCTCGACGGCCTCAGCGGCGAGGAGTACAAGAAGAACCGCAACACCATCTACGCCTGGAGCGTGGCCGCGCACACCGGCGGCTTCACGCAGGCCATCCCGGCGCAGCTGCCGGGCAGCTACCTGATCACCTTCAACGTCCAGATGACCGGCGCCGCCGGCGACCCCGGCAACCCGAATGTCATCAACTGCCGCATCGTCCAGAGCGGCCTCTCCGGAACGGTCGTGTTCACCAAGGGTGTCCTCGCGGACTCCCAGGTCACCTCCGTCGGCACGCCCCCCGCTCTCAGCGGCACCAGCCCGCTGACCGTCGTCGCCGGCGACTCGCTCGCACTGAACTGCACGATGACGCGCAACGCCCAGCAGTGGTCGACCACCCAGTACCAGCCGGTCCTGGTGAGCCTGCTGCGCACGGACGGCACGGACCTCTACACCGCCCCGCTCGGCCGCGCCGCCACCACGTTGAAGAGGTCGACGAGCTGACACGCCCGCGTTCGGGGCTCAGCGGACGCGCTTGAGGTACCCCGAGGGGTTCTGCGTCAGGAAGTACCGCTCACAGTGGGCGTCGACCTCGAAGCCGGGATCGGTGGCCATGAAGTCCCACATCGCCTCCATCGGACCCGGGCCGAAGTCGGGGGCGGCGGGGTGGCCGTTGACGTTGGTGTCCTCGACGATGAGGTACGAGCCGATGGGCACGAGTGGCGCGTACGCCGCGAGCTCGGCCGCCACGTGGTCGCGCGAGTGGTCGGAGTCGAGGATGACCAGCACGGGCGAGCCCTCGGGGATCATCCCGGCGATCTTGTCCACGATCTCGGGGTCGGTCGACGAGCCCGTGAAGTACGTGAGCCGAGGGTGCTCGGGCGGGTTCGGCGGCTCGTTGACGTCGACGGTGACGACGTTGCCGGCGCCGATCGTCTCGAGCCGGTCGGCGATGTAGAGCGCGCTACCGCCGCGGTAGGTGCCGGTCTCGATCACCAGACCGGGCTCGAGCTGGTCGATGAGCTCCATGTAGACCCACATGTCCGTGGGGCACTTGTAAGTGCGCACGCCGCGGTACCAGGTGTCCTTCCACGTCCGCTTCGAGACGTGGTAGTAGAGCCGGTGGAACTGGTCGCGGATCACGTCGCGGATGAACGGTGCCGGCTCGTTGACCGGCTCGCCCACCGGCTGCCACAGGCTCTCGAAGCTCCTCGCCACGGCCTGGGCGACGCCGTGCGGCATCGACTCGGCGTCCTGGTGGTTCAGGTAGACCTCGACCAGCTGCGCCAGCGCGGCCTGGTCGTGGAGGTCGGCGTCGCCGTTGCGAAGGCGCTGGGCGAGGTCACGGAGGGCCACGGCCGTGGTCGCGTCGAGCGCCGCCGCGACCGAGGCAGGCTGCTCCACGCCCGCGTGGCGGCGCTCGGCGAGGGTCGCGGCGCGCTTGGCGGCCAGCGGGTCCACCCGGCGTACGACCGCCGAGCGGGCGCGCGAGACCAGGTTGTCCTTCTCAGTCACGATGCGGATCAGGGCTTTCTTCGCGGCGTCGGGTCTCCAGGGTGCGGCCACTCTACTGACCGGCCGTTGCACCCGGCTGCGGGTCGCGGCTCAGCGCCCGCGGCGCCAGACCACGACCTGGCCCGACGCGTCGGGCTGGCGCAGGACGGGCAGGCGGCTGGGAGCCGGGTCGGTACGTCGGGTGCGGGTGACCTCGCGCAGCGCCTGGCGGGTGGCGTCGAGCTCGGCGACCAGCTCCTGGTTGCGCAGCTGCAGGGCGACGACCTGATGCTCGAGCTCGAGGATCCGGCGTACCCCCTCGATGCCGGCACCCGAGGCCGTCAGCTCGGCGATGGTGCGCAGCAGGTCCAGGTCGCGGGCGGAGTACCGGCGACCGCCGCCCCCGGTGCGCGACGGCGCGATCAGGCCCATCCGCTCGTAGCTGCGCAGGGTCTGTGGGTGCAGCCCGGTCAGCTCCGCGGCTACCGAGATGACGTAGACCGCTTGCTCGGGCTCGGGGGTCCGCGCGGTCACGAGGAGGCCTGCTCGAAGAGCTTGGAGCGAAGCGTGCTGCCCTCGGTGGCGGCGCGGTAGGCCGCGACGGCCTCGCGGGCCTGCTCGTTGAGCACGGCGGGTACCTGCACCTGGACCGTGGCGAGCAGGTCGCCGTTGGTGCCGTCCTTCTTCCTGGCACCGCGGCCGCGGACCCGGAAGGTCCGGCCGTTGGGCGTGCCGGCCGGGATCTTCAAGGTGACTGGGGCGCCGCCGAGCGTCGGGATCTTCACGTCGGCGCCGAGAGCCGCCTCGTCGAAGGAGATCGGTACGTCGATGGTGAGGTTGTCGTCCTTGCGGCCGAACAGGTGGTGCGGGGTGACCTTCACCGTGACGAAGAGGTCGCCGGCGGGACCGCCGTTCTCGCCGGCGCCGCCCTTGCCCTTGAGCCGGATCCGCTGGCCGTCCTTGACGCCCGCGGGGATGCGGGCCTGGATCGAGCGGGCGGACGTGCCACGGCCGGAGCCGCGGCAGAGCGGGCACGACTCGTCGTACACGAGCTGGCGGCCGTGACAGGTCGGACACGTCTCGTTGAGCGAGAACGCGCCGCCGACACCGGACACCACGAAGCCGGCACCCTCGCAGGTCGCGCAGATGCGCGGCTTGGTGCCCGGCTTGCCGCCGGTGCCCTTGCACTCCGGGCAGGGTGCGTCGGACGTCAGCCGCAGGCTGATCGTCACGCCCTCGACAGAGTCGGTGAAGCCGATCGTCGCGGAGGTCTCCGCATCGGCGCCGCGGACCGGCCGGGCTGCGCGCGACTGCGGGCGCTGACCTCGTCCGCCGCCGCTGAAGATGTCGCCGAACATGTCGCCGAAACCGCCCGCGTGGCCCCGGATGACGTCGTCGATGTCGAAACCGCCTGGCGGCCGGAAGCCGCCTCCGAACCCGCCGGAGAACGGGCCGGTGGAGACCTGCGCGCGGTACTCGTCGTACGACGTGCGCTTCTCGGGGTCGCCGATGACGTCGTAGGCCTCGGCGACCTTCTTGAACGTCTCGTGCTTCTTGCCGTCGCCCGGGTTGGAGTCGGGGTGGTTGGCGCGGGCCAGCCTGCGGTAGGCCTTCTTGATGTCGGCCTGGCTCGCGAGCTTGTCCACGCCGAGGACCTGGTAGAAGTCCTTGCTCGCCCAGTCCGCGCGGATGGTGTTCTCAGCCATCCACCCTCACCTCCTTCCGCGGCCTCGTGCTGTTGTCGATCGTCACATCTGGGTGGCCGGCGCCTCGTCACGCTCGCCGGGATCGACCACGAGCACCTGAGCGGCGCGCACGACGCGCTCGCCCACGCGATAGCCCGCCTTGGCGACCACCTTGCAGGTGGTCACCTCGACGTCCGGGTCGGTGCCGACGTGCGAGAGCGCCTCGTGGATCGTCGGATCGAAGGCGTCACCGGGCTGGCCGAACTTCACCAGCCCCTGCGCCGCCACCACCCGCTCCAGCTGCTCAGCGACCCCGCGGAAGCCGTCCTCGAGCGGACCGTGCTCGCGAGCCCGGTCGATGTTGTCGAGGACGTCGATGATCGGCGCCAGCGCCTGGTACGTCGCGTTCTCGCGCACCAGGTCGCGGTCCCGCTCGACGCGCTTCTTGTAGTTGAGGTACTCCGCCTGGAGACGCTGCAGGTCGGCCGTCCGCTCCTCGAGCTGGCGCTCGACGGACGGGGCCTCGACCTCGGGCTCGGGTGGTTCCTGAGGAGCCGAGGGACGAGGCGTCTCGAAGGGTTCGCCCCCTTCGACCTCGGTCTCGTTGGCCATCTCGGCCGCGGCGTCCCCGAACGACCCGGCCGAGGTCTCCTCGACCTCGACCGAGTCGTCGGCGTGCGACTGGGAGTCCGTCACTTGGCGTCGTCCTCGGTGCCGCTGTGACCCGACCCCTCGGTCTGGTCGTCCTCGTCGATGATCTCGGCGTCGACCACGTCGTCGTCGGACTCGCCGGTGCTGCCGTCGCTGCCACCGGCGGCCGACTGGTCGGCCTCGGCGGCGGCGTACATGGCCGCGCCCATCTTCTGGCTGGTCTCGCCGAGCTTGGTCACGCCCGCCTGGATCTCGTCGGGGGAGGCGTCGGCGTTCTCGAGGATCGCCTTGAGCGCGTCGACGTCGGCCTGGACCTCGGTCTTCACGTCCTCGGGGATCTTGTCGCCGTTGTCGGCCAGGAACTTCTCGGTCGTGTAGACGAGCGAGTCGGCCTGGTTGCGGGTCTCGACCTGCTCGCGACGCTTGGCGTCCTCGGCGGCGTACTCCTCCGCCTCGCGCACCATCCGGTCGATCTCGTCCTTGGACAGCGCCGAGCCGCCGGTGATCCGCATGGTCTGCTCGCGGCCGGACGCCTGGTCCTTGGCGGAGACCTGAACGATGCCGTTGGCGTCGATGTCGAAGGTGACCTCGATCTTCGGGATGCCGCGCGGGGCCGGAGGCAGACCGGTCAGCTCGAAGTTGCCGAGCGGCTGGTTCTGGGCCCACATCTGGCGCTCGCCCTGGGCGACCTTGATCTCCACCGACGGCTGGTTGTCGTCGGCCGTCGTGAAGATCTCCGACCGCTTGGTCGGGATGGTGGTGTTGCGCTCGATGAGCGTCGTCATCACGCCGCCCTTGGTCTCGATGCCGAGGGAGAGCGGGGTGACGTCGAGGAGCAGCACGTCCTTGACCTCGCCCTTGAGCACGCCGGCCTGGAGCGCCGCGCCGATGGCGACGACCTCGTCGGGGTTGACGCCCTTGTTGGGCTCCTTGCCACCGAGCAGCTCCTTGACGAGCTCGGTGACGGCGGGCATCCGGGTCGAGCCGCCGACCAGGACCACGTGGTCGATGTTGTCGACCGCGACGCCACCGTCCTTGAGCACCGAGCGGAACGGCGCCTTGGTGCGGTCGAGCAGGTCGCTCGTCATCTTCTGGAACTCCGAGCGGGTCAGCTTCTCCTCGAAGTGGAGCGGACCGGACTCGCCGTGGGTGATGTACGGCAGGTGCACGGTGGTCTCGCTCGAGCTGGACAGCTCGATCTTCGCCTTCTCCGCGGCCTCCTGGAGGCGCTGCTTGGCGATCTTGTCGGCGGCCAGGTCCACGCCGTGGGCGTTCTTGAACTTGGTGACCATCCAGTCGACGACGCGGGAGTCCCAGTCGTCACCACCGAGGTGGTTGTCGCCGGAGGTCGCCTTGACCTCGACCACGCCCTCACCGATCTCGAGCAGGGACACGTCGAACGTGCCGCCACCGAGGTCGAAGACCAGGATCGTCTGGTCGTCGCCCTTGTCGAGGCCGTAGGCAAGCGCGGCCGCGGTCGGCTCGTTGACGATGCGGGCCACGGTCAGGCCGGCGATCTCGCCGGCCTCCTTGGTGGCCTGGCGCTGGGCGTCGGAGAAGTACGCCGGCACGGTGATCACCGCGTCGGTGACCGGCTCGCCGAGGTAGGCCTCGGCGTCGCGCTTGAGCTTCTGCAGCACGAACGCGCTGATCTGCTGGGCGGTGAAGTTCTTGTCGTCGATCTTCACGTTCCAGTCGGTGCCCATGTGGCGCTTGACCGAACGGATGGTGCGGTCGACGTTGGTGACGGCCTGGCGCTTGGCGACCTCGCCGACCAGGACCTCGCCGGACTTGGCGAAGGCCACGACCGACGGGGTGGTGCGGGCGCCTTCAGCGTTGGCGATGACGGTGGGCTCTCCACCTTCGAGGACGGCGACGACGCTGTTCGTCGTACCGAGGTCGATGCCGACGGCACGAGCCATGTTGGGTTACCTCCGTGGGTGCGGTACTTGGGGTGTTCTCGGGTCCTGATGCTCCGACCATCCTGACCAGTGATCGTCCGGCGGCCAAAATCTTGAGTACATCGGACTCAAGTCTGTTCATGGGCTCCAACGCACCCAGGGTGACCGATGTTCCGCGTCCCGCGAGGATTTTTCGCCTTTTCTCGGGCGCCGTCCTGGATACTCCCGTGCAGTTCCGGGGTCAGCGGGGCGGAATCAGCCCGGAATCGCACGGGACTACGCCGCCGGTACCGTGAGCGACGTGGTGCACGTCCTGGTCTCCGCGCACCGGTGCGGCGGGGCGGTGGACCCCGCGTACGACAACAGCCCGGCGGGGGTGCGGTGGGCGGCCGGGATCGGGGCCGACTACGTGGAGTTCGACGTACGCCGCGCCGGTGACGGCACGCTCGTGTGCAGCCACGACCCGGTCGACCGTCCCGACGAGGCGCCGGCCCGCCTCGAGGAGCTGCTCGCCGCCGTCGCGGAGGCCGGGCTCGGCGCGCACGTCGACCTGAAGGGGCCGGACACCGACGAGTGGGCCGTCGAGGTCGCGCGGGGGTGCGCCGACTTGCTCGACGAGACGGTGGTCGTCTACACGACGGGCAACGGCCGGGCCGCCGCCGACCTGGCGCGGTGGACCGAGGAGCACGGGAGCCCCGCCCTCGTGGGGTTCACCGTCGGCTCCAGCACCAAGCACCTGCGGCTCGGGGCCACCGTGCGGACGCGGTTCCGCGAGCTGTACCCGACCCGTCAGTGGCGGGCCAGCGGCGCCGGCGTGCTCGTCGCCCACCACGTGCTGGCGCGGATCCGGCTGCTGCGCTGGGCGCGCCGGCGAGGCGTCCGCGTGCTGGTGTGGACGGCCGACTCGCCGCGCGTGGTGGCGGCGGCACTGAAGGATCCGCGCGTGTGGATGGTGACCACGAACCACCCGGAGGCGGCGATCGCGATGAGGGAACGCCTCAGCAGATGACCGACGGGCCGTCGCCGTCGTACGCGCAGGTGTCGACGGCCTTGCCCGCGGAGTTCTTCAGGGTGGCCTTGTCGCCGGTGTTGTTCCAGATGTAGCTGCCCTGACCCCAGTACAGATGAAGGGGCCGGTTCTTGCCGGGACCGGTGTGCACCGTCACCGTGTCGCCGGGCTGGAGGGTGAAGTCGGTCGGGAAGGTGAACTTGTACCCGGTCACGTCGCGCACCGACCAGCCCGTCAGCGTCCAGGCCTTCGCGCCGTAGTTGTGGACCTGCACCCACTCCTTGTTGAGCGAGGAGGTCGTCCCGTCGTCCGCGCCGGGCGGGTCGAACTGGATCTTCGACAGCCGGACCGGTGGCAGGGCGACGCCCACGGCCCCGTCGGACCTGCCGACCCCCACGGCCCACGCGGCCGACGGCGCGAGCAGTCCGGCTGCGGCCACGAGCATGGCCCAACCACGGATACCAGAAGATGTCACCCGACCGACGCTAGGTGGACCAGCCCACCGCGTCCGTCGTTTTCCGAACACGGGGCGATCATTGCCCAGTCGGCGCCGTTCGTATAGCCCGAACGGGCCATGCCGGGGCGTGCGACGATCACCCATGAGCGTCCTCGTCAGGGGTGGCACCGGGTAGGGCGAGTGAGCCCGCCCGTCCCACGCAGCAGGGAGAGCTCGTCGCCCCAGCTCTCGACGAGCTCGTGGAGCTCGTGCCCACCGTGCCGCGCGTCCCAGGCCAGGCACTCGCGCTCGATGACGGCGTACGCCGCCCGCACGGCGTCCGCGTCGCCGTCCAGGACCGACTGGACCTGCGGCAGCAGGCGCTCCGCCGACCACTCCGAGACGCTCAGCGGGTGCTCGCGCAGCTCCCAGGGGAGGTACTTGTTGTAGGGCCGGACCCGTCCCTCCAGCGTGAAGACGACGTCCAGCCACCAGTGCACGGACTCCGCCGCGTCCAGCCGGCGCTCCAGGGCCCGGCCGTCACGGTCGGACTTGAGGGCGCGGTAGGCCAGGTTCATGTAGGTGTCGAGCTGGCCACCGTCGAGGAGCATCCGCCGCTGCTCGTCGATGGTGAGGGTCTCCATCCGCTTCATCGCCCGGGTGATGCGTCCACCGGTCTCGTCGCGCAGCACCTGGGTGTAGCAGAAGCCCCACCGGTAGCCCCACTCCTCGCCGCCCCACTGCGGCACGTCCTCGAGGTCGGCCAGGCTCTGCGGGATCTCGTCGACGTACCGGCCGTGGCTGGTCTGCCGCCCCGCCCTGGCCTCATCGGTGAGCACGACGTACACGTCCACGTCGGAGTGCTCGGTGGCCATGCCGCGTGCGGCGCTGCCGGTCAGCACGACGCCGAGGATGGTCGGGTCGTCGCGGGCGAGTATCTCGTCGAGCGCCGCCCGGGCCTCGGGAGCCAGACTCATCGGCCGTGGTTGCGCGGGTGCTGGCGCGCCGTCCGCTCGTTGCCGCGCTTGTAGTTGCCGGTCCAGCGGGCCATCACCTGTTGGGGATCGCCGCCCTTGACCTCGTCGAGGAACTCCTGCGCGCGCGGCCCGCGCAGCACCGTCGCACGCTTGCCGTGGTGGGTGATCACCACGTCCCCGCCGCGCCCCACGTCGTAGGCGAACCCGCTCGCGTCTCCCGGCACCGGGCCATCCTGCATGCTCGCCGCTCGCTGGTCGAGGAGGGTCGAAGTCCCGTCGCGGGGGTCGATAGCGTCGGGACATGCACGACCGACGCGGTGAGATCCGGGGCCGCCTGCGGCGCATCGTCGACCAGCACGTCCGGCCGGCCGAGCGAAGGCACGTCGCGGACCTGACGGTCGAGGCCTGGCACGTACCTCCCGCACTCGACGAGACGGTCGGCGAGCCGGTGCCCTTCGCGACGGCGACGGACCAGCCGTACGCCGCCTTCGCGATCGGTGACCCGTGGGGCCCCGCCTGGGCGACGACGTGGTTCCACCTGACCGGTGAGGTGCCGGCCGACCTGGCGCATCCCGAGCTCGTGGTGGACCTCGGCTTCCAGGGGAACATGGCAGGTTTCCAGTCCGAGGGGCTGGTGCACCGAACCGACGGAACCCACGTGAAGGGGCTGAACCCGCTCAACGACTGGGTTCCTGCCACTCCGGGCGAGCACGTCGACCTGTACGTCGAGGCCGCGGCCAACCCGCACGTGCTGACCCGGTGGAGCCCGAACCTCCAGGGCGACAAGCTCACCTCGTCGGCCGACCCCGTCTACCGGCTGGTGACGGCGGCCGTCGTCGACGTCGACCCGGAGGTGCGGGAGCTGCTCGCCGACATCGAGGTGCTCGACCAGCTCGCGGCCGAGCTCGGCGAGGACGACGCGCGCCAGGTCGAGATCCTGCTCGCCCTCGAAGCCGCGCTCGACGCGCTCGACCTGACCGACGTGCCGGCGACCGCGAGCGGCGCACGCGGTGCCCTGGCGACGGTGCTGGCTCGGCCGGCGTACGACGGCGCCCACCGCATCTCCGCGGTCGGGCACGCGCACATCGACTCGGCGTGGCTGTGGCCGGTCCGGGAGACCGTGCGCAAGGTGACCCGCACGGTCGCCAACGTCGTGAACCTGCTCGACCAGGATCCCGACCTCGTCTACGCGATGAGCTCGGCCCAGCAGTGGGAGTGGGTGCGGACCGAGCACCCCGCCCTCTTCGAGCGGGTCAAGGCCCATGCTGCGGCGGGGCGGTTCGTGCCCGCCGGCGGGATGTGGGTCGAGTCCGACACCAACATGGTCGGCGGCGAGGCGATGGCCCGGCAGTTCCTGGTCGGACAGCGTTGGTTCGAGGAGCACCTCGGGTCGATGTGCGAGGAGGTGTGGCTGCCTGACTCGTTCGGCTACACCGCCGCGCTGCCGCAGATCGTCAGCCAGGCCGGCTGCCGGTGGTTCCTCACGCAGAAGATCTCCTGGAACACGACCAACGTCTTCCCGCATCACACGTTCTGGTGGGAGGGCATCGACGGGACGCGGGTGTTCACGCACTTCCCGCCGGTCGACACCTACACCGCCGAGCTGTCCGGCCGCGAGCTCGCGCACGCCGCGCGCAACTTCCGCGACAAGGGCGCCGCTACGCGGTCGCTGGTGCCGTTCGGGCATGGTGACGGCGGCGGCGGGCCGACCCGCGAGATGCTCAGCCGCGCGCGACGCACGGCATCTCTCGCCGGCTCCCCCAGTGTCGCCGTCGAGACGCCGACGGCGTTCTTCGAGGCGTCCGAGGCGGAGTACGCCGACGCGCCGGTCTGGGCGGGCGAGCTCTACCTGGAGATCCACCGCGGCACCTACACCTCGCAAGCCGCGATGAAGCAGGGCAACCGGCGCTCCGAGCACCTGCTCCGCGAAGCCGAGCTGTGGTCGGCGACCGCGGCGGTACGTGGGCTGCTGTCCTGTCCGGCCGCGGAGCTCGAGGAGCTCTGGCGGATCGTGCTGCTGCACCAGTTCCACGACATCCTCCCGGGCTCGTCGATCGCGTGGGTGCACCGCGAGGCACGGGCGAAGTACGCCGAGGTGGCGGTGCGTCTCGAGCGCCTCATCGAGGCCGCGCTCGACGCGCTGGCCGGCGACGGCTCGGACGAGGTGGTCTTCAACGCGGGGCCGGTGGCGCGGGAGGGGGTGCCTGCTCTCGGCTCCTCGCTGGTCGAGCCGGGCGAGCGCCAGCGAGCCCGTGTCGAGGCCCAGCTGCTGGAGAACGAGCAACTCCGCGTCGAGGTCGACGAGGGCGGCGTCATCCGGCGAATCCTCGACAAGGCGAACGACCGCGAGGTGCTGCCGCCCGGCGGCGCGGCCAACCTCCTCCAGCTGCACCCGGACCACCCGGTGAAGTGGGACGCCTGGGACCTCGACCGCTCCTACCGCGCGCGGGTCACCGACCTCGTCCACGGCGACGTGTTCGTCGACGGCGACGCGGTCGTGGTGACCCACACCTTCGGCGAATCCTCGGCCAGGCAACGGATCTGCCTCGTCGAGGACCGGGTGGAGGTGGAGATCGATGTCGACTGGCGCGAGCGCGAGAAGGTCCTCAAGGCGGCCTTCGACGTGGACGTGCACACCGACCACGCGGCGTACGAGACCCAGTTCGGGCACGTCGTCCGGCCGACCCACGAGAACACCACCTGGGATGCGGCCCGGTTCGAGGTCTGTGCGCACCGGTGGGTGCGCCTGTCGGAGGGCGGGGGCGACGGCGGGTACGGCGTCGGGCTGGCCAACGACGCGACGTACGGCCACGACGTCACCCGTCATCCGCGTGAGGGCGGCGGCACATTCTCGAGAGTGCGGCTCAGCCTGCTGCGCGCGCCGCTGTTCCCCGACCCGGAGACCGACCAAGGGCGGCACGTGCTCCGGTACGCGTTGGTGCCCGGCGCCGGGATCGCGCAAGCCGCCGAGGCGGGGTACGCGCTGAACCTGCCCCTCCGCCGCCGCCGTGGATCGGCCGTCGAGCCGCTCGTCAGGGTCGAGGGGACGGCGTACGTCGAGGCGGTCAAGCTCGCCGCGGACGGGTCCGGCGATGTGGTGGTCCGGCTGTACGAGCCGCTGGGTGCCCGCGCGTCGACCTGGGTGAGCACGTCGTTCGAACACTCAGCAGCGACCGAGGTGGACCTCCTGGAACGGCCGATGGACACCGGCTCCTGGGACGGCGAGACCCTTCACCTGCGGCCGTTCCAGATCGTCACCCTCCGCTTCCCCCTCCGCAGACCCCTCACCGGGTCTCGTGACAGGCGCTAGCGCGCCTTCCTCGACCAGCGTGACCCGGCGGCTCTCCTCAACCAGCGGTCGAGGTGCGACGCTGGGGCCATGCCGACGCCTCCCATCACGGTCGTCCTCATCGGGGCCACGGGTGACCTGTCCAAGCGCAAGCTGCTGCCGGGCCTCCTGCACCTGTTCCAGACCGGCCTGCTGCGCGACCTCCAGGTCGTCGGTACCTCCCTCGACCAGCACGACCGCGACTCGTTCGTCGAGTTCGCCCGAGGTGCGATCGACGAGTTCGCGGCGTACGAGGTCAAGGAGTCGGACTGGAAGGAGTTCGAGAAGCGGCTGTGGTGGGCGTCCTGGGAGACCGGCCCGGACGGGCTCAGGGCGGTCGTCGACGAGGCCGACGCCGCGGCCGGCAGTGACCGTCCTCGGGACCGGCTGCACTACCTGAGCGTGCCGCCGAAGGCCGCTCTCGACGTCGTGCAGATCCTCAAGGAGGCCGACCTGGTCTCGCGCAGCCGGATCATCATGGAGAAGCCGTTCGGCACCGACCTGGCCTCCTCCAGGGAGCTCAACAAACAGCTGCACAAGGTCTTCAAGGAGGACCAGATCTTCCGGATCGACCACTTCCTGGGGAAGGAGGCGGCGCAGAACATCCTGGCCTTCCGGTTCGCCAACGGGCTGTTCGAGCCGATCTGGCACCGCAACCACATCGACCACATCCAGATCGACGTGCCCGAGTCGCTCGGCCTCGATCAGCGGGCGTCGTTCTACGAGGCGACGGGCGCCTACCGCGACATGGTCGTCACCCACCTCTTCCAGGTGCTGGCGTTCACGGCGATGGAGCCGCCGACGGCGCTGGAGCCGTTCGCGATCTCCGAGGAGAAGAACAAGGTCTTCCGGTCGATGCTGCCGATCGAGCCGCACGACGTCGTGCGCGGTCAGTACGTCGGATACCGCGACATCGACGGCGTCGAGAGCGAGTCGGAGACCGAGACCTTCGTCGCGCTCAAGTGCTACGTCGACAACTGGCGCTGGGCCGGCGTGCCGTTCTACCTGCGCACCGGCAAGCGGATGGCCGAGGGCGCACGGATCATCTCGATCGCGTTCCGCGAGCCACCGCGCTCGATGTTCCCGCCCGGCTCCGGGGTCGGGGACCACGGTCCCGACCACCTGACCTTCGACCTCGCCGACCAGGCCAAGATGTCGCTCTCCTTCTACGGCAAGAAGCCCGGCCCGGGCATGCAGCTGCAGAAGCTGTCCATGCAGTTCGCGATGCGCGACACCTCGTGGGCCGGCGCCGTGCTGGAGGCCTACGAGCGGCTCATCTACGACGCCGCCCGCGGCGACCGCACGCTCTTCACCAGCGCCGAGGGCATCGAGCGGTTGTGGGAGATCTCGCAGTCCCTGCTGGAGAACCCGCCCGTCGTGCGTCCCTACAACCCCGACTCGTGGGGCCCGAACCAGATCCACCAGCTGATCGCCCCGTTCTCCTGGCGGCTGCCCTTCGAGCGGCAGTGGCGGGACCCGAACGCCTCGGGCTGATCTCTCCATCTGGGACCGGTCGGAATACCCGCCCCCCGCTGGTTGTCATGCCACGTATGACACTTCTCGACACTGTTCCGACCATCGGGCTCCACGACGGCACCGCGATCCCCCAGCTCGGGTTCGGGGTCTTCCAGGTGAAGCCCGAGGAGACACAGCAGGTGGTCGAGCAGGCCCTGGAAGTGGGGTACCGGCACCTCGACACCGCGCAGATGTACCGCAACGAGGAGGGCGTCGGCCGCGCGATCGCCGCGAGCGGCCTCCCGCGCGACGAGGTGTACGTCACCACCAAGCTCGACAACGGCTTCCACCGGCCCGACGACGCGCGCCGGGCGTTCGACACCTCGCTGACGAAGCTGGGACTCGACCACGTCGACCTGTTCCTCATCCACTGGCCCCTGCCGACGCGGTACGACGGCGACTACGTGACGACCTGGGAGACCATGACCGAGTTCTCGGGCCAGTGGGGCGACCAGCGCGCCACCTCGGTCGGCGTCTCCAACTTCGAGCCGGAACACCTGAAGCGGATCATCGACGAGACCGGCAAGGTACCGGTGGTCAACCAGGTCGAGGTCCAGCCGTACTTCGGCAACGAGGCCGTGCGTGCCGCCAACGCGGCGTACGGCGTCGTCACCGAGGCGTGGTCGCCCATCGCCCAGGGCGACGTGCTCGACGACCCGGTCGTCGTGGCCGTCGCGGAGCGTGTCGGCCGGACGCCGGCCCAGGTCACCCTGCGCTGGCACGTGCAGCGCGGCGATGTCATCTTCCCGAAGTCGGTGAACCCCGACCGGATGCGCGAGAACTTCGCGCTCTTCGACTTCGAGCTGAGCAACGACGACATGGCCGCCATCAGCGGGCTCGAGCAGGGCGACGACGGCCGGCACGGTGCCGACCCGAAGACGATGGACTGGATCCCCGACTGAGTGGTGTGGCTCGTTCCGCTCGCTGTCCGCCGCAGCACTAGGTGACGGTGATCGTCACGTCGTTCGACACGGCGTCGGAGTCGGTGTCGATCACCCGGAACCGGTTGGGCCCGGTGCGGCCGGTCTGCACGTAGGTCGAGAACTGGCCGCCGCTGACGGTCGCCGTCACCGGGAAGTCGACCCACGAGTCGTCGCCCGGGCCGGTGGCGCGCTGGACCTGGAGGACGGCACCCTCGCCGGCGGGGTAGCTGCCCGACAGGTCGATCCGTCCCATCTGCCCGACGGAGGTCTGGGCCGACGTGAGGGAGATGCCGGTGTCCTGCGTCGGCGTGGTGAGGACCGGCCCGGTCGGCTCGGTGGCGGCGGACAGGGTGGGCTGGGAGGCCGCGGCGCTGGCGGTGGTCGGCACCGGCTTCGGCAGGTACATGCTCTGCCGCGCGGTCGAGTCGGTCGCGGTGGTCTCCCCGCCGAGGCCCATCACCTTGGTGCCGATCAGCGTGGCGCCGCCGGCGAGCAGGCCGATGGCCAGGCCCACGCCGAGCAGGGCGACGAGGCCGGCGACGACCGGGTGCTGCCGACGCTCGGTCGGGCGATCCGAATCGCGATCCGATGGGGGCACGTGCGGGCTGGTCCTTCCGGGGCTGGCGGGTCCGTTGGGTCTCCATTCTTACGGAGCCGCCCCAGCGTTCGGTAAATTCCGAGCCCCGTCGGGCCGGGCTGACGAGCCCGGACGGGATCAGCGAGGAGGTCGAGGAGGCCGATTCACACCGTCGCGGAGCGGCGAGGGGAGTCCGGCCGTCTCGAGACCGCAGCCGTTCCACGCTCCCGTCCACAGGCGTCGAGCGAGCGGGTTTGCCTGACTGCGCCGACGGCGCACCCTGCTCGCATGACGATCAAGGTGGATGTGGAGACCGTCCGACAGCACGTCCAGGGGCTGCTCTGTGACGGGCGGGAGATCGAGCGGCGAGCGGTGCTCGACCGCCCGGAGGCGGGAGCGGTGCGGGCCGTCACGCACGCCAAGCTCGACCGGATCGAGGAGCGCGCCCATCGGCTGGCCGACCTGATGACGGAGCTGTCCGACGCGCTGGAGCGCTGGTTCGAGGCCGCGCACGCGGTCGACGGCGAGGTCGGCGTCGGCCTGGACCTGCTCACCTCGGGGGTGCTGGCCCTATGAGCGAGATGCCCCTCCTCGCCGTCGGCCGCCTGCTCGACGTCGAGGTGCGGGCCGACCCGGAGTCCTGCCAGACCACGGCCACCGAGCTGGCCCGGCTCGGCGAGGCGTGCGGGACGGCCGCCGCCCGGCTGACCCGGCAGGCCAAGGTCGGCGAGGACCAGCTCGGCGGCCTCTCCGGCATCGTCTACCGCCGGTCCACGACCGACCTGGCGGCGCTGGCGGACCGGCTGGCCAGGAACTGCGCCCGGCTGGCGGCCGGGCTCGGCGACTACGCCCGCGACGTCGACGAGGTGCATCGCCTGATGGGCGAGGCCGTGACGGCGGCCGCCGGGCGGCTGCGCGTGACCGACCAGGCCGTCTGGAGCCCCATCCGCCCACCCGACCCGAACGACGCCGAGCTGACGGCCGCCTGGGCGGCGTGGCACACCGCCGTCGACTGGTGGCGACGCGCCCGCGGGCTCGAGGACGCCGCCGTCCGGGCCTGGTGGGGGGTCATCCAGGGACGCCCTCCGGACGGTTCGGTCGAGTACGGCGACGACACGGTCGTGCCTCCGGGGCCGTCGTGAGGACGCGGCTGCCGGTGACGATGCCGCGACGCTGGCCTCGGGTGCGCGGCGGGTACGCCGCACCCGGGGTGCACCGATCGGGTCTGGCTCCCCGGCTGGAGCACCGCGCCGAGCCCTTCCGCGGTGACCTCGACGCGTGGCGCCGTCTGGTCGCCGCCGCGGACGCGTCCCGGGCCGGATGCGACCTGGAGGACGAGGACGCCTTCGAGCTCGGCGGCCACGACGTCGTCTACCGGAGGTTCAGCCATACCGCCGTCGGCGTGCCGGTGCTCAGCGACCAGTGGCTCTGGGTCGTCGACGGTGTCGGCCACCAGCTGCTGGGCACGGTCGCGGCGGACGAGTACGCCGACTACTGCGACGTGTTCGAGTCGGTCGCGGAGACCTTCGAGCCGGACTCCTCGCGAGGGTCGCGGTCCGCGTGAGGCCGCGTCATCTCAGGGGTCGACCGGCTCCCCGCGGGCCGCCCGGTGCGCGCGCTCGGCGATCGCGTGCTCGTCGGTGCGGGCGTCGTACCCCCAGAAGTCCCGCAGCGCGACCGCGGCGATCGCGACGCCGGCCACGCAGGCGAACCCACCACTGGCGATCGAGCCGCGCACCGACCACAGGTCCGCCACCAGACCGGACCGGACCTGCCCGCCGATCGGGCCGACCGAGTACGACAGCATCTCGATGCCGGCCAGCCGGCCACGCATGTGCTCGGGGATGGTCTGGTTCCACACGGTGCCACGGAACACCCCGGAGATCATGTCCGCGGCGCCGGCCAGCACCAGGAACCCGAGCGCCACCCAGATCGTCGGGGCCAGGCCCACCAGGCCGATGAACAGGCCGTACGCCGCCGCCGCGATCACGATCGCCCGGCCGTGGTGGTTGACGCGAGCGGTCCAGCCCGACAGCACCGTCGCGAGGATCGCGCCCACGGTCTCGCTGGTGTACAGCAGGCCGAGCAGCTGCGGGTGCTCGAAGATGTCGGCGGCCAGCGCGGGGAACAGCACGATCGGGAACGCCAGCAGCATGCAGACGATGTCGACGAGGTAGGTGCCGAGCAGGTCCTTGCGCCGGGCGGCGTACCGCCAGCCCTCGCCGATCGCCCTCAGGCTGGGCGGGGTCGTCTCGACCTGGTGCGGGTAGGGCCGCATCCGGAAGTAGAGGAGGGAGGCGAGCGCGAGCCCGGTCACGTCCACGACGAAGCACCAGCCGATGCCGACGTAGGCGATGAGCAGACCGCCGAGCGCCGGGCCGAGCAGCACGCCGATCTGCATGCCGAAGCTGGTCAGCGCGTTGGCGGCCGGGATCTCATCGTGCCGGACCGTGCGCGGCATCAGCGCCTCGCGGCTCGGCCGCTGGAGCGCACCGGTGGCAGTGAGCAGGCCGGCGACCACGAAGATCACCGGGATGCTCGGCTCGTCGCGGAACGCGTTGACCGTCAGCACCGCCGTCACCACGCCCTGGCCGACACCGGTCCACACCAGCAGCCGGCGCCGGTCGACGTGGTCGGCCAGCGCGCCGCCGTACAGCCCGAACACGACGAGCGGCACGAGCTCGACCAGGCCGATCGCGCCGACGGCGAAGTTCGAGCCGGTCAGGTCGTAGATCTGGAACGGGACCGCGACGTAGCTGACCATCCCGCCGAGGTAGAAGATCGTGCCGGCCAGGATGAGCAGGCGGAAGTCGCGCGAGGTGCGCAACGGGGTGACGTCCATCCGCACGCCGCGGAAGCGATCACGCCAAGACTTCGGCTCGGTCACGAGGGGCAATGGTGACGCAGGCCTGCGGGTCAGGTCACGTGGATTCCGGTTCCGCGGTGATCTGCTCGATCCGGACGACCTCGTGGTGCGGGGTGGGGTTCTCGCGCAGAGCCCGGCAGGTGAGGAGGGCCGGCGGGCCGAGCTCGGTTCGTACGACGACGCGCCAGCGCTCGTCGAAGTGCGCGAGGTCGACGGTGGTCACGTCGTCGTCGCGCCGGAGGCCGAGGACGCGGACGGCGGCCATCGCCGTCTCTCCGAGGTGCCGGAACAGTGCGATCTCGCCGGCCTGAGCGGCCATCGGGAGGTTCGTGCGGCCGCGGAGCACGTCGAGCGGCAGCCGCCCGGAGAACAGGTCGCCCGCTGCGGCGACGGCGGTGTCCGGTTCGAGCCGTCCGAGGTACAGCCCGTAGGGGAGGACGAGCGCGTTCCCGGCGTACCGGTCGCCGCCGATGTGCGAGACCTCCCAGGTGTCGTCGGGGTACGCCGCCGCGAGGGCCGCCGCGACCGGCCGGCCCTTCTCGGCGCAGCACGCGTCGTGCTTGCCGTGCGTGCAGACGAAGAAGAGCGGACCCTCGACCGGCATCAGTCCGGGCGAGCGTCCAGCCCCCAGCGCGGCCACGTCGAGGCCGAGCAGGTCTGCGGGCTCGTCGAGCAGCGCGGTCTGCATCCAGGCGAGGTCGCGACCGATGTGGGCGGCGTACACCCGGAAACCGGTGCGTGGCGCCCGCCGGTGGTAGCGCCGGATGAGCAGCGGGCGCACCTTGGCGCGGAACGTGGCGGCCTGCAGGCCCTCTTTCACCGCAGGCGGGAGGCGGCTGTCGCGAAGTGCCTCGACGCCCCACGGGCCGGGGTTCTCGACGAGGAGATACGACCGGATCGTCGAGGCGGTGCCCGCGAGGCTCTCGCCGCGGTCGCGGCCGGCGACCGAGCAGCGGTAGGTCACCCCCGCCTCATGACCGGACCTCGAGGAGCCCTTCCCGGACGAGGCGGCGGGCGAGCACGAGGTTGCTCTTGGGGTCGAGCCCGAGGTCGCCGGGGGTGAACGTCGTGGAGGTGCGCACGACCTCGAGGGCGTCGCCCAGGTGTGCGGGCATGTCGATGTACCGGTCGCCGATCAGCAGCCGCAGCCCGGCCTGTTTCTGGGGCGTCACCACGCAGGGCCGACCGGGGCGCCGGGCCAGCACCGTGTCCGCGTCGATCCGTGCGACGGCCAGCACGTCGTGCAGTCCACCGCGCAGACGGCTGCTGCGGCCGGCGAGGAACCGCTCGGTCTCGGCCTCAGCTGCGGCTCGCGGGTCCAGGTCGGCCACCAGCCGCGCGACCTCGGCGAGCCGCTCGGCCAAGCCCTCGGCCAGCTCCTCGGGTCGCTCGGTCCACGCCGCGGGCAGGTGATCGTCGTCGACCCGGGCGAGGAGCGCGTCGAGGGAGCGACGGACGGCGGCGCGCCAGGTGAGCTGGTTGATGCCGATCGTGACGTGCAGGCTGGCGTCGTCCTGGGCGCGGGCGGCGTGTGGGGTGCCGGTGGGCAGGTACATCGAGACTCCGGGGCGCAGCAGCACGTCGTCGACCCGGCAGTCGTCGCCGTGCATCTCACAGGGTCGTTCGCCGCGGGGGTGGTGGATCTCCCAGAGCTTGGTGCCGTGGGTCTGGAAGACGAAGACGTCGTGGCTGTCCTCGTGGACGGCGAAGCCCTGGGACCCGGGCGGGGTGAGGTAGGCGTTGGCCTGGCACGGGTGGCCGAGGTCGAGCTCGAGCTGGGCCACCAGGTCGGTGAGCGGCGGGTGGTAGCGGTGCATCCCCTGGAAGACGATCGTCGCGCCCTCGGCGAACAGGGACAGCGCCTTGCGCGGGTCGACCAGGCCGCTGAGCGGCTTGCCGGCGATGGTGGCGCCCTGCCGGACGAAGGTCGCGTCGCCGAGCACCTGGCCGTCCCTGGCCACCCGCACGGCCGGCGTACGGATGCCGGAGCCGGTCAGCAAGGCGTCGACGTCGTCGAGGGAGAGCAGGCCGACCAGGTCGTCGGCGTCGGCCTCGTGCAGGTGCACCAGCGACGCCCAGACCTTCGTGACGAAGGTCTGGGCGTCGCCGCTGAGCAGGTCGAGCGCCGAGCGGCGCTCGGGCTCGGGTGGGTTCAGAGCGCGGTCCCGTCGGTCCCGTCGCTGTCGCTCGTGTCGCTGTCGGTGCCGTCCGTGCTGTCGCCGTCGGTCCCGTCACCGTCCGTGCCGTCGGCGTCCCCGCCGTCGGTCCCGTCGGCATCCCCACCGTCGGTGCCGTCGGCGTCGCCGCCGAGGCCCGGGTCGGTCGGGGGAACCATCGGCTCGCTGCCCGAGGTCACCATGTCGTCGTCGTCGAGCGGGGCGTTGTCGTCCATGGCCATGCTTTCCTCCTGGTCGAACGGGTCGGGTGGAACTGCGTGATCCACTCGACAGTCAAGCGCCGCGCGCGCGCGCCGACAAGCGCCCCGAAGGGTGACCCCAGCGGCCGGAGTGGATTCAGTCGACCAGGCCCCGACGCCGGGCGATGGCGGCGGCCTCGGTGCGTCCGGCGGCGCCGAGCTTGCCCAGGATGTTGGACACGTGGACGCTGACGGTCTTGGCGCTGATGAACAGCTGCTTGCCGATCTCGCCGTTGGTGCGGCCTGCCGCGACGTGCTGGAGGATCTCGGTCTCCCGCGGCGTCAGGGTGTCGTCGCCCGGCTCGTGGCGGACCGGCGCGGACCCGATCGCGCGCAGCTGGTCGACGAGCGGGGTGGCGCCGAGCGCCCGGGCGGCCTCACGTGCGGCGTTCGCCACCTCGCGGGCCTCGATGGTCTCGCCGGCGGCGCGGAGCACCGACGCCAGCACCACGCGGGCCCGGGCCAGCTCGTAGACGTCGCCGAAGCCCTCGAACAGCTCGACCACCTCGCGACAGCCCTTGACCAGCACCTCGACCGAGGGGGCGTCGGGGGCGCCGGCCAGCCAGCGCACCCGCTGCACCTCGGCGTCCAGACGTGCCATCCAGGCCCGGCCCTCGGGTCCCCACTGCTTGTCGGGGCTGCTGTAGCGGTCGAGAACGGTGTGCCCGTCGTCGTGCAGCTGGTCGGCCAGCTCGAGCAGTGCCGGACGCTCCGCGGCGGAGGTCTTCGGCACAGCGGCCGCGATCGCCTCGATGACGAGGGCAGCCAGCCGCACCCGGCCGTCGAACCACGGGTGCCAGATCGCGCTGATGGCCTCGACCACGGCGTCGTAGGTCGCCTTGGCCCGCGGGACGTCGCCGGTGCGCGTGGCGAGCAGGATCTCCTGGGCCGAGGCGTGCACGGCCAGGGCGCCGTCGAGCCGCCACATGGGCCGCAGTGCTCGCAGCTCGGCTGAAAGGTCGTCACCGCGTCCGACGCGCACGACGGCCCGCAGGCCGGCGAACATCGCCCGCGCCATCGGGGGCGGGCTGCTGGCCGAGAGGTCGGTGATCGTGAGCACGTCGTCCCAGTCGCCTCGGGTGAGCAGCACCCAGGTCAGGTGCCACCGCGCGCCCGAGGCGTACGGCGCCCACTCGACGCCCGCGGCCTCGGCGCGCTCGACCGAGCTGCGGAACCAGCCCTCCGCCTCGTCGAGCTCGCCCCAGTCCTGGTACGAGCGCGCGAGGAGGTAGCGACCGCGCAGCTCGGCGTGGATGTTGCCGACCTCGACGGTGCGCTCGATCGCCTCGCGCAGGGCCTCGCGCAGCCGCTCCGTGGTGGTGCCCAGGCGCAGGGCGCTCAGGGTGGTGATCACCTCGGCGGCCAGATCGCTGCGGTTGAGCTGGTCGGCCAGGGCGAGCGCGTCGAGCCCGACCTGCTGCGCCTCCTGGTGCCGCCAGAACATGGCCAGGACGTAGGCGTGGGCCGCCAGCACCTTGGCCCGGGCGAGCTTGTCGTCCTCGGGCGTGATGCGCACGGCCTCCTCGGAGATCGCCGGCGGGTCCTCCTCGGTCTCGAAGGCCGCCAGGGCGACGGCACGGGCGGCCAGTACCTGGCCGCGCGAGGCCGGTGGTGCGTCATCGGGCAGGCACGCGAGCTGCTCGGCGAGGAGGGCGGAGGCGCGCTCGGGGTGCCCACTGGAGCTGAGCGCCTCGGCGGTGTCGACGGCCAACCTGGCTCGGTCGACGCCCGACTGACCCGTCTGGCCGGTCTTGGCGAGCCCGGTCAGCAGCCGCAGGGCGCGCTCGAAGTGCTGGGCCGCCTCGTCGGGTCCGCCGACCGCTGCCGCCTCGTGGCCGGCCTGGATGCTGGCCGTCAGCGCGGTCTCGTCGTCGTGGGCCAGCATCGCGTGGCGGGCGAGCTCGGCGGCGGTGCCGCGGGCGCGGCCGTCGCGGATGGCGGCGGCGTACCTCGCGTGGAGCCGGACCCGCTCGCCGGGCAGCAGGTCGTCGTACACCGCCTCGCCGAGCAGCGCGTGGCGGAAGGCGTAGTGGCGGTCGCTGGCCACCAGGACGTTGCGCTCGACGGCCATCCGCAGACCTTCGTCGAGGGCGCCGTCGCCGAGCTCGGCGGCCACCGCGAGAAGCTCGTGGGTGACCCGCCGGCCGGCGACGCTGGCCGCCCGCACCACGAGGCGGGCGTTCTCGTCGAGGCGGTCGAGGCGGACGAGGAGGAGCTCCGCGAGGTCGGCGGGCAGCCCGCTGTCGTGGGTCGAGGTCGTCGCGCCCACGAGCTCCTCGACGAAGAAGGCGTTGCCGTCGGCACGCTCGACGATCATCGCGATCTCGTCGGGGGTCAGGTCGGCGCCGCCGGAGGACAGGTCGGCGACGAGCTGGCGGACGTCGGCGGGGTCGAGGGGCTCCAGCGACATGCGGTGCACGCCCTGGAGGCGGGACCAGTCGGCGAGCTTGGCGCGGAGGGGGTGCTTGCGGTGGAGGTCGTCGGAGCGGTACGACGCGACGAGGGCCACCGGCTGGCTGAAGGGCCGGGTGAACAGGAAGCTCATCAGGTCGCGGGTCGACTGGTCGGCCCAGTGGAGGTCCTCGACCACGAGCACGAGCGGCTGCTGCTCGGCGACGGACTCGAAGAGGGCGTGGACGGACTCGAACAGGCCGGCCCTGTCGATGTTCGAGCTCATCGTGGTCGCCCCCAGATCGGGGTTCTCGTCCATCATCCGACGACCCGGCGCGAGGCGGTGGAGGGCGGGGTGGTGACCGGCGACGGCAGGCACGAGGTCGGGGGAGGAGGTCTGGAGGCGGCCGAGGATCTCGGAGAAGGGGAGGTACGGGAGGGCGCTGTCGGCGAAGTCGAGGCAGTGCCCCGCGACGACCTGCCAGCCGCGGTCCACGGCGAGGTCGCGCAGCGCGGTGAGGAGCCGGGTCTTGCCGACACCGGCGTCTCCGGCGAGCAGGACGATCCCACTGGCAAACCCACTGGCAACCCCACTGGGGGAGCCGCTCGAGCCGGACGCGGACGCAGAGATGCCGAGCCGGAGGGTGAGTTCCTCCAGCTCGGCATCTCGCCCGACGAGTGGGGCCATGGAGACCGGTGACACGCAGTCCATCATGTCGGTTCCCACCGACATCGGCGCGCCCCTTTCAATGCTCCCGGTCGACACCCCTGTGCTGACCACGGGGTCAGCCGATCCAGGTCGACGTCTCCGCCGGCGCCAGTCCCTCGCGGCGCTCACGGCGACGCGCGCGGCGGGCGCGGATGGGGCGCCAGTCCTCGCGGATGCGGTTCACGCGGTACTCGAGCTCTGCGTTGATAAGCAGGTCGTTGTTCATGTCGGATCCCTTCCTCCGTCCCGGCCTTCCCGGGTACATGGAAGAGACTCCGTCTCTGAGGTAGCGGCGGACATCGGACACATGCCTTATCTCTGCCTCCGAGATGTCTTAGACGGACTCCTCAGAGGGTCTGACCTGCGGTTTCGCGGACCTAAGGCCGTCCGCCGACCCACGTGGCGGCCACCAGCGGCACCCCCGGCCGGTAGGCCAGGTGCACGTGGCTCGGGGCCTCCAGGAGCACGAGGTCGGCCCGGCTGCCGGGCACCAGGCGACCCACGTCGGTGCGGTCCAGGGCGGCCGCGCCGCCGGCCGTGACGGCGTACGTCGCCTCCGCCGGGGTCATCCGCATCTCCCGGACCGCGAGGGCGATGCACAGCGGCATCGAGGAGGTGTAGCTGGACCCGGGGTTGCAGTCGCTGGCGATGGCCACGCTCACGCCGGCGTCGAGGAGGTGGCGAGCGTCGGGGTACGGCTGGCGGGTCGAGAACTCCACTCCCGGCAGCAGGGTCGCGACCGTGCCGGAGTCGGCGAGGGCGGCCACGTCGGCGTCCTCGAGGTACGTGCAGTGGTCGACGGCGACCAGGCCCAGCTCGGCGGCCAGGCGTACGCCGGGGCCGGGGCCGAGCTGGTTGGCGTGCAGCCTCCCCCGGAGCCCCTTCGCCGCGCCGGCGGCGAGGACGGTCCGGGCCTGGCCCTCGTCGAAGGCGCCGCGCTCGCAGAACACGTCCACCCAGCGCGCGTGCGGGGCGCACGCGTCGAGCATCGGGCCGGTGACCAGGGCGACGTACTCGTCCGGGTCGCTGCCCTCGGGGACGACGTGCGCGCCGAGGTACGTCGTGTCCTCGGTGAACTGGCGCGCGATGGCGAGGCTCCGCGCCTCGTCGCGGACGGTCAGCCCGTAGCCGCTCTTGATCTCTACTGTCGTGGTGCCCTGGCGGCGCATCTCCGCGACCAGCGCGGCCACGCGGCCGGTCAGCTCCTCGTCGCTGGCTGCGCGGGTGGCGGCGACGGTGGTGCGGATGCCGCCGGCGGCGTAGGGCGTCCCGGCCATGCGGGCGGCGAACTCCGGCGCGCGGTCGCCGGCGAAGACCAGGTGGGAGTGCGAGTCCACGAACCCGGGCAGGACCGCACGGCCGCCGGCGTCGACGTAGGTGTCGGCGTCCGGGGCCTCGCTCGCCGGGCCGACCCAGGCGACCGTGGCGCCGTCGAGGACGACCGCGGCGTCGGTGACGATGCCGAGGCGGTCGTTCTTCGTCGCGCGGGCCGGGTCGTTGGTGACCAGCTCGCCGATGTGGGTGAGGACGGTGGAGGTCATGGCGTGATCCCGTCGATGGCGGCGGCCAGCTCTCGTCCGATGGCCTCCTCGTCGCCGCGCTCGAAGACGACGCGTCCGTCCACCATCACCCGCACCACGTCGGCGGCCGTGGCCGCGAAGACGACGGTGTGCTCGTCGCGGCCGGTGCCGGCGGTGCGCGGGGTGGCGGTGTCGAGGGTGACCAGGTCGGCCCTGCTACCGACGGCGATGCTGCCGGCGTCGTCGTACCCGAGGCTGGTGTGGCCGTTGGTCGTGGCCGCGGTGAGGAGCTCCGCCGCGGACCAGTGGCCGCGCTCCCAGGTGGCGAGACGCTCGTCGAGCTCGACGGCGCGCATCTCCTCGAAGAGGTCGATGACCGCGTGGCTGTCGGAGCCGAGGGTGAGCGGGCTGCCTCTCTCGTGAAGCTGCCTGCTGGGGCCGATGCCGTCTCCCAGGTCGCGCTCGGTGGTCGGGCAGAAGCAGGCGTGGGTTCGCGTGGAGCCGAGGTGCTGGATGTCGTCGTCGGTCAGGTGGGTGGCGTGCACGGCGCTGGTCAGCGGGCCGAGGACGCCGTGGTCGGCGAGCAGCTGGGTGGGAGTGGCGCCGTACGCCGCGACGCAGGCGTCGTTCTCCTTCACCTGTTCCGAGAGATGGACGTGCAGGGGCTTGCCCTCGCTGGCCTCGACGATGGTGCGGAGCTGGTCGTCGGGGACGGCGCGGACGGAGTGGATGGCGGCGCCGGCATCCTCGAGGTCGTCGGTGCGCTCCGCCCAGGCCTCGGCGGTGCCGTCGCTGAACCGTCGCTGGACGCCCTCGGGTGGCTCCCCGAAGCCGCTGCTGAGGTACGCCGTGTCGAGCAGCCGGATCCGGAGGCCCGCTTCCCCCGCCGCCCGGACCAGCGCGTGGCCCATGGCGTTCGGGTCGTCGTACGGCGTCCCGTCCGGCTGGTGGTGCAGGTAGTGGAACTCCCCCACGCTCGTGATCCCGCTCGCCACCATCTCCTTGTACGTCGCCGTCGCGAGGGCGAGGTAGGAGTCCGGGTCGAGCCGCTCCGCCACGGCGTACATCCGCTCCCGCCACGTCCAGAACGTCCCCCGCTCCCGCTGCGTCCGCCCCCTCAGCGCCCGGTGGAACGCGTGGCTGTGGCAGTTCGCCAGGCCCGGGATGGTGAGGCCGGGGATCCGGTCGGGATACCCGGTCGACCGGGTATCACTGACGTTTGTGCCGGTTGCAACCCCCTCAAAGCGACGGGAACCTGCACTAAGTTCGACCGCGCTGAACCTGCCGTCCTCGATCTCGACGTACACCTCGTCGCGTACCTCGCCGTCGACCCAGGCGCGTTCGAGGAGGTACGCCGTCACGACGGGTCACCTGCAAGTGACGCCAGGACGTCCGCCAGCGCCGAGACCCCGGCGAGGCAGTCCTCCATCGAGGCGGTCTCGGCCGGCGAGTGCGAGACGCCGGTCGGGTTGCGGACGAAGAGCATCGCGGTCTCGATCCCGGCCGTCGAGAGGATGCCGGCGTCGTGGCCGGCGGCGGTCGGGATGACCGGCCAGCCCCGCGGCTCGGCCAGCCGGGCGGCGAGCTCGGGTGAGAAGGACACCGAGCCCGAGACGGACTCCGGCGTCACGACCAGCGACGTACCGTCCCGCGACGCCCGCTCCGTGGCCTGCCGCTCCACGGCACCCACCAGCTCCTCGAGGGCGGCAGACGACGACGCCCGCGCGTCCAGCCAGGCCGTCACGCCCGAGGGCACGGAGTTCGTGGAGTTCGGCGTCACCTCGAGCCGCCCGAACGTCGCGCGCTCACCGGCGAGGCGCGCCTGCTTGTTGGCCGCCAGCGCGGTCATCGCGTACGTCAGCATCGGGTCGGCGCGGTCCTCCATCCGCGTGGTGCCAGCGTGGTCGGCGGCGCCGGCGAACTCGTACCGGTACCGGCCGTGCGGCCAGATCCCACTCGCGACCCCGATCGGCGCCGCCGGCCGGTCCACGAGGTCCCGTCCCTGCTCGACGTGCAGCTCCACGAACGTGCCGACGCCCTCCAGCAGGGCGCGCCCCGGCGAGCCGGACAGCCCCGCGGCCGACAGCCCGTCCTCGAGCGAGACCCCGGACCGATCGCGCAGCTCGCGAGCGGCAGACCACGACACGGCACCCGTCGCCAGCCGCGACCCCAGGCACGCCAGCCCGAACCGCGAGCCCTCCTCCTCCACGAACACCGAGACGCCGAGAGGGCGAGAGGGCGAGAAGCCGCGCGCCGCCAGCACATCCAGCGCCGCGAGCGCAGAGACCACCCCCAGCGGTCCGTCGTACGCTCCCCCGTCCAGCACCGAGTCCAGGTGCGACCCGGTGACCACGGCGTTGCCTTCGGTGGCCGAGCCTGTCGAGACCCCCCACCACGCCACCACGTTCCCTATCGCGTCGCGCGCCAGCACCAGACCCCGAGCCAGCGCCTGCTCCTCGAACCACGCCGCCAGCTCGCGCTCGGCCGACAGCCACGGCTGCCGGAAGTACCCGCCCGACGAGGCGGAGCGCCCCACCGGGGCGAGGTCCGACCACATCGTCTCGAAGTCGTCAGGCATGCTGCCCACCATGGAGTTCCAGGACGTCGTACGCCGCCGCAAGATGGTCCGCGACTACGCCACCGACCCCGTCGACCCCGCGATCGTCGACCGCGCTCTGCACAACGCGGTCCGCGCGCCCAACGCCGGCTTCAGCCAGGGCTGGGGGTTCCTGGTGCTCGACCAGCCCGACGACGTACGCCGCTTCTGGGAGGTGACCACCGACCCCGAGGACCTGGAGACGCCGGACGCCTGGCTGACCGGGATGATGCACGCGCCCGTCATCGTCATCCCGTGCTCGAGCAAGCACGCCTACCTCGAGCGGTACGCCCAGGCCGACAAGGGCTGGACCGACGAGGACGAGAACCGCTGGCCGGTCCCCTTCTGGCACATCGACACCGGCATGGCCACCCTCCTGATCCTGCAGACGGTCACCGACGCGGGCCTCGGCGCCTGCTACTTCGGCATCCCGCCGGAGAAGGTCGCCGTCGTGCGCGAGACGTTCGGCATCCCGGACACCTTCGACCCGATCGGCTCGGTCACGATCGGTCACCGCACCACGGCCGACGGGCTGCCGGGCTCGCCGAGCGTCCGCCCCCGCAAGGGCCAGGATGACGTCGTCCATCACGGTCGCTGGGGCTGACGGCACGCCACCAGTCCACCGGTGCCGGGTCGGGCGGTCAACGTCGCCGCTCCGGCGGCACGTCTCGGATCCGAGATGGCCCGTCCGGATGCCCCGCGAGATACCCTTCCCGCATCTCGTACGTCGCCGAGGAGCGCCGATGGTCCATCAGAGCCCGTTGCCCGAGGTCGAGATCCCCGACCTGCCGCTCACCGACTACGTGCTGGCCCGCGCCGAGGAGCTCGGTGACAAACCGGCCCTGATCGACGGCCCGAGTGGCCGGGTGCTGACCTACGGCGCCCTCATCCACGGCGTCCGCGCGCTCGCCGGCGGCCTCGTGGCCCGCGGCTTCGAGCCCGGCCAGACGCTCGCCCTGCTCGCCCCGAACCTCCCGGAGTACGCCGTGGTGTTCCACGGCGTCGCGTACGCCGGCGGCATCGTCACCACGATCAACCCGACGTACGTCGAGCGCGAGGTCCACCATCAGCTGATCGACGCCGACGCCCGGCTGCTCGTCACCGTGGCACCGTTCCTCGAGGTCGCGCGGGCCGCGGCCGAGGGCACCGCCGTCGAGGAGATCTTCGTGATCGGGGAGGCCGAGGGTGCCCGCCCGCTCACCGACCTGATGGGTGAGCCGCTCGCCGAGCAGGTACCCGTCGACGTCCACGACACCGTCGTGCTGCCCTACTCCTCCGGCACCACTGGCGTCTCCAAGGGCGTGATGCTGACGCACCGCAACCTCGTCGCCAACGTGGCGCAGACGCTCGGCGCCGCCGAGCTGCGTGACGACGAGACGATCGTGGCCGTGCTGCCGTTCTTCCACATCTACGGCATGCAGGTGCTGATGAACTGCGGGCTGCGCGCGGGCGCCACGATCGTCACGTTGCCGCGCTTCGAGCTCGAGCAGTTCTTCTCGGTCCACCAGGAGTACGGCGTCACGCGGTCCTTCGTCGCGCCCCCGATCGTCGTCGCCATGGCCAAGCACCCGCTGGTCGACAAGTACGACATGTCGAAGCTCGAGCAGGTCTTCTCGGGTGCGGCACCACTGTCGGCCGAGCTCGCCCTCGAGGCCGGGAAGCGCCTGGACTGCGAGGTGGTCCAGGGCTACGGCATGACCGAGATGTCACCGGTCTCACACATCACGCCCGTCGGCCAGTTCAAGCCGGGCTCGGTCGGCGTCACCGCACCCAACACCGAGATGCGCATCGTCGACCCGCTGACCGGTGACGACCTCGACGTCGACGCCGACGGCGAGATCTGGGTACGCGGTCCCCAGGTGATGAAGGGCTACCTCAACAACGAGCAGGCCACCTCGCTGACCATCGACGGCGACGGCTGGCTTCGCACCGGCGACATCGGGCACGTCGACGACGACGGCCACGTCTTCGTCGTCGACCGGCTCAAGGAGCTGATCAAGTACAAGGGCTTCCAGGTCGCGCCGGCAGAGCTGGAGGCCGTGCTGCTCACCCACCCGGCCGTCGCCGACGCCGCCGTGATCGGGCGCCCCGACGAGGAGGCCGGCGAGGTCCCAGCGGCGTACGTCGTCCTGCAAGCGGGCTCGGAGGCCACCGCCGAGGAGATCATGGAGTTCGTCGCCGGGCAGGTCGCCCACTACAAGAAGGTCCGCCACCTGGAGTTCATCGAGGCGGTGCCGAAGTCTGCCAGCGGCAAGATCCTGCGCCGCGAGCTCAAGGCCAGGGCCTGACCTCGGGGGCTGCGCTCAGCGACCCCAGTCCGGCCGGTAGTCGAACCGCTTCGACGTCGAGATCTCCCGACGCTCGCCCGTCCCGTACCTCGCCGTCCAGATCTGGACGTCCTCGGTGTCGATGCTCTCCCGGTCGGTGAACACGTAGTTGCGGCCGTCCGGTGACCAGTGCGGGTTCGCGTTGCGCCGACCCGAAGCCCGGTTGTTCGTGAGCCAGTCGATCTTCCGCCTGCACTGTTTGACCCCGTTGCAGAGCCACGGCACGGTGCCGAGATCGACGAAGGTCGCGTCCGGGTCGCCCCGGCCGTAGGCCTCGAACAGCACCAGCCCGCGCGTCGGCCCGCTCGTGGCGTGCGAGAGGTCGTAGACCTCGACGCCCAGGCCCCAGGGCAGGATCGGCGCGGGGTCGTCCCCGTCGACGTCCATCCGCATGATCGTGGACTTGCCGTCGGACAGCCTGAGCCGGGTCCAGGTGACGAAGGAACCGTCGGGCGACACCTGCGCCCGGCCGTCCTCGAACCTTCCGGCGTCACGCGCCTCGGACATCCGGACGAGCCCCGAGCCGTCGATGTTCACCGACCACTGCAGAGCCTCGGCGGCGGTGTCGTCGACGACGGGCCCCTTCACCCGCACGATGAAGAGCCGCCGGTTCGACATCCACGTCGGCGTCCCGACCTCGATGCACGGGTCCTGGCACGCCACGGGCAGCCGATGGTCTCTGCTGCCGTCCGGACGCACCAGCCGGACCTCGCCCGAGCTCTCGCCCAGGGCCGTGTAGGCGATCCATTTCCCGTTCGGCGAGAACTGCGCGTCGGTGTGGATCTCTCCCTTGCCGGCATGCGTCAGCGCCCGCTGTCCCGTCCCGTCGCCGTTCGCGATCAGCAACGACTCGCGGCCGTCGGCGGCCCGGTTGGTCCAGACGATGTGACCGTCCGCGGACGGTTGCGCGGCGGCGTACGCCGGCGGGGCGAGGAGGGCAAGGACGGCAATGGCGACCTGTGGCGAGCGCATGCCTCACGCTAGGAACGGCTCCGCGGGGCGGCAATGCCGAGGGTTCGGGATTGACGGCGGGTCGATCATGAGGTCATGGGGGCCTCTCTCGAGGGCGCACGACGGGAGATCGCGCGCCTGCTCGCCGATCCGCCCCCCGGCGCGCTGCTGGCGGACGGCGCCGTGCGGGCCCTGGGCCGCGTCGTCGGTCACGAGGGCTACTGCCTCTTCGGCGTGGATCCCGCGACCGGCCTGCGCTCGGTGATGTTCTCCCGCCACGGTCTGACGACCCCGACCGAGGTGCTGGTGCACAACGAGACCGTGGAGCGGGATGCCAACCGGTACGTCGACCTGCGGAGCTCGCCCGTGCCCGTCGGCGTGCTCTCCCCCGTGACCACCCCGCGCAGCACCCGGCTGCGCGACATCCTCCCCGGCGACGGCTACACCTCCGAGCTGCGGCTGGCCCTGACGACACCCGGTCGTTACTGGGGAGCGCTGTCGCTGTTCCGCGACGGCCGCCACCTGTTCGGCGATGCCGACGTCGCGGCGGCGCACGAGCTCGCGCCGTCGCTCGCCGAGGTCGTGCGGCGCTACCAGGTCGGACGCCCGGGGCTCACCGCGCCTCCGACCGAGGACGCCGGCGTCGTCGTCTGCCTGGACTCCCGCGACCGCCTCGTCGGCGCCGAGGACCGCGCGATGGGCGCGCTGACGGCGTTCGTCAACGACTGGCCCGACGGCGTGGTGCCGGAGGACATGCTGCGGTGCGTCCACGAGGTGGCCGCCGCGGCGCGACGTGGCGCCGCCGCCCTGGCCCGGACCCGCATCGCGGACGGGCGCTGGCTGGTCGCGACGGGCACGTACGTCGGCGGTTCCGACGTCGACGTCGTGGTGCAGCTGCGGTCGGGCGACGTGGGCACCGTGCTTCCGGCGTTCGCGGAGTGGTGCGGTCTCTCGGCCCGGGAGACCGACGTGCTCCGCCTTCTCGTTCAGGGACTGGCCCCCAAGCAGGTGGCGCGGCGCCTCGGCATCTCGGTGCTCACCGTCGGAGACCACCAGCGATCGCTCTACCGCAAGGCCGGAGTACACGGACGCGACGAGCTCGTCTCCCTCCTCCTCTGAGCCGTTTAGGGTGAGCGCCGTGACGCACCCGGCGGTCGAGAAGCTGCAGGCCCTCGTCCGCATCCCGACCGTCTCGGACCGCGATCCCGCGAAGGTCGACACGGCGGCGTTCGACAGCTTCCTCGGCGAGCACGCTCGACTGTTCCCCCGCCTGTACGCCGCGCTGGAGGTGACCCGCGTCGGCGGCCACGGCCTGCTCTTCCGCTGGCCGGGCGCGAGCGACGCCCACCCCGTGGTGCTGATGGCCCACCTCGACGTCGTCCCCATCGACGGGTCCGCCCCCTGGCAGCACCCGCCGTTCGGCGCCGAGATCCACGACGGGGCGGTCTGGGGCCGCGGCACTCTTGACGACAAGGGCTGCGTCGTGGCGATCTCCGAGGCCGTCGAGCGCCTGGTGGCACGAGGGTTCACCCCCGCCCAGGACGTCTGGCTCAGCTTCGGGTCGGACGAGGAGGTGAGCGGTACGGCGGCGATCGCGGCCGTCGCCGAGCTCACCGGCCGCGGGGTCCGGCCGTGGTTCGTCATCGACGAGGGCGGCGCCATCGCCGGCGAGGCCTTCCCAGGCATCAAGCCGCCGGTCGGCGCGATCGGGGTGAGCGAGAAGGGCACCACGAGCGTCGTGCTGAAGGTCGAGGGCCGCGGCGGCCACGCATCGACGCCCGCGCGCAACGGGCCGACCGCCCGGCTCGCGCGCGCCATCCTGAAGGTCGACGGTCACCCGATGCCGTCGGCGATCCCGGACACCACCGTCGAGCTGTTCCGCCGGCTCGCCGCCCACGCCCCGCTGCCGATGCGGCCGCTGATGCGCAACGCCGGGCGGCTCCGACCCGCCCTCACCAGGGCCCTCGTCGCGGCCGGCCCGGAGTCGGCCGCGATGACCCGGACCACCTTCGCCACCACCACGCTGTCCGGCTCCCCCGCCCTCAACGTGATCGCCTCGACGGCCCGGGCCGGCATCAACGTCCGGGTGATGGTCGGCGACACCGTCGCCGACGTGGTCGCCCACCTGCGCAAGGCGATCGGCGACGAGCAGGTGCAGATCGAGGTGGTCGAGGAGGGCGAGGCGAGCCCGGTCTCGCCCGTCGACGACGACGCCTTCCGCCTCGTCGAGTCGACGGTCCGTGAGCTGTTCCCGGACGCCGTTCCGGCACCGTACGTGATGATGGCCGCGACCGACTCGCGCCACTTCACCGCCATCTGCGAGCGGGTCTACCGGTTCGCTCCCTTCCGGATGGGCAAGGCTCAGCGGCAGGCCATCCACTCCTACGACGAGCACCTCGGGATCGACGACTTCCTCACCGGCATCGACTGGTACCAGCGACTGATCGAGAGGCTTCCCGCATGACGACCAACGTCGGCCAGGAGCGGCACGAGCGCCTGACCGGCACGCACTCCCTGGTCGCGATCGTCGGCTTCCTCGTCTGCGTGGAGATCGCCAGCGGCATCCTGCAGGGCTACTACACGCCGATCTTCAGCGACATCGCCGACCACCTCGAGATCTCCGACGCCGACGTCAACTGGTTCGAGGCGGCGCAGCTGATCGTGTCGGCGCTCTGCGTGCCGCTGCTCGCCCGCCTCGGCGACATGTTCGGCGCCAAGAACGTGCTGCTCCTGTCCACGGCCGTGACCGCCCTCGGTTCGTGGGTGCTGGCCTTCGCGCCGTCGTTCACGACGTTCCTCATCGGCTGGGCGGTGCAGGGCGCCTACGTCGTGTGGCTGCCCATGGAGGTGGCCATCGTCTACCGGCGTACGGCGGGCAGCGGCCGCCAGAACCTGCTCACGCGTCGCGCGGCCGCGATCCTGGTCGGCGCACTCGAGCTCTCGGTGATCATCGGCGCACTCACCAGCGGCGCGCTCGTCGAGGGCACGTCGATGACCGTCGTGCTGATGCTTCCCGCGATCGTGGTCACGGCCTGCCTGTTCATCGTGTGGTTCGGCATCGAGCGCGACCCCGGCACCGGGGGCGGCCACTTCGACCTGATCGGCTTCCTCCTGATCACCGACGTGATCGGGCTCGTGATGGGCGGCCTCATCACCATCCGCCTGCAGGGCCCCGACAGCCTGCTCGCCTGGGCCCTGATCGCCGCCGGTCTGGTGAGCCTGATCCCGTTCGTCCGCTACGAGGCCGCCCAGGTCGAGCCGATCATCGACGTCCGCCTCCTCGCGAGTCCCGCACAGTGGCCGGTGCAGCTGACGGCGTTCCTGTTCGGCATGTCGGTGCTCGGCGCCCAGATCCCGCTCTCGACGTTCGCCCGTACCGACCCCGACGAGGCCGGCTACGGCCTCGGCGCCGGCGCCGACTTCGTCGCCACGCTGATCGGCGTGTACGTCGTGTTCCTCGCGATCGGCGCGTTCACGCTGCCGCTGACCACCCGGCTCCTGGGCCCGCGCGGTGCGCTCGTCCTGTCGTCCCTGCTGGTCGCCCTGGGCTACGCGCTGTGGCTGCCGTTCCACGACAGCACCGGTCAGGCCCTGTTCAACATGGCCGTCGCCGGTGTCGGGTCCGGCGCACTCGTCGCGGCCCTCCCGGCCAGTGCCGCGGCCGGGGCGCCACCCGAACGCACCGGGTTCGCCACGGGCATGACCAACGCGACCAAGACCGTCGGCGGTGCCATCGCGTCCGCGATCTTCGCCATCGCCCTGGCGTCGACCGGTTCGCTGGAGGACCCGACCGAGGGCCACGCGCCGCTCTCGGGGTACCTCACCGTCTGGGCGGTCTGCTCCGTCGCCGCCCTGCTCGCCGCCGTCGGGCTGCTGTTGATGCCGAAGGTCAGCACGACGCTCGAGAGGGGGGCGACGTGACCTCTCGTCGACGGCCTCGTCTCGGTGCCACGCTGCTGACCGCAGTGCTCGGCGTGCTCGGCGCCCTGACGCTGGTGCTCGCGTTCGGGCGCCCGTCAGCCGGCCGCTTCCTCGCCGCCGGCCTGCTGCTCGGCGCGGCCGCCGTCGTGCGCTATCGCTCGCTGCACGAAGACGACCCCGTGCGCTACGGCCGCGCCGCCCAGATCCGTTCCCTGGTCTGGACGGTCGTCGTCATCGTGGTCTTCATCGGAGCCTCGCTGCTGCTCGGCCAGCTGATCGACAGCTGATCGACAACTGGTCGGCAACTGGGGCTTGTTAGCCTGGAGCCATGGCCGAGCGGACCACTCCCGACCGCGGCCCCGAGCGCGACGAGCGCACCGGCCGCGCAGCCGCGGCGCAACGGATGCAGCGTCAGCAGGAGTGGGTCGACCAGCAGCTGCGGATCGCCATGGAGCGCGGGGACTTCGACAACCTCCCGGGTGCCGGCAAGCCGATCAAGGACCTCGGCGCCCAGCACGACCCGGACTGGTGGCTCAAGCGGCTCATCGAGCGCGAGAAGATCAGCGGCGTCCTGCCCCCCGCCCTCCAGCTCCGCAAGGACGACGCCGAGCTCGACGGCCGGCTCGACCGCCACACGGCGGAGAGCGAGGTGCGCCGCATGGTCGAGGACTTCAACGGGCGCGTGATGAAGGCCCGCTACACGCCCGTCGACGGGCCACCGCTCATCACCATGCCCCGCGACGTCGAGGCCGAGGTCGTCCGCTGGCGTGAACGGCGTCAGGCCCGGCGGGCCGCCGCGCCCGACCCCGCCGCCGTACGTCGTGAGGCGGCGCCCCCGAAACGGGGCAGGGCTGAGCGGCGCCGCTGGTGGCGGCGTACCGACTGAGAACCGAACGTCTCAGCGGTCGTCGGCCAGGAAGCGTTTGCGCGCGGGCAGGAACCCGTTCCTCGTCGCCCACAGCAGGGCCTGGGTGCGGCGCTGGACGCCGATCTTGCGGTAGGTCGTGCGGATGTAGGTCTTCACCGAGTTGATGCTGATGTAGGCCCGGTCCGCGATCTCCTGGTTGCTGAGTCCCTGCGCGATCAGGGCGAGCACCTCGGACTCGCGGGGGCTGAGGCCGTGCTCCTTGCCTGGCCAGGACCCCTTGGTCATGGGCGCGTCCGGTCCGGGGTCCTCGCTCACCACGATCTCTCCCTGGGCCACCCGCTCCAGCGCGCCGACCAGCTCCTCGCTCGTGAGGGACTTCGACAGCCACCCCGACACCCCCTTCGCGAGGGCCTCCTCGATGAGGTCGGGGTCGGCGAGCCAGCTGTACACCACCACCTTGGCGTCGCTCTCCCGCACCACGTCCTCGACCGGTCCGACCACGCGTTCGCGGCTGAAGGCGTCGAGCAGGACGACGTCGACCCTGCTCGCGACCGGGAGCTGGGAGACCAGCTCCACCACGTGCACCCGGTCCGAGTACGAGGCGAGCATGCTGTGCAGGCCGGCGGCCACGACCTCGTAGTCGTCCACGATCGCTACGCGCACGAGCTGGCCGCCGGACTGCTCGGTTCCGTGGGTCATGACGTGCCCGGTACCCATCCGGGCCCGCTTCGCTCACTCAGGTGAGGCGCCCCCGCCCCCGGTGCGTCACGATGGGACCGACAAGACCCCTACGAACGACACCCTTACGAACGACGGCAGGAGACACCCTGGTGGAACCACTGCCGGAGACCCGCCAGGCCCTCGCGGAGCTGGTGAGCCTCGACGGACCGGACGTCGACGACGTGTTGCATGACCTCGGAATGCGCGCCGCCGCCGTCGTGCCGGACCTCGTCGGCCTCTCGCTGGGGCTGAGCCGAGAAGGCGTCACCTTCACCCTCGTCGCCACCAGTCCTGGGGTTGGAGCACTCGACGCGGCGCAGTACATCGACGGCGGTCCGTGCGTCGAGGTCACCGAGGGACGCGCTCCCTGGCTGGAGACCGACCCGAACGACCCGCTCGACGAGGAGCACTGGCGGCTCTTCGCCGAGGTCGGCGCGGCCGCGGGCGTCGGAAGCACCCTGTCACTGCCGGTCTACCAGAACGGTCAGCTCGTCGGCGGCCTCAACCTGTACGGCGCCACGCCGGACGCGTTCCACGGACATCTCGACGCCCTCGCCGACCTCGTCGGTGCCGATGGCCTCGAAGCGGTGAGCAACGCGGACCTGTCGTTCTCGAGCCGTCAGCGGGCCCGCGCGGCGCCGGACATCCTCCACGACCAGCAGGAGGTGGACACCGCGGTCGGGCTCCTCGCCGCGTTGCAGGGCGTGGACGTGGAGATTGCGGAGCACCGGCTCCACGAGGCCGCCACCCGCGCCGGGGTCCGCGACGCGCTGGTCGCGCGCGTGCTCGTGCTCACGCTCCGCCCGAGTCACCGGTCCTGACGGACGGCACCGGTCAGAACGGGTCGGCCAGCGCCATCGGCGCGCGGCGCGAGGTCCGGGTGACGCCCCAGTCCAGGCGGCTCATCCGCGTGCAGGACGCGGCAGTCCCGCGCTTGACCGCGAGTGTGCGGCAGTAGGCGACGCCGGCCCCCGACGGCACGAACGCGCGGTACCCGGGCAGCCCCCACGGTGTGCGCTGCGACCCCGTGAACCGCCAGCCCGCGGCCGTCAGCACGTGGCAGCCCACCCGCTGCTGCCGCACCGTGCCGGTCCGGCCGCAGAGAGCGGGGCCGGCGCTGGTGGAGACCCAGGTCCGGTTCAGCGTCGCGCTGTTCCGCAGCGCCTTCGAGACGCGCGCGGAGCGGCCGGTCTCCCAGCCGTTGCCGGAGGCGACCAGCCGGGCGCAGGCGACCACGTGGCCACGGCCCGCGACGCGGCACCAGGAGACCGCGCCGCCGCGGTCGGTGAGGAACGCACGTGTCGCGACGGCACCGGCGTCGGCCTTCTTGGAGAGACGCGCGACCTGCCACCCCCACGCCGAGTGCACCTGGCACCCGCCGCGCAGTCCGCTCGCGGGGGACCAGCACAGCGCCGGACCGGCCGCGGCGGCGACCCAGGTCGCGTCACCGGGCAGCCGCGCGATGCGGGTCGAGGAGGTGTCGTCGGCGCTCCAGGTCAGTGTCTCGGGATGGAACGACCGGCACGCCGCGCGCTGACGGTCCGCCGTACCCACGGTCCGGCAGAAGGCGATGCTGCCGTCGTGCGCGGACACGAAGGCCCGGCTGAGCGGGTTGCCCCACGGCGTGCGACCGGGGGCCGTCGACGTCCGCCAGCCCGAGGCCGTGAGGACCGAGCAGGTCGCCCGCTGCTTGGCCGGCGTCCCGGAACGGCCGCACTGGGCCGGGCCGGTCGGCGTATCCAGCCACGCGCGGTCGGCGACCTGGAGCCGGGGCGTCCGCGACGAGACGGCGTCCGCGCCCCAGGTACGGCGGTCGGCGTCCAGGGAGGTGCACGAGAGCACCCGCTGGTCGATGCCGAGGTCACGGCAGTAGGAGAGCGAACCGTCGGGGCGCGAGACGAAGGATCGGCTGAGCGGGCCGCCCCACTGCGTCGTACGCGTCATGGCCACGGTGCGCCAGCCCTGGGCACCCAGCAGCCGGCACCCCAGGCGGGGCTTCTTGTCGGTGCCGGTGCGCCCGCAGAGGGCCGGCCCGACGCCGGTGTCCACCCAAGCCCGGTCGACGGCCTCGGTCCCGGGCACCACCCGGGCGGTGCCGGGACGGGATGCGTGCCCCACGGCGTCGTAGGCGACCACGGAGTAGACGGCCGACTGGCCTGCGGGCGGAGTGCGGTCCCAGTACGACGTCCCACCTGTGGTCCCGAGGAGCGCGCCGTTGCGGAGCACCCGGTAGCCGGCCACGCCGAAGGCGTCGCTCGACCTCCGCCAGGTGATGCCCGTGCGACCACGGTGGGCCACGACCTGCACGTTCGTCGGCACGGTCGGCGGGGTGGTGTCGACCGGAACTACGTCGTCGAGGTGGATGAACTTGTCGGGGTAGCCCCGCATGCCGGGGCTGACCGTCGTGAAGTGGAAGCCGTTGTGGCCGTCGGTGTTCATCTCCGAGATCAAGATGGTGCCGCCGTAGTACACGTCCTCGACGTAGGAGACGTGACCGCGCTTGTACCAGCCGATCGACCCGATCGCGGGCGTCTTGTCGGGCTTGTTGCCGATGGACTTGGCGACCTTGCCCCACTCCGAGGCGTTGCCCCAGTGGCGGCCGGCGTACCAGTTGGAGAACGACATGCCGTTGCGCGAGCCGAGGCGGAACGCCACCCAGGACGTGCACTGTCCCTGCAGGAAGCCGCGGTCGTCGCCGACGCAGCCGCCGCCCAGGGCGGCCTCGTTGCAGTCGCCGGCGGCCGGGTACGGGTAGCCGTAGGTGGCGTTGGCCGCGTGCGTCCCGGGGACGCCGACCCAGACGTCCTGGCCCTGCGGGTTCTTCGTCATCCCGGTCGGCGTACCGGTGAGCTGGGCCTGCTGGAACTGCTGGATCAGCTGCTCCTGGTCTGGACCTGTCTGGTCCGGCCCGCCTGCCGGCCCGTCACCGCCGTCGGCGCGGGCGGGCGACGACACGACCACGACCAGCACGATCGTCAGCGCCAGCACCGTGCTCGCGACAAGCACGACCCAGCGCACGGCGCGCTCCAGCGCGGCGTGGTCGGGACGAATGACGTGCACGGGCACACCTCGGGCAGGGGACGGCGAGTCGGCATCGGAAATGCTGCGCCCGCGCCGGGCGCTACGGGCGCGAACGCGCAATTCCGTCCGGGGTGGCCGATCCCGGAGTACAAGGGTGAGAACTGCGTCATACCGGGCGCCCGCCGACGGCGGTACGTTCCGGCCATGCCGTCCTCCCGCAGCGCCAAGGACTTCTTCCGCCCGCTGGCCGTGGGGGCGCCGGAGCCGCTCCGGGAGATCCCTGCCCGGCCCACGCGGGCCATCCACTTCTTCGACCCGTCCAACGAGAAGATGGCGGCCAAGGTGCCGCAGCTGGCCGGCACCGTCGACGTCCTGCTCGGCAACCTCGAGGACGCGGTCAGGGCCGACAACAAGGTGGCCGCCCGCGAGGGCCTGGTGAGGATCGGTCAGTCGGTCGACTTCGGACCGTCCCAGCTCTGGACCCGGATCAACGCGCTCGACAGCCCGTGGGCGCTCGACGACCTGACCACCTTGGTCCCGGCGATCGGGGACAGGCTCGACGTGGTGATGGTGCCGAAGGTGCAGGGCGCCGAGGACATCGCGTACGTCGACCGGCTGCTCGCGCAGCTCGAGGCCAAGGCCGGCCTCGACCGCCCGATCCTGGTGCACGCCATCCTCGAGACGGCGCGTGGTGTCGCCAACGTCGAGGAGATCTGCGGCGCCTCGCCGCGGATGCAGGGTCTCTCGCTCGGTCCCGCGGACCTCGCCGCCGACCGTCGGATGAAGACCACCCGCGTCGGTGGCGGGCATCCGGGGTACCTGGTGCGCGAGGACCCCTCCACCGATGACCTGCGGACCAGCGACGGGGTCAAGGGGTCGGACCGGGCGACGTACCAGCAGGACCTCTGGCACTACACGATCGCGAGGATGGTCGACGCCTGCGCGATGCATGGCATCTCGGCGTACTACGGGCCGTTCGGTGACATCTCCGATCCGGTGGCCTGCGAGGACCAGTTCCGCAACGCGTTCCTGCTCGGCTGCGTCGGCGCGTGGAGCCTGCACCCCTCGCAGATCGAGATCGCGCACCGGGTGTTCTCGCCGTCCGTCGAGGACATCAAGCACGCGCGGCGGGTGGTCGCCGCCCTGCAACGTGACGGGGGCGACGGCACGGGCGCGGTGATGCTCGACGGGAAGATGGAGGACGACGCCTCGCTCAAGCAGTGCCTGGTCCTCGTCGAGCTGGCCGAGCAGCTGGCCGCGGTCGACCCGAAGCTCAAGGAGCGGTACGACGCGATCGAGCTCGACGGGTGAGCACCGACTTCCGGCCGCGCCGGTCCGTCCTCTACATGCCAGCCTCCAACGAACGTGCGTTGGAGAAGGCGAGGTCCATCCCGTGTGACGGCTTGATCCTCGATCTCGAGGACGCGGTCGCGCCCGATGCCAAGCCGGCCGCCCGCGAGGCGGCGTGCGCCGCGGCCGCCTCGGGTGGGTACGGTCGGCGCGAGGTGACGATCCGCGTCAACGGCGCGGACACCGAGTGGCACGCCGACGACCTCGCCGCCGCGTGCGCGGCCGGGCCCGACGGGATCGTGGTGCCGAAGGTCTCATCGGCCGACGAGGTCCTCGCCCTCGTGTCGGCCATGGAACGACACGGCGCCCCCGAGCACACGGCGCTCTGGGCGATGGTCGAGACGCCGCGCGCGATGCTGCATGCCGAGGAGATCGCGGCCGCCTCCGAACGCCTGTCCGTGCTGGTGATGGGGACCAACGACCTGGCCAAGGAGCTGTACGTCGAGCACGTCCCCGGCCGCGCACCGTTGCTGACCGGACTCTCCCTCGCGCTGCTCGCCGCCCGGGCGACCGGCACGGCGATCCTCGACGGCGTCTACAACGACGTGCGCGACAGCGACGGGTTCCAGGCGGAGTGCCGTCAGGGACAGGAGATGGGCTTCGACGGCAAGACCCTCGTGCACCCCGGTCAGGTCGAGGGCGCCAACGCCGCCTTCGCCCCGAGCGAGCGGGCCGTGGAGGACGCCCGCGGCATCCTGCGGGCCTGGGAGGACGGCCGCGGTTCCGGCGTCGTCACGTACCACGGCCGGATGGTGGAGTCGCTCCACGTCGACACCGCCCGCCGTACGTTGGCGATCCACGACGCGATCGTTCAGATCGGTGGCTGAGGTGCGTCAGATCGGTGGTTGAGGGGCGAGGAGCCTCAGATCGGTGGTTGAGGTGCGAGGAGCGCCAGCGACGAGCCTCGAAACCAGCCACGCAGCAGCCGTGGTTTCGAGGCTCGGCCGTGGACGGCCTCACGCCTCAACCACCGACCGGCGGGTCCTCGGTGGTTGAGGTGCGAGGAGCGCCAGCGACGAGCCTCGAAACCACCCAGTCAGGAAACGTGGTTTCGAGGCTCGGCCGTGGACGGCCTCACGCCTCAACCACCGACCGGCGGGTCCTCGGTGGTTGAGGTGCGAGGAGCGCCAGCGACGAGCCTCGAAACCACCCAGTCAGGAAACGTGGTTTCGAGGCTCGGCCGTGGACGGCCTCACGCCTCAACCACCGACCGGCGGGTCCTCGGCGGTTGAGGTGCGAGGAGCGCCAGCGACGAGCCTCGAAACCACCCAGTCAGCAGCCGTGGTTTCGAGGCTCGGCCGTGGACGGCCTCACGCCTCAACCACCGACCGGCGGGTCCTCGGTGGTTGAGGTGCGAGGAGCGCCAGCGACGAGCCTCGAAACCACCGAAATGTTCTAGTCGCGGGCGGCGTGCTTCCCGCCGGTGATGTGGGGGTCGGCCGGGGAGTCCTCGGGGGCGTCGCGGTCGGCGTGACGGGGCTCCGAGGACGAGCGCGGCTCGTCCTTCTCGCCCCCGAGGGCTTCCTTGAGGCTGTCGAAGAAGCCCATGTCCCGCCCTCCTGCGCTCAGGTCGTTGACTTGAGTATCCGGTTCGAACAGGTCACCGGTGTGCCAAACGCCCAGTTTCGGGGTCCGGGCGTGTCGGCGCTCTACTCTCGAAGTGTGTCGACGACGAGCCCGGCCGGCGACGAGGTCCAGCTGGTCGCGGACCACGTGCGGGCCACGGTCGAGCAGCTCGAGCGGCGGATCCAGGCCCGGTTCGGCGAGCGCGGCCTCACGAAGGCGGCCCGCGACCTCGGCCACCTGGTCACGACGGTGCAGAGCCAGGCGGGTCAGTCCTACATCCGGGTGGGGCGGACCACCGTGACCGCACGGACGATCAGCGTCCTGATCGTCACCTCGACGGTCTTCCTGCTGGCGTTCAGCCTGCGCGAGGCCGTCATCGACGGGCTCGAGCACCCGGCCGACTGGGTGCCTCTCCTCGAGAGCGTCATCAACGACCTGGTGTTCGCGGCCATCGCCGTGGTCTTCCTGTGGGCGTTCCCCGAGCGATTCGAGCGTCGTACCCTCCTGCGCCTGCTGCACCGCCTGCGCTCGCTCGCCCACGTCATCGACATGCACCAGCTGTCCAAGGACCCCGAGCAGGTGCAGCCGACCTACGTGGCCACGCAGCAGAGCGTGAGCCACGGCCTCGACGCCGACCAGCTGCACCACTACCTGGACTACTGCTCGGAGCTGCTCAGCCTGACGGCCAAGACCGCCGCGCTGTGCGCCGAGCACAGCGCCGACGACGTCGTCCTCAGCATGGTGTCGACGCTGGAGACGCTGACCACGGAGCTCTCCAGCAAGATCTGGCAGAAGATCTCCCTGCTGCCCCGAACCGAGACAGCCCTCTGACCGGGACGACGACGCGCGCCTGACACCATGGCGCGCATGGGTGAGACGTCGACGATCCGGGCGACGACCGACTCCGGTCAGGGTGCCGTCGTACGCCGCCTCGTGCTCGGCAGTGCGCTCATGTTGTTCCTGGAGCTGGCGCTGATCCGCTGGCTCGGGTCGAACATCGTGCACCTCTCGTACTTCTCGAACTTCGTGCTGCTCGGGTCGTTCCTCGGCATCGGGGTCGGGTTCCTGCTCAGCCGCCGGCGCCTGACGCTGGTGCCTGCCGCGCCGCTGCTGCTGGCCGCGCTCGTCGGTGGCGTCAGCCTGTTCCCGGTCACCCTCGACCGGACCGGCAACGACGTCATCTACTTCACGTCGCTGCAGGCCAGCGGTCCGCCGGCCTGGCTGGTGCTGCCTCTCGTGTTCGTCGCCGTCGCCCTGGTGGTGGCAGGGCCGGCGGAGATCGTCGGCCGTTGCTTCGCGGACCTCACGCCGCTGACCGCCTACCGCTGGGACCTCGTGGGGTCGCTCGTCGGGATCAGCGCCTTCACGGTGCTGTCGTTCGTCTGGGCGCCCCCGGTCGTGTGGGGCGTGCTGGTGGCCACCGCCTTCGTGCTGCTGGTGCCGCACCTCAAGCGGGTGCTGGCGATCGCGGCCGGGGTGGCCCTGGTCGGCACCCTCTTCGTGGAGTCGACGGCCGCCGACACGAGCTGGTCTCCCTACTACAAGATCACCACCGAGGACCTGGCCGGCAACCCATCCTACGTCGACATCTCGGTCAACGGCATCCCGCACCAGCTGATGGCGCCGGCGCAGTGGAAGCTCGAGCAGGGCGAGCAGCAGTACTCCACGCCGTACCTGCGGATCAAGGACAACAGCCTCCAGGACGTGCTGATCGTCGGCGCGGGGTCGGGCTCGGACGTCGCGATCGCGCTGTCCAAGGGCGCACAGCACATCGACGCCGTCGACATCGACCCGCGGATCATGCAGATCGGCGTCGACCGGAACCCCGACCGCGCCTACCAGGACCCGCGCGTGACCCGGCACGTCAACGACGGGCGGGCCTTCCTGACGGGCAGCGACAAGAAGTACGACCTGATCCTGTTCGCGCTGCCGGACTCGCTCACGCTGGTCAGCGGCGCCTCGCAGATCCGCCTGGAGTCGTTCCTCTTCACCCAGCAGGCGATCGAGGAGGCCCGCGACCACCTGAAGCCCGACGGCTCGTTCGCGATGTACAACTACTACCGCGAGAGCTGGCTGATCGACCGGCTGGCCGGCACCGCACAGACCGTCTTCGGGCACACGCCGTGCGTCGACACCTTCGTCGGCGCGCAGGCCGTCGTCACCGTGGCCCGTGACGAGGTCTTCCAGCAGTGCGAGACGGCCTACCAGCCCTCCGGCGAGGTGATCGCGCCGTCGACCGACGACCGGCCGTTCCTCTACTACAAGGGCGAGGGGTTCCCGAGCCTGTACCTCTGGGCGATCGCGGGGATCCTCCTCGTCTCGGCCATCGCCCTGCGGACGCTGGGCGGCTCGTTCCGGTCGATGCGGCCGTACGCCGACCTGTTCTTCATGGGCGCCGCGTTCCTGCTCCTGGAGACCAAGAACGTCGCCACCTTCGCGCTGCTGTTCGGCACCACCTGGCTGGTCAACGCGCTGGTCTTCGCGGGCGTCCTGGTCGTGGTGCTCGCGGCCGTGGAGACCGAACGCCGGGTGCGGACGCCACGACTACCCGTGGTCTTCGCCGGCATCGCGGCGGCCTTGGCTCTGGCGTACGCCGTCAAGCCGGACTGGCTCCTGCCCTTGCCGTTCGTCCCACGGCTCGGCGTCGCGGTCCTCCTGGCGTTCCTGCCGATCTACCTGGCCAACATCGCCTTCGCCAAGCGGTTCAGCGGCGCGGGCGACTCGCGGGCGGCGTTCGCGGTCAACATCCTCGGCGCGATCGTGGGTGGCTGCCTGGAGTACGCCGCGCTGCTGACCGGGTACTCGAACCTGCTCATCGTGGTGGCCGGGCTGTACCTCGTGGCTTTCCTGCTCAAGCCCCGTCTCCCAGCAGCCGGTTGATCCGCGCCGCGGTCGCGGCGTCGGTGGTCACCACGCGTCGAAGGCCGTGCGGCGTCCGGTGCCAGCCGGGCGGGACGACAGGTGCGCCGACCACGAACGGCCGGGCGGGGTCGGCGTTGTCGACGACGAGGTCGGCACCGGCCACCGGGTCGGCGGCGGCGCGGTAGAGCGCCTGGGCGTCGAGGTACCGGCGCTGCTCGGGATGGCCGGGATCGGGAGGTACGCCGTCACGGCCGGCCATCCGGCGTACCCGCTCCTCGTCCGGCACCTCGAGCCAGACCACCAGGTCCCAGCAGCCCGCCAGCTCAGCCCTCTGGGCGAACACGCCGTCCACCACGAGCACGCCGTGCTCCGGCACCTCGGCGGCCGGCTCGTGGACGGGGTCGTCGGAGGCGAGGTCGTGGTGCCGACGGCGGTACGTCGTCCCGGCCCCGGCGCACCACGGGTCCAGGAGGTGGTGTCGCAGCGCCCGGTAGTCGAACGACCGGGTCCACACGGTGTCGCCGGTGCGACCGAGCTCGTGACGGTGGTCGCGAGGGTGGTGGAAGTCGTCGACGGTGGCGCGCACCACCGGGCGTCCGGACTCCTCGAGCAGGGCGGCCAGGTCGTCGGCGAACCACGTCTTCCCTGCGCCGTCCGCACCGTCGATCACCACCAGCACGGGGCGGTCGAGGTCGGGCAGGCCGTCCGCGACGCGCGCCAGGACGGCCAGCCGCTCGGGAGTCACTCGTCGGAGCCTCGCACGTGCGTCCCACCCGGCGGGCGGCGCACCATGAAGTCCCACACCAGCCCGTGCCCCACGAGCACCAGCAGGATGAGCAGGATCGCCTCGGCCTGGACCGCCTTGATGTCAAGTGGCTCGGCGACCTCGGGCCGTGCGCCGATCACTGCGACGAGCAGGTAGATCAGCAGCGTGGCGACGTACTTGGCGCGCGGCTTCGTGTCGCTCGAGACGCGCAGCACCCGGAGCAGCCGGATCGTCGACACGCAGCCCACGACCGCCACGCCGACGAAGCTGACCCGCCAGATCATCGGCGTCTCCGCGCCGCCCACCTGGGCGAACAGGCCCATCATGGCCGGCAGCAGGAACGTCAGGTACACCCCGCCGACCGCCCGGCGCTCGTCGGCGACGCCGATCCACTGCGAGTTCAGCTGCAGGACGTTCCACCACAGCCCGAGCAGGGTGAAACAGGTCGCCGAGAACAACGCGTAGAACGTCGAGATGTCCATGCCAAACCCTCCCCGGAAGACATCGTAGGGAGCCAGGATGGAGGCATGCACGAGAAGGAGCGGTTCATCCAGCAGGGCGGCGTGTTCGGGCTGGACGACGTCGTGGGCGACTTCGACGCGGCCGGTGTGGAGTCCCTGCGCGAGATGGCCGACATGATCCGCACCCAGGCCCGCGAGGGCGTGCGCAGCGCCGTCGCGCTCGCGGGCAGCGCCGCGCAGTCCAAGTTCCAGCTGTTCCCCGGGGACTGCGACTTCTTCGAGCGCGTGCACATCACGGCGCCCACGCGCGAGGACGCGATCGCGGTGCTGGCCGCCACGATGATCGAGAGCGTGGCACGGTCGTTCACCAACCCGCACCTGCAGTTCGTGGAGATGAAGCTCGGCCTGTACCCCGCGGCGTACAGCCGCGGCGAGGAGCCCGTCTCGCAGGGCTCCCCCATCAGCTGGGGGCTCGTCGACATCGACGCGCGCCTCGTGAGGGTCGTCGACGCGACCGGTGTGACGCACCGACTGCGGATGCACGAGGTGGCGGGCGACCCGGGATTCGTCAAGCTGGACTGGGTGTACGCCGACCGCGCGAAGGACCGCGTGGTGCCGGTGTCGAAGGTGATCGACGCCACCTGGGAGGCGCCGGACGGGTCGATCGTCGCCCTCGACGGCGTGCTCGACAGCTTCTACCAGGAGGTCTACCTCGACCCGGACAGCCAGGTCGACGTGGAGCGCCTGGTGCAGCACGTCTCGCCCGACGGGCTGGAGAAGTACCTCGAGCAGATCGCGGGCGAGATCGCCAAGTACTCCGCCGTGGGCCACGAGAACTACGGCAAGGTCGCCAAACGGCTGTACAACATCACGCGCATCCTGCGGCGTGACGCCGATGCGTCGTACCTGCGCCAGCTCTTCGACGACCCGCCCGCGCGGCTCTACCAGGTGGGCGGCACCATGCACGCGCTGAGCCAGGCGATCCGGGCGGACCGGCTCGACCGCGAGACCATCGTCGCGCAGCTCGCGGCGCTCGAGGGAACCATCTCCGACTGCTACGAGGGTCCGGACCGCGACGAGATCGTCGCGCTCGTGCGCCGTCTGCCCGACATGGACGAGGACGAGCTGCTGACCGCCTCGGAGCGGATCGCGGCGGCGTCCAACACGCAGGTCAGCGACTACTTCCAGCAGAAGATCGGGGAGTCGCCCGGCCTGAAGTCCGTCTACGACCTGGTGATCAAGGAAGCGCCGGGGCACCGTTCGTGACCACCACCTCCGAGGACGAGATCCCCGACACCGACGACACCGTCGTCCCGCCGGTCCGCTCCGACGTCTACATCTCCGCCGACATCGAGTCCGACGGCCCGATCCCGGGCAAGTACTCGATGCTCTCGCTCGGCATGTGCATCGCGGGCGAGCAGGACGCGGCCGGCACGTTCCGGCCGATCCAGCCCGAGTCGGCCCGGTTCTACCGCGAGCTGCGGCCCATCTCCGACGAGTACCAGCAGGGGGCGCTGGACGCCGTGCGCGACAGCGGCCTCGACCGCGAGCGGCTGCTGCGCGAGGGGGCCGACCCGGTGGCCGCCATGACCCAGGCGGCCCGCTGGGTCACCGAGCTCGCCGGCGGTCGCCGGCCGGTGTTCGTCGGCTGGCCGATGGGCTTCGACTGGATGTTCCTCCAGTGGTACTTCCACACCTACTCGCAGGCCGGCTGCCCGTTCGAGTTCGGCTCGGCCTTGGACATGAAGTCGATGATGTACGCCGCCACGCACCGCGTCCTGGACCTGCTCGGCAAGGAGAAGCTGCCCCCCGAGCTGGTGCCCGACCGTCCGCACACCCACAACGCCCTGGACGACGCGGTCGAGCAGGCCGAGCTGTTCCAGAACCTGCGCCGGTGGCGGATGCCCGGGCGGCACGGCACCGGGTGAACCACCCTGCAGGGTGGTCTCGACGCGGCCGATCTCTGGTTCCGTGGGGCGATGGGCACTCTTGGATGGATCATCCTCATCGTCGTCATCGCCGTGATCGTGATCGGCGTCGCGTACGCACTGATGGGCAACAAGCGCACCAACGCCAAGCGCGAGCAGGCCGAGACGATCCGCTCCGAGGCGAGCGAGAACGCCGCGGCCGTCGAGGCGCAGCGACGCGCGGCCGATGAGGCGGCCGCCCGGGCCGAGGTCGCCCGCGCCGAAGCCGCGCGCGCCGAGCAGGCCGCCGCCGAGGCCAACCAGGGCGTGACGGTCGAGGAGGCCCGCGTCGAGGACCGCCTTCGGACCGCCGACGACGTCGACCCCGACGTGGACACCCGCACCGACGGCTACCACCCCACCGAGCCCGGCAGCCACGCGGCCACCACGGGCGAGACCACGGGCGAGACCTCCACGCTCGACCCCCAGCGCGAGGACACCCGCTACCGCAGCGACCCGGCCTGACACGCGCCGTACCTGGCTTGTAACGCGGTGTTTGTGTGGCTTACCCAGCGTTCGAGCGCTGGGTAAGTCCGTGTAACACCGCGTTACATGCGGCTCAGGCGGGCGACAGGCTCAGGCGGGCGACATGGGAACCCGTACGCCGCGCTCGGAGGCGACCTCGACGGCCCGGTCGTACCCCGCGTCGACGTGGCGGATGATGCCCATGCCGGGATCGTTGGTCAGCACCCGCTCGATCTTCTGGGCGGCCAGCTCGGTACCGTCCGCGACGCAGACCTGACCGGCGTGCAGCGAGCGGCCCATGCCGACGCCGCCGCCGTGGTGGAAGGACACCCAGGTCGCGCCGGAGGCGGTGTTGACCAGCGCGTTGAGGATCGCCCAGTCGGCGATGGCGTCCGAGCCGTCGAGCATCGACTCGGTCTCGCGGTAGGGCGAGGCGACCGAGCCGCAGTCGAGGTGGTCGCGGCCGATCACGATCGGCGCCCTGAGCTCCCCTGAGGCAACCATCTCGTTGAACCTCAGACCGGCCAGGTGTCGTTCGCCGTACCCCAGCCAGCAGATCCGCGCGGGCAGCCCCTGGAACTGCACCCGCTCACCGGCGATGGTGATCCACTTGTGAAGCCGCTCGTTGTCGGGAAACAGCTCGAGGATCGCCCGGTCGGTCGCGGCGATGTCGGCCGGGTCGCCGGAGAGCGCGGCCCACCGGAACGGACCCTTGCCCTCGCAGAAGAGCGGCCGGATGTAGGCCGGCACGAACCCCGGGAACTCGAACGCCCGGTCGTAGCCCCCCTTGCGGGCTTCGTCACGGATCGAGTTGCCGTAGTCGAACACCTCCGCACCGGCGTCCTGGAACTCCACCATCGCCCGGACGTGCGCGGCCATCGACGCCTGGGCGTCCTTGGTGAAACCGGCCGGGTCACGATCGGCGGCGTCCTTCCAGTCCTCGAAGGCGACGCCGACGGGCAGGTACGACAGCGGGTCGTGCGCGGAGGTCTGGTCGGTGACGATGTCGATGGGCGCCTTCAGCTCGAGCAGCTTCGGGAACAGCTCGGCCGCGTTGCCGAGCACACCGATCGAGAGCGGCCGGCGCTCGTCACGCGCCGCGACGGCACGGGCCACCGCGTCCTCGAGGGAGTCGGCCTGCTCGTCGAGGTAGCGGTGCTCGATGCGGCGGGTGATCCGCGTCTGGTCGACGTCGACGCAGATCGCGACGCCGTCGTTCATGGTGACGGCCAGCGGCTGCGCGCCACCCATGCCGCCGAGGCCGGCCGTCAGCGTGATCGTGCCCGCCAGCGTGCCGCCGAACCGCTTGTCGGCCACCGCCGCGAACGTCTCGAACGTGCCCTGCAGGATGCCCTGCGTCCCGATGTAGATCCACGAGCCGGCTGTCATCTGGCCGTACATCGTCAGCCCGAGGTCCTCCAGCCTCCTGAACTCCTCCCAGTTGGCCCAGTCGCCCACCAGGTTGGAGTTCGCGATCAGCACCCGCGGCGCCCACTCGTGGGTGCGCATCACACCGACCGGCTTGCCCGACTGCACGAGCAGGGTCTCGTCGTCCTCGAGGTCGCGCAGGGAGCGGACGATCGCGTCGTACGCCGGCCAGTTGCGCGCGGCCTTGCCCGTGCCGCCGTACACGACGAGGTCCTCGGGGCGCTCGGCCACCTCGGGATCGAGGTTGTTCATCAGCATCCGTAGCGGCGCCTCGGTCTGCCAGGACTTCGCGGTCAGCTCGGTGCCGTTGGCGGCGTGTATCGGACCGCGCGTGCCGCCGGTAGAGCTTGTCGAGACCTCGTTCATTGCAAACCTCCGATGACTTCTTCGACGGCGGCGAGCACCGCGCCGGACTGGACGAGGGAGACCGTGGCTTCGATCTCCGGGGACAGGTAGCGGTCGGGGCCTGGCCCCTGGACGCCGTTGGCGCGCAGCAGGTCGACCACGGCGCGGGTGCCTGCGGCCGGTGACACTCCGCTGGTCGAACCCGTGGAGACCCGGAAGTCGAGGGCGCGGGCCGCGGTGAGCAGCTCGATCGCGACCACGCGCGACAGGCCGTCGACCGAGCGACGCAGCTTGCGGGCGGCGTTCCAGCCCATCGACACGTGGTCCTCCTGCATCGCCGACGACGGGATCGAGTCGACGGACGCCGGCACGGCGAGCCGCTTCATCTCCGAGACGATGGCGGCCTGCGTGTACTGCGCGATCATGTGGCCACTGTCGACGCCGGGGTCGTCGGCCAGGAACGGCGGCAGGTCGTGGTTGCGGGCCTTGTCGAGGAACCGGTCGGACCGGCGCTCGCTGATCGAGGCCACGTCGGCGGCGACGATGGCGAGGAAGTCGAGCACGTACGCCACCGGCGCTCCGTGGAAGTTGCCGTTGGACTCCACCCGGTCGCCCACGACGACGGGGTTGTCGACGGCCGACGCCAGCTCGCGACCCGCGATCGTCGCGGCGTGCTCGACGGTGTCGCGGGCGGCACCGTGCACCTGCGGTGAGCAGCGGAGCGAGTAGGCGTCCTGCACCCGGTGGAACTTGTCCTCGCGGTGGCTGGCCATGACGCCCGAGCCGGCCAGAACTGCACGAAGGTTGGCGGCCGACAGGCCCTGGCCGACCTGAGGCCGGAGCTCCTGGAGCTCGGCGGCGAAGACCCGGTCGGTGCCCATCTGCGCCTCGACGCTCATCGCGGCCGCGATGTCCGCCGTACGCAGCAGCATCCGCAGGTCGGTGATCGCCAGGACGAGCATCCCCAGCATGCCGTCGGTGCCGTTGATGAGGGCCAGTCCCTCCTTGGCCTTGAGCTCGACCGGCGTCAGTCCGGCCGCGGCCAGCGCATCGGCGGTCGGCATCAGAGTGCCGTCGGCGTCCCGGACCTCGCCCTCGCCCATCAACGCCAGCGCACAGTGCGACAGCGGTGCGAGGTCTCCGGAGCAGCCCAGCGACCCGTACTCCCTCACCACCGGCGTGATGCCCGCCGACAGCAACGCCGCCATCAGCTCGGCAGTCTCGCGACGGATGCCGGTGTGCCCGGTCGCCAGCGTCGAGAGCCGCAGCAGCATCAGCGCCCGCACCACCTCGCGCTCCACCTCGGGCCCGGACCCGGCCGCGTGCGAGCGGACCAGCGAGCGCTGGAGCTGTTCGCGCATCTCGGCCGGGATGTGCCGGGTGGCCAGGGCTCCGAACCCCGTCGAGATGCCGTACGCCGGATCGGTCGCCGCCGCCAGCCGCTCCACCACGTCGCGGGCCCGCTCGATCGCCGCCAACGCGTCGTCGGTCAGCGCCACCGGAGCGCCGCCCCGGGCCACGGCGACCACGTCGGCCAGCGACATCGGTCCCACATCCACCTGCACCGTCATGGTGCCCATGCAACTCCTTGGCCTCGCCGGCCGGGAGTGGGGTGACGCCGACGCTGTCTCGGATGCGAGACTACCGACCGGGGTCTCGTGACGGTTGCTGGCGCAACATCATCGACCAACGGAGGTCACATGGGCCAGGTACCTGCGGCGACCAAGACCCTGCGCGTGCTGCGCTTCCTGGCCAGCCAGCCCGAACCCACCTCGATCGACCGGATCATGCGGGCGTGCGGGCTGCCGCGCTCCACGGCGTACCACCTCCTCACCGCGATGGCCGAGGAGGGTTTCGTGGTGCACCTGGCCGAGGAACGCCGGTGGGGGCTGGGGGTCGCGGCGTTCGAGGTCGGCAGCGGGTACACCCGGCAGGAGCCGTTGCAGCGGATCGCCCGACGCCTGCTGGCCGACCTCGCCGACACAACCGGCCAGAGCGCGCACCTGGCCGTGCTGCACGGGCGCGACGTGCTGTACGTCGTGGAGGAGCGCGCGCCGGGAAGACCGCCGCTCGTCACCGACGTCGGCGTGCGGCTGCCCGCCCACCTGACGGCGAGCGGCCGGGCGCTGCTGGCCGAGCTGCCGGCGGCGCAGGTGCGCGCGCTGTACCCGGGCGCGCAGGCCTTCGTGGACCGCCACGGCACCGGCCCGCGCACCCTCAGCCAGCTGCGCGGCCTGCTCAGCGACACCAGGCACCGCGGCTTCGCCATCGAGGAGGGCGAGGTGACGCCCGGCCTGGCGAGCGTGGCCGCGGCCGTGCTCGACCACAACGGCCATCCGGTGGCCGGGGTGGCGCTGACGTACGCGGACGGCGACGCCGAGACGCTGGCCGCGGCCGTGCGTCGTACGGCTTCCGCGCTGAGCCGGCGGCTCGGTGGACTGGACCGCGGGTGACGTTCGCGCCGTCTCGTCGTTGAGTAGGCAGGAACTCGGGAGGGAGCCCCCATGAACCGTCCGATCGCGCACGCCGCAGGCGTACTGACCATCGTGCTCGGCGCGACCGCGCTCGCGGTGCCCGCAGACGCGGCACCGCAGGACGCGTGCGCCGGGTCGTTCTGCGCCACCTTCGACCTCGGCACGTTCGACGCGGCGGCCCCGACGCAGGCCACCACGTCGGCAGCCCAGCCGACCAACCTCGCCCTGCGCTTCGTGGACAAGGCACCCGTCGACGCCGACAAGGGCACCTGGCTGAGCAAGGTGTCCGCGGCCCTGGGCGTGTCCTCCTCCAAGGCCTTCGCCATCACCGACCCCGCCGCCCTGCCCCTCGGGTCGTACGTCGCCGGCTCGTCCGCGAGCGCCGGCTCGTGTGCCCCCGGGGACGGAAGCGGCTACGCGACCACCTGCCCGGCCGGCCACGGCAGCGGACTCGTCGAGCTCACCCCCCTCGTGGGCAGCCCCGAGGTCAAGACCGCGACGTACGGCATCCAAGGTGTGACGACCGGTCTCGGCGGGGCGCTGACAGCGTCGATCAGCGTGTACATCCCCGGCGTCACCCTCCTCGGGCCGCTGACCACCAGCACGCCCGTGACGTACAGCCCCGCGACGGCGACCGCGGGACCGACGCTGACCCTGGGCACGACACCGGCCATCGCGCCGGTGGGCTACCTGGCGGCCGACTTCTCCATGAACACGGTCGACCTGAACCTCAACGGACTGGTCGGCGACACGGCCTTCATCCGCCAGTCGACGCTCTGCACGGCCGTGACGTCCACCCTGGTCGCCCAGGCGCGGTCGAGCGCCGTGGTCTCCTCGCCGTTCTCGCAGACGATCTCCGCGTGCCCGGCCGGCCCCTCCCTGATCGCGGTGACACCGGTGTCCGGTGACCCGAAGGCCTTCACGTTCTCGGTGCAGCCACCCAGCGCCGCGGTCGCCGGACGCGCGGCGCAGGTCGAGTGGGTGTACGGCGACGGCTCCCGCGCCGTCACCGGGCCCACGACCGACCACTCGTACCCGACCACGAGCCCCGTCATCGCCCTCGCCACGATCGTGGACAGTGCCGGAGCCCGCAGCAGCACGCTCCAAGTGCACATCTCCGGCGGCCGGCTCCGCGTCAAGCAGGCCTCGGGCAACCGCCTCACCGGCGTGCTGGCCGACCAGGACACCGGCAACGGCGTACCCAGCCAGCAGGTGGACGCCTACCGCTGCGCCTCCCGCAGCACCCCGATCGCCCAGTGCGACCGCATCGGCACCGGCACCACGCGGGCCAACGGCAGCTACCGCATCCGGATCCCCGAGGTCACGAAGAAGGGCACCGTGGTCGTCGCGTACGCCGGCACCGCCAGCAAGTCGGCCACCGACCCGGCCCGCTTCGGATCGCAACGCGCCCTCACCGTGCTCCCCCAGCCCGACGTCACCCTGCGCGTGTCGGACAAGACCGTCCGCCCCGGCGCCAAGGTCCGGCTGAGCGGCAAGGTCGAGCCCGGGAAGAAGGGCAAGACCGTGCGCCTGCAGGGCTTCCTGCGCGGCAAGTGGCGCTCGATCGGCAAGGCCAAGATCTCCCGGGCCGGCAAGTACGCCGCGTCGTACACCGTCCTCGCCCCCAAGCAGCGCAAGGTCAGGGTCCGCGCCCTCGTCCCGGGCACCGCCGCGACCCTCGAGGCGACCAGCCAGGTACGGAAGATCCGCCTGCAGCGGTAGCCAAACTGGCCGAGACCGCCAGCTCCGCCGCCCGCCGGTCGAGGAGGTCGCGCAGCGACCGTCACGAGAAGTCGCCCGCCGGTCGAGGAGGTCGCGCAGCGACCGTCACGAGACCCCGTGAGCGGTCCACGTGCTCGTCACCGGGTCTCGAGACGGGACTTCGTCCCTCCTCGACCAACGAAATCGGCCACGGTTCTCGAGACGGGACTTCGTCCCTTCCTCGACCAGCGAAATCGGCCACCGGCCTCGAGACGGGACTTCGTCCCTCCTCGACCAACGAAATCGGCCACGGGTCTCGAGACGGGACTTCGTCCCTCCTCGACCAGCGAAGCCGGCCGCTCAAGTCGGCCCCAAGTGCCTCTCAAGCGGGGGCGGTGACAGTGAGGTCACCGAAGCCGGCACCCGCGAAGGAGACCACGATGACCACGACGACGTACCCCGAGCAGCTCATGCTCCCCGGCCAGGCGGCGGCGCCCGGCGGGCCGGTGGACATGATGATGATGTACCTGATGCATCACGCGTTCCGGCGCGACCTCGGCCGGTTCGCGACCGCGGTCCCGCACACCCCGGTGGACGACGGGGCCACCTGGGCAGCGCTGGCCGAGCGGTGGGGGCGGTTCGCCGGGATCCTGCACCACCACCACAGCGGCGAGGACGCGGGCATCTGGCCGTTCCTCCTCGAGCGGGCCGACGACGACGAGCGGGCGACCCTGCTGGCGATGGAGGCCGAGCACGACAAGATCGACCCGCAGCTCGCGTCGTGCGAGCAGTTGCTCGCCGCCCTCGCCGGCACCGGGGCGGTGGAGCGCGAACGGCTCAAGGCCCAGCTGTCCGTGCGGCTGGCCGAGACCCGCGAGCTGCTCGACCACCACTTGCGGCACGAGGAGTCCGAGGCCATGGTCGTGCTCCAGCGGCACATGACGCCCGAGGACTGGGAGCGGATCGAGGCCGAGCACTTCGGGGAGGACAAGAAGGACCTGCGGTACATGGCCTACGTCTGCAACTGGATCTCCGAGGAGCTCTCCCCGGCGGTCATGGACGAGACGTTCGCCAAGGTGGGCCAGGGTCTCCGCGTCGTGCTCTGGCTGGGCCGGCGCGGGTTCCGGCGGCTGGAGCGCCGGGCGTTCAGGTACCTGCCCGCCTGAGGCCGAGTGCTCAGAAGCGGTGCCGTTCCCGCAGCTCGAGGAGCCACTCCTCGACCCGCGGGACCTGCCACGCCCTGGCCTGCTCGAGCGCGTGGTCCGCGTGCTCGGTGGCCAGGGCGTTGTCCCCGGTCGCGGCCGCGGCCAGCGCGAGGTAGGCGTCCACCGGGCCGAGAGCGGGGTTGGAGCCGGACATCACGCAGCCGCCGCTGTACGGCCGCAGCCTGGCGTACACCGCTGCCCCGACGGCGTGGTCGCCCAGACCGACGGCGGCCTCGGCGCTGAAGGCCCAGTACGGCGGGGAGTACCAGTTGACGGTGTCGGCATCGAACTCGTGAGCGGCCCAGGTCTCGCGGGCCTGGTCCGTCAGTCCGTGGCGGAGGAACAGCGCCGCCGCCCCGCTGGCCAGTGGGATCGGCGTCTCGCGGAGGAAGGTGCCCACCAGCTCCTGGTCGATCGTGACGTCGCGGGACCACAGCGGCACGTTGAAGGCCACGCCGCGCAGGGTGTCCTCCTTGTGCGCCAGCGAGATCTGCTCGTCGAGCTCGGCCAGCCGCACCAGGTGGGCCTGGGCCCCGGGGATGTCTCCCGCCATCACCGACCACGAGTGGGACAGGCAGGTCACGATCAGCTCGGCGAAGTACAGCCGGTGCTCGCGCGCCAGTGCGGCCACCTCGGCCAGCTCATCGACCAGGCCGTCGACCTGACCCAGCTCGCAGCGCCCGCTGGCCAGCAGGCAGCGCGCGTTCGCGGCCAACCGCTCGTCCTCGCACTCCTCGGCCAGGCGGAGGCACTCCTCGAGCAGCGCCTGCCGCTCCTCCGCGCGGTCCGGTCGCCACCACGCAACGACGGCGGCCAGCAGGGACCCGGCGAGCAGCACCAGGTCACCCGAGCCGTCGGCGAGCCGCCGGGCCATGGAGACCGCCTCCTCGACCAGCCGGTCGGTCTCGGCGGGCCGGGCGACGTAGTAGCTCTCCGACGCCAGCACGAGCAGCAGCCGGCACCGGAGCTCGGAGTCCTCGACCGGCAGGGCTGCCAGGGTCTCCCGCAGCACGGCGACGACGTCGGTGTTGGCGTCGCCGTAGGCGCGCGCGGGCCAGAGGGCGTCCTCGGTCGGCACGGCGGCGGCGCGCACGACGAGCTCCGGGTCGGCCACCCGCCCCCCGATGAGCGTGGCCTCGTCGCTGGCCCGGTGCATCTCCAGCCGCCGGCCGCTCCATCGGCAGGCCCCGGCGTACTCGACCAGCAGGTCGTACCGCTCCCGCTCGGTCCCCGCAGCGTCCCGCGCGTGCAGGGCAAGGGCGGCCTCGAAGTGGACCGCCGCCTCGTCGGCGGCGTGCGCCGTCATCGCCAGCTCACCCGCCCGCGAGGCGGCCTGCCACGCGCGCCGGACGTGACGCGGTCCCGCAGCAGCCCAGTGCCGGGCGACCTCGGGTGCGCGCGCGACAGCATCGGGCGACTCCTCGACCATGCCCGCGATGAGGGCGTGCAGCCGTTCGCGCCGCGAGGGGGTGAGGGCGCCGTACGCCGCGTCCCGGGCCAGCGCGTGCCCGAACCGGAACACGTCCCCACCGACGTCGCGCAGCAGGTCCCCGTCGACGGCCGGCTGCAGGAGGTCCAGGAGTGCGAGCTCCTCGGACTCGAGGGCCCGCGCCAGCAGGTCGACGGAGAACTCCCGGCCGATCACGGCGCCGGCTGTCAGCGCTGCCGACGTCGGTGACGGCAGCTGGGCGATGCGGCGGGTGAGGACCGCGGCCACGGTCGACGGCACGCCGTCGACGGCCTCGCCGAGGGCGCGTCCCTCGTCGCGGGCCAGCCGTCCGTACTCGATGAGGAAGAAGGGGTTGCCGTCCGTACGCCGGTGCAGCGCGGTCGCCACGGCCGGGTCACGGTCGCCGGTCAGCTCGGCTACCAGCTGCGCGGTCTCGGCCTCGTCGAGCCCGGCCACCTCCAACGTGGTCGCGTGCCTGCGCGCCAGAGCCTCGGCGACGTCGGCCAGCGACTGGCCCCCGGGGGCCGAGGTCGATCCTCGCCGCCACGTCGTCACCACCAGGAGCCGGCCGGTCTCGAGGTGGGCGCTGACGTGCCGCAGGACGCGCAGCGACGATGGGTCCGCCCAGTGCAGGTCCTCCAGCGCGAGGAGCACGGTGCGCTCGCTGCTCAGGTCGGCGAGTGCGCGACGTACCGACTCCGCCACCGCGAACCGCGCAGCGTCGTGGTCGGTGTCGCGGTCGGCGGCGGGACCGAGCCGGTCGACGACCGCGTCGCCCAGCGCCTGACGCCATGGCCACATCGGCGGCGCGTCCTCGTCCTGGGAGCTGCGACCGACGAGCACGAGAACGTCCCGCTCCTGGGCTCCGGCCGCGAGCTCTGCGACGAGCCGGCTCTTGCCGGCACCGGGTTCCCCGACGAGGGAGGCGAACTCCGGCTCACCACGGTCCGCCCGCCCCAGGAGGGTCTCGAGGGTGGCCAGGTGGTGGTCGCGGCCGACGAGTGGCCAGGCGGGCAGGGTCACCCGGACCGCCTCCGGGGCCGCGCGTCCGGAGGGGGTGGTCACCGGCCGGCGAGGCGGGGGCAGCTCGTGCCGCAGGATCACCGTCTGCAGCTCGTTCACCTGACGGGACGGCTCCAGGCCGAGCTCCTCGTCCAAGGTGGCGCGGAGGTCGTCCAGGGCGGTCAGGGCGTCGGCCTGCCGTCCGGTCCGCGCCAGAGCCACGGCCAGCAGCACCCACGGGCGCTCGCGCAAGGGGTGCGCGCGACACAACGACTCGAGCTCGGCGACGGCCTCGGCGTCGCGGCCCGCCGCGACCAGCAGGGTGGCCCGGTCCTCCTGCGCCAGCACCCGCAGCGCCTCCAGGCGGGCCCGTTCGGGCCGGACGAGGTCGGAGTCCGGCAGGTCGGCGTACGGGTCTCCGCGCCAGGCCGTCAACGCTCCGCCCAGCCGTCCGGCGAGCTGGTCGGGGTCGACCGTCCCATCCGCGACGGGGACCAAGGCGGTGCTCATCGGGCCGAGCTGTGCGTGCACGTCGTTGACGGTCGCGGCCAGCTCGGCGGCATCGGTGTCGGCCACCAGCCGGTAGCCGCCGTCGACGCTCAGCAGGTACGTCGAAGGGGTGCGCGCGGCCAGGTCGGGTTCCAGCAGGCGGCGGACGACCGAGACGTAGGTCTGCAATGTCGCGGCCGCCGTCGCCGGCGCGTCCGCGCCCCAGATCGCCTCGATGACGGCCTCGGGCGACACCGGGCGCGGAGCGTTGAGGGCGAGGGCGGCCAGCAGGGCACGCTGCTTCGTCGCGCGTACCTCGATGGGCTCACCGTCGCGGCCGGCCGCGACGACCGTGGGACCCAGCACCCCCACCCACACGGGGGCGAGCATAGGCCCGGGGATAGCCCGACGCGCGGCCGATCGTTGAGCCTGCGTGGGCACACCCGTACGCCAGCTCGTCCTGACCGTCACCCTCGCCACCGGCCTCGTCGCGACGACAGCCCAGCTCCCGGCCTCTGCCGACCGCACCAAGGCGACGATCCTCGAGGCCCGGCCGCACGTGGACCCGCCGGGCACGCCCGCGCACCACCACAACGACCTCGCGACCAAGAACGCGCTGTCCCGCTCGGCCGACGCAACTTCGGCCGTCGACCCGACGACGCCGGAGCAGAAGGCCGACCACGCGGCGTACGTCGCCCGCGAACGCGCACTCCCCGACCCGCCGCTGACGACGGTCCCCGTCATGCAGCCGCGGACGAAGGTGCCCGGCGACGTCTACGCGATGGCGAACGGCTGCTACCGGCTCACGCGGGCCGGTGAGCCGTTGTTCTTCAAGCCGACGGGGCTCGGCACGTACCTGTTGTACGACGCCCAGCGGCGGTTCGTGAGCACGACCGGGAGGGCGGCCGCCCCCTCGGGGACGACGGTCTGGTCGGCCGGGTCTCGACAGGCTCGACCCGCGACGAGGACGTTCACCTTCCGCAGCGGCTCGACACGGCTGACCCTCGGTGGGCGCACGTCGTTCCGGCCGCACGTGACGACCGGTTGCGCGGCGTACCCGGAGTCGCAGATCAACGTGGGCGGGCGCCCGACCGCAGGCGTCACGCCGTACCAGGAGGTGCGCGGGTACGTCGACGCGCACACCCACGGCATGGCCTTCGAGTTCCTCGGCGGGGACGCGCACTGCGGGCGTCCGTGGCACGAGTACGGCGCGCCGTACGCGCTCGTCGACTGCCCGGACCACTCGCTGACCGGTGGGTTCGGCGGCGCGCTGGAGTCGGTGCTGTCCGGGCGACCGCACCACGACCCGGTCGGCTGGCCGACGTTCAGGGACTGGCCGGCGCCGGACTCGCTGACCCACGAGGGCACGTACTACCGCTGGCTCGAGCGGTCCTGGCGCGGCGGGCAGCGGCTGTTCGTGAACCTGCTGGTCGAGAACAACAAGCTGTGCGAGCTGTACCCGCTGAAGCGAAACTCCTGCGACGACATGGACTCGATCCGCCTGCAGGCCAGGGACATGTACGCGATGCAGGACTACATCGACGCGCAGTTCGGCGGGCCGGGCAAGGGCTTCTACCGGATCGTGAAGTCGCCGTTCGAGGCGAGGAAGGTCATCAACGCCGGGAAGCTGGCCGTGGTGATGGGCATCGAGACGTCAGTGCCGTTCGGCTGCACGATGAAGCTCGACGTGCCGGCCTGCGACATCACCTCGATCGACCGCCAGCTCGACGAGGTCAAGCGGCTCGGCGTGCGCCAGATGGAGCTGGTCAACAAGTTCGACAACGCGCTGTCGGGCGTCGCCGGCGACAACGGCGAGGTCGGGGTGGCGGTCAACGCCGCGAACTTCCTGGAGACCGGTTCGTACTGGGACATGCGGCACTGCGAGCCGGCCGACGGCGAGTCCCACGACCGCGACCAGCTCGCGGTTCCCGAGATCAGCGCCGAGCAGCAGGACGCGCTCTTCGGCGCGGTCGCGTCGCTCGGGCTGCCGACCATCGCGCTGCCGCTGTACCCGCCGCCGCACCACTGCAACTCGCGCGGCCTGACCACGCTCGGCGAGGCGACCATTGCCGGCCTCGCTAAGCGGCACATGATCTTCGACCCCGACCACATGAGCGTGAAGGCGCGCAACTCCGCGCTCGACCAGGTCGAGGCGCTCGGCTATCCGGGCGTCGTGTCGTCGCACTCCTGGTCTACGCCGGACGCCTACCCGCGCATCTACCGGCTCGGCGGTTTCATCACGCCGTACGCCGGCGACTCGACCGGCTTCGTCGACAAGTGGCGCGCCCACCTCGGCTGGGCGGATCCCCGCTACTACTGGGGTTTCGGGTACGGCGCGGACATGAACGGCCTCGGCGCCCAAGGCAACCCCCGCGGTGCTTCTGCCGCATCTCCCGTGACGTACCCGTTCACCGGCCTGGGCGGCGTACGCATCGGTCAGCAGCACGCCGGCGAGCGGGTGTACGACGTGAACGTCGACGGCGTCGCGCAGTACGGGCTCTACCCCGACTGGATCGAGGACATCCAGCACGTCGCCGCGTCTGCTCACCCGGAGGACGGCGCGGCTCTCGGCGACGACATGGCCCGCGGTGCGGAGGCGTACCTCCAGATGTGGGAGCGCGCCACCGGCATCGCGCCGGACTCCTGCCGCAACCCCGGTCTGCGTCGTCCTGTATCGGCCGTGAGGTCGCTGGTGCGCCCGGGCATGTCGGTCCGCGCGGTCATGAAGGCCGTCGGCCAGCCGTACACCCGCATCGCGAACCGGGCCACCTTCTGCGCACGGACCGCCACGAACCCCGAGGTGCGGATGGTGGTGAGGTACGACGCGCGCGGCCACGTGACTTTCGTCGGCCGGCCCCGCGGCCGGCTCGCTTCTCGATCATGAGTCCAATTGGTCTAGCGCATGCGTCGTGACAGGCGTACGGTCGATGGATACCTCCGGTGGTTTCCGAGCCGGGGGAGCGTACCCCGGACCTCGGTACAGCCTGAGCGGTGCGCGAGCGCCCCGCCAGGCCTTATCGGGGGAGAAGGCCGCGGGGCGCGTCCTCGCTCGCGGCCCCGCATCGTCCCACTGGAATCGTGGGCCCACATGCTCGGGCGACGCGCTCTCGGGGCTCTAGGCCATGTTCCCCCCGTGTATGGCCTAGAGCGCCTCGCCAGGAGCTGGCTCAGGACGGCGTCAGGAGCCGGCGGTGCCCGGTCGCCAGGACCCTGCTTCAGCTGCGCATGAAGTCGGCCACAACGCGACCGAGCTCGTCGCCGGCATCCTCCTGGAGGAAGTGGCCGGCGTTCGCGATGGTCGGATGGTCGAGGCCGCGCGTCCCGGGGACGAGCTTGCGCAGGATCGGTGCCATGGCCCCAGTGATCGGGTCACCGTCGCTGAATGCCAGCAGGAACGGCCTGTCGCTGGCCGTCAGCACCTTCCAGGCTGCGCGGTTGGCGGCGCTCGCGGGGTCGTCCGGGCGGGTGGGCACCAGACCGGGCATCGCTCGAGCGCCGGCCTTGGCCCGCTCCTCGGGGAAGGGCGCGTCGTAGGCCGCACGGACGTCGTCGGACATGGCGCGCACACAGCCGGCGGCGACCAGGCGACCCACGTCGAGGACCTCGGCCTTCTCGACCGCGGTGCGGAACTGCCACCAGATCTCGGGCATGTCGAAGTCGCCGGTCGGCAGCCCGGTGTTGGCCGCGACCACCCGCGCGAAGCGCTCGGGATGCTCGGCGACGAGACGAAGCCCGATCAGGCCTCCCCAGTCCTGGCCGACGAGAGTGATCTCACCCAGGTCGAGATGGTCGAAGGCCAGCTGCCGGGTCCACTCGACCAGTCGGGCGAAGGTGTAGTCGTCCCGGCGGAGCGGCTTGTCGGAGCGGCCGAAGCCGACCAGGTCGGGAGCCACGCAGCGAATGCCGTCGTCGGCGAGCACCCGGATCACGTGGCGGTAGAGGAAGGACCAGGACGGCTCGCCGTGGAGCAGCAACGCGACCGGTCCGTCGGCAGGCCCGACATCGACATACGCCATGCGAAGCGTGCCCCCGTCGGGGTCGGTCACCTCGGCGTACGCCGGCTCCCAGGGGAAGTCGGGAAGGTGGTCGAAGGCGGTTTCCGGGGTGCGGTAGACCTCCATGGCAGGACAGGATGTCAGGCCACCGCTCCTCGACACGGTCGTGTCGACCCCGTTCCGGGAGTGCGCGCCCGGGTGCCTCACATCAGGAGCAGGATCAGCAGCACGACCACCACGCCGAGCAGGATCCACAGCAGTGCCCACAGCAGGCAGCCGGGAACGCGAGGGGCGGGGGGTTGGGCGACCGTGACCGGCGGCCTTCCGGGCTGCGTGACGACCAGACCCGGGAACGCCTCCGACGGGTCCCAGGTGACAGGCACGGTGTAGCTGCCGTCCTGGTTGTCGACCAGCCCCCCGACCGTGGCACCCGGCATGCCGCTCACGTCGATGTTGCCGCCCGCACCGGGCCCGACCAGGTTGCCGAACCTGTCCTGTGGAGTGATGGTCACCGAGCCGGTCCCGGGTCCGGTCGTGACCACCTCGGTCTTGGTCGCCTCCGGGTCGATGCCGACCTCGGCGTGCAGGGACCAGAGCAGCTCCCGCCGAGCCTGACAGGCTTCACCGTAGGTCGCCACGGCGTGCACCGTGTAGTCGCCGTCCACGGTGAGCAGGTCGGGTAGCACGGCGCCGAAGAGCCCGCCGGCCTCGAACGCACCTTGGGTGTCGCCGGGATCCGTGCCGAGAGACTTGGTGAGCTTCGGGCCGTGTGGGATCGGGGATGTGCCGCCCTCCTCGCCGGTCAGGATCGTGGCCTGACGGCCTGGAACGGTGTCGCCGTCGACGGTTCGCGGCGCTGCCAGTCCTTGCTTGCTGAGGTAGGTTCCGGCTGACTGTTCCGGGCCGGTGACAGCGATGGACACGGAGCTCTGCTCCGGCGAACCACCGGATTCGTAGCCCAGGTGGACGAGCGGGTTGACCGTGTCGCCGGTGTAGAGGCGCACCGGCTGCGGGACTCGTGTGAGCCGCGGGCCACCGGCTGCGATCACGGACAGGAAGTAGCGTGTCGCCGGCCCTGTCGGTGGCGTCGGGAACTCTCCGCCTCCGCCCCCGGGCCGGTACGGCGCTGCGCTCCAGGTGCCGTCCCGCTCCCCCAGATGCGGGAGCGGGATGCGCTGGAACGTCCAGGTCCGGCCGTGGTCGGAGACCACGTCGCCGGTGGCAGCGACGACCTGTCCGTTGGGCATCGTCACGCTGAGGCGTAGATCCACGTTCTCGTTGTCCCAGCCGAGTACGACGGTGACCGCCTCCTCGTCACAGACGTCGAACGGCATCGCCTCGCCGTTCTCCTGGTCCTCCCCCAGGAAGTACTCCGGGTCGGCGAGGAGCCCTGACTCGAAGATCGAACCAAAGGCTTGGGCGAAGAACTTCTCCAGTCGCAGCATCGAGTCGGCGCGTATGTAGGCGCCGTTGTGCGCAGCGGCGAGGTTGGAGAGCACCGCGCCGTCCAGGCTTCCCGGTGTGCCGTAGCCGATGGCCTGGACCGAGATCGCACCGAGTCCACCCTCTGCCGTCGCGATCGTCGGCGGCGTGTTCTGCAGTCCGTCGGTCAGCAGCAGGATGCTCTTCGGGGTGCCGTCCGCGACGTTGAGCAACGTCTCCGCGGACTGCAGGCCGGCACCGATGCTGGTGTTGCCGCCGGGCGCGATCGCACCGATGACGCCGGTGCTGTACGGCGCCGGGCCGACCAACGTGGACTTGTACGCCGGTGTCACCGCGCCCAGGCCGGCGGCCACCGCAGACGCCGAGCTGAACGACACCACGCCGACCTTGCTGCCCGCATTGGCGCGGACAAGCTGGACGAAGAGGCTTGCCGCGTCGCGCGCCTCCGCGATCTTCGGCCGTCCGCTGTCCCCAGCCAGGCTCATGCTGCCGGACCTGTCGAGGACCAGCACGACGTCCTTGGCGACGGGCGGCGGTGGTGGCTGCTGTTCCAGCCTCAAGATGGTCTCGGTCGCGCAGTAGAGCAGCGAACCGCCGGAGCACGGCTCGCCGCGCGACAGCACGCCGAGCACCCGCCCGGCCATGTCGAAGAGCGGAGACCCCGAGCTGCCACCCGAGACGTCGAAGCCTCCGCTGACGCCGATCATGCTGCCGCTGGTCGAGACGACCGTCGCGAGCGGCGTCGACCGCGGCTTCGACAGCTTCATCACCGCGCCGTTGGGGTGGTGCAGGCCGAAGACCTGTTCGCCGATGCCGGGAAGGTCGTGCCGCATCTGCCGGATCGGCACGCCGAGGCCGCCGGGCGGGACCGCGATCCGCATCAAGCAATAGTCGGGGACGGTGTTGCCCGTGGTCTTGATGGTCTCGACACACTTGGCCACGATCGGCTTGTAGCCCGTCGGGCGATCGCCGTTGCATGCGGTCTGGTAGCCGAAGAAGACGGAGCCCGAACGGGCGTCCTCGGTCGGATTCGTCACGCAGTGGCCAGCCGTGACGACGATGTCCGGCGCGATCAGGGTCACGGTGCAGGTGGATACGTGATCACCGTCGACGTGCATGATCATCCCCACGCTGGCAGCGACATCGCGGCGAATATCGCCGGTGGGGACGCATTGCACGTTGTCCCAGTCGGGTGGCTGCGTGCAGAACCAGTGCGGGTCGTACTTGGGTTCGAGGTAGGTCGCTGCGCCCAAGAACGGGTCGCAGTTGGAGAGGGCAGTCGGGTCCTGCTCGCCGGCGTGCCGCTCCCCGCGGCCAAACTTGTCGATCGCAGCCTTCGCGCCGCCGGTGGTGGCCACCAGCCTGATCGGCACCCCACCCGGATGCGTGTAGACGTTGACCGGCCGGGTCCAGAAATCAGACCCCGAGGCAGCAGTGAACACGTCCGTGTCATAGCCGAGGTCAACCTCCAGCCGGCTGCCGCCGGGCAGGTTGACGCTGGTGAAGTGCAGGATCAGGAGCTTGGTCCCACCCTGGGCCGTAGACGCCGGCGGGCTGAACACGGCATTCGTCGTGCCCGGCCCACCACCGCCGATCTGAAAGACCGGATTCTGTGGGACAACCACGCCGGTGACATGGGACATCGCTACCCTCCTGGCATCGGGCTTACCGAGATGGAGGCGGCAACGGCGCTCCCAGATACCTTCCCGGCCAGGCGGACCCGTGAAGGTCCGGAGTGAACCGCCCAACCGTTTGCGGCATCAAACCTGCCATGAAGCACTTGCTGCTCGCGGGGGGTCTGGTCTCCGGCCTTGTCGCCGGAATGGTGGCTCTCCCCGCGCCGGCCGTGGCGGCGGAGACGTGCCAAGGGCAACCGGCCACCCTCGTCGGCAGTCCCGACGTCACGACCCTCGTCGGCACCGACGGAGACGACGTCATCGTGACCAACGGCAGCTGGGTGATCTACGCCTTTGACGGCAACGACCTCGTGTGCGTCACGGGCGACTCGGGCCTGGTGTACGCCGGGTTCGGTGACGACGTCGTGGACACGACGGCAGCGTCGTCTGGGCGTTCCTTCCTCGGCCCTGGCGCCGACACCTACCTCGGCGGCCCCGGGTCTGACTTCGTGAAGGCTGCGGGCAACCCGGGCAGCGGGGCGTCCATCGGCGACCAGGAGGTCGACGTCATCAACGCCGGCGCGGGCAAGGCCACCATCTACTCCGGCGCACCTGGGAAGGCCAACGCCGACACCATCACCGTGGGTGATGGCGCCTCGATGATCTACTGGAGCGGCTACCAGACCGGCGGCGAGGTCGACGTCGGTGCCGGCCAGCACCACGTGAGGGTCGAGTTGCGTCTCCAGGAGCATCGAGAGTGGACCTTGGGCAACGGGGTCGACCCCGCTGCCGCCGACGCGTTGGTGCGATGGACGGGTGTCGTCCAGGACATCACCGTGGGCGACTTCCCTGAGGGTGCGCTGTTGACGGTGCTCGGTTCGTCCGCGCCGGAGCGGCTCACGTTGCTGCCGATGATGAACAGCCGCGTCGCTGCGCACCTCGGTGGTGGCGCCGATCTCCTGCGCGCTCGGTGTGCGCAGGCCTACCGCAGGGCCACCTTCGACGGTGGCTCAGGCCGCGACACCCTCGACCTCCGGTGCGGATCGAGCCTCGCTCTCGACCTCCCTCAGGAACGACTGGTCATCGACGGGAAGCTCGGCCAGGCGGCCGCCGTGAGCGGCTGGGAGACCGTGCGACTCGACAGCCGGCACGTCACCGCCAAAGGTGACGCCAAGGCCAACACGTTGATTGCCGAAGGATGCCGCGCTGTTCTCGAAGGCCAGGGTGGCAATGACGTCCTCAAGCTGAGCCTCGAGTCCGGAGACGTATGCACGAACCAGGTGCGTCGTCTGCTCGGAGGAACGGGTGCCGACCGTCTGATCGGCTCGCGCATCGGCGACGTCCTCGTCGGCGGGCCGGGGCGTGACGTCGCGGACGGCCGGGGCGGCAACGACAGGTGCGATGCCGAGGTCCGGCGCCACTGCGAGCGACGCTGAACATCGGCGGAGGTCCCGGGGCCACCGTCGAGGATGGCGCCGAAGTGACGTACTGGTGACGGCACGAGTGTGCGGGACTGAACGTCAGCCGTGACTCCGGGTTGGGCAGGGGTCGGGTTGGGGGGAGCATGGGGGGTGCCACCCGATGCGCCGACCGGTGCCTTGCCCCGAGGGTTGGCCCATGATCACCGTTGACTCACTGACCCGGAGGTACGCCGGCTTCACCGCCGTCGACAACGTCTCCTTCACCGCACAGCCCGGCCGCGTGACCGGGTTCCTCGGTCCGAACGGCGCCGGCAAGTCCACCACGATGCGCGTCATGGTCGGTCTCACCGCCCCGACATCCGGCTCGGCAACCATCGACGGAGTCCGGTTCGCCGCCCTCCCCAACCCCGGCCTGGAGGTCGGCGTCCTCCTCGACGCCTCCGCCCAGCACGCGGGCCGCACCGGCCGCGAGATCCTCATCGTCGCCGCCGACACGATGGGCCTGCCCCGCAAACGCGTCGATGAGATGCTCGAGCTGGTCAGCCTGACCCCGACCGAGGCCAAGCGCCGCGTGCGCAACTACTCACTCGGCATGCGCCAGCGACTCGGCATCGCCACCGCGCTGCTGGGCGACCCACGGGTGCTGATCCTCGACGAGCCTGCCAACGGTCTGGACCCGGCCGGCATCCGCTGGATGCGCGACCTGCTGCGGGGCTACGCCGACAAGGGAGGGACCGTGCTGCTGTCCTCGCACCTCCTGCACGAGATCGAGGTCATCGCCGATGACCTCGTCGTCATCGGCGACGGCAAGATCGTCGCCTCCGGCACAAAGGAGGAGCTGCTCGCAGCCGCCGGCACCCTCGCCCGCTCCACGTCGCCGCGCGACCTCGCGCACGCTCTCGAGCAGGCCGGGATCCCCAGCACGCTCGCGGGTGACGGCTCGGTCCGTACCGACGCCGATCCCGCCCTGGTGGGCGTGGTGGCTCTGGACGCCGGCATCGCCCTCACCGAGCTCCGCTCCGCCGAAGGTGCGGGCCTCGAAGACATGTTCCTGTCGCTCACTGCCGACACCCAACGCGAAGGAGTTGCGGCATGACCGCCACGACCATCTCCCCCGACACGACTGCGGCCGTCCCGGTTCGCCAAGCCGTCCGCACGATCCCCACGGCTCGCCTGATCAAGAGCGAGCTCCGCAAGATGTTCAACACCCGATCGGGCTCCTGGATGCTGATCAGCATCTGCTTGCTGTCTGTCCTAGCCACCTGCGCCGTCATCATCTTCGCGCCCGACGACGAAGTCACCTACGAGAGCTTCGCGACCGCGATCGGCTTCCCGATGTCGGTGATCCTGCCGATGATCGCGATCCTCGGCGTCACCAGCGAGTGGAGCCAGCGCAGCGGGCTCACGACGTTCACCCTGGTGCCGAGCCGCGGCCGCGTGATCGGTGCCAAGGCGAGCGCGACCTTCCTGGTCGGCGTCGTCTCGATGGCCGTTGCCTTCGCTGTCGGTGCCCTGGGCAACTTGGCTGGATCCGCGCTCGCGGGCGTCGACACGGTCTGGAACATCTCGCTCTCGACCGCGCCGCAGATCGTGCTCGGCAACCTCGTCGGTATGGCGATCGGCTTCACCCTCGGCGTCGTCCTGCGCAACTCCGCGGCCGCGATCGTCGGCTACTTCGTCGTGTCCCTCGTCCTGCCAGGCATCCTCGCCCTGCTCGCCGAGGTGCGTGACTGGTTCGGTGACCTGCAGCCGTGGATCGACTGGAACTACACGCAGGTGGCACTGTTCGAGGGCGGCACGGACACCGCCAGGGAATGGGCCATGCTCGGCTCGACCACCGCCATCTGGATCGTGCTGCCGCTCGTCATCGGGCTGCTGTTCCTGCGCCGCTCCGAGGTGAAGTAGCTCCAGGCCGGAGCGAGTCCCCACGTCGCTCTGGGCGGCGGGGGCTCAGACGACCGAGTCGACGCGCACGTCGGCGCGGTGCCGCGGCACATACTGCGCGGGCGTGCACCCGCCGACAATGGACCGCTCCTTCAGCTGCCGGAGGCGCTCCTGCCGCGCCCGGCTGAAGGCGACCGACTCAAGCCTGGTCCTGCCTGCCGTCATCATGTTCGTGCCGTTCGTAGTGTTCCTCATGTTCATGGTGGCTCCCCCCTCGATCAGCCTTCAGCTCCGGACGAGAGGGAAACGACGACACAGACCGGGGGGTTACGTGCAGCCGACCTCTGGTCTGGACCGAGCCGGTGCGCAGAGCCGCTAGTACGTCTTGCAGGCCCCGTCCGATCAGGTTCCCGGGATCGGTCCGCCAAGCCGTTTCAACGGCAGTTGCCACCACGTGGATCGCGTCGTACCACTCTTGGGTGGTGCCGGTGCCGTTGCGCCGAGGTTCTTCCTGGCATGAACCTGCGCGCTAGTGGCGGGAAGGGCTCGCGGTGAGGGGCTCGGTCCAGGGGCGGCGTAGCCCTTGGCGGATCGCCTTGAGGCACGCGTCGATCTTCGGGTCGCCGCGGCTGCTGGTCCGCGTGAGCACTCGGACGTAGCGGTACATCCGCGGCTGTAGCGGGATCCCGGCGACGCGGCGCTCGTAGGCCGCGACGCTCGAGGGCAAGAGTGTGATCCCGGACCCGACGGCGACGAGCCGTGCCAGGACGTAGAGGCCGTCGAACTCCCAGCGCCGTACCGGGGTGGCCCCGAGGTCCGCCAGCCGAGCGTCGCCCGCGAGCCGCGAGACTTGGCCGGGTGGCGAGCTCAGCCAGGTCTCGGTCCGCACCAACTCGCGCAGCGTCGCCGCCGACACCGGCTTCTGGAAGTGGCTGAGCGCCACGGGGTGGTCGGCCGGCACGGCGAGCACGATCGCTTCACGGTGTACGCGCTGGGCCCGTAGCGGGCCGAGGGACTCCAACGTCTCCTCGCCCCACTCGTCGACGACCGCGATGTCCGTCGCCCGGTCAAGGAGGGCGGCCGAAGCCGCGGTGGACTCGATCTGGAGGGCGACCACATTGAGCTCGGGGTGCCGGCGCTGGATCTCGGCGAGGTCCGGGGCTGCCGTCGCCGCCAGCCCTGGGATGAAGCTCACCCGGACACGTCCGGCGATCGTGCCGGACCGACCCCGCATCCGGCTCTCCGCGGCCTCGACCGCGGCCAGGATCGTGGTGGCGTGCTCGACCAGCTCGTTGCCGGCGTCGGTGAGGCTGGCACTGTGCGCGGTGCGTTCGATCAGTGGCAGTTGCGCCTCTCGCTCCAAGGCCGAGAGCTGCTGCGACACCGCGGACGGTGAGACGCCGAGCTCCTGCGCCGCGGCCGCAATGCTGCCGTGCCTGGCGAACACTGAGAGCACTTCCAGACGGCGAAGATCGAGCATCAGATTCTCTTACCCCTCCATGGATGATCGACGGCTTGGCCTGATGCTACCGCCGGACCAGAATGAGGCGTGTCGCGAGAGGGCCTCGTGACCTCCCTGCGAAGGATCTGATCAGCATGACGAGCCGCAGCACGTACGCGTCGACAACCCCCAAGGTCTCGCGTCTCACTACAGCACTGGGCAGGGCATGGCAGAGTGCGCGTCTCGCCGATCGTCAGGTGATGGAGATCCGCACCGACGTGAGCCGGTACGCCAGCTGAGGCGCTCCGGTCCACTCAGGCGCAGGGGTACCGGCGCCGCGCACCGAGTCTTGCCGAGGTCCACGTTGGCAGGATGCAGGCCGGGCGAGGGTGAGCAGGGCATGGCGCCAGTGCAAAGGCTCTGCCGGCACCAACCGCCTCAAACCACCGCGTGCCCGCACGGTGGCCTCCGTATCCGCCCTTCGGTGCGGGCGGGTCACAGTCACAGTCGACGTGGGGGACGTTCAGCGCACGTGGGGTAATCCAGAGCGAATTTGCGCCTCACCTCACGGTGTCTTCACGTAGCCGCCAACCTCGGTGTGGCGGACATCTTGACCGACGAACCTCGCAGCTTGGTCGCGGTCGCGAGTGAGCTCGACGTCGAACCAACCGCCCTGGTTCGCCTCCTGCGACACCTGGCGTCGCTCGGGGTCTTCGCCGTGCGCGCGGACAACGTCTGGAACAACGAAGCGTCACGCCTGCTGCGCACTGGGCATCCCGGCGAACTATTGCCGCTCACCCGCATGCTCGGACTGCCCATCATGTGGGACTCGTTCGGGGCGCTGGAGGAGACAATCAGGACTGGTCGCGCGGGCGCCACCCTCCGTGATCCCGGTGGTCTGTTCGCCTATCTGGACGCACACCCCGCGGAGTCAACCGTGTACGACGAGGGTATGGCCGCGATGACGACCCGACGCATCTCCCGCGTCGTTCCACACTACGACTTCTCCGCCTTCAACGTCATCGCCGACATCGGCGGCGGCGGGGGCCATCTCCTGCGCGCGGTCCTGGATCGCGCCCCGCAGGCTCGCGGCGTGCTGTTCGACCGGGAACAGGTTCTGCAAGGACTCGCTCCGAGCGACCGCGTCACTCTCCATTCGGGGAGTTTTCTCGCCGACCCTCTCCCGGCGGCCGACTGCTATCTGCTCTCCAACGTCATCCACGACTGGTCGGACGACGACGCGCTGACGATCCTCAGGGCCGTGCGAGAGGCGGCTTCGACTGAGTCGACCCTGCTGCTGTTTGAGTTCGTCATCCCGAGGATCCGGGCGAGTTCGAAGCCAGTGACATCGACGTCTACATGCTGGCGTTGGTCGGCGGCCGCGAGCGATCCCTCTCCTAGTACGACGAACTCCTCACGAAATCCGGTTGGCGGCTCCAGCGCACCGTGCCGACTCCTGTTCAGTCGATCATGGAAGCAATCCCGAGGAATGAGTAGCGTCCCTGGCAGGTCGCCAAGCACGCGCACGCTACGCGGCTGTGAGAGTGCGTCCGACTCGCGGTGGTGTGACGCGGCTGAGGCCTGGGTGGTTGGCGGGATTCATGGCCTGAGGCGTTGACGGTCAGCCTCGGCGGTGCGGGTCAGGCGGGTCAACCCGCCGAGGTGGGATCTCAGTTGATCGCCTCGCGGTGCACCCAGTCGAGGAGGTCGTCGCTTGCAAGGGAGCGCACGCGCGCTGCGTACCGGGCGAGGTCGGCGTTGTCGAGGAGGTCGCGCCACTGGCCACTGGTGCCGTGGCTGAAGAATGCGGCGGGGTCGATCCACTGCTCTGGGCCGACGTCGGGGACGGTCGTGTCGGCCCTGCTGCGCATCGACTCGAACGTCGCCGCTTGGACCAGGCGGGGCCACCGGTGCTCTTCGACGTCGATGCCGAGTCGGGCGGCCATCTGCCGCATCTGCCCGTTCAGGTCGGCCTTCAGGTCGTCGTAGTGCAGGTGTACGACGTCGAGGTCGGCGGCGGCGTCGCGGAACGTCTGGAGGTGCTCGACGGTGCGCCGCAGCGAGGACCCGATCTGTGTCGAGGGTGTCTCGTCCTCGACCCACTGCCAGAAGCGGTCCCGCTCGCCGTCGGGGCGCGGCTGCTGTACTCGCAACGGTCCGAGCTCGATGCCATCGATCGCTGCGGCCCGCTCGCGGGCCTTGAGGAACGCGCCGACATCCATGTTGTCGATGTGGTGATCGATCGACAGCGCAACATCGCGAGGGTCGCGCCCCACGCAGATGTAGGTGACTCTCGGATCGTTGGGTATCCCGTCGAGCGGCGTGTGGGTCTTGATGAACCGGCGGTGCGTCTGGGCTTGCAGGTCCGCGAACACCTCCGTGCGGGCGCGAGTCACCATGTCGATCCACGGCGAGAGCCTGTTCAGCGGGACAGGGAGCTCCGGTTCCTGCAGGATGAGCAGCGCGCAGATCATCTGCGTCCACGTCGTCCCGCACTTCGGCGGCGTAGCGATGATGATGTCGCCGGGTCGAAGCGCGAAGCCGTCCCAGCGGTTGCTGTCGTACATGGTCCCCGTGTATCGGTGCACGCCCCTCATTCTCCCAAGGTCCTATCCGGAGAAGCTCACAAGCCAACCGAGACCAGGACCCCATACGCAACAGCAACACTCAAAGCGCCTTCGCCCTCGACGCCTAGCGTGGCCGCTTCGCGGTGTGACGCACCCGCGCCGGTGCCTAGCCGCGTCCCGGCGAGGCTGAACTGGTTTAGAAAGGCACGAACGTTGCCATCAGACCCGCGCCCGAGCCCCGTCCGGACAGGATCCGGCAGAACTGCTCGGCGTCCAGGTTGATCGTCTCGCCGGTGGTGCCGGACGACCAGCGGCCGCCGGCGGGCCCCGTCAGGATGAGGCGGTAGGGCTGCCCGTGCCGGAGAGCCCACTCCGCAACCACATCGGCGACCAGTACGCCGTCGTGTTCGGGGGTCAGCTCCATAGGTCGGCCCAGTGCCTGGGCGATGTCGCTGCGGTGCATCCATGGATCGCGGGTCAGGATCGTCTCGGTCAGGAACCCGACCTTCCAGCGTTCCGGGCTGGCGCCGTCCGGCCCGTGGTCGATGATCGTCCTAGCCCGAATCAGCGCTGGCCGGCGTCGCCGCCCAGCGACCGCTTTGGGCCCGATGCGCTGGACCGACGATCGGACTTGGCGGACACATGCCGAGGCTAGACCGAGCGGGTTGCGGCCGTGGACCGCAGCTCGAACGCACAGCCTTGCGCAAACTCGTCATCCTCGACGCTGCCGAGACCCTTGATGACCTGAGAGTCCCGCCGGGCAACCGACTCGAGCTCCTCCGCGGCGCCCGCGCCGGCCAGCACAGCATCCGCATCAACCAGCAGTGGACGATCTGCTTCACCTGGACGCCAGCCGGCCCCGAGAACGTCGAGTCGGTTTCCAACGGCGTACCACCGCGCCGGATCAACGAGATCGTTCACGGGAAGCGACGCATGTCCGCCGACACCGCGTTGCGCCTAGCCCGCTACTTCGGCACCACCGACCTCTTCTGGCTGAACCTGCAGACCCGACACGACCTCGAGATCGAGAAGGACCACCTCGGGTCAGCCCTGGACGAGATCCGCCCACTGCAAAGCGCCTGACGCACGCGAGCCATCGCGGCAGCGGTGAGGCGCCGCGCGCGGACAGCGGCATAGCGGATGCTTTGCCCAACCGCACGGCGGCCCGGGGGATGAGCGGGCACGCGGCTACGCTCGACCTGCGCACCTTCGGGTAACTGGACCACGTCTTCCAAGCGGCCCGCTGATGTGAGGGCAATTCGGACCTTGGTCGAGCTCGCCTCTTCTTGCGTCGGCACATGTCTCCCGACACCCGGCGCAATGACGCGACGGGATCTCGCATCGCTAGCACCGCGGCGTTCCGTTGACTTCAGAACCCTATGCGGACGTTGGAGTGAACCGTCCACGGACGGTCAGCCGGTCGTCACCAGGGCCCGGGAAGTGGCGTGGCAGGCGGTGCGGGGCGCACTGAAGCCCTTCGTGATCAGCCAGATCGGGAGGAACACCAACTCGAACAGACCGCCGGGGACAACCAGGAGGAGGCCGGCTCCGGAGCCCATGTCGAGAACGCCAAGGAGGTCGAGCGGCACTCCGATGGTGAGCGAGACGTATCCCACGAGGCCAAGGAGCGCGATGGCCCGAGGGACAAGCCGTGAGATGACGAGGAGGTACGTCAAGATGATGCCGCCAAGACCCGTTGGCACGTAGACCCACAGCAGGTGGTTGGGGACGATCTGCAATCGGGCCAGTAGGTAGACACCGCAGACTGCGGAGACGAGGCACTCGGTGATCCTCAGGACGGGGTACCACCTGGCAAGGCGTGGGTTGACGTCCCTGAGCACCGGGTACATCAGCAGGCCGATGCCGACGACAGCGAGACCGGCACACATCATCAGGATGACGCCGACGGTCAACGGGACCCGATCGGTGTCTCCGTCAACGAACGCTTGGATCAGTGACGTGCCGAACATGGCTGTGATCATCTGAACGACGAACAGGACACCCACGGTGGTCGCGGTCGTTCTTCTGGAGATCGGGTTCTTCGTGCTGGACATCGAGGCACTTGTGGTGCTCAGGGTGGTCATGGCGGGTCCCTCCGGTGTTCTCAGGAGCGCTGAGGTATCTAACGGTGTTAGGTTCATGGAGCATAGCCTAACGCTGTTAGATTGTCCATGACCGAGCGACTTGAGAGGTGGAGCCGTGGGCCGTAGGTCAGCCGAGGCCGCGAAGAGAGCGCCTGTGAACCGGAGACGGACACTGGAGGTCGCCCTGGCCGTGGCGGACAGCGAGGGGATCGAGGCTGTCACCATGCGCCGGCTCGCACGCGAGCTCGGTGTCGAAGCCGCTTCGCTGTACCACCATGTCCGGGGGAAGGAGCAGATCCTCGACGGGCTGGTCGAGCTCGTCGCCGCCGCGATCGAGCTCCCGAAGCCGTCCGCGGACTGGCGGGAGGCCGTCAGCCAACGGGCACACCACACGCGTGCGGGCCTGCTCCGCCACCCCTGGGCTGTCAGTCTGATGGCTTCACGGACGAGCCCGGGACCGGCGACCCTGGGGCTGCTGGAGGCAGGGATCCGGTGCTTCCGCGAGGGCGGTTTCTCGGTGCAAATGGCTGCTCACGCAGTCTCGACGGTCGACAGCTACGTGCACGGATTTGTGCTGCAAGAGGTCAACCTGCCCTTCCGTAACGAGTCGGAACTGGCAGCGATGACCACGGCCATCATGGAGACGTTTCCGGCTTCCGAGTTTCCCTACCTCTTCGAGATGACGGTCGAGCACGTTCTTCAGCCGGGCTACGACTACAGCAAGGAGTTCGACTCCGGTCTGTCACTCGTCGTCAACGGCGTCGCCGCATTGTGCGAGTAGCAGGTATCACGTCCGGTCTCCTCGTCCCCACGAGGCCCTTCACGAGGCAGGCGGCGGCTGTTCGGCCCGCTCGCGGCGCGCGGCACCCTGGGTGGAGTGACGCTCCTGAGACGCCACGCGCCTGCAGCGCGGGCGCTTTCACATCAAGCAGCGTCTCCGATTCGGCGGGTGCCGGTGTGGTCGACGAGGTAGTGGGCGCCGTGGGGGTCGCGCCACAGGTAGATGCCGGGGAAGGGTTGGTGGACCTGCCAGCCGGCGAAGGTCTTGATGCGGTGGTGGCCGGTGGTCATCGGCGCGTAGTTGCCCAGCCTGGATTGGCCGGTGCCCTCGGCGACCTCGTGCCGGAAGGGCACGGTGTGGTCGATCTGGTGGGTACGGCGGGTGCTGGGTGCGTGGGGGAAGGTGTCGGCCGGCGTCATCAGATGCACGGCCTGTCGATGTCGGTCCGGGATCTCGTAGGCATCGACGGGGGCCTGGCCGTCGATGTCGAGGACGGGTCGGATGGTGAACTTCGCGTCCTTGCCGAGGTGGTCGCGGATCCAGGCCTCGGTGAGGGGACCGGTGCCCTCGACCCGGGCGACGCCGGTGCTGTCGGCCTGGCCGTAGAGGTGCACGTACACGGTCACGGCCGGCAGCAGCGTGGAGTAGTCGAGCACCGTGGCCGGCGGGGAGTCTGACTGCTCGTCGGTGGATCTGGTCGAGAGCCACTGCTGGTAGGCCTGGAGGAGGTCGAGGGCGGCGACGGGGTTGGCCAGGATCAGGACCGCCTTGACCCGCCGCTCGTCCTCGCTGCCGGTGTCGCCGAGGTGGGCCAGGACGGTGGCGAAGAACGCGACCGCGGCGTCCAGCTTGGCGATGGTCGCGAACGGGCCACGGATGTAGAACCCCCGCATCCCGTGCTCATCGGAGCGGGTCGGGTTGGCGAACTGACGACGGTGCTCGGCCTCTTCGGCCTCCGCGGCGGCGACCGGGTCGGCGGCCTTCACGCTCGCCTCGACCAGCACCTCGAACCGAGACCAGGGCAACCGGCCGTCCGCGGACTCCACGACCCGCTCGTCCACATACGCGGCCTGTTCTCGGGTGAGGTCGCGGGTCTTGCGGGCCACGAACCTGGCGTAGGAGCACCGCACCTCCAGTGCCTGCACCCGCTCCCACAGCTGCGGCAGACGGTGGCACAGGTCCAGGGCGTCGGCCATCAGCTCCCGACCCGCAGAGGTCGAGACACCCAACCGGGCGGCCAGGGTGGCCGGGGAGAACTCCGCCACCTCTGGCGTGCCCTCCCCACCGAACCGGCGAGCCCGCTGCCCGCCGGGGATCTTCGCCTGCCACGGATCGACCGTCTCGGCGTTGTTCAGCACCGCGTGCTGCCGGGCCGCCAGCAAGATCCCGACCTCGCACTCCCGCTGGGTGCGCGCCAACTGGTCGACATGATCGAGGAGCTCAGCCCCCGACATGTCCCCCAGCTCACCTCCCCCGCGCATGCCTCAACTACAGCACCGACCACCGACACCGCCCGGCCCGAAACCGGCCGGAATCCCCTTCATACACAGGGCATTCGACGATCGTGACCAACTCGTGACCTATCGGGCAGACGTCAGCGTTGCCACCTCGTACTCGCCGCGACGTCCTCGTCGCTGACGCCTTCGAACAGCTCCATCTCGCTCTCCCGTACCGCGACGATCGAGGCAGACAGTGCAGCCCCGAATGCCGACGTGACCACGGAGTCCGATGCGAACGCGTCGGTCGCCTCGCGCAGTGTCTGCGGCAGCCGCACGATCCCCCGGGACGCCAGCTCCTCCTCGCCCAGGGCCGCGGGGTCGACGTCGACCGGGTCCGGCAAGGACGCGGACGAGGACAGGCCGTCGAGGCCGGCGGCGACGATGCCCGCTAACACCAGGTACGGGTTGGCGTGGAGGTCGAAGCACTTGACCTCGACGTTCGCGGCGCTCGAGACGGCACTCGGCGAGCCGGTGACCATCCGTATCGCGGCCTCGCGGTTCTCCAGACCCCAACAGGCGTACGTGCCGGCCCAGTGCGACGGCACGTGCCGCAGGTACGACGTCACGCCGGGCGCGCCGATGGCCATCAGCGCGGGCAGGTGCTGGAGCACACCCGCGGCGAAGGCCTCGCCGTCAGGCGACAGGCCGAAGTGAGCGGCGGGCCCACCGGCCATCAGGTTCGAGCCGTCTCGCCACAGCGAGAGGTGTACGTGGCCGCCGTTGCCGACGCCGGGGACGGCCACCTTCGGGGAGAAGGACGTACGCAGACCGTGTCGGGCCGCGACCGCCGCAAGCACCGTCCGCACCAGCACCGAGGTGTCCGCGGCCGTGACCGGGTCCTCGGGGGCAACGGTGAGCTCGAGCTGGCCCGGCGCGTACTCGGGGTGGAACTGCTCCACGGTCACCCCCGAGTCGGCGAGAGCGACGAGGACGTCACGGGAGTAGTCGGCGGCGTCGACGAGACGGCCCATGCCGTACGCCGGCCCGCGCGCGGCCGGGTGGAAGTCGTCGTCGCCGGTGTCGTGACTGACCACCCACTCGATCTCGACCGCCGCCTTCATGGTGATGCCCTGGGACGCCAGTGACGCGAGCAACGACGAGAGCAGCAACCGGCTGCACTGGTCGTGCGGCGTGCCGTCCTGGCGGTAGCGGTCGGCCGGCGCCCACGCCCACCCGGGCGTACCGCCCAGCGGCACCACCCGGCGTACGTCCGGCATCACGCGAAGGTCACCGACGGCCTCGTGGCCGGCCCCGTCGCCGGCGATCCAGTCGTCGAAGCGGAACCGGTCGAAGGCCACCGACGAACCCACGCCCCACGCGGCGAGGTGGGGCAGCCGGTCGAGGGGGACCGCCTTCACGCGGGCGACGCCGGAGTTGTCGACGTACGTCGTGGACACCCCCACGATCCCGCGCTCCGCGAGCGGCCCCAGCAGCGTGGTGGCGGCGGTCGAACGGGCGTCCCGCTCGGTCTGGTCCAGGTCGGCGACGTGCTCCACACTCGCATCGTAGGGACTCACGTGGGGTGGTCCCACGACGGAAGGGGGCAACGGTGGCGAGCACCGGTACTCACGAGTCAAGGGGTCTGCGGCGAGGTCTCTCCCTCTGGCAGGCCGTCGGCATCTCGGTCGCCCTGATGGCGCCGAGCATGGCGGCGAACATCAACCCGCAGGGCACGGCCGGGCTGGTCGGGCGGGCCACGCCGCTGGCGTTCTTCCTCGCGGCGGTCGCGGTGCTGCTGATCGCGTACGTCTTCGTCCGGCTCTGCCAGTACTACCAGCACGCCGGCTCCGTCTACGTCTTCGCCGGTGCCACCCTCGGCCCGCAGGCCGGCGCCACCGCCGGGCTCAGCCTGCTCGGCACCTACACGTTCTACGGCCTGGTGACCGCCAGCGCGACGGGCGTCTTCGGCTCCCAGTTCCTCGACGACACCAACATCTGGACCGACCAGCCGAGCTGGGCCGGCTTCGTCGTGGGTGGCCTCGCGCTGCTGCTCGTCCTCTGGCTCGCCATCGTGCCCGCGCGCCGCGCGACCACTGCCCTGCTCGTCATCGAGGGCGTGACCGTGCTGCTGATCCTGGTGATCGCGCTGATCGCCTTCATGAAGATGGCCGCCGGCTCGGCGCCGGGCGACGCGTCACTGACCTTCGACGTCTTCAAGGTCGAACCCGGCACCGACACCTCCACGCTCTTCCTCGGCATCGTCTTCGGCCTGCTGTCGTTCGCCGGCTTCGAGGCCGCCGCGACGCTCGGCGAGGAGGCCCACGAACCCAGCCGCGACATCCCGCGTGCCATCCTCGGCACCGCGATCTTCGGCGGCCTCTACTTCACCTTCGTCACGGCGGTCGAGATGATGGCGTTCGGCACCGACTCCGCCGGCGTGAACGCCTTCGTCGGCTCCAGCGCACTGATGGGCGACATCGGCACCAACTACATCGCGTCCTGGGTCGGCGAGACCGTCACCCTGGGTGCCGCGGTCAGCGCCTTCGCCTGCTGCCTGGCGTGCGTCGTCGGCGCGTCGCGACTCTTGTACGCCGTCGCGCGGGACGCCAGCCCTGGCTCGGCCGTGAGCCGCACTGGACGCAACGACACCCCGGCCACCGCAGCTGGCGTCGTCACGGTCGTGATCGCCCTGATCGCCCTCGTCTGCGCGGTGCTCTTCGACGCCGTCCCGTTCGACACCTTCCTCTGGAGCGGGACCATAGGCACCCTGATCCTCCTGGTCGCCTACGTGCTCGCGACGATCGGCTGCATCAAGCTGCTGTTCATCGACCGCAAGATGTCGGTGCCGATGTGGGAGATCGTCGTCCCGCTCGCCGCCCTGGTGATGCTCGGCTACACGATCTGGCGCAACGTGATCCCCTTCCCCGACGCCAACCCGGGCCGGGCCCTGGTCATCGTCGCGTTCGGCTGGGTGATCCTCGTCGCCGTCGTGATGGTGGCCTCACCCGGACTGGCCAGGAAGCTCTCGATGTCCCTGGAGAAGGTCGACGAGCGCGAGCCCGCTGCATGACCGAGACGACGTACGTCGCCGGTCCGGTCGTCGACCACCACTGCCACGGCCTGGTGCTGCGCGACCTGGACCGGGCGTCGTTCGAGGCGCTGATGAACGAAGGTGCCGGCGCCGGCCGGTGGACGGGCTCGCCGTTCGACTCGATGCTCGGCGTCGCGATCCGCCGTCACTGCGCGCCCTTGCTGGGGCTCGAGCCGCACGTCGACGCCGACACGTACCTGGCCCGGCGGCTGGCCGTCGGTCACGAGGAGGTCGCCCGCCGGATGCTCGGCGCGGCGGACATCGACACCCTCCTGGTCGACACCGGCTTCCTGCCCGACGACATCTGCTCGCCCGGCGAGGTCGCCGCGCTGGCCGGACCGACCACCCGCGCGCACAAGATCGCCAGGCTGGAGACGATCGCGCAGGACCTGCTGGCCTCCGGCACCGCGATCGGTGACCTGCTGCCCGCCGTGGGTCAGCGCCTCGTGGAGTCCGAGGCGGTCGGCGCCAAGAGCATCGCGGCCTACCGCTGCGGCCTCGACCTCCCGGGCGAGCGGCCGCGCGACCTCGACGTGCTCGTCGCGCTGGGGGAGCTGCGGCCCGACGACGCCGGGGCGTATCGGATCACCGACCGGACGGTCGTCGCGGCGCTGGCGTGGACCGCGATCGAGGCGCGGTTGCCGCTGCAGTTCCACGTCGGGTACGGCGACAACGACGTCGACCTGCTGCGCTGCGACCCGCTGCACCTGACGCCGTTCCTCCGGGCCACCCAGGCGCAGGGCGTGCCGGTGCTGCTGCTGCACAACTACCCGTTCCACCGCCACGCGGCGTACCTCGCCCAGGTCTTCGACCACGTCTTCATGGACGTGGGCCTGGCCGTGCACAACACCGGCGACCTCTCCCGTCGGGTGATCGAGGAGACCCTCGAGCTGGTCCCGTTCGGCAAGCTGCTGCACTCCTCCGACGCGTTCGGGCTCGCCGAGCTCTACTACCTCGGCACCCTGCTCTTCCGCCGCGGCCTCGACGGGGTGCTCGCCGCCCTGGTCGGCCGGGACGAGCTGGCCGAGGCCGACGCCATGCGCATCGGGGCCCAGGTCTCGGGCGAGAACGCGCGACGGGCCTACCGGCTGGCCTGAGGCGTCTTCCAGGTGAGACAGGCCTCCAGAACCGCGGTATCGGCCGATCGGTCACGCGAGGTCATCAAGTTACCGGTGGGTAGGGTGTTTCTCACGCCGGTCACCCGCTGACCTGGCACCCGCACGGCCCTAGGCTCGGGCCGTCACCCGGCGACTGACCGACATCTTGGAGTGCTCTTCGTGAACTGGGTCCTGCTGACCGGCCTGCTTCTCAACGTCATCGCCCTGCCGATCGTGGCCAGGCGTGTGGTGTTCCTGTACCGGCTGATCACCGCCGGTCAGCCGGCGCCCGGACGGATCGAGGGCGTCACCGGCCGCCTCGGCGCGACGCTCAAGCGGCAGGTCGTGGAGGTGTTCGGCCAGAAGAAGCTGCTGAAGTGGAGCCTGCCTGGGGCCGCGCACTTCTTCGTGTTCTGGGCGTTCGTGATCCTGGCCAGCGTCTACCTCGAGGCGTACGGCGCGCTCTTCAGCTCCTCCTTCGCGATCCCGATCATCGGGCACTGGGCCGCGCTCGGGTTCCTCCAGGACTTCATCGCGCTGATGGCGCTCGCGGGCATCATCACCTTCGCGGTCATCCGGCTGCGGAACTCTCCCGAGCGCCTGGGCCGGCAGTCCCGCTTCAAGGGCTCGCACCTGGGCGGCGCCTGGGTCGTCCTGTTCATGATCTTCAACGTCATCTGGTCGCTGTTCCTGTTCCGCGGCGCGGCCTCGGCTCTCGGCAACCTGCCGTACAAGTCCGGCGCCTTCATGTCGATCGCCGTCGGCAACTGGCTCGACGGCCTGTCGACCGGCACCATCGAGGCGCTGGAGCACCTCGGCCTGCTGCTCCACATCGGCATCATGCTGGTCTTCCTCATCGACGTGGTGCACTCCAAGCACCTGCACATCTTCGTCGCGCCGCTGAACGTGATGTTCGGCCGGCAGCCGCAGGCGCTCGGCGCCGTGGTGCCGATGAAGGCCAACGGCAAGCCGGTCACCCTCGACGACCTCGAGGATCTCGACGAGAACTCCAGGCTCGGCGTCGGCGCCGTCGAGGACTTCACGTGGAAGGGCCTGCTCGACTTCGCGACCTGCACGGAGTGCGGCCGCTGCCAGTCGCAGTGCCCCGCGTGGAACACCGAGAAGCCGCTCTCGCCGAAGATGCTGATCCTGGACCTGCGCGACCACGCGTTCGCGAAGGCGCCGTACATCCTGGCCCCCGAGGACGAGCGCGACGGCCTGCCCGAGTCGGTGAAGACGGAGGCGGCGCGGCCGCTGATCGCCGACGAGGCGTCGTACGGCGTCATCGACCCCGACGTGCTGTGGTCGTGCACCAACTGCGGGGCCTGCGTGAACCAGTGCCCGGTCGACATCGAGCACGTCGACCACATCATCGACATGCGGCGCTACCAGGTGCTGGTCGAGAACAACTTCCCCGCCGAGCTGAGCCAGCTCTTCCGCGGCCTGGAGGGCAAGGGCAACCCGTGGAACATGTCCTCCTCCCAACGCATGGACTGGGCCAAGGGCCTGGACTTCGACGTGCCGGTCGTCGGCGAGGACCTCGAGTCGCTGGAGTCGGTCGACTGGCTGTTCTGGGTCGGCTGCGCGGGGGCCTACGAGGACCGCGCCAAGAAGACGACCCGCGCGGTGGCCGAGCTGCTGAACATCGCCGGCATCTCCTTCGGTGTGCTCGGCAACGGGGAGACCTGCACGGGCGACCCGGCCCGGCGCGCGGGCAACGAGTTCGTCTACCAGGGTCTCGCACAGGAGAACATCGCGACGCTGACCGAGGCGAAGGTCAAGCAGGTCGTGACGACGTGCGCCCACTGCTTCAACACGCTCAAGAACGAGTACCGCGACTTCGGCCTCGAGCTCGAGGTCGTCCACCACACCCAGCTGCTGAACCGGCTGGTGCGCGAGGGGAAGCTGACGCCGGTCGCCGAGGGGGCCGGCGCCGCGAAGCGCTCGATCACCTACCACGACCCGTGCTTCCTCGGTCGTCACAACCAGGTGTACAGCCCACCGCGCGAGCTGCTGCAGGTGCTGCCCGGGGCCGAGTACGTCGAGATGGAGCGGTCCGCCGAACGCTCGTTCTGCTGCGGCGCCGGCGGCGCCCGCATGTGGATGGAGGAGCGGATCGGTGAGCGGATCAACGAGAACCGCACCCGCGAGGCCGTCGCCACCGGCGCCGACCAGATCGCCGTCGGCTGTCCCTTCTGCCGGGTCATGCTCGACGACGGGCTGACCGCGCAGCAGTCCCGGGGCGAGGCCCGCGAAGAGGTCGAGGTCCTCGACGTCGCCCAGATGCTGCTCGCCTCGGTGAAGGGCGTCTCCGCGACCAAGGCCGCCGTCGTCGCGGGTGTGGCGCCCGGCCCCACCGCTCCGCCCGCCGCCGGCGAGGACACGGCCGCCCCGGTGGTGGAGGAGGACGCCCCGGCGCCCGTCACGAAACCTGCGGAGGCCAAGGAGTCCGGGTCCCTCTTCGACGCCGACACCTCGTCGCTCTTCGACACCCCGGCGCCGGCGGCACCGGCCGCGGCACCGGCCGCCGAGCCGAAGCCCGAGAGCCCGAGCCCGCCCCCGAGCCGAAGCCGTCCGGCTCGCTGTTCGACGACAGCAGCTCCCTGTTCGACACCCCGGCGCCCACCCCGGCCCCGATGGCTGCGGAGCCGGAGCCCGAACCCGAGCCGAAGCCGTCCGGATCCCTGTTCGACGAAGACACGTCGCTCTTCGACACCCCGGCGCCCTCGGCACCGACGCAGCAGCCCGCACCCACGCCGGTCGAGCCTGTCGAGACCTCCACCGCGGAGCCGGAGACGGCTCAGCCCGGCCGGGCCACGAAGCTGCCCGACGACGTCTCCCTGTTCGACGTGAGTGACCGCGGCCCCGCCGAGGCACCCAGCGAGCGCCCCGACCCGGACACGATCCTCGATGCCGACGACGAGCCCGAGTCCGAGTCTGAGCCTGAGAAGGCGCCCGAGGCCAGGGCCCAACCTGCCGACGGGAAGATCGACGAGGCGACATCGCTATTCGACCTGTGACGCCACGGACATCGCGCGCGGCCCGCTGACCTGCGCAAACACCGTCTGACACCACGTGGCGCCGAAATGATGTCACCAACCGCTTGACGTGACGTCACGATGATGTCATGCTGATGCACATGGACATCACCCCGTACGTCGACAGCCTGAAGCGGGACCTCATGGCCGCCGCCGAGGCCGCCGGAGACGAGGCCCGCAACACCGCCGAGCGGCTGACCTACGCCCTCGACCCGGCCGCCCGGCTGGCGCTGATGGAGGCCATCTCCCAGGCAGCCGCCGAGATCACCGCCGAGCTGCCCAGCGGCGGCGTCGACGTGCGGCTCGACGGCCGTGACCTCGACTTCGTCGTGCACGCGCCGAGCGCCATGCCGGCCCCGCCCGCACCGCCGGCGCCGCCGATGCCCGGCGATGAAGACGAGGAGGGCGGGCTCTCCCGGATCACGCTCCGCATCCCCGAGTCGGTCAAGAGCAAGGCCGAGGAGATGGCAGCCAAGTCCGGCCAGTCGCTGAACACCTGGCTGGTCAACGTCGTCCGGTCCGCGACCCGCGAGGGCTCGATCAACGTCGACATCGACCTCTCGAGCATCCCGTTCTTCGGCAACGACCCCTTCGGGGGCGGCAAGCAGCGCGGCAACCGCCGCATGACCGGCTGGCTCTGAGCCCCGGCCCCACCACCACCCACCCACCGAGGGACAGCCGAGCGGCTGGTCCCGCGGCCGAACACACCCGGGAGACACCCATGAGCAGCTATGAGTTCGAGACCCACGAGCCGGTCGACCTGTACGTCGAGCTCGGCAAGGGCGACATCATCGTCACCGCCTCCGACACCACCGCCACCACGGTCGAGGTCGAGGGCCGCGAGTCCGAGCGGGTCGAGGTCCGTCAGGAAGGCCGCCAGATCAGCGTGATCGGCCCGAAGGGCAATCGCGGGCTGTTCGGCGGCGAGCCGCAGTACGTCGTCACGATCATCGTGCCGACCCGCAGCAACGCGGTCGTCAAGTCCGGCAGTGCCGACGTCCAGATGGCCGGCACCTTCGGCCACGGGCAGATCAAGAGCGGCTCGGGCGACTGCCACCTCGACACGTTCGAGGCGCCGGTGATCGTCGAGACCGGCTCCGGCGACATCGGCATCACCCGCGCCGGCGCCGAGCTGCGCATCAAGAGCGGCTCGGGCGACGTGACGGTCGAGCAGGTCGACGGCACCTCGTCGGTCTCCACCGGCTCCGGCGATGTCGAGCTCGGCACGACCAAGGCCCCGACCGTCGTCAAGACCGGTTCCGGTGACCTGGAGATCGGCTACGCGAAGGAGGGCGTCTCGATGTCGACCGGCAGCGGCGACATGCGGATCCGCCAGGCGAGCAAGGGCAAGGTCAGCGCCAAGGGCGCGTCCGGCGACGTACTGATCGGCATTCCGGCCGGCGTACCCGTGTGGACCGACCTCACCACCGTGAGCGGCGACATCAGCTCCGACCTCCAGGGCGCCGGCCAGCCCGAGCCGGGAGCCGACTACGTCGAGCTGCGGGCGAAGACCGTCAGCGGCGACATCCACCTCACCGAAGTCTGACCAGACCAACCACCACGCAAGGAGCAACCATCATGACGAACGACCAGGTCCTCAACGAACAGCTCAGCCGTCACCTCATCAACGAGCGCGTGGCCCGCGCCGCCGAGCCGCACATCCACACCGGCTCGAGGCGACACCGTCTGGCGCAGAACCTGCACCGCTGGGCCGACCGCCTGGACAAGTGACGCACCAGCCGACCTGACCCGCCCCCAGCTGTTCGACAGCTCCGGGCGGGTCAGTCGTCTCTGGAGGCGGGCGACGGGATGTCGGTGCGGTGGAAGCTCTGGAACGACTTCGACGGCGTCGGACCGCGCTGCCCCTGGTACCGCGAGCCGTACTTCTCCGAGCCGTAGGGGTGCTGAGACGGCGACGAGAGCCGGAAGAAGCAGAACTGCCCGATCTTCATACCGGGGTAGAGCTTGATCGGCAGCGTTGCGACGTTGGCCAGCTCGAGCGTCACGTGCCCGGAGAAACCCGGGTCGACGAACCCCGCCGTCGCGTGGGTCAGCAGTCCGAGCCGCCCGAGCGAGGACTTGCCCTCGACCCGGGCCGCGACGTCGTCGGGCAGGGACACGACCTCGTACGTCGACCCCAGCACGAACTCGCCCGGGTGCAGGATGAACGGCTCGTCGCCCTCCGGCTCGACCTGGCGGGTCAGGTCGGACTGGTCGGAGGCCGGGTCGATGTGCGGGTACCGGTGGTTCTCGAACACCCGGAAGAACCGGTCCAGCCGCACGTCGATCGACGACGGCTGCAGCATCGAGGCGTCGTACGGCTCCATCCGGATCCGGCCCGCCTCGAGCTCGGCCAGGATGTCGCGGTCGGAGAGCAGCACGCCCGCACCTTATCTAGGGTGGGCGGGTGCCGTTCCATCGCTACGTCGCCCTCGGCGACTCCTTCGCCGAGGGCGTCGGCGACCCCGACCCGGACGCCCCGAACGGTCTGCGCGGCTGGGCGGACCGCGTCGCCGCCGTGCTCGCCCAGCAGACGCCGGACTTCGGCTATGCGAACCTGGCCATCAGGGGCCGCAAGCTCGACTCGGTGCTGGCCGAGCAGATCGAGCCCGCCGTCGCCCTCGACCCCGACCTCATCACCATCTACGCCGGCGGCAACGACATCATGCGGCCCAAGGTCGACATCGACGCGCTGGTCGAGCGGTACGACGCCGGGCTGGGCAAGCTGGCCGCCACCGGCGCCCGACTGCTCGTGTTCACGGCCTTCGACCCTGGTGGCTCGGCGATCTACCGCCCGCTCCGGGGGAGGTTCGCGCTGTACAACGAGCTGGTGCGCTGGTCGGCCGACCGGCACGGCGCGACCATCGTCGACTTCTGGCGGTTCCGGCTGCTGCGCGACTGGCGGTACTGGGACCACGACCGCCTGCACCTCGGACCGGCCGGCCATCACTGGATGGCGATCCAGGTGCTCGACGTCCTCGGCGTCCCGCACGGCGTGGACCAGCCGGACCTGCCGGAGGAGGTCGTGCTCACGCGCGCCGACCGCTACCGCGCCAACGCCGACTGGACGCGGACGCACTTCGTGCCGTGGGTCCAGCGTCGGCTGACCGGCCGATCGAGCGGCGACTCGGTCCGGGCCAAGCGACCCGAGCTCGGCCCGTTCGCCTGACGGTGAGTAGAGAGCGGATGACGAGACTCGAACTCGCGACATCGACCTTGGGAAGGTCGCGCTCTACCAACTGAGCTACATCCGCATGCCGGCGGACCGGCAGAGGAATCGTAACGGGTCGCTCGCGGCGACTTGACCGTACTCCCCGGCGAGTGGACAGTGTGACGGGTGTGACGTCCGTCAACTCCTGAGGTCTTCCCCTTGTCCCGTCCTCGCATCCTCCTGCTCGGCGCCGCCCTGCTGGTGCTGCTGCTCGCCCTCACCCCGCTGATCCCGCGCGGCGAGGACGACGGCGGGCTCCGGCCGTCGGGGCGGTCCCAGTCCGAGTGGACGCTGTCGACGTCCCCGAGCGGCGGGCGGGTGTCGCCGCAGATGCGCGCCGAGATCGACCGCGTCGTCGGCGAGGGCCGGCAGCCGGTCGACGCGCTGACGCGCTGCGCCGACTTCGAGGGCCAGCGGTACTGCCTCGGCCTCGGCTGGACCGACAGCAGCCAGGCGCAGGTCCGGGCGCGGATGCGGGTCGCGGTACGCGCGGCGCGGGCGACCACCGGCGAGACCACCGGTGACCTCGACGCGCTCGACGCCTTGCGGCGTACGGCGTCCCTCTCGCCCGCCGCGCGGGCCCGGGCGGACCGCGCCGAGCTGACCCGGGCGGCGCGCTCGGTGGCGAAGGTGTGGGTGCTTCGGCACGAGATCCAGGGCGTCCCGCTTCCCGACGGTTTCCTCGACGACCATCCCGAGGCGCGCGCGATCGCCACCGCCCGCAGGACACGCAAGCCCCAGGCCGACTTCACCGCGCCCCCGTGCAACTGCTCGCCGCCGGCCACCCCGACTCCGGTGCCGACGACGACCACGACGCCCGGGAAGACGATCGCCGACTACCCGGCCAAGGGGATCCTCCTCGACCCGAACCAGACCGCCGAGCAGACGCGGACCTACTGGTGCGGCCCGGCGTCGATGCAGATGATCGCGTGGGGCTGGAAGCAGAGGGACCTCGGCCAGGACCACTGGGCCGCCCGGCTCCACACCACGACCTCCGGCACCTCGATCGACGACATGGTGCGAGTCACCAACGCCGCCACGGGGTGGGACGACCCCAGCCACGCCGGCAAGTACGTCGTCCTCGATGTCGGCGGCTTCAGCTTCCAGCAGTGGCTGCTGCTCACCATGAAGCACGTCATCGACTACCAGGCGCCGCTGATCTACCACCCGATCCTGCTCAAGGCGTTCTACCCGTACCTCGACGACGACGCGTCCGGTCACTTCCAGGTCGGCCGCGGGTACCTCGTGCGCGAGGGCAAGCCGACCGAGGTCAGCTACTTCGAGCCTTGGAACCAGCAGCGCTTCGACCCGTCGGAGCCGTTCATCAACCGGGTCCAGTGGCGCGCGGCGTACCGCAGCTACCGCGCGAACCTTGCCCACCCCGCTCACAACATCGGGGCCTGATGACCAGACGACTGCTGGTGGTCGCGGCCGGGGTCCTGGCGCTCTGCGCGTGCACGTCGACCGACGGCTCGTCGACGACGCCCGAGCCGTCTCCGGAGCCACCGCCCTCGACGACAGCCACCTCGGCTCCGACCAGCGACGGGCCGTCGTCCTCGGAGGAGACCTCCACCCCTGTCACTCCGCTCGACTGGAAGCCGGTGCCGGGCCCGGTCGACGACACGGTCACCCGCAGCAGCACCTGGACCGTCACCGTGACCAAGGACCGCAGCGAGGCCCGCATCGAGGGTCCCGAGTCGCTGGGCCTCGGCTCGGGCGGCCGGATCGCGGTCTCGACCGTGCTCGTCGACCAGCAGCGCGTCGTCGTGGTGATGGAGGACGAGCGGGCCGAGCGCGGGGACGAGGCGACGATCATCGACTCCTCCGGCGGCACGGCCATGCTGGACGGCAAGTCCTCACCGCCCACGACCACCGGCGGCACCTGGGCGATGGGCCAGGAGACGCTGGTGCATGCCACCGTCGGGGACGACGGGGCTTACTGCCTGGCGACCGTCAGCCTCGAGAGCGGCCAGGGCGACACCCCCTGGTGCGCCCTGCCGCGGCACGGCTTCCGCGGCGCGATCATCAGCGACGCGGGCCTGTCGGTGATGTCCTTCGACGACCAGCGACCCGTCTCGTGCGCCACCTTGCTGGCGATCGACGGCGCGGACGCCGCGCCGTTCGAGGGCGTCACCGAGTGCCAGGGCTGGGACGCGATGCGGCTCGGCGACGGTCAGGTCTGGTCCGAGGTGCCGACGCCCAAACGGCAGGAGAACGCCGACTTCCACGCCCGCCTCGGCGACGCGACGTACGACCTGGGCCCCGGCACCACCGGCAGCCTCGTGTGGTGTGCGGGTGCGGCGTACTTCGTCCGTGACCCCCAGCAGGACGACGACCCGGCCCGGCTGATGCGGTTCGCGGCAGACGGCACGCTCGGTGTGGTCTACGAGGGGAAGAGCATCGGCAACGCCTTCCTCTCCGCGCCTCGGTGCGGCGGCGACGCGATCACGATCACCAGCTACGGGGACCAGGGCGACGAGCAGGTGACCGCCGACCTAGGCTGACCCGAGTGAGCGACTTCAACGGCTTCCCCGTCGCTGCGCTCGACTTCTACGACGACCTCGAGGTCGACAACACCAAGTCGTACTGGGAGAAGCACAAGGCGACCTACGACGCCGACGTGAAGGCGCCGATGGTCGCGCTGGTCTCGGCCCTGGCCCCGGAGTTCGCCCTGGATCGCCAGTCCTACAAGGTGTTCCGGCCCTACCGTGACGTCCGCTTCGCCAAGGACAAGACGCCGTACAAGACCAACCAGGGCGCGTACGTCGCTGTCGCACCGGCGACCGGCTGGTACGTCGAGATCTCGGCGCGGGGCGTGCGCACCGGCGGCGGGTGCTACGACATGAGCGGTCCGCGGCTGGCGGCGTTCCGCGACGCGGTCGCCGACGACAAGACCGGCGCCCAGCTCACCCGGATCACGAACAAGCTCACCAGGGCCGGCTTCGAGCTCGGCGGCGAGACGCTCAAGACCACGCCGCGCGGGTACGCCGCGGAGCACCGCCGCATCGACCTGCTGCGCCACAAGTCGCTGCACGCCGGGAGGTCCTACGGCTTCGAGAAGGTGATCCACACCGCGGCGCTGCTGGACGAGGTACGCGCGGACTGGCGCGCGCTGCGCCCGATGATCGAGTGGCTCGCTCGCACATCGTCCGAGTGACGGCTCCACCCCTGAGGGCGCTGTTGCGCGGCCGCGCACAGGTCTAGTTTTCTGAGCGGTAACACCCCGTCTCGGGAGGAGAGCACGTGACCGCACCGGTCATCCCGATGGCCACGCTCATCGACGCGAGCGCCATCGACTACCTGATCCTGGTCATCTACTTCGCCTTCGTGCTCGGCATCGGGTTCCTCGCCAAGAGCCAGGTCTCGGAGTCGATGGACTTCTTCCTCTCGGGCCGGTCCCTGCCGGCGTGGGTGACGGGCCTGGCGTTCATCTCTGCCAACCTCGGCGCGGTCGAGATCATGGGGATGTCCGCCAACGGCGCGGACTTCGGCCTCCCCGCGGTGCACTACTTCTGGGTGGGCGCGATCCCCGCGATGCTGTTCCTCGGCGTCGTGATGATGCCGTTCTACTACGGCTCCAAGGTGCGGTCGGTGCCGGAGTTCATGCTCCGCCGGTTCGGCACGGGCGCCCACCTGGTCAACGCGATCTCCTTCGCGGTCGCCCAGCTCCTGATCGCCGGCGTGAACCTCTACCTGCTCGGCAGCATCGTGCACGCGCTGCTCGGATGGCCGCTACCCGTCGCCCTCATCGTGGCCGCGGCCATCGTCCTCTCCTACATCACCCTCGGCGGTCTCTCGGCGGCGATCTACAACGAGGTGCTGCAGTTCTTCATCATCGTCGCCGCGCTGACGCCGTTGACGTTCCTCGGGCTGCACCGCGTCGGCGGCTGGGACGGGCTCACCGACAAGATCACCAAGGCCGCCGACGCCGGCCACGGCCCGCCCGCGGACCAGCAGCTGAACTCCTGGCCCGGCCAAGCGCTGTCCGGGTTCGACTCGTCGTTCCTCTCGGTCGTCGGGATCGTGTTCGGGCTCGGGTTCGTGCTGTCCTTCGGCTACTGGACGACGAACTTCGTCGAGGTCCAGCGCGCGATGGCCTCGGACTCGATCTCGTCGGCTCGCAAGACGCCGATCATCGGCGCCTTCCCGAAGATGTTCATCCCGTTCATCACGATCATCCCCGGCATGATCGCGGCCGTCCTGGTCACCGACATCGCCAAGGTCAAGGCGGGCGAGTCCGTCCCGGGCGGGTCGTCGGGTGACGGTGTCACCTACAACGACTCCCTCATCCTGCTGATGCGCGACCTGCTGCCCAACGGCCTGCTGGGGCTGGCGATCACGGGCCTGCTGGCGGCGTTCATGGCCGGCATGGCCGCGAACATCTCGGCCTTCAACACGGTCTTCTCCTACGATCTGTGGGCCGACTACGTCGTCAAGGACCGCGAGGACGCCTACTACCTGCGCATCGGCCGGATCGCCACCGTGGCGGCAACGGCGATCGCGATCTTCACCGCATCACTCGCGGCGAACTTCTCCAACATCATGGACTACCTGCAGGTCCTGTTCGGGTTCTTCAACGCACCGCTGTTCGCGACGTTCATCCTCGGAATGTTCTGGAAGCGGATGACGCCGACCGCAGGCTGGGTCGGCCTGGTCTCCGGCACCTTGTCGGCGGTCGTGGTCGCCTTCCTCACCGAGGACGCCTTCGGCTCGTGGAGCACCGGCGTGATCCCGCTCTCCGGCCAGGGCGCGGCGTTCCTGGCCGCCTCGGCCGCCTTCGTCGTGGACATCGTGCTGAGCATCGCCGTCTCGCTGGTGACCGAGCCGAAGCCCGCGTCGGAGCTGAGGGGACTGGTGTACTCCGAGACCCCGCGCGAGCAACGCACGGACCCCAACGAGGCGAGCTACCCGTGGTACCGCCGTACCGTGCCACTGGCGAGCATCGCGCTGGCGATGGTCGTCGTCTTGAACGTGCTGTTCTAGAGAAGGAGGCGACATGAGCGACACCACCGCCGGGTCGAGGCGCAAGCCCGGGCACACCGCCGGCCTCTTCGACATCCGCAACATCATCGGCGCGCTGCTCGCGCTCGACGGCCTGATCCTGTTCCTGGCCGGCATCTTCGGCGACACCGAGGAGGAGAAGACGGGCGGGATCAACGCCAACCTGTGGGCCGGCCTCGTGCTGCTCGTGGTCGGGCTCGCGTTCATCGCCTGGTGCCGCCTGCGCCCGGTGGTCGTGCCCGACGACTTCCAAGCCGACGACGACGAGGGTCGGCCCGCGGGTCACTGACGTCACGTAGGTTCCGCGCATGGGCGAGTTCGTGTGGGTGACCGCGGTCCGGGAAGCCGAGCCGGCGCGGGTACTGACCGCGGTCGAGGAGTACTTGACCGCTTCCACTCCTACCCCGTCGCCCTCGCGTGGGAGCTCGACGAGGTGCCACGTCTCGAGGTCGAGTGGTCGGGCGACCCGGCGATGGTGGCCGGCGCATTCGGTGTGCCGGCGGCGAGCGTGGCGCCGCACCTCGTCCAGGCCGGCCCGGACGACGAGGACAACCCGGCCATGGACGGCTGGGGCTTCGTGGCCTTCTGGAAGACGCTGGGGATCACCTACCCCGACCAGGTCCCGGCCCACGCAGCGCTCCGAGTCGCCCCGGCGTGGAGCGACCTCGGGCCGCTCGACCCCGCGGGGCGCTAGCGGTCCGCACCGGGAGCCACCCGCACAGACCGACTGCGTTCTCGAAATGACTGTTCGGCGCGGCCTCGGCGGCCTACCTTGGGCCGCGTGGGGCTGACCTCCGTGTCGGCCATTCGGGGGGTCGCACCGCATCAGGTGGTGTCCGTGATCCAGGAGCACCTGGGGAGCGCGGGCGGATCCGCGACCGCGCAGGTGCTGGTCGCTGTCGAACACGCGGGCTGGACCACCGTCACGTGGCCGGCGTACTTCGCTCCGCGCGACCTGGTCCTCTGCCGGGTGCTCTCGCGCGAGCTGCACACCGTGGTGAGCACGGTAACCACCACCGACGACGAGGGCTGGTCCCACCACCTCTTCGGCTCCGGCACCGAGCTCGACAAGCACCACTCGTACCCGGCGGGGCTGGCCTGGGACGACGGTGACGTGCAGGCGCTCGCCGAGGAGTGGCACGGCGACCACGAGCTGGTGGCCCGGGTCGCAGGCGTCGAGGCCCGCGCCGTACGCCGTCACTTCTGCCAGGCCACGCCGGCGACGCGCGACCACCCGGGCCGCGACCGCGACGGCTACCTCGGACTGTGGCGCGCGCTCGGCATCCGGACGTCCGACGAGACCTACGCCGCGATCCCGGTCGCCCCCGTGTGGTCGGCACTCACACCAGGCTGACCAGCCGCTCCTCGAGCCGGCGCTGCTGGCCCGGATCGGTGATCATCGACGTCCGCCCGGGCGGCGGCAGGAAGCCGACCACGTCCATCACGTCGAAGTACGGCGTGGGCTCGCGGCCGGTCCGGGCGACGTACGCCGCCGCGAACCGGTCCGCCGCCTGCGTGCCGTGCAGCAGGGCGATGTTCGTGGAGCAGTGCGCGACGTCCAGCCAGGCCGGGCCCCACGAGGTTTCGACCCAGTCGACGAGCCCGGTGATCTCGGGGCCGGTCCACAGCACGTTGCGCGGTTGGTAGTCGCGGTGCAGGAAGGTGCCGACGTACGCCGGGGGGTCCTGCCGCAGCAGCCCGAACGCCCGCTTCCAGGCCGCCGGGTCCTGCGCCCAGTCCGGCACGACGTACTTGGCCGGCCAGGCCCACGACTGGTAGGTCCGCGGCCGCACCTCGGGCTCGAGTGCATGCACGGTGGCCAGGGTCGCCGCCAGCGCGTCGAGGTCCTCGTCGGCGACCCGGTCGAGGTCGACGGCTCCCGGGACCAGCGTCATCAGGTGTGCGGGCTCCCCGGTGCCGGCGCCCTCGGCGTCGAGCGCGAGCGAGAGCGGTGCCGGGACGCTCGTTCCCTCTAGCAGCCGCTGGGTCTCGTGCTCCCGCGTCGTGAGCTCCGCGCCGTGCGTGCGCCACGGCTCGTTGGTCATCAGCCGCAGCACGCTCTGCGCCCCGGAGTCGTCGGTGAGCCGCAGCATCGTCGACGTCCAGCCGCCGCTGAGCTCCTCGACCCGCACGACGGCGTGCCCGAGCTGAGTGGCCGCCCACTCGATCGCCCGGCCTCTGCTGCTCAGTGGGGCTGCCAGGCGTCCTGGTCGGCCGTGCGCGCGGCGACCGGGGCGGGGAGCGAGCCGGCGGCGAGGTCGGCGAGGCTGACGTTCTCGAACACCTCGCGCAGGGAGCTGCGGGCGGCGATCCAGACGAGCTGGAGGACCTCGGCCTTCTCGTTGTAGGTGACCGACTCCGGCCGGACGCCGTAGACCGACACCAGCGGACCGTCGACGGCGCGGATCACATCGGCGACGGAGACGTCCCCGGGAGCGCGGTTCATCCGCCAGCCGCCCGACTGGCCGCGCTGGGCGATGACCACGCCGGCCTTGCGGAGGTCGGCCAGGATCGCCTGGAGGAAGCCGTGCGGGATGTCCTGGAGCCGGCCGAGCTCCTCGGCGCTCACCGGGCGCGCGTCATCGCGCGAGGACATCTCGAGGAGGGCGCGCAGCGCATAGTCGGTCTTGGCGGAGACCCGCATGCGCGCATTGTTCCAGATAGTGCACCCATTCACTTGTCTCACTCGGGCTAGGCGGGTTCGAGGTCAGCCGCGTGGCGGTGAGCCGGGTCACAACGGCGCCCCGAGTTCGACCAGTGGCTTGCCGCTCCCCGGACCACGGGGCAGAATGAAGTTACCGGCCAGTAGCAAGCCGCCCCGACACGAACAGGTGGGTCATGGGTCACTACAAGAGCAACCTCCGCGACATCGAGTTCAACCTCTTCGAGGTGCTCCGGCGCGACGAGCTGCTGGGCACCGGCCCCTTCGCGGAGGTCGACACCGAGACGGTCAAGGAAGTCCTGCGCGAGGTCGACCGGCTGGCGCGCGAGGAGCTGGCGGAGTCCTTCGAGGAGGCCGACCGCAACCCGCCGGTCTTCGACCCGGAGACCCACGAGGCGCCCGTCTCCGCGGCCTTCAAGAAGAGCTATCTGGCATGGATGGACGCGGAGTACTGGCGCTTGATGACGATGGCCGAGCTCGGCGGCACTCCCGCTCCGTCCACCGTGGGCTGGGCCCTGGGCGAGCTGGTGCTCGGCGCGAACCCGGCGATCTGGATGTACGGCGCCGGCCCGATGTTCGCCGGAATCGTGCACCGCAACGGCAACGAGCGCGACAAGAAGATCGCCCGGCTGATCGTCGACAACGGCTGGACCACGACGATGGTGCTCACCGAGCCGGACGCCGGCTCCGACGTCGGCGCGGGCCGCGCCAAGGCCACGCCCAACGACGACGGGACGTGGAACATCACCGGCGTCAAGCGCTTCATCACCTCCGGTGAGAGCGATCTCTGCGACAACATCGTGCACCTGGTGCTGGCCCGGCCGTCGGGCATCGAGGGCGCCGGCGGCCCGGGCACCAAGGGCCTGTCGTTGTTCATCGTCCCCAAGCACCACTTCGACCCCGAGACCGGCGAGCTGACCGGCGAACGCAACGGCGTCTACGTCACCGGCGTCGAGCACAAGATGGGCATCAAGGTCTCCAACACCTGCGAGCTGACCTTCGGCGACGCGGGCGTCGGTGGAGGCGAGCCGGCCCGCGGCTGGCTTCTCGGCGAGGTGCACAACGGCATCGCGCAGATGTTCCAGGTCATCGAGAACGCCCGGATGATGGTCGGCACGAAGGCCATCGCGACGCTGTCGACCGGCTACCTCAACGCCCTCGACTACGCCAAGCAGCGCGTGCAGGGCCCCGACCTCACCCAGGCCGCCGACAAGACGGCCCCGCGGGTGACGATCACCCACCACCCCGACGTACGCCGCTCGCTGATGACGCAGAAGGCGTACGCCGAGGCGATGCGCTCGCTGGTCCTGTACGCCGCGTCGTGGCAGGACCGCGTGATGGTCGCCGAGCACGCCGGCGAGAAGGACGAGCTGGCGATGGCGGTCAACGACCTGCTGCTACCGATCGTGAAGGGCTACGGCTCGGAGCGCTCGTGGGTGCTCCTCGGGACCGAGTCCCTGCAGACGCTGGGCGGCTCGGGCTTCCTCACCGACTACCCCATCGAGCAGTACGTCCGCGACGCCAAGATCGACACCCTCTACGAGGGCACCACCGCGATCCAGGGCCAGGACTTCTTCTTCCGCAAGATCGTCAAGGACCAGGGCCGCGCGCTGGGCCACCTGGCCAAGGAGATCGAGACCTTTGCCCTCGGCGAGGCGGACAACGCCGAGTCCGGGGGCCGGCTCAAGGTCGAGCGCGGCCTGCTGGCCACGGCGCTCGAAGACGCGAACGCGATCGTCGGCGCGATGATCAACGACCTCATGTCGGCCGACGCGTCTGCCGAGGGTGGCGATGCCCGCAACATCTACAAGGTCGGTCTCAACACCTCGCGCCTGCTGATGGCGCTCGGCGATGTGGTCTGCGCCTGGCTGTTGCTGCGCGGAGCCGAAGTGGCCCTGACGAAGCTCGACGGCGAGGTGTCGGAGAAGGACAAGGCGTTCTACGCGGGCAAGGTCGCGGCCGCGCAGTTCTTCGCCCAGACCGTGCTCCCGAAGATCTCCGCGGAGCGAGCCATCGCCGAGCACACCGACCTCGCGCTGATGGACCTGTCCGAGGACTCCTTCTGACGCTCCGCTGAACGGGCAGGGCCGACGTCGTACGGTCGGGACGTGCTCGCCGCCGCGGTGACCGGTCTGCTCACCGGCCTCACCCTCATCGTCGCCATCGGCGCGCAGAACGCCTTCGTGCTCAGGCAGGGCCTGGCCCGCGACCGAGTCGGCCTGGTGGTGGCGATCTGCGCATCCTCGGACGTCGTGCTCATCTGCGCGGGCGTCGCCGGCATCGGCGCCCTCGTCGGGAACGCGGGCTGGGCCCTGGACGTGGTGCTGTGGCTCGGGGTCGCCTTCCTCGCGGCGTACGGCCTGATGACGCTGTGGCGCTCCCGCACACCCCAGTCGCTGCGGGCCGAAGGGGCCGCGACGAGCAGCCTGGCCGGCGTCGCGGGGAAGGCGGTCGCCCTGACCTGGCTGAACCCGCACGTGTACCTCGACACCCTGCTCCTCCTCGGCTCGCTCGCCGCCAGCCACGGCACGGGCGGTCGATGGTGGTTCGGCCTCGGTGCCTGCCTGGGCAGCATCGTGTGGTTCGCGGGCCTCGGCTACGGCGCCCGTCTGCTCAGCCCGCTGCTCGCCCGGCCCCGGGCCTGGCAGGTGCTCGACGTCCTGATCGGCCTGACCATGCTCGCGATCGCGGCATCCCTGGCCCAGTCGAGCTAGGCCTCGGCCGGCTCTCCGTAGCTGTCGTCCTCGTGGACGCCGAGGACGCTCGGGTCCTCGTGCGGCGGCTCGAAGCCGTGCTGGAGACACCACACGACGGCTTGGCTGCGGCTGGCCACCCCGATGCGCCGGTAGGCCGACCGGATGTAGGACTTCACGGAGTTGATCGACAAGAAGCACTGGTCGGCGATCTCCTGGTTGCTCAGCCCGAGGGTGAGCAGCCGCAAGATGTCGGTCTCGCGCGGAGTGAGGCCGACCTGCTCGCCGAGGACGGCGTACGCGCCGTGCTCGGTCCCCGGGCCCGCCGCGTCGGGCTGGCCGTCGCCGGCGACGGCGGACCGGATCACGTCGAGGATCTCGTCGAGTTCCACGGTCAGCGATACGCACGCGTCCACGCCCTTGGCCACCGCGCGCGCGGCCAGGTCGGGGCGCAGGTCGCGCGCCATCGCGACGACCGCCGAGTGCGTGTCCTTGACGTAGCGGTCGAGCTCGTCGTCCTCACCGTCGTAGAGCCCGAACACGTCGTACAAGATCACGTCTGGCTGCTGGTCCTCCGGCGCGCCCGGGTCCAGCGGCATCACCTCGATGGCGCCCGGACGGGTGGCGAACATGCCGACGAGGCCCGTGCGCACGATCTCGTGAGCAGTGACGATCGCGGCCCTGATGGGGCCCTCCGCCTCCTCCATGGGGGTACTCTTGCACACCCCTCGGGGCCACCGCCGTAGGCTCCCGGAAGTGAAGGATCATCAGCGGTTGGGCGGAATCCGCGCCGATTCCGCCGTCATCTCATGACCGTCACATCCGTCGTCACCGGCGCATCGCTGGGCGGTCTCGGCTTCCACGTCGCCCTCGAGCTGGCCCGGCGCGGCGACCGGGTGGTGCTGGCCGGGCGTACCCCGGACCGGCTCGCGGACTCTGCCACCGCGATCTCCGCCGAGCTGCCGGACGCCGTCGTCGAGCGGCTGGTCGTCGACCTGGCCGACCTCGACTCGGTCCGGTCCGCGGCGGGCCGGGCCGCCGACCTCGGTCCGCTGCACCTGCTGGTCAACAACGCCGGCGTGATGGCGACGCCGTACGCCCGCACCCGGGAGGGCTTCGACCTCCAGATGGCGACCAACCACTGGGGTCCGTTCCTGCTGACCGGACTGCTGCTGCCCCAGCTCGTCGCGGGCGGCGACGGCCGCGTGGTCACGGTGTCCAGCCAGATGCACCGGGTGGCCAGGCACGCCCCCCTGCGGGACCCGCGGTCCAAGCCGCGCTTCTACTCGCGGTGGACGGTGTACGCGCAGACCAAGCTGGCCAACCTGCTGTTCACCTACGAGCTCGAACGACGAGTCGTCGCGGCCGGTCTTCCCGTCCGCGCGTTGGCGGCGCATCCCGGGCTGGCCGGGACCCACCTCGTCGTCAACGGCCGGTTCGGACGGCCGTCGGGCGGGTTGGCCTCGATCCTGGACGCCACTGTGAAGGCGGTCTCCCAGTCCGCCGCCGAGGGCGCGAGATCTGTCCTCATGGCGGCCACCGAGGACCTGCCCGGCGGCACGTACGTCGGCCCGTCCGGTCTGCACGAGGGCCGCGGCGCCCCGGCGGTCGTCGGCAGCACCGCGCTCGCCCGTGACCCTGACGCGGCGGGGAAGCTCTGGGACCTCAGCGAACGGACTGTCGGACTGCGGTATCCGTGACCAGCGTCCGGAGCGGTGAGGTCCACGCGACGACCACGGCCAGCACCTCGGTCACCGACAACACGACCAGGGTTGCGAACAGGCCTAGCCGGCCGACAAGGACGCCGGCGACCAACGCACCCCCGGTCCAGCCGAAGCCCCACGACATCATCCGCCCCGCGGTGTTGACGCGACCCAGCAGGTGCTCGGGGGTGACCTGCTGGCGGTAGGTGATCGAGTTGATCACCACGAGCTGGTAGAAGACGCCCCACACGGTCATGGCCGCTCCGGCGACCCACCAGGTGGTGAGGAACGGTACGAGCACCCCGACCGCCGCCGCGAACGGCAGCGCGACCAGGCCGATCCGCGCGGCGGCGTACCTGCGCACCAGGAAAGGCAGGGCGAGCGACGCGGCCAGCCCACCGACCGACCAGGCGCCGAACACCAGGCCGAACCGCAGGCCCTCCGTGCCGACGTCGAGGCGCTGGTCGATCCAGACGACCATGAGGGCGACGAAGCCGCCGGCACCCACGCACTGCAGGAACCCGATGATGGTGAACGTCCGCACGCCGGGGTGGCGGACGAGGAAGTCGAGCCCCTCGCGGATGTCGCGGAAGATCTGGCCGGCGGTGAGCGGCGGCCGGGCGCGCGTCGCGTCGTACATCGGCCGCACGATGCCGCCGATCAGCGCCGCGGAGACGGCGAAGGTCAGCGCGTCGAATCCCAGCAGCCAGGCCGGGTGCCAGAACGCGAGCACCACCCCGACCACCGACGGCATGGCCATCTCGACGACACTGGCCGCGGCCCACGAGACGGAGTTCGCCTCCGCGATCCGGTCGCGACCCACGAGGGTCGGCAGCGCGCCGAACACCGCGCCGTCGAAGAAGACGCCGATGGTCGGGCCGAGGAACGCCACCGCGAGCACGTGCGGGACGGTGAGGCTCCACACCAGGTCCGCCAGGGGGACGGTGGCGATGAGCAGGGCGCTGAGAACGTCCGCGGCGACCATCACCTTCTTGCGGTTCCAGCGGTCGGTGAGGGCACCCGAGAAGAGGCCGAACAGCAGGTACGGCGCGGCTTCGCAGGCCGCGACGAGAGCGGTCAGGCCGGCCGAGCCCGACGTGCGGTACACGATGATGGGCAGTACGACGAGGGTGACGATGCTGCCCGCGACCGACAGCTGGCGGGCGAGGAAGTAGCGGAGGAACTCGCGGTCCCGGAGGACCCCTGTCATCCCTGCCACACCAGCACTGGTTGTCCATCGGGGTCGATGACGTCGATCTCGTCGTGGCCACCGGGGATGACCAGGGACAGCTGGACGGCTGGGTCCTGGGCGGCCGCAAGCCGGACGTCCACCTGGTCGCGGCCCACTCCCAGGGCTCGGAGCATCGCGTCGTACGCGGGGATGTCGCTCGTGCGGCAGACCGGGACGACCAGCGGTCCGGGGCGCGTCGCGTCGACGGGATGGGCCGTGTATCCGTAGAGGTCGTCGGAACGCTCGTCGCAGAGCATGGTCCGGCCGTCGGGGTCGGTGAGCTCGAGGGTGCGGCCCCAGGACTCGTCGATGACGCTCGCCACGAAGCCGGCGTCGTGAAGGGCAGCCGCGGCGACGTCGGCGTCCTCGAGCTCGAACGAGAGCCGGGTCTCGCCGTGGACGGCGCCCGTAGTGCTGTCCTTCGCCGAGTGGAGGGCGACCAGACCGGCTGCCCCCGCGAGATCGACCCAACCGGGACGGTCGGAGGTGATGCGGGGCTGGAGACCGAACCGCTCGAGGAATGCCTGCATGGCTGGGATGTCGTCGGTGAACCGGACGGGGCGGACGACGGTCACTTGGTCCTCCCGATCTTCAGGTACTCGGTCAGTGCCTGCTCGACAAGGGCCGACAGGCTGGCCCCCTCGTCGATGGCGCGGTGCTTGACCTCCCGGACCAGCTCCTGCGGGAGGTACACGTTGAACTGGGTCTTGTCCGACACATCTAGGATGCTAGCAATCTAGCCGCAAGCCCCGCCAGACTTCGGTGTCGTTCCTGCCGCTTCGTGCCGGTTGCAACCCCCTCTAACCGACGGGATACCCGGTCGACCGGGTATCACGACGCCCCCCTCACCCCACCCGACCAGCCGCGGCGAGGATGGCGGCGGCGGAGGCGTCGATGTCGGCCTCGGTGGTGGTGGCGTTGGAGACCGAGATCCGGATCAGGCGCTGGTCGTGCCAGGTGGTGGCGCCGAGCCAGCAGGTACCGTCCCGCTGCACCTCCGCGACGATGGCGTCGGTGCGCGACTCGGTCGAGCCGTCGGTGAGCGAGGTGTCGCCGAAGCCGACGAGGACCTGGTTGAGCACCACGTCGTTGGCGATGGTCGCGCCGCCCTCGGCGAGACGCTCGGCCATCCGGCCGGCGAGCAGGCAGGTGCGCTCCACGAGGTCGGCGACGCCGGACCGGCCGAGCCCGCGCAGGGCCGCCCAGACCGCGAAACCGCGGGCCCGCCGCGAGGAGTCCGGCACCAGGTCGCCGAGGGAGTAGTCCTCGCGACCGGAGCCGGCGAGGTACGCCGCGGAGTACGACATCGTCCGTCCGTGCACGTCGGGGTCTGCGACGATCGCCAGCCCGCTGTCGTAGGGCACGTTGAGCCACTTGTGCGCATCCGTGGCCCACGAGTCCGCGAGCGCGACGCCGTCGACGAGGTGCGCTCGTCCGGGAGCGGCCGCGGCCCACAGCCCGAAGGCGCCGTCGACGTGCACCCAGGCGCCGGCGGCCTTGGCGAGCGGGATGGCAAGCGCGAAGTCGTCGCTCGCGCCGGTGTTCACGTTGCCCGCCTGCAGGCAGACGATCGTCGGCCGTTCGGGCTCCTGGGCGAGCACCTTCTCGAGGTCCTCGACGTCGATGGCGCCCTGCTCGTCGGTGAGCACGCCGACGAGCGAGGCCGTGCCGAGCCCGAGCAGCTTCAGCGAGCGGTCGATGGTCGCGTGCCGCTCGGCTCCGGTGACCACGCGGACCCGCGGAGCGCCGATCAGCCCGCCGGTCTCGACGTCGTACCCGGCCCGCTCGAGCACCCAGTGCCGCCCGCAGGCGATGCCGACCGTGTTGGCGGCCTGGGCTCCGGTGACGAACCCGACCGACGCTCCGCGCGGGAGCCCGAGCAGGTCCTTGACCCAGCCGCCGGCCCCCCGCTCTGCCGCCTCGGCGGCAGGCGAGAGCACCGGGTTGAACGCGTTCTGGTCCCAGCCGACGGCCAGCAGGTCCGCGGCCGCGGCGGCCGGCGTCGAGCCGCCGACCACGAACCCGAAGTACCGCGGGCCCACCGTCCCGACGAGGTGCCCGTCCGCGGCTGCGAGCAGTTCGTCGATGACCTGGTCGTCCGACGTCGGGTCGTCGGGCAACGAGCCGCCGAACGCGGCCCAGGCATCCTCGCGGGAAGCCGTACCGGCGACGGGTCGGTCGCCCACGGTCTCCCGGTGGCGCGCACCGGCGCGGGCCGCACGGACGAACAGGTCCTCGAGGTCGCTCACTCGGGCACTCGCCGCGTCGTCGGGAACAGCGCCGAATAGGCATTGAGGGCGGGCTGGCCGCCGAGGTGGGCGTAGAGCACGTTCGAGTCCTTCGGGATGTCGTGGCCGCGGACGAGGTCGAGGAGCCCGGCCATCGACTTGCCTTCGTAGACCGGGTCGATGATCACGCCCTCGAGCTGGCCGGTGAGCCGGATGGCGTCGAGGGTGGACTGCACGGGGATGCCGTACAGGTCGCCGGCCCAGCCCTCGAGCACGGTGATCTCGTCGTCACGCAGGTCGCGGCCGACGCCGATCAGCTCAGCGGTACGCCGCGCGATCCGACCGACCTGGTCCCGCGTCTTCTCCAGCGTGGCCGAGGCGTCGATGCCGATCACCCGTCGCCCCGGTCCGCCCGCCGCCTCCAGCGCCGCGAACCCGGCGATCATCCCGGCGTGGGTCGAGCCGGTGACCGTGCAGACCACGATCGTGTCGAAGAAGACGCCGAGCTCCTGCTCCTGCACGGCTACCTCCTCTGCCCAGTGCGCGAACCCCAGGCCGCCGAGCGGGTGGTCGGAGGCGCCGGCCGGGATCGCGTACGGCGTCCCTCCCCGCGCCTCGACGTCGGCGATGGCTTGCTTCCACGAGTCGCGGAACCCGATGTCGAAGCCGGCCTCGTCGAGCCGGACCTCGGCGCCCATGATCCGGCTCAGCAAGATGTTGCCGACCCGGTCGTTGACCGAGTCGGGCCAGTCGACCCACTTCTCCTGCACCAGCACGCACCTCATGCCGAGATGCGCCGCGACGGCCGCGACCTGGCGGGTGTGGTTGGACTGGTACCCGCCGATGCTGACCAGGGTGTCCGCGCCCTGGGCCAGCGCATCCGGGATCAGGTACTCCAGCTTGCGGGTCTTGTTGCCGCCGTACGCCAGTCCGGAGTTGACGTCCTCGCGCTTGGCCCAGATCGTCGCGCCCCCGAGGTGCCGGGTCAGCCTCTCCAGCCGGTGGACCGGGCTGGGCCCGAACGTCAGCGGGTGGCGGGGGAAGTCCGCGATGCTCATGGCGGAACGCTACTCATCCGCCGGTCGAGCCCGCGAGCGCCAGCGAGCGGTGTCGAGACCCCACCCGCCGGTCGAGCCCGCGAGCGCCAGCGAGCGGTGTCGAGACCCCACCCGCCGGCCGAGCCCGCGAGCGCCCGCGAGCGGTGTCGAGACCCCACCCGCCGGCCGAGCCCGCGAGCGCCAGCGAGCGGTGTCGAGACCCCCGCCCGCCGGTCGAGCCCGCGAGCGCCAGCGAGCGGTGTCGAGACCCCGGAACTCTTACCGCGTCTCGACACGCTCGGCCGTGAACGGCCTCACGGCCCGACCACCGAACGGTTGTCGGCGGCCCACAGGTCCAGCAGGCCGTTGAAGTGGGCCATGAACGTGTCCTGCTCGTGGGCGGGGTACGTCGCCTCGACGGTCTCGCGCAGCAGGCGCTGGAAGTCCTTGCCGGTGACCCAGTCGTGGACCTGCTCCTCGAGGTGCGGGAGGTGCTCGGAGCACCACTGCCAGTACCGGGCCGTGTCGAAGTGGTCGTCGGCCAGCGCCAGGTAGGCGGTGATCTTCGCGTCGTACGACAGCGAGTCGTCGTCGGCGATGTCGAAGTACTTGCGGGTGTGCAGGTCGACGCGGCCGGTCCGGCCGGTGGCCAGCGTGAACACCGACCAGCGCACCAGCGCCGTGATCGCCCACGGGAAGTAGTAGTGCAGCGAGGTGACGGCGACGTCGGGGCAGGCGTTCGCGTAGTCGATGGGGTACACCTCGTCGCCGGCCACCAACATCTCGCAGGAGTTGAACTCCCAGCCGAAGAAGGCATTGACGATGCGGGAGATGGCGACGGTCTGGGTGCCGGCGGTCTCGCCGAGGAAGCCGTGCGAGACGGCGTACCGGTTGTGCATCGGCTCGTCGGGGCGGAAGTTCATCACCATCGTCTCGGGGCCGATCGACAGGGCCCGCGCGAAGTGCTCGTAGTCGATGGTGGCCTGGAGGTGCATCAGCATCTCGCCGGAGTCGTCGTAGGCCTGGTGCAGGTCGTCGCGGTTGTTGATCCGCGAGACGCCGCGCCAGCCGCCGCCGTCGAACGGCTTCATGTACATCGGGTAGCCGAGCTCGTCGGCGATCTTGTCGAGGTCGAAGGCCTGGTTGTACTTCTTCGCCGTGTAGGCCCAGCGCACGTTGTCGATCGGGTTCTTGTACGGCACCAGGATCGTCTTCGGCACCTTGAGGCCGAGGCGGAGCATCGCGCAGTACGCCGAGTGCTTCTCCATCGACTGGAACGTGAACGGGCTGTTGAGCAGGTAGGTCCCGTTGACCAGCGCGGCCTTCTTCAGCCACTCGCGCGGGTGGTAGTACCAGTAGGCGAGGCGGTCGATCACCAGCTCGGTGCGCACCGGGTCCATCAGGTCGAACGGCTCGATGGTGAGCCGCTCGCTGCGGAAGGTGTGGCTGCTGCCGTCGGCGAGCTCGACCTTGCCGACGCGGGCGAGGATCGCCTCGAAGGCTTGCGGCCAGTCCTCCTCGGCCCCCAGCAGCAGTCCGATCAGGTGGTCGGGCATCGGTGCTCCCATCGGTGACGTCCAGCACTTCCAGGCGACACTAGCGACGCCAGCGGTGACCTAGCCACCGTCCCGCGTGAGCAGACGGTGGATAGGTCACCGCCGCCAGGCAAGGATGGGGTCATGGCCCCTGACAGCACCGGCTCCCGCGCAGGCACCCTCGCCACCCCCGCCGACCTGGTCGACGTCGCGCACCTCGTGACGGCGTACTACACCGGCGTCCCCGACCCGGAGAACATCGACCAGCAGGTCGCGTTCGGCACCAGCGGCCATCGGGGCAGCAGCCTCAAGACGGCGTTCAACGAGACGCACATCCTGGCCACGACGCAGGCGATCTGCGACTACCGCAAGCAGCAGGGGTACGACGGGCCGCTGTTCGTCGGCCGGGACACGCACGGCCTCTCGGAGCCGGCGTGGGCGACGGCGCTGGAGGTGCTGGCCGCCAACGACGTGACGGTGCTGGTCGACGCCGACGATCGCTACACGCCGACGCCGGCGGTCTCACACGCGATCATCAAGGCCAACGGTGGCCGGCAGACCGGATCCGGCCTCGCCGACGGCATCGTCGTGACGCCGTCGCACAACCCGCCGGCGGACGGCGGCTTCAAGTACAACCCTCCGCACGGCGGCCCGGCCGACACCGACGCGACGTCGGCCATCGCCGCGCGCGCCAACGAGCTGATCAAGGGCGGGCTGGCCGACGTACGCCGCATCCCGTTCGCGCGGGCACGTGCCGCGGCGTCGGCCTACGACTTCATGGGTGAGTACGTCGGCGACCTGCCGTCCGTGGTCGACATCGACGCGATCCGGCAGGCGGGCGTGCGGATCGGGGCCGACCCGCTCGGCGGCGCGTCCGTCGACTACTGGGGCGCGATCGGCGACCGGCACGGCCTCGAGCTGACCGTGGTCAACCCGCTGGTCGACCCGACGTGGCGGTTCATGACCCTGGACTGGGACGAGAAGATCCGGATGGACTGCTCGTCGCCTTCGGCGATGGCGTCGCTGATCGGCCGCAAGGACGACTACGACATCGCGACCGGCAACGACGCGGACGCGGACCGGCACGGCATCGTCACCCCGGACGCCGGCCTGATGAATCCCAACCACTACCTGGCCGTCGCGATCGGGTACCTCTTCGGCGGCGCCCGGCCCGGCTGGCCGGACTCCGCGCAGATCGGCAAGACCCTCGTGTCGTCCTCGATGATCGACCGCGTCGCGGCCGGGCTGGACAACGGGAGGGGCAAGCCGATGGTCGAGGTGCCGGTCGGGTTCAAGTGGTTCGTGCCCGGGCTCATCGACGGGTCGTTCGGCTTCGGCGGCGAGGAGTCGGCGGGCGCGTCGTTCCTGCGCATGGACGGCTCGACCTGGACGACCGACAAGGACGGCCTCCTGCTCTGCCTGCTGGCCTCGGAGATCCTCGCGAAGACCGAGCAGACCCCGAGCCAGCACTACGCCCGGCTGGTCGCGAAGTACGGCGACCCGGCGTACGCCCGCGTCGACGCCCCTGCCACCCGCGAGGAGAAGGCGAAGCTCGCCGCCCTCTCCCCCGACGACGTGACCGCGACCGAGCTGGCCGGCGAGCCCATCGTCGACAAGCTCACCGCCGCCCCCGGCAACGGCGCCAAGATCGGCGGGCTCAAGGTGACGACCGAGAGCGCCTGGTTCGCCGCCCGCCCGTCCGGCACCGAGGACGTGTACAAGATCTACGCCGAGTCGTTCCGCGGCCCGGACCACCTCGCGGAGGTCCAGGCCGCGGCACGTGACGTGGTGTCGGCGGCTCTCGGCTAGCCGAAGAACGCGCGCAGGTCGGCGACGATCGCGTCCGGGTTCTCCAGCACGGCGAAGTGACCGCCCTGGCCGAACTCCGACCAGTGCTGGATGTTGGCGTTGTCGCGCTCGGCCAGCGACCGGATCGTCTGGAAGTCGTCCTTGAAGACGGCGACGCCGAGGCGACCGGTGCTCACCACCGGCGCACGCTCCACGTGGGCCTCCTCGTAGTGGTAGCGGACCGAGCCGGCGGAGGTGTTGGTCAGCCAGTACAGCGTGACCTGCTCGAGCACCTGCTCGGGCGTCACCATCGAGGTGCCGTTGCCGAAGCTCTCGAAGAGCTCGGAGTAGGCGAGCTGTCCGACCGGGCTGTCGGACAGGCCGGCGGCGACGGTCTGCGGACGCGAGCCGTTCATGGCGTTGTAGCCACCGACGGACTGGAACCACTGCATGTGCTCGAGCGCGGCGTACTCCTTCGGGCCGAAGCCCTCGAACTCGGCCGGGTCGCCGGAAGGGAAGGAGAACAGCTGCAGCACGTGCGCGCCGAGGAAGCCCTCGGGGTCGAGGATGGCCAGCTCGCGGCCAACCATCGCGCCGCCGTCCGAGCCGTGCACGCCGTACGACGCGTAACCGAGGCGGCGCATCAGCTCGTCGTAGGCACGAGCCACGCGCGCCATCGTCCAGCCCCCGTCGACGACCGGGGTGGAGAAGCCGAAGCCGGGCATCGAGGGGATGACGAGGTCGAAGCCGGCGTCGGTCAGAGGCCCGACGAGCGGCAGGAACTCCAGGAACGAGCCGGGGTACGTGTGGGCGAGCAGCAACGCCGTCGCGCCCGGCACAGCGGACTTCACGTGGACGAAGTGGAAGGTCTGCCCCTCGATCTCGGTCAGGAAGTTGGGGTGGGCGTTGATCCGTGCCTCGACCTCGCGCCAGTCGAAGCTCTTCCAGCGCTCGACCATGTCGCGCAGGTACGACATGGGGGTGCCGTAGTCCCACGAGTCGCCGGGCGCCGCGGGGGCGAACCGGGTGTGGTCGAGGCGGCGCTGCAGGTCGTCGAGGTCGGCCTGGTCGATGTGGACGGTGAACGGCCGGATGGTCTGGTTGCTCTCGGTGGTGGTCATGTCGCTGACGCTACGAGGGGTTCCGGAAGATATGATTCCGGAATTATGGGCGAGACCGCGACTCGCACGTTGGCGCTGCTGTCTCTGCTGCAGACCCGGTCCGACTGGTCCGGCGCCGACCTCGCCGACCGTCTCGGCGTGAGCGACCGCACCATCCGCCACGACGTCACCCGCCTGCGGGAGCTCGGCTATCCCGTCGACGCGGTCCGTGGTCCGGGCGGTCGCTACCGACTCGGGGTCGGCGCCAAGCTGCCGCCGCTCCTGCTCGACGACGAGGAGGCGGTGGCGGTGGCCGTGGGTCTCCGCGCGGCGACCGGCGTGGCCGGCGTGGAGGAGACCAGCGCCCGCGCGCTCGCCAAGCTCGAGCAGGTGCTGCCCGACCGGCTGCGCCGCAAGCTCCGAGCCCTGATCAAGGCGACGACCGCCGGCCCGGTCAACACCGACAGCAACGTCGAGGACCCCGAGGTCGACGCCGCCGTCCTCGAGGCCATCTCGCTCGCGATCCGCGACCACGACGGCCTCCGTTGCGACTACCGCGACGAGCCGCTCGAGCTCGAGCCCTTCCACCTGGTCGCCTGGCAGCGCCGCTGGTACCTCGTCGCCCGCGATCCTCGGCAGGACACGTGGGCGCCCTACCGGGTCGACTGGTTGAGGATCAAGACACCCGGCGGCCGCCGCTTCGTCCCGGCCGAGTTCCCCGGCGACCTGACCGAGTTCGTCGTCCGCGAGGTCGCCCGCACCGGCTGGGCGGTGCACGCGCGGATCCGCATCGACGCCCCGGCCGACGAGGTGCTGGCTCGCATCAACCCCGCCGTCGGCACCGTCGAGCCGCACCCTGACGGGGGCAGCCTGCTGGTCACCGGCGGCGACAGCCTCGAGGTCGTGGCGGTCTGGACCTCGATGCTCGGGATGCCGTTCCACGTCAGCGAACCGCCGGAGCTGGTGGAGCACGTCCGGGCGCTGGCCGAGAGGTACGCCGCCGCCCTCCCGTGACGTTGTGACTACTCGCCGGTGGCGCCGTCGATGAGCTCCCGGACGAGGTCGGCGTGGCCGTTGTGCCGCGCGTACTCCTCGATCTGTGCAGGTAGATCCACCGCACGGCGGTCGCTCGGGTGTGAGCCACGAAGGCATCCGTCGACCTACTAGCGTCGGCCCATGCCAGCGCCGCCCGACCTGCACCATCTCCGCCGCGCGATCGCGGTCTCCCAGGCCGCGCGCGACCACGGCAACCATCCGTTCGGTGCGGTGCTCGTGACACCCGGTGGCGCGATCGTGCTGGAAGCCGAGAACAGCGTGGTCACCGAGAGCGACGTGACCGGCCATGCCGAGACCAACCTCGCCCGTCTGGCCTCACGCACCACTTCCTACGACGACCTCCGGGAACACACGCTGGTCACCTCGTGCGAGCCCTGTCCGATGTGCGCGGGAGCGATCTTCTGGGCGGGGATCGGCCGCGTGGTCTACGGGCTCTCCCAGGCCGGGCTCCACGAGCTGACCGGGCCGAGCGAGTCGACCCTCGACCACCCCTGTCGCGTCGTCCTCGCCGGCGGAGGCCGGGAGACCGTTGTCGTCGGCCCGCTCATCGAGGACGAGGCCGCCGAGCCGCACCGAGGATTCTGGACGTAGACCACGCGCTTCGGTTCATGTCCGCAGCCGCGGGGGAGTTCCCTCCGGCGCCGGGCGGGTTCGCACCGAGCCGAGCTGGCGGCGCGTCACGTACAGCGCCCGCGACAGGTCGGCACCCGCCAGCGAGGCTCCGCGCAGGTCGGCGCCGAGCAGGTCTGCCCCGGCGAGGTCGCAGCCGTCGAGGGTCGCACCGATCAGCACCGCCCCGCGCAGACTCGCACCGCGCAGGTCCTCGGACCGCAGGTCGGCACCTGCCAGGTCCGCGTCCGCGAGGTCACGCCATCCGTCGTACGCCGCCCGCGCACCGTCAGCGGCCGCGCGCAGCACCGGGCCCACGCGCGCGCGCAGGTCGGCCACGCCATCGGCGGTCGGTGCGGCGGCCAACCGCTCGGCGTCGCCCAGCAGGGCAGTGTCGGCGGCGTCCACGAGATACCACGCGATCTCGTGCACCTGCTCCACGAGCAGGAAGTCGTCGGTGCGCCCGGCCGCCGTCACGGCCTGGCCCGCGCCGAAGCAGTCGTAGGCCACGCACCCGCGCATCCCGACCTCCAGCAACGAGGAGTGGATGCGGCAGCCGTGGTCGTCCGCCAGGTGCCGGCACGGCTCCCCCGCCGACTTGTCGAAGGCGAAGTCCGCGGACCGCTGGAACGGCAGCACCACGCAGCACAGCCCGACGCAGCGCGAGCAGTCGGCGACCAGGTCCACGCCCCGAAGGTTGGCACAGAAGTCCGGCACAGAAGCGCGCCACAGAAGTCCGGCGCAAGTCCGGTACAAGGTGGTCGCGCGATGTTCCTCCCATGAAGACAACCACAACCTTGCTCACCGCAGTCGGCGCACTGCTGGTGACCGACGTCGTCGGCGGCCTGCTTGCCGTCGCGTCCGACGTGAACACCTGGGGCGAGGCGTGGGGCGGCCGGGCCCTGCTCGCCGCTCCCCTGCCGATGATCGCCGTCCAACTGCTGCTCACCTGGGCGGCGGTGCACGGGCGCGGTCGGGGCGCTGCCGCCGCCTCCGGGCTGCTCGCCACCGCCTGCCTGGTCAGCGTGGCCTCCGGCTTCTTCGACGGCGGTCTCGGGAACGACGCGCTGACGCCCGGCCTGGCGGCGTACCAGGTGTTGCTGCTGACCGTCACGGGGACGGTCGGGGTGCTCGCCCTCCTGCGGCTCCGCGAGGTCCTCGCTCGGGGCGCCGCCAAGCCCGCGGGATCCTAGTCGCGGTACGCGACGTCGCAGTTGTGCGTGGTGGCGTACATGTCCTCGTGCAGCTCCGACAAGTGGCCGTGGAAGACCACGATGCCGCCGTCCGGCCCGCACGCGACCCAGTCCTCGGAGCCGTCGATGTACATGTCGATGTGGTCGTACCCGTAGCCGCCGTACACGTAGTCCAGCCCGTCGCCGGGCGAGAGCACGTCGGCGCCGGCATCGCCGTAGACCTTGTCGTCGCCGCTGAGGCCGAGCACGTGGTCGTTGCCGCCGTTGCCGTGCATGGTGTCGGCCACGAAGTTGTTGCCCTCGAGGTAGTCCGGCCCGCCCGTGCCGTTGATGACCTCAGCGTGGGCGGGTGCGGCGATGACGGTGATGAGCAGCGCGGTGATGGCCAGTCCGCCGAGTCGGACACGTCCGTTCACGAGACCTCCTGTTGTGGTGGGCTTCGCAGCGTGCCACCGCTCATCGACCGAGGCAAGGACCTCCTCCGGAACCGTCAGAAGCCCAGCCGGGCCCGGTGGGCGAGCAGCCAGTCGCGGTAGGGCGGGAAGCCGCGCTCGTCGGCGAGCGCGAGGGCCAGGTCGGCGTGACGGGCGGCCGCGTCGAGGTCGCCGAGGGTGGCGTCGGCGAGGGCGAGGTAACCGGCGACGGGGCCGAACACCACCGCGACGCCGGCCAGCGCGTTGCGCTCGGGGTAGAGCGCCATGGTGGCGCGGACCCGGCGCGCGAGGGCGACGTCGCCGACCATGCTCGCGGCCTCGGCCTCACAGCACGCCGTCATCAAGGTCTGCCAGCACTCGAGCGGCTCGACGTACGGCTGGTTCTCGAGGCTGGCACTGACGGCGTCCGGGCCGCCCGCCCGGCCGAGCAGGGCGTGCATCGATCCCCGCGACATCGGTGACATCGCCGCCATCATGTGCAGTGCCTCGATGTGCTGGCTGAGCTCGGTCTCCCACATCCGGGCGATCACGGCCATGGCCGGCACCATCAGCTCGATGCTCGGCACCGCCACGTCCTGCACGACGTCCTCGAGCTGCGCGATCCGGCGATCGCGTTCCTCCGGGTGGCCGCGCAGCGCCTCGAGGGTCGACTCGACCCAGCGGAGCGTGAACAGCACGTACGGCAGCCGTTCCTGCGTCCCCAGCGCCGCGGCCTCCGCGGACAGCCGCTCCCATTCGTCCATCCGGCCGAGCTCGAGGTGGTCGTTGGCCAGGCACACGAGCGTCACGGCCTCGGCCGCGCGGTCGCCGGTCGCGCGGGCGGCGGTCAGACCCTCCTCGGCCCACCCGATCCGCGCCTCGGTGGAGGACGGCGCCCAGCTAGCGACGTACGCCGCGCGCGTCGCCCACCAGAGGACGGCCGGATCGCCGAGTCGCCGCGCCAGAGCCACGCCGGCCTCGACCAGGGCGCGGCGCTCGGCAATCCCGCCGACGTCGTAGTACAGCTCGACGGCCAGCGCGAGCAGGAGCCGGCAGCGCGCCACCGAGTCGTCCTCCGGCAACGTGGCCAGGGCCCAGCGCAGGTCGTCGATGACGTCTTCGAAGACCTCCAGCCAGTCGTGCGGCGTCCACACGACGTACGTCGTCAGGCCGGCCGCCGCCTCCGCGACCCGCTCGGGGGAGCCGAGCGACCGGGCCAGCGCCATCGCCTCGAAGCTGGCGTCCACCACGACCGGCCATTGGGCGGCGTACGACGCCTCACGCGCCAGCTCCAGCAGCAGGGCGTACCGCTCGGTCTCGTCGGGCCCCGCCGCGCGGCGGTGGGCCTCGACGGCGGCGCGGCGCAGGTCCAGTGCGTCGCGGTAGGACGAGAGTGCGTGCGCCTGGTCCGCCGCAGCCCGGGCCGCCGGCCACGCTCGGTCGGCGTGGCTGGGCCCGGCGGCCAGCCACTGGAGTGCGAGGTCGGCGATGAGCTCGGCGTCGTCGTACCAGCGGCGGGCCTCGGGGTCGGACTCCAGCACGCGGGCCAGCTCCGCGTGCAGCCGCGCGCGGCGGCTGGGCGACACGGTCCGCAGCACCGCGTCGCGCGTCAGCGCGTGGGCGAACGCGAACTCGCCGGTCTCGTCCTCCGACACGAGCCCGACCGAACGCGCGACCTCGAGGTCGTCGAGCACCTCCTCGACGTCGCGGGCGGCGGCGGCCGCGAGCACCTCGGCCCGGAACCAGCGACCCAGCGCGGCCGCCACTCGCAGGGTGTCCACGGCCCGAGGTGGCAGGCCCTCGAACCGGCGCCCGACGACCTCGCGGACGCTGACCGGGACGTCGTCTCCGCTGTCCCCGAGCCGGGCCAGCTCGACGACGAAGAACGGGTTGCCGCCAGCGCGCTGGTGCCAGGCGGCCGTCTCCACGACGGTCAGCTGCCGGGGGCTCACCGAGCGGGCGAGCTCGGCGGCGTCCTCGCGGTCGAGACCGGCGAGGTCCAGCCGCAGGGCGTGACGACGGGCGAACGCCTCGGCCACGAGGGCGGCGGCACCGGTGGGCTCCGGGTGCGCGCGCCGGGTGCCGACCACGAGGATCCGGGCGTCCGCCGGCAGCACGTCGAGCACGTGGCGAAGGGTGCGCAGGGTCGCCTCGTCGGCCCAGTGCAGGTCGTCGAGGACCACGATCACCGGCGACGCCGTGGCCGCCGCGAGCAGCGCGGCCGCGATCCGGTCGGAGGTCTCGAACGCCAACCGCGCGGCGCTCTCGCCGGGGTTCTCCGGCTGCACGAGGTCGGCCAGCGAGGTGCCCCCGTCGAGGTCGCGCAGCACCTGCAGCCACGGCCACAACGGGGGCGCGCCGTCGTCCTGCGAGCAGCGCCCGCGGCCGACGACGAACCCGCGGTCGGCGGCGTACGACGCCACGCGGTCCAGCAGCCAGGACTTGCCGATCCCGGGCTCACCGACGAGCAGGGCCGTGCGCGACTCCCCGGCGGCCACGGTGTCGACGAGCCCGGCGAGGGCGGCCTGCTCGGCTCGTCGCCCGACGCCGGTGGAGGGCGCGGTGGGCGGTGCGACCACCGGTGTCGCCGCCGCAGGCGTGGCGGCGGGGAGGGTGCGGAGCAGGCCCGCGTCCTGGCGCAGGATGGCCTGCTCCAGGCTCTGGAGCTCCGGACCCGGGTCGAGCCCGAGCTCGTCAGCAAGGAGGTCGCGAACCTCACGCAGCGCTGCGAGGGCGTCGGCCTGACGCCCGGCGCGGGTCAGGGCGATCGCGTGCAGCGCCCACCAGCGTTCCTGGAGCGGATGGGCCGCCACGGCCGACTCCGTGACCGAGAGCAGGCCGGCGTGCTCGCCGATGGCCAGCAGGCCGAGGACCCGGGTCTGCTCGGCGGACAGCCGCAGCTGGTCGAGCGCCGACCGCTCGGCGTCGACGTCGGGATGCTCGCCGAGGTCGGCGTACGGCCGCCCCGTCCACGCCCCGAGAGCCGCCTCGAGCGTCTCGACGTGGGCCGCGACCCCGTCCCGGTCCGGCCAGGCGGTGGTGTCTCCCCGGCCCAGCTGGGTGGCGAGTGGCGCGAGCGCGGTCGTCACCCGGCGTACGTCGGCGGCGAAGGCGTGCACGTCGACGCCCGCCGGGTCGACGCGCAGCACGTACCCGTGGTCGGTGGTCTCCAGCACTCCGGGCTCCAGCACACGGCGCAACCGGGAGATGTAGGCGTGCAGGGCACCGTGCGGCGCCCGGGGCGGCTCACCGGCCCAGACCAGGTCGGCCAGCCGGTCGGCGTCGAGAGGGCGACCGGGCTCGAGGACGAGCGCGGCCACGATGGACCGTGGCTTCCGTGCACCGGCCTCGACCCAGCGCGGCTCATCGTCGTCTCCGGTCAGCTCGACCTGCGACGCCCCGAACACCCCCACGCGCACCGGCACAACGTAGTCCCTGGCCGCCGTCTCGTCAGGTGCTCGCAAGCCGGGCACAAGCGCAGCCCGCGAACCTCGTCCCATGAACGAGACCCGTCCACTCCCCCAGCAGATCAGCCTCCCCGGCCAGGCCCATGTGGCCGAGGGACCGCACGACCAGTCCGGGATGTACGTCGTCCACCACGCGTTCCGGCGCGACCTGACGGCGTTCGAGGCCGCCGTCCGGGCGACGCCCGTCGGAGATGCCGCGACGTGGGCGGCGCTCGCCGGCCGGTGGACGACGTTCGCGACCGTCCTGCACCACCACCACGGCGTCGAGGACGAGAACCTGTGGCCGGTGCTGCTGGCCGAGGCGACCGGCGACGTCTCGGCCACCGCGATGCTGCACGCGATGGAGGCCGAGCACGAGGGGATCGACCCCGCGTTGGCCTCGTGCGCCGCGGGGTTCGCGGCGATGGTCGAGCACCCGTGCGACGACCACCGCAATGCCCTGGACGTGCACGTCACCGCGACGCGCGCAGCCCTGCTGGCCCACCTGGCTCACGAGGAGACCGAGGCGCTGCCACTGCTGCAGCAGACGTTGAGCACCGCGCAGAACGCGGCGTTCGAGAAGGCCGCCGGGCGCGCCTATCCGCTCCGAATGATGCCGTTCCTGCTGCCGTGGGTGGCCGCGGGCATGCCGGCCGACGTGCGACAGCGGATCGTGGCCGGCGCGGGACCGGGGTACGGGCTGCTGCTGCGAATGTTCCGGGGGCGGTACGAGCGGGGCGAGCGGAAGGCGTTCAGGTACGTCTGAGCGTTGGTCGAGGAAGGCGCGCTGGCGCCTGTCACGAGACCCGGTGAGAGGTCGGCGTACCCCTTGCGAGGCCCCGTGGTGACGAGACTTCGTCCCTCCTCGACCACCGGGATGACGTGAGCCCGGCGGTGGAGTTCTGCGGCTCGCCCCCCGCGAACCATCCAGCGTCTCCACCGCCGGTCAGCCCCCCCAAGGGGCGTCTCAGGCCGCCTGCAGGCGGCGCACCTCTCGCGTGAGCGACGCCTGGATGAGGCGGCGTTCCCGCGGGGTGCCAGTCACCATCTTGTACAGCTTCCCGAGCTGCGAGGGAAGGTTCTTGCGGGTGGTGGACTCCATGAAGCCGTTCGGCAGCGAGAGCCGGACCACCTTGTGCCATGCAGAGTAGACCTGCTGGGGCAGCGGGCGCGCGCAGTACGTCAGCCCGTACTTCTCGAACAGGGCCTCGACCTTCGGCGCGATCTCGCCGTAGCGGTTGGACGGCAGGTCCGGGAACAGGTGGTGCTCGATCTGGTGCGACAGGTTGCCGGTCATGATGTGCATCAGCGGCGACCCGGAGATGTTGGCCGAGCCGAGCATCTGGCGGATGTACCACTCACCGTGGGTCTCGCCCTCGATCGACTTCTTCTCGAAGGTCTCGACGCCCTCGGGGAAGTGCCCGCACATGATCACCGAGTGCGCCCAGACGTTGCGCACGACGTTGGCGGTGAAGTTCGCCGCGAGCGTGTGCAGGAAGGAGGGACCCGACAGGATCGGGTGCACGACGTAGTCCTTGGTGGCCTGCTTGCGGATCTTGTTGACGACCTTGCGGGCCTGCTTCTTGAACGTCGGGTCCTTGAGCTGCCCTCGTGCCATCGCGCCGCGGAGCTCGAGGTCGTACGCGGCGATGCCGTACTCGAAGAACATCGCGTTGATGGCGTTCCAGACCGGCTGCAGGAGGTAGAAGGGGATCCACTTCTGCTCCTCGTCGACGCGCATGATGCCGTAACCGAGGTCGTTGTCCTTGCCGACGACGTTGGTGAAGTTGTGGTGCAGCTCGTTGTGGGAGACCTTCCACTGCTCGGCCGGCGTGGCGTGGTCCCACTCCCAGGTCGTGGAGTGGATCTTCGGGTCGCGCATCCAGTCCCACTGGCCGTGCAGGATGTTGTGGCCGATCTCCATGTTGTCGAGGATCTTGGCCACCGACAGGCCGGCGGTGCCGACGACCCAGGCCGGCGGGAAGAGCGAGAACAGCAGGACCGCGCGGCTGCCCAGCTCGATGCTGCGCTGGGTCTTGATGACCTTGCGGATGTACTTCGCGTCGCTCGCGCCGCGGCTGTCGATCACGCTCTGCCGGATCGCGTCGAGCTCGATGCCGAGCATCTCGATGTCCTCGGGCGTGAGGTGCGCGATCGGGTTGTCGGACTTCTTCTGGATCGTGGTCATCGGTGGCTCTTCTCCTTCAGGGGTGGTTCGGAGCGGGTCAGTGGTCGAGGTGGCAGTCGCCTGCCGCGGCGTTGATGCAGGTCTGGACCTTGATGGCCGGGCCCTCGCCGGGGACGGCCGTGGTGAGGGCGCCGGTGCGCAGGTCGCGCACGCTGCCCTCCTTGAGCGGGAGCACGCAGCCGTAGCAGATGCCCATCCGGCACCCGCTCGGCATCAGCACGCCGGCGGCCTCCGCGGCGTCGAGGATCGGCGAGTCTCCGGGCGCCTCGACCTCCGTGCCGTTCACGTCGAAGACCACCGTGCCGCCCTCGCCGGGCGCGGCGAGCCGGGTGGTGCGGAACTGCTCGGTGAACAGCTTCAGCCCCGCGCGCTCGTGGTGCGCGCTTAGGGCGTCGAGGAGTCCGGCGGGACCGCAGCCGTACGTCGTGCGCGCACCGAGGTCGGGGACGAGCTCGGTCAGCCGCTCGAGGTCGAGCAGGCCGTGCTCGTCGTCGTACCGGGCCACGAGCCGGATGGCGCCCGCGTCGTGCAGGGCCTGGAGGTCGCGGCGGAAGATCGAGTCGGGGCGGCTGGGCGCGACGTGCAGCACGACGATGTCGTAGTCGGCGCTGCGCTTCGGGCGGAGCACACCGGAGTCGGTACTGGGGAACAGGTTGCGGAGCATGCCGATCACCGGCGTGATGCCCGAGCCGGCGGTGACGAAGAGGAGCTTGCCGCCGCCCTCGGGAAGCACGAACTCGCCCTGCGCCTGCTCGAGCAGCACGAGGGTGCCGGGCTTGAAGTCGTGCACGAGGTGGTGGCTGACGAGGCCGTCGGGGACGGCCTTGACGGTGATCGAGATCAGCCCGTCGGGGCGGGGGCCGTGCGTGAGGGAGTACGCGCGCCACTGGCGGACGCCGTCGACGTCGAGGCCGATGCGGAGGTACTGGCCGGGCACGTGGCCGGCCCAGCCGGCACCGGGCTTGATGAGCAGTGTCGCGGCGTCCTTGGTCTCCGGGAAGACCGAGATGACCTTCCCGCGGAGCTCCGCGCCGCGCCGCAGCGGCGCGAAGAGGTCGAGGAAGTCGGCGGGTACGAGCGGGCTGCTGGCAGCCTCCGCCAGGCGCCCCACCTGGGCGCGCAGGGCGCGCCACGGGGTCGGAGAAGAGGCGGGGGAACTCATAGACCCAGCATGCCCGAAGGATGTGACAAACTCATGATCTACACGGGTGAATCGACCGCCCCGTTTTGTGCGTAGAGAACAAACCAGGAGGTGAGATGGCCTCACGAACCCCACGACGTACCGCGGGTCACGGGATCCTCCTCGCCCCCGAGGTGATCGCCGACATGCGCTCGCACCTGCCGGACGTCGCCGACCGCACGGTCGCGGCCATCATCGACGAGGTGCCGAGCTACGAAGGGGCCCTCAGCGGGAGCATGGGCGAGATCATCCGCAACGCCGTGCAGCTGGCACTGGGCGGCTTCCTCTCCCTCGCGGGCGGACGGCGCGGCGCCGACCCCGGCACGCCGACCGCACCGGCCATGGAGGGCGCCTACCAGCTCGGCCGCGGCGAGGCGCGCAACGGCCGCACGACCGACGCCCTGCTGCAGGCCTACCGGATCGGCGCCCGCGTGGCCTGGCGCGAGATGTCGACGCGCGCCGTCGCGGCGGGCATTCCCGCCGACCGGCTGGCTGGGTTCGCAGAGCTGGTGTTCGCCTACATCGACGAGCTGTCGGCGGCGAGCGTGGCGGGGCACACCGACGAGCTGGCGACGACGGGGCGGGTCCGCGAGCGGCTGCTCGAGCGGCTGGCCGCCGACCTGCTCGACGGGGCGCCGACCGAGCACGTGCAGGAGGCCGCCGACCGGGCCGAGTGGGAGGCGCCGTCCACGCTGACGGCGGTGATCGTGCCGGAGGCGCAGGCGCGGGCAGTACGCGGCGCGCTGTCCGGGCTGGTGCTGCAGGCCGTCGACCGCAGCGACATGTCCGACGACGCGACGCTGCTCCTCGTGCCGGACGCGCACGGCAAGCGACGGGTCGGACTCCTCAGCGCGTTGGGGCGCGGGTGCATCGCCGGCCCGCCACGTCCGTGGCTCGAGGTACGGGCGTCGTACGACCGGGCCCTGCGCGCCCACGACGCCGGCCTGTCCGGCGACACCGAGGTCCACCTGACTCGCCTCGTCCTGACCGCCGACCCCGAGGCCCTGGCCGACCTCCGCACCCGGGCGCTGGCGCCGCTCGCCGACCTGCGCCCCGCCGTCGCCGAGAAGCTCACCGACACCCTGCGCTCCTGGCTCTTCCACCACGGCCGCCGCGAGGACGTGGCCGCCGAGCTGTTCGTGCACCCGCAGACCGTGAGGTACCGCATGAACCAGCTCCGCGAGCTGTACGGCGACCGCCTCGACGACCCCGAGACGGTGCTGGAGCTGACCATCGCCCTCTCGGCGTAGATCGCTGGTCGAGCCGCGAGGCCGGCCACGGCCGAGCGCGTCGAGACCCCGTAACGCTCGACCGGGTCTCGACACGGGCTCGCTGGCGCTCGCCCGGCTCGACCAACGAATCCGGCCACGGCCGAGCGCGTCGAGACCCCGTGACGGTGCTGGAGCTGACCATCGCCCTCTCGGCGTAGATCGCTGGTCGAGCCGCGAGGCCGGCCACGGCCGAGCGCGTCGAGACCCCGTAACGCTCACCGGGTCTCGACACGGGCTCGCTGGCGCTCGCCCGGCTCGACCAACGAATCCGGCCACGGCCGAGCGCGTCGAGACCCCGTAACGCTCACCGGGTCTCGACACGGGCTCGCTGGCGCTCGCCCGGCTCGACCAACGAATCCGGCCACGGCCGAGCGTGTCGAGACCCCGTAACGCTCACCGGGTCTCGACACGGGCTCGCTGGCGCTCGCCAGGCTCGACCAACGAATCCGGCCACGGCCGAGCGTGTCGACCAGCGAGAAGCTCAGCCCGCGAACTGAACCTCGTCGCCGTGGACCAACCGCCCGGCGACCCAGGTGGCGGCGACCGGCATCGCACAAAGTCGGGCGGCCTGGTCCGCGGTGGACCCCGAGTCGTCCAGCGGGTCGGCGTCGAGGAGCACCAGGTCGGCAGGCCTGCCGGCGCGCACCGAACCCTGGCCGTCGACGGAGGCGGCCAGCGCCTCCTTCGGGGTCAGCGCCTGCTCGCCGTGCCAGGCGGGCCGCTCGTCGGCGGACCGGTGCACCGCGGCGGCGATCGCCAGCCAGGGGTCGAGCGGGGAGACGGGGGCGTCGGAGCCGAACGCGAGCGGAACGCCGTGGTCGGTCATCCAGCGCAGCGGGAAGCACCGGTCGGCGCGGTCCGGCCAGATCAGTTCGGTCACGTCGCGGTCGTCCAGCAGGTGGGCGGGCTGCACGCTGGCCCGCACGCCGAGCCGGCCCATCAAGCGCACGTCCTCGCGGGTCATCAGCTGGGCGTGCTCCATGGATCCGCGCGCGCCCGTCTCCTCGTACGCCGCGAGCACGTCGTGGCAGGCCGCGTCCCCGATCGCGTGGATCGCGGTCTCCAGGCCGTGTGCGGTCGCCCGGGTCATCAGCGCCCGCAGCTCGGCCGGCGACTGGTTGGGGGCGCCGGAGCCCGACCCGTCGGCGTACGGGTGCTCGCACCAGGCCGACCGGGTGTTCAGGGAGCCGTCGCTGATCACTTTCAGCGGGCCCATCACGAGCAGGTCCTGGCCCTCGACGAGCGGGTCGCCCGAGCGCAGGCCCGCGTCGATGACCTCGTCGAGGGTCATGGGGTACGTCGCGCGGCGTACCCGGATCAGATCGACCCCGGCCTCCCAGCGCGGGACCCAGGCGCCGACCTTCTCGCCGTACTCGAGGTCGACGACGCCCGTGATGCCGAGCGCGGTGGCGGCCTGGAGGGTCCGCAGGTACGCCTCGGGTGAGCCCTCGTCGCCGGCGATCTCCGCGACGCGCGGGTAGACGGTGAACCACTCCGCCTCGGACAGCACGCCGTCGATCGGGGCCAGCCCGAGCTGCTCCAGCGCGCGGGAGTTCATCCAGCCGTGGTGGCTGTCGCCGCTGACGAGCACGACGGGTACGTCGGGGGCCACCGCGTCCAGGGCGGCGACCGTCGGCTGGACGGGCCAGGTGACGGGACGGTGGCCGTACCCGACCACGGGCTCGCCCGGTGACACCGCCAGCCGCCCACGCAGCCGGGCGAGGGCCTCGTCGGCCGAGCGGGTGCCGATCATGTCGAGCCGGCCGGACGTGGCGGTCCACATCTTGAGGTGGGTGTGGTGGTCCCAGAGGCCGGGTACGAGCCAGCGCTCCTCGGCGTCGACCTCCGAGATCCCTGGCGGGCGGGGCAGGTCGCGGTCGATGTCGCGGACCCGGCCGGCCTCGACGAGGACGTCCACGGGTCCAGCCCACTCGGGTCCGCCGGCGAGCTCGACGATGCGGGCGCGGCGCAGGAGGAAGTCCATGGCGACACCGTAGGGGTGCGGCACCGTCGCGGGCGCTGTCCACAGACGGCACGTCGGGGCGTTGTGCCGGGAGGGCTGCTCGGTGATCCTGGAGCCCTCACTCGGGGAGCACGGATGACGATCAACTTGCAGGACGATGCCTTCGACCGCGGACGCGGTGACGTACGAGAGGCCGCGTACCGCCTGCGGCATGCGCGCGACAGGGCCGACCATCGGGTCACGGGATTCCTGGAGGCCGGCTGGCAGGGCCTGGCGGCCGACGCGTTCACCGTGGCGTGGGACGACTGGCGCGCGGCCGCCACCGACGTCGAGCAAGGCCTCGTCGCGATGGCCGAGCTGATGACCGCCACTCAGCGCGACCTCCACGCCCAGGACGATGCGTCCCGGGCGAGCCTCGACGCCGTGGCCGCCCGCATCGTCGACCGGCTCGGTCGATGAGCGCGCCCGACGACTTCGCGATCGAGGTCGACGAGCTCGAGGACGTGGTCGGCGATCTGGAGGCGTGCGAGCGCCAGCTGACCCAGCTGGTCGCGGATCTCGAGCGCCAGCTGGCCACCCTCCACGGCACCTGGGAGGGGCTGGCCGCCACGGCGCAGGTCGAGGCGCACGACGAGTGGTCGCGAGGCATGGCCGCGATGCATGCCGCTCTCGCCGACCTGCGCGCGGCAGCCCGGCTCGCACACGAGCACTACACCGGCGCCGCCGCCACCAACGTCGCGATGTGGCGGCAGGTCACGTGAGCGCGCAGTCATGAGGATCGCGGTCGAGGGGGGCGGCTACGGCAGTGCGGCCGGGGCGCTGCGGATGGGCAACGACCTGGCTGCCCAGCAGTACGGCCAGCTCACCCAGAAGCTCGCCGGGTACGCCGGGATGGCCGGCGACGACTACACCTCCCGGGAGTTCGCCCGGCAGTACGACGCCGCCGCCCAGGAAGCCGTCGACGGGCTGGACGACGTGGTGGACGCGTTCGCGACCCTCGCCGGTCTGACCCGCCAGTCACACCGCAACCACCGACACGCCAACCTCGCCGCGACCTACGGCCACCCGGCGCCCGACCCCGACAGCACCGACTTCCAGGACGGCACCATCGATGTCGGCTCGGTGCGGCTCGTGACGTCACTGGGCGCGAACGACGCCGACGTACCCCAGTTCTGGAACGAGATCCTCGACCACCTCGAGGGCTACGCCTGGCCCGACGCCGACACCGCCCGGCTGCGCGACGCGGCCGCGACCTGGTGGTCCGCCGCCGACGGCGTCGCCGCGCTCGCGTCGTCGTGCGACACCGTGGTCGCCCGTCTCGAGACCCAGGAGTCGCCCGAGGTGCCCCTCGCCGTCGGCGCCGTCGGCGACCTCCGCCGGGCGGTCTCGGACCTCGCGACCGAGATGCGGTCGGTAGGTGATGCGTGCGAGCAGTACGCCGCCGGCGTCGAGGAGCACCGGGCCATCGTCCGCGGCATCGTCGCCGACATGGCCGTCGAGGCCGGCCTCAGCATCGTTGCCGGGGCGGTCGTCGGATTCTTCACCTTCGGCGGCGGGGCCGCGGCCGGCGGGGCGATCGCAGGCTGGCGGATCGCCTCGGCCGCCAAGAAGATCCTCACCACCCTCCGGGCGCTCCACGACCTGGCCCGCGTCCGGGCCGCCGCTCGGCTGACGGCGGTGGTGGAGCGGATCGGTCCGGTGCGGTCGGTGCTGCTGCGGTTGAAGCGGGCCAAGCGGATGCGGGCGAGGAGGAGCTCCGTCAGGACCGCCGACGACCCGCGTGCGCTTGTGGACCGGGCCGACCTCAACCCCGCTCAGCTGGCCAACCTGTCTCGGCACACGAAGCGGATGCCCACCGGAGCCGAGGCCACCGTCGTCACGCGCGGGGCCGATGGAGCGATCCACCTGACTACGAAGGTTCCGGGCCGCGTCCCCGGGTCTTACGCGATCTACGAGAAGGTGGTGGACGTGTCTGGCAAGACGATCGGCGTCACCAAGACAACGTTCGCGCCCGACGGCACCATCATCCACGTCAAGGACAAGTTGGCACCATGACCTCGGCACCCGAGCGGCAGGACGCACTCCGCAACCTCGTCGAGCTGAGCTCGTCGGTCGATGCAGCCATCGAGCGCCTGACGGCCTTCCCCTGGCCCGGCGAGGAACCTGGAGTGACGCTGACCCTTCGCGACCTCAGGCGAGCGCTCGACGGCTTCGACACACGGACCCTGAGCGAGACTGACCTCGTCGCCTGGGCGGAAGAGATCCACGGGCGCGAGGACATCGAGCTGGACGCCCCTGACCGCGACCTCCTGGCCGACGCCCTGTTCGAGCTGTCGACGCCTGAGCTCTTCGGCCCGCTGCCCGACATCGTCAGCGAGATCCGTCGCCGGATGACCTGACCCCTTCGGACGGAGGTTTCAGGGACAGGCGACCCGCGGGTTCCACGGAGACATGACGCCTTCGGGGTTGGGCTCGAACAGCCAGGCGTGCAGGTCGTAGTGGATCGGCTGCCCGGGCTCGTGGCCGAGCATCGGGCCGTCGAAGTCGACACCCAGGATCGAGGGTCGGTCGTCGTCGGTCGCGAGGTCCTGGTCGGCGTCGATCGCGCCCCACTCCGCGGCGCCGAGCGTGCGGCCGCCGTCCGCGGTCGGCACGTACACCAGCATCGGCGGGTTCATCGGGTCGAACGGGTTGGTGAAGAAGACGTCCAGGTTGAGGTAGTGGTAGCCCATCCCGCCGTCCGGTCCCGCGACGCACTCGTCGCTCGGGATGTACCCCGCGGCGACCGCAGCCGCCGGGTCTGCCAGCGGACGCAGCTTCTTGCGGAGCTTGGCGAGGGTGGCGTGGGCCTGGCCAGAGAGGTGCGGCTCGACGTGGGCGGTGCCGTCGTCGTGAGCCTCAGCGGAGGTGACGGTGGCGCCCACGGCGGCAGCGGTCGACAGGGCGAGGGCGGCGGTGAGGGTGAGCAGCGTGCGCATGGTCGGGCCTTTCGGTCGGCCCCGCCCCGGTCGGGGCGGGCGGTGGACCTACCGTGCTGCCCCCCGCTTGCACCGTCCTTGGGCCTGCCTTGTGCCGGGGTCGGCCCTCACACGTGCCGGCGCGACTGGACGATCCGGAACCGGGAGGCGACGTACGCGCCGTCGGTGTACGACGCGTTGGCGGCGGGGTTGGCGCCGGTGCCGTGGAAGTCGGAGTACGCCGCGGACTGGTTGACGAACACCCCGCCGAGCAGGTTCTCCGACAGCGCGACGCCGGCATCCAGGGCTGCGTCGCGGACGCCGTCGATCACCTCGGGGGAGGTCGAGTACACCGACGCCGTCATCGCGCCGTGGCGGCGGACGGTGTCGCGGAACAGCACGACCGACTCGTCGGTGCCGGCCGTCGCGATCAGGTAGGCGACCGGGCCGAAGCACTCGTTCTCGTACACGTCGGAGTCGGCCGAGGTCAGGCCGATGAGGGTGGGGGTGCGGACTTCCGCGTCGGCGTACGCCGGGTGGGTGACGGACCGCGACGCGACCAGCACCTCGCCCTGCGACGCCGCGGAGGAGAGCCGGTCGAGGACGTCGCCGTTCACGACGCCACCGAGCAGCTCGACGGCCCGCGCGTCGTCACCGAGGAGCTTGTCGAACGCCGCACCGAGCCCGGCGGCCACATCGGCGACCGACTTGTGGCCCTCGTCGGTCTCGATGCCGTCGGCCGGGAGGTACACGTTCTGCGGGGCGGTGCACATCTGGCCGGCGTACAGCGCGAAGGAGAAGGCGAGGTTCTGGCACATGCCCGCGAAGGACGACGTCGAGTCCATGACGACGGTGTTGACGCCGGCCTTCTCGGTGAACACCACGGCCTGGCGCGCGTGCTCCTCCAACCAGTCGCCGAAGGCGTTCCCGCCGGTGTAGTCGATGAGCTTCACCTCGGGCCGCACGGCCAGCGTCGCGGCCAGCTTGTCGTCGTGACCTTCGGCGGCGAGCGTGACCAGGTGCGGGTCGAAGCCCGCCTCCTCCAGCACCTGCTGGCACACCTGCACGGTGATCGCCAAGGGCAGTACGGCGCTCGGGTGCGGCTTCACGACCACCGGGTTGCCGCACACCAGCGACGCGAACAGGCCCGGCCAGGAGTTCCAGGTCGGGAAGGTGTTGCAGCCGATCACCAGGGCGAGCCCGCGCGGCACGATCGTGAACGTCTTCTCCATCACCAGCGGCTCACCGCGCGTCGGCTTCTCCCACAGCGCCGTGGTCGGCGTGCGCGTCATCTCCATCCAGGAGTACGCGATCGCCTCGAGGGCCCGGTCCAGCGCGTGCGCTCCACCAGCCTGGAACGCCATCACGAACGCCTGCCCGCTCGTGTGCTGCACGGCGTTGGCCAGCTCGAAGACCCGACCGTGCAGCCGGTCCAGGATCTCCAGGCAGACGCCGGTCCGGCCCTCCGGCCGGGCGTCGCGCCACGCCTTCATCCCCGCCAGCGAGGCCTCGATCAGCGGGTCCACGTCGGTGACGTGCGGGTAGGACACCTCGAGGTCGAACCCGTACGGCGACCGCTCGGTGGCGACGTACCCGTGCGAGCCCGGGGTGTCGAGAGGGAAGGTCTGGCCCTGCCACGCCTCGAACGCCGCCTTGCCCTCGGCGGCGGCGTTCTCGCCGTAGACCCGCGGCGAGGGCGACTCGTCGAACGCCGAGTAGTACGCACGGGTCGACGACGCCTTGACCGCGGAGTCCAGGCGCTCCCGGTGGTGCTCGAGGAGGTCGTTCGGGTCGAGGGCCGTGGAGGTCATGTCGGCAACTCAACCCGCGCACCGCCGGGCAGGCAAGTCCGCAGCCTCGGTGGTCGAGGTGCGAGCTTGCGAGCCTCGAGACCTACCCTGGGCGCGTGCGCGCCTTCGGTGGTCGAGGTGCGAGCTTGCGAGCCTCGAGACCTACCCTGGGCGCGTGCGCCTTCGGTGGTCGAGGTGCGAGCTTGCGAGCCTCGAGACCTACCCTGGGCGCGTGCGCGCACGGGTGATGGGGCTCTTGCTGCTGGCAGCCGTGGTCGGCGTCGGCGGCGGCCTCGGCATCGGCTACCTCGGACAGCCACGCGCCGCGTCGGGCGGCCCGGCGACGCCGTTGCCGGCCTCCTCGCCCAGCGTGCCGGTCGACCCACCGACCACCGAGCCGCCCTTCGCCGAGGACATCGACTACCCCACCCTCGAAACCGGGCTGGAGTTCCGGATCCTGCGCATGAGCAACTCCCAGGCCACCTGGCGGGTTCCGGTGCCACGCGGCTGGGTGGCCTCGGACGTGGCCACCGGGCTCGACGTACCGCGCGACCAGTGGTCGTCCTACGACGAGCTGAGGTTCCGGCCGGAGGACGAGCCGGACGAGGGCGGGTACAGCCTGCGCGTGAAGATGATCAACAGCCGGCACACGCCCGCGGCGATGGTGGCCGGCAAGAAGTTCGACCTGCGGAACTTCGACATCGTCGACTGGCTCGGCGAGAACGACGAGGTCCTCAAGTTCTCCTACCGCACCGCCGGCGACCGCTTGCGCTTCAACTACTTCCGCTGGTTCGCGGTGCCGACCTCCTCGGAGGTCACGCTGGAGATGTCGGTGGTCGGCCGGGCCGACGACGTACCCGGCCTCGACGCCCTCTTCGCCGCGTTCGCCAGCGGCCTGCGGGCGGTCGGCTGAACGCTGAACACCGATTCGTCTGCGTCGCTGAGCGGGGTTTCCCGCAGCAGACCGCAGACGAATCGGTGTGGGTGGCTAGCGGCGGCGACCCTCACGACGGCCCTCGCGACGACGGCCGTCGCCCCAGAGATCCGCGAGCGGGGTGCCGTCGGCGCGGCGCCAGACGCGCCAGCCGTTCACCTCGTACCCCGCCAGGTGGCGGGCGGCGGCCGACGGGCTGTCGGCCACGTGGCCGTCCTCGAGCACGAGGGTGCCGTCGGCGCAGACCTTGGCGGTGTGGCGCTCGCCGTTGTTGCGGCGCTCCCACACCAGCTCCTCGTCGGGGCTGAGCCGGTCGTCGGCGACGAGCTTGGCCAGCTTGCGGCTGGCCCGGTCCTCGCGGCCACGACCGTGGCCGCGGCCGACGGGGTGTCCGGTGCTCTCGCCGGACTCGGGAAGCCCGAGGATGCGGCGCAGCACGGTGTTGGGGGTGTCGACGAAGGCCTCGCCGCGCTCCTGGAGGAGGGCGTAGACCTCGTCATCGATGCGAATGGTCGGTGTCATGTCAGTGGTTCCTTTCGAACGCGGGCCGGGATGGTCACGACCCGTCTGCAGAACAGTGTGACAGACAGACAGATTTATGACAAGCGGTCGGCACCGGGCCGGACGACGCCGGTCTCGTAGGCCAGCACCACCAGCTGGACCCGGGTGCGGTTGCCGAGCTTGGCGATGAGCCGGTTCACGTGCGTCTTGACGGTCGCCTCCGACACGACCAGGGCCCGGGCGATGTCGTCGTTCGACAGCCCTCGGCCGATCAGCCCGAACACCTCGCGCTCGCGCTCGGTCAGCGCCGTCAGCTCGGCAGGTACGCCGTCGACGGGTAGCGGACCCCGCACGTGCTCCTCGATGAGCCGCCGGGTCAGCGACGGCGCCAGCAGTGCCTCACCCGCCGCCACGGTCGTGATCCCCTCGACCAGCCGGTCGGGCGGGGTGGCCTTGAGCAGGAAGCCTGCCGCCCCGGCGCGCAGCGCCCGGTAGACGTAGCTGTCGAGGTCGTACGTCGTCAGCACCAGCACGCGGGTAGCCAGACCAGTCCCGGTGATCTCCGCCGTCGCGGCGATGCCGTCGAGCACGGGCATCCGGATGTCCATCAGCACCACGTCGGGGCGGGTGCGCCGGACGGCCTCGACCGCCTCGCGCCCGTCGGCGGCGAGTCCGACGACCTCGAGCCCGCGAGCGGTCAGCACCATCTCCAGCCCGGAGCGGACCAGGTCCTGGTCGTCGGCGACGACGACCCTGATGGCCGCGGTCACGGCGAGACCGGCAGGCTGGCCGTCAGCTCGAAATGGCCGTCCCGGACGCCGTGGGTCAGCTGCCCGCCCAGCAGCGCCACGCGCTCGGCGATCCCGACCAGACCGAGGCCGGCCCCGGACCCGCCCCGCCCGCTGCTCGGATTGCTGGCCTCGATCGACAGGGCTTCCGTGGTCGCGGCCACGCGCAGCCGCGCCGTGTGGTCGGTGCCGTACCTCAGCGCGTTGGTGAGCGCCTCCTGCACGATCCGGTACGCCGACACGTCGACGCCCGCGGGCAGGCGCGGCAGGCTCTCGGGCACGTCGAGGTCGATGGTCAGCCCGCTTGCCCGGAACGCCGCCACCAGCCCCGCCAGGTCGGCCAGCCCCGGTGCCGGCTCGAGGCCGAGCTCGTCGGCGTCGTCGCGCAGCACGTGCAGCAGCCGGCCGGTCTCGGCGATGGCGCGACGACCTGTGTCGGCGACGTCGGCGAGCACGCGCTCGGCGCGGTCGGGGTCGTGGTGCACCAGGTCTTGAGCCGCCGCGGTCTGGACGACCATGGCGCTGATGGAGTGGGCGATCACGTCGTGCATGTCGCGGGCGATGCGGTCGCGTTCGTCGCGGACCGCTTCGCGGCGGATCAGCTCCTGCCGCTCCTCGAGCAGCTCCTTCTGGAGGGCCAGTCGCCTGGTCAGCCGGCCCAGGATGTACGGCGGCGCCACGAGAGCCAGCACGAACATCACGTCGGAGACGTTGTGCTTGCGGGCGTCGGCGAAGGTGTAGGTCGCCAGCATCATCACCAGGATGGCGGCGATCCCGAGCAAGCCACGCTGGTCGCGGAGCCATCGGCCCAGGGAGTAGAGGCCGACCGCCAGGACGAGGATCGGCGCGGCCGGCTCGTCGAGCTGCGGCCCGAAGTACGGCAAGGCGAGCAGGACCAGCTCGGGAGTCGTCGCGAAGACCAGGGGATGGAGCCGACGGCCGACGAGCAGGGCGCACGCGACCAGCTCCAGCAGCACGCCCCAGCCCCAGCCGTCGAACCGCAGGAGAGCCATCTCGGCTACTCCGAGCACCGCGATCCCGGCGGGCAGCAGCACGTCCCACCTGGTCAGTCGCGCAGCCATCTGCTGAATGTAGGTCCGCGGCGACCGGGTGTCAGTCAACCCGGGGGTGGAGATCGCTCCCACCGCGGAGTGGACGACGACGGCCCTAGCCGTTCCTAGCGTCGAGGCATGACGACAGAACGAGAACGGCTGATCGGCAAGGTGGCGTGGGTAATGGCATGGGTGGGGCTGGTCGGGGGCCAGCTCCACGCCCTCGCCCGGCACAACACGGTCGACGGCAGGGGGGACCTCGACCTGCCGCTGACCGCGGCCTGGTCGGACCCGGCTCGCAAGGCGCTGGCACCGTTGCTGGACTGGGCGAACCCCGACGTCGTGTACCTGACCTACGGCAAGCTCTGGTTCCCGGTCTTCGTGGCGTTCACGCTGGCGGCGCTCGTCGTGCACCGTCACAGGACCGCGCACGGGTTCGAGAAGTGGGCCTGGCGGATCGCGCTCACCGGCTACGTGTGGGCCTGCGTCGCGGTCTTCGGAGACTACTGGCTGCAATGGGGCGCGCACCCAGCCGAGCCGCTGCTCACCATCACCTTCGTCGTCGGACTGCCGGGCCTGCTGCTCACGGTCGTCGGCTCGTCGCTGCTCGGGATCGCGCTGCTGAGGCGCGGCTTCCGGCCCCGGGCCTCGGCCTGGCTGCTGGTCCTCACCTTCCCGTTGGTGTTCGTCATCGAGATGGTCACGTCGATGGGCAGCCTGGCCCTGCCGGTCGCCTTCGCGTTCGGGATCGCCGGCCGCCGCCTACAGACCGTGCGTGACGACCGAGTCGAGAACGGCGACCGCCGTGCGGCGGCTGTCGGCGCGGACCTGCACCCATAACAGCCGGTTGCCGGCGACCTGGACCACCCGCTCGACGGTCACGGACGGGCAGCCGGTGAAGTAGACGGTCTTGGACCGGTCGCCGTCGCGGACGTCGTCGATGGTGCCCTCGGGCGGCCCGCACTCGGGGTGGCCCGGCACCGTCGTCGGCAGCCTGCTGCCCGGCAGCACCCCGACGAACACACCCTCGCCGCCGGTGGTCTCCCAGTCGGCCGAGGACCCGACGGACAGGGCCGGGTACGTCGTGTCGGCGTCGGGCGGCTGCCACCCGTCGGTCGCGGTGTCGCGGTCCCAGCTGTCGGGGACGGTGACGGTGAGGGTGCTGCGCGAGTCCGAGAGCGTCGTGCTCCCGTCGAGGCCGAGCCAGGCGGTGTAGCCGCCGGCGGCGCCCGCGAGCAACGACGCGACCGCGGCGACCGCCACGAGGACGCGCCGCCGCCGCGCACCCTGGGGCGGGGTCGGCTCGGCCAGGGGCGGTTGAGCGGTCAGCGGCGAGGGCCGGGCTCCGGGCTGGGTCCGCTGCGGGTCGATCGGCAGCACTCGCGGGGCGCCGACCACCCCGGCACCGCTACCCGCCGCCTGGGCGAGCGCCGCGGTGAGGGCGGTGACGTCCGGCCAGCGATCGTCCCGGTCGGCGGCGAGGCCGCGTCGTACGACGGCCTCGACGGCGGGCGGTACGGGCCACTCGGGCGTCGACATCGGGTCGGGCTCGCGCGAGTTCGCCGCCGCGGCGAGAGTGGCGTGCTGGTGCGGAGGGCGACCGGTCAGCAGGAGGTAGGCGAGTGCGGCCAGTGAGTACTGGTCGGCGCGGGCATCGATGCGCTCGCCCTGCGCCTGCTCGGGCGCCACGAAGGTCGGCGTGCCGGCGATCATCGTCAGCCGCGAGGACATGTCGACGGTCTTGCCGAGGCCGAGGTCGCCGACCATCGCGCGCACCTCGACCGTCTCGCCCGAGCCCTCCACGGTTCGGAACAGCACGTTGGCGGGCTTGATGTCGCGGTGGACCACGCCCTGCTGGTGCAGAGCACTCAGACCGAGCCCGACCTGGCGGACCACCTCGAGCGCCTCGTCTCGGGCCAGGCCGCCGACGTCGAGCCGGTCGGCGAGGGTGCCCTGGTCGGCGTAGGCCATCACCAGGTAGGGCCGGCCGTCGTCGAGCTCGCCCGCGTCGTAGACGGGCACCACGTTCGGCGACTCCACCTTGCGCAGGAACCGGCCCTCGTCCACGAACCGCTGCTTCACGTGGTGGTCGTCCGTCCAGTTGTCAGCGAGCACCTTGATGGCGACCGGTGAGTCGAGGCTCTCGTCGTACCCGAGCCACACCGTGGCGAAACCGCCCGAGCCGATACGCCGTCTGACGGCGTAGCGACCGATGCGAGTGGGTAGGGGCACCTGTGCATTATCTTTCCCACGAGCTGGAGGAGGACACGGGCGTGACGGACGCCGATGAGATCGACGACCTGGCCCGGCGGGCTCAGGGGGGTGACCGCGACGCCCTGGAGTCGCTGCTGGGCGCCGTGCGCCCTCGCACCCTGGCGATCTGCCGCGGCGTGCTGCCGTACTCCTCCGACGCCGAGGACGCCTGCCAGGAGGCCCTGCTGAACGTCGCCACCAAGATCGGCGGCTGGGGCCAGCAGGGTCGGTTCACCACGTGGCTGCACGTCGTCGCGGTGAACAGCGCGCGCTCGACGTACCGCCGCATGAAGAACCAGGCCGTCGCCAGCGAGCACCTCCCGCTGGAGAAGCCCGACCCGCGCACCACGAGCGTGATCGCCGGCACCCGGCTGGATCTCCTCGACGCGCTGGAGAACCTGGAGGAGGACCACCCGCAGTACGTCGAGCCGTTGCTGCTGCGCGACGTGTACGGCATGTCGTACGACGAGATCGCCCTGCTGGTCGGCGCCCCGCTGGGCACGATCAAGGCGCAGATCCACCACGGCCGGAAGATCGTCCGGCCGATGCTGAGGGGCAGCGAGTGACGGCACGGCGGCTGACCGCCGGCCTCGCGACGACCGTCCTGCTGGGCAGCCTGCTCGCGTGCAGCGGCGAAGACTCGTCCACTCCCGCCGCCGACCCGAGCCCGACCGGTCAGGCAGGCACCGCCACCCCGTCGACCGGCGGCGGCGACGTCAAGGAGGAGTACGCCGCGGCGATCAGCGAGCCCGTCGAGGACAGCGTCTACCCCGACATCGGCGACCCGTCGGTCGACGCCCTGCACTACGACCTGGCCCTGGAGTGGGAGCCCGAGTCACGCACGTTGACCGGCGAGGAGGGGCTCACCTTCCGCTCGACCGCCGACGCCGACCACGTGCAGGTCGACCTGGAGCCGCAGCTCGAGGTGAGCGCGGTCCAGGTCGACGGCGCGGACGCCGAGTTCTCCCACGACGACAAGTTCCTGGTCGTCTCGGGAGACTTCGTTGCGGACGAGCGGTACGTGATGACGATCGCCTACTCGGGCTCGCCACAGCCGGTCGAGGCGCCGACCACCCGCTCGGACTTCAGCACGACCGGGTTCACCGTCACCGACGACGGCTCCGCCTGGACGATGCAGGAGCCGTACGGCGCCTACTCCTGGTACGCCGTGAACGACCAGCCCGCCGACAAGGCGTTCTACGACTTCACGCTCCGCAGCACGGCGCCGTTCGTCGGCGTCGCGAACGGCGAGCTGACCAGCGACGAGGTCCTCGACGGCACCAGCATCAACGACTGGCACCTGGACAGCCCGACGTCGTCGTACCTCGTCACGGTCGCGTTCGGGAAGTACACGATGACCCTCGACGAGTCCCCGAGCGGCGTACCGCTGTCGTACTGGGTCCCGGCCGGCACCCCGCAGAGGTACGCCGACAACCTGGCCTTCACCGCCGACGCGCTCGACTGGGTCGAGTCGAAGCTCGGCCCCTACCCGTGGTCGTCGCTGGGCATGCTCCTCGTCGACTCCAACAGCGGCATGGAGACCCAGTCGATGATCACCCTGGGCGACACCGACTACACGACCGCCAAGGACACGATCGTCCACGAGATCGTGCACCAGTGGTACGGCGACCAGGTGACTCCGGACGACTGGCGTGACCTCTGGATGAACGAGGGCATGGCGATGTACCTCCAGTTCGTCTGGCAGTCCGAGACCAACGGCATCCCACTCGCGCAGATCCTGCGTCCGGCCGCCAGGTTCGAGCGGCAGTCGCGCCGCGTCAACGGCCCGCCGGCGGCGTACGACCCGAAGACCTTCGGCGAGATCCAGGTGTACTACGGCCCGGCGTTGATGTGGGACCAGATCCGGCAGCGCGTCGGCGACGAGAAGTTCTGGGCCATGGTGAAGGCGTGGCCGGAGTTCGACGCCGACGGCACGGTCAGCCGCGACGAGTACCTACCGTGGGTCGAGGAGCAGACCGGCGCCGACCTGCAGGACCTGTTCGACGGCTGGCTGCTGGCGAAGAGGTCGCCGAAGTTCGCGCCCGGAGGTTGAGGAGGGACGAAGTCCCGTCACGAAACCCCCGGTGCGGCTGGCGATCCCCACGAGACCTGCCGACACTAGGGTGACCGGGGTGACGGCTCCGACTCCCGAGCGGCTGTCCGCGGCCGAGCTGATCGACCTGGTCCTCGACGAGGACTCCTGGACCTCGTGGGACGTCGCGCCGGTGCGTGGCGTGGTCTCCGCGGCGTACGCCGCCGAGCTCGACGCCGCCATGGAGCGCAGCGGGGCCGACGAGGCGGTGCTCACCGGCGAGGGCCGGATGCGCGGGCGCCGGGTGGCGGTGCTGATGGGCGAGTTCGGGTTCCTGGCCGGCTCGATCGGCCGCGCGGCCGCCGACCGGCTGGTCAGCGCGATCAGCCGGGCGACGCGGGAGGGGCTGCCCCTGCTGGCGGGCCCGGTGTCGGGCGGTACGCGCATGCAGGAGGGCACGCCGGCGTTCGTGCAGATGGTGCGGATCACCGAGGCGGTGGCGGCGCACCGGACGGCCGGGCTGCCGTACCTGGTGTACCTGCGACACCCGACCACCGGCGGGGTGATGGCCTCGTGGGGCTCGCTCGGGCACGTGACCGTCGCCGAGCCCGGCGCGCTGGTTGGCTTCCTCGGGCCGCGGGTGTACGAGGCGCTGTACGGCAAGGCGTTCCCCGAGGGCGTGCAGACCTCCGAGAACCTCTTCGCCCACGGCATCATCGACGGCGTCGTCGCGCCCGCCGACGTACCCGACCTGCTCGGCCGCGCCCTCGACATCCTGATGCCCGCGCGCGAGGGCCTCGCGCCGGTGCCCGAGCCGCCGGACGAGCCGGTGCCGGACGTCGACACCTGGGACGCCGTGATCCGTTCCCGGCGCCCGGACCGACCCGGCGTACGTCGCCTGCTGAGGTACGCCGCTTCGGACGCCATCCCGCTCAACGGCACCGGCCAGGGCGAGGCCGATCCCGGGCTGCTCATCGCGCTGGTGCGGTTCGGGGACGTGCCGTGCGTGTTCCTGGGCCAGGACCGCCGCGGCCAGACGACCGACCGGCCGATGGGACCCGAGGCGCTGCGCGAGGCGCGCCGGGGGATGCACCTGGCCGAGGAGCTCGGGCTGCCGCTGGTCACCGTGATCGACACGCGGGGCGCGGCCCTGTCGGTGGCCGCGGAGAACGGCGGGCTGGCCGGCGAGATCGCCCGCTGCCTGGCCGACCTGGTGTGGTTGAAAGCGCCGACGCTGTGCCTGATGCTCGGCGAGGGCTCCGGCGGCGGCGCGTTGGCGCTGCTGCCCGCGGACCGGGTGGTCGCCGCTCAGCACGCCTGGCTCTCGCCGTTGCCTCCCGAGGGGGCCTCGGCCATCGTGCATCGCGATCTCGACCATGCCGCCGACATGGCCCGGGCCCAGCAGGTACGCGCGATCGACCTCCACGCCCTCGGCATCGTCGACCGGGTCGTCGTGGAGAAGCCCGACGCGGCCGACGAGCCCGAGGCTTTCTGCGCCCGCATCGGCGCCGTGCTCCAGCACGAGCTCGCCGGCCTGATCGCCCGCGGCCCCTCGACCCCGCAGGTGCGTGCGGCTCGGTACCGCTGACCTCGGGGTAGTGCGTCCACGCCGGGTCAGCCGAACGTCAGGCCGTACCTCCGCACGATCGGCTCGGTCGCCGCGGGATCGCCCTCACACGCGTACGACGCCACGAGCGCCCCCAGGTCGACGCCGTCGTCCGCCTCGCCCATGGCCCGGAACAGGTGCTCCAGCCCGCCGGGCGAGATCAGCTCGAGGAGCCGGGCCGGCGCGTCCTCGGCGTTCCAGAAGGTGTGCCACTGCCCGCGGGGCTTGACGACCAGGTCGCCTGCTACGGCCACGTGCTCGTCGTCGCCGAGGCGCACGGAGACCCGGCCCTCGAGGACGAAGCTGTACTCGTCCTCGCGGGTGTGCACGTGCAGCGGCGCCGCGATGGCGCGCGGCGCGAGCAGGTGCTCGACGAGCGAGAACCGGCCCACGGTGTCGTCGGAGTCGATGAGGAACCGGTCCCGGCAGCCGGCTGGGGGGCCCAGCACCAACCCGGTCCCGGCCCGGATGATCTGCGCGGTGGTCGTGTTCGTCATGACCGCAGCGTGCGCCGCCCTAGGCTGGGGCACCATCCCAGAAATCTGGTACCCAGCCTGATGTCCTCCTTCGATCGTGCTCTCGACAGGCTGGGCCGCGCCGCCGCTCGCGGCTCGGACCTGCTCACGCTGTGGCGCGAGGTCGCGCCGGTGCTCCGAGACGCTGTCCCTCACTTCGAGACGCCGTGCTTCTTCACCGTCGACCCGACGTCGCTCCTGGTGACCAGCCACTTCCAGGAGGGGCTCCCGGAGATCCCCGCGGAGTGGCTGGGGCGGGAGTACGCCGAAGCGGACTACAACACCATGGGCGAGGTGCTGACCTCGCGCGCCGGGATCGGCACCCTGCACGAGGCGACCGGCGGGCGGCCGGAGTTGTCGCGGAAGTACCACGAGGAGATGCAGCCGTTCGGCTGCGAGCAGGAGCTGGTGCTCGCACTTCGCACCGGCGGGGAGTGCTGGGGTTCGGTCGGGCTCTACCGCGAGGTCGGGGCGCCGATGTTCGGCGAGGCCGAGGCGAGGTTCCTGCGAACGGCGGCCCCGCTGCTCGCCCGCGGCGCGCGCCATGGCCTCCGCACGGGCCAGGCCCTCGATCCCGACCTCCCGGACTCGCCCGCGGTGCTGGTGCTGGACGCCCGTCTCGGGCTGCAGTCGGCGACGGCCACCGCCGAGCGCTGGCTGGTGCTCCTCGGCGGTTCGCTCGAGCGGTTCCCGGGGTCGGTGGTCACCGTGGCCGGAAGGGCGCTGCGGCCCGAGGACGGGCCTGCGACGGCTCGCGTCCGCGGTCGCGACGGCCGCTGGGTGCTGGTCCACGGCTCGGTGCTCCAACCGACCGGGCAGGTGTCGGTGCTGGTCGAGGCGGCCCAACCCGCCCACCTCGAGACGCTGCTGATGCAGGCCCACGGGCTGACCCCGCGTGAGCGCGACGTCACGCGCCTGGTGCTGCGCGGCCGTTCGACCTCGGAGGTCGCGACCGAGCTGGCCGTCGCCGAGGGCACGGTGCAGCAACACCTCAAGTCGGTCTTCGAGAAGACCGGTGTGCACAGTCGCCGCGAGCTGGTCGCCACGGTCTTCCAGGCCCACTACGAGCCACGCGTCCGCGACAACGAGCACCGCGCCGGCGCGGACCGTCCGTTGCGCGACGGCCCGATGCCCCGGCGCACCGCCTAGGAGTCGCTGCCAACTCTCGGGCCGCGCGAGTCACGCCTAGAACAGCAGCGCGGCGGCCGGGTCCTCCATGATCGCGGCGACGTCGGCGAGGAAGCGCGAACCCTTCTCGCCGTCGACGTGACGGTGGTCGAAGGCCAGGGCCAGCGTGGTCACCTGGCGCACGACGATGTCGTCGTCGACCACCCATGGCATCTTCTTCACGGCACCGAAGGCCAGGATCGCCGACTCGCCCGGGTTGATGATGGGAGTGCCGGAGTCGACGCCGAAGACGCCCACGTTGGTGATCGTGAAGGTGCCGCCGCTCATGTCGGCCGGCTGGGTCTTGCCGTCCCGGGCGGTGGCCGTGAGCTGGTTGAGCGCCGCGGCCAGCTCGAGGAGCGAGAGCTCCTGGGCGTCCTTGACGTTCGGGACGACGAGACCGCGCGCGGTGGCCGCGGCGATGCCGAGGTTCACGTAGCTCTTGAACACGACCTCCTGGGCCGGCTCGTCCCACCACGAGTTGATCTCGGGCGTACGCCGCATGGCGAGCATGCAGGCCCGGGCCAGCACCAGCAGCGGGGAGACCCTGACCTCGCGGAACTCGCGCCGCGTCTTGAGTCGCTCGACGAACTCCATCGTGCGTGTCACGTCGATCGTCACCCACTCGGTGACGTGCGGGGCCGAGAAGGCCGACTCGACCATCGCCTGCCCCATCATCTTGCGGACGCCCTTGATGGGTTCGCGCGTCTCCCGCGGGCTGCTCCCGCTGGTCGAGGAGGGCGCGCTGGCGCCCGACTCGAAACCAAGAGAGCCCGAAGCGGCCTCGACGTCCTGGCGCGTCACCACGCCACCCTCGCCCGAACCAGTCAGCGAGGTGAGGTCGACGCCGAGGTCCTTGGCGAGCTTGCGGATCGGCGGCTTCGCGAGGGTGCGGACGTCGCCGTTGCCGGCAGCCGGGGTCTCTTCCGCAGGCGTGTACGCCGGCACCGCCGGCTCGTCCGCCTCGACGACCTCGGGCGACTCCATCTCGCCCGGCACGAACGACGCCTGCACCTGCTGGTGCGTCGACTGCACCGCAGCGGACGCGGCCTTGCGCGGTCGTCGCATCGCCTCGCGCTCGGCCTTGTTGCGGCCGACCAGGCTCTCGCCCTCGCCGCCGCCGGAGGCAGCCGGGTTCGAGAGGTCGATCGCGGCAGACGCCGAGTCGGCACCCGTTGCCCCAGCGGACTTGGGCGAGGAGTCGTCGGCCCCGGCAACTGGCGCCGAGTCGGCGCTCCCGACGGAGATGATCGGCGTGCCGACGTCGACGGTGTCGCCCTCGTTGACGTGCAGGGCGGTGACCGTGCCGGCGTACGGGCTCGGCAGCTCCACCAGCGACTTGGCCGTCTCGATCTCGACCACGATGTCGTTGACGGCGATGACGTCGCCGACCTTCACCTTCCAGGTGACGATCTCGGCCTCGGTGAGACCCTCGCCGACGTCGGGCAGCTTGTACTCGGGCACGAATGCTCCTGGGGCGGGTCGGGGGTGGGTTAGAAGGCGAGCGAACGGTCGACGGCGTCCAGCACCCGGTCGAGGTCCGGGAGCCACTCCTCCTCGATGCGCGACGGCGGGTACGGCGTGTCGAACCCGCCGACCCGGAGCACCGGCGCCTCCAGGGAGTAGAAGCAGTTCTCGGTGATCCTCGCCGCAACCTCGGACCCCATGCCGAGGTTGACGTGCGCCTCGTGCACCACGATCGCGTGGCCGGTGCGGCGTACGGACTCGAAGACCGGTGCCATGTCGAGCGGACTCAGGGTGCGCAGGTCGATGACCTCCAGAGACCGGCCCTCTCCGGACGCCGCCTCGGCGGCCTTGAGCGCGGTCTTCACCGTCGGCCCGTAGGCGAGCAGGGTGGCGTCGCCGCCGCGGCGGACGACGCGGGACGAGAACAGCGGATCGGGAGTGGCGCTCTCGTCGAGGTCGGCCTTGTCGGCGTGGTACTGGCGCTTGGGCTCCAGGAAGATCACCGGGTCGTCGCACGCGATGGCCTGCTGGATCATCCAGTAGCCGTCGATGGGGTTCGAGCAGGCGACCACCTTGAGACCGGGGGTGTGCGCGAACTGTGCCTCCGGCGACTCGCTGTGGTGCTCGACCGCGCCGATGCCGCCGCCGAACGGGATCCGGATGACCATCGGCATCGGCGAGCGGCCCTGCGAGCGGAACCGCATCTTGGCGACCTGGCAGACGATCTGGTCGTACGCCGGGTAGACGAAGCCGTCGAACTGGATCTCGACGACCGGCCGGTAGCCGCGCAGGGCCAGGCCCACCGCCGTACCGACGATGCCCGACTCGGCCAGCGGCGAGTCGATGACGCGGTCCTCGCCGAAGTCCTTCTGGAGACCGTCGGTGATCCGGAAGACGCCACCGAGCTTGCCGACGTCCTCGCCCATGATGAGGACCTTGGGGTCGTCCTCCATGGCCTTGCGCAGGCCCATGTTGAGGCCCTTGGCCAGGGTGATCTTCGTCATCGGTGGCTCCCCTCGAACGAGTCGAGGTACGCCGCGAAGCCCTCACGCTGCTCCTCGAGCTCGGGCGTCATCTCGGCGTACACGTGGTCGAAGATGCTCAGCGGCGACGGGTCCTCGAGCTCCTGCACGCCGGCGCGGAGCCGGGCGCCGAGGTCGTCGGCCTCGGCGGAGAGCTGGTCGAAGAAGTCCTGGTCGGCCAGCCCGTTACGGCGGAGGTAGGTCTTGGTGCGCTCGATCGGGCACTTCAGCCGCCAGCGCTCGACATCGTCGGAGAGCCGGTAGCGGGTCGGGTCGTCGGTCGTGGTGTGCGCGCCCATCCGGTAGGTGTAGGCCTCCACGAAGGTCGGGCCCTGGCCGTCGCGGGCGCGCTGCAGGGCGGCCTTCGTGACGGCGTAGGTCGCGAGGACGTCGTTGCCGTCGACGCGAACGCCGGGGAACCCGAACCCGAGAGCCCTTTGGTAGAGCGGGATCCGGGTCTGGCGCTCGATGGGTTCGGAGATCGCCCACTGGTTGTTCTGGCAGAAGAACACGACGGGCGCGTTGTAGGACGCGGCGAAGATGAAGGCCTCGTTGACGTCACCCTGCGACGAGGCGCCGTCGCCGAAGTGCGCGATCACGGCGGCGTCGCGGTCGGGGTCGCCGGTGCCGACGTCGCCGTCGCGCTGCATGCCCATGGCGTAGCCGGTCGCGTGCAGCGTCTGCGCGCCGATGACGATCGTGTAGAGGTGGAAGTTGTACTTCGCGGGGTCCCAGGAGCCCTGGTCGACGCCGCGGTAGAGCCCCAGCAGCTCGAGCGGGTCGATGCCGCGACACCAGGCCACGCCGTGCTCGCGGTAGGTCGGGAAGACGTAGTCCTGCGGGCGGAGCGCGCGGCCGGCGCCGATCTGCGCGGCCTCCTGGCCGAGCAGCTGGGCCCAGATGCCGAGCTCGCCGTGGCGCTGCAGCGCGGTGGCCTCGGTGTCGATGCGGCGGGTGAGCACCATGTCGCGGTAGAGGCCGCGGATCATCTCGGCCTCCTCCTCGGCGGTCATGCCGTCGCCGAAGGAGAACTCGGGGTGCTGGACGCGCTCGCCCTCGGGCGTCAGCAGCTGGACGAGCGCCGGGGCCTCAGCATCAGCTCGGGCGGTCCGGCCGGGTCCGAAGACCTCCGCCAGATCGGGGCCGAAACCTGCCCTGTCATCGGTGGGGCTCACGTACGACTCCTCACTCTTCACCGGCTACCGCGGGGTCACCGCCGACCGTCCTGGTGTACCTGCGCGGCCTGGCCCAGCTTGTGACCGGCACCACACCGCGTATCCCCTAAGTTACCGGGGCGGTGTGCTCACGAGCCAATCAGGCCGAAGGCTCGGCCCGGGCGGCGCGCACCAGCGTGACCAGCTCTGCCGCTACCTGGTCGAGGGGCTCCAAGGAGCGCTCGGCGCGGCTCACGGCGACGGCACCCTCGAGGGACGCCACGATCATCCGGGCGACGCCGGGCGCACGAGCCCCGGGGACGCCGCCGTCGACGAGGCCGGCGACCATCAGCGCCTGCCACGAGGCGAAGATCCCGCGGGCGGTCTCGGTCAGCTCCGGGTCGTCCCCCGTGGCCACGGCGAGCACGGGACAGCCGGTGCGGAAGTCGGTCTCGACGAGCAGCTCGCGCCAGACCCGGGTGAACGCGCCGATGGCACCCTCGATCCCCTGCTCGCGTGCGGAGTCGACCAGCTTGGCGACCTGCCGGCCGGTCGAGGTGACGGCCTCCTCCGCCAGCTGGGCCTTGCCACCGGGGAAGTGGTGGTACGTCGACCCCAGCGGTACGCCGGCCTCCTTGGCCAGGTCGCGCAGGCTCATCGCACCGACGCCGCGGGTGCCGATCGCGCGGGCCGCGCCGTGGACCATCCGCCTGCGGGTGTCAGGGCGGGTGTCAGGGCGGGTGTCGGGGCGGGTGTCGGAGGTCACGAGACCCAGTGTTGCACTTCTAAGACAGTCGTCATAGTCTCCTCGCATGCTCTATGACGGTCGTCATAACGACGTACGACGCGACAGCCTGACCATCAACGCCGACGACGGGCGCGCGCTCGCCGGCACCTGGTTCGAGCCGACCGGGACGACGCCGGTCGGTGTGGTGGTGATAGCCCCGGCGATGGCGACGCCGGCGTCGTACTACGCGGCGTTCGCCACCTGGCTGGCCACCCAGGGCTACCGCACGCTGACCTTCGACCTGCGCGGCATGGAGTCGGTCGACGCGATGAAGGCGGAGGACGCCGACGTGCTCCGGTGGTTCGGCGACATGGCCGACGCCCTGGACCACGCGCTCGCTTCCTCCGACGGCCTCCCGGTGACCTGGGTCGGCCACAGCCTCGGCGGCCAGGCGGTCCCGTTCGTCGACCACTCGCGGCTCGCGCGGATCGTCACGGTGGCGTCCGGCACCGGGTACTGGCGGCTGAACGCGCCCGCGGTCCGCTGGCGTGCCCCCCTCCTGTGGCGCGGGATCGCCCCGGTCGCGTCGCGAGTGGCGGGCTACTACCCCGGCCGCCGCCTCGGCGTCCTGCACGACCTGCCCTCCGGCGTGATGCGGCAGTGGGGGCGCTGGTGCATGCACGAGGAGTACCTCGGCGTGGACGTCCCGAACGCCGCCGAGCGGTTCGCCTCGGTCACCACGCCGATGACGTCGCTGTCCTTCACCGACGACGAGCTGATGAGCGACGCCAGCATCGCCGACCTCCACGACCGGTTCGTGAACGCCGACCAGATCCGCCAGCGGTACAGCCCGGCCCAGCTCGAGGTACCCCGGATGGGCCATCACGGCTTCTTCCGCGCCCGTCACCAGGACCTCTGGGAGGAGCTGGTCCTGCCCTTCCTGGGTGGTGTCGAGGCTCGTCGCTAGCTCCTCGCACCTCAACCACCGATTGTTCGGTGGTTGAGGTACGAGGCCGTTCAAGGCCGTTCACGGCCGGGCCTCGAAACCACTCGAGGGTCTCACGCGTGCAGGTCGCCGAGATCCTCGTGGGCGCGGTGGGACAGGGGCTCGATCTGGAAGGTGGCGTGGCGGACGTCGAAGTGGGTGCCGACGCACTCGCACAGGCGGTCGAGGATGCCGCCGACGCCGTGCTCGGCCAGGGCCTCGTCGGTGACCGTCACATGGGCCGACAGGCTGGGGATGCCGCTGGTGATGGTCCAGGCGTGGAGGTCGTGGACCTCGACCACGCCGGGCATGTCGGCGACGTGGCGGCGTACGGCGTCCAGGTCGAGCCCTGCCGGGGCGATCTCGAGCAGGACCGCCGACGACTCCTTCAGCAGGGTCCAGGAACGCGGCAGGATCAGGACGGCGATCAGCAACGAGGCGATAGCGTCCGCCTGCACCCAGCCGGTCAGCGCGATCACGACACCGGCGGACAGGGCCGCGGCGGAGCCGACCATGTCGGCGGTCACCTCGAGGGCGGCGGCGCGCAGGTTCAGGGAGCCGGTGTCCGACCGGTTGAGCACGAACAGCGAGCCCGCGTTGGCCACCAGGCCGACCGCGGCGAACCCGATCAGCAGCCCGGCTCTCACCTCCACGGAGTCTGGTGAGCGAAGCCGGTCGAACCCGGCGTACGCGAGGTAGCCGCACACCACCAGCAGCACCACTGCGTTCACCAGCGCGGCCAGGATCTCGGCTCGGTGATACCCGAAGGTCGACCGCGGGCCGCCCCGCATCGTGGCGACGTACGACGCCCCCAGCGCCAGCGCAACGGCGGCGCCGTCGGTGGCGAGGTGCCCGGCGTCCGCGAGAAGGGCGAGGGACGAGGCAAGCCACGCGCCGACCAGCTCGACGACCAGCACGACGACGGTGATCGCGAGCACCAGCCGCAGCCGGCCACGGTCGGCGGCGCGCCCGGAGGCATGCCCGTGTCCATGACCAGCACCCACGCTTGTCAGACTAGAGCCCATGTCCCGGGTCCCCTTTGCCATGACCAGCCGTCCGGCCGGGCGGCCGAGCCGACCACGAGACCAGTCCTGGCTGAAATCCTCGGCCGTACCTCTCGTCGCCGTCCTCGCCGCCCTCGCCCTGCTCGTCCCGCTCGCCGCCACCGAGGGCAACCCGGCCGGTGCCGCGCAGCAGTCGGCCAAGCGCACGTACGGCATCCCCGCGCCCTTGCTGTGGTCGCGATCGTTCGCGGACCCCACTGTGGTCGACGCGCGGGTCGGCCTGGTCGGTGCGGCCACGGCCCCCAACCTCAACATCGCCCGCAACCAGGCGGGCTCGATGTTGTTCAACGTGATCGGTACGCCGGCACTCACCCGCCGCCCGAGCTGGGCGACCTCCGCGGAGCTCTGGGCCCCCGACATCCAACGCGCGCCCGGTGGCTGGCTGATGTACTTCGCCGCCCCGATCGCCGGCGCCGACGAGAACTCCCGCTGTATCGGCGTGGCCGTGTCGAAGAAGGCCTTCGGCCCGTACACACCGGTCGGCAGCGCGCCGCTCGTCTGCCCGGTCGTGCCCGGCGTCCCGCGCGCCGGCGACACCCCGCCGACGCGCGTCCTCGGCAAGGTCTCCCAGACGCGCGGCGTCATCGACCCGTCGGCCTTCACCGGCAACCGGGGCCAGCGCTTCCTCGTCTACCGCACCCAGGGCCAGCCCTCGTCGATCCGCCTGGTCAAGCTGTCGCAACGCGGGCGACGGGTCCAGCGGGGCCAGATGAGCATGTTCCTCACGTCGAACACAGGCATCGAGGAGAACCCGGTCGTCGTCCGGCAGGGCAACAAGTGGGTGATGTTCACCTCCGTAGGGTGGTTCGGCCGGTGCGGCTACCGCACGTTCTGGCGCAAGTCGCCGAGCTTCAAGGACTGGTCCCGGGCCACGCCCAAGCTTCTGCTGTCGACAGCCAACAACCTGTGCGGGCCCGGCGGTGCCGACGTCGTCCGGCGCCGCGACGGCACCACCCAGCTCTACTTCCACGCATGGACCTGCTACCGCGAGCGGTACCCGTGCCCGCCCGACTGGAACAAGGACCGGCCCAAGAAGCGGCACGGCGTGCGGGCGCTGTACGGCGTGAACCTCACCTGGTCCGCGGCCTCCCGGCCCTACCTCGGCGGATGGGTCGCCGGACTCCTCCCGCCACCGCCGCCACCCACTCCGTCACCGACACCGACCCCGTCGGCAACGGTGACCCCGACCGTGACCCCGACGGTGACGCCGACCGTGACCCCGACCGTGACGGAGCCGACCGGCTCGCCGACGGTCACCGACACCACGACGGTCACCACCGACCCGACGGTCGCCCCCTCGACACCCTGAGAACCCCCCCGCCGCCGGTGTGCACGGCGCCGGGCGCCAGGTGTCAGTCGCCGAGTACCCATGTCCCGACGAGGGTGACCAGCCGGTCGTTGGCCTCGGTCTCGGCGACCGTCACACGGGCCCCCTCGCCGGCGAAGGGCCGCACCACGATGCCGACCTCGTCGGCAGCCTTGGCGAAGTCGAGGGTGCGGTCCCCCAGCTCGAGCCAGACGAAGTTGCCCTGCGGCTCCGGTGCCGGGAACCCGGCATCGGCGAGCCCGCCCACGACCCGGGCGCGCTCGGCGACGAGCGCCTCGACCCGCTCGAAGAGCTCGGGCTCGCGCTCGAGGCTCGCCACGGCCGCGGCCTGGGCCACGGCCGAGACGCCGAACGGCAGCGACACCGCTCGCAGCGCCTGGGCCAGTGGCGCCGGGCCGACGGCGTACCCGACCCGGAAGCCGGCCAGCCCGTAGGCCTTGGAGAACGTGCGGGTGAGCAGCACGTTCTCGTGGCGCTGGTAGGTCGCTATCCCGTCGACCGGGTCGGCCATCCGCACGAACTCGACGTACGCCTCGTCCACCACCACCAGCACGTGGGGCGGGACCTTCGCCAAGAAGGCGTCGAGCTCGGCCTGGGTGACGGCCGGGCCGGTCGGGTTGTTGGGCGTGCAGACGAGGACGACTTTGGTGCGGTCCGTGACGGCCGCGGCCATCGCGTCGAGGTCGTGGCGGCCGTCGGCGAGGACGGGCACGCGGACCATGCGGGCGGAGGCGGCGGTGACCGCGATCGGGTACGCCTCGAACGACCGCCAGGCGAACACGACCTCGTCGTCGGGTTCGCAGAACGCCTGCACGAGCTGGTAGATCAGCGCGACGGAGCCGGTCGCCAGGGCGATGTCGCCGGTCGGCACCCCGAGCTTGGCGCTGAGGGCGTCGTACAGCGCCGTGCTGCCCATGTCCGGGTACCGGTTCATGGTCCGCACCGCACTCATGGCGGCCTCGACCACGCCGGGCAGCGGCGGGTACGGGTTCTCGTTGGACGACAGCTTGTACGTCGTCAGGTCCACGCGGGCGGCCGGCGGCTTGCCGGCGACGTACTCCGGGATCTGGCTGACGGCGGCGCGTGGCTGGGGGCTGGTCGTCATGGCTCGCAGGCTAGTTGCCCTCGCTGGTCGAGCCGGGCGCGGGCTCGACCAGCGATAAGCCCCCTTCGGTGGTCGAGCCGGGCGAGCCCCTGGGCGAGCCCGAGTCGAGACCCCGCGAGCGTTGCAGGGTCTCGACACCGCTCGCTGGCGCTCGCGGGCTCGACCAGCGATAAGCCCCCTTCGGTGGTCGAGCCGGCGCGGGCTCGACCAGCGATAAGCCCCCTTCGGTGGTCGAGCCGGCGCGGGCTCGACCAGCGATTAGCCCCCTTTCGGTGGTCGAGCCGGGCGAGCCCCTGGGCGAGCCCGAGTCGAGACCCCGCGAGCGCTACAGGGTCTCGACACCGCTCGCTGGCGCTCGCGGGCTCGACCAGCGATAAGCCCCCTTCGGTGGTCGAGCCGGGCGAGCCCCTGCGGCGAGCCCCTCGGTAGTCGAGACCCGCGCGAGCGTCGACCAGCGGTCTCGACACCGCTCGCTGGTCAGCCGGGCGGGCTCGACCAGCGATGAGACCTCTTTCGGAGGTCGAGCCGGGCCCGGGCTCGACCAGCGATAAGCCCCTGTTCGGTGGTCGAGCCGGGCGAGCCCACCGGTCACGAGCGACGGTGGCGCCAGGGCCGGAAGAGCAGCATCAGCACCAGCCCGATCCCGACCCCGACGACGGCGCCGGAGACGTTGTCGACCACGTCGGTCACGTCGCAGGCGCGGTCGATGCGGGCGAGCTCGAGCTGGACGAGCTCGATCGCGACGGAGTACGCCGCGAGGCCGGCCAGCCCCATCGGTACCGCCAGCCAGCCGATCCGCCAACGGCTCGCGGCCAGGACGAGCAGTGCGCCGGAGGGTACGAACAGGACGGTGTTCAGCAGGCGCTGGCCGCCGGCGAGGATCCAGAACCCGTCCGGCGCCGGCCCGCCGAGGTCCATCGAGCAGCTGGTCGCCCGGCCCTCGGCAGACACGACCCCGACGTCCGCCTGCGCGGGCAGCAGCGTCACCAGGGCGATCACGACGAGCGACCAGAGGAAGCCGGCGATGGCCCAGGCCGTCACGCTGCCGACGCTGCGGCGCAACCCGAGCGCGACCAGGGCGAAGAACGCCCCCGAGACCCCCGCCCCGGCGAGCATCACGTGGACGCCCCCCGCCGGAACCATGCCGCGAGGCTACTGGCGACCCTCTGGCGGCCGTGACCGTCCCGGACTCACGGCAGCACGACCTCGCCGGACGGGAGGAGGGGGAGGTCGCGGCCGAGGCGGACGTCGAGGGGGTTGGTCAGGCAGCGGACCGAGCCGCCACCGAGGTGGAACTGGGAGACGTCCACGAGCACGACCGCGAAGCCCCACTCCTCGAGCCGAGCGACGATGCGGGCGTTGGCGTTGTCCGCTGCCATGGGCATCAGGACCGTGGAGCCGATCACGATCGAGTTGGCGGCGAACGTGGTCAGCGCCTCCTCCTCGGTGATCACCAACGGCTCCGGCACCAGCGCCAGCAAGGCGGCCGCCGACTCCTCGTCGAACGCCGCCGGACAGATGATCGCCCGGCGGTCGTCGAGCGGGCAGAACGCCAGGTCGAGGTGGTACATGCCGGGGTGGGTGATGCGTACGCCGCGGACCCGGACCGACAGCTCGGTGGCCAGCGCCTTGAGGCCCAGCTCGTCGGTGCGCGGGCCGTACCCGACGACCAGGCTGTCGCCCCACGCGAACGCGTCGCCCGCCTCGAGGTGCGCGCCGACGCCCTCGCGGCCGACGTAGGAGACCGAGACGCCGCGGCCGGCGAACCACGCGGCCGCGGTGGAGGTCTCCATCCGGCGCTCGGCGTATCGCATGTGCGACATCACGGCGAGGCCGGCGGAGGAGGAGACGAGCGGGCCCTCGGGCGGCTCGACGACGAACCCGAGGTTCATCGCGTAGACCATGTCGGGAGCGTCGGGTCGCTGCTCGACCACCTCGACCTGGGCGCCGGCGGCGCGGATGGCGGCGACCAGGCCGGCCCACTGCTCACGGGTCAGGGCGGGATCCGGCTGCTGGGAGAGGTCCATGAACGGGTTGATCTGGTACTCGACCCGGAAATGGTCGGGCCGCACCATCGCGTACCGACGACCCCACTTCAGCTCCACCACACACCTCCACACGATTGATTGTCTGACAACCTGACAACCGTGAGTGTGGCACATCGATTCCAGTGCCGGCGAGTTTTGTCAGACACTGGGGGGGTGAGCGCCGCGACGAGGTCGGACGACCCGTTCGGCTCGCTCAACGTCGAGCACTCCTCCACCGTCGACCGGGTCGTCGAGGAGCTCCGCCGGGCGGTCTTCGAGGGCGACCTCGAGTCCGGCACACCACTGCGCGAGGTCGCGCTGGCCGAGTCCCTCGGCGTCTCCCGGCCCACCGTCCGCGAGGCGCTCACGGTCCTCGTCGGCGAGGGCCTCGCCACCCGCGAGCCGCACCGCGGCGTCGCCGTCTCGACCCCCGACCCAGCGTCGATCAGCGACGTCTCCCGTGCCCGGGAGGTCCTCGAGTTGGCCGGCGTACGACACTGGACGACCGCGGAGGACAGCGACCGCAAGGCGGTGCGCACGTCACTGGAGGAGTACGCCGCCGCGGTGGCGGGCAACGCGTCCTACGAGGAGCTGAACCGCCGGCACCTGGCCATCCACCTGTCGTTCGTGGGCCTGACCGGTTCGCCGCGCCTGGTCGCCATGGCCGCCTCGATCCACGCGGAGCTGCGGCTCGCACTGGCCCAGGTCGAGCGGGCCCGCCGCAACGCCAGCGACCAGGTCGCCGCCCATGCTCTCCTCGTCGACCTGCTGGAGGCGGGCGACGTCGCGGCGGCCGAGCAGGAGCTCGAGCGGCACCTCGCCGACGGCGAGGCCGCCATCCTCGAGCGACTGGGTCTGCAGCCGGATCAGTAGCCCCCCAGTAGTGTCGTTGGGTGGGACTCATGCGTGTCGTCACCTGGCTGGTCACCAACGCCGTCGCCCTGGCGGTCGCGGCGTGGCTCTTCGACGGGATCCGGTTCAACGGTCCCTCGAGCGGCCAACCCGAGATCGAGGAGAAGCTGCTGCCGTTGCTGATCGTGGCGCTGATCCTCGGTGTCGTGACGGCGATCGTGAAGCCGATGCTCACGCTGCTGTCGCTGCCGCTGGTGATCGTGACCGTCGGGCTGTTCCTGGTCGTCATCAACGCGTTCATGCTCCAGCTGACCGCGTGGCTCTCCGACAAGCTGGACATCGGGTTCCACGTCGACGGGTTCATGACCGCCGTCGGTGGGGCGATCGTGATCACGATCGTCACCTGGGGCGTGAACCGGCTGATCGACAAGTGAGGCTCCCTGCCCCGCGGGAGCCCGGCCGGTACCGGATCGAGCTGGTCTGCCTCGGCAACATCTGCCGCTCGCCCATGGCGCACGTCGTGCTGGAGGAGCGGATCGCCGAGGTCGGCCTCGGCGGCGTGGTCCAGGTGACCAGCAGCGGCACGGGCGACTGGCACGTCGGGAACCGGATGGACCGCCGGGCGGCGGCGACGCTGTCGGCAGCCGGGTACGACCCGACCCGGCACCGAGCCCGGCAGCACGACGCCGGCTCGTCCGACCACCTGGACCTGATCCTCGCCATGGACCACGACAACATCGACGACCTCGGTGGCGTCTCACCGAGAGTGATGCTCTTCCGCGCCTTCGATCCGGCCGACCCGGGTGGCGACGTACCGGACCCGTACTACGGTGGGGACGCCGGGTTCGAGGAGGTGCTGTCGATGGTCGAACGTACGTCGGCCGCGCTCGTCGCGGCCCTCGAGAGCGACCTCGGCTCGAGAGCGACCGGCACCGCATGACGCGCCAGCCCCTCGTCGCCCGGCACGCCGAGGAGCTCCTCGGCGCTGCCGTCGTCGCGACCGCTCCCGTCAACGGCGGCGACGTCTGCGTGGCCACCAAGCTGCGGCTCTCCGACGGCACCACCGCGTTGATGAAGACGCTCAACAACGCGCCGGACGGGTTCTTCGCCAGAGAGGCCGAGGGGCTGCGCTGGCTGGCTGAGCCAGGTGAAGGCACCCTCGGGGTTCCGGAGGTGCTGGCCGCCGACGACGGCTGCCTGATCCTGCGCTGGGTCGAGCCGGGCCGCCCGTCCGCGGACGCTGCCACGTCGTTCGGCCGGGCCCTGGCCGCCACCCACCGGGCCGGCGCCGCGACGTACGGCGGCGAGCGCGACGGCTTCATCGCCCGCCTGCCCCTCCTGAACAAGGCCGCGCCCACCTGGGCGGAGTTCTTCGGCCAGCGCCGGGTGCTGCCCTACCTCAAGCTGGCCCGCGACCGCGGCCGGATCACGCCCGACGAGGCGATCCACGTGGAGTCCGTCGTGGCCAGGCTCGCCGACCTGGTTCCCGACGAGCCGCCGGCCCGCCTGCACGGCGACCTCTGGAACGGCAACGTCCTGTGGGGCACCGAGCAACGCGTCTGGGTCATCGACCCGGCCGCCCACGGCGGGCACCGCGAGACCGACCTGGCGATGCTGGCCCTGTTCGGGCTGCCGCACCTGCCGCGGGTGATGGACGCCTACGTCGAGGCGACACCGCTCGCCGACGGCTGGATGGACCGCGCCGGCGTGCACCAGCTCTTCCCGCTGCTCGTGCACGCCTGCCTGTTCGGCGGCGGGTACGGCGCCCGGGCCGGCGCCACGGCCGCTCGCTACCTCTAGCGCCGGCGTCCTCAGGCGCGGTTCAGGCTGGGACGGCATCATGGGGGGATGAGCGGGACCACCGGAGAGGCCGGCGCGAAGCCGCGCGTCCTGGTGGTCGACGACGACAAGGCCGTGCGGGAGTCGCTGCGGCGGTCCCTGGAGTTCAACGGCTACGAGGTGGCCATGGCCACCGACGGGGCCGAGGCGCTCGCCGGCATCGGGGTGACCGACCCCGACGTGGTGATCATGGACGTGATGATGCCGCGGCTCGACGGCATCGAGGCGACCCGGGCGCTGCGCAGCGCCCGCAACGACGTACCGATCCTCGTCCTCACCGCGCGCGACGCGGTCGGCGACCGGGTCGAGGGCCTCGACGCCGGCGCCGACGACTACCTCACCAAGCCGTTCGCGCTGCAGGAGCTGCTGGCCCGGCTGCGCGCGCTGCTGCGCCGGGCGGTCCCGGCGGAGGGCGCCGACACCGAGGTGCTGGCCTTCTCCGACGTGACGATGGACCTCGGCAGCCGCGAGGTGCAGCGGGCGAGCCGGGACATCCCGCTGACGCGCACGGAGTTCACGTTGCTCGAGATGTTCCTGCGCCGGCCCCGCCGGGTGCTCGAGCGGTCGTTCATCCTCGAGGAGGTGTGGGGCTACGACTTCCCCACCACCGCCAACTCGCTCGAGGTGTACGTCGGGTACCTGCGGCGCAAGACCGAGGCGGAGGGCGAGTCGCGCCTGATCCACACGGTCCGCGGCGTGGGCTACGTCCTCAAAGAGACATGAACCTCGCGCCGGCCGGACAGGTCTGGCCGCAGTCCGGCTGGCACTACCGCCGCTCGTTGGCCAGCCGGGTCATCCTGCTCACCACGCTCGCGGTCGGCCTGGCCGTCGCCCTCGTCGCGCTCGCGGTGTTCCTCACCGTCCGCATCCAGATGCAGGCCTCCCTCGACGACTCGCTGCTCGACCGGGCCAAGCGCGCGGCCAAGGCCAACGTCCTGCCCGACGTGCTGGCCGCGGACCGGGTGCCGTCATGGGCGTTCGGCGCGGCCGACATCCGGATCGCGGTCATCACGAGCCAAGGCGACGTCACGACGGTCGACGAGGGCCCGAACATCCGGCTGGGGTCGCCGGAGCTCGACGTGGCGGGCGGGAAGAGCTCGCAGAGCATCCGCACCATCGTCGCCGGCACCACGCACTACCGGGTCGCGACCGTGCCGACGCCGCAGCAGGACGTCGCGCTCGTGCTGGCCCAGCCGCTCGGGCCACAAGAGACAGTCCTGAAGCGGCTGGGGGCGGTGATGCTGCTCTTCGGGCTGGCCGGCGTGATCGGCGCCGCCGCCGCGGGCTGGGCCGTGGCTCGCAACGGCCTGCGGCCGGTGCGCCGCCTGACGACGGCCGTCGAGGAGATCGCCCGGACCGAGCAGCTCGGACCCCTCCCGGTCGAGGGTGACGACGAGATCGCCCGTCTCGCCACGGCCTTCAACGCCATGCTTCTCGCGCTGTCCGCGTCACGTGACCGCCAGCGCCGTCTGGTCGCCGACGCCGGCCACGAGCTGCGCACGCCCCTCACGTCCCTGCGCACGAACCTCGACCTCCTGACCCAGGCCGACACCCTGGCAGACACGTCGGGCGGGCTGCCGGCCGAGCAGCGCGAGGAGCTGCTGGACGACGTCCGCGCCCAGCTCGAGGAGCTCACCACGCTCGTCGGGGACCTGGTCGAGCTGGCCCGCGACGAGCCGCTCACCCACGTGGTGGAGACCTTCGACCTCGCCGAGATCGTCGACCGCGCCGTCTCCCGGGTCCGGCTCCGCGCGCCGCGGACCCAGCTCGACGTGGTCACCCTGCCCTGGTGGGTCATCGGTGAGTCCGGCGCGGTCGAGCGAGCCGTGACCAACCTGCTCGACAACGCGGCGAAGTGGGGGCCGGAGGGAAGCACGGTCACCGTCCGGCTCGCCAACGGCGTGCTGACCGTGGACGACCAGGGTCCTGGCATCGACCCGGCGGACCTGCCGCACGTCTTCGAGCGCTTCTACCGCTCCCGCGAGTCCCGGTCGATGCCCGGCTCGGGCCTCGGCCTGGCCATCGTGCAGCAGGTCGTCGGACGCCATTCGGGAGCGGTGTACGCCGGCCGATCCCCCGGCGGCGGGGCCCGCCTCACCATGTGGCTGCCCGGCGGACCCGAGCATCCGGCGGCCCGTGCGCCCGGCGGCGTACCGACGGAACGCGTACGCGCGAGTAACACCCCTGTGGGTGGATCACCGACCCCAGACGCCACCTAACGTCGGTCGGACGGCCGACGCACCTCGGAGGGATGGCATCGGCCATCCCGTTGCGGCGGTCGGGAGGGAGACCAGTTACATGCACGCGAAGCTCGGGACGTTGAAGCGTCCGATCGCGACGCTCGTCGCGCTGGCCGTGACGCTCGTCGGAGTCCTGTTCGTCGGTGGCGCGGCCACCGCGAGCGACGGTGGATCCGTCGACCGTGGCGCCGTGGCGCAGACGGCCAACGGCAAGCTGAAGTCCACGATCAAGGGCACGACCGACGACGGCCGGAAGGTGAGCGGCACGTTCACGCCGCTGAAGTTCAAGAAGACCAACGGCAAGCAGTCGGTCAAGGGCGTCGTCGACGGCGTCATCACTGCGGCCGACGGCAGCAAGGAGACCTTCTCGGTGCTCCGCACCCTCAAGGTGAAGTCGATCGACGGCCACGGGCTCGCCGGTCTCCGGAGTGGGACCACGGCCGCCGCGGCCGCGACCTGCGACATCCTGCACCTGGTGCTCGCGCCGCTGGACCTCGACCTGCTCGGTCTTCAGGTACACCTGGACAAGGTCGTGCTCGACATCGTCGCGGCCTCTGGTGCGGGCAACCTGCTCGGCAACCTGCTCTGCGCAGTGACCGGTCTGCTCGACGGCGGCCCGCTCGCCGGGCTGCTGGCTCAGCTGAACGACCTGCTCAACCAGATCCTGGACGCGCTCAACCTGGGTCTCTGACCCTCGGCTGAGGCGTCCATCCGACGCCGGCGGCGCCGTCTCCCCACCGACGGCGCCGCCGGTGCCGCTTGTCCGGACGGTCACCATGGAGCGGTGACCCGCGCGTGGTGGCTGTTCGTCGTCACCCTGCTGCTCGTGGGCTGCAGCGGCACCGACTCCTCGACCGCTCCCGCGGCGCCCGCCGCGACCGGCGACTCGTTCGCCTCGCACACGCCGGCCGACCTGCGCCACCCCTGCGCGGTGGTCCCGGCGCGCGTGGTGAGCCGGGTGCTCGGCCGGCCGGTGACGGATCGCCGGATCCCCCACCCGACCAACGCGCGGAGGCTCGAGTGCCGCTACGGGCCGGAGGTGGACCTCGTCTCCGCCCCGGACGTCAGGTCTCTCGGCACGATCGTCGGGCTCTACATCGGAGTCGACCGCCTGGCTCACCACCCGGTCGACGTCCCGGGCACCGACGACGCCGCCGTGATCCTCAACCCCGGGGATCGGCCGTCGGTGACGCTGTTCGCGCAGCAGGGCTTCGTCATCCACACGGTTGTGGTCCACCGGGGCGACCTCGGCCGTGCCGAACGGCTGGCCGTCAGGCTGGCGGGGCTGGTGGTGGCGGGGAACCCGCCGGGGTGAGCCCCAGGGCGGCCAGCAGCCGGGCCGCCTTCCAGCGCGACTCGGCGTACTCCTCCTCGACGTCGGACCGGACCGTGATCCCGCCGCCGGTGCCGAGGCGGTAGACGCCGTCGCCGCTCGTCATCAGCGACCGGATCACCACGCCGAGGTCGGCGCGGCCGTCGGCGGCGAGCCAGCCGAACGCCCCGGCGTACACCCCCCGCGGCGTTGCCTCCACCTCCTCGACGATCTGCATGGTGCGGAGCTTGGGCGCGCCGGTCATCGAGCCTGCGGGGAAGAGCGCGCGCAGCGCGGCCACGGTCGAGACGCCGTCGGTCAGCCGGCCGCGGACGGTCGAGACGAGCTGGTGCACGCTCGGGTAGGACTCGACGTCCATCACCACCGGCACCTCGACGGTGCCCGGGTCGCAGACCATCGACAGGTCGTTGCGGAGCAGGTCGACGATCATCAGGTTCTCGCTGCGGAACTTCGCGTCGCCGGCGAGGCGGGCACGCGCCTCCTCGTCCTCCTCGGGCGTCGAGCCGCGCAGGGTGGTGCCCTTGATCGGCTTGGTCTCCAGGACGCGGTCGGCGGTGACCAGGGCATACCGCTCCGGCGACGAGCTGAGCAGCCAGGCCCGGTGACCGGGTACGTCGTGCTGGAGGTAGCCGGCGTACGGCGCTGGGTTCACGGCGCGCAGCCGCAGGTACGCCGCCAGCGGGGCGAGGTCACTCGGCGTCTCGGTCCGGTAGGTCAGGTTCACCTCGTAGGAGTTGCCCGCCCGCAGGTGCTCCTGGACGCGACCGAACGCCGCGGCGTACTCGTCCGGGGGTTGCTGGGCGATGGCGTTTGGGACCAAAGGCGGTGTGGGAGCGCTTCCAGGATGGCGTTCGTGACCAATGGCGAGCTCGTGATCGAAGAACCGGAACTGGGTCGTCCGCATCCACACCGCGTCGGGGAGGTGCGGGTCGGGGGCGGCGGGGAACAGGTCGGGGCGGGCGGCGTACCCGAAGTACCCGAACCACTGGTCGTCCGGCGATCCCGTGGCGAGCTCGGCCCCGAGCACCTCGAACACGTCGGACCCGACGACCTCGACCCGACCGCCGGAGTGGCGGCGTACCTCCCGGGGGCCGGCGTGGAAGGTCAGCGACACGTCGTCCTCGTCGAGCCAGCCGACCATCGACCTGCGGCCCGACCACTCGCGAGCGCCGCCGCCGTCGAGCCAGAAGCACCGCGGGTGCTCCGCGGCGATGCCGGCGAAGAAGTCGACGACTTCATCCACGGCAGGACCCCAGGAAGTTCGCGACCAACTGGGCGCCGTGCTCGCTGAGCACCGACTCGGGGTGGAACTGCACGCCCTCGAGCGGCAGCGACGTGTGCCGCACCCCCATCACGGTGCCGTCGTCGCCGCGGGCCGTGACGACCAGCGGGTCGGGCACGGTGAGCGCGGCGAGCGAGTGGTAGCGGACGGCCTTGAACTCCTGCGGCAACCCCGCGAACACGCCGCGGCCGTCGTGCGTCACGGCCGCCAGCTCGCCGTGCGCCGGCTCGACGAGGTCGACCACTCCGCCGTACGCCGTCACCAGGCCCTGCATGCCGAGGCAGACCCCGAGGACCGGCCGGGTGCCCGCGCGCAGGACGCCGAGGCCGACCGCGAAGTCGTGCGGGTCGGTGGGCCTGCCCGGCCCGGGCGAGAGCACCACGTGGGAGTACGCCAGCACGTCGGCCACCGCCACCTCGTCGTGCTGGACGACGTCGGGCAGCGTGCCCGTCACGATGGCGACCAGATGGACCAGGTTCCACGTGTAGGAGTCGTGGTGGTCCACCACGACAACGTCCGGCACGCGCTCAACCTAGCGGCGACTCCAGGGTCAGCGAACCGCACGAGGCCGGCACCGGATCCGCGCCGCGCAGGTGGGCGCAGGAGTCCCACTGCTCGAGCTTCGCCATCAGCTCGGCGGTGTCGGCGGCGTGCGCCGGGTCGTCGTAGGCGTTGGTGCGCTCCCAGGCGTGATCGCCGTAGTCGTACAGCTCGTAGGCGTAGCGGTGGTGGCCCCAGCGCGGGTCGAGGTCGTTGCGGACCAGCAGCGCGGTGCGGCTGCGGACGGCGACGTACGACGGGATCACGTTGAGCCCGCCGCCCGTGAACGGCCGGTCCGGGTCCGCGCCGGGCCGCGACTTCGAGAAGGTGTGCTCGAAGTACACGTAGTCGCCCACCCGCGCGGCCGGGTCGGTGAAGGTCGGCACCAGGGAGGCGCCGGAGCGGTACGCCGGGCTGCCGACGCCCGCCAGTTCCTCGAAGGTCGGCGCCCAGTCGATGTTGCTGACCATCGTCGCGCGCGGGCCGGGGACCACGCCGGGGCCGACGACGAGGAGGGGTACATGAGTGTCGGTGTCGTAGGCCGTCCCCTTGCCGCGCAGCAGACCGAGCTGGCCGAGGTGGAAGCCGTTGTCGGAGGTCAGCACCACGTAGGTGTGCTCGTCGGCCGAGCGCAGGATCCGCATCACCAGGCGGTCGACCGACCGCGCCATTCGCGCCCGGTCGCGGAGGTTCGTCTGCGCCTGCGACCGCGTCAGGGTCAGCGGGTCGCGGTTCCACTGGGGTGCGGCACGGCCGCCTCGGTAGTCGGGCCGGTTGTCCGCGCGCCGGTCACCGAACCCGGGCAGGTCCTTCGTGGTCAGGCTGCGACACGCGACCCGCCCGCAGTCGCCGTACCTCTTCGAGCCGCCGGGCTGGTCGCGGAAGGCGGCCGGGAACAGCGACTCGTCGGCGTACGCCGGTTGGTCGTCGACCCGGCCGTGCGGCGCATACGGCGCGACCTCGAGGAAGAACGGCCGGCGGTCGCCGCGGTGCTCGCGGAGGAACTTCATGGCCAGGCCGCCGATCACGGTGCCGGCGTACGCGCGGTCCTTCTTCTTCCTCGACGCGGAGGCCGGCGGCGCCGGCCAGCTGCGCAGCACGCTGGTGCCCTTGGGCCCGGGCCGCATGCCCTGGAAGTTCCACCCGTCGTACGCCGTCCCGAAGATCGCGCGGAAGTCCGACCACCCGGGCGGCGTGGGTGGCAGCGCCTGGTCACGGGCGCGCACCTCGTAGCCGTTGAGGTACTTGCCGACGTACCCCGTGGTGTAGCCCGCGTCCTGAAGGCGGACCGCGAAGGTACGGTCCCCGTTGCCGTGCCGGGCGAAGCCGCGCCAGCCGCCGAGCGGCCCCTCGCGGTTCGGCAGGTTCGAGGTGTTGGTGAGGACGCCGGTCTGGTGCGGGTACTGGCCCGTGAACGTCGCGCTCCTCGACACGCAGCACAGCGAGTCGACCACGAAGGCGTTGTCGTACGACGCGCCGTGCCGCGCCATGTACCTCGCGCTGCGCATGGTGCGGAGCAGGTCCATCGAGAAGTCGTCCATCAGCACGAACACGACGTTCGGCCGTCGCGGGTCGGGGATCGGTGTGTCGACCGCATGCCGTACTGCCGGGCGGGCGACCACTCCGGGTTCGGTTCCCCGCGCATCGGCGCGGTCGGTCGCGCGGTCGGTCGCGCGGTCGGCCCCCGGCGATCCCCCGCAGGCGGCGGCCAGCAGCACCGTGACGGTGCACGCCACCGTGGCGATCGGGGCGCGACGCATGCACCGATTCTGACCGCTGGCCCAAGCGGGCGGGCCAGAACTGGCCCCGCCGCGGCAGCGTGGACCCCTCGTCGGGCCGACGAGACATCGGGTTGTCCCGTGCCTAGCGGACCAGGTCGCGCACCAGGTCGTGAACGAGGTCGTAGCCGTGCTCGGTGAGGATCGACTCGGCGTGGAACTGGATCCCCCGGAAGTGCGGGCCACGGACCAGGTGGATGTCACCGGTCGCGGGATCGGCCTCGACGTCGACGCCGTCGGGCAGGGGACGGCCGGTGCGCGCGACGAAGGTGTTGTAGAAGCCGACCCGCTCGGTGCGGCCGTCGATGTCGACCGGCGACTGGGTGCCCTGGAAGACGATGTCCTTGAACCCGAGGTCGAAACCGAGGTGGTGACAGAGCGCCTGGTGGCCGAGGCAGACCGCGAGGAACGGCTGCTCCCGTGCCATCAGGCGGTCGACGACCCCGCGCAGGACGGCCATCTTCGGGTCGCCGGCATCGCGCGGGTCGCCCGGCCCGGGACCGACGATCACCAGGTCGGCGGCGTCCAGGACGGGTTCGTGGGTCCGCCCGGGCCCGGTGTCGTACTCGTCGTGTCGAATGACCTCGCTCGTCATGCCGAGCACGCCGAGCAGGTGGCGCAGCATCTTCACGAAGTCGTCCTCGCCGTCGAGCACGACGACGTGCTTGCCGCGCAGCCGCGGGTCGGGGCTGGTGCCGGCCTGGTCGGTCAGCCAGAAGCCGGACAGTCGTTGGTTGCGCGAGTTCAGCGCCAGGAGGACGTCCTCGTCGTTGACCAGCTCGGCGAGGTTCACGCTCGGCACCGGAGCGGGCTGGACGAGGCCGAACGCGCTGAGGATGCCGCCGGCCTTGGCGTGGGTCTCGGCGACCTCGTACGCCGGGTCGGAGTCTCGCACCAGCGTGGCCCCGGCGGTCACGGTGAGCCGGCCCTCGAGGTCGACGTCGGCGGTACGGATCACGATCGGGCTGTCCACGACCGGCTCACCCTCGTGGTCGCGACCGAGGATGGCGAGGGCGGCGCCGTAGTACCCGCGGCCCTCGGTCTCGTACTTCTTGATCAGCCGGCACGCGTTCTCCACCGGCGAGCCGGTGACCGTGGCGGCGTACATGGTGTCGCGGAGTACCTCGCGGGGGTCCCTCGTCGTGCGTCCGGCCAGGAGGTACTCGGTGTGGATGAGGTGGCTCATCGGCTTGAGGAACGGGCCGAGCACCTGGCCGCCCTCCGTGCAGATGTCGCACATCATCTTGAGCTCCTCGTCGACGACCATGAAGAGCTCGTAGATCTCCTTCTCGTCCTCGAGGAAGTCCAGCAGTCGGGGCTTGAGGTCGCTGTCGCCGCGGAGGCGGAACGTGCCGCTGATCGGGTTCATCCGGACGTCGCCGCCGTGGACCGTGACGTGCCGCTCGGGGCTGGCGCCGATGAGGTAGCGGTCGCCGGTGAAGAACAGAAAGGTCCAGTAGGCGCCGCGCTCGCGCTCGAGCAGCCGCTTGAGGACCGTCAGCGCCGTGGCGGCGCCCCAGTCGGCGACGGTTGCCCGGTAGTGGCGGCCGATGACGAGGTTCGCGCCCTCACCTTGTCCGATCTCGTCGGCGATCACGGCCTCGACGAGCTTGGCGTACTCCTCGTCGTCGATGTCGAACCCGCCGCGGTCGGTGAGCTCGACCGGTACGTCGTCGATCGCCTCGACGATCTCGGCGACCGTGAACTCGCGCTCGCTCTCCACGTCCACGACGACCAGCGGCGTACCGTCGTCGTGGGCCTCGAACCCCCGCTCCCGCACCTGCCGGAAGGGGATGGCCAGCAGCCGGTCGGCGATGTGGTCCGTCTGGGGTACGCCGGTCTCGAGGGGTACGTCGAGGATCGACTCGACCACGCTCCGCGTCCCCCCGACCAGCCCGACCGTGTCCCGGTCCCCCGCCCGCGTCGACCGCCGGATGATCGCCCAGGCCTCGTGCCCCAGCAGCGCCTCGATGGCCTCCCGCGCACTCGTCCCCTGCCCCACCGACATGCCGGAACCCTACTTTCCCCAGGTTCGGGCGGTCCGGTCGTTCCGGCTCCGGGCGGCGTACTCCCGTGCGGTTGCGGGGCAAATCGCGCCTCGAGACCCCGGAACTGCACGGGAGTACCCCCAAAGGCGAGCCCACCAATCGTCCACAGGCGCGGTTCCGGACCGGGTTCTCCACAGGCCCTCGGCCACGCCGGGGTGGGGTGAGCGCAACGGGCGGATCGTGCGGGGGTGGCACATCGATGGGACCCGCGCTGTCCGAGGCCTTCGGGGTTGGTCAGGCCCGTCGGCATCGACCCTTCAGGGGTCGACGGTCCGACCGCGGATCAAGCCCGGGGGCCTGGGTGGCGGCAGACCTCATGGGGCATGTACGTGCCGAGCGAGGTGGTCGGCGACGTGGTCGAGCAGCGGATCGTCGAGCAGGCCGGCCGGATCAGGTCCTACGGCGCCGTGACCGCGTGGGCCGCCCTGCGATGGCACGGAGCCACCTTCTTCGACGGCACCGCACCGGGCGGCCTCGAGCTCTTGCCGGTGCCGCTCGTCGTGCACTCGAAGCTGCGACCCGACCCGCGCTTCACCCTGACCGAAGAACAGCTGGCGATCTCCGAGTGGTCGTGGGTGCACGGGCTGCCGGTGGCCACCGAGCAGCGGGCGCTCTTCGACGAGGTACGGCGGATCGACGGCGTGCGCGAGAAGGCCAACGCGATCTCCATGGCTGCGGCGGCACGGCTGATCTCGGTGCAGCTGTTCAACGCCTACGTCGCCCACCGCGGACCCTGGACCGGCATCCAGGGCGCGCGCGACGCCGGCCTCCTGGCGGTCGACGACTGTCGCTCGCCGCAGGAGTTCCGGATGTACCTGGTCTGGCGGCTCGATGCGGAGCTCCCCATGCCGCTGCTCAACCGCGAGGTGTTCGACCTCGACGGCAACCTCATCGGCATCCCCGACTTGCTGGACGTGGAGGCCGGGCTGGTCGGCGAGTACCAGGGCGAGGACCACAAGGACGGGCCGCGCCATCGCGCGGACGTGGAACGGCAGGAGAGGTTCCGCGACCACGGCCTGGAGTTCTTCGAGGTGGTCGGCGGGGACCTCCCTCGCCGTCGGCTCGTGGTCGACCGCATGCGCAACGCCCGGGCCCGTGCCAAGTTCCTGCCCCCGGAGTCCCGGGCGTGGACCGTGGAACCACCTCCCTGGCGCCCACGGCCCGAGACCGTGCACGAGTACCTCGTCCGCACCGGCCGTGCCGACCGCCTGTGGCGCCACTGACGTCGGGGTAGTCCCGTGCGGTTCCGGGGTGAAATCGGCCTGGGCACCCCGGAACTGCACGGGAGTACCCCCGAAAGGGCGCTAGGAGATGACGGTGAGGAGCTGGGTGGCGCGGGTGAGGACGACGTACAAGGTGGCGGTACCGGTGGCGGACTCGGCCTCGATCTCCGCCGGGCTGACGACGACGATGCCGTCGAACTCCAGGCCCTTGGTGTCGAGGCCGGTGAGGACGACGACCCGGTCCTCGCCGGAGGGGGCGACCGAGGAGTCGATGGCGGCGCGGGCGCCGGGCGCGTCGGCGGCGAGCTCGGGCCACGAGGCCAGCCAGGCGTTGACGTCGGAGCGGCGGGCGGCCGGGACGACGACGGCGACGGTGCCTCCCACCTGGCTCGCGACCGAGGCCACCGCCGAGCGGGTCGCGGCCTCGAGGTCGGTGACGCCGGTGACCTCGCGGGGCGAGACGCCGGTGGACCGGACGGCGGTCGGCAGGTCGGCGTCCAGGCCGACGCGCTCGGCGTACGCCGCGGCGTAGGCGTAGATCTCCGAGGAGTTCCGGTAGTTCGTGGACAGGTGGAACTCGTGGAGCTCCTTGCCCTCCAGTGCGGCGGCCCGCGCCGAGGCGGCCTCCGACGGCACCGGCCACGAGGACTGCGCCGGGTCGCCGACGATCGTCCAGGACGCCGTGCGGCCGCGACGGCCCAGCATCCGCCACTGCATGGGCGTGAGGTCCTGGGCCTCGTCCACGAGCACGTGGGCGAACGGGTCGTCCTCGATGCTGTGGGTCGGCGGGGTCCAGGCCCGGCCGCCGGAGCCGTACTCGCGCTCCACCGCCGAGGTCAGCTCCTGTACGTCGCCGCCGAGGAAGTCGTCGAGCTCGTGGTCCTCCTCGGTGCGCGTCGGCACGTCGCCGAGCGCGTACCGCAGCTCGTCGAGCAGCGGCACGTCCTCGACCGACGGCGTGGTCTGGCCGGACCATGACTTCGACAGCAGCCGCTGGTCCTCCGCCGACAGCACGCCCTCGGCCACCCGCGAGAGGAGCTCGGGGTCCCGCAGCCAGCCCAGCACCGTCGGCGCGTCCAGAGGCGGCCACCACTCCACGACGAAGTCGACGAAGACCTGGTTGGACAGCATCTCGTCGTTGAAGGCCTCGCGGCCGCGCTCTCGGCCCCGCTCGCCGCGCACCTGGCGCCACATCAGGTCGAGGAGCGACGACGCGACGCGCGGGATCTGCCGGTTGCGACGGCCCTGACCCATCAGCTGGCGGCGAAGCTGGCCCAGCTTGCCCGGGTCGAGCACGATCACGTCGTCGCGCCAGAAGATCCGGTACTCGCGGGGCGAGCCGGGGGCCTGCTGGCGCGACGTACGCCGCATCAGCTCGGCCATCCGCGCCGAGCCCTTCACGTCGGCGACCGCCGGCTCGTCGTGCCGCGTCGCACGTACCCCGTCCACGACCTCGCCCAGCGACCGCAGGGCGACCGCGGTCTCGCCGAGCGACGGCAGCACCCGCTCGATGTAGCGCATGAACACACCGCTCGGTCCGACGACGAGCACGCCGCCCGACTCGTAGCGCCGCCGGTCGGTGTACAGCAGGTAGGCCGCCCGGTGCAGCGCGACGACCGTCTTGCCCGTACCCGGCCCACCGGAGATCGAGGTGACGCCACGCGAGGGTGCCCGGATCGCCCGGTCCTGCTCGGCCTGGATGGTCGCGACGATCGAGTGCATCGAGCGGTCCCGGGCGCGCGACAGCTGTGCCATCAGCGCCCCCTCGCCGACGATCGGCAGGTCGGTGCCGGACTCGGCGTCGAGCAGCTCGTCCTCGACGCTCACCACGGTGGGGCCGGCGCTGCGGAGCACGCGGCGGCGGACGACGTTCTTCGGGTCCGCCGCGGTCGCCTGGTAGAACACGGCTGCCGCGGGCGCCCGCCAGTCGATCAGCAGCGAGTCGTGATGGTCGTCGCGCAGGCCGATCCGGCCGACGTACCGCGGATCGCGATCCAGCTCCGCGCGCAGGTCGAGCCGGCCGAAGACCAGCCCCTCGTGCGCGGCGTCGAGCTGGGCGATCCGCTTGGCCGCCTGGAACACCATGGCGTCGCGCTCGACCAGGCCGCCCTCGTGTCCGAGGCGACCGCGATCGTGACCTTCCCGGGCGAGCTGCTCGGCGGCCTTGGCAGACTTCGCCAGCTGCACGTACACCCGGTCGACGAACTCCTGCTCTCCCGCGATCTCCCGCGCCAGCAGCTCTTCGGACAAACCCTGACCCCTCACCCGATGCGTCCCCGTGTCGCCGGCCCCCGACCGCGAGCAGACAAGTCGTCAACTTTACTCGCTGCGACGCCTCGGACACCTATTTCACGGCGTTCGCTGGGCGAGCCTGCGAGACGGGCGAGAGAACGCCGGGAGATCGAGACGCGGCGCGTCTCGAAATCACTTGCGGTTCAAGAAGGCGGTCATCGCCTCGCGGGCCTCGGCCGAGGCGAACAGCCGGGCACTCAGGGCCGCCATCCCCTCACCGTGCGCGTCGACCCGCGCCACGAGGTCGCGGTTGAGGATCGCCTTGGACTCGCGCAGCCCCTGCGGCGACCCGGACGCGAGCTCGAGGCAGACCTCCACGACGGTCGGCGTCAGGTCCACGGCCGGGACGGCGCGGGTGACGAGCCCGTACGCCGCCGCCTGCTCGCCCGTGAACACCGCCCCGCCGAGCGTCGTCAGGGCGGCCGAGCGCGGCGTCATCCGCGCATGCACGGTCAGCGAGATGATCGCCGCCGCCAGCCCCAGCTTCACCTCGGTCAGCGCGAACGTCGCGTCGTCGGCCGCGATGACGACGTCGGAGGACGCGACGATCCCGATCCCGCCGGCACGCACGGCGCCGTGGACGCTGGTGACCACGGGCTTGCCCATCGTGAGCAGCAGCCGCTGGAGGGCGACGATCCGCCGGGCGCCCTCCTCCATCCCCTCGCCGGTCGCCTCGGACAGGTCCGCCCCCGAGCAGAAGGTCGGCCCCGCCGCCAGCAGCGCGACCACGCGGACCTCCGGATCCGCGTCGGCCGCCTCGAGCGCGGCGACCAGCTCGGTCACCAGCCGGCGGCTCAGCGCGTTCCGGTTGTGCTGGCTGTCCAAGGTGATGGTGCGGACGGTGCCGTCGGTGGTCTGGCGCACCAGCGCCTCGTCGCTCATGTCGACCATCCTTCCGCACCGCAGCTACGAACCACCCCCATGAAGAACCGGATCGTCTACGCCGCCTACGGCGTGCTCGCGACGCTGCTCGGCGTCGCCGCGGGCCACCTGGTCGCGGGGTTCACCGACCCGGCGTCCTCCCCCGTCCTCGCCGTCGGCTCCACCGTCATCGACCTGACCCCCACCCCACTCAAGGAGTGGGCGGTGCAGCACTTCGGCACCAACGACAAGCCGATCCTGATCGGCTCCGTCTTCGCCGGGGTGCTCCTGCTGGCGGCCGTCGCCGGCGCACTGTCCCGCCGACGGTTCGTGGTCGGCGCCGGGCTGCTGACCCTCCTCGTCGCCATGGCCGGCGCAGCCGCGCTGTCGCGTCCGACCGCCGGACTCTCCGCCGTGCTGCCGGCCCTGGTTGCCGGCGTCGTCGGGATCGCCGCCCTGGCCTGGCTGGTGCGGATGACTCCCGTCAGCCAACCCACCGGGACCCGGGCAGCCTCCACCACCGGCCCGAGCCGCCGCGGCGTGCTCGTCTCGGCGGGCGTGATGGCCGCGGCGGCCGTCGCGATGGGGTACGCCGGGCGACAGATCGCCTCGGCCCGCGGCAAGATCAAGGACTTCGCGCTCCCGAAGCCGGCATCGCCCGCGCCGGCGCTGCCCGAGGGACTCGAGACCACGTACGCCGGCATCTCGCCGTTCCGCACCGCGAACGACAAGTTCTACCGCGTCGACACGAGGCTCACGTTGCCCGTCATCGACCTCGACACCTGGACGCTGACCATCGACGGGGACGTCGAGGACGAGGTCTCCTTCACCTTCGACGACCTGCTGGGCATGGACCTGATCGAGCGCGACATCACCCTCACGTGCGTGTCGAACGACATCGGCGGCCCGTACGTCAGCGCGACCCGCTTCACCGGAGTGCGGCTCACCGACCTCCTCGAGAGGGCAGGGGTCGCCGGCAGCGCCGACCAGATCCTGTCCACCGACGTCGACGGCATGACGATCTCGACCCCGCTCGACCTGGCCACCGACGGCCGCGACGCGATGATCGCCATCGCCATGGACGGCAAGCCGCTCCCCCGCGAGCACGGCTACCCGGCCCGCATGGTCGTCCCGGGCCTCTACGGCTACGTCAGCGCCTGCAAGTGGATCACCCGCATGACGCTGACGACGTACGCCGAGAAGTCGGCGTACTGGACCGACCGCGGCTGGAAGACCGACGCCCCGATCAAGCTGATGAGCCGGATCGACACCCCACGCCCGCTGTCGCAGGTGAAGGCCGGCAAGACCTTCATCGGCGGCGTCGCCTGGCACCAGCACCAGGGACTGAAGGCCGTCCAGGTGCGCATCGACGGCGGCGAGTGGCGCGACGCCACCCTCGGCCCGGACGGTGGCGACGACTACTGGCGGCAGTGGTACCTCGAGTGGGACGCGGGCGATGCGGGTCCCGGCCAGCACATGCTCGCCGTCCGGGCTCTCGACGCCGACAGCGAGCCCCAGACAGCAGCGCGCGCCACCCCCTTCCCCGACGGCGCCACCGGCGTCCAGTCGATCGCCGTGACCGTCGTCTGATCACGGTCTCCCGGTCTGGTCCGGCCAATCCGGCCCGGGCCTTGCAACGAACCACCAGTACTTCAACCGAAAGGCAGAAACATGAACACCAACCGCAACCGAGTCGTCAAGACCGGGCTTGCCGTGCTGGCGCTGACCATGTCCCTCGGGCTCGCTGCCTGCGGCTCGGACGACAGCTCCACCGCGGCCGCCACCGGCAGCGACGAGACCACGTCCTCAGCTCCCGCCGAGGAGAGCTCGCCGACCGAGGAGAGCTCGGCAGCCACGGGGGCTGCCGACCAGGTCTTCGGTCCCGCCTGCGACCAGGTCCCCACCGACGGCGACGGCTCCTTCGACGGCATGGCCACCGCGCCCGTCGCGTCGGCCGCCAGCGCCAACCCGCTGCTCTCGACCCTGGTCACCGCGGTGACCGAGGCGGACCTCGTCGACACCTTGAACTCCGCCGAGGGCATCACCGTCTTCGCACCCGTGAACGATGCCTTCGCGGCGATCCCGCCGAAGGACCTCAAGGCCGTCCTCAAGGACAAGCCGACCCTCACCAAGATCCTCACCCACCACGTGATCGCGGGCCAGCTGAGCCCCGACCAGCTCGCGGGTGAGCACGAGACCCTGGCCGGCGACATGCTGACCGTGAAGGGCTCCGGCGAGGACTTCCAGATCGGCGCCGAGAACGCCACGGTCCTGTGCGGCAACGTCCCGACGGCCAACGCCACGGTCTACATCATCGACACCGTGCTGATGCCCAGCTAACGCAGGTCACCCGCCCCAATGGGGGTTCCCTGGGGCTGAACTGGACGGAAGGATCGCGCGGGTGGACCAATCACCACGCAAGCTCGGGCTCGCCGGAGACGGCGAGCCCGAGCGGCGCGCCGCCGGCAACGAGCTGGCCGACCTGCTCCGGCTCAGCGCTCGGGGCGACGAGGCGGCGTTCGCACGGCTGTACGACGCCACGTCACCGCGCACCTACGGGCTGGCGCTCCGGGTCGTGCGCGACCCGGCGCAGGCCCAGGAGGTCACGCAGGAGGCGTACCTGGAGATCTGGCGGACGGCCAGCAGGTTCGACCAGGGCAAGGGCAGCGCGATCTCGTGGCTGATGACGATCACCCACCGCAAGGCCGTCGACCGGGTCCGCTCGGCCGAGGCGGCCAGCCGCCGCGACACGACGTACCACGACACCACCCAGCCGGTCCCCCACGACAGCACCGCCGACGCCGCCGAGACCAGGCTCGAGGCCCGTCGGGTGCGGTCGGCGCTGACCGGCCTGACCCAGGTGCAGCGGGAGGCGATCACGCTCGCCTACTACGGCGGGTACACACACACCGAGGTGGCGAGCATGCTCGACCTCCCGGTGGGGACGGCCAAGACACGCATACGCGACGGACTGATCCGCTTGCGCGACGCAATGGGAGTAGGAGGTGAGACGGCATGAGTGACATCCACGCCCTGTCGGGTGCGTACGCCGTGGACGCCGTGGACGACATCGAACGAGCCAGCTTCGAGCGTCATCTGGCCGGCTGCCCCAGCTGCCGCGCGGAGGTGGAGAGCCTGCGGGCCGCCTCGGCCGCACTGACCGAGGACGCCACCACCGCGCCCCCGCCTGCCCTTCGCGCCGCCGTCCTCGGCGACATCTCCCGGATCCGGCCACTTCCGCCCATCACGGTCGGGGGTCCGGTTCACCGCCGGAAGTGGTTTCCCGCGCTCGTGGCTGCGGTGGTCCTCGCCCTGGTCGGCGTCGGAGGCGCTGTCTGGCAGCCGTGGCGAGACGACTCGTCGGTCACGGTGAGCGTCGCCGACCAGGTGCTCCAGGATCCCGCTGCCCAGCGGTTCACCAAGAACCTCGGCGGCGGCGCGACGGCCACGGTGGTCCGTTCCACGAAGCTGCACCGTGCCGTCATCGTCACCGAGAACATGCCCGCGCCGCCGGACGGGAAGGTCTACCAGCTCTGGCTGCAGGACCCCAACCGGCACATGAGCTCCGCGGGGCTGATGCCCGCCGGTGCCGACACCGTCCTCTTCGCGGGCGAGGCCGACGACGCGGTCGGGGCCGGGGTCTCGCTCGAGCCGGCCGGCGGGTCCGAGCAGCCGACCAAGGTGGTCGCCCTGATCGACTTCGAGGCGGCCTGACCATGGCCGGGAGCTCCCCACGGCGGCTCGCCGTGGTCGGGTCCGGCGTGGCCGGGCTGACCGCGGCGTACGTCGCCGCGTCGTCGGACGACGTGCGCGTGACGCTCTACGAGGCCGACGACCGGCTCGGTGGGCACGCCGACACTCACGACGTCGAGGGTCCGGACGGGACCTTGGCGATCGACACCGGCTTCATCGTGCACAACGAGCGCACGTACCCGACCCTGCTGCGCATCTTCGCCGAGCTCGGCGTCGCCACCCAGCCAAGCGAGATGTCGATGTCCACCCGCGACGACGCCACCGGCCTGGAGTGGGCCGGCGCCCTCGGCGCGGCCGGGCTGTTCCCGACGTGGCGCAACGCCGCGCGGCCGGCGTACCTGCGGATGCTCACCGAGATCCCGCGCTTCCACCGCGCCGCTCGTGCGCTGCTCGCGCAGGACGGCGATCAGACCACGCTGCGCGCGTTCATCGAGGCCCAGGGCTTCACGCCGTACTTCGCCCGGCACTTCATGGAGCCCGTCGTCGCCGCCGTGTGGTCCTGCGACCCGGCGGTGGCGCTGGACTACCCGGCGCGCTACCTCTTCTCCTTCCTCGACCACCACGGGATGCTCGGCGTCTTCGGCTCGCCGGCCTGGAAGACGGTGACCGGCGGCTCGCGGGAGTACGTCGACCGCATCGGCGCGCTGCTCGAGGACGTCCGAGTCGGCACCAAGGTCACGTCCGTGCTGGAGACCGCCGACGGGGTCGTCGTGACCGACGGCAACGGCCGGGCCGAGACCTTCGACGCGGTCGTGGTCGCCGCGCACCCCGACCAGGCACTCTCGATGCTGGCCGAGCCGACCGACACCCAGCGCCACGTGCTCGGCGCGATCCCCTACTCCTCGAACCCGGCGCTCCTGCACACCGACACCTCGATCCTGCCCCGTGCCCAGCGTGCCCGCGCCTCCTGGAACTTCCGTCGCGTCGCCGACGACCGCGGCCGGGTGACGGTCACCTACGACCTGACCCGGCTGATGCGGCTGCCGACCGAGACGGCCTACCTCGTCACTCTCGGCGGCGAGGACCTCGTCGACCCGGCCACGGTGATCGCCCGCCGCGAGTACGCCCACCCCCTGTACACCCCCGCCTCCGTCGCCGCCCAGGCCCGGCTGCCCGAGTGCGACTCCGACCGGGTCGCGTTCGCGGGCGCCTACCACGGGTGGGGCTTCCACGAGGACGGCGCGCGCTCGGGGCTGAACGCCGCGGAGCACCTGGGGTTCCGCTGGTTCGACCGCTCACCGGGTCTCGACACGGCCTCGCCTAGCGGCTCGGCCGGCTCGACCAACGAAAGTCTTTCGTTGGTCGAGCCCGGCGAGCGCCAGCGAGCCGGTGTCGAGACCACGGCGACTCCCGCCGTCTACCGGACCACCATCACGCACACCAGGCGCAAGCCGTTCAAGCGGACGTTCACCCATCGCTCGTACTCGTGGCTGGTCGACCTCGACGACCTGCCGGACCACGGCGTGCTGGCGCGGTTCGAGGCGCGCGACCACCTCGGGCGGCCGCACGCGACCCTCCGCGGCAACGTCGCGGCGTACCTCGCCCGGAACGGCATCGACCTGACGACCCCGGCCGGTCCCGGCCGGATCCTGATGGCCGCGCACCCACGGGCCTTCGGACGCTGCTTCAACCCGATCAGCGTCTTCTGGTGCTACGACGGCGACGGCGCACCTGCCGGGACGATCGTCGAGGTGCACAACACCTACGGCGACCGGCACGCCTACCTCGTGCACCCGGACGCCCAGGGCCGCGCGCATACCGACAAGCAGATGTACGTCTCGCCGTTCCACGGCGTCGACGGGAGATACGAGCTGGCCGTGCCCGAGCCCGGCGAGCGGCTGCACGTCTCGGTCACGCTGCACCCCGAGGCGGGCGGAGCGTTCAGCGCGTCGCTCGCTGGCGAGCGGACGCCCCGCGCCGGACGAGGTGTGGCGTTGCGCACCGCCCCCGCAGGCATCCGAACGGCACTCCTGATCCGAATCCATGGTGTCTGGCTCTGGGCGCGCCACCTGCGCATCCAGCCCCGACCCACCCACGAACAAGCAGGAGTGTCATGACCATCCAGCCTTCCGCCCGCCGGGTCGCGACCTGGCCCGGCCTCGACGCCACGCCGGCCGGTCCCCGCGCAGGCATCTCGTCAGTCGTCGCCCGCCGCATCTTCACCGCCGCCGTACGCCGGCTGCCGGTGACCGTGCACCTCGAGCACCCCGGCGGCCGCAGCCAGGTCCTGGGCCTGGGTGGACCGGCCATGACCGTGCACCGGCCCGACGAGTTCTTCGCGCGACTGGGCCGGCACGGCCTCATCGGCTTCGGCGAGGCCTACCTCACCGAGGCGTGGGACGCCCGGGACCTGGCCGGCTTCCTCGCGGTGCTCGCCGCGGACCTGCCGACGCTCGTCCCCGCGTCGCTGCAGAGGGCCCGTGCCCTCGTCGTCGCGCGGCCGCCGCGCACCCAACGCAGCACCCAGACGAACAGCCGCAACAACATCGCTCACCACTACGACCTCTCCAACGACCTCTTCGCGACCTTCCTCGACGAGACGTTGAGCTACTCCTCGGCGCTGTACGACACCCCGATCCGCGGGCACGACGGTCACCTCGTCGCGATCCCGCCGGGCGGCGAAGCGGCCGCCGAGCCGCTCGCCGAGGCGCAGGCCCGCAAGATCGAGCGGTTGCTCGACGCCGCCGGTGTCGGCGACGGCACTCGCTTGCTCGAGATCGGCACCGGTTGGGGCGAGCTGGCCATCCGGGCCGCCCGCCGCGGCGCCCGGGTCCGCTCGGTCACGTTGTCCACCGAGCAACAGGCCCTCGCCCGCGACCGGATCTCCGCGGCCGGCATGGCCGACCGGGTGAGCGTGGACCTGTGCGACTACCGCGACATCGAGGAGCACGCGGCGTACGACGCCGTGGTCTCCGTCGAGATGATCGAGGCGGTCGGGCACGAGTTCTGGCCGACGTACTTCCAGACCCTCGACCGGGTGCTGGCACCCGGCGGGCGGATCGGCCTGCAGGCCATCTTGATGCCGCACGACCGCATGCTCGCGACCCGGCGCACTCACACCTGGATCAACAAGTACATCTTCCCGGGCGGCTTCCTGCCGTCCGCCGAGGCCATCGAGCAGGTGACCCGGGACCACACCAGCCTGCGCGTCACCGAGCGGTTGTCCTTCGGCAGCCACTACGCCGAGACCCTCCGGCGCTGGGACGACGCCTTCCTCGCCGAGCACGACCGGGTCCGTGAGCTCGGCTTCGACGCGACGTTCGAGCGGATGTGGCACTTCTACCTGGAGTACTCGCGGTCCGGGTTCGCCTCGGGGTACCTCGACGTCGAGCAGATCGTGCTCGAACGGTGACGTCGCAGCCGGTCGCCGAGCGACTGGCCGCCGTCCGCGCATGGTGAGATCGGCTCGTGGTCGCTGACTTCCTCGTCGTCGCCGGCACCGTGCTCATCGTGGCCGTCGCGGCGATGCTGCTCACGGCGTACGCCGCGCGCCGGGCCGGTCGCCTCTCGGTCGTCGACGTCACCTGGGGCCGATGATCCAGGGACCGGGCTATCCCGAGCACGCCGCACGGACCTCGATGCTCGCCCGCGGCCGCCGAAGCGCGCCTGAGCCCCTCGCTCAGACCAGGGCTGACCACTCACGTCGCAGCAGCCCGTGGACCCACGAGTCGGACACCCACGCTCCACCAAGGCGCCACTTGGGAGTGCACCCATGGGGACGTGTCGATCCGGGGATACAGGGCGGCGCGACCCATCAACGACTGAGTTGTTGATCTTCGGCAGCATGTGCCGGTGATCCACCACCAAACGCCCATCGTGCGTGTCACCCGTCCAGTCGCCCAGCGATGGCCGTCTCCTGGGATCGCGTTTCGGACAGCCGGTCATCTCCTCCACGAGCGGCCTGGCCCGGACCCGACAGCACCTACGCTCGGGCCGTGCCGCTTGCGACCCCGACGTTGTTCCTCACCGTGGGGCTGCCGGGCGCCGGCAAGACGACCCGCGCCCGGGCGCTCGCGGCCGAGCACGGCATCCTGCGCCTGACCCCCGACGAGTGGATGGCACCTCTGTTCGGGGAGAGCGATGCGGGCGGTCGTCGCGACATCCTCGAGGGCCGGATGATCTGGGTCGCCCACGAGGTGCTGGTGGGTGGCGGCTCGGTGATCCTGGACTTCGGCTGCTGGTCGCCCGAGGAGCGCTACGCGATCCGTGCGATGGCGGAGACGGTGGGGGCGCACTTCCGGATGGAGTACGTCGCCGTGGACGAGGACGTGCGTCGGGCACGGTGCCGGCAGCGCTGGCTGGAGGCGCCGGAGACCACCTTCGAGATGACCGACGACGACCAGGACCGGTTCGTCGCGATGTGCCGGCCGCCGTCAGCCGAGGAGCTGGCGGGAGGTCCCGCCCCGGAGCCGCCCGCCGGCCACGCCACATGGGCGGCGTGGGCCAGCGATCGGTGGCCGACCCTGCCGGTGCTGGAGGGCAGGTAGGTCACCGGGTCTCGAGACAGGACTTCGTCCTTCCTCGACCGACGACAACCTGGACTTCGTCCCTCCTCGACCAACGGCAACCTGGGCTTCGTCCTCCTCGACCAACGACAATCGGGACTTCGTCCGTCCTCGACCAGCGGGCCTACTCCTCCTGGGCCTTCCGCTTCTTCTCGGCCTCGTAGGCCTTCCGCTGCCGCTCGGCGCGCTCGCGTACCTCGCGGAGGAACGCCTCGTCCTTGGCCTCGTCCTCCGGCGCCATCCGGCCCGGGCGGTGGTACTCGGGGAAGCTCGGCGCGGCGCCCTGCGCCCGGGTCAGGGGCGGACCGGTCTCGGGCCGGCCGACGGCCAGCCACGCGATCGACCCGACGAGCGGGAAGAGCAGGATGATGAAGACCCAGGCAACCTTGGGGAGGTTGCGCACGGACCCCTCCGGCGTACCGATGCACTCCACGAGGCAATAGATCGTGAGGGCGAAGCTGACCACCCCGAAAAACAGCTCCATCTTGATCATGGCGGGATTGTGCGGCACGACGGGTGCGCTTGTCAGCCGACTCGTTAGGGTCGTCAGGATGAGCGAACCGCTGAACATCCCGACCGACACGCTGGCCCTCTCCAGCGGGGCGATCCCGCTCGTGGGCTTCGGCACCTGGCAGCTCAAGGGCGACGAGTGCTACGACGCGGTGTTGGCGGCGCTGGAGGCGGGGTACCGGCACCTCGACACCGCCACCGTCTACGGCAACGAGTCCGAGGTCGGCCGCGCGCTGGCCGACAGCGGGGTCCCGCGCGACGAGGTGTTCGTGACCACCAAGTACAACCCCCGGTCCGGTCGGCCCGAGCTCGACGTGCTGGGCCGCAGCCTCGACGCCCTCGGCGTCGACCACGTCGACCTGTGGCTGGTGCATGCCCCGGTCGACGACCGCCGCAACGCAGCGGTCTGGGAGAGCTTCGGGCGGGCGCGGGCCGCCGGCACAGCCCGCGACATCGGCGTCTCGAACTTCTCCGTCGAGCAGCTCGACCACGTGAGCGAGGCCGCCGGACCGGTCCCGGCGGTCAACCAGATCGAGTGGCGTCCCTCGTTGTACGACGCGCAGCTGGTGGCGGCGCACCAGGAGCGCGGCGTCGTGGTCGAGGGCTACAGCGCACTGAAGGGCGGCAGCCTCACCGACCCCGTCGTCACCCGGATCGCCGAGGAGGTCGGGCGGACGCCGGCCCAGGTGCTCATCCGATGGCACGTCCAGCACGGGGTCGTGGTCATCCCGCGGTCGTCGAAGGTCGAGCGGATCCGGGCGAACGCCGACGTCGGCGGGTTCGAGCTGTCGGACGAGCAGCTGGCCGCCCTCGACGGACTGGGCCAACGACTGGGCCAACGATCGGGCCAGCACCGCTGACCGTGGACCCGGTGGCCGCGGCCTTCGACGCCTTCCCGCGAACCGGCTTCCTCCGGGAGGGCGAGCGGAGGCGGGCCGGGCACGACGGGCCGCTGCCGATCGGCGAGGGCCAGACCAACTCCCAGCCGCGCACGGTGGCCGACATGCTGCGTCTGCTGCGGGTCCAGCCGGGTCACCACGTCCTCGACGTCGGTTCGGGGTCGGGCTGGACGACGGCGCTGCTTGCCCACCTCGTCGGGCCGTCCGGTTCGGTGGTAGGAGTCGAGCTCGAACCGTCGCTGGTCGAGTTCGGCGCAACCAACCTCGCGGCGACCGATCAGCCGTGGGCCTCGATCCGCGCGGCGACGCCGGGCGTGCTCGGAGTGCCGGACCGCGCGCCGTACGACCGGATCCTGGTCTCCGCCGAACCCGCCACGTTGCCGAGGGCGCTCGTCGACCAGCTCGGAGACAAGGGTCGCCTGGTCATCCCGGTCCGCGGCACGATGACCCTCGTGACGAGATCCGGTGACGAGGTACGCCAGAGCCACCACGGCTCCTACCGGTTCGTGCCACTCAGGTGAGGGGGGCGCGGCGCGTCAGTAGGACTTGGGCAGGCCGAGGGAGTGCATGGCGACGAAGTTCAGGATCATCTCCCGGCTGACGGGGGCGATCCGGCCGGCGCGGGTGGCGACGAGGAGGCCGGCCATGCCGTACTCCTGGGTGATCCCGTTGCCGCCGTGGGTCTGCACGGCGCGGTCGGCGGCGTCGCAGGCGGCCTCCGCCGCGGCGTACTTGGCCATGTTGGCCGCCTCGCCCGCCCCCATGTCGTCGCCGGCGTCGCAGAGCGCGGCGGCCTTCTGGGTCATCAACCGGGCCATCTCGATCTCGATGTGGGACATCGCCAGCGGGTGGGCGATGGCCTGGTGTCCGCCGATCGGGCCCTGGAACACCGTGCGCTCCTTGGCGTACGCCGCCGCCTTGCCGAGCGCGAACCGCGCCAGGCCCGTGGAGAACGACGCCGCCATGATCCGCTCGGGGTTGAGGCCGGCGAAAAGTTGTTTGAGACCCGCAGCTGGATCATCAGGGTCGCCGACGAGCGCGTCGCCCGGCAGCCGCACGTCGTCGATGAACACCTGGAACTGCTTCTCCGGGCTGACGATCTCCATCGGGATCGGCTTGGCCTCGAAGCCGTCGGCGTCCGTCGGCACGACGAACAGACAGGGCTTGAGCTTCCCGGTCTTGGAATCTTCCGCACGGGCCACGACGAGAACGTTGTCGGCCTCGTCGACGCCGGAGATGTAGATCTTGCGGCCGGTCAGCAGCCACTCGTCACCGTCCCGGCTGGCCGTGGTGGTGATGTTGTGCGAGTTCGTGCCGGCGTCCGGCTCGGTGATCGCGAACGCCATCGTGCCGGTGCCGTCGGCGATGCCGGGCAGCCAGCGTCGCTTCTGCTCCTCGGTGCCGTACCTCGCGATCACCGTCCCGCAGATCGCCGGGCTGACGACCATCATCAGCAGCGGACAGCCCTGCGCGGCGAGCTCCTCGCAGACCGCGGCGATGTCGCCGATGCCGCCGCCCCCGCCGCCGTACTCCTCGGGGATGTTGATGCCGAGGTAGCCGTTCTTGCCCATCTCCAGCCACAGGTCGGTCGTCTTGCCGCCGCTGCGGGCCTGCTCGGTGAAGTACTCGCGGCCGTACTTCGAGGCCAGCCTCGCCACCTGCTTGCGCAGCTCCTGGCGCTCCTCGGACTCGGTGAAACTCGTCATGGCTGCCTTTCGTCGGTCGAGCTTGGTGAGACCACTGCGAGCACGTCGCCGGCGGCGACCTGCATCCCGGGTCGTACGTCGATCACGGTGACCACGCCGTCGTACGGCGCCGCCACGGTGTGCTGCATCTTCATCGCCTCGAGCACCAGCACCGGCTGTCCGGCCACGACCTCGGCGCCCTTGGCCACGAGCACGCCGACCACGGTGCCGGGCATCGGCGCCAGCAGGCTGCCGCTCGCCACCGCGTCGGCGGGGTCGCTGAAACGGGGCTTCCTGACCAGGCGCGTGTGGCCGGTCGGCCCGTCGACGTCGACGTCGTCGCCGTTGATCGTGACGTCGTACGTCGTGCGGATGCCGTCGGTCTCGAGCGTCACGGCCCAGGTGGTTTCGAGGCTCGTCGCTAGCGCTCCTCGCACCTCAACCACCGAAATTCCGTCCAGCACATAGGCGTCGCGACCACGCCACCACTCGACCACCGTGCCGTCCTCGAACTCGGTGCGCTGCGGCTGGCTGGGCACGTTGCGCCAGCCGACCGGTACACCTCGCTGGACGGTGCGTTCGGCGCCTGCCTGCTCGGCCACCGCCATCGCCGCCGCCACCGCATGGTCGGTGGTTGAGGTGCGAGCGGAGCGAGCCTCGAAACCCCGATCCAGGAAGGAGGTCGACACCTCGCCCCGCAGGAACGCCTCGGACCTGAGCACGTCCACCAGCAGGTCCCGGTTGGTGACGACGCCGTGGATGCGGGCCCGGGCGAGGGTGTCGGCGAGCTTGCGCGCGGCGGCTCGGCGGTTCGGGGCGTGGCAGACCACCTTGGCCAGCATCGCGTCGTAGAAGGTGGAGATGGTCGAGCCGGACTCGTACCCGGCATCGACGCGGATCCCTTCCCCTGCTGGGATCTCGAAGCGCGTGAGCACGCCGGACTGTGGCTGGTAGTCGGCGGCCGGGTCCTCGGCGTACAGCCGCACCTCGATCGCGTGCCCTGCCGGTGGTTGAGGAGGGCCGTCAAGGCCCGTCTCGAAACCCCCCAGCTGCATCGCGACCAGGTCGATGCCCCACACCAGCTCGGTGACCGGGTGCTCCACCTGGAGGCGGGTGTTCATCTCCAGGAACCAGAAGCGCTCGGAGCCCGGGTCGTAGAGGAACTCCACGGTCCCCGCGCCGCGGTAGTTGATCGCCTCGGCGGCGCGCCGGGCAGCGTCGTGCAGGGAGTCGGCGATGCCGGCGGCCAGACCCGGGGCCGGGCACTCCTCGACCACCTTTTGGTGACGGCGCTGGATCGAGCAGTCGCGCTCGCCCAGGACGAGCACTCCACCCTCGCCGTCACCGAACACCTGGACCTCGACGTGGCGGCCGTGCTCGACGTACGGCTCGACGAACACCGTGCCGTCCCCGAACGCCGACGCCGCCTCGGCCGACGCGGCAGAGATCTCGCCCGGGAGGTCCTCGAGGCTGCGTACGACGCGCATCCCGCGCCCGCCGCCGCCGAAGGACGCCTTCACCAGCAGGGGGGTCTCGACACGCTCGCTGGTGCTCGCGGCTCGACCATCGAAGTCGGCGGCTGTCCAGCTCGTCAGCACCGGTACGCCGGCGGCGAGCATGATCTGCTTGGCCTCGATCTTCGAACCCATCGCCTCGATGGACTCGGGTGTCGGCCCGACCCAGGTCAGGCCGGCGCCGATCACCGCACGTGCGAAGTCGGCGTCCTCGGAGAGGAAGCCGTAGCCGGGGTGCACGGCGTCCGCACCCGATCGACGAGCGGCGTCGACGAGCAGGTCGATGCGGAGGTAGGTGTCGGCCGGCGAGGTGCCGGGCAGCCGGACGGCGACGTCGGCCTCCGCGACGTACGGCAGCGCGGCGTCCGCGTCGGAGTGCACGGCCACGGTCTCGATGCCGAGGCGGCGGCAGGTCCGGAAGACGCGCGAGGCGATCTCCGCGCGGTTGGCGACGAGCAGGCGGCGTACGTCGATCGAGCTTGTCGAGATCACGTCCGGAACACCCCGTACCCCCGCGCACCCTCGACCGGCGCGTTCTCGATGACCGACAGGCAGATCGCCAGCACCGTGCGGGTGTCCCGCGGGTCGATGACGCCGTCGTCGTAGAGCATCCCGGACATGAAGAACGGCAGGCTCTGCTCCTCGACGCTCTGCTCGACGAACGTGCGCATGCCGGCGTCACCCTCCTCGTCGTACACCTGACCGCGGGCCTCGGCGGCCGCGCGCGCCACGATCGACAGCACGCCGGCGAGCTGGGCCGGACCCATCACCGCGGACTTGGCCGAGGGCCAGGTGAAGAGGAAGCGGGGGTCGTACGCGCGGCCGTTCATGCCGTAGTTGCCCGCGCCGTACGACGCCCCCATGATCACGCTGAGGTGCGGGACCTTGGAGTTGGAGACGGCGTTGATCATCTGGGCGCCGTGCTTGATGATCCCGCCCTGCTCGTACTCGGCCCCGACCATGTAGCCGGTCGTGTTGTGCAGGAAAAGCAGCGGGGTGTCGACCTGGTTGGCGAGCTGGATGAACTGCGTCGCCTTCTGTGCCTCCTCGCTGAACAGCACACCCTGGGCGTTGGCGAGGATCCCGATCGGCCTGCCGTGCAGCCTGGCCCAGCCGGTCACGAGCGAAGTCCCGTAGAGCGGCTTGAACTCGTCGAACGGCCGCCCGTTCCCCCGGCTGACCCCGTCGCAGATCCGGACGATCACCGCGCGCGGGTCGAAGGGTTCCTTGAGGTCGGCCGGGATCAGGTCGAGGAGCTCGTCGGGGTCGAGGTCGGGTTCGGCGAAGGTGGTTTCGAGGCTCGTCGCTGGCGCTCCTCGCACCTCAACCACCGAGGACGTTCGGTGGTTGAGGTGCGAGGCCGTCCACGGCCGAGCCTCGAAGCCACCTTTGCGCCAGTTCAGCCGCGCCACGATCCGCCGGCCGATCCGGATCGCGTCGTGCTCGTCCTGAGCCAGGTAGTCGGCCAGACCCGAGAGCCGGGCGTGCATCTCGGCCCCGCCGAGGGACTCGTCGTCGGACTCCTCGCCGGTCGCCATCTTCACCAGCGGCGGACCGCCGAGGAACACCTTCGCCTGCTGCTTGACCATCACGGTGTAGTCGCTCATGCCCGGCACGTACGCCCCACCGGCCGTGGAGTTGCCGAACACCAACGCGATCGTCGGTTGCCGCCGGGCGCTGGCGCGGGTCAGGTCGCGGAACAGCTTTCCGCCGGGGATGAAGATCTCCTTCTGCGTCGGGAGGTCCGCGCCGCCGGACTCCACGAGCGAGATGGTCGGCAGGTGGTTCTCCTCGGCGATCTGCGCGGCCCGGAAGGCCTTCTTCACCGTCCACGGGTTGCTGGCTCCGCCCTTGACCGTGGGGTCGTTGGCCGTGATCAGGCACTCGACGCCCTCGACGACCCCGATCCCGGTCACCAGGGACGCCCCGACGTGGAAGTCCGACCCCCAGCCCGCCAGCGGCGACAGCTCCAGGAATGCCGAGCCCTCGTCGACGAGCAGCTCGATCCGCTCCCGCGGCAGCAGCCTGCCGCGGGCGTGGTGGCGCTCGACGTACTTCGCCCCGCCCCCGGCCACCGCCTTGGCCACCTCGGTCTCGAGATCGGCGAGCTTCTCGAGCATCGCCTCCCGGTTCCCGTTGGTTGAGGAGGGCGCGCTAGCGCCCGTCTCGAAACCCGGTGAGTGAACGGTCATGCGTACCCCAACAGTCTTGCGGCCAGGTCGGTGAGCACCTCCGTGGCGCCGCCGCCGATCGGGAGGATGCGCGCGTCGCGGTAGTGACGCTCGACCTCGGTGCCGTGCAGGTAGCCGGTGCCGCCGTGCAGCTGCACCGCTGCGTCGCAGACGGCCACGGCCGTCTCGACGGCGGTCTGCTTGGCCAGACAGGCCTCGGCGACGACGTCTTCACCGGCGACGCAGCGTGCGGCGATCGCGCGCGTGTAGGTCCGGGCCACGTCGACCTGGCGGTGCATCTCCACCAGCCGGTGCCGCACCACCTGCCGCTCGACCAACGGGCGCCCGAAGGTCGAGCGCTCCTTGACGTACGCCGCGGTGAGGGCCAGCGACCTGGCCGCGATGCCGTAGCCGTGCACGGCCAGCGCCACCCGCTCGACCACGAACTGCTCGGCGATCTGCTCGAAGCCCGAGCCCTCGGCGCCGACCAGGTTGGCGGCCGGCACCCGGCAACCAGCGAACCCGAGCTCGGCGGTGTCGGAGCAGTGCCAGCCCATCTTCGCCAGCGACCGGTCGACGGTGAACCCGGGTGTGCCCTTCTCGACCACCAGCAGCGAGATGCCGCCGGCCCCCGGCCCACCGGTCCGGACCGCGACCGTCACGAAGTCCGCGCGGATGCCGCTGGTGACGAAGGTCTTGGTGCCGTCGACGACGTACTCGTCCCCGTCGCGTCGTGCGGTGGTGCGGATGGCCGCGACGTCGGAGCCGCCGCCGGGCTCGGTGATCGCGAGTGCGCCGATCCTCTCGCCCGCCAACGTGGGCCGGACGAACCGGTCCAGGAGGTCCGCGTTCCCCGAGGCCGCGATGTGGGGCAGCGCGATCCCGCCGGTGAACAGCGCGGCCATCAGCCCGCTCGACGCACCCGCCTCGAACATCGCCTCCTGCACGTCCACCGAGTCGAGCAGGTCGCCACCCTCGCCGCCCACGGACTCCGGGAAGGAGACGCCGAGCAGCCCCTGCTTCGCCGCCACGAGGTGCAGCGAGCTCGGCACCTCGCCGGCGTCCTCCCACTTCTGGAGGTACGGCGTCACCTCACGCCGCACGAACTCGCGGGCCAGCTCCCGCACGGCGCTCACCACAGCACGTCCGGGATCTCGACGTGGCGCGACCGCGTCCACTCGCCCAGGCCCTTTGCCTGCGGGTCGAAACGCGTCGACGCCGCGACGCCCCGGCCCAGCAACCCGTGCACCACCACGTTCACGCCACCGAGGTTCGGCAACGCGTGCACCTCGACCTCGAGGTCGCGGGTCTCGGGCAGCAGCTCGCGCACGAAGTCCGGTGTCACGGTCGCGAGCAGCCAGGCAACGCGGGCGTCGTATCGCTCGGTGGTCGAGCTTGTCGAGACCCCGTCGTGCCGGATCCAGAGACCCAGGTTGGCGTCACCGCCCTTGTCCCCGGACCGGGCGTGCACGAACGAGCCGAGCGGACGCCGCCCGTTGGTCGAGGAAGGCGCGGCCCGGCTGGTTGAGGAAGGCGCGCTAGCGCCTGTCACGAAACCTCGCACCAGGTCGGCGGTCGTCTCGCCGGGTCTCGTGACGGTTGCCGGCGCAACCTCCTCGACCAACGGGTCCACGACCAACGGGTCGTCCTCGACCAGCGTGGTCCGGCCGTCGGCATGGTGGACCGTGTGCCGCACGGCCGACCGCTCGACGTACTCGGCCCGGTAGACGCCGAAGGGAGTGCCACTGCCCGGGGGTGCGGTCATCGTGAAACCGGGGTACGACGCCAGCGCGAGCTCGACGGCTGCGGCCGACCACGCCCGGCCCACGGCATCGGGCGACGCGTCCTGGACCGTGCAGCGCAACAACGTGGAGGCACCCTCCTCGGTGACGGCGTCCGCCGCGGGCAGCGGGCCGAGCGTCCACGTCACCGACGAAGCCGTCAGCGACGGTGCCAGCTGCGAGCGCACCCACGCCGCCTTCGCCTCGATGTCGAGCCCGGTCAGCACGAACTCGACCGTGTTGCGGTACCCTCCCAGCTCGTTGACGCAGACCTTCAGCCGCTCCGGTGGCGCCGACCCACGCACCCCGGAGATGCGCACGCGGTCGGGCCCGACGTCCGCGAGCCGGATCGAGGTCAGGTCGGTGGTCACGTCCGGGCCCAGGTAGGACGGGCCCTGCACCTCGTACATCAGCTGTGCGGTGACGGTGTCGATCGAGACCAGCCCCCCGGTGCCGTCGTTCTTGGTGATCACCGACGTCCCGTCGTCGGCCAGCTCCGCCAGCGGGAAACCCAGCGGTCGGGCGGGATCCGCGATCGAGGGGAACCCGGAGAAGTTGCCGCCGGTGGCCTGCGCGCCGCACTCCAGCACGTGCCCGGCCACGACGGCGCCGGCCAGGGCGTCGTAGGCCGTCGGCTCCCAGCCGTGCCACCAGACGGCCGGTCCGACCACGAGCGACGCATCGGTGACGCGGCCGGTGACCACGATGTCGGCGCCGCCGCCGAGCGCCGACGCGATGCCGTACCCGCCGAGGTAGGCGTTGGCCGTCAGTGCCCCGTCGAAGTCGAGCGAGCGTACGTCGTCGCCGTCGACGTAGGCGATCGACGGCGACAGCCCGAGCCCGGACGCCACCTCGCCGAGCCGGGCGGCCAGCCCTGCGGGGTTGAGCCCACCGGCGTTGGAGACGAGCCGCACTCCACGCTCGAGCGCGAGACCGAGGCAGTCCTCGACCTGCCGGACGAACGTCCGGGCGTACCCGAGCGACGGGTCCTTCATCTGGTCGCGGCCGAGGATCAGCATCGTCAGCTCGGCGAGGTAGTCCCCGGTGAGGACGTCGAGCGGCCCGCCCTCGAGCATCTCGCGCATCGCGGAGAGCCGGTCGCCGTAGAAGCCGGAGCAGTTGCCGATCCTGAGGTCAGCCACGGGCCGACCGCCCCTCACCCGGCGGGCCCGCGAAGCACTGGGCGATGTCGAGCCAGCGATCGGCACCCGGACCGGTCGCGACGAGAGCGGTGTCGGCCCGGTGCGCGCGCTGGGTGACGAGGAGGCAGAAGTCGTACGCCGGACCGGTCACCCTCTCCACGGCGTCCCCGGGCCCCCAGGCCCACTCCGCACCGGAGGGCGCCGTCAGGGTGACGCGAGGCTCCGCCTCGGGTGCCGCCTCGCCCCGGGCCGCGAAGGCGAAGCGACGGGTCCGGACCCCGAGGTGCGCGACGTGCCGCACGCGGTCGGTGACGACGGGCTCGACCCCGAGTGCCTCGTGCACGTCAAGCCCGTGCGCCCAGGTCTCCATCAGCCGCGCGGTCGCCATCGAGGTCGCGGACATGGGCGGCCCGTACCACGGCATCCTCTGGCCCTCGGGGTACGCGCGGAGCACCTCGGCCAACCGCACCCTTCCGGCGCGCCAGCGGTCGAGCAGCTCCGCGGGCGGGACCGCGCCTCCCGTGAGCGCCGCCGTGTCGACCGCGTGCTCGGGGTCGGCGATCGCCTCGAGCACCAGCTCATCCCAGGCCGGCTTGTCGGTGGCCGCGGCGAGGGCGGCCTCGTCGGTCCAGGCGAGGTGCGCGACCTGGGTGGCGACGTCCCAGCCCGCCGCCGGGGTGGGCAGCCGCCAGGAGGCCTCGGACAGGTCGGCGACCAGGGACTCGAGAGCGTCGCCCTCGGCGGCCAGGTCGGCCAGCACGCCCTCGAGCAGGTCGCTCACGCGGCCAGGGCCTGGTCGAGGGTGGTAGCCCACCGGTCGAGGATCCGCTTCCGGCGCCGGGCGTCGTCGGTGATCGTGTCGGCCAGCCCGAGCCCCCGCACCAGGTCGAGGGTGGCCTGCACCAGCTCCCGCACCCCCGCACGCGACTCGTCGGCGCCGAGCAGCTCGACGGTCATCCTGTGGGTCTGGCGGCCGACCCGCTGTTCCAGCGGCACGACGGCGGCTCGCAGCGACTCGTCGGTCCGGGCCGCCACCCACAGCTCCAGCGCGGCGGTGAACACCGGCGACGTGAAGTGGTCGGCGAGCAGCTCGAGGACGGCGCGGGTACGGCGAGCGCCCCGCGGCAGCCCACGCTCGGCCGCGGCCGTGAGCTCGGCCCCCCTGACCTCGGTGACGTGCTCGACCGCGGCGACGACCAGGTCGTTCTTGGTCGGGAAGTGGTGCAGCTGGGCGCCGCGTGACACGCCGGCCCGCTCCGAGACCAGCGTGGTGGACGTCCCCGCGAAGCCCCGCTCGACGAGCAGCTCGACCGTCGCCTCCATCAGCCGCGCCCGCATGGCACGGGTGCGCTCCTCCTGCGGGACGCGGACGGCGGACGGGGGCACCCGGCCATCGTGGCGGCATACGAACAAACAGTCAAGCCTGCTTGTTTGTTCTCTATGGGCTGCGCGGCCGCCACGGTCCGGGTGGCTCGTCTACCACGGAGGCAGGACGCCCGCGCGGGCGATCGGTCTCCTTGTTGACCGTCTGTTGACTGGTATAGCCCAACCAGGCACATTTGCCGGATTCCGCGGGGCGGCGTGTGGTGATCGCTTTAGCATCCTGGTGGCGAGGGGGTTCGTCGCTTTACCCAATTGTGGCAAGCGGATGGAAAAGGAAACCCTGAAATGCTGCCCGTCGTTGCGTCTCGTTCCGGCCGTCGTGACGACCGGGGATCCGCGGCGGTCGAGATGGCGCTGATCATGCCGCTGCTGCTCATGATCGTGGTCGGCATCATCGCCTACGGGTACATGCTCAGCTTCCGCCAGGCGCTCAGCCAGGGCGCGACCGAGGGCGCCCGGGCGGCCGCCGTGTCGGCGTACCCGACCGAGAGCCAGAAGGTCGCCGACGCGGTGGCAGGTGTCAACGACGCGCTCGGCAGCTACGGCGTGGTGTGCCAGGTGCCGGTCGGCGCCACCAGCGGCACGCTCCAGCGCTCCGGGACGGCCGTGGGCTCGTGCAGTGCGGCGCCCGCGGCCTGCGTGAACAACCACGTCCAGTCGTGCATGAGCGTCCAGGTGACCTACGACTACAAGCACCACCCGCTCGTGCCGGAGATGCCCGGCCTCGGCGTGGTGATGCCGGACTGGCTGACCTACACCGCCGTGGCGCAGGTGGGCTGATGCGAGTCCCGAGGGGCCGCCGGCGCGCGGAGCGCGGGGCGGTGCTGCCGATGGTGGCGTTGCTGATGTCCGTGCTGACGATGGCCGCGTCGTTGGCAGTGGACCTGGGTCAGCAGCGGGTCGGTCGCGTCGACATGCAGTCCTTGGCGGACGTCGTGGCGCTCGACCTCGCGCGGCAGATCGACGGCCGCCAGGCCCAGGTGATCCAGGCGGATCCGCGATGGCAGCACTCGCGGGCCGAGAGTCTCTCCCGCAACGACGCCACGTTCGGCGCCACACCCACGGTGACGGCACAGCTCGGCACGTTCGCCACGACGACCGGGACGTTCTCGGCCGCCGTGGGCGCCACGGTGCCGACCGCGGTCCGTGTCGTGGCCTCGACACGGGTGGCGTTCTCCTTCCGGCCCGGCGAGGGTGCGGTGTCCCGGGCAGCCGTGGCGATGGCGGACTCGACCGCGTGCGTGATGGTCGGCTCGTACGCCGCCGCCGTGCGCTCCGGCGAGTCGGCCATGCTCAGCGCCGTGCTGGGCCAGGTCAACAGCAGCTTCGACCTCGGCGCCGTCGGGTACACCGGCCTCCTGGATGCGAACGTCGCCCTGATGGACCTCGCGGGCAACCTCGGCCTGGCGACAGTCAACGAGCTCGCCACCTCGCACGTGGCCATCCGCGATCTCTACCTCGCCACCGGCAAGGTGCTCAGGGCCGGCGGGAACACCGCCGACGCGACGGTCCTCGACCAGCTCGCGATCGCGGTCGCCACCCTCGGCGTCGTCGAGGTCGGCAAGCTGCTGCAGGCGGACACCGCGGCGACGCGAGGCATCAACGCCTCGGTCAACGTGATCGACCTGATCGCCGGCTCCGCGTTGTTCTTCTCCGGTGGCCATGCGATCACGGTGCCGAACCTGGCGGTCACGGTGCCCGGCCTCCTGTCGTCCACGTCGAGCCTGACGGTCGTCGAGGCGCCCCAGACGGTCTGCTCGCGCGCCAACCCCAGCCCCCTGCTGGAGGCGAAGACGTCGCAGGTGACGGCCACGGTCGGCGGGTCCCTGAGCGCCGTGGACATCACCTCGGTCGGCGTCGGGGTCAAGGCGGGCTCGCCGACGGGGAAGCCCGTGGCGCTGGCGATGTCGCTCGCCAACGCGACCGGCCACCTGACGTCGGTCAGGTGCGCCAACCCCCACGCGTCGTCACCCACGAACGCGGACAGCGTCACGGTCGCCACCACGAGCGGGTTGCTGAAGGCGGACCTGACCGTCCCCCTGGCGGTGACCGGCAAGGTGTCCGTGCCACTTCTGGGCCTCGGCCTCGTCAACTTCACCATCGGGGTCGACATGAGGGTGTCCGCCTCATCGGCGGCCGGCCAGACCACGTCCACCACCATCACCGTGCCTTCGCAGCAGTTCGGCACGGCGTACACCGCCGGCTCCGGCTCGCTCGCCCTGGCCGGCGGGTCCGTCACCCGGGCCGACCTGACGGTGGCCGCCACCCTGCTGGGCCTGCCCGTGACCCTGCCCACCTCGGTGGTCGACTCGATCCTGAGCGCCGTGGTGACCACCGTGGTCACCCCGCTCGTCAACAACCTGGACGCCGGCGTCGTGAAGCCGCTCGCCTCCCTCGTCGGAGCCCGCATCGCCGGGGCCGACGTCATCGCACTGAGCAGGCCGTCGTGCTCGGTGCCCGTGCTGCGCCAGTAGCCCCGGGGTCCCCGTCACCCCCATCCCCCCGGGGCTACTGGTGCGCAGGCTGTGGTGAGCCGGCCGTCGGGACGGTGCCGACTCCTCCCCTCGTCAGCGGTAGGTGAGGAGGTCTCCGGTGAGGTGGGCGTGCTCGTTGAAGGAGACGAGGGTGCGGCCGCGGGAGCCGGAGACGATGCGGGTGAAGGCGGCGTTGACGGTGACGGGGGCGAGGCGCGGGTACGCCCCCGGCGACGCGAGCAGCTCGGTCACGACCACCGCGATGGGGCCGCCGGAGGTCACCACGAGAGTGGTGGCGTCGCCGACGCGGTCGAGGGCGCCGAGCACCCGCTCCCGGAACACCGACCAGGTCTCCCGGTAGTCGCCGTCGTGCTCGCCGGAGAGCCAGCGCATGGTCGCCCGCTCGAACCAGGCCTGGAACTGCCGCTCGTCCGGCTCGCCCTCGAAGTCCCTGGGCTGCGCGTCGAGGATGGCCAGGTGGTCCATCTCGTCCCAGTCCCCCTCGAGCGCGGGCTCGACGGGCCAGCCGGCAGCCTCCACCAGCACCTCGGCGGTCCGCCGCTGTCGCTTCATCGCGCCATGCAGGACGGCGTCCGGGCGCAGGTCCGCCAGCGTGGTCCCGGTGGCGGCGGCCTGCAGCTCTCCCAGTGGCGACAGCACGTCGTAGTCCGCGGCGCCGTAGGACGCCTGGCCGTGACGGACGAGCACGATCTGGCCCACTCCTCAGAGCTCCAGGAGCCGGCGGCAGCGCTGCTCGAGGTACGCGACCGCCGGGCCGAACACGGCGTACGCCTCGTTGTGCGTCTGCCCGTTGACGTACCTGTACCAGATCTGCTGGGCGATCACCGCGAGCCGGAAGATTCCGAACACCTCGTAGAAGCGCCACTGCTCGGGGGTGACGTCGAGCCCGGTGCGTCGCGCGTAGTGCTCGACGATCTCCCACCGGGTCCACATCCCCGGCGTGGTCGACGGCTGGCGCCGGAACTGCTGGAAGAACTCGTCGTCACCTTCCTCGACCCAGTAGGCGAGCGCACCGCCGAGATCCATCAGCGGGTCACCGACGGTCGCCATCTCCCAGTCGAGGACGCCGGTCACGCGCAGCTCCTCGGGTGACAGGACGAGGTTGTCGAAACGGAAGTCGTTGTGGATCAGGCACTGCCCGCGGTCGTCGGGCTGGTGCTCGGCGAGCCAGCCGGTGACCGGCGACCAGTCGCCGAGGTCGTCGGTCTTGGCCCGCGCCAGCCGGTCGGTCCAACCGCCGACCTGGCGTGCGACGTACCCCTCGCCCCGGTTCATGGCCGACAGCGCCGGGATCGCGGAGACGTCGACGGCGTGCAGGTCGACGAGCACGTCCCAGGCGCGGCCGCAAAGGGTGGCCACCTCCTCGGGCGATGCCTCGAAACCCAAGCGGCGCCTGGGGATCGTGCCCTCCAGCCGCTCCATCACGTAGAACTCCGAGCCGATCACAGCCTGGTCGCGACACAGCCCGACCATCGGGGCGACGTAGGAGAAGACCGGGGCGAGCGCTGCCTGGATGTCGTGCTCACGGCCCATGTCGTGGGCGCTCTTGGCCTTCGCACCGACCGGGGGCCGTCGCAGGATGAGGTCTCTGGAGTCCCACGCCAGCAAGTACGTCAGGTTCGAGGCGCCGCCCTGGAACTGCCGGACCTCGGGCGTGCCGACCAGGTCGTACCCTGGCGCGTTGTCGCGCAGCCACGCCGCGACGGCCTCGACGTCGAAGGCGTCCTCGTCGCGGACCGGAAGGCTCTCGTCGCGGGTGTTCACGCCTCCCCCGTGATCGCATGCAGCCGGTCGGCCTGGGCGCGCATCACCGCGTCGTACGCCGATCGGTCGCCCTGCTTGAGCGCCCAGGCGTCGCGGGCCGGCTGGTCCGGGACGATCAGCTCGTCGCCGCGGCCGACGCCCTCGAGCACGGCCGCGGCGATGTCGTCGGCGGTCAGCGGCGAGCTCTCCACCAGGTGCGAGACGACGCCGGTCAGAGCGGTGTCGGCGCCCTGCATCGAAGCGAGCAGGTTGGTCCGGAAGTACGACGGGCACACGACGCTCGCGCGCACGCCGTACGCCGCGAGCTCGTGGCCGGTGGTCTCCGTCAGGGCGACCACCGCTGCCTTGACCGCGTTGTAGGAGCCCATGCCCGCCGGGTGCACGAGGCCCGCCAGCGAGGCGACGTTCACGACGTGCCCGGAGCGCTGCCGCTTGAACATCGGCACGAAGGTGCGGGTGCCGCGGACCGCGCCGAACAGGTTGATCTCGGTGATCCACCGCCACTCGTCGATGGTCGCCACGTCGAGCCGGCCGCCGCCCGCGACGCCGGCGTTGTTGACGAGCACGTCGAGACCGCCCCACCGCCGCTCGACCTCGGCGAGCGCCGCGGCCCAGTCGTCGTCGCTGGTGATGTCGAGCGCGAGGTCGACACCACCCAGGTCCGATGCCAGCACCTCGTCGCCACGCGCCCGCCACGCCTTCGTCAGCGCTGCGCCCAGACCCGAGGCGGCGCCGGTGACGAGGACCCTCATGCGTACTTGCCGAGCTCGAGGCGGGCCACCATCCCACGGTGCACCTCGTCCGGTCCGTCGGCCAGTCGGAGCGAGCGGGCGTTCACGAACGCCATGGCCAGCGGGAAGTCGTCGGACATCCCGGCGCCGCCGTGCACCTGGATGGCGAAGTCGATGACCTGCTGGGCGACGTTCGGCACGGCCACCTTGATCTGGCTGACCTCGGAGAGCGCGTTCATCGGGCCGCCCTGGTCGAGCTTCCACGCCGCGTTCAGCACGAGCAGCCTGGCCTGGTCGATGGCGATGCGGGCGTCGGCGATGCGCTCGCGGTTGCCGCCGAGGTCGACGAGCCGTTTCCCGAACGCGGTGCGGCTGGTCCCACGTCTGATGGCCAGCTCCAGAGCCATCTCGGCCAGTCCGATCAGTCGCATGCAGTGATGGATCCGGCCGGGCCCGAGCCGGCCCTGGGCGATCGCGAAGCCCTCGCCCGGTCCGGAGATCACGTTGGCCAGCGGCACCCGGACGTCGGAGAAGGACACCTCGCCGTGGCCGATCGGCTCGTCCTGGTAGCCCATCGTGGAGAGCAGCCGCTCGACCTTCACCCCCGAGGTGTCGCGCGGGACGAGCACCATCGAGTGCCGGTGGTGGCGGTCGGCGTCGGCGTCGGTGACGCCCATGAACACGAAGACCTTGCAGTCGGGATGGCCGACGCCGGTCGACCACCACTTGGTGCCGTTGACGACGATCTCGTCGCCGTCGACGACGCAGGTCGCCTCCATGTTGGTGGCATCGGAGGAGGCGACGTCGGGCTCGGTCATCGTGAACGCCGACCGGATGCGGCCGTCCAGCAGCGGCTCGAGCCACTCCTTGCGCTGCTGCTCGGTCCCGTAGCGGAGCAGCACCTCCATGTTGCCGGTGTCCGGAGCGTTGCAGTTGAGCACGATCGGGGCGATGGCCGAGCGTCCGGTCAGCTCCGCGATGGGCGCGTAGTCCACGTTGGACAGCCCCTCGCCGCCGTCGGTGCCGAACCGGGCGGCGTACTGGTTGATCTGCTGGCCGGCGTGCTCCTTGGGCAGGAACAGGTTCCACAGACCCTGCGCGCGGGCCTTCGCCTTGAGGTCCTCGAGCACCGGCAGCGGCGTCCACTGGGTGCCCTGCGCGCGGGCGGCGGCCAGGTCGCGGTGGTACTGCGGCTCGACGGGGTCGACCTCCTCGTGCATGAACGCCCGGACCCGTTCGGTCAGGTCGGCGGCCCGGGGTGAGGGGGAGAAGTCCATGCCGGGAGCGTACGGCGGGAAGCGACCCGACCTCTCAGGCGCCGACCGCCATCACGACGCGAGCGCGCTCGACCGGGTTCTCCCAGACCTTGCCGGCCCGCCACAGGCGGTAGCCCGACCAGGTCAGCAACGGCAGGGCGAGGACCAACGGCAGCCGCCAGTCGGCGAACCGCGCGAGGGTGCTGAAGAACAGCCCTGTGAAGGTCGTCGACAGGGCCAGCCGGGCGGAGTAGCCGACCATCACGATCGGGGGCGCCGGGGTCGCTCGCGCCGAGCGCATGTCGACCGGGAACGGGCGCTGGGCGGACCACCGCATCGCGGCCGCGATGACCTGCACGGTCACGACCAGCACGAGCATCACGACCGCGACCAGCTCCGACGCCGTGGGCCTTCCTGCCCGCAGGGCGGCCATCGCGACGGTCACCAGCGACGCGACCAGCACGAACTCGGCCAGCACGACCGATCGCGCCACGAAGACCTGGCTCGGCCGGGCCGGCAGGTTCTCCCGCCACAACAGCCCCCGCGAATCCAGGCACCAGGCGTTGACGCCGAAGAGCAGCGCGCCACCGGACGCGACCAGGCCCGGCAGGATGGTCATGCTCGTCCAGGACATGCTGCCGACGATCGCCACGATCCCCGGACCGACGGCCAGCACGGTGATGCCGCGGCGCATCGGGATCGAACGCCAGACCGATGCGCGGTCGATCGCGACGAGGGTGCCCACGACGGTCTGCGGCAGGCGGCGGACGGCGTACTGACCGCTCTCCACCCGCGCCTCGTCACGCGGCGGCAGCTTGGCGGCGAGGTGGGCCGGGACTGCGCCGGCCACGACCGCCACGAGGATGACAGCGAGCTCGAAGCCGACGCCCACCAGCCAGTCGCCGTTGAAACCATGGGTGGACCTGGCGACCAGCCACACCGTCGGCAGGTGGTCGAGGAAGTCGATCAGCCGGTCGGTGACCTGCAGGTAAGCGGCGTACGCCGCCACGACGCCGACCACGATCCGGACGACCGCCCGCCCGTGCCGGCGGCGCCGGATCGCCTCCATCGTCCAGGCCACGGCCTGGGCGGACGTCGTGGAGGCGACGAGCCACAGCAGGACGGTCACGAGTGCGGCCGGCACGTGTGCGGGGGACAGGGCGTATGCCGCACTGCCGAGCAGAGCCCACGCCTGGAGCAGCCAGGCGATGTTGAGGGGCGCCATCAGGAGCGCGCCCAGATGGTCGGTGGTCGGGCTCACCGGGAAGGCGACGCCCTGTTCGCGCGACAGCAGCTCGCGGCCGCCGCCCGAGGCGATGCCCGACACGACGTTGAGCAGGAGGAAGGCCGCGAACGCCGTCGGCAGCACGAGCGCCACGTCGCGGGCCCGCGTGTCGGGCAGCAGCATCGGCAGGATGCTCGACCCGAGGGTGATACCCACCATCACGCCGACGGCGACCCGCAGGGCGCGTCGGCGGCGTACGGTCCCCACGCGGAACCGCACCAGGTGACCGACGTCGGCCACCGCGCGTGCGGCCGCGGACACGATCTCCGGGCGGTACGTCGGAGCCGTGGAGGCGTCAGTCGAGGAGAGCCCGGTAGGCACGGGCCCCCTCCTCCCCCGCCATCTCGGCCGAGCCGACGGTCGCCACGCGTGCTCCGCCGCGGAGCACCAGGACATCGGTGCACGCCTGGATCGCGAGCTCGCGCAGGTGGGTGGAGACGAGGATGCAGGCGCCGCGGGCCCGGGCGTCGGCGATCACGTCCATGGTCGCCTCGACGCCGATCGGGTCGACGCCGTCGAACGGCTCGTCGAGCAGCAGCAGCCGAGGCTCGTGCAGCGAGGCGAGCACCACGCTCAGCCGGCGGCCCATGCCGTGGCTGAAGCCGCCGGTGATCCGGTGTGCGACCCCGCCGAGCTCGAACCTCTCGAGGAGGTCGCGGGCGCGGTCCTCCCAGTCGTGCAGGCGACGAAGCCTGGCGGAGAGCTGGAGGTGCTCCCACGGCGTGGCTCGCGGGACCAGGCCGCCGACGTCGGGGCAGTACCCCGTGAGCTGCTTGATCGCGAGGGTGTGGTGCCGGATGTCGAGGCCGTCGACGGTGACGTCGCCGGCGCTCGGCGGGACCAGTCCCGCCAGCACCCGCATCGTGGTCGACTTGCCCGCTCCGTTGCGGCCGAGCAGGGCGGTGGCCTGCCCGGCGTACGCCTGGACGTCGATGCCCGCAACGGCCTCCACCTCGCCGAAACGCACGTGGAGACCCCGGATGTCGACGACGGGCTGGGTCACCCGCCGAATTCTGCCTGGGAAAGTGCGGTCGGTCTGCGGTTCGACGAGAATTTCGAGCGGTCCGCGCCGTCGGGGTTCGGTGTCCGATCATCCTCCGCACACCGCGGGCGTAGGCTCCGTCCGCCGAGACAATAGGGGTACCCGATGACGGCCAGCCGTTCCGCCCGCGCGAGGAAGGCCGCCGCTGAGGGCGGCCCGCTTGCAAGGGTCAAGATCGACGTCGACCGGCACGAGCAGCTCGTCTACAAGATCAGCTGCTCGGAGTGCGTCGCCCGCGGGCATCGCGCCTGGTCGGCGTACCGACCGGGCGCCGACAACGGGTTCATGGCGGCCATGGACCGCTGGATCTTCCACCTGAACGAGCGCCACCCCGGCGCCGAGGCGCCGTGCCTGGCCTTCCTGCCCGCCGCCCAGCAGCGCCTGCACGAGCGACGCGAGGGTTAGCGGCCTGCCTCAGGCCGGGAACGTCCCTCCCGAGGCGGCCATCTCCCGCAAGTAGGCAGTCGGGCTGAACCGCTCGCCGTACGCCGCCGCCAGTTCGTCGGCCCGCGCCACGAAGGCCGCCAGCCCGATCTCACCTGACGCCGCCTCGTACCCCGTCATGAACTGGGCCGCACCCCCGGTGTTCGGCGGGAACCCGATCCCCATGATCGAGCCGATGTTGGCCGCAGCCGAGGAGGTGATGACGCCCTCCTCGAAGCACTTGGCGGTCTCCAGCGCCTCGGCGAAGAGCATCCGGTCCTTCACGTCCTGGAAGGGAACAGTGTCGGGGGAGGACGGGAACTCGTCGGTGAGTCCTGGCCAGACGCGTGTCCGGGAGCCCTCGTCGTACTCGTAGAACCCGGCCCCCTCGAGCCGCGACGGGCGACCCAGCTCGACCATCCGCTTCACCACGGCCGCGCCGGGGTGCTCGGCGTACGCGAAACCCTCGCGGTCGGCCGCGTCGGCCGTGGCCTTGCCGATCTTGAGCATCAGCTCCATGTTCAGCTCGTCGGAGAGCTGCAGCGGACCGACGGGGTACCCCGACTGTGTCGCCGCCCGCTCGATCGAGACCGGATGCACACCCTCGGCGAGCATCGCCAGGCCCTCGTTCACCATGAAGCCGATGACGCGCGAGGTGTAGAAGCCGCGGCTGTCGTTGACCACGATGGGGGTCTTGCGGATCTGCTGCACCACGTCGTAGGCCTTGGCCAGCGCCTCGTCGGAGGTCTGCTTGCCCCGGATGATCTCGACGAGGGGCATCTTGTCGACGGGGCTGAAGAAGTGCAGCCCGATGAAGTCGGCCTGCCGGTCGACTCCGGTCGCGAGCTCGGTGATCGGCAGCGTGGAGGTGTTGGAGCAGAGGAGCGCATCCGCGTTGACGTACGGCGCCACCTCGGCGAACACCCGGTGCTTGAGGCTGGGGTCCTCGAAGACCGCCTCGATGACCAGGTCGCAGCCGGTCAGGTCGGCCGGGTCGGCGGTCGGCGTGATCCGCGCCAGCAGCTCGGCCTTCTTCTCCTCGGTCGACCGCCCGCGGGCGACGGCCTTGTCCAACAGCTTCTCGGAGTACGCCTTGCCGCGCGCGGCCGACTCGGCGGAGACGTCCTTGAGCACGACGTCCATCCCGGCCCGGGCGCAGGAGTAGGCGATGCCGGCGCCCATCATCCCGGCGCCCAGCACCGCGACCTTGGTGGCCCGGAACGTCGGGTACTGGTTGGTTGAGGAAGGACGAAGCCCCGTCTCGAAACCCGGACGGAACTTGCCGGCGTTGATCGCCTGCAGGTCGAAGAAGAACGCCTGGATCATGTTCTTGGAGTTCTGCCCGACGATCAGGCTCGTCAGGTACCTCGACTCGATCCGCGACGCGGTGTCGAAGTCGACCATCGCCCCCTCGACCGACGCGGACAGGATCGCGCGCTGCGCCGGGTAGTCCGCGCCCTTGGTCTGCTGGCGCAGCAGGGCCGGGAACGCCGGCAGGAACGCCGCCAGCGCCGGCGACCTCGGTGTCCCGCCGGGCATCTTGTACCCCGGGCGGTCCCACGGGTTCTGCGCGGCCTCGGCGTCGTCGCGGTGGTCGATCACCCACTGCTTCGCGGCCGGCACCAGGTCGTCCCGGGTGGCGACGACCTCGTGGACCAGCCCCTTCTTCAGGGCGTCGGCCGGCTTGAACCGGGTGCCCTGGAGCAGCACGTCCATCAGGGCGCTCTGGATGCCGAGCATCCGGGTCACCCGCGTGACGCCGCCGCCACCGGGCATCAGGCCGAGCGAGGCCTCGGGCAGGCCGACCTCGGCCTTCGGGTCGTCGACGACGATGCGGTGGTTGCAGGCGAGCGTGATCTCGTACCCGCCCCCGAGGGCCGCTCCGTTGATCGCGGCCACCACGGGCTTGGGCAGCTTCTCCAGCCGGCGCAGGTCGGCCTTCATGCCCTCGATCTCGGCGAACAGGCGGGGCGCGTCCTCGGGCTTCGCCTGGATCATCAGCGACAGGTTGCCGCCGGCGAAGAACGTCTTCTTGGCGCTCGCCACCACGACACCCGTCACCGACGCCGGGTCGGCCGCCAGCTCGTCGTACAGCCGCTCGACCGCGGCGTGCATGCCGACCTGGTACGCCGCGTTCATGGTGTTGGCGCTCGCGCCCGGGTCGTCGAGCGTCAGGGTAACGATGCCGTCGGCGTCCTTGTCGTAGCGGACGGCGGTGCCCTCGCTCGTCGAGCGCCCCTCGCCGGTCGAGCGGCCATCGCTGGTCGAGCGCCCCTCGCTGGTCGAGCGCCCCTCGCTGGTCGAGCTTGTCGAGACCTCGGTCATCAGGTGCCTTCCTTCGTACGGCGTCTTGGGTGCGGCTGCTTGTTCACTCACTTGGTCTCGACACGCGCGGTAGCGGCTTCGTTCCTCAGCCGCTCGCGCTGCTCGACCACCGATGCTTGCGCCTGACTCGTCCCTCGTCAGTCGCAGCGCTCGACGATCGTGGCGATCCCCATACCTCCGCCGACGCAGAGCGTGGCGAGGCCGCGACGCTGGTCGCGCCGGACGAGCTCGTCGATCAGGGTGCCGAGGATCATCGCGCCGGTGGCACCGAGCGGGTGTCCCATGGCGATGGCGCCGCCGTTGACGTTGGTGACCTCGTGGGTGATGCCCATGTCCTTCATGAACCGCATCGCGACGGCCGCGAAGGCCTCGTTCATCTCCCACAGGTCGATGTCGGTGGCCTCGAGGCCGGCCTTGGCCAGCGCCTTGCGGGCCGCGGGCGCGGGACCCGTCAGCATGATCGTCGGGTCAGCCCCGGACACGGCGACCGAGACGATACGAGCCCGCGGGGTCAGGCCGAGCTCGGTGCCGACCTCCTCCGAGCCGACGGCCATGATCGCGGCTCCGTCGACGATGCCCGAGGAGTTGCCGGCGTGGTGGACGTGGTCGATCTTCTCGACCCAGTGGTACTTCTCGAGGGCCACGTCGTCGAAGCCCGCGTCGCGGCCCATCTCGGCGAACGACGGCCTGAGGCCGGCCAGTCCCTCCACGGTCGTGTCGGGACGGATCAGCTCGTCATGGTCGAGCACGGTGACCCCGTTGACGTCACGCACGGGGGCCACCGCGTCGGCGAAGTAGCCGTTCGCCCAGGCCTTCGCGGCCCGGTGGTGGGACTCCGCGGCGTAGGCGTCCACGTCGGAACGGGACCAGCCCTCCAAGGTGGCGATCAGGTCGGCGCCGATGCCCTGGGGCACGAACCCGGTGGTCAGCGCCGTGGCCGGGTCGGCGGCCCAGGCACCGCCGTCGGAGCCCATGGGCACCCGGCTCATCGACTCGACGCCACCGGCGAGGATCAGGTCCTCGAAGCCGGAGCGGACCCGCGCGGCCGCCTGGTTCACGGCCTCCAGGCCGCTGGCGCAGAAGCGGTTCAGCTGCACGCCGGCGACCGTCTCGGGGAAGCCGGACGCGAGCGCCGCGGTCTTCGCGATGTCGCCGCCCTGCTCGCCGAGCGGCGAGACGACGCCGAGCACGATGTCGTCGACGCGCCCGGGGTCGAGCGAGGGGTTGCGTCGCTTGAGCTCGTCGAGCACCCCGACGATGAGGTCGATCGGCTTCACCTCGTGGAGGCCGCCGACGGCCTTGCCCTTCCCGCGCGGCGTCCGGAGGTGGTCGTACACGAAAGCTTCGGCCATGGGACCGATTGTGACACTCTTACTGTCATGGTGGCCCGGGAGAGTGCTGTGGAGGCCGTCACACCGCTCCCGGGGCTGAGCCTGGACGAGCTCACCGACCGGGTCGGCATGAGCGTGCGCAACGTGCGCTTCTACACCTCGCGCGGCCTGGTGCCACCGCCGATCCGCCGCGGCCGGTCGGGCTTCTACTCCGCCGACCACGTGGCTCGGCTGGAGCTGGTCCAGGAGCTGCAGAGCCACGGGTTCACCCTGGCGGCGATCGAGAAGTACGTCGCCGGCATCCCGGACACCGCGACGCCCGAGGACATCGCCCTGCACCGCACGATGCTCGCTCCGTGGCAGGCCGAGCCTCCGGTCCAGCTGACGAAGGCCCAGCTCGACCGCCGCGCGGGCCGCACCCTGGGCGCAGACGACCTCGCCGTGCTGGCCACGCTCGGCATCGCCACGCCGATCACCCGCGGCCGCTACCGGGTCGCCGTCGCCCACCTCTCGGTCGGCATCGGCCTCCTCGATCTGGGCTTCCCGCCGGAGGCCGCCCAGGCCACGGCGGAGGTGTACGCCGCGCACGGCCGCTCGATCGCCGAGGAGCTCTACGCGGTGTTCAAGAAGCTCGTGTGGCCGGCGTACAAGGAGTCCGGCGCACCGCCCCAGGCCCTGCAAGAGGTGCTCGAGCGGCTCAAGCCGCTGTCGGTGGCGTCCCTGGTGACGGCCTACGAGGTCGCGATGGACGAGGCCAAGCGCGAGGGGATCGCCCGGCGCGCCGGCGGGGAGTAGGGCTCCGGACGCACTCGTGCCCCGGGGGCGGCGTGGGCCGACGCCTGCTCCCGGGGCACGTGTGTGACTGAGGGACTACTTCTTGAAGGCGTCCTTGACGTCGTCGACGGCGTCCTTGACGTGCTCGCCGGCCTGCTTGGTGTTGGCCTCGGCCTGGTCGGCTCGACCCTCGTTCTCGAGGCTCTGGTTGTCGGTCTTGTCGCCGACCTCTTCCTTGACCTTGCCCGTGGCCTCTTCGGCCTTGTTCTGGATCTTGTCGTCGAAGCCCATGACTTCCTCCTGGGTTGTCGGACCTCCCACCCTGGCACCGACGGGGCCATGTCGCTCCACCCCCGCGGGTGACGTTGCCGGACGTGCTCGGCTGGTCGGGCGGGAGCTTCACCACCGGCCAGGTGATCGGCATCCACGGCGGCACGGTGCCGGCCCGACTGTGAGACGTCAGGCCTCCAGCACCCGCCGCAGGAACTGACGGGTGCGCTCCTCGCGCGGGTTCTCGAAGATCTCGGCGGGCGGGCCCTGCTCGAGGATGGCGCCGTCGTGGAGGAAGCAGACCTTCGTGGCCACGTCGCGGGCGAAGGCCATCTCGTGGGTGGCCAGCACCATCGTGGTGCCCTCGCCGGCCAGCCGCCGGATGATCTCCAGCACCTCGCCGGTCAGCTCGGGGTCGAGCGCGGCGGTGACCTCGTCGAGCATGAGCAGCGCCGGGTCGGTGGCCATCGCCCGGGCCATCGCCACCCGCTGCTGCTGACCGCCGGAGAGCCGGTCGGGGTGCTCGCGAACCTTGTCGGCAAGCCCGAACGCCGTCAGCAGCTCGAGTGCCCTGGCCTCCGCGGCGGCCCGGTCGACGCCGTGCACCTTGCGCGGCGCGAGGGTCAGGTTGTCGAGCACCGACAGGTGCGGGAAGAGGTTGTAGGCCTGGAAGACGACGCCCATCCGGCGGCGTACGGCGCGCGCGTCGACCAGCGGGTCGGAGATGTCGCGGCCCTCGAAGAAGATCGCCCCGTCGTCGATGTCCTCGAGCAGGTCCAGGCACCGCAGGAGGGTCGACTTCCCCGAGCCGGACGACCCGATCAGGCAGATCACGTCGTGTGGCTCGACGACCAGGTCGATGTCGCGGAGCACGACCTTGCCGTCGTAGGTCTTGCGCAGGTTGTGGGTGCGGAGCACCGCGGTCTCGCTCACCTGGCCCCCGCCCGCTCGCGGCGCATCATCCGCCTGCCGATCCAGTCGGTGAACCGCGCCAGCGGGATGGTCAGGGCGACGAAGAGCACGGCGACGACCACGATCGGCGTGTAGTTGAAGTTGTAGGCCGCGTAGTCCCGCGCCGCGAACAGCGACTCGAAGACGAAGATCGACGACAGGAGCGCGGTGTCCTTCTGGAGCGAGATGAAGTCGTTGAGCAGCGGCGGTACGACCCGGCGGGTGGCCTGCGGAAGGACGACGTAGCGCATCGCCTGCCCGTGCGAGAGGCCGAGGGCGTCCGCGCTGGCCACCTGCGAGGGATGGATCGAGTCGATGCCGGCCCGGAAGACCTCGGCGACGTAGGCGCCGTAGGACAGCACGAGGGCGCCCAGTCCGAGCCAGAACGTGTCGTTGGTGACGCCCTGGAGCTGCAGCGCCGGAACGCCGTAACCGGCCAGGATCACGACGAGCAGCGTCGGGACGCCCCGGAGCAGGTCGGTGTAGAACGTCGCCAGCAGCCGCAGCGGGAACAGGGCGGCCGTCGTCGTGGACCGGACGACGGCTACCAGCGCGCCGAGCACCAAGATGAGCGGCTCGGCGATGAGGAACAGCACCACGTTCTTGCCGAAACCCTTGAGAACCTGGGGGAAGGACGCCTTCGCGTCCTCCCAGGAGAAGAACGTCTCCTGCACCCGCGGCCATCCGGGCGAGGTGCTGACGACGACGGCCAGCAGCCCGAGCAGCCCGACCGTGGCCAGGGTCGCGACCGTCGCCGAGCGCAGCCGCAGCCGGCGGCGTACGGCGTCGCGCTCGACCTGACGGGCGCTGGGGATCCAGCCCTCGTCGCTCCCGGTCATCCGTTACGGGGTCAGCTCGGTCACGCCGACGGCGTCGCTGAGCCAGCGCTGCTGGATAGAGTCGAGCGTGCCGTCCTCGCTCAGGATTGCGAGGGCCTGGTTGACGCAGTCGACGAGCGGCGAGCCCTTCTCGAAGAGCATCCCGAACTGCTCGTCCTGACCGGGCACGGCCTGGAGCTGCCCGACGATCGTGCCCTTCGGGATCTCCACGGCCGTGATGTACAGCGCGGTCGGCAGGTCGGCCAGGATCGCGTCCACCTGGTCGTTGAGGAGGGCCTGCTTGGCGGCGCTGGTGTCCTCGAAGACGACCGGGTCGGAGTCGGGCTCGATCACGTCGCGGATGGCCGTCAGGGACGTCGTCCCCGTCTGGGCGCCCAGTCGCAGGCCCTGGAGCTGCGTCACGCTGGTGACACCGTCGGCGTCCGGGCCCTTCAGCATGATCACGGCCTGCGCGGCGGTGTAGTACCCGTCGGAGAAGTCCACGACCTCGGCGCGCTGGGGAGTGATGGCGATCTGGTTGATGTCGAAGTCGAAGCGACCCTGCTTGCCGGGTGCGTACGACGAGTTGAAAGGCACCTTGGTCCACTGCACCTGGTCGCCGGTGAAGCCGAGCTTCTCGGCGACGGCGTACGCGACGGCGGACTCGAAGCCCTCACCGTTGGTCGGGTCGTTCTTGGCGAACCACGGGTCGTACGCCGGCGAGTCGGTGCCGATCGTCAGCGTGCCGCTGGTCCGCACCGCGTCGGCCGCGCAGGCGGCGGGGTCGGCCCCGGCCGACTCCGAGCCGGACTCCGTCGGCGCAGCCGTCTCACTGGGTTCGTCGGACCCGGTGGTGGTGCTGCTGTCCACCGGCGCGCAGCCGATGGCGAGGAACAGGAGAGGGGCCATCCCGAGGGCCAGCAGATGACGCCGAAATCGCATGGGCAGATGGTAGGCCCCTCGCTGGTGGAGCCGGGCGAGCCCCGGGCGAGCCCGTGTCGAGACCCGACCAGACTCGCTGGTCGAGCCGGGCGAGCCCCGCTCGCTGGTCGAGCTGGGCGAGCCCCTGGGCGAGCCCGTCGAGACCCACCGAGACAGACTCGCTGGTCGGCCGGGCGAGCCCCGCTCGCTGGTCGAGCCGGGCGGCCCTGGGCGAGCCCGTGTCGAGACCCACGACAGACTCGCTGGTCGGGCCGGGCGAGCCCCGCTCTGGTCGAGCCGGCGAGCCCCGGGCGAGCCCGTGTCGAGACCCACCGATTTTCAACGAGGCTCGACACGCCGCTCGTTCCTCGCGGCGGCTCGACCCGCGATCAGTGCTGCATCGAGTGGACCATCGCGTCACATACCCCCGGTGGGGTATTTCACTCAACACCGGGTGAGGCGACTCACGTTGCCTGTTACCGATCGAGTAGGGTCGACTGGCCGCGTGAGCCCGTACCCCCGCCTGCTGGCGCCCGTCACCCTCGGCGACCTGACGTTGCGCAACCGCGTGGTGATGGGCTCGATGCATACCGGGCTCGAGGACCACCCGTGGGACCTGCCGAAGCTGACGGCGTACGCCGCCGAGCGCGCCCGCGGCGGGGTCGGTCTGATCATCACCGGCGGCTTCTCGCCGACCAAGCGCGGCTGGCTCAAGCCGTTCGCCGCCGAGATGAGCACCCGGCTGCAGGCGATGCGGCACCGCGACCTCACCGCAGCGGTGCACGAGGAGGGCGGTGCGATCGCGCTGCAGGTGCTGCACGCGGGGCGCTACGCCTACCACCCGTTCAGCGTCAGCGCGTCGGCCAAGAAGTCGCCGATCACGCCGTTCCGCCCCACCGCGCTGTCCACCAAGGGCGTTGATGACACCGCGTCGGCGTTCGCCCGGTCGGCCGCGCTCGCGCGGAAGGCGGGGTACGACGGGATCGAGATCATGGGCTCGGAGGGATACCTGGTCAACCAGTTCCTCGCCGCCCGCACCAACGACCGCAGCGACCGCTGGGGCGGGTCGGCCCGCAACCGGATGCGCTTCGCGGTCGAGGTCGTCCGGCGTTCGCGGGACGTGGTGCCCGAGGGGTTCCCGATCATCTACCGGATCTCGCTGCTCGACCTGGTCGAGGGCGGCCAGACGTGGGACGAGGTGGTCGAGCTGGCGCACCTGCTGGACGAGGCCGGCGTGACGGTGCTCAACACCGGCATCGGCTGGCACGAGGCCCGGGTGCCGACGATCATCACCCAGGTCCCGCCCGGCGCGTGGCGCTCGCTGACCGCCCGCCTCAAGGCCGAGGTGTCGGTCCCGGTCTGCGCGTCGAACCGGATCAACTCCCCGGAGATGGCCGAGGACATCATTGCCAGCGGCGGCGCCGACCTGGTGTCGATGGCGCGGCCACTGCTGGCCGACCCGTACTTCGTGCAGAAGGCCGCGGAGGACCGCGCCGACGAGATCAACACGTGCATCGCCTGCAACCAGGCCTGCCTGGACCGCGTGTTCACCAACCAGCACGCGACCTGCCTGGTGAACCCGCGAGCCGGCCGCGAGACGTCGTTGGTCCTGCTGCCACTGCCCCCCGTCCCCCGGTCGTCGGCACGGCGTCCGCCGCGCGTGGCCGTCGTCGGGGCCGGACCGGCCGGCCTCGCGGCTGCGGTGTCCGCGGCCGAACGCGGCTTCGCCGTGACGCTGCTGGAGAAGTCGGAGGCGATCGGCGGGCAGTTCCGGCTGGCCATGGAGGTGCCCGGCAAGGAGGACTTCGCCGAGACGCTCCGCTACTACGGGCGCCGGCTCGACGTGCTCGGCGTGACGGTCCGGCTGGGCGTCGAGGCGTCCCTCGCGGACCTCGCCTTCTTCGACGACGTGATCGTCGCCACGGGCGTCGTGCCTCGCATGCCCGACCTCGAGGGGATCGACCACCCGAGCGTGGCGTCGTACGCCGACGTGCTCAGCGGGCGCGTCGTACCCGGCCGCCGGGTGGCCGTCATCGGCGCCGGTGGCATCGGCGTCGACGTCTCCACGTTCCTGGTGCACGACCCCGCGGACGGGTTCGACGAGTGGATGGCGCACTGGGGGGTCGGCGACCCGGCCCTGCACCCCGGCGGCCTCACCGAGCCCAAGGCCCGCACCCCGCTGCGCGAGGTGACCCTCCTCCAGCGCAAGCACACGCCGATCGGCAAGCACCTCGGCAAGACGTCGGGCTGGGCCCACCGGGCGGTGCTCAAGCAGTCCGGCGTACGCCTGGTGAGCGGCGTCGTCTACGACCGGGTCGACGACGACGGCCTGCATGTGACCGTCGACGGCGAGCCCGCGACGTACGCCGTCGACACCGTCGTGGTCTGCGCCGGCCAGGAGTCGGTGCGAGACCTGTACGACGGCCTGGTCGCGACGGGCAACACCGACGGCCGCCACCTCATCGGCGGCGCCGACGTGGCCGCCGAGCTCGACGCCCAGCGCGCCATCGAGCAGGGCGCACGCGTCGCCGCGTCGCTCTGACCACCTCGGTGTTCGAGCCGGCGAGGCCGGCCACGGCCGAGCGCGTCGAGACCCCCGTCTTCTCGCGAGGGTCTCGACACGGGCTCGCTGGCGCTCGCCCGGCTCGACCAGCGACCACGGGCTCGCTGGCGCTCGCCCGGCTCGACCAGCGATCAGCGCAGCAGGCCGGCCTTCTTGCCGAGCTTCTCGGCGAGGTCGGCGGGGTCCAGGGTGCCGGCCAGGATGCGGGACGTCGCCCAGCGGGACGTGTCGATGCCGGAGAGCTTCTCGAACAGCGGCAGGTCGGGGGCGAACCGCTCGGCGAGGCGCAGGATGTCCTCGCCCATCGGCGGGCGGGCGTCGACGTCCGGGCTGGCGTTCTTGGCCTGCGGCGAGGGCGGCTCGATGAACTTGCCGATCTCCAGGAAGTCGGTGAGCTTGTCGAGCAGCGAGTCGCGGTCGGTGACCACGTCGACGAAGTCGAGCAGCAGCCACCGCGAGCGGTCGGGGTAGATGTCGAAGGCGCGCTCGAGCTGCGCGCCGTACAGGCCGCGGGTCGCCAGCGCCCGCTTGCGGAGGTCACCGGGCTGCCAGCCGTCGGGCACGCCGTCGGGGATGGTCTCGAAGGTGTCCTGGGCGATCGCCTGCGCGAACTGCGGGAAGCCCTCGTGCCGGGCATAGTCCATCTGCCACTGCGAGAACGCGCGCTCGATGGGGTCCCGGAAGCTGGCGATGATCTTCATCTGCGGGTCGTAGTCGTGCATGCGCTTCAGTGCGCCCGGCCAGAAGAGGTACGCCGGGGTGTAGTCGCCGGCGATCTTCTGGCGAGGAGTGCGACGCGGCGAGGTGTACCCGGAGTAGTCCGGGTTCTCCCAGTCGAGGAAGTCCTTGTCGAAGAAGTGCCGCTCCTTGCGCTCGCCGCGAGCGACATGGCGGTGACGCAGCAGGTAGAAGGCGATCGTGCTGGTCGCGGCCTTCTGCACTCCGACGAGTGCGAACGTGATGGGCAGCGTGCCCTGATCCGACTTCGAGCCATCCGTCGTGGGGTCGACGGTTGTGTGCTGTGGCTGGACACTCATGTGTCCGAGCACCTCCCTGGTTCACATCGACGGGCCCGAGCGGTCGTCAGCGGCGGGCCGGGCGCCCGTCAGTCTCTCACAGACGCATCCGCTCAGACGCTCCGCTACGGCTTTCGGTTCGCCCCCCAACGGTCCCAGTAGCGTGCTCGTGTGAGCCTCATCCGCGACCTCTCCGACGCGGAGGCCCGTGCGGCGTTGCCGCAGAAATGGGGGGCGATCGCGCCGGGCGTGATCCCGGCGTACGTCGCCGAGATGGACTTCGCCCCGGCTCCCGTGGTCTGCGACGCGGTGGTGGACGCCGTCCGCCGTGGGGTGACCGGCTATCCGCCCAACGGCGACGGTGGCGTCGGCGCGGCGTTCGCCTCGTTCGCCTCGCGGCACTGGGGCTGGACGCCGCCGGAGGACGCGACGGTGGTGACCGGTGACGTCATCGGCGGCATCCAGCTGGTCCTGGACGTGCTCTGCCCACCGGGGCCGGTGGCCGTGCCGCTGCCGTGCTACCCGCCGTTCCGCGACATCGTGGCGCTCACCGGCCGCGAGCTGGCGCCCGTGCCGACCGACCCGGACGCCGACACCGCGACGATGGACCTCGCGGGCCTCGAGGCGGCGTTCGCCCTGGGCGCGCGGACCCTGCTGCTGTGCAGCCCGCACAACCCGCTCGGTCGCGTCTGGACGCGGGCGGAGCTGGTCGCGGTGCGCGACCTGGCGGCGCGGTACGACGTCCAGGTGGTCGCCGACGAGATCCACGCGCCGCTGGTCCTGCCGGGCGCGACCTTCACGCCGTACCTGTCGGTCGACCCCGGAGCGATCGTGGTGACCAGCCCGTCGAAGGCGTTCAACACCCCGGGCCTGCACTGCGGCCTGGTCGTGACCACGGACCCGGCCGACCTGGAGCGGCTGCGCTCGGTGCCGCTGCCGATGAACCACTCGTACTCGCCGCTCGGCATGCTCGCGGCCGTCGCGGCCTACACCGGTGGCGACGCCTGGGTGGCCGCGCTCGTCGACCGGCTCGACCACCAGCGCACCCTGTTCGGCAAGCTGCTCGCCGAGCACCTGCCGCTGGCGAGGATGCGGCCACTGGAAGCGACGTACCTGCCGTGGCTGGACCTGCGCGCTTACGGCATCGACGACCTCACCGGGCCGGCGCTCGCTCACGGACTCAAGGTGGTGCCGGGCCAGGACTTCCAGCCCGGGCTGCCCGGGCACGTGCGGCTGAACACCGCGACGTCCGCGGAGCGGCTGACCGCGATGGTCGAGCGCCTCGCTGCCGCCGTCGCGCCCGGCAGTCCTTAGGGTGTGCGCGTGAGGACGACGACGATCGGCTGCGGGTACCTCGGCACCACGCACGCCGCGTGCATGGCCGAGCTCGGGTACGACGTGCTCGGGCTGGAGGTCGACCCCGCCAAGCTCGAGATGCTGCGGAAGGGCGTCGCGCCGGTCTACGAGCCGGGACTGTCGGAGATGCTGGCCACGCACGTCGAGTCCGGCCGGCTGCGGTTCACCGACTCCTACGAGGAGGCGGCCGCCTTCGGCGAGATCCACTTCCTGTGCCTCGGCACGCCCCAGGCCCGCGACGGGTTGGGCGCGGACGTCAGCCAGGTCGAGTACGCCGTCGCGCACCTCGCCCCGCACCTGACCGGCTCGCCGATCCTGGTCGGCAAGTCGACGGTGCCCGTCGGGACCGCCCAGCGGATGGCCGACCTGCTCGACTCGCTCGTGCCGGAGGGTGTGGACGCCGACCTGGCCTGGAACCCGGAGTTCCTCCGGGAGGCGCACGCCGTCGAGGACACCCTGCGTCCGGACCGCGTCGTGTTCGGCGTCCGCTCGGAGGCGACCGAGAAGCGGCTGCGCGAGTTCTTCGCCCCCGTCATCGACCACGGCATGCCGGTCCTGGTCACCGACTTCCCGACCGCCGAGCTGGTCAAGGTCACGGCCAACTCGTTCCTCGCCACCAAGATCTCCTTCATCAACGCCGTCGCCGAGGTCTGCGAGGCCGCCGGCGCCGACGTCGTCGCACTGGCCGACGCGATCGGGTACGACGACCGGATCGGCCGCAAGATGCTCGGCGCGGGCGTCGGGTTCGGCGGCGGCTGCCTGCCGAAGGACCTGCGCGCGTTCCAGCACCGTGCCGGCGAGCTCGGGGTGGAGGACCTGATGAGCCTCCTCGGCGAGGTGGACGCCATCAACCAGCGGCAGCGCGAGCGCACCGTCCAGATCGCCACCACCATGATCGGTGGCCGCGTCGCGGGCGCCCGGATCGCGGTGTGGGGCGCGGCGTTCAAGCCCGGCACCGACGACGTCCGCGACTCCCCCGCCCTCTCCATCGCCGGCCAGCTGCACCTGCGCGGCGCCCAGGTGACGATCTACGACCCCAGGGCCGGCGACACCGCCCGGGCGGCCTTCCCCACCATGGGGTACGCCGACGACGCCGTCGAGGCGTGCCGCGACGCCGACCTGGTCATGCACATGACCGAGTGGGCCCAGTTCGGCGAGGTCGACATCGACGCCGTCTCCGCCGTCGTCTCCCGCAAGCAGCTGTTCGACGGCCGCAACACCCTCGACCTCCCCGCCTGGCGCGCGGCCGGCTGGACGGCCCGCGGCCTCGGTCGGGTCTGACGCATCCGGGATAGTCCCTGACGTTTGGGTTGTTCCCGAGCGCGGAAAGCAACCCAAACGTCAGGGACTATCCCGCGGGGCGGTCGATCGGGTCGACGTCCAGCAACCTCGACGGGGCGAATCCGGGGCGGATCTCGGCGACGCGGGTGGGATCGAGGAGATAGTCGTCGTCGACCTGCCAGGTGTGGCCGGTGGCGTTGCGGCGGAGCAGGTAGCCCAGCCCGTGGGTGCGGTACGTCGCGGCGCCGGCCCGCTGGACGGCGGCGATGAGCTGCGCGTCGACGTACCTCCGCACCGACCGGAAGCCGCCCACCTCGCGGAGCAGTCCGCGCTCGACGAGCATCGTGCCGCCGGCGATGAACGGGGCGTACAGCTCGGCCTTGTGCCCACGCCGGACGGTCACGTCCTTCTCGGCCAGGTAGTGGAACTCGGCCGGGGTGCCGACCATCTCGGCGCCGGAGTACGAGCGGGCGAGCAACAGGTCGGCGACGAAGTCGCGGCCGTACCAGTCGTCGTCGTCCATCTTCAGCACCAGGTCGCCGTCGGCGGCCTCGACGCCCGCGTTCAGCACGTCGCCGAACAGCAGCGACGAGTCCTGCGGGCGGACCACGACGCGGTCGGGCCCGTTCTCGCGTACCTCCCCCGCGTCGGGTGAGAACCCGTGCGCGGCCAGCACCAGCTGGACGTCGACCCCGGCCTGGCGGCGTACCTGCCGGAGCGCGAACGCGAACATCTCCGGGCGCCGGGTGGCCAGGACCACCGACACCGATGGGTCCCGAGCCACCCGTACGCCGGCCCGGTCGGCCGCCCGGCGGCGCCAAGCCGCGGTCGAGTACGCCCGCAGCGCCTCCCGGCGCCGAAGCACCGAGTGCTCCTCGCGCGACAACGGGTCCGACAGGTCCACCTGCGCCTCGGAGTCGTCGAGCACGACCGGGACGCCGGACATGGAGAGGACTGCGACGAGTGCGGCATCCTCGGGTCCCTCGACGCGACCGGTCACGCCGGCCGAGGAGCGCAGCGACCGCACCAGCGCTTCGGAGGGACGCTCGCCCCGGAGCGAGGCGAGCTCGACGACCGGCCCGTCCACCACGACCTCGAACCCGATCGGGTTGAACACCCGCTCGTCGAACGGCCCGACGGCGTCGACGGCCTGCACGACAACCGGCGCACGCCCGGTCACGTGGTGCTCGAGCAGGTCACCGACGGGCGGGAGCACGACGTCCGGCGGCACGTCACGCTCCTCGAGAGGTACGTCGGGCCCGGAGCCGTCGTCGACGACGAGGCCACCTGCGCCACCGACCGCCGGCCACACCGAGAGCCGGCCGAGCTCGCGCACGACGTTGGCGGCGCGCACCGGCTGCTCGAACCGGGCCACCACGAGGTACCCGTCCCCCACCGGCTGCGAGCGGAACGCCTTCATCGGCGGCCACTCGGGACGGGCGACCAGCCCGGGCGCGGCCGCGAGGGAGGCCACCCAGACGGCGACCGTCGGCGCGCGCACGGCGTGCGGCAGCACCAGGGTGCGCAGCTCGGCCCGGTCGGCGACCACCACGAGCACCCGCTGGTACCTGCCGGACTCGCCGCCGCCGGATGCCGACGTCAGCACCAGCTGCTCGCCGCCCTGGTCGAGGAAGGCCTGGACGGGCTCGGGCAGGTTTTCGGGGAGTGCGTCAGACATCGACCGGGGCCCACGACGGCAGGCGGCGCACGAGCGGACGCTCGGCCCTGGGCAGCCAGGTGTTCGTGACGTGGTCGACCACGTGCCGCCCGGGCGGCGCCTCGACGCGGACCAGGCCGGGCACCTCCTCGCCGCGACCCGCGGCGATCGCGGTGTAGACGTCCCACTCGCGCGCCTTGCGAGGGGCCCGCGCCCGGTCGAACCTGGTGTGATCGGCCTGGTCGGCCGAGCTCCAGTGCGCGAACTCGTCGGCGTCCAGCCACTTCAGCTCCACGCACAGGCCCTCCGGCGCCACGATCCGCTCGGAGCTGTCGGGGAACTCGCGTACCTCCCACTCGAAGGCCTTCACGAACGTGAACTCCGGTCCCATCGGGTAGACCCACGGCTCGAGGAACTTGTAGCCGAGGTCGAGCCACGCCTCGGACTCGCTGACGATCGACAGCGGGTGCCGCGGGATCGCGACCACGGCGCCGGAGTCCTCGAGCTGCCAGGAGAGGTCGGCGAGGTACGCGACCCCCTCTGGTGTCAGCACCATGTCGCCGTCCCACTTCATGGAGTACGTCGTGCGCACGTGCGAGAACGACCAGTTGTAGAAGTGCGTCAGCGAGTGCACGGACTCCGGGGGCGTGGTCAGGTGCTCGGTGCCGGCCCGGCTGACGCGGAAGGGGTACGACGCCAGGGTGAGCCGGTCGGCGGCGCCCACCGACGCCGCAACCTCCCGCGCCACGTCGGGTGTCCCGTCGTCGGACTGGTTGTCGACGAGCACGACGTGCTGCACGGCCTCGAACATCGGCGGCAGCACCCAGGGCAGGTTGCGCGCCTCGTTCTTCACGCGGAACACGCACGTCAGCCCGGGCGTGAGTGGCGCTTCCTGCCACGGCCAGCGGACGTCGTACTCGGCATATCCCTCCAGGCAAGGGATGTCGGCGCGCGCCAAGGATCAGCGCTCCCGGCCGATGGCCCTGCGGATGCCGCGGCGAGCGGAGGCCGGCACGAGCGCGCGCAGGCCGTGCGGGATCCGGTCGGCACTCCGCGCGTCACCCAGGGGCGGGCGGCCGGCCGCACCGTCGGCGTACCCCTCCCGGCGCGAGGCCAGCGCGGTCGAGGAGGCGATGGCCTCGGCCTCCTCGTAGAAGGAGGCGTACGCCGCCCGCAGCTCGTCGAGGGTCGCGTGCACGTCGGGGCGGTCGCCCCCGCCGTCGACACCGTCGTCGGCCAGCTTGTCGAGGGCGGCCCAGCTCTCCTCGGCGATGTCGCGCAGCCTGGCCGGCACCTCGACGTCGTCCCAGGTGAGCTGCACGCGGCGCAGCCCGGGGTCGATGAACTGGTGCACCGCGCGGATGTCGTTGGCCGACGCGGACTTCACCGCGAACAGGTCGAAGCGCTGGCCGATGCCGAACAGCGGGATCGTCCAGTCGGTGAGCAGGTCGCCGTAGCGGACGAAGGCGCGCTGCGAGCCCCGGGTGGCGCGCTCGGTGTGCAGCATCATGTTCACCCAGGCGGCCGTGCGGTCGATCTCCCCGAAGCGGGTGGAGTAGTAGCGCTGCTTGCTCCCCACCACCTCGGTCACGGGGCGGAGCATGGTGACGTAGGCCGGCGCGGCCTCGCAGCGGAGCGCGGCCGACCGCCACAGGCCGAGGAACCAGGAGAGCCGCGGGTCCTTCACCACGAGCTCGGGCGACCCCTCCGACTCGGCCTGGGCGAACTGCTCCTCGAGCCAGCCGTGCAGGCGGGTGCGGAGCCGCTCGACGTTGGCGAGCTTGCCGGCCTCGAACCACGCAGCGGGCCGGGCGTCGGAGACCGCGACGTTGCAGCGCTGGAGCAGCTCGGTGTGCAGGTCGACGACCCACTGCGGCTCGCCGAAGCCCTTGGGGTTGGTCTCGTCGGCGAGCACCTCGGGCTGGGGCACGTGCATGCCCAGCGTCTGCAAGGCCCCGGACATCGTGCTGGTGCCGCTGCGGCCGGAGCCGACGACGAAGACGACGCGACGCTTGGGCGCCGCGACGAGCCCGCCCGGCTCCAGGGTGGGGTCCGTGGACACGTCTGTCACCGGCGCCCCAGCAGAGCCGCGACCCGCCGGCCCAGCTGTCGTCGCAGCGTCGGGGCCGGGGACGAGGGCGGGCCGGCCGGCGGGCGGGCGGCAGGACTCTGAGCCGGCCCCAGGTCAGGTCCGGTCTCCTGCTCCTCGTCCTCGCGGTCCGAGACGTCGGGGGTCCCGGGCGCCACTGGTACGTCGTCGTAGTCCCAGGCCACCTGCGGGTCCTCGGCGTGGCCGGCGGTGCCCTGCAGCCGTGGCCGGTGCACCTCGCTCCAGGGCCAGAAGCCGACCTCGGCAGCCTGGAAGGTGAACGCGCCGAACAGCTCGTCGAGCACGTCGTCGAGGAACTCGCCCTGCTTGATCACCCGGTGCGCGCGGGCCACCGCGGCGGTGCGCTCGACGCGCGCCGTGGTGCCGTCGGGCATCCGCACCAGGCGGAGCCCGTGGTGGCTGCGCTCGAGGTTGGCGAGCAGGCGGGCGACCACCTTGTGCGTGGGCGCCCAGTCGGCGTTCTCCAGCGTCAGCCGGAACATCGCGGCGCAGCGGCCCTCGGGCAGGTCCTCGACCAGGCGGACGCGAGGGTCGCCGGCGTACGACTCGTAGATCAGCCGGGTGTCGAGCATCGGGTCGTCGAGCGGGGCGCACCGGTCGTCGCCGAGGTGGCTCCACGGACCGACCAGGACCACGCTCAGGTCCGGGAGGGTGCCGTTGAGGACGGAGTCGACAGTCGCGATCACCGGGTGGAAGTCGAGACCGCGGGTGTCGAGGACGACCTCGAGGTAGGGCACGGAGTACAGCCGGCCCGCACGCCGCTTGTTGCGCAGCTCGGGCAGACGGTCGGAGAGGAAGACGTCGTTGTAGTCGTTGACCTCGTCACGTCGCTTCATCACATTGGTGCGGCCGAGGTGCCAGGACTTGGCCTCGCGGTCGGGGATGAACACCGCGCCTGCCTCGCCGAGGCGGTAGCCCAGGGCGATGTCCTCGCCCAGCCGCAGCGAGGTGTCCATGCCGCCGGACGAGAGGTACAGGTCGCGGGTCAGCGAGGCGGTCGCGCCGACGTGCATCCGCAGGGCGCGCGGGCCGATGGTGCGCAGGTCGTCGAAGCGGGCGTACCAGCGCTCGACCCAGTCGTGGAGGTCCTTCTCCTGGCCCTCGAAGTAGTCGGCCAGCCGGCCCTCGGCGACCGCCTCGCGCACCGCCTGCGGCGTGATCTCGACGAGCGGCTGCGGGTCGACGAACCACTTGTGGCCGAGCACCACGCCGTAGTCGATCTCGTGGTGCCACCGCAGCTGGGCCTCGACGTGCTCGCGCTCGGGCAGCATGTCGGCGTCCAACCAGTGGATGACGTCGCCCTCGGCGGCCATCGCCCCGGTGTGACAGGCGTTGGCACGGCCCCAGCCCTCCTCGACGCGGATGATCCGGGCGTTGTCGGGCCGCACGTCGGGCAGCTCGAGCGGCGGCTGTCCCGCCGCGGCGCCGTCGTCGACGACGATGAGCTCCATCAGGTGGCTGGGGTAGCTCTGCTCGGCGAGACCCGCGAGCACGTACGGCAGCGCGCGGTGGGCGCCGTACGCCGGCATCACCACGCTCACGCTCAGGTGCGGCTCCCACTGGCCGAGCGGAGGCACGAGCAGGGAACCCCACTCGTTGCGGCGTACCCGCGGCTGCGAGCTCGTCATTGCCTCCACCCGTTCGGCCGGCGGTACGGTTGCGTAGCCTAGTCGTCCCTGCCGAGGCTACGGCACCCGGCCGGTGTGCCGACTCCGTAGACTCCCCGCATGTCCGAGGTCGACCAGCTGCGGGCCGAGGTCGACCGGCTCCGGGCGAAGGTCAAGCAGCTGCGCGACGGGCCGGACCAATGGATGCGGGACCTCTCCTACATCTTCGTGATGACCTACGGCCGCTCGGGCTCGACCCTGCTGATGGGCCTGCTCAACACCATCCCGGGGTACCTCATCCGCGGCGAGAACGACGACGCCCTGCGCTTCCTCTACGACTTCCATCGCACCTGCGTCGAGCGGTCGACGTACTGGCCGGTCGAGCGGGTCCGCCGCAAGACCGATGCCTTCTACGGCATCGGTGACTTCCCGCCCGCCCTGTCCCTGGCCGACACCCGCCGGCTCGCCGTGGACACCCTGCTGCGGCCCAAGCCGGACACCCGCGTCACCGGCTTCAAGGAGATCCGCTGGTGGCGGCACGACGACCTCGACGCGTACGTCGCGTGGCTGCGCGAGGTCTTCCCCGGCGCGCGGTTCCTGGTCAACACCCGCAACCACGCGGACGTCCTGAAGAGCAAGTGGTGGGCGAAGGGCGGCGACCACAGCGCGCACCTCGCCGACATCGAGCGCCGGCTCCTCGAGACCGCGGACCACCTGGGCGACGCGGCGTACCGCGTCCACTTCGACGACTACGTCGCCGACCCCACCGTGCTCGCCCCGATGTTCGCCTGGCTGGGCGAGGAGTACGACGAGGCGTCCGTGCGCAAGACGATGGACACCAAGCACTCGGTCTAGCCACATGTCGTCGCTGGTCGAGCACTCCTTCTAGCCACACGTCGTCGCTGGTCGAGCCAGGAGGCCGTCCACGGCCGACCGTATCGAGACCCCGCGAGAGTGACGAAGTCTCGACACCGCTCGCTCGCGCTCACGGGCTCGACCACCGAGACGTCGGGTCAAGTCGCTGGTCGAGCCAGGAGGCCGTCCACAGCCGACCGTATCGAGACCCCGTGAGGGTGACGAAGTCTCGACACCGCTCGCTGGCGCTCGCGGGCTCGACCACCGAGACGTCGGGTCAAGTCGCTGGTCGAGCCAGGAGGCCGTCCACAGCCGACCGTATCGAGACCCCGTGAGGGTGACGAAGTCTCGACACCGCTCGCTCGCGCTCACGGGCTCGACCACCGAGACGTCGGGTCAAGTCGCTGGTCGAGCCAGGAGGCCGTCCACAGCCGACCGTATCGAGACCCCGTGAGGGTGACGAAGTCTCGACACCGCTCGCTCGCGCTCACGGGCTCGACCACCGAGACGTCGGGTCAAGTCGCTGGTCGAGCCAGGAGGCCGTCCACGGCCGACTGCGTCGAGACCCCGCGAGGGTGACGAAGTCTCGACACCGCTCGCTGGCGCTCGCGGGCTCGACCACCGAGACGTCGGGTCAAGTCGCTGGTCGAGCCAGGAGGCCGTCCACGGCCGACTGCGTCGAGACCCCGTGAGGGTGACGAGGTCTCGACACCGCTCGCTGGCGCTCGCGGGCTCGACCACCGAAGGTGGCTAGCCCGTGGCCTGCTCGGCCGCCTCGCCCTGGGCCTTGATCATCTGGGCGAACCAGCGGAAGGACTTCTTGGGGGTGCGCTCGAGGGTGTCGTAGTCGACGTGGACGAGGCCGAAACGCTGGGAAAAGCCCTCGGCCCACTCGAAGTTGTCCATCAGCGACCACGTGTAGTAGCCGCGGACGTCGACGCCCTGGGCGATGGCGGTGGCGACGGCGCGGAGGTGAGAGTCGAGGTAGTCGATGCGGGGCTGGTCGTCGACGACGCCGTCGGCATCCGGGCCCATGCCGTAGGAGCAGCCGGACTCGGTGACCATGATCGGTGGCAGCGCGGCGCGGTACCTCGCCCGAAGGATGATCAGCCACTCGCGCAGGGAGTCCGGGACGACGGGCCAGCCGAAGTCGGTGTGCTCGTACCCGACCAGGTCGACGAACTCGAAGGGGTTCTCGTCCTCCTCGTCGAGGTTCGCGGCGACCCGGACCGGGTTGTAGTAGTTGACGCCGTAGAAGTCGACCGGCTGGCGAATGGTCACCATGTCGCCGTCCTGGATCGAGTCCTCCACCAGCGGGAGGATGTCGCGGGGGTAGCGCCCGAGCAGCATCGCCTCGGTGAACAACCCGTTCCACAGCGCGTCGTACAGCTTGGTGATCCCGATGTCGGCAGGGTCGTCGGTCGCCGGCCACATCGGCGAGTGGTTGTTGGCGCACCCGACGCTCTGCGCGCCCGCGCGCCGCAGCTCGATCGCCGCGCGACCGTGGGCCAGCAGCAGGTGGTGGGCGACCGGGAAGGCGTCGAACATCAGCTTGCGGCCGGGCGCGTGCTCGCCCAGTGCGTACCCGTTGAACGTCGCCACGTTGGGCTCGTTGATGGGTACCCAGTGCTCGACGCGGTCGGCGTACCGACCACCGACCAGGGCGGCGTACTCGGCGAACGCCTCGATGGTGTCCCGGTTCAGCCAGCCGCCGTCGTCCTCGAGCGCCTGGGGCAGATCCCAGTGGTACAGCGTCACCATCGGCTGGATGCCGGAGTCCAGCAGCCCGTCGATGAGCCGGTCGTAGAAGTCCAGGCCCTTCTTGTTCGGCGTGCCGCGGCCGTTCGGCAGCACCCGCGGCCAGGAGATCGAGAAGCGGTACCCGCCCGCCCCCAGGTCCCGCATCAGCGCGATGTCCTCGGAGTACCGGTGGTAGTGGTCGCACGCGACGTCGCCGGTCGCGCCGTCCTTCACCCGGCCGCGGTCGTGGCTGAAGGTGTCCCAGATGCTCGGGCCGCGTCCGTCCTCGGCCGCGGCGCCCTCGATCTGGTACGCCGCGGTGCTGGTGCCGAACCTGAAGCCCGGAGGCAGCTGGGGGTACGCCCCATCCGTCGACACGCTCATGGTGACGCCATTGTTCCGCAGGCCACACGGTCTTCGTGGTGGAACGTGGGTCAAACGACGGATCCGTCTGGTCCGTCCGGACTAGGCGCACTCGCCCGTTCGGGGGATGGAGGGGTCTAGGGGACGAGGACGCCGGGGTTCAGCACGCCGGTCGGGTCCAGCTCGGCTTTCACGGCACGCAGCACCCGCACACCGACCTCGCCGATCTCGTCGGTCAGCCAGGGCTTGTGGTCGGTGCCGATCGCGTGGTGGTGGGTGATCGTGGCGCCCTGGGCGACGATCGCGTCGCTGGCCGCGCGCTTGGCCCGGGTCCACTGCGCCAGCGGGTCGTCGCCCTGCCGGGCGGCCACCGTGAAGTAGAGGGAGCAGCCGGTCTCGTAGACGTGGGACACGTGGCAGAGCACCAGGGTGGGGTCGCCGAGCTCGGCTTCGAGGGCGCCCTTCACCGCGGCGTACAGGTCCTCGACCCCCGACCAGAACGTCGCCGTCTCCAGGGTCTCGACCAGCACGCCGAGGTCGAGCAGGGAGTCGCGCAGGTACGGCGCCCGGAAGCGGCCGTGCTCCCACGCGCGGCCGGGCTCCTCGCCACCGGGAGCACCGCCGAGCCCGGTGAGCAGGTCGGTGACCCCCGCCCGGCGCTCGGCCACCCGGGCGGCTGGACCCTCGAAGCCGACAATCATCGAACAGCCACCTTCGCCGCCCCCGATCGCGCTCGGGTCGGCGAGGTTGACGGCCGACTCGGACTCGTCGGAGAGCCGGAGCACCGTCGGCTGGATGCCTGACTGCGCGATGGCCCGGACGGCCGAGACGCCCTCGGCGAAGGTCGGCCAGCGCCAGCCCTCGTACACCTTCGCCTCCGGCGCGGGGCGGACCCGCACGGTCACGGACGTGATCACCCCGAACGCCCCCTCGGAACCGAGCACCAGCTGTCGCAGGTCGGGGCCGGCGGCAGTGGCCGGCGCCGACCCGAGCGTCATCGTGCCGGTGGGCGTGGCGACCGTGAGGCCGACGACCAGGGCATCGAACCGCCCGTACCCCGCCGACGCCTGTCCGCTCGAACGCGTCGCGGCGAAGCCACCGATGGAGGCGTGCTCGAACGACTGCGGGAAGTGGCCGAGCGTGAGGCCCTGCTCGGCCAGCGCGGCCTCGGCCTCGGGGCCGCGGAGGCCCGGCCCGAGGACGGCGGTCATCGAGATCGGGTCGATGGCCACCTCGGTCAGCCGGCCGAGGTCGAGGCTCACGACACCGGCGTACCCCTCGCGGCGGGCGGCGAGACCGCCGGTGACGCAGGTGCCGCCGCCGAACGGGACCACGGCCGCATGGTGCTCGACCGCGAGCGCGAGCACCGCGGCGACCTCGTCGTGGCTCCCGGGCCGGACGACGGCATCGGGCGCGTCGGTGAGGTCCCCGGCGCGGGCGCGCAGCAGGTCGGGCGTGGACTTGCCGCGGGTGCGGTGCCGGCGCAGCTCGTCGTCGGTGCTGACGTGGGCCTCACCGACGGCGTCGGCGAGCGCGGCCAGGAGGCCGGCGGGCAGCGCCGGCTCGGGGAGCGTCCCGAGCACCGGCTCGGCCGGCGCGGACGGGCCGAACACGGCCTCCACGAGCGACCGGGCGCCCTCGGGCAGGTCGGCGGCCGATTCCGGGGCTCCCCAGCGCTGGGGGTGCATCTCTCGGGTCATGCGTTACAGTGTGACATATGTCGTCACTTCGTCACATCGGTCCGGCCGAGACGGCGGCGCCCGCCCCGCGTGATGCGTACCTGGACGCCGCGCGCGACTGCATCCTCGACGTCGGCTGGCGGCGGACCACCCTGACCGAGGTGGCCCGCCGCGCGGGTGTCTCGCGGATGACGATCTACCGCACCTGGTCCGACATGCCGCGGCTGCTCGGCGACCTGATGACCCGCGAGTGGGGAGCGGTCGTGGCCGCCGCGGCGAACGGTCCCGACCGGGCCGGCAGTGTCGAGCGGATCGTCGGGACCGCCGTACGCGCCGTGCGGGCGCTGCGCGAGAACGACCTGTTCGTGCGGATCGTGGAGCTGGACCCGGAGCTGCTGCTGCCGTACCTGCTGGCGCGCCGCGGCCGGTCGCAGCAGGCGATCCTCGACCTGGTCGCCGACCAGCTGCGCCGCGGCCAGGCCCTCGGCGAGGTGCGCGATGGCGACCCCGACGTGCTCGCCCGGGCCCTCCTGCTGACGACCCACGGCTTCGCGCTGTCCGCGCACACGATGGTCGACGACCTCGCCTCGGAGCAGGCGCTGGACGCCGAGCTCTGGCAGATCCTCGCGCGGGCGATCCGGCGATGAGCCGCATCGTCCCCGGCGCCGCCGACCTCCCTGCGGAGGTCGACCTGGTCGTCGCCGGGCTGGGGGTGACGGGCGCCGGCGTGGCCCTCGACGCCGCCTCGCGCGGGCTGTCGGTCCTCGCCGTGGACGCGCACGACCTGGCCTTCGGTACGTCGCGCTGGTCGTCGAAGCTGGTGCACGGCGGCCTGAGGTACCTCGCCCACGGCCAGGTCGGCGTGGCACACGAGAGCGCGGTCGAGCGCAGGATCCTGATGGAGACGGTCGCCCCGCACCTGACCCACGCCCTCCCGATGCTGATGCCGCTGCACGCGTCCGTCGGCCGGGGTCAGGCGGCCCTGACCTGGACGGCGTTCGAGGCCGGCGACCTGCTCCGCCGGGGAGCGCGGACCCGTCGCGAGACCCTGCCGCGGCCCCGCCGTGTCTCCGCCACCGAAGCGCTCACCCTCGCTCCCGCACTGCGTGTGGGCGGCCTGCGCGGCGGGATCCTCGGCTGGGACGGCCAGCTCGAGGACGACGCCCGCCTGGTCGCGACGATCGCGCGTACCGCGGCGACGTACGGCGCCCACGTGCGCACGCACACCCGCGTCCTGGCCGCCGACGAGCTCGGCGTCCGGTTGCGCGACGAGCTCACCGGCACCGAGACCGGGGTCGCGGCCCGCATGGTCGTGAACGCGACGGGGGTCTGGGCCGGCGACCTCGCCGAGGTACGCCTGCGCCCGAGCCGCGGCACCCACGTCGTGCTGCGGGGGGAGTCCCTGCCCGGGCTACGGGTGTGCATCACGGCGCCGATCCCGGGGAGCACGAGCCGGTTCGTGATGGCGCTGCCGCAGCCGGACGGCACGGTGTACGTCGGCCTCACCGACGAACCCGTCGACGGCCCGGTCCCGGACGTACCCGAGCCGACCGAGGCGGAGATCGACTTCCTGCTCGGCGTGGTCTCGGCGACCCTGGCCCATCCGCTGACGCGCGACGACGTGGTCGGCGCCTTCGCCGGGTTGCGGCCGCTGCTCGACGGCGGGGCCGGGAACACCTCCGACCTGTCGCGGCGGCACGCCGTGCTCACCGGGCCGAACGGGATCGTGACGGTCGTCGGCGGCAAGCTGACGACGTACCGCCGGATGGCCCAGGACGCCGTCGACGCGGCGCTCCGCGCGGGTGGCCTCGACCCGCGCCCCTGCCGGACGCACCGGCTGCCCCTCCTCGGCGCCGCCGACCGGTCGACCCTGGCCGCCCTGGAAGCCGACCCGCGGCTGGTCCGCCGCTTCGGCACGGACGCGACCCTGGTGCTGAGCACCGCCCGGGAGGTGACCGGCCTGCCCGACGCCGAGCTGCTCGCCCCCGTGGCTCAGCACATCCCGGTCACCTTGGCCGAGCTCGTCTTCGGGGTGACCCACGAGGGCGCCGCCGACGTCGACGACCTCCTCGACCGGCGTACCCGCGTCGGCCTGGTCCCCCCCGACCGCACCCTCGCCGAACCCCTCGCCCGCCGCGCCCTCGCCCTGGTCTCCGCCGCCGTTTCGGGGTAGTCCCGTGCAGTTCCGGGGTGAAAACGGCCTCGAGACCCCGGAACCGCACGGGAGTACCCCCCGACGACACCTCCGATGAGTCTCGAACGGTTGGCCGGTCTGGACTGTCACGGCAGACTGAGGAGGCGCGCATGACCGTGACCGACGAACCGACCCTCACCCAGGCGAGAGAGCACCCGAGGACCCTTGTGACGACCACCGAGCTCGACGACTTCCCCGCGCTCACCGAGCGGTACCAGCGCGAGCTGCTGGCGCACTGCTACCGGATGAGCGGATCGGTGCACGAGGCCGAGGACCTGGTCCAGGAGACCCTGATCCGGGCCTGGAAGTCCCAGGGCACGTTCCAGGGCCGCTCGTCGGTGCGCACCTGGCTCTACCGCATCGCCACCAACGTCTGCCTCACCAACCTGGAGGGCCGGCCGCGCCGGCCGCTGCCCGCCGGGCTCGGCACCGAGGACCAGATGGCCGGCGACGCCCTCGAGCTCGACCACGAGATCCCGTGGCTGGAGCCGGTCCCCGACGCCGCCGTCGTGGTCGCCGAGAAGGACACCATCCGGCTCGCGTTCATCGCCGCCCTCCAGCACCTGCCCGCCCGCCAGCGCGCGGTGCTGATCCTGCGCGACGTACTCCGCTGGTCGGCCGCGGAGGTCGCCGAGGCGCTCGAGACCACCGCCGCCGCCGTGAACTCCGCGCTCCAGCGCGCGCACGCCGCGATGGCCGAGAAGCAGCCGGACCCTGACACGGTCAGCACCGACCTGACGGCGGACCAGCTGATGCTCCTCGACAGGTACGTCGCGGCGTTCTGGGCCAAGGACATCGAGGCGATCGTCGCGCTGCTGAAGCTCGACGCCGTCTGGGAGATGCCGCCGTTCACCGGCTGGTACGTCGGCGCTGAGAACATCGGCAAGCTGATCGCCGTCCAGTGCCCGGGCGGCGTCCACGACATGGTCATGCTGCCGACCACGGCCAACGGCCAGCCGGCGTACGGCCTCTACATGCGCGGCAGCGAGGGCGACTTCAAGCCGTTCCACCTGCAGGTGCTCGACCTCGACGGCGACCGCGTCCGGCACGTCGCGGCGTTCTTCGACCGCGGCCTGTTCGAGAGGTTCGGGCTGCCCGCCAGCCTGCCCGCCGACTCCACCCCCACCTTCCCGGCGCCGCAGGGCGCCGGGGCGGTGTGACCACCGGCCACACCCACGCGCTGGAGCTGCTCGACAGGTCCCTGGGCTACACCCGGGTGGCCCTGTCGACCGTCGGGGCGGACCGCACCGGACCGTCCCCCTGCGCGGGGTGGAGCCTCGCCGACCTGCTCGACCACATGGACGACAGCCTGGACGCGTTCCTGGAAGCGGCCGGCGGCGCCGTACGCGTCGAGGTACCTCGCCGGCCCGGCGCCGACCTGGAGGTCCTGCAGAGAAAGGCCTGCCACCTGCTGGGGGTCTGGAGCGCCCGCCCGCCGTCGTACGTCGTCGTCGGCGACCGGCCTGCGACCGCCACCGTGATCGTCGCCGCCGCGGCGCTGGAGATCGCCGTGCACGGCTGGGACGTGGCCCAGGCGACCGGCGACCGACGGGGCCTCCCCGAGGACCTGGCGCGCGCGCTGCTCCCGGTCGCGATGGCCGTGGTCGCTCCGGAGGACCGCCCCGGGCGGTTCGCGGCACCCCAGGTACCCCTCCACGACCTGGCACCTTCCGCGGCGCTGCTCGGATTCCTCGGGCGCAGCCGACCCGAGGGTGCCGCCCCGGTCTGACACCAAAGACAAAATTCGGCCGAACCCCTCCCCCTGGGGTCCCGTGGTCCCTATCTTGTGCCCATGCACGCACCAGATTTTCTGGTCGCAGGCTTGCCGGGGGGCACTGAGTTCAATCTCCTGACGTTGGGGCGTACGCATGCGCGTGCGGGTCAGGTGACGTCCGCGTTGGACACCCTTGCTCCCTTGGCGCGCTCGCTGGCCGACCTCGGAGACACCGCACCATTCGTGGTGGCCACGCTCGTCGAGTGCCGGCTGGCACGGGGGGAGGTGGCGCAGGCGCGCACGCTCACCGACGAAGTGGTGCCGTGGCAGCACCGCAGCGGGCGGGTCGGCGGCATCGCCAACCAGACGCTCGGTGACGTGCTGGCCGCCCTCGGCGACGCCGACATCGCGATCGCGCGGTACGAGGCCGCGGGCGTCGCCATGGGCGACAAGGAGGACCCCGAGGACGTGCCGTGGCGCAGCGCGCTCGCGCTGGCGCTCGTTCGCACGGGCGAGATCGCGAAGGCCCGCACCATGGCGGTGCACCAGGTCGCCGCGGCACGCGCGGCCGGGACGCCGTACGGCGAGGCGCTGGCCCTCCGCGGACTCGCGGTCGTCGCCGACTCGACCGAGCGGATCGCCGTACTCCGGTCGGCCAGGGCCCTGCTGGATGGGCAGCCGGCCGCCCGCCTCCGTGCACAGATCGACACCGACCTGGCCGGACTGCTCGTGCTCTCGGGCGCGAAAGACCCCGACCGCGAGGCGCGGATCGAGGAGGCCACCAAGCTGCTGGTCAGCGTGGAGTCCTTCTCGTTCCGCGAGCAGCTGTGGCCCCTGTGGGGACGGGCCGCCAGGCTGCTCGAGCGGCTCGGGCACAAGCCCGGCGAGGCCGAGGCGGCGGACACCCTGACGCAGACCCAGCGCCGGGTGGCCGTGCTGGCCCGCGACGGGATGCGCAACCGCGAGATCGCCGACCTCCTAGGGGTCTCGGTCAAGGCGGTCGAGTGGCACCTGTCGCACGTCTACCGCAAGCTCGGCATCCGCTCGCGCAACGACCTGGCGACGGCACTGGGTGCATAGGTCGGCGGCCTGACGTCTCCTAACATCGCTCCAGTGAGCGAGCCTGGACTCCGGCACACCGCGGTCACCATGTCGGGCCGCGACCCGCACGAACGCGGTCGCTCGGCGACGCCACTGGAGCTGCTCTTCGACCTGACGTTCGTGATCGCGTTCGGGACGGCTGCCGACCATCTGGCCGAGCTTCTCGCCCACGACCACGTGCGTGAGGGGGTCATCGGCTTCGGCTTCGCGACGTTCGCGATCTCGTGGGCCTGGATCAACTTCTCGTGGTTCGCCTCGGCCTTCGACACCGACGACTGGCTCTACCGGCTGACCACGATGGTGCAGATGGTCGGCGTCATCATCCTGGCGCTCGGCCTGCCCCGGATGTTCACGTCCCTGGAGCACGGCGAGCACGTGGACAACGGCGTGATGGTCCTGGGGTACGTCGTGATGCGGGTGCCGATGCTGGCCCAGTGGGCCCGCGCGATGCGGCAGGACCCGGAACGTCGCCACGTCGTGAAGGTCTTCATCCTGACCCTGACGATCTCGCAGGCCGGCTGGGTCCTCCTGGCGCTGGCCAACACCGGCGTGGGCACGATGTTCGCGTGGGCGGCCCTGCTGGTGGCCATCGAGCTGGTCGGTCCGTTCGTCGCCGAGCACGTTCGCACCGGGACGCCCTGGCACCCGCACCACATCGCCGAGCGCTACGGGCTGATGGTGATCATCGCCCTCGGCGAGGGCCTGCTGGGCACCACCGTCGCGCTCCGAGCGCTCATCGAGGAGTCCGGCTGGACGGTGGAGACGGCGCTGCTCGGCGTGGCCGGCACCGCGCTGACGTTCGGCCTGTGGTGGACGTACTTCGTGATCCCGTTCGGGGACCTCCTGCACGGGTACCGCTCACGAGTCTTCGGGTGGGGCTACGGCCACATCCCGATGTTCGGCGCGATCGTGGCCGTGGGCGCGGGCCTGCACGCCGCGGCGTTCTCCCTCGAGCACCAGTCCGAGCTCTCGTCGACCGCCACGGTGCTCGCCGTCGCCATCCCGGTCGCGATCTACCTGCTCGGTCTCTACGCCCTGTACGCCGCCCTCACCCGCACCCTCGACCCGTTCCACCTGCTGCTCGTCGCCGCCACGGCTGCGGTCGTCGTCGGCGCGGTGGCCCTGTCGGCCACCGGGGTGTCGCTGATGTGGACGCTGCTCGTGCTGGCCCTGGCGCCGTGGGTGACCGTGGTCGGGTACGAGACAGTCGGACATCGCCACAACGCCGAGGTGCTGGCCTCACTTCCGGGGGCGCACCAGCACTGATCGCGACCAACGCAGGCGCTCGCGCAGCGATCGGCGGCGAGTCCCTGACGGCTCCTCACGCACGGTGGCACGCCGGCGCCGGAGGGTGTCGCGTTGCCGCCTGAGCCTGTCCCGCTGGGCGCGGAGCGTCTTCGCCTCCTCCCGCAGCTGCGCGATCTCGGCCAGAGCCTGCTCGAAGCCGAGCCCGGTCTCGACGAGCTCAGCGCGCAGACCCGCGACCTCGGCAGCGGTGTCCCGATCCCGCTGCGCCGTCGCCCACTCGGCCCGGACGGCGCGCACCTCGAGAGCGTGCCGATCCCCGACGAGGCGGGCCACCGTGCGGGGGTCCCACGACTCCACCGGCCGGTCCGCGACCGAGGTGTAGAGCTCGACCAGGCCGACGGCGTGCTGCTGGGCACCGTGGTGGCGCGCCATCAGCCGGCGGGCGGTCGGCCCCAGGTCCTGGCGGTAGCTCGCGAGCAGCTCGGCGACGTCCAGCGACCGGGGAGTGCCCCAGCCCGTGAACCCGTCGTCGTCCAGGGCTGGGTAGGACTGCTCGTCGACCCAGCCGGCCACCACGGACTCGTCGGCGACCAGCACGGCCCGTCCGGCGGCCATGCCCTCGAGGGCACTGCGTCCCATGCCGATCACGATGTCGGCGGCGTACATCTCGCGGCGCGCGTCGTCGGAGCTGCGCCCCTCTCCACCCACCCAGTCGAACTCGACGCCCAAGTCGGCGCAGGCCGCCTCGAGCCGGGCAGGCAGACCTCGCATCTGCCTGGACACTGCCACCGCGAGGCGAGGCACGACGCCGATCGGCACCCGGGCAGGGTCCGCGAACGACAGGGCCACCGGCTGGGTCATCCGGACCAGCCGGGCGCCCTGGGAGGCCACGTGAGCCGACATCCGGTCGTAGGTCAGCCGGTTGAACGCCACGATCGCGGCCGCCCCCAGCTCGGGCGTCGGGTCCTCGAGCGTGTTCACGAACCACGAGTGCGTGGCGAAGACCAACGGCGTGCGGGGCAGCCGGGTGCGCAGCCAGGCGACGGCGTCCGCGTGCTGCCCGTGCACGACGTCGGCGTCGAGGGGCAGGTCGCCAGGATCGTCGACGACCTCGAAGCCGGCCTCCCGCAGTCGCTCACCGAACCTGCCGACGTTCGGTGAGAAGAAGACCACCTCGTGACCCAACCGACGCAGCTCGGTCGAGACGGTCTCGAGGTAGCTCTCGCTGCCACCGCGCTGCACGAGGCCGTGGTTGGTCATCACGATCTTCATGTCGGTCCCTTGCCTGCCCCCAGGGCTGCCAACGCCATGGACCTGGACGCGTTGGCCTGCGCGAAGAAGACGACGATGTCGCCCGCTCCCGCAGACTCGAGGGCACGCTCCACCGCGTCCGTCTGGTCGACGGCATGGATCGGCGCAGCGATGGCACTCATCCACGTGCTGTCGAACGCCGCCCCGGCGTCGTAGTCGGCCAGGAAGACCGGAGGCACGAGCACGACCTCGTCGGCACGGTCCAGGGCGCGCGCGTAGCGGCGCCCCCACCGGGCGAGGTAGGGCCCGTACGGCTCGAACACCGCCGTGATGCGCGCGGCCGGGAAGTGCCGGCGGAGCTGGGCGATCCCCTCGCGGACGGCGACAGGATGCTTGCCACCGAAGTCGTCGTAGACCCGGACACCGTCGCGCGCGCCGACCGGCTCGAGCCGTCGGTACAGCGAGGTGAGCCGGCCGAGTCCCGAGGCCGCAGCCCCGGCCTCCGCCCCGAGGGCGAGGGCCGTGGCGAAGGCCACCGCGGCGTTGCTCGCGATCTTGGGGGTGATGAGTCCGAGCTCGGTTCGGACCCGCTCACCACCGGGACCATGCAGTTCGACCAGCGTGCGGGGACCGTCGATCGACACGGCTCGCGCCGTGAAGTCGCGGCCGTGGCGCCAGACCTCCGTCGTCGCCGCCGACTCGATCGCGTCCGCCCGGGGAGACGGACCCAGCACCACCCGCTGCTTCGCCCGGGCGACGTACTCGCCCACCGCGGTCACCGCCTGCGCCAAGGTCGTGTCGAGGTGCGGGTGGTCGTCGTCGAGGTTCGTCACCACGGCGACGTCGCTGTCGACGCCCCGCAGGGTGAGGTCCGAGTCGTCCACCTCAGCGACCATCGGCCCCTCGCCGAGTCGCGTCATCCCGCCGAACGACGGGACCAGGACGCCGACGAGCGCCACCGGGTCCAGCCCTGCGGCCTCGAGGGCCGACGCCGTCAGGGCCGTGACCGTCCCCTTGCCGTGGCTGCCCGTGATGCCCGCGCCCGGGCGGGCGCGCAGGACGTGGGCCAGCAAGTCCGTCCGGTGCCAGAGGACCCCGGCGTCGGCGCCCGCACGGATCTCCGGGTCGTCCTGACCGGCGACCGAGGTAGCCACGAGGGTCGTCCCCGAGGCCAGGTGCTCGGAGGAGTGCTCGGTCGCGAACCGCATGCGTTGGGTCTGCAGATAGCTCTTGATCTCCGGCGAGCCGCCCCGGTCGCAGCCGGTCACCTCGGCACCCAGGTGCCTGGCCACGACGGACAGCGGGGCCATGCCTCGGCCGCAGATGCCGAACAGGTGGAAGCGTTCGTCGCGCAACGGCCTCAGGTGGTCGGGCGGGGCATCAGGCATGGGCAAAGGATGTCGGGCGAGGCGCGCGTCGTCATCCACTAGGGTGCCGGGGACTCCAGCCAGTCGAGCTCGGCTCCGTGGCCGTGGGTGAGGCCGACCGGCCGGCCGTCGACGGCGAGCACGAACCGTGCGAACGGGACGTGGACGTCAGACGGCACCAGGTGTCGCAGCACCCGTGGGCCCTCGTTGCTCACCCAGTGGCAGCGGCCGTCGGCGACCAGTCCCGTCATGATCTCCGCGAACCGCTCGCGGTCGGGGTGCTCGAGGTACGCGATCACCGCGGAGTGGAAGACCACCAGCGTCGCGTCCGGCGGTGCCTGCTCGACGAGGGCGGGGAGCGCGTCGAGCAGATCGCCCCTGACGAGGTACGGCGGGTCGGCGCGGGCCACCTTCACGGCGGCCAGGAGCCGCTCGCGACGGGCGCCCTGCTCGGGCCACACGAGCGTCTCCAACCAGCGCACCGCGTCGTCGTCGGTCACCTCGACCGGCGACAGGTCGACGCCCGCCCGCCAGGCGACGGTGGGGACCGCGGTCGGCAGCGGCGGCGTACCGGACGTGACGGCGCAGTGGAGAAGCGGCCCGGCGCCGACCTCGTGCATCTCACCGGCCGGCATCGTCCAGCGGTAGGAGTACTCGTCCGGGTAGAGGCAGAGTCCGGCGCTCGCCCCGACCTCGAGCAGGGCGAGCGGGCGGTCGCCCGCCACCCGGGCGAAGGCGGGTACGAGCGTGGCCAGCCGGCCGACCTCGTTGGTCTGCGTCGCGCGCTCCAGGACGGTGGCGCGGATGCTCCCGTCGTCACCGAGCAGGGCGTCGCGCAGGCCGGCGTACGGACCCGGGGCGGGTACGCCGTGCCAGCGGGCCGCGGCGAACACCAGGTTCGCCTGCCGCTTGCGCGGCGGGAGGGTCTGCAGCCAGGAGAGCACCTCGGGGTCGTCGGCGACGCCGTACGCCCACTCCTCGAAGCACGGCGACCCGTCGGCCTCCCGGGCGAAGTCCCGGTAGACCGTGGCCGTGTCGCCGTAGATCTCCAAGCTTGGCTAGCCGGCGGGGAGGGCGACGTACGTGGTGTCGAGGTACTCCTCGATGCCCTCGAAGCTGCCCTCCCGTCCGAATCCGCTCGCCTTGACGCCGCCGAACGGCGCGGCCGGGTTGGAGAGCAGACCGGAGTTGATGCCGATCATCCCGAACTGGAGCGACTCCGCGACGCGGATCGTGCGACCGAGGTCGCGGGTGAAGACGTAGGAGGCCAGCCCGTACTCGGTGTCGTTGGCGGCGGCGATCGCGTCGGCCTCGTCGGTGAACGTGGTGATCGGGGCGACCGGGCCGAAGATCTCCTGCCGGACGATCTCGGACTCCGCGGGCACGTCGACCAGCACGGTCGGCGGGTAGAAGTAGCCCTCACCGTCGTGCGGCTGGCCGCCGGTGACGAGTCGAGCGCCGTCGTGGACGGCGTCGGTGACGAGCCGGCTGACCGAGTCGACGGCGTTCTGGTCGATGAGCGGCCCGACGTCGACGCCCTCGTCCTGGCCGCGTCCGACGGTCAGCGCACCCATCCTGGCGCCGAGCTTCTCGGCGAACTCCTCGACGACGTCGGCGTGCACCAGGAACCGGTTGGCGGCGGTGCAGGCCTCGCCCATGTTGCGCATCTTCGCGATCATCGCCCCGTCGACGGCGGCGTCGACGTCGGCGTCGGCGAAGACGATGAACGGCGCGTTGCCACCGAGCTCCATGGACACCCGCTGGAGCTCGTCGGCCGACTGGCGGATGAGCACCTTGCCGACCGGGGTCGACCCGGTGAAGCTCACCTTGCGCAGACGGTCGTCGGCCATCAGCGCCTTGCTCAGCGACTTGGAGTCGTGGGTGGTCACGATGTTGAGCACTCCGGCCGGCAGGCCGACCTCCTCGAGCACCGCCGCCAGCGCCAGCATCGTCAGCGGCGTCAGCTCGGCGGGCTTGACCACCATCGTGCAGCCGGCCGCGATGGCCGGCCCGATCTTGCGGGTGCCCATGGCCAGGGGGAAGTTCCAGGGGGTGATGAACAGGCACGGGCCGACGGGCTTCTTGATCGTCAGCAGCCGGCTGCCGCCTGCGGGTGCCTGCATCCAGCGGCCGTGGATACGCACGGCCTCCTCGGAGAACCACCGGAAGAACTCGGCTCCGTAGGTGACCTCGCCCTTGGCCTCCTTGACGGTCTTGCCCATCTCCAGGCTCATCAGCTCGGCGAAGTCGTCGGCCCGCGCCGTGATCGTCTCGAAGGCCCGCCGCAGGATCTCGCCGCGCTCGCGGGGCGCCGTACGCGCCCACTCGTCCTGTACCGCGCACGCGGCGTCGAGCGCGTCGATCGCGTCGTTGACATCACCGTCGGCGACGTCGGTGATGACCGACCCGTCGGCCGGGTCCCGGACCGAGAAGGTGGCGCCGCTGTTGGCCTCGCGCCAGGAGCCGCCGATGAAGAGCCGACGGTGCTGGGGAATGAGCAGATCTAGACCGGACATGCAAGAAAGCCTGGCACCTCCGGCAAGTTCGGCGAAACATCCCCCCACCATTCGTGGGACTGGGAACCTTCTCGCGCAGAGCTCCGAGAGCCCAGCCATCAGCTGCTACTCGGGATCGACGAACCCCTCACCGACCCCATGCGGTGAGGGGTTCGTCCCTTTCTCGGTTCTCCGCGGGCCCATCGGGATAGTCCGCGACGAAAAGCACCTCGTTCGTGTCCCGATGAGGTGCTTATCGTCGCGGACTATCCCGAACCCACCCCTTGCGAAACCGCCGTCACCAGGAGTTGGGTCGGAGGCGGAGGTGGTCCGCGATGGCCGACAAGGGAAACGCTCGGAGACCAGCGGGACAGGATCTGGGGGCGAGCAGCCCGGACCGGATCCGCAACGTGGTGCTCGTCGGGCCGGGAGGCTCGGGCAAGACCACCTTGGTGGAGACGCTGCTCGCCTCAGCCGGGGCCGTCCCCCGCGCCGGTTCGGTGCGCGACGGCACCACGGTCTGCGACTTCGACGAGGCCGAGCAGCAACACGGCCGCTCGGTCTCCCTCGCGGTCGCCCCCGTCGTGCACCGCGAGACCAAGATCAACCTCGTCGACACCCCGGGGTACGCCGACTTCGTGGGCGACGTACGAGCGGGCTTGCGGGCCGCCGACTGCGCGCTCTTCGTGATCGCCGCCAACGACGGCGTCGACGCCGGCACGCGTGCGCTGTGGCGCGAGTGCGCGGACGTCGGCATGCCGCGCGCCGTCGTCATCACCAAGCTGGACCAGGCCCGCGCCGACTACGACGGCGTACTCGCCCAGGCGCAGGCGGCGTTCGGTGACAAGGTGATGCCGCTGTACGTCCCCCAATACGGTGACCAGGGCAATGCGAGCGGCGAGGTGACATCGCTGACAGGGCTGCTCGAGGCCGGCGACGGCGCGTACGACGACCTGCGCGGCTCGCTCATCGAGGGCGTCATCGAGGAGTCCGAGGACGAGACCCTCATGGACCGGTACCTCGGCGGCGAGGAGATCTCGTCGACCGCCCTGACCGAGGACCTCGAGACGGCCGTGGCGCGGGCGACGTTCTTCCCCGTCGTACCCGTCTGCTCGGTGACCGGGGTCGGCTGCACGGAGCTGCTCGACCTCGCGGTCACCGGCTTCCCGTCGCCGTCCGAGCACCCCTCGCCGGACGTGTTCACCCCGGCCGGCGCGGCCACCGACGCGATCGAGTGCGACCCCAAGGGCGTGCTCGTGGCCGAGATCGTGAAGACGACCAGCGACCCGTACGTCGGCAGGCTCAGCCTGGTCCGCGTCTTCTCGGGAACCCTCACCGCCGAGGAGGCGGTGCACGTGTCCGGCCACTTCGCGTCGTTCTTCGGCGCCGACCAGGGCCACGAGGACCACGACGAGGACGAGAAGCTGGGCGCCATCTCCTACCCGTTCGGCCGCACCCTGGTCGCCGCCGAGGCGGTCGTGGCCGGGGACCTGTGCGCGATCGGCCGGCTCTCGCGCGCCGAGACCGGTGACACCTTGTCGTCCACCGACGACCCCCGGGTGCTGCGGCCGTGGTCGATGCCCGAGCCGCTGCTGCCGATCGCCATCGTCGCGTCGAGCAAGGCCGACGAGGACAAGCTGTCGCAGGCCCTCGGCCGGCTCGCCGCGGAGGACCCCAGCGTCCGCGTCGAGAACAACGGCGAGACCCACCAGCTCGTCATCTGGTGCATGGGCGAGGCGCACGGCGAGGTGATCATGGAGCGCCTCGCCGAGCGGTACTCCGTGCACGTCGAGCAGGTTCCGTTCGTGGTGTCGCTGCGCGAGACCTTCTCCGGACCGGCCAAGGGCCACGGCCGGCACGTGAAGCAGTCCGGCGGCCACGGCCAGTACGCCGTGTGCGACATCGAGGTCGAGCCGCTCCCGGAGGGTGGCGGGTTCGAGTTCGTCGACAAGGTCGTCGGCGGATCGGTACCCCGCAACTTCATCCCGTCGGTCGAGAAGGGCGTCCGTGCCCAGATGGACCGCGGCGTCCGCAACGGCTACCCCGTCGTCGACCTGCGGGTCACCCTCACCGACGGCAAGTCGCACAGCGTCGACTCCTCCGACATGGCCTTCCAGATGGCCGGCGGGCTGGCCCTGCGCGAGGCCGCCGGCGGCACGACGGTGACAATGCTCGAGCCGCTCGACACCATCTCGGTGATCGTGCCCGACGACCTGGTCGGCACGATCATGAGCGACCTCTCCTCACGCCGCGGCCGGCTCCTCGGCACCGACAAGCTCGGTGAGGACCGGACCGTGATCAAGGCCGAGGTACCCCAGACCGAGCTGGTCCGGTACGCCGTCGACCTCCGCTCCTCCACCCACGGCGCCGGCTCCTTCACCCGCACCTTCGCCCACTACGAAGCCATGCCCGAGGACGTCGCCAGGAGCGTCGAGGCCCGGGAGCGCTGATCGCGGAGGAACCGCTCCAGGATCGGACCCGCCGTACCCGAGCCCGACACACCGCGCGAGCGGTGATCGCCGCTCGAGCCGGGCGAGCGCCAGCGCTGATCGCCGGTCGACCGGCCGGGCTCGACCGCGAGCCAGAGCGCTGATCGCTGGTCGAGCCGGGCGAGCGCCAGCGAGCCCGTGTCGAGACCCCACAGTCCCACCGGGTCTCGACACCGTCGGCCGTGGCCGGCCTCCGGGCTCGACCACCGAAGCCAGAGCGCTGATCGCTGGTCGAGCCCGGCGAGCGCCAGCGCTGATCGCTGGTCGAGCCGGGCGAGCGCCAGCGAGCCCGTGTCGAGACCCCGCAGGCCCACCGGGTCTCGAGCCCGGCGACGCTAACGAGCGGCGCGGAGGAACTGCTCCAGGATCGGACCGGCCGTACCCGAGCCCGACGCACCGAGGTCGACGAACACCGCGACCGCGAGGTCGCCCTGGGCGGCGACCATCCAGGCGTGGGTGAGTACTCGGCCGTCCTTCTCGAACTCGGCGGTGCCGGTCTTGGCGATCACGGGCGGCCCGGGCACGTCGAGGAGGAACGAGCCGCTGCCGCCGGTCACCACGCCGCGCAGCATCGAGCGGAGCGCGTCGGCCTCGGCAGCGGTCGGCCCGGCCACCCCCTCCGGGGGCGGTGAGGTCACCGAGGTGATCAGCGACGGCACGACCAACGTGCCGGACTGGATCGAGGCGGTCACCGTCGCCATGGCCATCGGCGAGGCCAGGATCTTGCCCTGGCCGATGAGGTCGGCGGCCTTCTCGGTCTCGCCCGCGGGCGGGACGACGTTGCCGAGGTACGCCGGGAAGCCGAGGTCGTGGTCGACCCCCATGCCGAGCGACGCGGCGGCGTCGACGATCGACTGCTGTCCGAGCTTGCCGCGCTGGGAGATGAAGGCGGTGTTGCACGAGTTCGCCACGGCTGTCCGCAGCGGGATGTTGCCGAGCGCCGCGGACGGGTAGTCGTCGTAGTTCTCGAACCGCTTGCCGTCGACGACCACCGAGGACGTGCAGGGCACGATCGTGTCCGGGGTGTCTCCGGCCCGCAGCAACGCGAGCGACGACACCTGCTTGAACGTCGAGCCCGGCGCGATCTGCCCGTACGTCGCCATGTTGTAGCCGTTGGTCCCCGGACCGTTCGCGGCGGCCAGGATCGCCCCGGTCGACGGCTTGATGGCGACCAGGGCGGCAGCCGGACCGATGTTCGCCAACGCCTGCTCGGCCGCGATCTGGAGATCGGTGTCCATCGTCAGCTCGAGCGGCTGCCCGTCGATCGCGTCGACCCGGAAGATCTCACGCGTCTTGCCGTCGGAGCCGACCGCGTTGACCTCCTGGCCGGGCGTGCCACGCAGCTGCTCGTCGTACCGCGCCTGCAGCCCGGAGAGTCCCGCGATGTCCCCGACCCGGTAGACGTCCGGCTTCTCCTCGATCATCTCGGCGGTCACCTCACCGACGGACCCGAGGATCGGCGCCGCGAAGCCCTTCGTCGGCGCGAGCGGCAGCTCGGCCGCGATCACCGCGCCGCCCTTGATCGGGCGCATCCCGGTGAGGACGCCGCGCGGCACCTCGTCCTGGCGGAACACGATCGCCTCCACGAACGCCAGCGGTCCGGCCGCCTGCACCCGTTTCGCGTACGCCGCCGGGTCGATGTCCACCAGCCGCGCCACCTCGCGCGCCGACGCGCCGGCCCTGCCCGGACCCACCTTGCTCCGGTCGATGCCGATGCGCACGACGGGTCGGTTGGTGACCAGGGCCAACCCACCCGAGCCCAGGATGTCGCCGCGCCGGGCGCCGAGGCTGACCAGGTCCAGGGTGACGCCGGGGCTGAGCGACGGCTCGATCGTGGCGACGTCCCACTGCGCCTGCCACTCGTCGTCGAGCCGGGTGAGCGCCGCCTGCGTGGAGTACTCCCAGCCGTCCGGGCCGATCGGCCAGGTCCAGTCGAGCGTGGCCGTCGCCGCGGGCGGGTCCGCGTCGGCTTTCTCGGCGACGTCGGCGACCGTGACGCTGGGCGTCACCTCGCCCAGGCCCTCGATGGTCTTCGCGTACTCCTCCCCGACGGCCGCCGGGTCGGCCTCCGCGAAGGCGACGTCGGCGAACTCGCCGGAGGCCAGCCCGTCGGCCAGCGCCTGCGCCGCCCCGTCCGCGGTCGTGACGTCGCCGATGCCGGGCGGAGTGCTCGAGTCATCACCGGTGCAGGCGGCCGTGGTCGCGACCAGCGCGACCATCGCGGCGACGGAAACCACTCGGCGTACAAGCATGCCGTCTGTCTACCAAACGGCCTGCTGTGACCCAGACCACAGACCTGGCCGGAAGAAATGGGACTGCGGTCCGGTTGAGATCATTGAAAGTTGAACCAATCCACAGGAGATGAGCAGACCCCATGAGCATGTTCTCGCGTACCAAGGCCACCCCCACTGCGACCGAGTTCGAGCAGGCAACCCAGGCCGTCCAGGACATCTCGGGCGACTACACGCTCGACGTCAGCCACACCCGCCTGGGCTTCAGCGCCCGCCACGCCATGGTGACGACGGTCCGTGGCCAGTTCCAGGACTACACCGGCCACGCCCACGTCGACACCCAGAACCCCGCCAACTCCAAGGTCGAGGTGACCATCCAGGCCGGCAGCATCGACACCGGCAACGCCGACCGCAACGGCCACCTGGTCTCCCCCGACTTCTTCGACGTGGAGAACAACCCCGAGCTCACCTTCGTCTCCACCGAGGTGGAGCGCGCCGACGAGACCACCTGGGTCATCACCGGCGACCTGACCATCAAGGGCGTCACCAAGCCCGTCACGATCGAGTTCGAGCAGACCGGCTCGGCCCGTGACCCCTTCGGCAACCTGCGCGTCGGCTTCGAGGGCAGCACCGCCATCAACCGCAAGGACTGGGGCCTGACCTGGAACGCCGCGCTCGAGACCGGCGGCGTCCTCGTCTCCGAACGGGTCAAGCTCGACTTCGACATCTCCGCGATTCAGTCCGCCTGATCCGTACGACCGCCTGACCAGAAGGCCCGCCGGGTGCACCGGGCGGGCCTTCGTCATGTACCCGAACGGGGGATGCCTCACTTCACCCTCGCCACTAGGGTCCGGGGATGGGGAAATGGGCGGGGGCGTCGTTGGTGACCGCTCTCGCCGTCGCTTCGACCCTGCCGACCGTGGTGCCGGAGGTGACATCGGCTGCGCCACCACCCCCGTCGTACGCCGTGGGCGCCGCCACCTCCGACTGTCCGACGGGCCCGCTGGTCGCCACCCGCATGGCTCTGAGGAACGACCCCGGCGCTTGCCGCCTGGTCGGACGACGCCTCGGGCACGGTCCGCTGACCACGCGGATCCCGAAGCCGGGCCGCGGCGTGATCGTCGACGGGCTCACCACCTCCGGCGAGTGGTCCCTCGACGTGCGAACCCGCCAGGACGGCGTCGTCATCGTCCGCACCCGGTCGCCCACGCCCGTGCTGAGCGAGGGAGGCTTGACGCCGGCCAACGACTCGCTGGCCGGTGCGGTCCCGCTCGGCTTCCCCTGGTCCACCAGCGGGACCACGGTCGAGTCGACGGTCGACCAGGACGACGCGAACGCATCGGCGGCGTGCCGGACCGTCGACGACTACATCTCGGCCGGCAACCCGGACGAGGGCAGCGTCTGGTACTCGGTGACGTCCCCGATCTCCGCCACCGTCATCCTCGAGCTGGCGACGACCGCGACGTACCCGGTGCACTTCTACCCCCCGATCGAGCCCCAGGTCGACGTCGCGTTCTTCACCCGCGACGCCAACGGCGGGCTCGTCCCCGCCGACTGCGAGGTCTTCCCGTACGACTCGGTGCGCCTCGACGCCGGCCGGACCTACTACGTGCGGGTCATCTCATCGTTCGGCCACGTCGACTACACGTACGTCGGTCGGCAGCCGTCGGGCGCCGAGATCCCGGCCAACGACGCCTTCGCCGCCGCCCAGCCTCTCGGTGTCGACGCGACCGGTCAGGTGGACAGGTTCCTGCACGCCAGCCTGGAGAGCTCCGAACCGCTGCCGTCATGTGGTCCGTCGCCGTACGCGTCCGTCTGGTACCGCGTCGACCCGGGGCCCTGGGACCGCGTGCGGCTCGCCGACGACGACGACGCGACCGTCACGCTGTGGAGCGGCTCGGCCCTCGGTGCACTCAGATCGCTGGGCTGCTTCACGCCGCCGCCCGTCACCGGTCCCGGTCCGACGTACGTGCAGCCGCCGCCGGCGCGCTGGGCGCTCACGAAGCCCGGCCCCTACTACCTCCAGGTCGCTACCTCCTCGACCGACTCCTCGGACCAGAGCCACTTCCTCACGCTCCAGAGCGGCGAAGCCTGCCCGGAGTGCCCGCCGCCGTGCTCGGTGAAGGACGCCCGGCACTACGAGAAGATCTACCCCCGCAAGCCGTGGGGGTGGACGTTCAACGTCGGACCGGGGCTCGAGGGACTCACCAAGTCGCAGGTCCTCCGAGCCGCCAAGCAGGGCACGCGCATCATCACCAGGTCCACCAACGACTGCGGACTGCCCGACAAGGTGTCCGCGAAGACCCGCTACCTGGGCACGAGCTCACGCAAGGCCGGCCAGTGCGACGACCGGCAGGACGGTCGCAACGTGCTGGCCGTCCGCAAGGGCCGTGACGGCGACCTTCTCGCCGTGGCCTGTTCGCGGCTGGTGACCAGGGGCGGCATCGGCAAGGCCACCATCACCGAGTCCGACATCGAGCTGTACGCCGGTTGGTCGTGGACGCTCGACCCCGACGGCGCCACCTGCGTCCAGCAGCACGACCTGGTCGCCACCTTGGCCCACGAGGTCGCGCACGTCTTCGGCATCGCGCACGCCGAGAAGGACCGCGCCCGGAACCTCACCATGTCGCCGTATGCCGCGCCGGAGTGCAACGGGGCCGGCCGGACGCTCGGTCTCGGCGACGTCCGCTCCCTCCGGAAACTGTACTGAGCGCTCCGAAATCCAGGTGAACCGGAGGTGCTCGGCCGGGTTCAATGCGCGCATGGATCTTCCCGCCGGGCTCAGCGCCGCGCCGTACACCGCCGAGGCCCTCGACGCCGTCTTCGCCGTCGCCGCCGAGCAGCAGCAGCACGACATCGACCGCGTCGACGTCGAGAAGGCTGACTTCGAGGCGGACTGGCAGCGGCCGAGCTTCGACTTCCCGACGATGACCATGGGCGTCTACGACGGCGACCGCCTCGTCGCGTTCGGCGAGCTGATCGGCGCCGGTCGCGGTGAGGCCGGTGTGCTGCCGGAGTACCGCCGCCGCGGCCTCGGCACCGCCCTCGCCCGCTGGATGGAGGATGCGGCCAGTGAGCACGGGTACACCTCCATCGGCGGGCCGGTGCCGCAGGGCTCGGACGGTGACCGGCTGCTGGAGAAGCTGGGGTACGCCGTACGCTGGACCAGCTGGGTGCTCGCCCTGCCCGAGGGCACGACTGTCCCGCATCGCGAGGTGCCTCCGGGCTACGACATCCGGGCCGCGACGCCGGACGACTACGAGGCCGTCTGGAACGTCGTGGAGGACGCCTTCCTCGAGTGGTCGGTCCGCGAGCGGGAGCCGTACGAGGACTTCCTGGCCGTGACAGTCGGCCGCACAGGCCACGAGCCCTGGATGCTGCGGGTGGTCACCGACCCGTCCGGCGAGGTGGTCGGCACCGCGATGCTCGTGATGGCCGGCGAGCCCGTTGTCGAGGGGTACATCGAGCGGCTCGCCGTCCGCAAGGACCGGCGCGGCCAGGGTCTCGCCCAGGCATTGCTCGTCGACGCCTTCGAGCAGGGGCGGCAGCACGGCGCCCCCCGGTCCGGCCTGTCGACCGACTCGCGGACCGGCGCGCTGAGCCTCTACGAGAAGGTCGGCATGGAGGTCACCGACGTCTGGGTGAACCGGGGGATCCCCCTCGAGGGCTAGCGGTGCGGCTCGGCCAGCGGGTCGAGCTCGGGCTCCACGTCCTGGTCGCCGAGGTCGGCCCAGTAGTCGTCGGCCTTGGTCTGGTCGACGCCCTCGTCGACCTTCATCGCCCGGAACACGATCGTGAGGACGACGGTGACGATCAAGTTGGCCAGCAGCGCCAGCGCGGCGATGTAGATCTTGGTCGTCTCCGCGCCGGGGATGAGGGTCAGCGGGCCGCCGAAGTGGGAGGTCGGGTTGCCGGGCAGCGGGACGTCGTAGGCCAGCTTGGTGCCGTAGGCCATGCCGACCGCCCATCCGATGAGCAACGCCCATCGGTGGAACCATCGCGTGTAGAGCCCGACCACGATCGCCGGCATCGTCTGGAGGATCCAGACGCCGCCGAGGAGCTGGAGGTTGATGGCGTACTGCTTGGAGAAGGCCAGCACGAACACCAGCGCGCCGAACTTCACCACCAGGGACGCCAGCTTGCTCTGCTTGGCCTCCTGCGCATCGGTCGCATCGCGCTTGATGAACGCCTTGTAGATGTTGCGGGTCCAGAGGTTGGCCGCGGCGATCGACATGATCGCCGCCGGCACCAGCGCCCCGATGCAGATGGCGGCGAACCCCACGCCGGCGAACCACGCCGGGAACTCGTTCTCGAACAGCTGCGGGATGGCCAGCTGCGGGTTCGGCGGGTCCCCGACGGCCACGCCGGCCGTGATCGCGACGAAACCGAGCAGCGCCAGGAGGCCGAGCAGGAAGGAGTACGCCGGCAGCATGGCGGCGTTGCGACGGATCACGGACCGGTTCTTGGTCGAGAGCACCGCGGTCACCGAGTGCGGGTACATGAACAGGGCGAGGGCCGAGCCGAGAGCCAGAGAGGCGTAGGCCCACTGGGCCACCGGTGGCGGCATCATCGCCTTGGCCGACACCTCGCCGGCGGCGATGGCGTCGGCGTTCTCCTTGTTGAACGTGTCGAAGGAGGACTGGGCGGTGTCGAAGATGTGGGCCCAGCCGCCGAGCTGCGAGGGCAGGTAGATCACCGCGACGATGATCACGACGTAGATCAGGATGTCCTTCACGAACGCGATCAGCGCCGGCGCCCGCAGGCCGCTGGAGTACGTGTAGGCCGCCAGCACCGCGAACGCGATGAACAGCGGGATGTCCTTGACGAACCAGCTGCCGCTGTCTTGGCCCATGCCCATCACGTCCAGCACGACCTGGATGCCGACGAGCTGGAGGGCGATGTACGGCATCGTCGCGAGGATGCCGGTGATCGCGATCGCCAGCGCCAGCGGCTTGCTGTCGTAACGGCCGTTGACGAAGTCGGCCGGTGTGACGTACCCGTGCCGGTGCGAGACCGACCAGAGCTTCGGCAGGAACACGAAGATGATCGGGTACACCACGATCGTGTACGGCACCGCGAAGAAGCCGACCGCGCTGCCGGCGTACAGGGTCGCGGGCACCGCTACGAACGTGTACGCCGTGTAGAGATCGCCGCCGATCAGGAACCAGGCGATGAAGGAGCCGAACCCACGACCGCCCAGGCCCCACTCGTCGAGGTTGTCCAGGGTCTTCGCCTTGCGCCAGCGCGCGGCCGCGAAGCCGAGGACCGTGACGAGCAGGAAGAGGAAGACGAAGACGCTGACCGCGACGGCGTTCACCTCTGGCCCCCCGTCCCGCGCCGGTCATGTCCCTGGCCACGGGCTTCACGGTCCCGACGGTCGGCCACCCTGGAGATCGCGAATGCGAGCACGGTGAGGGTGGTGGCGAGGGGGATCAACGCCATCTGGAACCAGAAGTAGAAGGGCCACCCGTTGAGGCGCGGGTCGACCTTGTCGTAGAGCGGGACCCACAGGGGCACGACGATCGCGGGGAGCAGGATCAGCGTGATCGCGATCCACAGACCGCGGGACGGAGAAGCAGGCGGGCGCGAGTCACTCAAGGGACACCTCCGAGTCGGTTCCCGGGTGACCCTACTCACACGTGACGGCCTGACAAGGGGAAGCCCCAGGTCCCGAGTTGCGGGTCCCTGGGGCTTCCGGTCGTGCGGCTCTCAGCTGCGCTGGTACCCGTGCCAGCGGCGGTGCCTGCCGGCCAGCACCACCCAGACCAGCAGGCCGATGAGGATCATCGGCAGGTGCGTCACGACGACGGCCGCGACCACCAGCACGAGCAGCAGCTTGAGCGGGAAGGGCAGCACCCCGAACCAGCCCCGAGCGGCGAGCCGGCGGTCGCGGCCGCCGTACGGGCCGTTGAACGGGGGTCGGCCGAAGGGTGGCCGCCCGAACGGCGGCGCGGGGTACGGGCCGCGACGCGGACGGTCCCGGCCGCCGTCACTCCCGACGCCCGGACGGTCGGCCGTCGCGTACGCCGGCGGCGCCTGGTAGCGGCTGCCCGGCAGGTCCGCGAACAGCGGGGTCAGGTCGGCCGAGGTACGCGCGGCCCAGACGCTGTCGAGCCGCTCCTGGTGCTCCTCGGCCGTCAGCCGGCCCTGGGCGTAGTGCTCGCCCAGGTCGTCGGCTGCCGCCGTCCGCTCGGCGTCACCGATGCGGAGCTTGTCGCCCGAAGTGTCGCCCGAAGTGTTGCCCGCCATCACCGCTCACCTCCGTCGTACTCGTCCTCCTCGCCCTCGACCAACTGGTCGGCGGACGATCCAGCCGTGCCGTCGTCGCCGTCGGCCAGCAGGCCGTAGAGCTTGCGGCGCGTCTCGATGAGGATCTCGATCGCCTCGCGTCGCTGGCGGTCGGTGCCGGTGGTGACGATCTGCCACACCGCGGCCATCACCTGGCCGATCTCGGGCTTCAGGTTGGCGTACCCAGCACCGCTCGACTCGCGCCGCTCCCCGAAGGGGGCCCAGGTCTCCGCCATCTCCTCGGCGTGCTCCTCGACGTAGCGGCGACCGTCCTCGCTGAGCCGCAACGTGCGCCGGCCGCGCTCGTTGTCGGCCTCGACCAGGCCCTCGTCCTCGAGCTGCTGGATGGTCGGGTAGACCGACCCCGGGCTGGGCTTCCATGCCCCGCCGCTGCGCTCGGCGATCTGGCTGATCAGCTGGTAGCCGTTCATCGGCTCGTCCTTGAGCATGTCCAGGATCGCCGCGCGGACGTCGCCGCGGCGTACCTTCGGCCCGCGCTGCTGCTGCCCCTGCGCGAGCCCGAACAGCTCCGCCAGCCACGGCGGCGGTCCCGGCCGGCCGCGACGGCCGCGTGGGCCGTCCCACCCGCTGCCGGTCCAGTCGCCGGCCCAGCCGCTCTTGTGCTGACCCCACCGCTGCTCCGCGTGCCGGCTCCACTGCCGGCCGAAGTCCTCGTGCCCCATGTTGCTTCTCCTCGGTTCGCGGCGTGTTCCGATCGACCCCTCGCCGACCGTTCACGATATATCGCGATCGTACGAGCGACTGTCGGTGGTTTCAAGGTGGCCGACCCGAGATTTCCCCGGCTGACCGGCGATTCCTGAACTTGTCAGGGAGAGGAGTGGCTGACATGTTCAGGTTTCCCCGGCTGACCGGGGATTCCTGAAGAAGCCCTCAGAGCTCGTCGCGACGGCGGGTGAGGTAGGCGACTTCGGCGGGGTTGTCGATGAGGGCCAGCGCGGCGTCGTACGCCGATCGGGCGGCGTCGGGGCGGTCGAGGCGGCGGAGCAGCTCGGCGCGGGTGACGTGCCAGGCGTGGTACCCGTCCATGGAGAGCTTGTCGACCGCGGCCAGCCCGACGGCGGGGCCGTCGAGCTCGGAGATCGCCACGGCGCGGTTCAGGGCGATGACGGGCGAGGGGGAGATCGCGAAGAGCTGGTCGTACAGCGCGGCGATCTGGGACCAGTCGGTGTCGTCGGCGGTGCGGGCCGAGGAGTGCACGGCGTTCACGGCGGCCTGGATCTGGTAGACGCCGGGCCGGTTCACGGCCAGGCACTCCCGAACCAGCGCGAGTCCCTCCGCGATCGCGGCGCCGTCCCACGAGGCGCGGTCCTGCTCGGTCAGGGGCACGAGCACGCCCTCGGCGAACCGTGCCACCCGCCGCGCATCGGTCATCAGCATCAGCGCCAGCAGACCGGCCACCTCGGGCTCGGTCGGCAGCAGCGAGCGCAGCACCCGGCACAGCCGGATCGCCTCCGCGGTCAGGTCGACCCGCATCGGCGCGGAGCCCGAGGTCGCGAGGTAGCCCTCGTTGAAGACGAGGTAGAGGACGGCCAGGACCCCGGACAGGCGGGTCGGCAGGTCCTCGGCGGCCGGCACGCGGTAGGGGATGTTGGCGGCCGCGATCTTCTTCTTGGCCCGGGTGATGCGCTGGCCCATCGTGGTCTCGGAGACCAGGAACGCCGCGGCGATCTCGGGCACGGTCAGGCCGCCGAGCAGCCGGAGCGTGAGGGCCACCCGCGCCTCGGGCGCGAGCGCGGGGTGGCAGCAGATGAAGATCAGCCGGAGGCGGTCGTCCTCGACCGCGCCGGTGGGCCGGTGCGGGGTGTCGTCCTCGATCATGGCGGCCTGCTGGTGCTTGGCGTCGCGGTGCGACTCGCGGCGGATCCTGTCGATGGCCCGGCGGGCGGCGGTGGTGGTCAGCCACCCGCCGGGGTTGGGAGGTACGCCGTCACCGGGCCACCGCTCGACGGCGGCGAGCAGCGCCTCGGCGGCGGCGTCCTCCGCGATGTCGATGCTGCCGAAGCGGCGGATCAGCGAGGCGACCACCCGGCCGTACTCCTCGCGGAAGATCCGCTCGACCTCGACCTCCGACAACTCGCCCGTCTGGTCGGTCACTGCAGGGACGTCACTGGGGCTCGGGCTGGAACGGCCGGACCTCGACCTTGCCCTCGCAGGCCGCCGACGCCTCGACCGCCAGCTTGAGCGCGGCGTCGAGGTCGGGCGCCTCGATGATCCAGAAGCCGCCGATCCACTCCTTGGACTCGGCGAACGGGCCGTCGGTGATGATCGGCTCGGCGCCGGTGGCGTCGACGGTCGTGGTCGCCTCGATCGGCTCGAGGCCGCCGCCGAACACCCAGATCCCGGAGTCCATCAGCTTCTGGTTGAAGACGTCGACCTGCCCGTAGAGGCGCTGGAGGTCGTCGCCGGAGGGGTCGGGCTCGCCCTCGACGGTGTGCACGGACATCAGGTACTGCGTCATGGTCGTACTCCTTGTTCATCGGTGGGCAGCGCGCCACCTCAGGTGACTGGGTGACCGCTCACCTCCTCCACGAACGGCCGGCGCCGGTTCCGACACCTCCCGGTGTCGAACTTTCTACAGGGTTTCGGCTCGGATCCGGGGGGGTAGGGGGTCCTGGCACACCCCTGACGCTGGGGCCCGATGACCGAAGCGCACGTGAAGCAGACCGAAGAGAGAAGAGTGATGGTGTCCACGACCCACAAGACCCCCGCCGCGATCGCGGCGGTGATCACGTTCCTCGCCCTGGTGGCCGGAACGGCGACGGTCCCCACCGCCCAGGCCAGTGTCGGAGCGGACGAGCCGCTCGCCGCGCGCCGGGTGGCCACGAAGTTCAAGAACATCCGCTGGCCCGCGTCCCCCACGACGTACGCCGCCTCGGCCTTCGTCAACGGCAAGATCAAGAGCCAGAAGCGCAAGAAGCGCGTGGTCGTCCTCCAGCAGAAGCTGCCGTCGGGCTGGATGAAGGTCGACAAGGACAAGACCAACGGCAAGGGCCGGTTCCACCTCAAGGCGAAGACGAACTGGTACCACAAGAAGCTCAAGATGCGCGTCGTGGTGCAGCCCACCCGCAAGGCCGCCGGCAACACCAGCAAGGGACACGGCTTCACCGTCAACCCTGAGTACGTCCCGTCCGGCAGCGCGAGCGCCTGGACGCGGATCGCCCCCGGCTACAAGGTGCAGTTCAACGCCTGCGCACCCGTGCGCTGGAAGCTGAACACCCAGTACGCCCCGGCCGGCGTCAAGCCGGAGGTGAAGACGGCGTTCAAGCAGCTGTCGAAGGCGACCGGCATCCGGTTCGTGTACGCCGGCAAGACGCACGCGATCCCCGGCAGCAAGCGCCGGTGGCCGGGCAACACCAACATGGTCGTCGCCTGGGCCGCCCCCTCGCAGACCAAGTGGAACCTCTACGGCAACACCATCGGCCGCGGCGGCCAGATCCGGACCGTCAACGCGCGCACGGCGAAGGGCAAGCGGGCCTACCAGATCACCCGCTCCGGGCTGGTGCTCGACAACACGTTCCCGGCGCCGGCCGGCTTCGCCGGCCCGAACGCCCGCGGCTCGATCATCGGCCACGAGCTCGGTCACGTGGTCGGCCTGGGTCACACCGGCGACAACAACCAGCAGATGTACCCGTCGGCCGAGAACGTCTGGAACGGCGTCTACCAGGCCGGCGACCTCAACGGCATGCGGCACGTCGGCCTGATGACCGGCTGCCTCAAGAGGTCCGGTGGTCACGGCCGGGCGCTGCCGAGCTTCGTGCCGGAGCCGCTGCCGGTCGTCATCCGGTAGTCAGCCCGCTCCCAGCTCACCCGCGTTCCACAAGCGGCCCGCCTCGTCGGCCAACGCCGACAGGGCGGGCCGCATCGCGTCCGCCCCGATCTCGGCGGCGTGCGCCATCCCGTACTCCTGGCCGATCCGGTTGTTCTCCTGGTCCACGGCGCTGTCGCTCGCGCTGCTCGACAGCCGCTCGTGGGCGCGACCCACGGCCTCGGCGACGTCACGTCCGTACGTCGCGGTGAGCCAGGCCTGCCACACGAAGTGCCGCACGGCGTTCTCGGCGCGCCAGCGCCGCGGGTAGCGCTTGCGCGCGAGCGCGAGCGCGTACGCCGACACCTCGACCACCCGCACCGCGTCACGGCGACCGAGCCCGGCGTCGCGTGCGGCGCCGTACACGCCGGGCACGGCACGCATCGCCCAGCGTGCGACACGGGTCGGCTTCATGCCCCGATCGTCGCTCACGTGGCCTGACCCCCGGGCAGTCGCCCGACGCGTGAGCGCACAGAAGCAGCCCTCAGCCGCGTACGGCGATCACCACGTGCACGGTGTCGCCCTCGGCCTTTCCGACCGCCGACCGCGGCCACACGACGTACGTCCAGCCGCCGGTGCGGGGCTCTTGCGCAAGGACTCGTCGAACTCCACGAGGGACTGATGCTGGGTTGTCATGGGTCTTCGACTCCTCGCACGGGCGGTTCTCATCGAACTCGGTTGACCATGCTCTCGAGGCCGTGGTCGGGTGGCCAGCGTGCAGTGGACGGACTCGGTCGCCCCCCTGCGTGAACGCAACTTCCGCTGGTTCTTCGCGTCCCGGTTCGTCAACACGTTCGGTGGCGTGATGGCCAACATCGCGCTGGCGTTCGCGGTCCTCGACATCACCGACTCCGCCTCGGCCCTCGGTCAGGTGCTGGCGGCGCACACCATCCCCGTCGTGATCTTCCTGCTGGGGGGCGGTGTCATCGCCGACCGCTTCCCTCGCGCCGTGGTGCTGCAGGTCTCCAACATCGCCTCCGGGACGTTGCAGGGCGCCATCGCGCTGCTCGTGATCTCCGGGACGGCCGAGATCTGGATGCTGGTCGTGCTCACGGCGGTCCAGGGTGTCTCGTCGGCCGTCGCCTTTCCGGCGATGGCGAGCATCATGCCGCAGCTGGTCCGGCGCGAGCAGCTGCAGCAGGCCAACGCCCTGAACTCGCTGCTGCGGGGCAGCTTGAACATCCTGGGCCCGACCGTCGGTGCACTCCTGGTGGTCACGGTCGGAGCCGGTTGGGCGCTGATGGCTGACGCTCTCACCTGGTTCGTCGCGGCGCTGCTCCTGCTACCGGTGCGGATCCCGCCACGGCAGGCCAGGAACAAGGAGAGCCCGAGCGCCATCGCCGACCTGCGCGAGGGCTGGAGCTACTTCTGGCAGACCAGCTGGCTGTGGGTGGTCGTCGTCGCCTTCTGCTTCCTCAACGCCATCCACTCCGGAGCGATCTTCATCCTGGGCCCGACGGTGGCCCTGGAGACATTCGGCGAACAGGGCTGGGGACTGGTGCTCTCGGCGGAGTCGGCCGGCTTGATCGTGATGACGATCGTCATGCTGCGTGTCCCGCTCCAGCGGCCCCTGCTGCTCGGGATGCTGGGGATCTCCGCACTCGGCCTGCCGATCCTGATGCTGGGCGTACGTCCCGAGCTCGTCGTCATGATCGTCGCCATGTTCGTCGCGGGGGCAGGGACCGAGGTGTTCTCGATCGGCTGGAACCTCGCCATGCAGGAGAACATCGACGAGCAGATGCTCTCCCGCGCCTACTCCTACGACGCGCTCGGCTCGTTCGTCGCGATCCCTGCAGGCCAGCTCGCCTTCGGGCCGCTGGCCGGAGCCTTCGGCTACCACGACGTGTTGGTCGTCTCAGGCGTCGCGTACTTCGCCATCTGCCTGCTCACCCTGCTGTCGCGGTCGGTGCGCGACCTGCCGCGGCGGCCGTCGGTCAGGGAGCCCGCAACGGCTTAGCCGCTGGTCTTGTCGAGCAGCTGGAGCAGGTCGTGTGCGGCCAGCTCGACGTCCTTGTGCCGCCACTCGCTGGCCCGGTAGACGCAGGCGATCAGACCCGTGCGGTGCACTCGCCGCAGGTCGCCGTACACGAACGCGTGACGGGCCTTGGTCTGGTCGTTGGCCCCCTCGGTCAGGCCGAGGTGCCACGCGGCGTACTCGTCCCAGGTGTGCTTGTCGAGGTAGGCGTTCTGCGCGTCCGCATCGGGCTGCACGTCACCCCAGTCGCTGTCCAGGACGTACTGCTTGGCCTCGATCAGCCTCCTGCAGTGGGCGACGGCAGCCTTGTTCACCGAGTACGTGGCCATGGCGTCATCCTGCCCCACGGTCCAGGACGAGAGCGGACCGTCTCCAGCGTGGGGAGGTTACGGGTCGCCCAGGATCCGTCGGGCCCGGGTGGGCACGAACCCGTTCTGCGTCGCCCACAGCACCGCCTGCGTGCGACGCTCCACGCCGATCTTCCGGTAGGCCGACCGGATGTAGGTCTTCACCGAGTTGATCGACAAGAAGGCCCGGTCGGCGATCTCCTGGTTGGAGAGGCCCTGCGCGATCAGGGCCAGCACCTCGGACTCGCGGGCGCTCAGCCCGAGGTCACGGCCCGGCCAGTCGCCCTCGCGGATCTCGGCAGCCATCGCGGTGTCCGGTGGGACGTCGCTGACCACGACCGAGCCCCCGTGCACCCTCTCCAGTTCTGCCACCAGGTCCTGGGCGTCGAGGGTCTTGGAGAGGCAGCCCACCGCACCCTTGGCCAGCGCCTCCTGGACCAGCTCGGGCTCGAGGTGCCAGGTGTAGATGACGACCTTGGAGTTGGTGTCGTTGATGACCTGCTCGACCGGGCCGGTGACGCGCTCGCGGCCGAAGGCGTCGTACAGCAGCACGTCGACCTGGCTGTGCACCGGCAGCATGCTGTCGAGCTCGACCACGCGGATCTTGTCGGCGTACGGCGCCAGCATCTTCTGCAGGCCGGCCACGACGACCTCGTAGTCGTTCATGAGGGCCACCCGGACCGGCTGCGCGACCGCTCGGCCCTCCCTATCGGACATGAGGACAACCTAGCCCAGCGAGGGTGGGGCTTCTCACCCCTCGCGGCGAGGGCCCCGGAGGGGCGGCGGGGCTGTCGAGTGACGTCGTTCCACGTCACGAATGGCGTCATTGCGACACCTGCCTGATGTCACTATGGTGCACGCGTGACTGCATCGCCCCGCGACCCGACCACCACTCGAGGGCTGCTGCGCACCCACCGCGACCTGCGGCTCCTGCTGGCGGCGGGCCTGGTCACGATGACCGGCGACTGGATGCTGTCGGTCGGGCTCGTCTACACCGTCTACGACGTCACCGGGTCGACGCTCGCGTCCGCGGTCGCCCTGATGGCGGCGTTCGTGCCCCAGGTCGGCACCGGCCTGGTCGCCGGGGTCTTCGTCGACCGGTGGTCGCGGGCCCGCACCATGGTCGTCGGCAACCTGCTGATGGCCGCGGGCATCACGCCGCTGCTGCTGGTGCACGGATCGGACGACATCTGGATCGTCTACGCCGTGCTGGCCGCCAACGCGGTGCTGGACGTGTTCGTGGCCACCGCCGACTCGGCGATGCTGCCGTTGATCGTGCCCGGCGAGGGCCGGCTGACCGCCAACGCCCTGAACGGACAGGTCGCCCAGGTCGCCCGGCTGGTCGGCGGCGCGGTGGGCGGCGTGGTCGCCGCCACCGGCGGCCTCGGCGCGGTCGTGGTGGTCGACGCGGCGTCGTTCCTCCTGGCCGCGCTGCTGGTGCAGCTGATCCGGACTCCGACGAAGCCGCCTCGCGTGGTCACCGGCGACGCAGCGCCGGGTGCTGCGGCCGCGGTCCGCCGCGCGGCGGTCGACTGGCGCGAGGGCACCTCGACCGTGCGCCGCTCGCGGGTGCTCAAGGTGCTGCTCGGCTTCAGCCTGATCACCGCGGTCGGCGAGGGGATCATGGGCACCCTGTTCACGCCGTACGTGAAGGACGTCCTCGAGGGCAACGCCGCCACGCTGGGGACGGTCTCGTCGGCGCAGGCGGTCGGCGGGATCCTCGGCGGGTTCCTGGCCGCTGCCGCCGGTCGGCGTTGGTCCTCGCGCGCGCTGTTCGGGTGGGGAGCGGTGGTGTTCGGCTTGGTCGACCTGGCGATCTTCGTCTACCCGGTCGTGTACGTCGCCGCGTGGCCCGCCGTGCTGGGCATGACGCTGGTCGGCTTTCCCGGTGCCGTCATGATCGCCGCCCGCACCACGCTGCTGCAGGACCACAGCACCGACGAGCAGCGGGGGCGGATCTTCGCGCTGCTCTTCGCGGTCTCGGCCCTGTCGCTGGCGGTCGGCGCGGTGACGGCGGGATTCCTGGGCGAGACGCTCGGCATCATCGAGGTGCTCGCGCTGCAAGGCGGCGGGTACGTGCTGGCGGGCCTGATGGTGCTCGTCCTGCTGACCGGAACCGCTTCGGCGGAGCCGCCCCTCGACCAGCCCGACGGGAAGCCCGTCGAGGTCCCGGAGCCGTTCAGTCCGGAGCCGGCCCCTCGACGTTGATGGTGGGCTCGCCCGCGCCGTGTCTGGGGCCGCACCTGACGATCACGGCACGGGCGGGCTCGCCGCTCGGGTTCGACTCGCGGTGGATGGCGCCGGCGGGGACACGCAGGAAGTCGCCCGGCCCGCCCTCGACCACCGCCGCCCCGGCCGGCCCGGACTCGATCCGCATCCGTCCGCTGACGACGTACAGGGTCGTCTCGTGCTCGCCGTGGTGGTGCCACCCGGAGGTCGATCCCGGCTCGGTGTCGACCACGCCGGTCCACATGCCGTCCTCGTGCGACGCCAGGCTGCGCGCCATCCCGGGCGTCGGGTCGGACGGGGTGAGCTCGTCGCCGCCGATGCGGACGACGGGGGTCGCGGGGTCGTGTGCGCGGGTCTCCATTCGCTCATCCTGCCGTCTCTCGCCAGTGTCGTCGCCCGGGGTTACCGTGGCGCCATGGCCTCGAAACTCAACCCCTACCTCCAGTTCCGGGACAACGCCCGGGACGCGATCACCTTCTACCAGGGCGTCTTCGGTGGCGACCTGAACGTCAGCACCTTCGGCGAGTACGGCGGCGACGGCGGCACCCACGGCGCCGCCGCCGACGGCGTCATGCACGCCCAGCTCGAGGCGCCCAACGGCTTCACGCTGATGGCCTCCGACATCCCGCCCGGCATGGACACCGGCGGGGACGCCAAGAACGGCACCATCAGCCTCAGCGGCGACGACGACGCCGACCTGCGCGGCTACTTCGACAAGCTCGCCGACGGCGGCCGGGTCACCATGCCGCTGGAGAAGCAGATGTGGGGCGACGAGTTCGGCATGCTCACCGACAAGTTCGGGATCGACTGGATGGTCAACATCGCGGGGCCGCAGAACCAGGGCTGACCGCCACCTCACCGGTCCACCGCAGCCCGGCCGAGTACGTCTCGGCCGGGCTGACGCCTGTCCGGGGCTTGGTGCAGAAGTGACGACTCGGTGGTGCAGACGTGACGACTCAACAGGGTGGGGGAGCGATGAGTTCGGGGGCGACGGTCGGTCGGTAGGCGCGTGCGGCGAAAAGCCTCCGATGAACGTGTCGGATCGACGTACCTGCGTTCGTGGAGTTGGCAAGACCACCTCCCAGACCCATCGGCAAGACCGACCCAGGAGCCTTGAGATGAACGACAAGCAGACCCGCTGGCTGGCGCTCTACGCGTTGTGCCTGGGCGACCTGATGATCGTGCTCGACACCAACATCGTGAACGTCGCCCTCCCCTCCATCCAGAGCGACCTCGGCTTCTCCGCCGAGGCGCTGGCCTGGGTGGTGAACGCCTACATGCTGACCTTCGGTGGCTTCCTGCTGCTGAGTGGCCGGCTCGGCGACCTGTACGGCAACCGCCGTGTCCTGCTGGGCGGCGTCGTCGCCTTCACCATCGCCTCGGTGGCGTGCGCCTTCGCCCCGACCGCCGCGTTCCTGGTCATCGGCCGGGCCGTGCAGGGACTGGGCGGCGCGGCCGTCTCCGCCGTGGCGCTGGCCCTGATCATGGGCCTGTTCTCCGACGCCGGTGAGCGCGCGAAGGCGATGGGCGTCTTCGGCTTCGTGATGTCGGGCGGCGGCGCCGTCGGCGTCCTGCTCGGCGGCGTACTGACCGGGCTGTTCACCTGGCACTGGATCTTCCTGGTCAACGTCCCGATCGGCATCGCCGTGTGGGTGCTGGTGACCAGGGTCGTGCCCGACCACAAGCCCGAGGGGGTGCGAGGCAGCCTGGACGTGCCCGGCGCCGCGCTCGTCACCATCGCCCTGATGCTCGCCGTGTACGGCGTGGTCGGAGGCAACGACGCCGGCTGGACCTCGACCCGCACCCTCGGCATCCTCGCCTCGGCGGTCGTGCTGCTGGTCGCGTTCGTCATCCGCGAGGCCCGGGTGGAGAACCCGCTCGTCCCCCTGCGCGTGTTCAAGCTGCGCAACCTGAGCATCTCGCAGGGCCTGGGTGCCCTGTGGGCCGGCGCGATGTTCGCGTGCTTCTTCCTGACCGCGCTGTACATGCAGGGCGTGCTCGGCTACGGCGCCCTCCAGGTCGGCCTCGCCTACCTGCCCTCCTGCGCCGTGATGGCCTTCATGTCGCTGCGCGTCTCGGACAAGCTGGTGATGAAGTACGGCGTCCGCCCGCCGCTGGTCGCCGGCCTGGCCCTGGTGGCGGCGTCGCTGGCGCTGTTCGCGCTGGCCCCGGTCGACGGCACGTACGTCGTGCACGTGCTGCCCGGCATGGTCCTGCTCGGCGTCGGCGCCGGCATCGCCTTCAACCCGGTCCTGCTGGCCGCGATGGGCGACGTCGAGCCGCACGAGGCGGGTCTCGCCTCCGGCGTGGTGAACACGTCGTTCATGATGGGCGGCGCGCTGGGCCTCGCGGTGCTGGTCGCACTGTCCTCGTCCCGCACCGGCTCGCTGCTGGAGACCGGCTCATCGGTCCCCGAGGCGCTGACCGGTGGGTACCAGGTCGCCTTCGCCGCCGGTGCGGTGATGGCCGCCCTGGCCGCCGCGGTCGGCGGGATCCTGCTCCGCCCCCAGCCGATGGGTGGCCACCCCGACACCGAGCAGCCCACCCCCACCGACGACGAGGACCTCGAGGCCGCCGCGGCCTGATCGCCCTCGTTGGTCGAGCCCGGAGGCGGCCACGGCCGACGGTGTCGAGACCTGTGAGACGGGTCTCGACACCGCTCGCTGACGCTCGCGGGCTCGACCAACGAACGGCCAGACGGGGTCTCCACACCGCTCGACCAACGAACCGTGAGACGGGTCTCGACACCGCTCGACCAGCGAACGGTCAGACGGGGTCTCGACCAGCGAACGTCAGGGCCGGGAGTACCCCACCATCGAGAGCTGGAGGGTGAAGCCGAGGGACTCGTAGAGGCGGCGGGCGGGGGTGCGTTGGTCCTGGACGGTGAGGTGGACGTCGTGGTGCGGGGCGTGCTCGACCAGCCAGCGGCCGATGCCGACGAGCAGGTCACGGCCGGCCCCGTGGCCGCGGACGGCGTCACTGACGGCGAGGTAGTCGAGGTACCCGTCGCCGTCGGGCTGGACCCGCCCCGCGGCGTACCCGAGGAACCGGCCCCCCGAGGACTCGGCGTCCTCCGCCACCACCACGTGGAACTTCCCGTCCGGCTCGTCGGGCAGCAGGCGCTCGACCGGCGCGTACGTCGCGGGGAACTCCTGGTCGTGCAACGGGCGGATCGCCTCCCGGTCGGCCACGGTGGCGACCCGGATCCTGTTGACCGGGTCCGGCCACGAGCCCGCGGCCGTGTTGTCGGCGGAGAACACGTGGTTCACCTCACCGGTAGTCCAGCCGAGCTCGCCGGCCAGCCCGGCCATCCGCACGTTGGCGACGTCGCCGGCCAGCTCCACCCGGTCGATGCCGGCCGGCAGCTGCTCCAGCGCGGCGTCCAGCAGCGGTCGCGCCCAACGCGACCACGCGGCCTCGTCGCCGGGCACCCACGGGCCGAACACCCAGGCGCGCCCCATCTCCGCGTCGTACTCGAGCAGCGACGCCCCCAGGAACTCCGAGCCCTCCCGGGCCACGCGCACGGTCGACCCCCACGCCGGTGAGAGGTCGGCGAGCTCGGCGGCCACGCCGTCGCGCGTCTCGCCCAGCATCGTGGTCCCGCGGGCCACGTCGGCCTGCTCGCCGGCGATCAGGTCGAGGGCGCGGTCCAGCTCACCGGGGTCGAGGGGCGTGAGAGTCATGTGAGCTCCTTGGTCAGGTCGGCGGCCGACAGGCTGCCCGGCTGGAGCCCGCCGGCCGCGAGCCGCCAGGCCGCGTCGCGCAGCAGGTCGTTGACGGGGGTGGGTACGCCGTGGAGCCGGCCGAGCAGCGAGATCTCGCCGTTCAGGTAGTCGACCTCCACGTCTCCCGTACCTCGCCGCAGACTCTGCCAGGTCGACCCGCCGCCCCGCCCGCGCATTCTCGAGGTGTCCAGCAGGTCCCCGCGACGCTTCTCGTCCTCCGCCTCCGTCACCACGGCGATGCCGGCGGCCGACAGCACGGCCTCCCCCTCCGTCTGCACCCGGTCGACCAGGTCGTCGCGCTCGGGTCCGGGCGCGCACGCGGCGCCCGCTGCGTTGCCGAGGTTCATCATCAGCTTGCGGTACTTCCACGCCATGATGTCGGGCCGCACGACCGACTCGAACCCACCCGCCCGCAACCCGGCCGCGACGATCTCGGCCCGCTCGTGGGTCCCGGACGGGTAGCACCCGACGTCGAGCAGTCCCGGCTTGTTCGAGCTGCCCTGGATGACGACGCCGGGTTCGAGATGGCTCGCCGGGAGCATCACCACCATGGCCACCACGTGCGACCGGCAACGGAGCAGCACCGCCTCGTTGGCCACGCCGTTCTGCGCGCTGACGAGCGTCACGTCGGGAGGGGTCGAGCGGGCGACGTCGTGCATCGCGGCCGCGGTCTGGTGGCTCTTCACCGCGACCAGCACCGCCGTGTCGGAACCGACCTCGAGGTCGGCGAGCCGCTCGGCCGCCGGCAGCCGGACGACCGCCTCCTCGTCCGCGGTGACCAGCCGCAGGCCCGTACGCCGGATCGCGTCGAGATGCGCGCCACGCGCCACGACCTGCACGTCTTCGCCGCCCAGGTGCAGTCGGGCCGCGATCACTCCGCCGACCGCCCCGGCGCCGTACACGACGAACCTCATGGCGGCCACTCTAGGAAGGGAGGTCTCGAGGCCCGGGCCTGGCGGGCCCTCGCACCTCGACCACCGAGCATCTAGGGTCCGTTCAATGGTGGAGAGACAGCGTCCGGTGGAGGACGGCGACGAGTGGACGACGCTGACCTCGATGCTCGACTTCCTGCGTGCGACCGTGGTGATGAAGGTCGAGGACCTCTCGCACGAGCAGGCCGCCGCGACGCCGGTCCCGCCGTCGACGCTGACCCTCGCCGGCGTGGTCAAGCACCTCAGCGCGACCGAGCGGTTCTGGTTCAGCATCGACTTCGCCGGCCTCGACGTGCCGTGGCCGTACCCCGACGGTGACCCGAGCGGGAACTTCCCGCTCGAGGAGGGCGACACGCTGGACGCGATCGTGGAGGAGTACCAGCGCGAGTGCGAGCGGTCTCGGGCCGCCATCGCCGGCGCCGGACTCGACGACCACGCCAAGGGCGAAGGCATGACGTTCCACCTGCGCTACGCGCTGGTGCACATGATCGAGGAGACCGCCCGGCACTGCGGTCACCTCGACCTGCTGCGCGAGACGACGGACGGCCGGACGGGTCAGTAGGTCTGCTGCGAGGTGGTTCCGAGGCTCGGCCGTGAACGGCCTCGCACCTCCACTACCGAGAACGACTAGCGCCGGCCGAACACCTGGGCGGCGTACCAGGTGCCCGAGTCGTCGCGCCGCGCGGCGACCGCGACGAGCTTGAAGCTGCGGCTGAGGATGTTGGCACGGTGCCCGGGCGAGTGCATCCAGCCCCGGTTGACCACCGAGCGCCCGGTCGGGTAGCCGTAGGCCACGTTCTCGCCGGCCGTGACGAGGCCGCAGGCCTCCATGATGGCGCCGAGGTCCTGGTGGTAGATCTTCTCGGCCTTCGCCATCGCCCGCGCCTGCTTGACCGCGAAGCCGCGCAGGCACTCCTCGACCTTCAGCGCCCGGATGCCCTCGGCCTTCCGGGCCTGGTTGGTGGCGGTGACCGCGGAGGCCGCGTAGTCGGCAGCGGGGCTCGCCTGGGCGGAGGCCGGCCAGAGAACAGCGGACACCATCAGGGCTGCGAGGGGGGTACGGCGCATCCGCTCAGGGTACGAACGCGAACAGCCGGTCGGCGAGGAATCCCGACGAGATCCCTTGCCAGGTGTGCACGCCGACGCGGTACGACGCATCGTCAGGTCGCACGAAGGAGCGCTCCTCCCACCCGGCGCCGAGCAAGAGGCCGCGAAGCCACTCGCTCGGGTCCTCGTCACCGGATCCGTGGTTGCCGCGGGTCCAGATCATCGTCCCGCCCCGCTGGAGCATGAGGGCCGCGCCGGTGGCGATGCGCCGGGCGTCGTCGTCGGAGACGTTGCCGAGGACGCCACAGAGCATGAGCACGTCGACGGGTACGACGTCGGCCCAGGCCGCGACCAGCCCCGCATCGTCGGTGCGCACGTCGACGTCCAGGCCGAGCGTCGCCGCCTCGCGCCGGGCCGCCTCAGCCAGGTCCTGGTCGAGCTCGACCAGCACCGCGGACACCTGGGTCTGCGAGGAGGCCAGCACCGGAAGGGTGTCCCTGCCGTCGCCGGCACACAGGGACAGCAACGTCACCGGTCCCGTGCGGTCACCCAAGACGTCGGTCAGCTCGCTCCGGACGACTGACAGCCGGCGCGAGAGCGAGGAGTCCGGGTCGTCGTACTCGCCGTACCAGGCGTGCCAGTCGCGGGCCATCCCCCGAGGCTAGTGGTCACCAACGGCTAGGCCAGGCTCCACGGTGCCCCGACCGAGTTGTCCGGGATGACCCAAGTAGCGATGTCGGTGGGTGGGGCGAGGGTGACCGGATGCGGTACGGACTGGACATCACCTCGGCCGGCTCGTGGGGACGGCCCGACGAGGTCGCCGAGCTCGCCACCCTCGCCGAGGACCACGGGTGGGACGGCGTGTTCTGCGAGGACTACCTCGCCTTCCCCGGCGGCGGCGCGACGTACGACGTGTGGGTCACGCTGGCGCTCGTCGCCCAGGCCACTACCCGGCTGACCCTCGGCACGATGGTCACCCCCATCCCCGCGCGGCACGTGCCCACCCTCGCGCTCCAGGTCGCGTCGGTCGCCGCGGTCGCGGGCGGACGGCTGGTGCTCGGCGTCGGCAGCGGCGACCCCGAGGGCGATCCGGCCATCGGCGACGGCGGATCCCGCGCCGAGTCGCTGGAGACCGGGCTGGCCGCCGTCCGAGCAGCGTGCCCGGAGGTCCCGGTCTGGGTGGGCGGCGCGATCATCAGGCCCGGGCCCCGGTCCCGCGCGCTCCGCTGGGACGGCGCCTGCCTCTACCGCGTGCCGCCACCGGAGTGGCAGGACGTGACCGCCGAGGACGTCGCGGCCCTGCGCGCGGACGCCGGTCGGCCGTCGTTCGTGATCAGCGTCGGCGGACGGGAACGGCGCGAGGACCTCGCCGCCGAGCGCGCCTACGTCGCGTCGCTGGCCGACGCGGGCGCCGACTGGTGGCACGAGTACGTGCCGCCACGCCTGGACCTGGCGCAGGCCCGCCGCCGGATCATGGCAGGCCCGATCCGTCCCTGACATTCTTGGCGTGTGCACCTGCGCCTGTTCCGCAACGCCGCCCTGGTGCGGGCGCTGCTGTCCTTCGGCGGGGCGTACACCGCGGAGTGGGCCTTCACCGTCGCGATCAGCCTGGTGGCCTACGCCGACGGCGGCGTGGTGGCGGTGGGGCTGGTCGGCCTGCTCCGCCTGGTGCCCGCCGCGATCTTCGCGCCGGCCGTCGCGACGTACGCCGACCGCCTTCCCCGCGAGCAGGTGCTGTTCTACTCCAGCGCCGTCCGGGGCGTGGCCACCGTGCTGGTCGCGCCCGTCCTCGTCGCCGACGGGCCGACCTGGATCGTCTACGCGCTCGCGGTCGTCTCGACGATCGCCTTCACGCCGTACCGGGCCAGCCACTCCGCGCTGATGCCGCTGCTGTGCCGGGCGCCGGAGGAGCTCACCTCGATCAACGTGGTGCGTGGGGTGCTCGACTCGCTGAGCGTCGTCGTCGGGCCGTTCGTCGCGGCGCTGCTGGTCGAGGTGGCCGACGTGGCGTCGGTGTTCACCTTCGCCGGGTTGGCCGGGCTCATCTCGGCGGTTCTCGTGCTGGGCCTGAAGTACGAGCGGATCGACCACGCGCGCAGCGGCCGCCCGAACCTGGTCGCGGAGCTGCGCGAGGGCTTGCACGCCGTACGAAGCAACCCCGGCGTCCCCACGGTCTTCGTCTTCGTGGTGCTGCAGACGTTGATCCGCGGTGCGTTCACCGTGCTTCTCGTGGTGCTGGCGATCGACCTGCTCGACCGCGGCGAGTCCGGCGTCGGCGTGATCCAGGGCGCGGTCGGGATCGGCGCCCTCGTCGCCGGCAGCGCCGTGTCGACCGTGCTTGTCGGCAGCCGGGCGATGATGCGGTGGCTGACGATCGCGGTGTGCCTGTGGGGGCTGCCGCTGGCCGTGATGGGGCTGTGGCACGTGTACGCCGTCGCCTTGCTCGCCGCGGGCGTGATCGGCATCGGGAACGCGATGGTCGACGTGACGGCCTTCACGCTGGTGGCCCGGATGGTGCCGGACCAGGTGCTCGCGCGCGTGTTCGGAGTGCTCGAGAGCCTGGGCGCGCTGGGCGTCGGGCTCGGGTCGCTGGCGGCCCCGTTCCTGGTCGAGTCCTTCGGCGCCACCGCGGCGCTGGTCATCGTGGGGCTGCTGGCTCCGGTCTGTGCCGTCATCTGGTGGGCTCCGTCGACCCGCATCGACCAGTCGCTCGCCGTCCGGACCGAGGTCATCGACGTGCTCCGCCGCGTGGACATGCTGCGGCCGCTGCCCGTACCGGCCATCGAACAGCTCGCCCTGAACGCCGACACCATCGAGCTCGCGGCCGGCCGGACGCTGTTCCACGCCGGCGACAGCGGCGACCAGTTCTTCGTCGTGGTCGACGGGGAGGTGGAGATCCTCGACGGCGAGGAGCGGGTGCGGACGATGGCTGCCGGCGAGGGGTTCGGTGAGATCGCCCTCCTCGGCCACACCACCCGCACCATGACCGTGCGCGCGACGGCCGCCACGCACCTGTTCGCCATCTCCTCCAGCGACTTCCTGCCCGCCGTCAGCAGCATCTCCGCGGCCCGGTCGGCGGCCGAGGTGGCTCGGGAGGCGCACCTGCGGCACGCGCCCGGCTCCGATGGTCGTGCCTGACCGTCCGGCTGAGGCCGGCCGCAACGAGCACGACCAGGCACAACGCCGCGGGCCCGTCGATCGCTGGTGCGGTCTTCGTTGCCGGCCTCAGGTGGCGATCCGCCGCGACACCACGTCCTCGGCGGCGACCCGAGCCGCGCCGGTGCCCGTGACGGCGCCCAGGAAGGTGGACCGGTCCAGGGCCCAGAGCTTCACGTCCGTGACGGCCGTGACCGTGGCCGTCCGCGGGACGTTGCGCAGCAGGCCGATCTCGCCGAAGAAGTCGCCCGCGGTCTCCCGGCGGATGACCACGTCGCCGTGGCTGACCTCGACCTCGCCCTCGGCGATCACGTAGAAGCGGTCGGCCACGTCGCCCTCGCGGACCACCGCCTGGCCGGCGGAGACCGTGACCGATTCGAGCTGGTGCGCCATCTCCTCGAGCACCGACGGGTGGAGGGACTCGAAGATGCCCACGGTGCGCAGGGCGGAGAGGCCCTCGGGCTCGGTGAGCCGCTGGTCGAGCTTGCGAAGCCGGGGGATCGTGCTGATGGCGTACGCCGTCACCAGCACGCCGAGACCGATCAGTGAGCCGCGCACCCCGAACAGGTGGATCAGCAACGGCGCGATGAGTGAGCCGACGGCGATCGCGGCGATGGCGATGCTCTCGACCGCGGCGTAGACCCGTGAGATGGCGTGCGGCGGGGCGAGCCGCTGGGGGATGGTCTCGAGGCCGAGGTTCACCCACGGGTCGGCGATGCCGATCACGATGAGCGCGGCAACCGCGGTGATGGGCGAGGGGAAGACGGCCAGCGAGATGACCGGGACCGACCAGCCGAGCACGCCGATGACCATGTCCTGGGCGAGCTTGCCCTTGGAGACCCGGCTGAGGATCATCACCCCGCCGATGATCGTGCCCACGCCCATCGCGCCCTGGAGCCAGCCGACGTCGGAGGCCTCGCCGAAGTCGCGCACGGCGATCACCACGAGGAACACCGAGAGCGAACCCCAGATCAGTGTCTGGGCGCCGGTCAGCAGGGAGATCGCCCGCAGGTCCGCGTCCTTGCCCACATAGGCGAACCCGGCCGTCATCTCGCGGAGCATGCCCTCCTCGGGCTCGTCCCCTGGTCCGCTCGTCGGCTCGGCGGGCGCGCGCACCTTCACACCGGCCACCATGACGAACGACCAGAGGAACGTCGCGACGTTCAGCCACACGACGGGGGCGATGTCGAAGGCGCCGATCATCACTGCCCCGATCGCCGGGCCCATGAAGACGACGACGTTCTCGATGTTGGCGGCCACGGCGTTCGACGCCGTCAGCTCTCCCGGGGTGTCGACGAGCTGCGGGATCAGACCGGCCTGGGCCGACCGGAACGGTGCGCCCACCATGGCGGTCACCACGGCGATGACGTACACCAGAGCGCTGGGCCCGTCGACCGTGATCACGATCGCGGTGATGGTCACCAGGCAGGCACGCACCAGGTCGGTGATCATCATGAACGAACGCCGTGACATGCGGTCGGCGATCGTCGCGCCGACCGGCCCGGCGATGGCCGCGCCGATGAACCGGGCCGCCGTGAACAGGCCGACGCCGGTCACCCCGGACTCCTGGAACGCCCACACCAGGATCGCGGTGCCATAGGCCCAGTCGCCGATCAGCGAGCCGCCGAACGCCAGCTGGATGCGCCGCAGGTTCGGGTTCCGCAGCACGCTGCGCAACGCCTCCCGGGCACTCTCTTTGGTCTCCGCCATCGGTTCCCCCTCAGCCCTGCGCCGGCACGGACGCCGTGACGCGGCCTTGCCTCGGCCACGGGCAGGATGTCAGCCCGATGGCCGGGTGCGCCACAGCCACGCCAGACCGGCGAAGGGCAAGAAGAGCGGGAAGAAGCCGTAACCCGCGCCGTACGCCGACCAGACGGTGTCGTCGGGGAAGAGCTCGGAGTCCGCCACACTCAACGTGCCGACGACCAGGACCCCGACCAGCTCGGTGCCGCAGGCGGCCCACGCCACCTTCCGCCAGCCCTCGCCCTCCCGCGCCAGGCCCAGGGTCGCCGCGACGTAGACGACCGCGGCCAGCGCGGAGAGGGTGTAGGGGAACGGCGCCTCGCCGGCCTGTGAGATGAGCTGGTACGCCGACCGTCCGGTCGCGGCGACCGCGAACAGGCCGTACAGGAAGATCAGCACCCGTCCCCACGAGGACCGGCGCGGGGTGGCCTCAGGCGATCGGCCAGGCACTCGGCCAGGCACTCGGTCAGGCACTCGGTCAGGCATTTCGGTCAGGCACCGCCGCTCCAGAGGGTGTCCAACCGCAGCAGGAGGAACGGGACGAGGAGGCCGGCCACCACGACAACGCCGCTGCCGGCCCGGCTGGGCTCGCCGCGGGCCCACCAGGCCGCGACGGGCGGCGTGGCCACCAGGCCGAGCAGGTAGAGCACGAAGACCACGCCGTTGACGTCCCCGTCTGCCCCCGGCAGCTTCGCGACCCCGACCACGAGCTGGACGAGCGTGCCGAGGCCCAGCAGGCCGACGGCGACGAACAAGACCCGGTCGGCGGCGCGGTCGCGGGCGACGTACACCAGCGCGAGCGCGGCGACCAGCAGGGAGAGGACGGAGAGGGAGACCTGCAGCCAGTCCGTCACGGCGTCACGATAGAGGGGTGAGCATCATCGACGAGCGTCCCCTCCCCCTCGTGCTGGCCCCCCTGGCCGGCGGCCCGTCGACGCCCGAGCTGACCGCCGCGGTCACCGAGGCGGGCGGGCTGGGCACGCTGGCGTTCGGGTACCTCGGCTCCGACCACGCCGCCGACCGCTTGGCGGCGACCAGACGGCTGACGGGTGGTCCGTTCGGGGTGAACGTGTTCGTGCCCGCGACGCCGTACGCCGACGCGGCCGCACTGACCCGCTTCCGAGAGCGCGTCGCCGCGGACCCCCTCGTCCCCACCCAGCCCGGCGAGCCGAGGTACGACGACGACGCGTTCGCGGACAAGGTCGACCTGCTGGTGGCCGATCCGGTGGCCGTGGTGTCGTTCACGTTCGGGCTGCCCCCGGCGGACGCCGTGCGCGCTCTCCGCGGCGTCGGCACCGAGGTCTGGGTGACCGTGACCTCGGCACCCGACGCCGTCGCGGCCACCGAGCGCGGTGCGGACGTGCTCGTCGCGCAGGGTCTGGAGGCCGGTGGTCACCGCGGTGGGCTCACCGACGACCTCGCCGACCAGCACCCGCTGGCCGACCTGGTCCCGCTCGTGCTCGCGGCGTCCTCCTTGCCGGTCGTCGCGACGGGTGGGGTCATGACCGCCGACGGCGCGGCCGCCGCCCTCGCGCTCGGCGCGCAGGGAGTCGCCCTGGGCACGGCCTTCCTCGACTGCCCGGAGGCCGGGACCTACGACGTGCACCGGGCCGCGCTGCGCTCCGGCGGCGAGCCGACGGAGCTCACCCGCGCCTTCACCGGCCGCACGGCGCGAGGGATCCGGAACCGCTTCCTGCGGGACTACGCCGACGCGCCGGCGGCCTACCCCGAGGTGCACTTCGTGACCGCGCCCGTCCGGCAGGCGGCCCGACAGGCCGGCGATCCTGACCTGGTCAACCTGTGGGCGGGGACGGCCTACGCGCTCACCCGCCACGAGCCCGCGGCCGAGGTCGTCCGGCGCGTGGGCGCCTGGCTCTCCTGAGAGCCGCGAGTTGCCGGAACAGCAAGTCGTGTTGCGTCGCGCCAGGACGCGAGCCACGCTGGTGAGGTGAGCCACACCCACCAGCACGACCACGAGCAGGACCCCGAGGACCTCTTCGAGCCCGCCGGCTGGGAGCAGCGCTACTCCGGCGACGAGCAGGTGTGGAGCGGTCGGCCGAACCCGCAGCTGGTCACCGAGGCCTCCGGGTTGACGCCTGGCACCGCGCTGGACGTGGGCTGCGGCGAGGGCGGCGACGTGATCTGGCTGGCCCAGCAGGGCTGGCGGGTGACCGGCGCAGACTTCTCCGCCAACGGGCTGGCCCGCGCGGCCCGGCACGCGGCCGACGCGGGCGTCGCCGACCGGGTCACGTTCTGGCAGGTCGACGCGCGACGGCTCGCCGCCGAGGGCCGCATGTTCGACCTGGTGACCACGCACTTCCTGCATCCACCGGACGGCGGCATGGTCGAGGTGACCCGTCGGCTGGCAGCGGCCGTGGCACCCGGCGGTCACCTGCTCGTCGTCGGCCACGCACCGTCCTCGGACATGCCGCATCTCTCGGACGCTCACCGCCGAGCCATGTTCCTCGCGGGAGAGCTGCTGCCCGGGCTGCCCGACGGCTTCGAGCCCGTCGTGGTCGAGCAGCGCCCCCGCACCGTGACTCGCGACGGCCGCACGATCGCCATCGACGACTCGACCTTCCTGGCGCGCCGGACCGGGGCTTGATTGACGTCCATCAAGGAGATGGGTGGTTGAGTGCCGGCTCGGCGCTCACCCGGTCGCCTGAGAGGATCGGGCCGTGGGAGCCATGCAGTTCGGGATCTTCTCCGTCGGCGACGTCACGCCCGACCCGACCACGGGCCGGACCGCGACCGAGCACGAGCGGATCATGGCCACGGTCGCGATCGCCGAGAAGGCCGAGGAGGTCGGGCTCGACGTGTTCGCGACGGGCGAGCACCACAACCCGCCGTTCGTGTGCTCGTCACCGACGACGCTGCTCGGGTACCTCGCGGCACGCACCAACCGGCTGATCTTCACCACCTCGACGACGCTGATCACCACCAACGACCCGGTGAAGATCGCCGAGGACTTCTCGGTCCTCCAGCACCTGTCCGGCGGCCGGGTCGACGTGATGCTCGGTCGCGGCAACACCGGTCCGGTCTACCCGTGGTTCGGCGAGGACATCCGCCAGGCCGTGCCGCTGACCGTCGAGAAGTACGACCTGCTCCGCCGGCTCTGGCGCGAGGAGGTCGTCGACTGGGAGGGCAAGTTCCGTACGCCGCTGCACGGATTCACCCTCGCGCCGCGGCCGCTCGACGGCGTACCGCCCTTCGTCTGGCACGGCTCGATCCGCACCCCCGAGATCGCCGAGCTGGCGGCGTTCCACGGCGACGGTTTCTTCGCCAACCACATCTTCTGGCCGGCCTCGCACACCGAGCGGATGGTGCAGTTCTACCGGCAGCGGTTCGAGCACTACGGGCACGGCACCGCAGCGCAGGCGATCGTCGGGCTGGGCGGCCAGGTGTTCATGCGCCGCAACAGCCAGGACGCGGTGCGCGACTTCCGCCCGTACTTCGACGTGGCACCGGTCTACGGCCACGGTCCGTCGCTGGAGGAGTTCACCGCGCAGACCCCGCTCACCGTCGGATCGCCGCAGCAGGTCCTCGAGAAGACGCTGGGCTTCCGGGAGTACGTCGGCGACTACCAGCGCCAGCTGTTCCTGGTCGACCACGCGGGGCTGCCGTTGAAGACGGTCCTCGAGCAGCTCGACCTGCTCGGCGAGGTGGTCGAGAGGTTGCGGGTGGAGACGGACAAGGACCGGCCGGCCGACGTACCGGATGCGCCGACCCACGACAGCTTGGTGGCCGCGGCGAAGGAGAGCCTCGATGACTGAACGCACCACCGGGCTGACGATCGTCAGCGGCGGCCTGAGGATGCCGTCCTCGACCCGGCTGCTGGCCGACCGGCTGGCGGCGTCGGCGACCAGACACCTGGCAGAGCTTGGGTTCTCGGTGAGCACCCGCGTGGTCGAGCTGCGGCCGCTGGCGCGGCCGATCGCCGACGCGATGACGCTGGGGTTCGCGAACGCCGAGCTGGAGGAGGCCTTCGAGGTGGTCGCCTCGGCCGACGGGCTGGTGGCGGTGACGCCGGCGTTCAACGCCAGCTTCGGCGGGCTGTTCAAGTCGTTCTTCGACGTGCTGCCCGAGGAGTCGCTGACCGACATGCCGGTGCTCATCGGTGCCACGGGAGGTACGGAGCGGCACTCGCTGGTGCTCGAGCACGCCCTGCGACCGCTGTTCTCCTACCTGCGCGCCATCGTCTCGCCGACCGGCGTGTACGCCGCCACCGACGACTTCGGTGCCTCCTCCGACGAGGGCACCCTCGAGGACCGCGTCGAACGTGCCGGCGCCGACTTCGCCCGCCTGCTCAGCACCTGCGGCCAGCGCGTTCGCCGCAGTGCCTTCGACGAGGAGGCTGCCCGCATGGAGCGGCTCCTCAACCCCTGACGTGGTCCACGAGCTCTCGCGGGAGGACGCGCGCCGCGTCGCCCTCCGCGCCCAGCTGCTGACGGCCGACCGGCCGACCGACCTGCTGGACACCGTCCGGCACCTGACTCTGCTGCCGACCGAGCCGACGGCGCCGGTCGCCACGAGCTACGACCTGCTCTGCTGGTCGCGGCTCGGGGCGGCCTACGACCCGGACGAGCTGACGCGGGCGGTCGAGGACCAGCGGCTCGTGCACTACCTCGGCTTCTACCGGCCGGTCGAGGACCTGCCGCTCCACCGGGCCGAGGCGCCGTACTGGCCCGGACGCGGCACCCTCAAGCCGTGGGTGCACGAGGTGGCCGACTGGTTCGCGGCCAACGAGGAGTGCCGCCAGGACATCCTGGCGACGTTGCGCGCCGAGGGACCGCTGCCGGCCACCCAGCTCCCCGACACCTGCCAGCGGACGTGGGGCTCGACGGGCTGGACCAACAACAAGAACGTCCAGCAGATGCTCTGGTACATGCTCCAGCGCGACGAGGTCGCGGTCGCCTCGAGCACCGGCCGCGAGAAGCTGTGGGACCTCGCGGAGAGGGTGTACGGCGACGCGCCACTGCCGGACCCCGACGAGGCACTGGCGGAGCGTGACGACCGCCGGCTGCGGTCGCTGGGCATTGCCCGGCCGAAGGGACCCGCGGACCGCGCCGAGCCGACGTACGTCCGGGACGCCGGCGAGCCGGCCGTCGTCGACGGCCTGAAGGGGACGTGGCGAGTCGACCCGACGTACCTCGAGGACCTCGACGCCTTCGACGGCCGCGCCGCTCTGCTGTCGCCGTTCGACCGGCTGGTGATGGACCGCAAGCGGCTCGACGCGCTGTTCGAGTTCGACTACGTCCTCGAGATGTACAAGCCGAGGTCCGCGCGCATCTGGGGCTACTACGCGCTGCCGATCCTGTACGGCGACCGCCTGGTCGGGAAGCTCGACGCCACCGCCGAGCGGGACGAGGGTGTGCTGCGCGTCGACGCGGTCCACGAGGACGAGCCGTTCACGACGGACATGACCGACGCCGTGGACGCCGAGGTCGAGGCCCTCGCCGAGTGGCTGGGCCTGGAGGTGATGCACCCCGGCGGTTGAGGTGCGAAGGCCGTCAAGGCCTGAGCCTCGGAACCACCGACCGGTGTAGTGGTTTCGAGGCTCGTCGCTGGCGCTCCTCGCACCTCAACCACCGATCCTCACGGCCAGCCGACGCCGTGGACGCCGAGGTCGAGGCCCTCGCCGAGTGGCTGGGCCTGGAGGTGATGCACCCCGGCGGTTGAGGTGGGAAGGCCGTCAAGGCCTGAGCCTCGGAACCACCGACCGGTGTAGTGGTTTCGAGGCTCGTCGCTGGCGCTCCTCGCACCTCAACCACCGATCCTCACGGCCAGCCGACGCCGTGGACGCCGAGAGGTCAACGGTCCTCTCACCGGGTCTCGAGACAGGCGTTGGCGCGCCTTCCTCGATCGACGGGGGCTCACGGCCAGCCGTCGCCGTGCTCGGGCGCGACGTAGGCGACCAGCTGTCCGGTGGGCGGGCCGCCCCAGGTGCCCTCGCCCCACTCCTGGCCGACCACCAGCAGCAACGGCTGGTCATTTCCTTGGCCGTCACGGGTGAGCGCACAGGCGAAGGCACCACGGTCGGAGTCGAAGGTGTCCAGCACCTCGCCACCTTCGCGGACGCGGACGCAGTGCTCGTTGCCGACGTCGGCGTACCAGAGCGCACCGGACGCGTCGAAGCAGATGCCGTCGGGGTGGTCACCGGGCGTCGCGGCCCAGGTACGCGGCTCGCCCAGCGTCGCGTCGGAAGCGATGTCGTACGCCGTCAGCTTCTCGCCGTACGACTCCGCCACGACCAGCGTGGAGCCGTCGGGGCTGATGGCCATGCCGTTGGGGAACGCGAGCCCCTCCGCGACCACCCGAACCGAGCCGTCCGCGCCGACCAGGACCACGAACCCGGGCCGGAACTCCCCACCCGGGAACTCGAAGCCGATGCTGTTCACGTACGCCCGGCCGTGTGCGTCGCAGACGATGTCGTTCCAGCCGACGCCGCCGACCGCCGACAGGTCGGCGTGCTCGACCAGTGACCCGTCCGGCTCGCGGCGCAGCAGCATCCCGCCGCCCGCCGGCGAGACGAGCAGCAGCCGCCCATCGGGCAGGAAGTCGATGCACATCAGCTGCTCGACCTCGGCTTCCACCGTGACGAGCGGCTCACCGCCCGGACTCTCCGGTGGGGCCACCGACCACACGCGGCCCGCTCCCCAGTCGGAGAACCACAGCCGCCCGTCGTGCCAGCGCGGCGACTCACCGAACACGATCTCGTCCATCCACACGCTCATGGCGAGAAAGACCTGTGACGCGGCGCCAACTCATCGTCAGGATGGCGCCATGACCGTGAAGCAGCCCGTCAAACAGCTCAGGCTCGTCGTGCACGCCAAGGATTATGAGGGCGCGCTGCGGTTCTTCCGCGACGCACTGGGGATGCCGGTGCAGGAGGCGTACGCCGGCGACGGCGGCCCGGGCGATCGTCCAGAGGTCACCATCCTCGACGCCGGCCGGGCGACGCTGGAGATCGCCAACTCCGCGCAGGCCGACATGATCGACGACGTCGAGGTCGGTCGCCGGGTCGCCGGCCACTTCCGCGTCGCGCTCGAGGTCGACGACTGCGTGGCCGCGAGCGAGCAGGCGACAGCCGGCGGCGCCGTACCCGTGGCCCCGCCGACCCGAACGCCCTGGGACTCCCTCAACGCGCGGTTCGACGCCCCGGGCGAGGTACATCTGACGCTGTTCGAGGAGCTCGGGTGACCCACCTCCCGCAGGACCACCTCTGGGACGACGATGTCGCCGGACGGTACGACACCCCGGGCACCGGCATGTTCGCGGCCGAGGTGCTCGGGCCGACCGTCGACCTCCTGGCGCAACTGGCGGGCGACGGACGGGCCCTCGAGCTGGCCATCGGCACCGGCCGGGTCGCCGTACCGCTGGCGGAGCGCGGCGTGCCGGTCACCGGCATCGAGCTCTCGGCGCCGATGTTGGCCCGACTGCGCGAGAAGGCCGACGAGGCGGCGATCCCGGTGGTGTCGGGCGACATGGCGACGACCCGGGCTCCGGGCGAGTTCTCCCTGGTGTACCTCGTCTTCAACACGATCTCGAACCTGCTCACCCAGGACGAGCAGGTGGCCTGCTTCGAGAACGCCGCCCGCCACCTCGAGCCGGGTGGTCGGTTCGTGGTCGAGCTGTGGGTGCCCGAGCTGCGGCGGCTGCCACCCGGCGTACCGGCGACCGTCGGCGCCCACGAGCCCGGGTACCTCCTCGTCGACACCTACGACGTCCTCCACCAGCACGTGGTCTCCCACCACGTCACCTACGACGAGTCGGGCGGCCGCGAGGCCCGCATCGGCCTCAGCCCGCACCGGTACGTCTGGCCGGCCGAGCTGGACCTGATGGCGCGGCTGGCCGGGTTCGCCCTCGAGCACCGGTACGCCGACTGGGCCGGCTCGCCGTTCACCGCCGACTCCCCCTCGCACGTCTCGGTCTACCGCCTTCTGCCCGGACCGCCCGCTCGGGCGTGACCGGGTATCACCTCACTTGTGACCCCGGAGGACCGTGGTCAGGCCGAATACCGTCGGTGCGGGTCACGAGTTGGCCGGCGTGCACGTGGACGTGGAGGTGCTTGCTGTCCTGGTACCTGCCCAGGTTGGTGAGCACGGCCGCCTCACCGTGCTCGGTCTCGACCCGCCGCGCGACGTCCTGGACCACCGCGAGCAGGGCGCGGACGTCGTCCTCGTCCGCGGAAGTCAGCGTGGTCAGGGAGGCGAGGTGTTGCTTGGGCACGACGACCACGTGGGTCGTCCAGAAGGGCCGGGTGTGGTGGTAGGCCAGCACCCGTTCGTCCTCGTGCACCACGTCGAGCGTCCCCGACCCGGGGATCGCCACGTCGCAGTAGAAGTCGTCCCCGTCGTACGGCGCCTCGGTCACCGGACCATGGTCGCGTAGGTTGACCGCCGTGCCGCGGGTGGTGGTCGTCGGGGACGTGATGGACGACGTGATCGCGCGCCCCCTCGGACCGATCGCCACCGACACCGACACCCCGAGCATCATCGAGCGACGAGCGGGCGGGTCGGCCGCGAACACGGCCTGCTGGCTGGCGGCAGCCGGGGCCGAGGTCACGTTCGTCGGGACGGTGGGCCATGAGGACGTCGACCGGCACGCGGCCGATCTGGCGGCGTACGGCGTCCACGCCCAGCTCCGCGCCTGCGCCGAGCCCACCGGCTCGATCGTGGTGATCTCGGACGGGGCGGTGCGCACCATGCTCACCAGCCGCGGCGCCAACGCCGTCACCGGACCCAGCGACGTGGACGACGCCCTGCTGGCCGGCGCGGACCTCCTGCACATCACGGGCCATCCGCTCATGGACGGCGACCGGGACGAGGGCTGGCGCGACCTGTTCGAGCGGGCCGCTCGCGCCGGCGTACGCCGCTCGGTCGACCCCGGCTCGGCCGGGCTGCTCGCGAACTTCGGCCCGGCGCGCTTCCGGCGAATGGTGGCGGGCGTCGAGGTGCTGCTCCCGAACCGGGACGAAGCGGCCCTGCTCGGCGGCGACGAGGACCCGGTGCGAGCGGCCGATGCGCTGGCGGCCGACCACGACCTGGTCGTCGTCACCGACGGCGCCGAGGGCGCGCTGGCCCGCTCGCTCGACGTGACCCTCCGGGTGCCGCCGGTGGTCGCGACGTCCGTCGACGTCACCGGGGCCGGCGACGCCTTCGCCGCAGGCCTGCTGGCCGGCCTCGTGAAGGGCGAGCCCCTCGAGGACTCGCTGGCTGCCGCCGCCGCGCTCGCCGCCCGCGCGGTCGCGATCGTGGGGGCCCGGCCGACGTAGTGGTCAGGCCACGCAGAACTCGTTGCCCTCCGGGTCGAGCATGATCACGTGGTCGACGGTCCCGTCCTCCTCGGCGACCTCGAAGACGAGCGTCGCCCCGGCGTCGACCAGCACCGGCACCAGCTCGCGGATCATCCGGCCGCGCTCCTCCATGTCCCACGGAGGCTCGCCGGCCACCCGGATGTCGATGTGCTGGTGGTTGCTGGCGTGCAGGCCGTCGTCGACCTTCAGCCAACCGATCGCCGGCCCGACCCCTTCGGGGTCGACCAGCGAGGCGCCGCCCGGCCAGTCGTACCCCGGCTCCGGCACGTAGCCGAGGGCCAGCGCCCAGAAGGCCGCCTGCCGGTGCGGGTCGAGCGCTCGTCCGCCGAGAGTCCAGTGCGTCGCCATGCCGCGACCGTACGACGGGTTCCGGACGAGCGGCGTCCGGAGGCTGATCCCGGGCCGCGCGCCGGCGTCGCCAACTCTGCCGGGGCGGGTCACCCTGCCGACGTGACCACCCGGAGGGTCGCGAGCGTCGGGTCGGCGGCGTAGGCGACCCGTACCCCGGCCGCGGCCGCCGCCTCCAGGGCGGCGAGCACGTCCTCGGTCACCCGCTCGCCAGGAGCGAGCACCGGGATCCCGGGCGGGTACGGCGCCACCAGTTCGGCGCTGACCCGGCCGATGGCCTCACCCGTCGGCACGGTCTCGGCCGCCGCGAAGAAGGCCGCCCGCGGGCTCAGGTCGACCACGGGTTCGACGGCGTACGCAGACCCGGTCACCACCCCGCGTGGCTCCCCGCGCCGCCGGGCCAGGGACTCCACCAGCGCGTCGGTGAGTCGGCTCAGGGTTCTCGCGGTGTCGGCGAGGGAGACCTGGGCGACCAGGGTGTCGCGCTCGGCGGCCTCGACCGGCAGGCCCGCGGCGAGCAGGTCCGCCTCGACGGCGTTGCCGTCGGCGCCCGTGCCCGGCAGGACGAGCGTCAGCTTCAGGGGGTCCACGCCGACACCGTCGAGCACGACCAGCCCGTCGACGCCCGCGAGCCGGTCGCGGGCCTCGCGCACGGCGGTCAAGGCGTCGCCGAGCAGGGCCTCCCCGTCACGTTCGAGCAGCGCCCGGGCCGCGTCCGTGCTCGCCAGCACCGCGCCTGCGGGGCTCGTGGTGTGACCCGCCTCGACGGCGGCGTCGAGTCGCGCCACGTCGAGCCGGCCGGTCCGGGCCAGGACCAGGGCGGCCTGGCTCCAGGCCGGCAGGGTCTTGTGCGCACTGACCACCATCGCGTCCGCGCCGAGCGCGAGCGCGTGTGCGGGCAGGTCGGGGTGGCAGCCGAAGTGGGCCGCCCAGGCGGCGTCGACCACCAGGGGTACGTCGCGGCCGTGGGCCGCCTCGGCGAGGCCGGCGACGTCGCCGACCGTGCCGACGTACGACGGGTCGCCGACGAGCACGGCCCTGGCGCGGGGGTGCCGCTCGAGGGCCTCGGCCACCGCCGTCGGCGGGACGCCGAGGGGTAGCCCGGTGCCAGGGTCGACGTCCGGCCGCACCCACACGGGGGTCAGTCCCGCGAGCACCAGACCGATGAGCATCGACCGGTGCAGCGTCCGGCTGACCACGACCTCGTCACCGTCCTGGCCCAGGGCGAGCGCGATCGCCTGGTTCGCGTGCGTCGCGCCACCGACCGAGAACCGGCAGAAGTTCGCTCCCCACAGCCGCGCGGCCCGCGCCTCGGCGTCGGCCAGCACGCCGTGGCTGAGCTTCATGGTGTCCAGGCCGGCGTACAGGGGTACGTCGCCGGCGACCACGTCGCCGACCAGGTCGTGGCGCTGCTTGTGGCCGGGGATGGTGAACGGCGTCGGTCCCTCCTCGTGGAACCGGAGCCAGGCGTTCAGCAGCGGGGCGTCAGCCCGCAGCCCTCGCGGATCGGTGGGCACCGGTCGCTATCTGCTCGCCCAGTTCATGTCGGGGTAGAGCGTGAGGACGCCGACGACCGCGATGCCGACGATGCACAGGAAGCCGAGCATCACGGAGTTCCGCAGGAACAGCAGGTAGATCGCGCACACGGCGAACACCACGGCGACCGAGACCAGCACCGGGTCGAAGGTCACGTCATCGAGGTTCACAAGCGGGAGGTTACCGCCGGGAATGCCCTCGCGCGGCGGACCTGGAGCAAGTCGTGGGGTGCGGGCCGGACGCCCCGATCGGCGTACCGCAGCGGCGGTCGGGGATCAGTGGGCCATGTCCACGAACCGCGAGTAGTGGCCCTGGAAGGCCACCGTGATGTCGCGGGTCGGACCGTTGCGGTGCTTGGCCACGATCAGGTCGGCCTCGCCGGGACGGGCCGACTCCTTCTCGTAGACGTCCTCGCGGTGCAGCAGGATCACCATGTCGGCGTCCTGCTCCAGCGAGCCGGACTCACGCAGGTCGCTCATCATCGGGCGCTTGTCGCCGCGCTGCTCGGGACCACGGTTGAGCTGGGAGAGCGCGATGATCGGCACCTCGAGCTCCTTGGCCAGCAGCTTGATCTGGCGGGAGAACTCCGAGACCTCGAGCTGGCGGGACTCGACCTTCTTGCCCGAGCTCATCAGCTGCATGTAGTCGATGACGACCACCCGCAGGTCGTGGCGCTGCTTGAGCCGGCGGGCCTTGGCGCGGATCTCCATCATCGTCATGTTCGGCGAGTCGTCGATGAACATCGGGGCCGAGGACACCTCGGCCATCTTGCGGGCCAGCCGCGACCAGTCGTCGTCGTTCATCTGGCCGTTGCGGATGTGGTTCAGCGGGACCCTGGCCTCGGCCGAGAGCAGCCGCATGGTGATCTCCGAGCGCGTCATCTCCAGGCTGAAGAAGCAGCTCGCCATGTTGCTGTGGATCGACGCCGCGCGACAGATGTCCAGGCCCAGCGTCGACTTCCCCATCGCGGGCCGGCCGGCGACGATGATCATCTGGCCGGCGTGCAGACCGTTGGTCAGGTCGTCGAGGTCGGCGAACCCGGTCGGCACGCCGTACAGCCCCGCGTCGCGGTTGCCGATCGCCTCGATCTCGTCCAGGACGCCGTCCATGATGTCCGAGAGCGGGGCGTAGTCCTCCGACGTGCGCCGGTCGGTGATCTTGTAGATCGTCTCCTGCGCGGTGTCCACCACGTCGTCGACCTGGCCGGCGCCGGCGTACCCCAGCTGGACGATCTTGGTGCCGGCGTCGACCAGCCGGCGCAAGATGGCCTTCTCGCGGACGATCTCGGCGTAGTAGCCGGCGTTGGCGGCGATCGGCACGTTGGCCGAGAGCGTGTGGAGGTACGGCGCCCCGCCGACGCGCACCAGCTCGCCGCGGCGACCCAGCTCGGCAGCGACGGTGACCGGGTCGGCCGGCTCCCCGCGGCCGTAGAGGTCGATGATCGCGTCGTGGATGACCTCGTGCGCCGGGCGGTAGAAGTCCACACCGCGCACGATGTCCGCGACGTCGGCGATGGCGTCCTTCGACAGCAGCATCGCGCCCAGCACACTCTGCTCCGCCGCGTTGTCCTGCGGGGGCGTGCGGTCGCCGGGCCGGGACGGCCGCTCGCCCGGCGCGTAGGTCGCCGGGCCGTCGCCCCACTCGCCGTACTGGTCGTCGAAGTCAGAGGGCCCACGCTGGTCGGGTGCGGTGACGCTCAACGATGCCTCCGAGGCGGGAAACGTGCCGGACGGGTTGCGACGGGTGTGACAGGAGTGACGCTAGGAGGGACCACCGACAGTCGCGGCACACTCCCTGGGCTGAGGAACGTACGCCGTCTCGGGGGTGTCCCGGAAGCACGTTATCCACAGGCCCGCGCCCAGCCTGGGGAGAACCGTGCGGCGGGCGTGGACGACCCGCCACCCGCCTGTGCACCACGTGGGGGAGGCGCTGTGTACGACACGCCCGGGATCGCCGCTATCAGCCTGCTGACCTGCGGAAACGTCCCTCCCAGGGTGTGCACGCAGAAATCTCCGGATCCACGTCCGTTCATCCATTCGCCAGCTGGGATTGCGGTCGCGACAAGTCGACTTTCGTCCGATCGGGTCTTCAAATACCACCCATCTGTGTATAACCACCTGGGGTTGACGCCGGGCCCTTTCGTCCCCTTCTCTAGGCTGCCTCAGCGTGGCTGATCCCCTGGCCGGCCGGAGCCTGGACCGCGAGATCTGGCGGCTGGCCCTGCCGGCCTTCCTCGCGCTGGTCGCGGAGCCGATGTTCCTGCTCGCCGACGCCGCGATCGTCGGTCACCTCGGGACCACGCAGCTGGCCGGCCTGGGTGTCGCCGCGGCGGTCCTGCAGACCGTGGTGGGGGTCTGTGTGTTCCTCGCCTACGGCACGACGGCGAGCGTCGCGCGGCTGCTCGGAGCCGGCGACCGGCGGGCCGCGCTCGCCCAGGGCATCGACGGGGTCTGGCTCGCGGTCTTCCTCGGGGTCGTGATCACCCTGGTCGGGGTGCTCACCACCGGCCCCCTCGTCCGCCTCCTGGGGGCCGATGCCGACGTGGCCGACCCCGCCACGACGTACCTGCGCATCGCCTTCCTCGGCACCACGCCCCTGCTCGTCATGCTCGCCACCACCGGCGTGCTGCGCGGGCTCCAGGACACCCGGACCCCGCTCGTGGTGGCGGTCGCGGGCAACGGTCTCAACATCGTGCTCAACCTGCTGCTCGTCTACGGCCTCGGCTCGTTCGACGGCCTGGGCATCGCCGGCTCAGCCCTCGGCTCGGTGCTCGCTCAGCTCGCCAGCGCCGCCGCGCTCCTCGCTGTCGTGGTCCGCGGAGCTCGGGCCGAGGGCGCCGAGATGCGGCCCGACCTGCCCGGCATCCGCGCGGCGGCGCGCTCCGGGGTCGCGCTGGTGATCCGCACGGTCACCCTGCGCGCGGCGCTGTTGCTGACGACGTACGCCGTGGTGCTCGGCGCCGACGGGGACCAGTCCGTGTCGGTGGCCACCCACCAGCTGGCCTTCACGATCTGGACCTTCCTGGCCTTTGCCCTGGACGCGGTCGCGATCGCCGCGCAGGCGATCACCGGGAGGTACCTCGGCGCCGGCGACCGCGACGGCACCCGCGACGTGACCCGCCGGATGGTGCGCTGGGGCGCCGTCGGCGGGGTGGTCAGCGGGGTGCTGCTGGCGGCCGCCAGCCCGCTGCTCGGCCCGCTGTTCTCCGGCGACCAGCGGGTGCACGACCTGCTCGTCCCGGTGCTGGTCGTCGCCGCCCTGGGTCAGCCGATCGCGGCCGTGGTGTTCGTGCTCGACGGCGTGCTGATCGGCGCGGGCGACGGCACGTACCTCGCCTGGGCCGGCCTCGCGGTCCTCGCCGTCTACGCGCCGGTCGTACTGGCGGTCGGGGTCCTCCACGGCGGCGTGGTGCTGGTCTGGGTGACGCTCTCCATCGTGCTCATGGGCGCCCGGTTCGCGGTGCTCGTGCACCGCGCCCGCGGCGACGCGTGGCTGGTGACCGGCCGGTAGCTGTTCCCCGCGGACGTGCGCCAGCTCCGGACCGGCCTCCCGGCGACGCGTCGGAGTACCGGGCCTACTCCGCAGCCCGTCGCGTCGCGGCCGGAACGTCTCCTAGCCGAACGGTTGCGCGGATCGGCGTCGGTTTCATCAAGGTATGTAGGCGAACCGTCACTTCCCTTGCTCTGCAGACCTGGGGAAGTGCGGACTCACCTGCATACCTTGATGAAACCGCCCACGCCTCCCCGCACGCGCCTCCCCGCACACGGCGCCCCGGACGCGCCGCGGCCCCGGCCGGAACGACGTCCGGCCGGGGCCGCGGGGTGGATCGGTGGGATCAGGCGGGGATGACGTTCAGTGCCACCGTGGCGGACACCTCGTCGTGCAGCTTGATCGACACCTCGTGCGATCCCAGCGTCTTGATGGGCTGCTTCACCACGATCGTGCGCTTGTCGACCTGCTCACCGGAGACGTCGGCGAGGGCGCCGGCGATCTCCGCGGTGGTCACCGCGCCGAACAGGCGGCCGCCGGTGCCGGCGCGGACCTGCACGGGGACGGGGTTCGCCTCGAGCTTGGACTTGATCTGGGCCGCGTGGTCCTGGTCGCGCACCGCGCGCGAGGCGCGGGCCGACTTGATGGACTCCACGGTCTTCTCGCCGCCACGGGTCCAGCGCAGGGCCAGGCCACGGGGCACGAGGTAGTTGCGGCCGTAGCCGTCCTTGACCTCGACCACGTCGCCGGGGGCGCCGAGGCCGTCGACTTCCTGGGTCAGGATGAGCTTCATGTCGTCGACTCCTCTCAGCGACCGGTGGACGTGTACGGCAGGAGGGCAACCTCGCGCGCGTTCTTGACGGCGATGGCCACGTCGCGCTGGTGCTGGACGCAGTTGCCGGTCACGCGGCGGGCGCGGATCTTGCCTCGGTCGGAGATGAACTTCCGGAGCAGGGTGGTGTCCTTGTAGTCGACACCGGTCGCCTTCTCCTTGCAGAACTGGCAGACCTTCTTCTTGGGCTTGCGCAGGATTGCCTTGGGCATTGTGGTGCTCCCTTTCGTAGAGCCCGGCTCGCGCCGGAATGCTGGCTGGGTTGATGGGGATGTCCAGTGTTCAGTTGTGGGTGGCTTCGAGGCTCGTCGCTGGCGCTCCTCGCACCTCAACCACCGATATCGATCAGAAGGGCGGCTCGTCGTTGCTGACCCCGGGCGCGGCCCAGGGGTCGTTGGCCGGTGCGGACTGGCCGCCGCCCTGGGGCTGGCCACCCTGGGGCTGGCCCCCCTGGGGCGAGCCTCCCTGGGGCTGGCCTCCCTGCGGAGCCGGCGTGGCCCACGGGTCGTCGCTCTGGCCGCCGCCACCGCCACCGCCGCCGGAGTACCCGCCGCCGCCACCCTGACGGGTCGTGCGGCTGACCTTGGCGGTGGCGTACTTCAGGCTCGGGCCGACCTCGTCGACGTCGAGCTCGACGACGGTGCGCTTCTCGCCCTCGCGGGTTTCGTACTGGCGCTGCTTGAGGCGGCCCTGCACGACGACGCGCATGCCCTTCTGCAGGGACTCGGCGACGTTCTCCGCGGCCTGCCGCCAGACCGCGCAGGAGAGGAACAGCGCGTCGCCGTCCTTCCACTCGTTGGTCTGCCGGTCGAGGGTGCGCGGCGTCGAGGCGATCCGGAAGTTCGCCACGGCTGCCCCGGACGGGGTGAAGCGCAGCTCCGGGTCGTCGACGAGGTTGCCGACGACGGTGATGACGGTCTCGCCTGCCATGTCAGGTCTCCTTGGAAGGGTGGTGTCTCACAGTGGCCTCATCGTGGCGCGGCGTACCGACAAGCGGTAGGCCGTATCCACAGGGGCGCCCAGCGGGTCGAGCTCAGTGAGCGTCCGGGCGCATCACCTTGGTGCGCAGGACGGACTCGTTGAGTCCGAGCTGGCGGTCGAGCTCCTTGACGGTGGCCGGCTCGGCGGTCAGCGACACGACGGCGTAGATGCCCTCGGCCTGCTTGTTGATCTCGTAGGCCAGCCGGCGGCGGCCCCAGATGTCGACGGACTCGACCGAGCCGCCGTCCTTGCGGACCACGTTGAGGTACTTGTCGAGCGACGGTTCCACCGTGCGCTCTTCGAGACTCGGGTCGAGGATGACCATCACTTCATAGGTACGCATAGCGGTCTCCACCTCCTCTGGACTCAGCGACCACGGTCTTTCCGTGGCAGGAGGGCTGTGCGTTGATCGCCATGCCGCGGGTGCGGACCTGGCAACCGGGCGAGGCTATCAGCGCGGCTCGGGCCGCCTCTAATCCACAGGCGGAAGCTCGGCGACGAGCGCCTCGCAGCCGGTGCGACTAGCGTCCCACGGTGTCATGGCGCCCCCAGCCCACCCTCCAGACCGCTACCTCCTGGCCGACCGGATCGGGGCCGGCGGCATGGGCACCGTCTGGCGGGCGTGGGACACCCACGAACGGCGCTGGGTGGCGGCCAAGCTGCTGTCGCGGTACGACGAGGGCTCGCTGCAGCGGTTCGTCCGCGAGCAGCACCTGCGCGTCCGGCACCGCCACGTGGTGCAGCCCACCGACCTCCTCACCGACGGCTTCACGATGGACCTGGTCCGCGGCGGTTCGGTCGAGCAGCTGCTCGTGCGTCACGGCCCGCTGCCCGACGGGTTCGTCCGCGTCGTCCTCGAGCAGACCCTGGAGGCCCTGGTCGCCGTGCACGCCTCCGGGGTGGTGCACCGCGACCTCAAGCCCGGCAACCTCCTCCTCGAGCCGACCGGCACCGGCCGCCCGTGGGTGCGGGTCAGTGACTTCGGGGTCGCCGGCGTCGTCGGTGACGAGCGGCTGACGCGGGTGCCCGGCGGCGTCGGCACAGGCGCCTACATGCCGCCCGAGCAGGCGGCGGGCGCCGAGCCGGACCCGCGCCAGGACCTCTACGCCGCCGGCGTGGTCGCCCACCAGCTGCTCACCGGTCGGCGGCCCGACCAGGGGCTACCGGTGACCGGCGAGCTGGCCCACCTCCTCGCCCGTCTGACGGACCCCGACCCCGGAGGCCGGCCGGCGACCGCCGCGGTCGCGCTGGCCGACCTCCGCGACCTCGGCGTGCCCGCCGGCGCGCCTTGGCGGCACGAGCCCGACCCGCCGGACGTGGTCGACCTGCTGGGCGACCCCGCCGGACCGGCGGCACGGAGGCGGCCGGCGCTGCCGGCGTACATCCGGAGCGTGGCGACGTGCTTCGCCGGCTCCGCCCTGCTCGGGGTGCTGGCCGCGTGGCTCGTGTCGCGGTGACGGTCGTCAGGCGTTGTCGACCGCGGAGTGCGGCCGCTCGAGCACGGCCTCTGCCTCGACGTCGGGCTCCGCGACGCCGTTGGCCAAGGGCGAGACGCGCCGCTCGAGGACCAGGGCGAGCCAGAACATCGAGGCGCAGCCGGCGAGCACGAGCCCGATGAAGGCGGCCTTCTGGTCGTGCCGCAGCAGGAACCCGGCGACCACCGGGCCGGCGATGCCGCCCATCTGGAAGACCCCGGACGACAAGGCGTTGTAGCGGCCCCGCAGGTGGTCGGGAGCGAGGTCGTTGGTCATCGCCGGGACCGTCGGCTGGAGCATCGTCTCCCCGAAGCCGAACAAGACGTGGAACAGCAGCACCCCGAACGTCGCCATGACGGTTGCCGGGACCAGCGCGGTGAGCCCGAGCACGGTCCACGACGCGATCCAGACGACGGTCATGACCAGGAGCACGCGGGTGCGCCGATGACCCTCGATGCGCCGGAGCACCAGGAACTGCGCCAGCACGATGACCGCGGTGTTGGCTGCGAACGCCCAGCCGATCGTGCGGGTGCTGACCTCGGAAGCCTCGCGCGCGAACGCCGGGAACCCCGCCTCCATCTGGCCATAGCCGACGAACATGGCGATGAACGTCAGCAGCAGCAGCCACGCCATCGCCGGCTGGCGCGCGATCTGCCAGTAGGAGGTCGGGACGTCGGTGGCGTCCGGGGGCTTCTCGGCCCGGGCGTGCACGTGGCGCAGCGGCCCCAGCAGCAGGATCACCGGGATCAGCAGGGAGCCGGCGTCCACCAGGTAGATCGTGGTGAACGTGCCGGCCCGCGTGACGTCCACGAAGAGGCCGCTCACCACGCCGCCCAGCCCGATGCCGAGGTTGACCAGGGCGAAGTTGACGCCGAAGTACTGCAGGCGCAGCGGGCCGGTGACGATCGCCGCGACCATCGAGTTGAAGGCCGGCCAGCTCACCCCCGAGACGCCCATGAGGGTGGCCGCGACGAGGGCCGCGGGCACGGTCTCGGCGAAGGCCAGCACGACCACGCCGACCATGTGGATCAGGCAGGCGACGAGGATGACGATGCGGGCGCCGTACTTGTCGACGGCCACGCCGCCGGGACCGGTCAGCACCACGCCGACGGCGAAGATCCAGGCCATCAGCAAGCCGGCCACGTCGAGGCCGATGCCGCGCACCTCGTGCAGGTAGATGACCGTGAAGGGCAGTGTCATGCCGCGCCCGAAGAGCTGGATCGCGACCGTGGACAGCAGCCACTTGCCCTCGCGGGGTAGTTGCGACCAGAACGACGCGAGGGTGGTGCGCGGAGTGGTGTCGGACATCGTGTCGATCGTCCCAGCGAGCACCGACAGGAACGACTGGTTATCGGGTGGGGCGAATGGTCAGCGGTCCAGAGCCGAGGCGGTCAGCTCCACGTCCTCCTCGTCGTTCCACAGGTGGAAGGACACCCGGGCGCGGCCGGCCCGCCCCGAGGCCGTGATCCCGGCCCGCGTCATGGCGGCCAGGTGGGAACCCTCAGGGTCCGGCCAGGCGACGATCGCGCTGTTCGAGGAACCGAGGCCCAGCCGTTCCCGGAAGGCGTTGGCGAGGCCGACGTCGTGCGCCAGCACCTCGGCCGGGTCGAGGGAGACGCTGAGCCCGAGGGCCGCCTCCGCCCCGACCCAGGAGTGCCAGGCCGGCGAGAGGTCGTACCGGCTCGCGTCCGGCGCCAGGTCGAGCTCGGGGCCGTAGCAGGACGCCCACGGGTCCGCGGCCGAGTACCAGCCGGCGGTGAGGGGCCGGATCTCCTCCTGGGCCCGGGCCGAGAACGCCGCGAAGGCGCTGCCCCGCGGTCCGCACAGCCACTTGTACGTGTGGCAGACGGTCACGTCGGCGTCGAGGTCGGTGGTCGGCAGCCAGCCGGTGGCCTGGGTCGTGTCGACGAGCACACGGGCGTCGTGCATGCGGCTCGCGGACCGTACGGCGGCCGCGTCGGCGACCTCGCCGGTCGCGGACTGGACCAGCGCGTAGGCCACCAGCCAGGTGTCCGGGCCGATCGCGTCGGCAAGCCCGGCGAGGGGTACCTGGGTGACGCGGAGGTCCCCGCGAGCGAGGAACGGCCGGACGACCGAGGCGAAGTCGCCGTCGACCACGACCACCTCCGCGCCGGAAGGTACGGCGGCCGCCGCGAGCGCGACGAACGCCGAGGTCGTCGCCCCGATGGCCACCCGGTCCGCGCCCGTGCCGAGCAGCGTCGCCGCGTGCCCCCGGGCGCTCTCGACGAGCGCGGTGTACTCCACCACGTCGGCCGTGCCGGTCGACCACCGCTCGAGGTCACGGCGTACCGCCTCCCGCGTCACGTCGGCGGGCAGCCCCAGCGTCGCCGCACCGAGGTACCCCCGCCCCGCCGCGAACCGATCCCTCTCGTCGAGACTCACGGCACCCAGTCTCCCGCCCCGAGCTCTCCGCAGGCCGCGCGGGCCGGGTTGTCCACGCCCGGGGATAGCGTGGTTGTCATGATCAGGATCGGCGCGCACGTCGAACAGCAGGACCCGATCGCGGAGGCGCGGGCCCGCGACACCACGCTCGTCCAGTTCTTCCTGGGCAACCCGCAGGGCTACAAGGGCCCGGAGGTGAAGTACGCCGGCGGGCTCGAGGGTCTGCGCGACGACGCGAAGGCAGCGGGCATCGAGCTGTACGTCCACGCGCCGTACCTCGTGAACGTCGCCACCACGAACAACCGGATCCGCATACCGAGCCGCAAGCTGCTCCAGCAGCACGTCGACGCGGCGGCCGCGATCGGTGCGAAGGGTCTGATCGTGCACGGCGGCCACGTGGACAAGGCCGAGGAGGTCGAGACCGGCTTCGACAACTGGCGCAAGGCGATCGAGGCGACCGACATCAAGCTGCCGCTGCTCATCGAGAACACCGCCGGCGGCGACAACGCGATGGCCCGCTACCTCGAGCGGATCGACCGGGTCTTCGACGCGGTCTCGAAGGCCGAAGGCGCCGACATGGTGGGCTTCTGTCTGGACACCTGCCACGCGCACGCCGGCGGCAACGCGCTGGAGACCGTGGTCGAGGACGTCCTCAAGGTCACCGGGCGCATCGACCTGGTCCACTGCAACGACAGCCGCGACGAGTTCGACTCCGGCGCGGACCGCCACGCCAACATCGGGAACGGGCACATCGGGGCCGACCTCCTCGCCGCGGTCATCCGCGACGCGGACGCTCCGGTCATCTGCGAGACCCCCGGAGGAGCAGAGGAGCACCGCGCGGACTTCGCCAGCATCCTGGACCGCGTGTGACGCAGGCCGGGCCCGCGCCCTCGCGGCGCGGCCTGCTGGCCGGGGCGCTCGCGGCAGGCACGGTGCTGACGGGCTGCTCCGCGGATACCGAGGAGCCGCGCGCCAGCATCTCACGGTCCACCTACGGCTCGGACGCGTCGCAGTACGGCGAGCTGTACCTCCCCCATGGCGTCCCGCGGGCCACGGTCGTCGTCCTCCACGGCGGCTTCTGGCTGGCCGGCTTCGTCGCCGCCGCGATGCGGCCGATGTGCCGGGCCCTCCGGGCCGAGGGGTTCGCCGTGTGGAACCTCGAGTACCGGCGGGTCTACGGCGGCGGGGGCTGGCCGGCGACCTTCCTGGACGTGGCCGCCGGTGTGGACCACGTCGGCACGTTCGACGCCGTCGATGCCGATGACGTGCGGGTGGTCGGGCACTCCGCCGGTGGCCAGCTCGCGGTCTGGGCGGCGTCTCGCCGCGACGCGACGCCAGGCGGCGCGTCCGCAGTGACGATCACCCGCTGCGTCTCGCTGGCCGGGGTCCTGGACCTGTCGACGGCTGCGGCGCAGGGCCTCGGCTCGGGCAACGTCGACGAGCTGATGGGCGGCGGTCCTACCGACGTTCCTGAGCGCTACCGGGAGGCAGATCCGACCTTGCTCGTACCCGCCGGTTGCCCCGTGGCCTGCGTGGTCGCCCGCGACGACGAGATCGTCCCGCGCGCGCAGTCCACGGCGTACGTCGCCGCCGCTCAGCGTGTCGGTGCGACGGCCTCACTCGACGAGGTCCCCGGCGACCACTCCACGATCATCGACCCGACGAGCACCTCGTGGACGACGGTGCTCCGCCTGCTGGCGGACTGAGGACCAGGAACAGCGAGGAGCCGCGCACCGGGACCGGGTGCGCGGCTCCTCGCTCGCCTCGTGGTGGGACCCGCTAGACGCGGACCCCCTGCAGGACGTCGAGGACCTGCTGGGGCGTCGTCGCCGACCGGAGCTGAGCGACCCGCTCCTTGTCGACGAACGTCTCCGCGATCCGGGACAGCAGGGCCAGGTGGTCGTCGCCGGCGCCGGCGATGCCGAGCACGAACTCGGCCGGCTTGCCGTTCCAGTCCACCGGGTTGTCGTACCGGACGAACGAGATCGCCGTGCGCCGGATGGCGCCCTTCGCCTCGTTCGTGCCGTGCGGGATCGCCAGGCCGTTGCCCATGTGCGTGGACACCGACGTCTCGCGCTCGTGCATCGAGGCGACGTACGACGGGTCGACCGCGCCGGCGGCCACGAGCAGGCGGCCGGCCTCCTCGATCGCCGCGTCCCGGTCGGTCGCCGTGCCACCCAGCACGATCGAGCCCGGTGACAGCACCTCCGCCTCGGTCCCTGCCGGGGTCTCGGCTTGTGGGGCCGCCGCACCCTCGCTGTTCGACTGCTCGATCAGCTCGACGATCTCGTCGTACCTCGGACTGCCCATGAAGTTGTCGACCGACACGTGGATCGCCGACGGCGTCTTCTGCTGGGCCCGGTCGGTCAGGTCCTGGTGGGTGACCACCAGGTCCACGTCGTCGGTCAGGTTCGAGATCGCCTTGTTGACGACGGTGACCTCACCGTGGCCGGCAGCCTGGACCTTCTTCCGGAGCACCGAGGCGCCCATGGCCGAGGAACCCATGCCGGCGTCGCAGGCGAACACGATGCTGCGGATCTCGCGACCCGCGGGGCTGGCGCCGGTCAGCGCACCCGCCACCGAGGACTTCTTGCCTTTGTTGGCCTCCATCTGCGCGGTGGCGGCCTGCAGGTCGCCGATCTCCTCGCTCCTGTCGGCCTTGAGGATCACCGAGGCGACCAGGAAGGTCACCGTTGCGGCCAGGATCACCGACAGTGTGACGCCGATGAAGCTGCTGGCCGGAGCCTGCAACCAGACCGCGATGATCGAGCCCGGCGCCGCTGGAGCACGAAGGCCCGAGTCGAAGATCATGTTCGTCGCCACGCCGGTGGCGCCACCGAGGACGACCGCGATCAGCGTGAACGGCTTCATCAGGACGTACGGGAAGTAGATCTCGTGGATGCCGCCGAAGAACTGGATGAGGATGGCGCCGGGGGCCGAGGCCTTGGCCAGACCCTTGCCGAAGACCGCGAAGGCCAGCAGCAGGCCCAGGCCGGGGCCGGGGTTGGCCTCGATGAGGAACAGGATCGACTTGCCCTTGTCGACCGCCTCGGCAGTGCCGAGCGGGGTGAAGACGCCGTGGTTGATGGCGTTGTTCAGGAACAGCACCTTGGCCGGCTCGACGAACACCGACGCGATCGGCAGCAGGTTGTGGTCGACGAGGTAGTTGACGACGTTCTCCGCACCCGCGGAGAACTTTTCCACGAACGGCCCGGCGACCTCGAAGCCGACGACTGCCAGGATCATGCCCCAGATGCCGGCGGAGAAGTTGTTGACCAGCATCTCGAAGCCCGGCTTGATCTTGCCGTCCCAGATGGCGTCGATCTTCTTGATCGACCAGCCGCCGAGCGGGCCCATGACCATGGCGCCGAGGAACATCGGCACCGGGGCTCCGGCGACGGCGCCGATGGTGGCGATGGCGCCCACGACGCCGCCGCGGATGGTGTCGTTGTACATCATCCGACCACCCGTGTACCCGATCAGGATCGGCAGCAGGTAGGTGATCATCGGGCCGACGATTCCCGCGTCGACGCCGTTCCACCCTCCGAGCGCGGAGACGAATCCGTAGTCGTACTGCCCCGGTTCCAGGCCAGGCGGTCGGTTGAAGAGCTTGTCGCCGATGAGGGTGATCCAGCCCGACTGGATGAACAGTGCGGTGATCAGGCCCCAGGCGATGAACGCGCCGATGTTCGGCAGGACCATGTTGGACAAGAAGGTGCCGAACTGCTGAACCCGGACCCTGGCCCCTCCACGGGGTGCTGTTTCGGTGGCTGTTGACGCCATCCCTGTTCCTCACTTTCCCACGTGCGTGACGCCCGTCACGGCTCGATACACCGCACTCTGCCCCAAATCGGGCACATTGCCAAGCATTCGGGCAGAGTTTTCTGCCCGTTTGTGTGGCTTTTTTACCGACGGGCGGGGTAGCGTCGCCCCCATGAAGGCCCTTCGCTTCTATGCCCCCGAAGACGTCCGCGTCGAGGACGTCCCCGAACCCGAGTGCGCTCCCGACGAGATCAAGCTCAAGGTCAAGAACTGCTCGACCTGCGGCACCGACGTCAAGATCTTCTACAACGGCCACCAGAACCTCAGCCCGCCGCGGACCATCGGCCACGAGATCGCCGGCGAGGTGGTCGAGGTCGGCGCGGACGTCAACACGACGTACGGATCGGACTGGAAGCCGGGCGACCGCGCCCAGGTGATCGCCGCCGTGCCGTGCGGAGACTGCTACGAGTGCAACAAGGGCTGGATGGCCGTGTGCCAGAACCAGACCTCGGTCGGCTATCAGTACGACGGCGGGTTCGCCGAGTACATGATCGTGCCGAAGCAGGTGCTCAAGGTCGACGGCCTCAACCGGATCCCGGACAACGTGGGGTACGACGAGGCGTCGGCCGCCGAGCCCTTCGCCTGCGCCATCAACGCCCAGGAGCTGCTCGGCATCGAGGCCGGCGACACGGTCGTCGTCTTCGGCGCCGGCCCGATCGGCTGCATGCACATCCGCATCGCGCGGGGCGTGCACGAGTGCGGCCCGGTGTACCTCGTCGACGTCAACGCCGAGCGCCTGAAGATGTCGGCCGACGCCGTCCAGCCCGACGAGACGATCAACGGCGCCGAGGTCGACGTCGTCGAGCGGGTCATGGAGCTGACCGGCGGCCGGGGCGCGGACGTCATCATCACCGCCACCGCAGCCAACGTCACCCAGGAGCAGGCCATCTCGATGGCCGCTCGCAACGGCCGGATCTCGTTCTTCGGTGGCCTGCCCAAGACCGACCCGTTCATCAAGTGCGACAGCAACCTGGTGCACTACCGGCAGCTGCACATCCACGGCGCGAACGGCTCTGCCCCCGAGCACAACAAGCGCGCGCTGGAGTACATCTCCACCGGCCAGGTCCCCGTGAAGGACCTGATCACCGAGCACATCCCGCTCGACCGGGTGCTCGACGCGTTCCAGATCGTCAAGAACGGCGAGGCGATCAAGGTCACCGTCGAACCCTGAGAGGCTTCGGGAGCTGGGCCGCCCCGGGTAGATCTACTGGGGCCCGCCCTGAGGACCGCGGTGGCTGTGAGTGAGAGGCTCGCACCACCGCGGTTCTGTCATTTCACGCCTCGCTGGTCGAGCCGGGCGAGCCCCTGGGCGATCCCGTGTCGAAACCTCGCCCCCTCGCTGGTCGAGCCGGGCGAGCCCCTGGGCGAGCCCGTGTCGAGACCCCGTCACTCTCACCGGGTCTCGACGCCGCTCGCTGACGCTCGCGGGCTCGACCAGCGATACGGCCAGCGTGGGCGGAGTGGCGATCGCCCCTCGCTGGTCGAGCCGGGCGAGCCCCTGGGCGAGCCCGTGTCGAGACCCCGTCACTCTCACCGGGTCTCGACGCCGCTCGCTGACGCTCGCGGGCTCGACCAGCGATACGGCCAGCGTGGGCGGAGTGGCGATCACCCCCTCGCTGGTCGAGCCGGGCGAGCCCCTGGGCGAGCCCGTGTCGAGACCTCGTCACTCTCACGGGGTCTCGACTCCGCCCAGCGATAGGGGGTCTCGACTCCGCTCGCTGACGCTCGCGGGCTCGACCAGCGAATGGGGGGTCTCGACGCCGCTCGCGGGCTCGACCAGCGATAGGGGGTCTCGACTCCGCTCGCTGGCGCTCGCGGGCTCGACCGGCGATACGGCTAGCGTGGGCGGGGTGACGATCGCCCCCACCGTCCGGCCCATCAGCCCGGACCAGCACCTGGCGTTCGTGCGCGCCCAGCCGTGGACGAGCTTCCTGCAGACACCGGCGTGGGCGATGGTGAAGCCCGAGTGGCGGGCGGAGTCGCTGGGCTGGTTCTCCGGGTCGGACCTGGTCGGCGCCGGGCTGGTGCTGCACCGCAACCTGCCGCGGCTGCCGCGCTCGCTGGCCTACCTCCCGGAGGGCCCGGTCGTCGACTGGACGGTCGACGACCTGGGTGCCTGGCTGGACCCGATGGCCCGGCACCTCAGGCAGCAGGGTGCGTTCGCGGTCCGGATCGGTCCGCCCGTGGTCACCCGCCGCTGGTCGGCCGCGCGGGTCAAGGAGGGCATCGCCGACGCCGACGTACGCCGCCTCGACGACCTGGCCCCCAGCCTCCGGGAGCCCGTCGGGGCGCGCGTGGTCTCCCAGCTGCAGGACCTCGGCTGGCGGCCCCAGGGCCAGGGCGGTGGCTTCGCGGCCGGCCAGCCCCGTTACAACTTCCAGGTCCCGCTGGCGCAGGGGGATGGCACTGCGCTGACCGAGGCCGACGTACTCGCGGGCATGAACCAGCAGTGGCGCCGCAACATCAAGAAGGCCGACAAGGCCGGCGTGGTGGTCTCGACAGGCTCGACCGGCGAAGGGAGCGGACTGGAGGACCTGAAGGCCTTCCACGACCTCTACGCGCACACCGCGGAGCGTGACCACTTCACGCCGCGCCCCCTGGGCTACTTCCGCACCATGGCCGAGGCTATGGGCGCCGAGGAGCCCGACCGCTTCGTGCTGTGGCTGGCCCACCACGAGGGCGACCTGGTGGCGGCGACGATCGCCGTCCGCGTCGGCACCCACACGTGGTACTCCTACGGCGCCTCCTCCACAGAGAAGCGGGACGTGCGCGGGTCGAACGCCGTGCAGTGGGCGATGCTGCGTGACGCGCTGGCCACGGGAGCGGGCGTCTACGACCTCCGCGGCATCACCGACACGCTCGACCCCGACGACCCACACGCGGGGCTGATCCAGTTCAAGGTCGGCACCGGCGGCGAGGCGGTCGAGTACGCCGGCGAGTGGGACCTGCCGCTGCGTCCCCTGCTCTACAAGGGGTTCCAGGTCGCCATGAGCAGACGCGGATGAGCCTCACGCTCACCGTCGACGGCGACCGCTGGCGCACCCACCTGAAGACGGTGGCCGGCGAACAGCCCGGGCTGGTGCCGGTGGCCAAGGGCAACGGCTACGGCTTCGGCCTGGGCCGGCTCGCCCGCAAGGCCGACTGGCTCGGCGTCGACACGCTGGCCGTCGGCACGTACGACGAGCTGCCCGAGGTCGCCTCCCGCTTCGCCGGCGACCTGCTCGTGCTGACGCCCTGGCGACCGTTCGGGGCCGCACTCGGCGTGGCAGCGGACATCCGGGACCGCTTGGTGCACACGCTCTCGCGCGTCGAGGACGTCCGGGCCATGTCCGAGTGGGACCCCGACGCGCGGTTCGTGCTCGAGCTGCAGACCAGCATGCTGCGCCACGGGCTGACCGCGCGCGACCTGCGCGAGGCCGCCGACGTCCTCGGCCCCGGACACGGCGGCCGTCGGTTCCGCGGCATCGCGATGCACCTGCCACTGGCCAGCGGGTCACACCTCGCCGAGGTGCACCGCCTGGTCGACGAGGTGGTCGGCGCCGGCCTGGCCGGCCAGCACACGACGCTGTGGATCAGCCACCTGACCGGCGAGGAGCTCGGCCGCCTGCGCACCAGCCACGCCGACTTCACGATCCGGCCGCGGATCGGCACGACCCTCTGGCTGGGCGACCGCGGCGCCCTGAAGGTGACTGCGACCGTCCTCGACGTGCACGCGGTCGAGCGCGGCGACGTGTTCGGCTACCGCGGCCGCAGCGCCCCGAAGTCCGGCCACGTCCTGGTGGTCAGCGGCGGCACGGCCCACGGCATCGGCCTCGAGGCCCCGACCGGCGACTCCTCGATCAAGGCCCGGGCGGCCACCTTGGCCCGCGGCGGCCTGGACGCCGTCGGCTTCGTCCGCTCACCGTTCATCATCGACGGCAAGCAGCGGCTGTTCGCCGAGCCGCCACACATGCAGGCCTCGATGCTGTTCCTCCCCGGGGGCGCGCACGTGCCCGAGATCGGCGACGAGGTCGACGTACGCGTCCGCTACACCGCCACCGCGTTCGACCGCGTCGTCGTCACCTGACCCGGGGGTCTCGACACGGTCGGCCGTGGCCGGCCCCCCGGCTCGACCACCGACAGGAGTGCGGTGAGGTCACCGGAGCGCGAGCGACTTGGGCTCCGGGCGGCGGGGTGCGTAGGCGAACCAGCCGAGCTCGCGGACCGGGTCGTGCCGCGGCAGCAGGATGTCGCGGACCACGACGGTCACGAGGTACAGCTCGGCGAGCAGCCGGATGATGATCGCGAACCAGTAGAACTCCGCGTCGCCGCCGTCGGCGGGGGCGAGGAAGTTGCCGAGGTACCACCACACGGAGGCGAAGTACACGACCTCGCCGGCCTGCCAGATGATCTGGTCACGCAGCCGCGGACGGGCCAGCACGGCCAGCGGCAGCAGCCACAGCACGTACTGCGGCGAGTAGACCTTGTTGACCAGCAGGAAGCCGGCGACGACCAGGAAGCCGAGCTGCGCCAGCCGCGGCGTGGCCGGCGCCGTCATGCCGAGCACGAGCACGCCCACGCACCAGGCGCCGAAGAACAGCCAGGACCACAGGTTGATCGTCGAGGCGGACAGGCTCCAGTCGAACCGTTGGTCCAGCATCAGCCACACCGATCCGAGGTCGGCCGAGCGGTCGGAGTTGAACCGCCAGAAGGTCTTCCAGGCCTCGGGACCGGACAGGTACGCCGGCGCGTTGACCAGCACCCAGGTGACCGCCGCCGCGCCCATCGTCTGGCCAAGCTCGCGGTAGCGGCGGTTGCGCAGGCAGATGACCAGGATGCCGCCGAGCAGGAAGAGCGGGTACAGCTTGGTGGCGGCGCCGAGGCCGACCAGGGCGCCGGTGAGGACCGGGCGGTCGCGCGACCACGCCCACAGCGCGCCGGCCACGCAGGCGACGGCGAGCATGTCCCAGTTCACCAGCCCCGCCAGGGCCAGGGTGGGCGAGATCGCGAACAGGGCCGCGTCCCACGGCCGCCGCCGATGGACGCCGGCGAGCAGCCAGGCCGACAGCAGGGCCAGGGCACCGAACCCGATCGCGTTCACGGCGACGAACCGCAGCATCTCCGTGCGTACCTCGGGCAGCGCCCCGAGGGAGTCGACCGGCATCCCGGCCCGCTCGTCCAGGTCGGGCGAGCCGCTGAGCCGCAGCGTCGCCGCCGCGGACCACCAGGCCCAGTAGGAGATGACGACGGGGTACTCCATCGCGGTGTACCTCGCCCGGACGGCGTCGTCGTCGACGTACGGCCAGTGCAGCTCGGCGAAGCCACGTCCCGTGTAGAGGTACGGCAGGTCGGAGTAGCACATGTGCGTGTAGTTGGTGTTCGCGTCCGCCCACTTGTCGGAGTAGCAGGGAGCGTCCTTCACCAGGCCCAGCGCGAAGCAGATCGCCGTGAGCGCCAGCACCACACGCACCGGCGTCCACCACGGGTGCCGGCCGGCGTGCGTGCCGACCGGGCCGCCGACGCCTTCGCTGAGCGCGCGGACCCCCGGGTCGTCGAGGGTCGGATGGACCCGCTCGTCGCTCGACACCGCTCTGGCCACCTGCGGCAGCTCAGAGGAAGAAGGCCAGGAAGTAGGAGCTGTTGCGGGGCGTGGCGCTCGGTGACGGCTGGCCCGCGGCCGTCGTGGCGGCCTGGGTGGGTGCCTGAGAGGTCGGCTGTTCCGTCGGCGTCGGCACGACCGTCGGCGTCGGCACGACGGTGGGCGTCGGCTCGATCGTGGGCGTCGGCTCGGTGGTCGGCAGGCCGGTCGGCGTCTTGGTCGGCAGGCCGGTCGGCGACTTGGTCGGCTCGTCCGTCGGTTCCTTGGTGGTCGGGGTGTCCGTCGGCGAGGGGCGGTGCGTCGGCGAGGGCCGGCGCGTCGGCGAGGACGTGGGCGTCGGCTCGTGCTCCGCGTCCGGCGCGTCGCCGTCGACGTTGGCCGGCTCCGGGAACTCCTCGACGTCCAGGCCCTCCATGTCCTGCTGCATGATCGCGGTCCAGGTGCGTGCGGGGTAGTCGGCGCCGAAGTACGACGGCAGCCAGCCGTCGAGCTGGTCGTCGCCGTCGCCGCGGACGTACATCACCGCGGTCGCCATCTGCGGGGTGTACCCGATGAACCACGCCGAGGACACCTGGTCCTTGTCGTTGGTCGCCGTGCCCGTCTTGCCGGCGGCCGGGCGGCCGAGCGCCAGCGCCGCCCGGCCGGTGCCGTCGGCGACGACCTGCTGCATCGCGTAGGAGACGTCGGAGTCGATGTCGGGGTCGAGCACGTCGGTGTTGGCCACCTGGTAGACCTTGGGGTCCTCGCCCGTGCGGTCGACCACCTTCTTGATCACGTGCACGTTGGCGCGCACGCCGCCGTTGGCGAACGTCGCGTAGGTGTTGGCCATGTTGATCGGGCTGATCCGGGCCTTGCCCAGGGTGACCAGCGCGTCGGCCTCGAGGTCGCGGCTGGTCTTCGGGATGCCGGGGTACTTCTTGGTGGCCTTGGTCGGCGGGATGCCCAGCTTGTTGGCCATCTCGAGGATCTTCTGCGGGCCGTCGGGGATCGAGGCGGACATGTCGACGTACGCCGTGTTGATCGACTGCTCGAGGCCGAACAGCGCCGTCACCCGCGCGCCGTAGTCGTTGCCACCGTTCTCGCCCTCGTTGCTGACCTCGAGGCCGTCGGGGAACGTGTAGGGAGAGGTGCCCTGGAAGGTGTCCTTCAGGGAGAAGCCGGCCTCGATCGCCGTGGCCAGGGTGATCGGCTTGAACGTCGAGCCGACCATGCCGCCGGCGCTGGCCCAGTTGATCTGGGAGTCGAGGTAGTCCTGGCCGCCGTAGAAGCCGAGCAGCGCGCCCGTGCCGGGCTCGACCGTCGCGGCCGCGATGTGCAGCTCCTTGTCGCCGAAGCCCTCGGGCTTCTGGGCGAGCACGCCGTCCTCGGCGGCCTGCATGGCCTTCGGGGTGAACGTGGTGGTGACCCGCAGGCCGCCGCCGTCGATCTCCTCCTCGGAGTAGCCCAGCTGCCGCAGCTCGTTGCGGACCAGGCGCAGCATGTGGCCCTTCTGGCCGCCGTACTGGCTGTCCGCCGCGATCTTGGGGAACTTCGGCAGGTTCTGGGTGGCCCGGTCGGCCTCCTCGGCGCTGATGTCGCCGGTGCTCGCCATGCTGTCCAGGACGTAGGTGTAGCGGTCCTTGAGGACGGCCTTCGCGTCCTTGCCCTCGCTCGGGTCGAGGTCGTTGGGGTCGTTGAGCACGCTGGCCAGCACCGCGCTCTGCTTGAGGTTCAGGTCCTTGGCGTCGACGTCGAAGTAGGCGTTCGCGGCGGCCTGGACGCCGTAGGCGCCGCGGCCGAAGTAGATGGTGTTGAGGTAGCCCTCGAGGATCTGCTCCTTGCTCTGCTCGCGCTGGAGCTTGAGCGACAAGAACGCCTCCTTGATCTTGCGCTTGAGGGACCGCTCCTGGGTGAGGTACAGGATCTTGACGTACTGCTGGGTGATCGTCGACGCGCCCTGCGTGGAGTTCCCGCGGGCGTTGCTGAACGCCGCCCGGATGATGCCCTTGGGGTCGATCCCCTTGTTGCTCCAGAACGACTGGTCCTCGGCCGCCACCACGGCCAGCTTCAGGTCCTCCGGCATCTCGGAGTACGGGATCGACTCGCGGTTCTGGGTGGCGAACCGGCCCAGCTCGGTCTTGCCGTCGGCGTAGTAGACGAACGTCGTCTCGGTCTCGAACTCCGCGTTGGGGTTCGGGATCGTGGTCTGGGTGTAGGCGTAGTAGAACGCGCCGATCCCGGTCACGGTGGTCACCAGACCCACGATCAGCAGCCACTTGAGAGTGGTCAGGACCCGGCGCTTGGCGGTGCCGGGGCGCTTGGGCTTTCTCTTGACCGCAGGCCCCTCGGCGCGACGCTTGCTCAACTCGACGACTCCAGTCACAGGTCCCGGGATGGGGGAAGGAACAAACCCTGACGAGGGTACGGGGGCGCACCCATGCTCGCCGAACCGCCGCGCCTGTGATCCGCGCCCCCCCGACCCCGGGCCGGGGCGTCGCCCGGCCGGCGAATGTCTCCCTCCGGCGGCCTCATTTCGCGATCGATGTATCGTGTTGATACATTCACCCGATAGGTCGGCTCGATAGAGCCGGGCGATACACCAAGTCAAGGGGAGCGCACGTGCAACGCAAGGGCGCAGCGCTGGAGGTGGCCGTTCTCGGCCTGCTCCACGAGACTCCCCTGCACGGCTACGAGCTCCGCAAGCGGCTCAACCTCTTGCTGGGCTGGACCCGCCTGCTGTCGTACGGCTCGCTGTACCCCGCGCTCAAGCGGATGCTGCGCGACGGAGTGATCACCGAGGTGACCAACCCGGCCTCGGTCTCGCTGCGGCAACGGATCACCTACCAGATCACCGAGCAGGGCCGCGAGGCCTTCGCCACCGAGGTGACCGACGACGGGCCCAACGCCTGGGAGGACGAGAGCTTCAACATGAGGTTCGCGTTCTTCTCCCGGACCAACGCCGACGTCCGGCTGCGGATCCTCGAGGGGCGGCGTACCCGCCTCCAGGAGCGGCTCGACCGGCAGCGGCACGCGGCCGGCGGGGACGACCGCTACCTCAGCGAGCTGCGCCGGCACGCCATCGAGTCCGTGGAGCGCGAGGTCCGCTGGCTCACCGACCTGATCAACGCAGAACGGGGCCCGGACAACGGCCCGAGCAGGACGAGCGACACCAAACCCACCACCCGAAGTGCACCGGCTGTGACGCCGGCGGCGGAAACGCCGTAGGCACACAGCAGAGGAAGGAAGATCCGGCATGGGATCGATTCGAGTAGCCATCGTGGGCGTCGGCAACTGCGCCACGTCCCTCATCCAGGGCGTCCAGTACTACGCCAAGGCCGAGGCCGGCACCACGGTGCCGGGGCTGATGCACGTCATGTTCGGGGAGTACCACGTCAACGACGTGGAGTTCGTCGCCGCGTTCGACGTCGACGACAAGAAGGTGGGCAAGGACCTCTCCGAGGCCATCAACGCCTCCGAGAACAACACCATCAAGATCGCCGAGGTGCCCACGCTGGGCATCGACGTGCAGCGCGGCCCCACGCTCGACGGTCTCGGCAAGTACTACCGCGAGACCATCGAGGAGTCGGGCGCCGACCCGGTCGACGTCGTCCAGGTCCTCAAGGACACCCAGGCCGACGTGCTGGTGTGCTACCTCCCGGTGGGCTCCGAGCAGGCCGACAAGTTCTACGCGCAGTGCGCGATCGACGCGGGCGTGGCCTTCGTCAACGCGCTGCCCGTGTTCATCGCCTCCGACCCCGTGTGGGCCAAGAAGTTCGAGGACGCCGGCGTCCCGATCGTCGGCGACGACATCAAATCGCAGGTCGGCGCCACCATCACCCACCGGGTGATGGCCAAGCTGTTCGAGGACCGCGGCGTCGCTCTCGACCGCACCTACCAGCTCAACGTCGGCGGCAACATGGACTTCAAGAACATGCTCGAGCGCGAGCGCCTGGAGTCCAAGAAGGTCTCCAAGACCCAGGCCGTCACGTCCAACCTGCAGGGCGAGCTGGCCAACAAGGTCTCCGACCGCAACGTCCACATCGGCCCGTCCGACTACGTCGCGTGGCTCGACGACCGCAAGTGGGCCTACGTCCGCCTCGAGGGCCGCGCGTTCGGTGACGTACCGCTGAACCTCGAGTACAAGCTCGAGGTCTGGGACTCCCCCAACTCGGCCGGCATCATCATCGACGCGATCCGCGCCGCCAAGATCGCCAAGGACCGCGGCCAGGGCGGCCCGGTCATCTCGGCGTCGTCGTACCTGATGAAGTCCCCGCCCGTGCAGCTGCCCGACGACGAGGGTCGCCGCCGCGTCGAGGCCTTCATTGCCGGCGAAGAGTGAGCGCGTAGGGGACGCCGGAGGCACGAGGGTGAAGGCGTCTCGCGCCAGGTTGAGCAAGCCCCGTGGCTGAGGCACGAGGCCGCGACGGGCGCGTCGGAACCCGGTGAGAACGCGACCAAGGTCTCGACAAGCCCGACCAGCAAGAGTGACGAACCGCCCGGACCTCACGGTCCGGGCGGTTCGGTGTTTGTAGCCTTCGGCCCATGACCGAGATCCCGCCCCCAGGAACTTCGGCTCCGGGCGAGCCGCAGCCGGACCCCACCCGCCAGGCACCGATCATCCCGCCGCCACCGCCGAGCTACGAGCCGGCTCCCCAGGCGCCGTTCGCCGACGGGCCGGCCGAGAAGACCGACGCGGCAGGCTTCCTCAGGGCGCTGTTCGACTTCAGCTTCTCGACGTTCATCACGCCCAAGGTGGTGCGCTTCGTCTACGTGCTGGCGACCGGGCTGCTCGTGGTCGCGTTCCTGGCCTGGCTGGCTGCGGCCTTCTCGGTCTCGGCGGGGTACGGCTTCCTGGTGCTCGTGATCGGGCCGATCGCGATGCTGGTCTACCTCGCACTGATCCGGATGACACTCGAGTTCTACCTCGCGATCACGCGGATGAGCGAGGACATCCACCATCGCCTCCCACCCCGGCCATGACCCGCTCGCGGGCCTGCCCCATCGGTGGTCGGTCCCGCGAGCGCAGCGAGCGGAGTCGAGGCCCGGTGAGCTGACAGCGGTCTCGACACCCCGCTCGTCCCCCGCAGGGGCTCGACCAGCGATCATGTGGCCATGACCGACCCCGACGAGCTGAGCGGCCGCCTGGCCGCCGAGCTGGACGAACGGCTCGCGGAGGCGGACGCCGAGCTCCTCGCCAGGTATCCCGGCGAGCGGGCCGGACGGCAGCCGGTACACACGGCGTACGTGCCGGGCGACAGCTACGCCGCGGACGTGGCGCGCGCGTGGGGTGACGAGGCGCTCGGAATGCTCGACGAGCACGCGGACAAGTTCGCCGCCGTCATCGGGGACGCCGACATCATCCGGCGGGTCAAGGCCAAGCTCGCCGACGAGCCCGTGGAGGACCTGCGCGTCGACTTCGAGGACGGGTACGTCGGGCACGACGACGCCGCGGAGGACGAGCACGTCACGACCTCGGCGCACGCGCTGGCCGAGTCCCAGCAGTCGGAGGTTGCGCCGGCGTTCACGGGCATCCGGATCAAGTCCTTCGAAGCGTCGACGCGGGCGCGCGGCGTCCGCACGCTGACCCGGTTCCTGTCGGCGTTCGCCGAGGCCAGGGGCGACCTCGACGGCTTCGTGGTGACGCTGCCCAAGGTGACGAGCACGGACCAGGTGGCGGCGTTCGTGCACGCGGCGGGGGTCATCGAGGACGAGCTCGGGTTGGCCGACAAGGCGATCCGCTTCGAGGTGCAGGTGGAGACGCCGCAGACGGTGCTCGGTCCGGACGGCACGGCCCTGGTCGCGCGAGTGGTGCACGCGTCCGGTGGCCGGCTCACCGGGCTGCACTACGGCACCTACGACTACTCGGCGTATCTCGGCATCGCCGCGGGCCAGCAGTCGCTGGAGCACCCGGCCGCCGACCACGCGAAGCTCGTCATGCAGGCCGCCGCGGCCGGCACCGGCGTCCGGCTCTCCGACGGCTCCACGAACGTGCTGCCCGTCGGCGACGGCGACACCGTCCACCGGGCCTGGGAGAACCACCTGCGGCTGGTGACGCGGGCCCTCGAGCGCGGCTTCTACCAGGGCTGGGACCTGCACCCGGGGCACCTGCCGACGCGGTACGCCGCGACGTACGCCTTCTTCCGCTCCGGCCTGCCGCGCGCCCTCGAGCGGCTCCAGGCGTACGCCGAGCAGCGCACGGCCGGCTCGATCGCCGACGAGCCGGCCACCGCTCGAGCGCTGGCGGACTACGTGCTGCGTGGGCTGGACTGCGGGGCGGTCGACGCGGCCGAGGTACACGAGGGCTGCGGCCTCGGGGACGTCGAGCTGAAGGGGCTCGCCCGCCGCTAGCGAACCGGTGGCTGCTCCTCCAGCAGCGACGGTGGCGCGACCATCGCCTCCTCCTCACCGCCGGCGGTGGCCTGGGCGAGCTCGTCGGGCGGCACGTGCTGGACCAGGAAGCGACGGGCGGCGCGGACCGACGGGTGCAGACCCGCGGTGGCGACCACCCCGATGGCGGCGATGACCAGCCAGCCTGCGGCACCCCAGTTCATGGCCAGGAAGGTGTACAGCGCGGGCGCCCAGACGCGGCCGAGCGTGCCGCTGAACTCGGCGGCGCCTTGGTACTCCCCGCGGCGGCGCGGGTCCATCAGCTCGGCCTCGAAGGACCAGCTGGCCGCCGAGAGGTAGAGCTCCGCGCCGGTCACGGTCACGTGACCCAGCCACACCAGCGCGATGGTCGTCCAGCCGACGGTGTCGTGGGTGGCCAGGGTGATCAGGCAGGAGACGACGAAGAACGTCGTGGAGATCCGGATCGCCCGCAACGCCGTCGGGATGTTCCTGACGCCGCGCGAGGCGACCATCGGCAAGAAGATGCACATCACCGTGTTGGTGCCGAAGAGGAACGCCAGCAGCACCCGGGGGGCGTCGGTCTCCTCGACCAGCCACAGCGGGATGACGATGTTGAGCAGCACCTGGTTGGTCCAGAGCACGCCGGCGAAGAAGGTGCTGGCCAGCCACCCGATGTTGCGCATCGGGCCCGGACCGGGCACCTTCTGGCGCCGTTCCTCGGGCGTTCGCTCGTCGTGGGAGGCATTGGGCAGCCGGAGGATCGCGCCGCCGTTGACCAGGAAGACGGCCGCGGTGAACCACGGCAGCGCCTGCAGGACCGTGTTGGACTCGAAGGCCAGCGCGATGCCGCCGACCAGGGAGCCGAGCGTGAACCCGACGTTGAGTGCGGAGTACATGTAGGCCCGCGACTTCACCCGCTCGCGCGGCGGCAGGACGTCGATCGTGTACGCCCCGTGGGCCGCGCCTCCCAGGGCGCCGACGACCTCCATGGTGACCGCCATCGCGACGTACCCCGTGAAGCCGTCGATGAACGGCCACACCGAGAACAGCCCGGCCTGGCCGGCCGCGCTGAGCGCCCACATGCGCTTGGGGCCGTAGCGGTCGACCAGCTTGCCGGCCGGCAGCGCGGCCACGAACGCCGCGACCCCGGCGAAGGTCAGGCCGAGGCCGACCTGGGCGGCGCTCAGGCCGACCACCTGGGTGAAGAAGACGGCCGACCCGGTCATGAAGGTGCCCTCGCCCAGGGCGAACAGCAAGGACTGCAGGGCGAGCCGGCCGGCGAGGGGCGAGGGCGGGTGGAAGCGGCTCATGGCCCGCCCGAGTTTTCCAGGCACCGCGGACGGTCGTCGCCCGGTTTTAGGCATCGCTAGTGTCAGGCCATGGCGGTGTTGGGTTCGAACCGGTACGGCAAGGCCGAGAGCCGGGTCGTGCGGATCGTCCGGGACATCGACCATCCGGCTGGGCGCCACGAGATCCACGACCTGAACGTGTCCTCGTCGCTGCGCGGCGACTTCGGCGCCGCGCACACCGACGGGGACCAGGCGGCCGTGCTGCCGACCGACACCCAGAAGAACACCGCGTTCGCCTACGCCAAGCTCCACGGCATCGCCTCCCCGGAGGACTACGCGCTCGCGCTCGGACGCCGGCTGCTCGAGGCCACGCCGGCGGCCGAGGCGGCCGACGTGCGCGTCGAGCAGTACGCCTGGGACCGGCTCGGCCAGCACGCGTTCGCGCGCAAGGGCGGTGAGGTGCGCACGTGCGAGATCACCGTCACGCGGTCGGGTGCCACGGTCGTCTCCGGCTTCCAGGACCTGGTGCTGCTGAAGTCGACGGGCTCGGAGTTCAAGGGGTTCCTGGTCGACGAGTTCACCACGCTCGCCGAGGCCGACGACCGGATCCTGGCGACGTCACTGGTCGCCCAATGGCGGCACGACTCCGTCGACGTCCCGTGGAACGCGTCGTACGACGAGGTGCGCGACGTGCTCCTGTCGACCTTCGCCACGACGTACTCGCGCGCGCTGCAGGAGACGCTGTACCTGATGGGGTCGGCCGTGGTCGACACCCTGCCGGGCGTGGCGGAGGTCCGCTTCTCGGCGCCGAACAAGCACCACTTCCTGGTGGACTTCTCGGGCTTCGAGGTCGACGGGCTGGAGAACAACGGCGAGGTCTTCATCGCCGCCGACCGGCCGTACGGGTTGATCGAGTGCACGGTGCTACGCGAGGACGGGGACGCGTGACGGCCCGGGTGTCAGTCAGCCGCGAGCAACTGCTCTCCTGTCTCTCCGTCCCTCGCTGGGCCGACGACGTGCTCGCCGGGGAGCCGTACGCCGACCGGACGTCGCTGCTCGCCGCGGCCGACGTCGCTGCCCGGTCGCTGTCCGAACCCGAGCTGGATCAGGCGCTGTCGGCCCATCCACGGATCGGCGAGCGGGGTGGAGAGCAGTCGCGTCGCGAGCAGGCTGCGGTCGACCCGTCCGACCGGCTGGCCGCGGGGAACCACGCCTACGAGAGGCGGTTCGGCCGCGTCTTCCTGATCCGGGCCGCGGGCCGCGACGCCGAGGAGATCCTCGCCGAGCTGGACCGCCGGCTGGGGAACACCGACGAGGACGAGCGCGAAGAGACCGTCGACAACCTGCGGCAGATCGCGTTGCTGCGCCTGGCGGCGCTCGTCTGATGGCCACGCTCTCGACGCACGTGCTCGACACCGCGGTCGGCCGGCCGGCCGCCGCGGTCCCTGTCCGGCTGGAGTCCCGGTCCGGTGAGCCGCTCGACTCCGGGGTGACCGACGCGGACGGTCGGGTCGGCTCGCTCGGCGGTGAGCTGTCGCTGGGTGAGTACGTGCTGCGGTTCGACACCGCGGCGTACGTCGCGGGGTTCTACCCCGAGGTCGTCGTCGTGTTCGCGATCGCCGACGAGCGGCACCATCACGTGCCGCTGCTGCTCAGCCCGTACGGCTACTCGACCTATCGTGGCAGCTGATCTCGACCTCGTCGTCCGTGCTCGCCGCGCGGTCGTCGATGAGCGCGAGACCCCTGTGTCGGTAGGGATCTCGGGTGGTCGGATCGTCACCCTGACGTCGTACGACGACGTGCCCGATGCCGTCTCGGTCGTCACCTTCGACGACGACGAGGTGCTGCTGCCGGGCCTCGTCGACACCCACGTGCACGTCAACGAGCCGGGCCGCACGGAGTGGGAGGGCTTCGCGACCGCCACGGCGGCGGCCGCGGCCGGCGGCGTGACCACGATCGTGGACATGCCGCTGAACTCGGTGCCGCCGACGACGACGCTCGCAGGGCTGACGGCCAAGCGGGCGGTGGCCGAGGGCCAGTGCTTCGTGGACGTCGGGTTCTGGGGCGGGGCGGTGCCGGGCAACGGTCCCGACATGCGGTCGCTGCACGAGGCGGGTGTCTTCGGGTTCAAGTGCTTCCTGCTCGACTCGGGTGTCGAGGAGTTCGGCTGGCTGGCGGCCGACGAGTTCGCCGAGGCGATGGCGCTGACGGCCGAGCTGGGCGCGCTGATGGTCGTGCACGCCGAGGACGGGTCGCTGGTCGAGGACTCGGCGCTGGACGGCGAGCACTACGCGGGCTTCCTGGCCTCGCGGCCGCGGGCCGCCGAGGAGGCCGCGATCGGCCTGGTGCTGTCTGCTTCCCTGGCCACGGGAGGACGGGCGCACGTGGTGCACCTCTCGGACGCGGACGCCGTACCTCTCCTGCGGTCCGCGCGGGCCGACGGCGTGGCCGTGACGGTGGAGACCTGCCCGCACTACCTGACCTTCGACGCCGAGCACGTGCCCGACGGCGCGACCGAGCTCAAGTGCTGCCCGCCGATCCGCGAGGCCGACAACCGCGAGGCCCTGTGGGCGGCGCTGGCGGCGGGGGACGTCGACCTGGTGGTCTCCGACCACTCCCCGTGCACGGCGTCACTCAAGGCCAGTCCGGACTTCGGGGTCGCGTGGGGCGGGATCGCGTCGGTCCAGCTCGCGCTGCCGGCCGTGTGGACGGGCGCGCGGGCGCGCGGGCTCTCGCTGGTGGACGTGGCCCTCTGGATGGGGTCAGGCCCGGCTGCCCTGGTGGGCTTGGGTGACCGGGGTCGGATCGCCGTCGGGATGCAGGCCGATCTCGTGCGGTTCGCGCCGGACGCGCCGTTCGTCGTGGACGTCGCGAAGCTCAAGCACCGCAACCCGGTCTCGGCGTACGCCGGGAGACAGCTCGTCGGCGAGGTACGAGAGACCTGGCTGCGCGGCGTACCGGTGGACGACGATGTGCCCCGAGGACGACTGCTGGTGCGAGGAGAACGATGACCAACTCGGCAAACTACTGGGTGCCCCGCGGCGGGCTGCCGCCGCAGACCGCACTGACGACGGACCGGGCGCGGTTCACCGAGGCGTACGCCGTGATCCCGGCGCGGACGCAGAGCGACATCACCGCGTCGTACCTGCCCGGCTGGGACCAGACGCGGATGTGGGTGCTCGCGCGGCCGCTGACGGGGTTCGCGGAGACGTTCAGCTGGTACGTCGTCGAGGTCGGCGTCGGGGGAGGTACGGACCTGCCGGACGTCGACGACCAGGCCGAGTCGGTGCTGTTCGTCGTGGACGGCGCGCTGCGGCTGGAGGCCGACGGGTCGACGTACGAGCTGGAGGCCGGCAGCTACGCCTACCTGCCGCCGGTCGTGGACTGGGCGCTGCGGAACTCGTCCTCGACCACGGCCACCTTCCACTGGATCCGGAAGAGGTACGACCGCGTCGACGGTCTCGAGGAGCCGGACGTCCTGGTCACCCACGAGCGGGACGTGTCGCCCGTCGTCATGCCGGACACCAATGGCGCGTGGTCCACGACCCGCTTCGTGCCGATCGACGACCTGCGCCACGACATGCACGTCAACATCGTCAACTTCGGTCCCGGGGGCGCGATCCCCTTTCCCGAGACCCACGTGATGGAGCACGGGCTGTACGTGCTGGAGGGCAAGGCGGTCTACCTGCTCAACACCGACTGGGTGGAGGTGGAGGCGGGCGACTTCATGTGGCTGCGCGCGTTCTGCCCGCAGGCCTGCTACGCCGGTGGGCCCGGCCCCTTCCGGTACCTGCTGTACAAGGACGTCAACCGGCACGCACGCCTGTCGCTCTGACCCTGTTGCGGCGTCGTCCGGGATAGTCCGCTACGAAAAGCACCTCACCGAGCGCGTTTCGAGGTGCCTTTCGTCGCGGACTATCCCGGGGTTGGGAAATCAGGCCGCTCGGTGAGTCAACAGGCGTACCCGGTCGGCGGCCGACAGGGCGCGGCGCTGGGCCACGGTCTCGGTGGGGATCCACCAGCTCGGCTGCTCGATCGTCCACCGGCGGGCGTTGCCGAGACGGAGGGCTCGATCTCGTGTGGCCACCATCCTGGCCGCCACTTCGTCGCGGGACTGGCCGGCCAGCATCACGAACGGCTCGAGCCCGACTCGCCGGAACGCGTCCTCACGGTCCTGGTCCTTGCGTCGTCGGCGCCCCTCCAGGTGGAACGCGCCGTCGTACTCGCCGTAGGTCCCCGACTCGACGTCGAGCAGGTCGGGCGTGCCGAGATGCCGACCCTGCAGGTCGAACACCGGCTGGTTCATGAGAGGACGGTCGAGGCCCGCCACGAGCACCCAGATCAGCCGCATGACCACCTCCATCGGGGACCAGCAGTTCTCCTCCGCCAGCAGGGTCGCGTCCCGGGCCTGCGGGATCCCGGTCATGCCACTGTGCGCCAGCGCGTACGCCCAGAGCTCGTCCAGCGAGAAGAGGTCGGAGTACGCCGCCATGTCGGCCACCTGGACCGCGTCCCACACGGTGGCGGCGTACCGCATCTCGAACAGCGCCGACCGCAGTGCCCTGGTGAGGAGCAGCCCGTCGTGGCTGACGATCTCGGGGACGTTGAGACGTTCGGCGGAGATGCGGATCCCGGGCTGCGGGCGTACGCCGACACCCGTGACGGTGATGGGCAGCGGCGAGCCGTCCCGGGCAGCGCCGTCGAACCAACGCCCGCCCAACCAGCGGAGTCCGGCCCAGCCCGTCACGGCACCGCCGTACGCAGGCGAGCACATGGAAGCCTCCACGATCCGCTGCTCGACCATCGTGCGGTCGACCCACCACGGCACGTAGTAGCCGTGGCTGGTGTGCTGCCACATCCCGCGCTTCGCCATGCCACGAGTGGGCCCGATGACGCCCCGCGGATCGAGCCGGACGGGCCGGATCAGCTGCGGCCGCCGGGGGTGGAAGTACGGAGGGATCGGCGTCACCCCAGCGGTCATGCGCCAAGGATGCCCAGTCCCAGCCCTTCCCCGCCGCCGTCCTCCACAGCCCCCATCGGGATAGTCCGCGACGAAAGGCACCCCGATCCGCGGTCGGTCAGGTGCTTTTCGCTGCGGACTATCCCGAAATCCCGGCCGTGACCAGGGAGCGGGGCGGCGGATACAGTGGGGGGACGGGTTCGCTGTTCGCATGGATAACCAGCGGGTCCGGGTACGGCCACCAACCATGCGTCCGCGACGGGCACGACCGACGGAGGTGGCATGGCCGGGATCGTCGTCAACGGGGAGGCGCGTCCGCTCGAGGGCGTGCCCGTGCACACCAACGCGCTGGACTTCCTGCGCGCGTGCGGACTGACGGGCGCCAAGGAGGGCTGCGCCGAGGGCGAGTGCGGCGCCTGCTCCATCATGGTCGCGCGGCCGGCCGCCGACGGGTCGGACGCGACCGAGTGGACCGCGATCAACTCGTGCCTGGTTCCGGCCGCCGCCCTCGACGGGCAGGAGGTCGTCACGGCCGAGGGCCTGGGTACCCCGGAGCACCTGCACCCGGTCCAGCACGAGATGGCGGTGCGGGGCGGTTCGCAGTGCGGGTACTGCACGCCGGGCTTCGTCTGCAGCATGGCCGCCGAGTTCTACCGGGCCGGCCGCAAGGCCACCAACGGCACCGGGCCACAGACCCGCGACGACTACCACGGCGACAACGGCTTCGACCTCCACGCGCTGAGCGGCAACCTGTGCCGCTGCACCGGGTACCGCCCCATCAAGGACGCGGCGTACGCCCTCGGGTTCCCGCCCGCCTCCGACGCGCTCGCCGCACGTCGTACGACGGCCGCGCCGGCCGCCGTACCGACCCGGCTGCACGACGCCGAGCGTGGATTCATCCGTCCGCCGGACCTCGAGGGAGCGTTGCGCATCCTCGCGGAGGACCCTGACATCGTCGTGGTGGCCGGGAGCACCGACTGGGGGGTCGACGTCAACCTCAAGGGCCGTCGCTCCTCGGTGATCGCCGTCGACCGCCTCGACGAGCTACGGGGTTTCGAGACGGTTGCCGGCGCGAACTCCTCGACCAACGAGGTGCGCATCGGCGCTGCACTCACACTCTCCGAGGTCGAACGTCGCCTCGAGGGGAAGCTGCCCCTGCTGGCGGCGCTGTTCCCGCAGTTCGCGTCGCGGCTGATCCGCAACGGCGCGACCCTGGGCGGCAACATCGGCACCGGATCGCCGATCGGGGACGCCCCGCCGGTACTGCTGGCGCTGGAGGCATCGGTCGTGCTCCGGTCACAGCGGAGCGAACGCACGGTCCCGCTGGCCGAGTACTTCACCGGGTACCGCGAGTCGGTGCGACGCCCCGACGAGCTGATCACCGAGGTCGTCGTACCTCTCCCGGCCAGCAAGACGACGGCGTTCCACAAGATCGCCAAGCGGCCCTTCGACGACATCAGCAGCGTCGCCGTCGCGTTCGCACTCGACATCGAGGGCGGCACCGTCACCAAGGCCCGCATCGGCCTCGGCGGCGTCGCCGCAACGCCCATCCGCGCACTCGCCACCGAGGCCGCGCTCGAGGGCCGGCCCTGGAACGACGACACCATCGAGGCCGCCGCACAGACGTTGACCGCCGAAGGCACGCCGATCGACGACCAGCGAGCCAGCGCGAGGTTCCGGTCGGCCATGCTCGGCAACGCGCTGCGGAAGCTGGGAGCAGAGTCATGAGCACGCTCAGCGACCGCCCCGACGACGCCGTCGTCGGCGAGACCATGCCGCACGAGAGCGCGGCCCTGCACGTCACCGGCCACGCGCTCTACACCGACGACCTCGTCATCCGGCACCACGGTGCCCTGCACGCGCACCCCGTCCAGGCCCCGCACGCGCACGCGCGGATCACCCGGCTCGACCCGATGCCGGCCTACGACGTCCCGGGCGTCGTCCGAGTGCTCACCCAGGCCGACGTGCCCGGCATCAACGACGCCGGCATCAAGAACGACGAGCCGCTGTTCCCCGACGAGGTGATGTACCACGGACACGCCGTCTGCTGGGTGCTCGGCGAGACGCTGGAGGCAGCAAGGCTGGGTGCGACGCTCGTCGAGGTCGAGTACGAGCCGCTGCCGTCCCTGCTGACCCTCATCGAGGCCATCGGGGCCGAGAGCTTCCAGGGCGCCCGACCGGTCATGACCCGCGGCGACGTCGAGGCCGGCTTCGCCGAGGCGACGAGCGTCTTCGAGGGCGAGATCGAGTTCGCCGGCCAGGAGCACTTCTACCTGGAGACGCACTGCGCGCTGGCCACCGTGGACGAGAGCGGCCAGGTGTTCGTCCAGTCGAGCACCCAGCACCCGACCGAGACCCAGGAGATCACCGCCCACGTGCTCGGCCTGCCGAGCAACCGGGTCACGGTGCAGTGCCTGCGGATGGGCGGCGGGTTCGGCGGCAAGGAGATGCAGCCACACGGGCTCGCGGCGGTCGCGGCGCTGGGCGCGACCCTCACCAACCGACCCGTCCGGCTGCGGCTGACCCGCCAGCAGGACATGACGATGACCGGCAAGCGGCACGGGTTCCACGCGACGTGGAAGGTCGGCTTCGACGGCGACGGCCGGTTCACCGCGCTGGACGCGACCCTGACGTCCGACGGCGGCTGGAGCCTGGACCTCTCCGAGCCGGTGCTGTCGCGTGCGCTGTGCCATGTCGACAACGCCTACTGGATCCCGCACGTCCGCGTGCACGGCCGGATCGCGCAGACCAACAAGACCTCGCAGACCGCCTTCCGCGGGTTCGGCGGCCCGCAGGGGATGCTCGTCACCGAGGACATCATCGGCCGCTGCGCGCCGTTGCTCGAGATCGCGCCGGAGGAGCTGCGTCGACGCAACTTCTACGCCGACGGCCAGGCCACGCCGTACGGCCAGCCCGTCCGCCACCCCGAGCGGATGGTGGCGGCCTGGGAGCAGGTGACGCAGAGCAGCGAGCTCGTACGCCGCCAGAGCGAGGTGGCGGCGTTACAACGCCTCGCACCCGCACACCAAGCGCGGCCTGGCCATCACTCCCGTGAAGTTCGGGATCTCCTTCAACTTCACCGCGTTCAACCAGGGCGGGGCGCTGGTGCACGTCTACAAGGACGGGTCCGTGCTGATCAACCACGGCGGCACCGAGATGGGCCAGGGCCTGCACACCAAGATGCTCCAGGTCGCGGCGACCGCGCTCGGCCTGCCGTTGGACCAGGTCCGGCTCGCCCCTACCCGGACCGACAAGGTGCCCAACACCTCCGCCACCGCCGCCAGCGCCGGCGCCGACCTCAACGGCGGCGCCGTGAAGGACGCCTGCGAGCAGATCATCACCCGCTTGCGGCCGGTGCGCGCCGCGAACCCCGACCTCTCCTGGGAGGACCTGGTCCGGCTGGCGTACCACGAGCGGATCCAGCTCTGGGCCGCCGGCTTCTACAAGACCGAGGGGCTGAGCTGGGACGTCACCACGATGACCGGCACGCCCTTCAAGTACTTCGCCTACGGCGCCGCCGTCGCCGAGGTCGAGGTCGACGGCTTCACCGGGGCCAACACGACGCTGCGGGTCGACATCGTGCACGACGTGGGCGACAGCCTCTCGCCGCTGGTCGACCTCGGGCAGATCGAGGGCGGGTTCGTGCAGGGAGCCGGCTGGCTGACGCTCGAGGACCTGCGCTGGGACACCTCCGAGGGCCCCGGCCGCGGCCGGCTGACCACCCAGGCCGCGTCGACGTACAAGCTGCCGAGCTTCTCCGAGATGCCGACCGAGCTCAACGTGGCGCTGCTGGAGCGGGCCCACGAGGACGGCGCGGTGTACGGCTCCAAGGCCGTCGGCGAGCCGCCGCTCATGCTGGCGTTCAGCGTCCGCGAGGCGCTGCGCGCGGCGTGCGCGGCGTTCGGCCCCGACGGCACGAGCGTCGAGCTGGCGTCGCCGGCCACGCCCGAGGCCGTCTACTGGGCGCTCGAGAAGGCCCGGACCGGGGTGCGCGTATGAGCACCTGGTGGCAGGCGGTCGCCGACCTGAGGACGCGGCGCGAGGCAGGGGTACTGGTCACCGTCACCGACGTCCGCGGCCACGCCCCGCGGGACGCCGGCGCCAAGATGGTCGTCACCGCGACCGCGACCACCGGCTCGGTCGGCGGCGGGAACCTGGAGGCCGAGGCCGTACGCCGCGCGCGGACGCTGCTGGCGGGCCACGGCACGAAGCCCGAGACGTTCGAGAGCAACCTGTCCGACAGGGCGCCGATCCAGCCCGAGGAGATCAGGCACGGCGTCCAGTGCTGCGGCGGCGAGGTCGCCGTGCTCCTGGAGCCGCTGCCCGTCGTACCGTCCGTCGCGATCTTCGGGGTCGGCCACGTCGGCCTCGAGCTGGCCCGCATCCTGGCCCGCCACGACCTCGACCTGCACCTGGTCGACTCCCGCGCCGAGCTCCTCGGCGTGGAAGCCCTCGCCCCGCTGGCCGACGCGGTCGCAGCCGTCCACGTCCATCCCGTTCCCGTCCTCCCCGAGCTGGTCCTCGCCGAGCTGCCGGCCGGCACGCACGTCCTCGTGATGACCCACGACCACGCGGAGGACATCGCCCTCTGCGACGCCGCGATCCGCCTCGACCACCTCGGTCCCATCGGGCTGATCGGCTCGTCGGCCAAGTGGGGCCGTTTCCGGTCGCGACTGCTGGCGGACGGGCACTCGGCGGAGACCGTCGACCGGATCCGGCTCCCGATCGGGCTGCCCGGTTTGACGACGAGCAAGGAACCTGCGGCCATCGCGGTCGCGGTCGCGGCGGAGCTGCTGGGGGCGTTCGAGCGCGAGGGCGCCCGTCGGTGACGCTGTACCGCGGCACCTTCCTCGACACCCCGCAGAGCCCGTTCCGCGGCCACCACCTGCGCGCCGACCAGGACGCCGCGCTGCTCGTCCGCGACGGCCTGATCGCGACGCGCGGCCCGGCCGACGTGCTGCTGCGCGAGCACCCCGACGAGGAGGTCGTCGACCTCCGCCACGGCCTGGTGCTCCCGGGCTTCGTGGACACCCACGTGCACTTCCCTCAGGTCCGCGCGATCGGCGGGCTCGGCATGCCGCTGCTGGACTGGCTCGAGCGCTGTGCCCTGCCGGAGGAGGCCCGGCTGGCCGACGCGACGTACGCCGCCTCGGTCGCCGCCGACTTCGTCGACGGCCTCGCCCGTGCGGGGACCACGACGGCGCTGGTGTTCGGCTCGCACTTCGCGACCGCGGTCGACGCGCTGTTCACCGAGGCCACCCGGGTCGGGCTGCGGGTCACGAGCGGGCTCGTGCTCAGCGACCGGATCCTGCGCGAGGACCTGTTCACCGATCCCGACCGCGCGTACGCCGAGGGCCTCGAGCTCGCGACGCGGTGGCACGGCTCTGCCAATCCCGAGGGCCGCACCAGGTACGCCGTGACGCCGAGGTTCTCGCTCTCCTGCACCAACCCGCTCCTGGCGTCGGCCGGGGCACTGCTGCGCGACGTACCCGGCTCGTACTTCACCTCCCACCTCAACGAGAACCCCGAGGAGATCCGCGGGGTACGGGAGCTGTTCGGGTGCGACTACACCGCCACCTACGACCAGCACGGCCTGCTCACCGAGCGCAGCGTGCTCGCGCACAACGTGCACCCGACGCGCAGCGAGCTGCAGGTGCTCGGACGGCGCGGTGTCAGCGTCGCGCACTGCCCGACGAGCAACGCGGCGCTCGGCAGCGGGCTGTTCCCGCTCGGCTCGCACCTGGCGTTCGGCGTACGAGTCGCGCTCGGCTCGGACGTCGGCGCGGGCACGGGGTTCTCGCTGTTCAAGGAGGGCCTGCAGGCGTACTTCGCCCAGCAGCTCCTCGGCCTCGAGGGTCACCGCCTCACCGCCGGGCACCTGCTGCACCTGGCCACCGCGGCGGGCGCCGACGCGCTCGGTCTCGCCGGAGTCACCGGGGACCTGAGTGTCGGCAAGGAGTACGACGCGCTCTGGCTCAGCCCCGAACCCGGCACCACCCTCGACGTCGCCCTCCGGCACGCCGAGTCCCCGGACGACGCGCTGGCCAAGGCCTTCGCGCTGGCCACCCCCGCCGACGTACGCCAGACCTGGGTGGCCGGCGACCCGGTTCTCCAGCGCGTCCCGGGATAGTCCGCGACGAAAAGCACCTCGAATCGCCGCCGCACGGGTGCTTTTCGTCGCGGACTATCCCGAATCGAGCGCGGCCCCGACGCCCGTGGGGGTGGGACCACACCCCCGTCGCAGGGGTGTGGTGAGCGCGTCCGTACGCCGACAGGATGCGTGCATGTCCTCGATGACGACGGCGGGCCGGCGCGATGCCACCGAAGACCACGAGCGCGGATGGGGCGCACGGACGGTGCTGGTCGTCCTCGCCTGGGCAATTCTCTGCGGGCTCGTCGTGGGGTGGGGCTGGCTGCTCACCCACCCCCTGGAGAAGACGATCGACCCGACCGACGACGACGTCGCCCGCTGGTTCGCCGACCGGCGCGACTCGACGCTCACCGACGCCGCGAACGCCGGCACCCTCCTCGGCGAGACCATCGTCGGGGCTTCGACCTTCGCGGTGATCTGCCTGCTCGTCGCGGCGGTCCGGCGTACGTGGCGCCCGCTGATCTTCGTCGCGGTGGTCGAGGCCGGCCTCGGCGGCTTCTACTTCTTCGGCACCGAGCTGATCCCGCGGGACCGGCCGCCGGTGAAGCTGCTGGACGCCGGGCTGGTGCCTGACGCCAGCTACCCGTCGGGGCACGTCGCGACCGCGCTGGTCTGCTGGGCCGGGGCTGTGGTGCTGATCTGGACGTACTTCCGCGCCGCCCGCTGGGTCGCGCTCCTGTTGCTCCTGCTGCCGCTCGGCACGCTCCTCTCCCGGCTCTACCTCGGGGCGCACCACCTGACCGACGCGCTGACCAGCGTCGTGTACGCCAGCATCTGGCTGCTGGTGGTGGCCGGGCAAGTGCTGCCGCGGGTCTCGACCAGCTCGACCAGCTCGACCAGCGATCGAACGGCGTAGCGTCTGCTCTCAACAACCACGCTCCTCGACTCGTCTGGAGTGATGTGGAGTTCGAGGAGTACGTCGCCACCCGGGGCCGGGCCCTGGAGCGCTACGCCTTCGTGCTGGCCGGTGACGCGCACCTGGCGCAGGACCTCACTCAGACCGCCCTCGTCAAGGCGTACCGGCGGTGGTCCTGGGTGGTCCGCGCCGACCACCCCGACCAGTACGTGCGACGCATCCTCACCACGTCGTTCATCGACCACACCCGCCGCCGCAGCAGCACCGAGCGGCCCGTCGACGTCGCGCCCGACGGTCCGGGCGGACCCGACCCCGCGCACCTCACCGTCGTCCGGGACCAGGTGCGGCGGGGACTGACGTCGCTGACCGCACAGCAACGAGCGGTCCTGGTGCTCCGCATCTTCGAGGGGTACGACGACGACGCCATCGCCGACGTCCTCCGCTGCTCCCCCGCCACCGTGCGCAGCCACGCGAGCCGTGGCCTGGACCGGTTGCGCACGTTCCTCTCGGACGACGAGCTCTCGGGCGAAGGAGAACCCTCATGACCGACCTCGAGCAGCGGCTCTCCGAGGCCTTCGGCGACCTCGGCGACCAGGCGCCGCACGATCCCGACCTGCTGGGCACCGTCCTACGCGAACGTCCCCGGCGCTGGCCCTCGCCCCGCGTCACGGTCGCCGCCGCGGCGGCCGTGGCCGTCGCCGCGGTCGCCGTGCCCGTGCTGGCCCTCGGCGGCGACAGCGAGCCCGAGCCGGCGGGGAACACCTGCCCCGCCACGCTCACCCCGGACACGTTGCCCGACTGGGCGCGGGAGGGGTTCAGCGAACCGGCCGTGGCGCCGTACGTCATCGGGGCCGACGGCTCCATCGTGGGGGTCGTGTTCGCCGACCCGCTGGAGTTCCCGCCGGCGCCGGACCGGCAGAACAAGGTGCTGTGGGTGCCTCGCGAGGGCGGCGGCGAGCTGACGATCACCGCCCGGCTGGTCGCCGAGAGCCCGCCGGTGGTCATCGAGTCCGAGACCGGGCCGTCGATCCTGGACCTGCCGGGAGCGGGCTGCTGGCACCTCGACCTGTCGTGGCCCGGAGGCAGCGACAGCGTGACCCTGCGGGTCGCCGACGGCGCGGCACTTCGGCCCTGAGGAACATGTAACGCGGTGTTCAGAGGGCTTACCCAGCGCTTGAACGCTGGGTAAGCCCGTTGAACACCGCGTTACATGTGGCGTGGCCCGCGGAGCAGGTCAGGCGCCGGCGTCGAGGACCTCGCGCAGCGTGACGGCGAACTCGACCGGCTTGCCGGCGTACGGGTTCTCGGGGCCGCCGCCGACGAAGCCGCCGTGGTGGCTGGGGAAGACGACGGGCTCCGACCCGAGCCGCGAGGCGACCGCGCGGGCGGTGCGGGCCGTGATCGCGTCCCCGGTCTCCTCGCCGACGCCGAGCACGACGCGGGTGGGGGCGGCCTTGACGGCGTCGAGGTCGTACTCGTACGTCGTCACCGTCACGGCGCGCTCGGAGAGCAGCGCGTCGTCGCGGCTGCCGTCGTCCTCGGTGGGCATCCCGAACATGGCCGGGTCGGCCGGGGGCTGGGTGAAGTACTCGTCGGTGAGCTCGCCCTGCCACATCGTCAGCGTGATGAACGTCGCCATGCCGGCGCCGGCGCCCTTGGCCTGGTAGGCCTCGCGCACGCCACGGAAGGCCCGGTCGGCGGCCTCGGCGTCGTTCGGGAGGGCCCACGTCGACGGCGGCTCGTGCGCGAGGAGGGTGCCGAGGTCGTCGGGGTACAGCGAGACCCAGGTCAGCCCGGCGACGGCGCCGCCGCTGCTGCCGAACACGTCGACCTTGCCCTGCCCGAGGTGTTCGGCCAGCGCATGCAGGTCGGCCGCCTGATCCTCGGGACGCTGGTCGTCACGGCCGTCCCGACGCACACTGCTGCGGCCCAGGCCGCGCGGGTCGTAGGTGACGACGGTCCGGTCGGGGAACTGGGCCGCCAGGTCCGCGAACCCGTCGGCCTGCATCGGCTGGCCGATCATGAACAGCAAGGGGCGGCCGTCGGCGGTCGGGACCGGGCCGCGCACGTCGTAGACGAGGTCGACGTCGGGCAGCTCGAGCGTGTGGGTGTCGGTCATGGTGTTCTCCTCGAAGTCGGGTTCCTGCCTACGCCTCGATCGACGGCGCCAGGTTTCGACACGCGGCGCCGGCATTTCTCATCGGACATCAGACGCTCGTCCGGTCGCGGCCCTCCCAGTACGGCGTCACAGGTCGCGCGCTGTCGACTCACTCCTTCGCGGCGAGGACGGCGTCGTACGCCGGCAGGGTGAGGAAGTCGACGAACTCGTCGTCGAGCGCGGTGGCCACGAACAGGTCGCGCGCGGTGTCGAGGTGGTCGGTGTACCAGCCCGCCTCGCGCAGGGCGGCCAGCTCGTCGGCGACGACCGTCTCGACGAGCTCCCGGGTGACCGCCTCACCGGACGAGAGCGTGACACCCTGGTGCGTCCACTGCCAGATCTGCGACCGGGAGATCTCGGCGGTGGCCGCGTCCTCCATCAGGTTGTGGATCGCCGCGGCGCCGTTGCCGGCGAGCCAGGCCGCGGTGTAGGCGATCCCGACGTTGATGTTCAGCCGCAGACCGTCCGCGGTCCGCTCCCCCGGCGTCGCGGACGCCGCGAGCAGGTCGCCGGCCGAGACATGGACGTCGTCTCGCTGCCGCTCGACCTGGTTGTCGCCGTCCAGCACCCCGTCGAAGATCTCGGCGCACACGGGCACCAGGTCGGGGTGCGCGACCCAGGAGCCGTCGAAGCCCGCCCGCACCTCGCGCTCCTTGTCCTCGCGCACCTTCGCGAAGGCCGCCTCGTTGACCGCCGCGTCCTTGCGGGACGGGATGAACGCCGCCATCCCGCCCATCGCGAAGGCCCCGCGCTTGTGGCAGGTCTGCACGAGCAGGTCGGCGTACGCGCGCATCATCGGCGCCGCCATGGTGATCGCGCTCCGGTCGGGGAGGGTGAAGCCGTCGGCGTCGCGGAAGTTCTTGATGATGCTGAACAGGTAGTCCCAGCGGCCGGCGTTCAGGCCGCTCGCGTGCTCGCGGAGCTCCCAGAGGATCTCCTCCATCTCGAACGCCGCGGTGATGGTCTCGATCAGCACCGTCGCGCGCACGGACCCGTGCGGGATCCCCAGCTCCTGCTGGGCGTAGGTGAACACGTCGTTCCAGAGCCGGGCCTCGAGGTGGGACTCCATCTTCGGCAGGTAGAAGTACGGGCCGCTGCCACGCGAGAGCTGCTCGGCGGCGTTGTGGAAGAAGTACAGCCCGAAGTCGACCAGCCCGCCGACCAGCGGCCGCCCGTCCAGCGTCAGGTGCGCCTCGTCGAGGTGCCAGCCGCGCGGCCGGGGCAGGATGACGGGCAGGTGGTCGGGGTCGGCCAATGAGTACCCCTTGCCCTCCGGCGAGGTGAAGGCGATCGTGCGGCGGACCGCGTCGGCCAGGTTCACCTGGCCCTCGACCACGTTGCGCCAGTGCGGGGTGTTCGCGTCCTCCAGGTCGGCGAGCCAGACCCGGGCACCGGAGTTCAGCGCGTTGATCGCCAGCTTGCGGCTGGTCGGCCCGGTGATCTCGACCCGCCGGTCGCGCAGGTCGCGGGGTGCAGGCGCCACCTGCCAGTCGCCGGCGCGGACCTCGGCGGTGGCGTCGAGGAAGTCCGGCCGCTCCCCGGCCGCGATCCGCTCCCGGCGGGTACGCCGCGCGGCCAGCAGCTCGTCGCGCCGCGCACCGAACAGCCGTTGCAGGTCCGCCACGAACGCCAGCGCCTCCGGGGTGAGCACCTCGTCAGAGCGGTCGACGGGCGGTCCGGACACCTCGATGCTCGTCATCCGCGCAGACTACGGTGACCGCCCCGTGGACACACCCAGGAGTTCTCATCGATCTGCCACGCGCGAAGGCCGGGTGTGCCTAGGGTGCGAGCCATGCGACCACAACTGATCATCGGAGCGCTGCTCGTCGCCGGCGCGCTCACGATTCCCACCCAGACGGCGGTGGCGGCCGGCGTCGACTGCACAGCCGACCTCACCAACGACGGCTACATCTACCTCACCGACACCAGCGCCAACTGGGACGTCGACACGGACGGCAGCATCTCCGACGGGTCCCTGCTCGGCAGCGGCCGCGACGACGCCTACGACGACTTCACCGTCTTCGCCATCGACGACGGCTCCAACGGGCGGGAGGACTACACGAACCCCGCCGCCACCTGTTCCTACGAGGCCGGCGGGCGCCAGGTGGCGTTCCCCGAGCAGACGACGACAGGCGGCCTCGCGCTGTCCCGCAAGGTGTACGTGCCGGCCACGGGCGACGGGTTCGCGCGCTTCTACAACCAGGTCCGCAACCCGACGGCCAGCCCCGCGACCATCACGATCTACACCAACAACGGCTCGAGTGGGGACTTGGGGTCGGACGGCTCGACCAAGATCGAGGACAGCTCGGCCGGCCCTGGCGTCACCTTCGTCGGCAACGAGCTCGACACGCAGGTGTCCTGGCTGACCACGTCCGACGGCGGACCGGACTTCTCGAGCTCCGACCCGGTCCTCGCGCACAACCTCGACGCAGCGAGCTCACAGCAGGTGAACGACCGCGTCGACTCGATCGTCCAGGAGGGCGGCAGCAAGGACGCGCTCAGCTTCGGCTACGAGAACGTCACCGTGCCGGCCGGCGGAGCGGTGTCGTACCTCTCGTTCGAGGCGATGCGCTCCCTTCCCGCCGATGCCGGCGTCATTGCTCGCGCCGTCGACGCTCACCCGGCCGCGATCTTCGAGGGCCTGAGCAACGCCGAGGCGGCCGCGATCCAGAACTGGAACGCGAACGACTTCGACAGCGACGGGGTCCCCAACGCCGCCGACAACTGCCCCAAAGTCAGCAACCCCAACCAGCTCGACACCGACAAGGACGGCCTGGGCGACGCTTGTGACAACGACGCCGACGGCGACGGCATCGCCAACGACGTCGAGACCGCCTTCGGCACCAACCCGCTCAAGGCCGACACCGACGGTGACGGCGTGCGCGACAACGCGGACAACTGCCCGAAGGTCGCCGGAGCGGGAGCCGACGGTTGCCCGCCGGCCACCGTGGTGGTCAACAACGTCCGCCGGGCGTCGAAGACCAGGGTCAAGGTGAGCGAGTCCAAGAAGGGTCCCGTGGTCATCAAGACCAAGGCCAAGGTGAAGCTCAAGGGCGCCGGCACCAAGCGCGCCCACGACTGCACGAACGGTCTGGCGCAGGTGCTCGTGAAGGTTGGCGGGCTGACGGTGTCGAACAAGATCGTGAAGGTGTCGAAGAGGTGCACCTTCAAGTCCAAGGTCACCCTGGACCAGCCGCGACGCCTGGTGAAGCACGTCAAGGTGCGTGGCCGGTTCCTGGGCAGCGACGGGCTGCTGCCGTCGAAGAAGACCGTCAAGCTGAACTGACGCTCCCCCGACCGCGAACGAGCCTGTGGCGCCTCACGGCGTCACAGGCTCGTCGTGTGTCCGGGTCAGACCACCACGTCGAAGCGCAGCACGTCGGTGAGGTCGGACATCGAATTCCTCTCTAGGGCGTGAGGTGCAAGGCGTCGAGAACCCGGGCGATGACCTGGGCGCCCTCCCCGTCCACGGACACCACCGCTCCGGGCTCGTCGGGCTCGAGGGGCTCGAGGGTGGCCAGCTGGCTGGGTAGCAGGGAGGCCGGCATGTAGTGGTCGGCCCGTCGCGACATCCGGGTGCCGATCAGCGCCGGGTCCGCCGTCAGGTGGCAGAAGACCACTTCGGGCCGGCCCTCGCGCAGCAGGTCGCGGTAGGACCGGCGCAGTGCCGAGCAGGTCACCAGGGCTGAACGGCCCGCCTCGATCTCCGCCGACATCCAGGCGCCGATGCTGCGCAGCCACCGCCAGCGGTCCTCGTCGGCCAGCGGCGTCCCGGCGGCCATCTTCGCGACGTTCGCCTCCGGGTGGAACGCGTCGCCCTCGGCGAAGGTCCAGCCGAGCACCGTCGAGAGCCCCTTGGCGACGGTCGACTTGCCGACGCCGGAGACACCCATGACGACGACCTGCTGCACCTGAGAAGCAGCCACGGTCGGCACCGTACCCAGGTCCGGCGGCCCTCAGCCATCAGGACGTGGACATGAGTGACGTGGACGACGCGACCTGCATCAGGCCCGGGCGCGCCACCAGTCGAGCAGGGCCGTCCGGGCGGCATCCTCGCTCATCGGGCCCTGGTCGAGCCGCAGCTCGAGCAGGAACCGGTAGGCCTGCCCGACGGCCGGGCCGGGCGGGATGCCGAGCGCCTCCATGATCTGGCTGCCGTCGAGGTCGGGCCGGATGGCGGCCAGCTCCTCCTCTTCCGAGAGCCGCCGGATGCGCTCCTCGAGCGCGTCGTAGGTGCGGCGCAACCGCTCGGCCTTGCGCTGGTTGCGGGTAGTGCAGTCGGCGCGGGTCAGCACGTGCAGCCGCTGCAGCTGGGCGCCGGCGTCCCGCACGTACCGTCGTACCGCGGAGTCGGTCCACTCCCCGTCGCCGTACCCGTGGAACCGCAGGTGCAGCTCGACGAGCTTCGCGACCGCGTCGATCGTCTCGGTCGAGAAGCGCAGGGCCTGCATGCGCGCCCGCGTCAGCTTCGCGCCGACCACGTCGTGGTGGTGGAAGGTGACCTGCCCGCCCTCGACGAACCTGCGGGTGCGCGGCTTCCCGACGTCGTGCATGAGCGCGGCGAAGCGGGACACGAAGTCGGGACCGCCGAGGCGGTCCTCCTGGTCGATGGACTGCTCGAGCACGGTCAGCGTGTGCTGGTAGACGTCCTTGTGGCGGTGGTGCTCGTCGCGCTCGAGCGCCAGGGCGGGCAGCTCGGGCAGCACGAGCTGGGCGAGCCCGGTCTCGACGAGCAGGGTCAGGCCGGCGCGGGGGTACGGCGCGAGCACGAGCTTGACGAGCTCGTCGCGGATCCGCTCCGCCGAGATGATCCCGATCCGGTCGGCCATCGCGGTCATCGCCGCGACCACCTCCGGGTCGACGGCGAAGCCGAGCTGGGCGGCGAACCGCGCGGCCCGCAGCATCCTCAGCGGGTCGTCGGAGAAGGAGTCCTCCGGCCGCCCCGGCGTGCGGAGCAGGCGGTGGGCGAGGTCGACCACGCCGCCGTACGGGTCGACGAACTCCCGGCCGGGCACCGAGACCGCCATCGCGTTGACGGTGAAGTCGCGCCGGCCCAGGTCACCCTCGAGCGTGTCGCCGAAGTCGACGCTCGGCTTGCGGGAGGCCGGGTCGTAGCTCTCGGACCGGTACGTCGTCACCTCGACCACCCATGGCCCCTTGCGGCAGCCGATGGTCCCGAACTCGCGGCCCATCGTCCACACCGCGTCGGACCAGCCGCGTAGCAGCCGCTCGGTGTCGTCGGGGCGGGCGGACGTGGCGAAGTCGAGGTCGTTGTGGGGGCGACCGAGCATCGCGTCGCGGACCGGACCGCCGACCAGGGCGAGCTCGTGGCCCGCCGATCCGAACAGCTCGCCGAGCGGGTCGAGGGCCGGCGCGATGCGGTCCAGCTCCGCGGCCACGGACTGCTGGACGTCGGCCATCCGGAGCGGGGTGACGTCGGGGCCGGACACGGGGAGTCAGCCTAGTGGTGACGCGCTCGCTGCTCCGGGGAGGCGGGTCGCCGCCGACTACAGTCGGGGGGTGCCCCGACGGTCGATGCTGCTGCCTGCCCTGGCGGTCGTCGCGGCGCCGCTGCTGACCGTGGGACTCGCCATCGGTCCCGCCGCGGCCACCTCCTCGGTGGCCGACCGGGCCGAGGGCGACGCCCCGCTGTCGATCACGATCGAGCAGCTGGCACCGTCCTCGATCCCCGAGGAGGGCAAGGTCCGGATCAGCGGCTACGTCACCAACGAGTCCGACGAGACCTGGACCGCGATCAACGTGCACGCCTTCATCAGCGACCAGCCGATCACCGACTCGACCGACCTGGCCTTCGAGAGCACCCGCGGCACCGAGGAGTACGTCGGGGACCGGATCACCGTCCCCGGCACGTTCGCCACCATCCCGGAGCTGGCGCCCGGCGCGTCGGCGCCGTACACCGACCGCGTGCCCGTCTCCGTGCTGGGCGTCACCGAGCCGGGCGTGTACTGGTTCGGCGTGCACACCCTCGGCACCAACAGCAACGGGCGCGACACGGTCGCCGACGGCCGGGCCCGGACCTTCATCCCCTACGTCCCGCGGCAGGACCGTGGCGACCCGATCGACACCGCGCTCGTGGTGCCGGTCCGGCACCAGGTGCTGCACACGCCCGACGGCCGGGTCGACGACGAGGACGCCTGGCTCGACACCCTCGACGAGGGCGGCCAGCTGTCCTCGGTCCTCGACTTCGGAGTGGCCGCCGGGGGCCGGCCGATCACCTGGCTGGTCGACCCCGCGGTGCCCGACGCCGTCAGCAAGCTCAACCAGGGCAACCCGGTCCGCCCGCTCGTCGTGCGCCCGGCCGGCGACCCGACCGCCCAGCCGACCGACGGCACCACCCCGTCCGACGGGGGGACGGGCGGCACCGACGCGCCGAGCTCGCCGGCCGCCGGCCAGGAGCTGGCGAGCCGGGTCGCCACCTCGTGGCTGGCCCGGTTCCAGCAGGCGCTATCCGGCAAGCAGGTGCTCGCCCTGCCCTGGGGCGACCTGGACGTCGCGGCCGCCGCCAAGAACGCTCCCACGGTGTACGCCGACGCGCGCGCGAAGTCCGGCACCCAGATCACCCAGGGCGGGCTGGCGGCCGGCGCGGCCGTCTCCGCGCCCAGCGGTCACCTCGACGAGGAGGCGATGGCCCTCACGGACGCCTCGACCACGGTGCTGGTCTCCGACAAGAGCGTGGCGCGCGGGCGGGCACCGTCGGTGGCGGAGTACGCCGGCCATCGCCTCGTCATGTACGCCTCCGGCGTGCTGAAGGGCGGCCCCGGCCCGGACGACCCACTGGCCGCGGTCGCGGTCCGGCAGCGAATCCTCAGCGAGGCCGCGCTGCGGATGACCGAGCGCGGCCGGCAGCCGCTGGTCGTGGTCTTCCCGCCGAGCTGGACACCGCCGGGAGGTCCGGACTACACGGACTTCTTCGCCGGACTCGACGTCAACTGGATGCGGCTGACCCCCTTGGCCGAGGCGACGGCGGTCCCGGCCCGCCCACTGTCCGCCGACCGGTTCATCTACCCCCAGTGGCAGCTCAACCACGAGGTGCCCGCCGACGCGTTCACCGCCCTCGACCGGCTCACCGACGACGCGACCCGCCTGCAGGACGTGCTGACCGACGAGTCCGACCTGGCCGCCCGGATCCGGGCCGAGGCGTTCAGCACCGTCTCCTACGTCGCGCGCGAGAACGACATCCGGTCCCTCATCGCCACGCAGGACACGATCGGCTGGGTGCAGGACAAGCTGGGGTCGATCTCGGTGTCGGCGCCGCGCCGGGTGATCCTGTCCAGCAACAGCGGCAGCTTCTCGATCACCATCACCAACGGTCTCGACGAACCCGTCTCGGTGCGGCTCCGGACGACCTCCACCCCGCCGATGGACATCTCAGAACTCGGCGCCCTGGACCTGGGCGCCGACGCCAGCACCACGGTCCTGCTGCGGGCCTCGACCGAGAAGCTCGGCGTTCACAACGTGACCTTGTCCCTCACCGATCCGGGGGGCGAGACCCTCGGCCCGCCCGTCGGCGTCCCCGTCCGTGCCGCCCAGGTGAGCCGGGTGATCTGGCTGATCATGGGGGTCGCCGCGGGCCTGCTGCTGTTGGCGATCGTGCTGCGCCTGGTCCGGCGCATCCGCGGGGGCGGCACGTCCGGCGGTGGCGGCGACGACGATCCGTCGCCCGCCGATGCCCCCTCCGATCTCGAGGCTCGGGAGCCCGAGCCGGCGACGAGCCCGTGACCGGCGAGGAGCCCGGACAAGGCGCCGGTCCGGGAGCCCGTCCAGCAGCCGGGGCAGGCGCCGGTCAGGACTCCCCGGACCGACTGCTTGCCTCGAGCGCGGTGATGGCCGCCGGGACGATGGTGTCCCGGATCAGCGGGTACCTGCGGTCGTTGCTGCTCGTCGCCGCCCTCGGTCTGGAGCTGCACGCCGACCTGTTCACCATCGGCAACACCATCCCGAACATGCTCTACATCCTGCTCGCGGGCGGGGTGTTCAACGCCGTGCTCGTCCCGCAGCTGGTGCGCGCGATGCAGTCGGACGCCGACCGCGGCGAGGCCTACACCAACCGCATCATCACCCTCGCCGCCCTGTTCCTCGCCACGGTCAGCGTGGTGCTCGTCGTCGCGGCCCCGTGGGTGATGGACCTCTTCCTGTCGTCCAGGTACGACACCCCGGCCATGGCCGAACAGCGCGACTCGATCATCGCCTTCGCCCGCTACTGCCTGCCGCAGGTCTTCTTCTACGGGATGTTCGCGCTCCTGGGTCAGGTGCTCAACGCCCGCCGCCGGTTCGGCCCGATGATGTGGGCGCCGATCGCCAACAACCTGGTCTCGATCCTGGTCCTGGTCGGCTACCTCGTCGCCTACGGCAAGGTGACCGGCGACGAGCAGTACTGCGCGTACAGCCCCGGCCAGGAGGCCTGGCTCGGCATCGGCGCGACCCTCGGGATCGCCGTCCAGCTGCTGGTGCTGGTGCCGTACCTCCGGGCTGCGGGCTTCCACATCCGGCCCCGCTTCGACTTCCGTGGCAGTGGTCTCGGCCACACCCTCCGCCTGGGCCTGTGGACCGTGCTCTTCGTGATCGTCAACCAGGTGGCGTACGCCGTCGTGGTCAACCTCGCCTCGAGCGGCCCGGCCCAGACGCTGGCGTGCGGTGCGACCGCCCAGGCCGCATCGGGGCAGGCCACCGGCTACACGGTGTACGCGACGACGTTCCTGATCGTGATGGTGCCGCACGCCGTGGTCACGGTCTCGCTCGCGACCGCGATGCTCCCGCTGCTGTCCTCGCTGGCCGGCGCGCGGGACCTGCAGGGGCTGGCGTCCAGCCTGGCCCACGTGCTGCGCACCGCGCTGGCCGTCGTGGTGCCGTTCGCGGTCCTGCTGCCCGTGATCGCGCCCGACCTGGCCAAGATCCTGTGGGGGTACGGCAGCGCCTCCAGCACCTACTCGCTCGCCGTCTTGTCGCTGTCGCTGTTCGGGATCGGCGTCGTCTTCTTCACCGTGCACTACCTCGTGCTGCGCGGCTTCTACGCCCTCGAGCTCAACCGCACCGTCTTCTTCATCCAGTGCGCGGTGGCGGCCGCCAACATCGTCGCCGCGGTGGTGCTGGTCGCGAACACCAACCCCGAGCACACCGCCCCGGCGCTCGTCGTCGCCTACGCCACGTCGTACGCCGTCGGCTCGGTCGTCTCCTACCTCGTCCTGCGCCGGGTGCTCGGCGGACTGGAGACGCCGGCCCTGGTGCGCTTCGTGGTGCGCCTGGCCCTCGTCACCGCAGTCAGCTCGGCCGTCGCCCTCGGTCTCGCCCTGGTGCTGCCCGGCCGCGACGACCCGAGCCACGTCCTGGCGCTGGTCCGGCTGGTCGTGGTCGCCGGCGCGGACGTCGCGGCGTTCCTCGTACTCGCCCGGGCGTTCCGGATCGCCGAGGTGACCGCCGTCCTCGACACGGTGACGCGGAGAGTGCGCCGGACCTGACGCTCCCGCGCACCTACGATGAGACAACGCCCGCTCGGTGGGGCCCGGTCACAGGAGGAAGGGAGACGGTGTCGCACGCGATCCGCCCCGGTGACGTCCTTGCCGACCGCTACCAGCTGGTCGACCTGCTGGACGAGAGCGCGGGCGGCCTGTTCTGGCGGGCGTACGACTCCTCCCTCGACCGGTCCGTCGCGGTGCACATCATCCGGTCCGACGACGAGCGCGCCGGGCTGCTGCGCGAGGCCGCGCGGACGTCGGCGCGGGTCGTGGACCGTCGCCTGCTGAGGGTGCTCGACGTCGACGAGACGGCGGACCGCACCGCGCAGGACGGCACCGCCCTGTTGTACGTCGTCAACGAGTGGGCGACCGGCATCTCCCTCGACATCCTGCTCGGGGACGAGGGGCCGCTCTCGCCGCGTCGCGCCGCCTGGGTGGTCGGCGAGGTCGCCTCGACCATCGAGGTCGCGCACGCGGCCGGCGTCGCGCACGGCCGCCTCGTCCCGGAGAACGTGCTCATCGACCGCACCGGATCGGTCCGCGTCATCGGCTTCGCGGTCGACGCCGCGCTGCACGGGCTGACCACGGGCAGGGTCTCCGCCGACGTCACCGACCTCGCGGGCCTGTTGTACGCCGCGCTGACCGCTCGCTGGGCGGGCGTCTCGCAGTCGGTCGTCAAGGGCGCGCCCCACCAGCACGGCCGGGTGCTGCGGCCCCGCCAGGTGCGGGCCGGCGTGCCACGCGTGCTCGACACCCTGTGCGACAGCGTGCTCAACCCGTACGCCGGAGCACCGGGCTCGCACGCCCGCGGCAGCTACGACCTGACCACCGCGGGCGGGATCGCCGACGCGCTGCGCGAGTTCGTCGGCGACCCGGCCGGCCTGGCCGACGCCGAGGTCGCCGCCGTCCGCCGACGCGAGGCCGGCGGGACCCGGAGCGTCCCCGTGCTGCCCGGACCGACGCCCCCGGGGCCAGGCGCGCCTGCCGAGGCCTGGCCCGAGCCGGACGAGGAACCGCCGGCCGGCACCGAGGAGCCGCCGGCGGCCCGCACCGACCAGCCCACCGAGGCCGGCCTCCCGATCTTCGACGACGACGGCGATGTCTCGTGGATCGCCAAGCGCGCCGAGCGGCCGCCACCCCCGCCTCCCTTCGAGGACCTGCCGGAACGGCCGCTCTTCGCCCCCGAGCCGGTCGACGGCAGCCCGGCCCGCCGCCCGCGGGTCGGCGTCGGGCCCGGTCCGGGCGGGTACTGGCCGTGGGACAGCACCGGCACCGGCACCGGTATGCGGATCAGCACCGGCAGCGGCGTGATCGAACCCGTCGAGGAGGACGACGAGGACGACGAGCGCCCCGGCCGCAGCTGGCTGCGCCTGGCCGCCCTGGTGGCCGTGCTCACCCTGGCTCTGCTGGCGGTCGTGTTCGCCTTCAACCTCGGCCGCGGGCTGCCCAGCCTCGGCGGGGAGGACCCGGCGACCCCGGACGGCCGGACGCCTGCGACGGGCGGAACGTCCGGCGGCAGCCAGGCCGCCGGCTCCACGGCGTACACCGACGTCACCGCCGACGACTTCGACCCCCAGGGGGACCCGCCCGAGGAGATGCCCGACCTGGTGGCGTTCGCCGTCGACGGGGACCCGGCGACCGGGTGGCGGACGATGACCTACAGCCAGCAGCTCGGCCCCGGCGGCCTGAAGACCGGCGTCGGCCTGACCCTGGACCTCGGCGCCTCCGGCGAGGTCGACGAGGTGGACCTCACCCTCATCGGGGCCCCGACCGGGGTCTCGGTCTACGTCACCGCGACCCCGCCGCGTGGGGTACGCGGCCTGACGCCGGCGGCGAGCGCCACGGCCGACGGCAGCGACCTGGCGGTCGCGCTGGACCAGCCGGCCACCGGGAGGTACGTCACGGTGTGGCTCACCTCCCTGCCCGCCGTCGAGGGCGGCTTCCGCGGTGAGATCGCCGAGGCGTCGGTGGTGGGGACGCCCGCCACATGAGCCGCCCGTGAGCGAGCTGACCGATGCGGAGCTGTTGCACGCACACGTCGAAGGTGACCAGGACGCGTTCGCCGAGCTGTTCCGCCGGCACCGCGACCGGCTGTGGGCGGTGGCGCTCCGCACGATGAGCAACCCGGAGGATGCGGCCGACGGACTCCAGGACGGTCTGATCGCTGCCTACCGGCGCGCGGGCACGTTCCGGGGCGAGGCCGCCGTCACCACCTGGCTGCACCGCATCGTGGTCAACGCGTGCCTCGACCGGATCCGCGCCGCCAAGGTACGGCGTGCGGAGCCGCTGCCCGACGACCTCGACGACCGCGGTGGCCGCGGCTCCCTGGTGACCAGCCACGGCAGCGAGGACCCGGCCGACGTCAGCGTCGCCGCCGAGCGCCGCCGCAAGGTGCTGGCCGCCCTCGACCGGCTGCCGGCGCCGCAACGGGCCGCCCTGGTGCTCGTCGACATGGAGGGATACCCCGTTCACGAGGCGGCCGCGATGCTCGGCTGTGCCGAGGGCACGGTGAAGTCGCGCTGCTTCCGGGGTCGGGCCAAGCTGGCCGAGCTGCTGGGTGACCTGGATCCCACCGCCACGGAGGCGCCGGAGGGGAACCGGCCGGCCGACGCTCCCGTCCCATCGAGTGACCAGCCACGGGGCCCACCGCCCAGCGGGCCCGCGCACGGCTGAGACCGCGCCCGCCGAGCCAACCCGCCCAGCCAACCCGCCCAGCCAACCCGCCCAGTCGCCCCGCCGCGCACCGAGAGGAGGTGCCCACGATGTCGAACGACCACGACCACGACCACGACCACGAGCCCGAGCTCCACGAGAGCCCACTCGACGCGGACGAGGACGCCCGCATCCGGGCCCTCCTCGCCGAGGCGAGGCACACCGAGCCGATGCCGGCCGACGTGGTCGCGCGCCTGGACCGGGTGCTGGCCGGGCTCGCCGAGGAGCGCGCACCGGTCGCGCCGGTCATCGATCTCGCCCGCCGTCGGCGGACGGCCGCCAAGCTGCTGGTCGCGGCGGCCGCGGTCGTGGTGGCCGGCGTCGGCGTCAGCCAGGTGCTCCCCGGCGGGTCCTCGGGCGGCGATGCGGCCCAGGCCCCGGCCGCGGACTCCGCGAACGAGGCGCAGGCCGAGGGCGGCGCTGCCGGCGGCTCCGACCGGGCGCCCCAGCTCAGCGACTCGGCGGACCCTCAGCCGGCCCACGGCAACGCCGCCCGCATCCGCGGCGACCACTTCGGTGCCGACGTCCGCGCGGTCCGCAACCGGATCGAGGCGGGCGACGCCAAGAGCTTCTCAGCCGCGCCCGACGCCACGTGCCTGCCCGGGCCCATCGGGGAGGGCACGGTCGTCGCCGCGACGTACAACGGCGCCCCGTCCGCCCTCGTGCTGCGCCCGCCCGCGGGCGACACCCAGGTCGTGGACCTGTACCTCTGCGGCGAGACGACAGCGCTGCGCAGCATCACCCTGACCGCCCGCTGATGCCTCTGGTGCTGCTGTGACGTGGGGGCTGGACGGGTCTCATCTGCACCGGACGCGCGCGCGGACGCGCGCCGCCGGGGAATTCCGCTCGCCTACGATCGGTTGGAACCAGCGAGTCCCGCAGTCTCTCCCAGGAGTTGAAACGCCCACATGAGCGACCCCCGCAACGTCATCATCATCGGCTCCGGACCGGCCGGCTACACCGCCGCCGTCTACGCCGCGCGTGCCTCGCTGCACCCGCTGGTGTTCGAGGGCTCGGTGACCGCGGGTGGTGCCCTGATGAACACCACCGAGGTCGAGAACTTCCCCGGCTTCAAGGACGGGATCATGGGTCCGGCCCTGATGGATGAGATGCGTGCCCAGGCCGAGCGCTTCGGCGCGGAGCTGGTCGCCGACGACATCGTCGAGGTCGACCTCACCGGCGACCTGAAGGTCGTCAAGACCGTCACCGACACCTACACCGCCCGGTCGGTGATCCTGGCGACGGGTTCGGGCTACCGCAAGCTCGGCCTGCCCAACGAGGCGGAGCTCTCCGGCCGCGGCGTCTCCTGGTGCGCGACCTGCGACGGGTTCTTCTTCCGCGACCAGCACATCGCCGTGGTCGGCGGTGGCGACTCAGCCATCGAGGAGGCCACGTTCCTGACCCGGTTCGGGTCGAAGGTGACGCTGATCCACCGTCGCGGCGAGCTGCGCGCCTCCAAGATCATGCAGGAGCGGGCCTTCGCCGACCCGAAGCTCGAGGTCGTCTGGAACTCCGAGGTCGCCGCCATCAACGGCACCGAGCGCCTGGAGTCGCTGACCCTGCGCGACACCGTGACCGGCGAGACCAGCGAGCTGCCCGCGACCGGGTTGTTCATCGCGATCGGGCACGACCCGAGGTCCGAGCTGCTCACCGGGCAGGTCGACCTCGACGACGACGGGTACGTCCTGGTGGAGCACCCCTCGACGCACACCAACCTCGCGGGCGTGTTCGCCTGCGGCGACCTCGTCGACCACCACTACCGCCAGGCCATCACCGCCGCGGGCACCGGCTGCGCCGCCGCCCTGGACGCCGAGCGCTACATCGCCGCCCTCGACCACACCGCGTCGACGGCCGGCGCTGCCGATGCGGCCACCCAGGAGTCCGTGGGCGCCGGGCTCTGACGCCCCGCCGGGCGGAACAACCGTCCCCGGCAGCGTGTTGACTCAACACCTGAACTTTTCACCGTCCGCCCCACCACACCGAGGAGTCCCCTGTGGGAAACATGCCAGCCGTGACCGACGCCGAGTTCGAGGCGCAGGTCCTCAAGTCCGACAAGCCCGTCCTGGTGGACTTCTGGGCCGAGTGGTGCGGCCCGTGCCGCCAGGTGGACCCGATCCTCAGCGAGATCGCGGAGACCCACGGCGACAAGATCACGTTCCTGAAGATGAACGTCGACGAGAACCCCGTCACCCCGTTCAGCTACCGCGTCAACGGCATCCCGACGATCAACGTCTACCAGAACGGTGAGGTCGTCCGGTCCATCGTCGGCGCTCGCCCGAAGGCCGCGATCCTCAACGAGCTCTCGGAGTTCCTCGAGGTCTGACCCGCTGGACCCGCTGGGGTCGTTCGGTCGTGGGCTTCGGCGCCGGCCGGACGACCCCGATCAGCTTCTCCAGCGCCGCCTCGACCTCGTCGCGCCACGTGAGCGCCGAGCGGAGGTCCATCCGCATCCGCGGGTTCCGGGCGTGGGGGCGGTAGGTCTTGAAACCGACGCTGCCGAGGAACTCCACCGAGGCGACGCAACGGCTGCCACGGGCATGGTCTCGCGGGGGCCCCTCTTTCCCGCGACCAGCGTCGTTCCAGCCCGGGTCACCGCGGGTGTCGCCGAACGCCTCGACCGCCTTGATCCCGCCGCGCTCCATCAGGTCCCGGGCCATGCCCTGGACGAGCATCCGGCCGAGACCGCCCCGCCGGGCGTCCGGGGCGACGTACACCTGAGTGAGCAGCACCGCGTCGGCCGAGACCGGGGCGGTCGCGAAGGAGCCGGCGCCGGGCAGGAAGGCCTCGGGCGCGTAGAGCGCGAAGCCCTTCGGGGCGCCGTCGACAAGCACCACTCGTCCGCACGACCCCCAGTCCCGCAGCACCGCGGAGACCCACGCGTCGACCTCGTCCGCGGGGTCGTCGACGCGCTGGCGGCGTACCGGGTCCAGCTGCCAGAAGACGCAGGACCGGCAGGGCGCGGTGAGCTCGTCGAGGTGGTCGAGCGTGAGCCGGACGACCTTGCGCGACACCCGCGCCTCCCTCGTTGGACGGCAGCCTGGCGGCGAAGCCGACACGCTCGTGCCGTGAACAGTGTTCGGACCGTGCTGCGACATTGATCGCTCATCGTCCATGCTAGACGTGTCATGGACGTCACCCCCGGCTCGCGCACCCGCCTCGACAGCTACGTCGACCGCTACGCCGCGCGCACCCAGGGCATGACCGCCTCGGAGATCCGGGCCCTGTTCGCCGTCGCGTCCCGCCCGGAGGTCGTCTCGCTCGCCGGCGGGATGCCCAACATCAGCGGGCTGCCGCTGGACGTGGTCGGCGCGGCGATCGCCGAGCTGGTCGCCCAGCGCGGCCCTGTCGCGCTGCAGTACTCCTCCGGCCAGGGCGACCCGACGCTGCGCGAGCAGATCTGCGAGGTGATGGCCCTCGAGGGCATCGACGCGCACCCCGACGACGTGGTGGTGACGGTCGGCTCGCAGCAGGCCGTGGACCTGGTGACCCGGGTGTTCTGCGACCCGGGCGACGTGGTGATCTGCGAGGCGCCGTCGTACGTCGGCGCGCTCGGCGTCTTCAAGGCCTTCCAGTGCCAGGTGGTGCACGCCGAGATGGACGAGGACGGCCTCGTGCCGGACGCCCTGCGGCAGGCGATCACCGCCACCCGGGCCGCGGGCGGGCGGATCAAGTTCCTCTACACGATCCCGAACTTCCACAACCCGGCCGGCGTGACGATGTCGGTCGCCCGTCGGGCCGAGATCCTCGACATCTGCCGCCGCGAGGACGTGCTGGTCCTCGAGGACAACCCCTACGGCCTGCTGGGTTTCGAGGGCGAGCCGATGCGGGCGCTGCGGGCCGACGAGAGCGAGGGCGTGATCTACCTCGGCTCGTTCTCGAAGACCTTCTCCCCCGGCCTGCGTGTGGGCTGGGCACTGGCCCCGCATGCCGTGCGCGAGAAGCTCGTGCTCGCCCAGGAGTCGGCGACGTTGTGCCCGCCGGCGTTCAACCAGATGGCCGTGTCGGCCTACCTCCACGCCCACGACTGGCAGGGCCAGGTCAAGCAGCTGCGCGAGATGTACCGCGAGCGCCGCGACGCGATGATCGAGGCGCTCCACGACTACATGCCGGCCGCCTGCCGGTGGAACGTCCCCCGCGGCGGATTCTTCGTCTGGATGACGCTGCCGCCGGGGATCGACGCCAAGGCGATGCTGCCGCGCGCCGTCACCGCCCGCGTCGCCTACGTGCCGGGGACGGCGTTCTTCGCCGACGGGTTCGGCTCCTCCTCCATGCGGCTGTCGTTCTGCTACCCCACTCCGGAGCGGATCCGCGAGGGAGTACGCCGCCTCGCCGGCGTGCTCGAGGAGGAGATGGAGCTGCGCGCGACGTTCGGCGCCACGCACGTCGAACTGCCTGCCCGCAGCGGGTACGACGGCCCGGGATCGGACCTCTCATGACGCATCCCGTCCTCGTCCTGGCCGGTGGCCTCTCCCACGAGCGGGACGTGTCGCTGCGGTCGGGCCGACGTGCCGCCGAGGCGCTGCGCGACGCCGGCGTCGAGGTGGCCGAGCGCGACGCCGACGGCGCCCTCTTCGCCGCGCTCACCGCCGAGCCGCCCGCGTGCGTCGTACCGATGCTGCACGGCGAGAGCGGCGAGGACGGCGCGGTACGCGAGGTCCTGGACCTGCTCGGCATCCCGTACGTCGGCGCCGGACCGGCCGCCTGCCGCATCGCCTTCGACAAGCCGGTCGCCAAGTCCGTCGTGGCCCAGGTCGGCATCACCACGCCGCCCTCGGTGTGCCTGCCCCACGAGGCCTTCCGCGAGCTCGGGGCCGCCGACCTGATGGGTGCCGTCGTCGACCGGCTGGGCCTGCCGCTGGTGGTCAAGCCGACCAAGAGCGGCTCGGCGCTGGGCTGCTCCCTGGTCCGCACCCCCGAGGAGCTCCCGGACGCGATGGTGAACGCCTTCGCCTACGGCCACGTGGCGCTGATCGAGCAGTTCGCCCGCGGTACGGAGGTCGCGGTGCCGGTGATCGACGACGGCAGCGGGCCACGCGCGCTGCCCGTGGTCGCGATCAAGCCGGACGGCGGCATCTACGACTACACGGCGAGGTACACCGCCGGCTCCACCGAGTTCGCGGTCCCCGCCCCGCTGCCCTCCGCCGTCCTGGACGAGTGCGCCCGGGTCGCGGTGGCCGCCCACGAGGCGCTGGGGCTGCGGGAGCTGTCCCGCTCGGACCTGATCGTCGGCGAGGACGGAACGGTGTGGTTCCTGGAGGTCAACGTGGCGCCCGGCTTCACCGAGACGTCCCTGGTGCCGATCTCCGTCGAGGCGGCGGGCCTGGACCTCGGTGAGGTCCTCGCGGGGCTGGTGCGGGCGGCGTCCGCGCGCGACGTACGGGCCATCGGGCAGCGCCGCCCGTGACCGAGCTGACGTACTCGGCCATCATCCGGACCGCCAAGCTCGCCTTCCGCGCGATCGGTCAGCAGATCACCGTCACCGGGCTCGAGTACATGCCGCGCACCGGCGGCGCGCTCGTCGCGGTCAACCACATCAGCTACGTCGACTTCGTCTACGGCGGGGTGCCCATCGATGCCGTCGGCCGGCGGCCGCGGTTCATGGCCAAGCGTGAGCTGTTCGACCACCGGGTGACCGGTCCGATCGTGCGGGCGTGCCGCCACATCGAGGTGGACCGGGCTGACGGGGAGTCCTCGCTCGCGGTCGCCCTCGACTTCTTGCGCCGGGGCGAGGTGGTCGGCATCTTCCCGGAGGCGACCATCTCCCGCGCGATGGAGATCAAGCCGCTGAAGACCGGCGCCGTCCGGATCGCCGCGGCCGCTGCCGTCCCCCTCGTGCCCGTCGTGGTGTGGGGCACCCAGCGGATGATGACCAAGGACCACGACAAGGACTTCTCGCGCGGCAAGGCCATCACCATCTCGGTCGGACCGCCGGTCCCCCTGACCGGTGACGCCCTCGCCGACACCGCGTCCCTGAAGAGCGCGATGAGTGGCCTGCTGGGCCGCGCCATCCGCGAGTACCCGCAGCACGAGCCGGGCGCGTGGTGGGTGCCGGCGTCGTACGGCGGCAGTGCGCCCACCCTCGAGCAGGCAGCCGTCCTCGACGCCGAGGAGCGCGCCGCCCGGGCCGCTCTCAAGGCCGCCAAGTCGACCTAACGCTTTATCTGTCTGGTGATATATCGGTTTATCACTTTATCGACATACGGGTGTTTGTGCAGGTCAGTGGCCTGCGAAGGGATGGCCGTCGTCAGATCGGGCGGTCGGACCGGTTGCGCGGGTCCATCACGTCGACGATCCGGCGGAGGTCGTCCAGCGAGGCGAACTCGACGGTGATCTTGCCCTTGCGCTGGCCGAGCTCCACCTTGACCCGGGTCTCCAGGCGGTCCGAGAGCCGCTCGGCAAGGTCGGTCAGGCCGGGGGCCACGGGCTTGCGGCGGACCGGACCGCGCTCATCGGCGGCACCGCCACCGGTGGCCACGATCTCCTCGAGGCCGCGGACGCTGATCCCCTCCGCCACCACGCGGGCGGCCAGGTGGTCCTGCCGGTCGGCGTCGTCGACGGCGAGCAGCGAGCGGGCGTGACCGGCGCTGAGGACGCCGGCGGCGACCCGGCGCTGGACCGCCGGGGAGAGCTTCAGCAGCCGGATGGTGTTGCTGATCTGGGGGCGGGAGCGGCCGATCCGGGACGCCAGCTCATCGTGGGTGCAGCCGAAGTCCTCGAGCAGCTGCTGGTAGGCGGCGGCCTCCTCCAGCGGGTTCAGCTGGGATCGGTGCAGGTTCTCCAGGAGCGCGTCGCGCAGCATGTCGGAGTCGTCGGTCGCCCGGACGATCGCGGGGATCGCCTCGAGGCCGGCCTGCTGGGCGGCCCGCCACCGGCGCTCGCCCATGACGAGCTCGTAGCTGTCCGGAGCGACCTGGCGGACCACGATCGGCTGGAGCAGCCCGACCTCGCGGATCGAGTGCACCAGCTCGGTCATCGCGTCCTCGTCGAAGACCTGCCGCGGCTGCACCCGGTTCGGCACGATCTGGCCGGCCGGTACCTCGGCGAACCACGAGCCCTCCGGCCGGACGAGCACCGGGCCGTCGGGCGCATCGGTGGCCGCGTCCTCGACCGGACCGGTCGGGATCAGCGAGCCCAGGCCACGACCCAGGCCCCGGCGAGCGGTGGCGCGCTCCCGGCTCATGCTGCGCTCCTCAAGACGTGGCTCCCTTCGTCACCTGCGGTGCCAGCTTCTGGGCCACCTCGCGAGCGGCCTCCAGGTATGACAGCGCCCCGGGCGAGGCCGGGTCGTAGGTCATCACGGTCTGTCCGTAAGACGGCGCCTCCGAGACGCGCACCGAGCGGGGGATCGTGGTCTTGAGCACCTGCTCGGCGAAGTGCTCGCGCACCTCGTCGGCGACACCGGCCGCCAAGCGGGTGCGGGCGTCGTACATGGTGATCAGGATCGTGGAGACCGTCAGCCGCGGGTTCAGGTGCGCCTTGACCATCTCGATGGTCTCGAGCAGCTGGCCGAGCCCCTCGAGGGCGTAGTACTCCGCCTGGATCGGGATCAGCACCTCGGCGCCGGCGACCAGCGCGTTCAGGGTCAGCAGGCCCAGTGAAGGCGGACAGTCGATGAAGACGTAGTCGAAGCGGTCGTCGCCGGCGACCTCCGCGGAGCCGATGCCCGGGTGCGAGGCGAGCGCCTTGGTCAGCCGGTTCTCCCGGGCGACCATGCTGACCAGCTCGATCTCCGCACCGGCCAGGTCGATGGTGGCCGGGACCACCCAGAGGTTCTCCACGCCCTCGGCGGGCCGGGCCACGTCGGCGAGCGGGGTGCCGTCGACCAGGGCGTCGTACGTCGAGGGGACACCGCGCTGGTGGGCGGCACCGAAGGCGGTCGAGGCGTTGCCCTGCGGGTCCAGGTCCACCACCAGCACGCGCTGACCCAGCTGGGTCAGCGCGGCGGCGATGTTGACCGTGGTCGTGGTCTTGCCGACCCCGCCCTTCTGGTTGGCCACCGCGAGCACGCGGGTCGCCTCGGGCCGTGGCATGGCCACCCGCTGACGAGCGCCCATCCGGGCCAGCACCGAGTGCTCGGCGGCCCGCGCCAGGGGGGTGGTCTCGTCGTCGAAGCTCGGTGGCAGCGCGGAGAGGTCTCCCGCGGTGAGCACCCGATCCGGCAGTCCGTCGGTTTCACGTGAAACATCGGGCCCGTCGTCCGAGGTCTCAGCCTGTGGAGAAACCGGTTCAGCCTGTGGAGGAACACGCTCCTCGGGCCACCCCAGACCGGTGGATAACCCGCTTGGCTCTCCATGGTCGGGCCCGTTACCGGGACCCGCGGGCCAGCCGAGCTCGTTGATCACCAGCCCATGTGCCGCTCCGGCCTGGTCAGTCACTCGTCCTCCGGTGGTTCCTCGCGCGCGTGCCCGGCACCGGGCGACCGCGCCAACCTACCGGCCCGTCCGGGGGCCGGGCCACTCGCACCACCCAGGTGGGATCGGCCAGCAGGTCTGCCCCCAGCTCGACCACGACGGGCATCGCGCACCCCAGTCGACGCAGAGCCGGCCAGGCCTGCGCCACCTCGGCGCCGGCGGAGGCACCCTTCATCGCCACCAGCTCGCCGCCGGCCGTTGCCAGGGGCAGGCACCAGCCGGCCAACCGCTCCAAGGGCGCCACCGCCCGGGCGGTCACCACGTCCCACGTCCGACGGCCGTGCAGCTCCTCGGCGCGGCCGCGGAGCACCTCGACGCGCTCCCCCAGGCCCAGAACCGCCACGGCCTCGTCGAGGAACCGGGTCCGTCGCAGCAACGGCTCGAGCAGCGTCACCGAGAGGTCCGGGCGGGCGATGGCCAGCGCCAGGCCGGGCAGCCCCGCACCCGAACCGACATCCACGAGGGTGGCGCCCTCGGCCACCACCTCACCCAGGATCGCGCTGTTCAGCAGGTGCCGGTCCCAGAGGCGAGCCGCCTCCCGGGGGCCGATCAGCCCGCGCACCACACCGTCCGTCGCCAGCAGCTCGGCGTACCGCTCGGCCAGGGCCAGCCCCTCCACGCCGAACACCCGCCGCGCCCCGGGGGGCGCGGCGGGTGTTTCACGTGAAACATCGTTCATCGGGAACGCATCAGGCCGGCAGGATCACCACGAACCGCCGCGGTTCGACGCCCTCCGACTCCGAGGTCAGGCCGGCTTCCGCCACGGCGTCGTGCACGACCTTGCGCTCGAACGGCGACATGGCGTCCAGCGCCACCCGCTCACCGGTCTCCTTGACCTGCTGCACGGACTCCCGGGCCAGCTCGACGAGCCGGGCGCGCTGCGCGGCGCGGTAGCCGGAGACGTCCAGCATCAGCCGGGACCGCTCCCCCGTCTCGCGGTACACCGCCAGTCGGGTCAGCTCCTGAAGCGCGTCGAGCACCTCGCCGCGCTGGCCCACCAGCTGGTTCAGGTCCGCACCGACGATGGAGACCGCGGCGCGATCGCCGTCCACGTCCATGTCCAGGTCGCCATCCAGGTCCGCGATGTCGAGGAGCTCCTCGAGGTAGTCCGCGGCCACGTCCCCCTCGCGCTCGAGCTGCGAGACCCGCTCGTCGTCCTCGCCACTCGCCGGTGCCTCGTCGGCCGCGGGCACTTCGTCGGTCGCGGGTGCGTCGTCGGCCGTCTGCTGCGGCGCCGCGTCCGACCCGTCGTCGGAGACCTCGCCCGTCAGCTCGCCCGTCGTCTCATCGGTCATCTCATCGGTCACCTCGTCCACGTCGACCGGCTCGGTGGTCAGCTCGTCATTCATGCGCTGTCTCCCTCGTTCGTGGCGCCGGAGGCCCGCGGGGCTCCGCCACCCTTCTTCCGCTGTTGGCGGGACTGCTTCTTGGGTTGCTGCCGGGAAGCGGGGCGCGGCGGCTCCACGACTTCCTCGGTCGCGGTGGCCACCCCACCGGCCTCGGCGGGCTCGACGCCGCTCGTCATGCCCTTGGCCTGGTCGCGCTTCTGCTTGGCCGCGAACGCGGGCGTACCCGGGGCCGGGTTGTTGCGGATCACGTAGAACTGCTGGCCCATGGTCCACAGGTTCGAGGTGGTCCAGTAGAAGAGCACGCCGATGGGGAAGGCCACGCCACCGACGGCGAAGACGACCGGTAGAACGTAGAGCAGCATCTTCTGCTGTTGGGCGTACGGCCCGGTGAGCGCATCGGCCGGCATGTTCTTGCTCATCAGCTGACGCTGGGTGAGGAACGTGGTGGCCGTCATCGCCACGACCAGGAGCGCGGCCAGGATCATCACGGCCGTGTTGCCGTTGTTGTTGATGAAGGTGTCCTTGATCGGGATGTGCCCGAAGATCTTGGACTTCCCGAAGGACTCCGCCAGGTCGTCGTTGAGGAAGCCGTGGGCCTTGTTCTTCTTCGCGGCCTGGTCGAGCATCCTGAACAGCGACAAGAAGATCGGCATCTGCACGATCAGTGGCAGGCACGAGGCGAACGGGTTCGTGCCCGTCTCCTTGTACAGCGCCATGGTCTCGGCGGCCAGCCGCTCGCGGTCGTGACCGTACTTCTTCTGCAGCTCCTTGACCCGCGGCTGGATCAGCTGCATGTTCCGGCTGGACTTGATCTGCTTGACGAACAGCGGGATCAACGCCGCCCGGACGACGAGCGTGAGCCCGATGATCGACAGCGCCCAGGTGATACCGGCGTCGGGATCCAGCACCAGGCTGAGCAACCAGTGCCAGGAGACCATCACCGCGGACACCGCGTAGTAGAGCGGCGTCATGATGATGTGGCCGACGGCGCCGAGGAAATCGAGCACGGGAAGGGCTCCTAGCCTGTCGTGGTGCGGGTCGGGTGGGGCGGGACGGGGTCGTAGCCGCCGGCCGCCCACGGGTGGCAGCGACCCAGCCGGCGTACGGCCAGCCAGGTCCCCTTGATGCTGCCGTGTACCTGCACGGCTTCCAAGGCATAGGCCGAGCACGACGGGTGGTAGCGGCAGACCTGCCCGTACAGCGGGCTGATCACGGCCCGGTAGCCGCGCAGCAGGGCGATCAGGACGTACTTCATGTGGGCTGGTTCATGGGAGCGACTCGTCCCAGACAACGACCGAGGTCGTCGCGGAGTTCGTCGAACGACGCCTCGCCGGCGGCCGGCAGGGCCCGGACGACCAGCGTCGAGGCGGGCGGCAGGTCGGCGAGCCGGTCACGGACCAGGTGCCGCAGCCGGCGGCGTACCCGGTTGCGGACCACCGCACCGCCGACGGTCTTGCCCACGACGAAACCCACACGTGCCGAGCTTTCGGACTGGCCGTCGAGATGGCCGTCGAGATGGCCGTCGGGTGCCGACAGGTGCAGGACGAGGGTGCGGCTCCCCGCCCGACGGCCCTCGCGGACGCCGCGCCGGAACGACTCACCGGAGGTGAGCCGGGCAGCCGCGGGCAGCACGCCAGTACCTTGGGTTGCCGTCGATGCCGGACGCGCCGGCTCAGACGGCGAGCTTGCTGCGGCCCTTGCGACGACGCGCCGACAGGATCGCGCGACCCGCACGGGTACGCATCCGGAGGCGGAAACCGTGCACCTTGTGGCGGCGGCGGTTGTTCGGCTGGTACGTACGCTTGGTCACGACTTTTCTCCGGTGGGTCGAGGCCCTCGAATGGGCCAGCGTCTGAGTCTCGGACACCTCGGCGCACGGCACGCGCGCACCCGGCAGGGCACGCATGGGCAGCGCCACGACAGGTGACCGGCCAACGGTACGCGACCGTCTTCCACAGGGTCAAACCACGGCCATGCCCGCACCTGCCGGAGCCCTGGGGACAGCGTCCCCAGCCTGTGGATGACGGCTTGCCGCGGCCCTCCACAGCGGGTTAGGTTCGGCCACGACGAGATTCCCCGTCGTCCCCCATCACCTCCGGTGCCGCCAGCCAGCGACCCGGGCGCCCAGCAGATTATTCGGCCGCCCACAACGCTCTGACCTGCGGAAACGTCTCCGGGAGCGGTCCTGCGCGGCCGTTGCGCGATGGGGACCCACGATACGACGGCTCCTTCACAGGTTGTGGAGAAGCATGTGGAGACTTCACATCACGAGAGGGCGGCGGGCACCACGTGGACGACCAGCAACCGGATCAGCAGCCGGCACCACAAGACACCGACCTGGAAGCGGCCTGGTGGTCGGTGGTCGCCGAGCTGCAACCCAACCAGCGCGCCTGGCTCGAGAGCAGCGCCCCGGTCACCCTGCACGGGAACCAGGCGATCATCGAGGTGGTCGACGAGTTCACCCGCAACCAGCTCGAAGGCCGGCTGCGCCCCCAGATCGAGGAGGGCCTGACCGCCACGTTCAGCCGGGAGATCCGGCTGGGCGTCACCGTCAACCCGTCCCTGGTGGCCGACCGGGCCGAGGACACCACTAAGGGTCGGCTTGTCGACAACTCGACACATCCATTTGTCGATTCGTCGACGTACATACCGAGCCTCGGCGACGAGCCCACCGAGCAGGCCCGTACGTCGGTGCTCGAGACCCGCCTGAACCCGAAGTACACCTTCGAGACGTTCGTCATCGGCTCGTCCAACCGGTTCCCCCACGCGGCCGCCGTCGCGGTCGCCGAGGCTCCGGGCCGCGCGTACAACCCGTTGTTGGTCTACGGCGACTCGGGTCTGGGCAAGACCCACCTGCTCCACGCGATCGGGCACTACGTCCGCAGCCTCTACAACGGGGCCAAGGTCCGCTACGTCTCGAGCGAGGAGTTCACCAACGAGTTCATCAACGCGATCCGCGACGACCGGCAGGACCGGTTCAAGCGGAAGTACCGCGACGTCGACGTGCTGCTGATCGACGACATCCAGTTCCTGGAGGGCAAGACCCAGACCCAGGAGGAGTTCTTCCACACCTTCAACACTCTCCACAACGCCAACAAGCAGATCGTGCTGACCTCCGACCGCGCGCCCAAGCGGCTCGAGGCGCTGGAGGACCGGCTGCGCAACCGGTTCGAGTGGGGCCTGATCACCGACGTCCAGCCGCCGGACCTCGAGACGCGCATCGCGATCCTCCGCAAGAAGGCCGCCATGGACCGGCTCACCGCGCCGCCGGACGTGCTGGAGTTCATCGCCTCGAAGATCCAGACCAACATCCGCGAGCTCGAGGGTGCCCTGATCCGGGTCACCGCCTTCGCCAACCTCAACCGCCAGGAGGTCGACATGACCCTGGCCGAGATCGTGCTGAAGGACCTGATCCCCGAGGGCGGCGAGCCCGAGATCACCGCATCGCTGATCATCGCCCAGACCTCGGCGTACTTCGGGCTGCCCATCGAGGAGATCACCGGGCCCAGCCGCGGCCGGCACCTGGTGATGGCCCGGCAGATCGGGATGTACCTCTGCCGCGAGCTGACCGACCTGTCGCTGCCCAAGATCGGCGCCCAGTTCGGCAACCGCGACCACACGACGGTGATGTACGCCGACCGGAAGATCAACCAGCTGCTCGCCGAGCGCCGCGCGGTCTTCAACCAGGTCTCGGAGCTGACCAACCGCATCAAGATGCACGCCCGACAGAACTGACGGGTAGACCACTGGTGCGAACTACAACGGCGCAAGATGTGCGGGCAGCTGTGCGACGCGCCGCATTTCGTCCACAGCGACTGTGGACAACTGGGGACAACGGCGTGGCCCCCGTCACCACGTACACCGGCGTCACGGGTTCCTCCCCGGCTCGTCCACACGGTCTGGGGACGAGGTCGTCGGCCTGACCTGCACGGACACGAGTTCTCCACATATCCACCGCTGCTACTACGACTGAGAACCTCTATTTCCAGTGATCCTCGGTGAACGTCGCTCGGCGCCCCTTCCTGGGGACAACCAGCCACTTGCGAGTCCCCACGGGTCACTCCGGTGGCCGCTCGACGGGCCCTACTCCCCAGCGTCGGCCCCGCGTGGCAGGATTCGTCGAACCGTTCCCCCTCAGTGTCCGGTCGTGCCTTCCCACCCTGACCTTCGAAGGACCCAAGTGAGGACCACCTCGTGAAGTTCCGCGTGGAACGCGACGCGTTCGCCGACGCCGTCGCCTGGGCTGCCCGCAGCCTGCCCGTCCGACCCAGTGCCCCCGTGTTGTCCGGCCTGCTCATCGACGCCGGCGACGAGGGCCTGGTGCTCTCCACCTTCGACTACGAGACCTCGGCCCGTGCGACGCTGACCGCCGAGGTCTCCGACGAGGGTCGCGCGCTGGTCAGCGGCCGGCTGCTCGCCGACATCTGCCGCAGCCTCCCGATGAAGCCGGTCGACGTCACCCTCGACGGATCCCGCGTGTCGATCACCTGCGGCTCGGCGCGGTTCAGCCTCCAGACGATGCCGGTCGAGGACTACCCGACGCTGCCGGACATGCCGGCCGCCTCCGGCACGGTGCCCTCGGACCAGTTCGCCCACGCGGTGGCCCAGGCGGTCACGGCCGCCGGCCGCGACGACATGCTGCCGGTGCTGACCGGAGTCCGGCTGGAGATCTCCGGCTCGACCATCGCGCTGCTCGCCACCGACCGGTTCCGGCTCTCGCACCGCGAGCTCACCTGGAACCCCAACAGCCCGGACGCCTCCCTGGCCGCCCTCGTGCCGGCCAAGGTGCTGGGCGACACGGCCAAGGCGCTGACCGCCGGACCCGAGGTGACGATCGCGTTGTCGGCCAGCGGGTCGGGGGAGGGGATCATCGGCTTCGAGGGGTCCGCGGCCGGCGGCACCCGGCGTACGACCACCCGGCTGCTCGACGGCGAGTTCCCCAAGGTCCGCAGCCTGTTCCCCAGCGAGCACCTCACCAAGGCGCTCGTCGACAAGCTCGCCCTCGTCGAGTCCGTCAAGCGCGTCGCCCTGGTCGCGGAGCGCAACACCGCGGTCCAGCTGGCGTTCTCCGACGGCGTGCTCACCCTCGACGCCGGGTCCGGTGACGAGGCCCAGGCCTCCGAGTCGATCGAGGCGACCATCGACGGCGACGACCTGACGACCGGCTTCAACCCGCAGTTCCTGCTCGACGGCCTGACCGCCATCGACGAGGCGGTCGTGGAGCTCTCCTTCACGCAGGCTTCCAAGCCCGTCGTCATCAGTGGTTCGATCGGTGAGGACAACCCAGACAATGACAGGGACCCCGGGTTCCGCTACCTGCTGATGCCCCGCCGCCTGCTGTCCTGACCACCCACCTCGCCACTGCACCCAGGAGGCATGCCGTTATGGACATCGGACTCGTCGGGCTCGGGAAGATGGGCGGCAACATGCGGACCCGCCTCCGCGACGCCGGCCACACCGTCGTCGGCTACGACCGCAACCCCGACGTCTCCGATGCCGACAGCCTCGCGGACATGGTCGAGAAGCTGCCCTCGCCGAAGGTGGTCTGGGTGATGGTCCCGGCCGGCGACCCGACCCGCGACACGGTCAAGGAGCTCGGCAACCTGCTCGGTGAGGGCGACCTCGTCGTCGACGGCGGCAACTCCCGGTGGACCGACGACCAGGCGAACTCCGCCATGCTCGCCGAGAAGGGCGTGGGCTTCGTCGACTGCGGGGTGTCCGGCGGGGTCTGGGGCCTGAAGAACGGCTACGCCCTGATGTACGGCGGCTCGGCCGAGGACATCGCCAAGGTCCAGCCGGCCTTCGACGCCCTCAAGCCCGAGGGTGAGTTCGGGTCGGTGCACGCCGGTGCCGTGGGCGCCGGGCACTTCTCGAAGATGGTCCACAACGGCATCGAGTACGCCGTCATGCAGAGCTACGCCGAGGGCTGGGAGCTGCTGCAGAAGGTCGACCTGGTCGACAACGTCACCGAGGTCTTCCGCTCGTGGCGCGAGGGCACCGTGATCCGGTCCTGGTTGCTCGACCTGCTCGTGACCGCGCTCGACGAGGACCCCGACCTGTCGAAGATCCGCGGCTACGCCGAGGACTCCGGTGAGGGTCGCTGGACGGTCGAGGCCGGCATCGACAACGCGGTCGCGACGCCGGCGATCACCGCCGCGCTCTACGCCCGGTTCATCTCCCGCCAGGACGACAGCCCGGCCATGAAGGCGATCGCCGCGATGCGCAACCAGTTCGGCGGGCACGCCGTGCAGAGCGGGCCGCCGCCCGGCGGCGACGCCTCGCCCGCCTGACCACGTGTACGTCTCGCACCTGGTCCTGCACGACTTCCGCTCCTACGCCGACGTCGAGGTCGTCCTCGAGCCCGGCCCCACGGCGTTCATCGGCCGCAACGGCCAGGGCAAGACCAACCTGGTCGAGGCGATCGACTACCTCTCCCGGCTGACCTCGCACCGCGTCGCCACCGACGCGCCGCTCGTCCGGTCCGGCGCCGACCAGGCGGTCATCCGGGCGGCGGTCGTCAAGGACGGGCGCACCGCGGTCCTCGAGGTCGAGGTCAACCCCGGCAAGGCGAACCGCGCGCGGGTCAACAAGTCGCCGCTGCCCCGCACCCGCGAGCTGGTCGGTCTGGTGCGCACGGTGGTCTTCTCGCCCGAGGACCTGACGCTGGTCAAGGGCGACCCGGCGGAGCGCCGCCGGTTCCTCGACGACCTGCTGGTGCTGCGCACCCCACGGCTCGCGGGCGTGCGGGCCGACTACGAGCGGATCCTGCGCCAGCGCAACACCCTGCTCAAGACGGCCGGCCATGCGCGCCGCGCCAGCGACAGCCAAGAATCCGCACTCTCGACGCTGGAGACCTGGAACTCCCACCTCGCCCGGGTCGGCGCCGAGATCCTGGCCGAGCGGCTGGCCCTGGTCGAGGACCTGCGTCCCCACCTGGGCAATGCCTACGCCACGGTGGCCCGGGGTGCGTCGCGCGACGATGCCGCGATGGACTACAAGCCGTCGTTCGAGCTCGGCCCGGCGAATTCACCGGAGCGAGAGCGCGGCTCGCTGACCGAGGGGTTGCTGGCCGCGCTCGCCGTACGCCGCCAGGACGAGCTGGACCGTGGCCTCTCCCTGGTCGGCCCGCACCGCGACGACCTGATCCTCACCCTGGGGCTCGGGGAGGCGGACGGCACGCGGCTGCCCGTCCGCGGCTACGCCAGCCACGGCGAGGCCTGGTCGTTCGCGCTCGCGTTGCGGCTGGCGGCCTACGACCTGCTGCGCGCCGACGGCGACGACCCGATCCTCATCCTCGACGACGTGTTCGCCGAGCTCGACGGCGAGCGCCGGGCGCAGCTGGCGGAGCTGGTCGCCGGCGCCGAGCAGGTGCTGGTCACCGCGGCGGTCGACGACGACGTGCCCGAGAAGCTGGCCGGGGTGCGCTTCCGGGTCGGTGGCGGGGAGGTGACCCGTGTCGACTGAGGAGGAGCCCGAGGCGCAGCCGGCCGATCATCGGGCCGACGGGCTCGACCTGGCCAAGGACCTGGCCCGGTCGACGGCACGGTCCTCGCCGACCAAGCGCGTACGCCGCTCGGCCGCCGCCCGGCGTACTGGTCCCGCCAAGGCGTCCGGCGCGTTTCCCGACGAGCGGGACCCCCAGCTCCTCGATGTCACGGTCAACCGGCTGGTCGACGACCACGGCTGGGATGTCGACCTGCGGGTGGCCGGTGTCTTCGCGCGCTGGGCCGAGCTGGTCGGCGACGAGGTCGCCCGGCACGTGACACCGGAGACCTTCGCCGACGGTGTGCTCGGCGTGCGCACCGACTCCACGGCGTGGGCGGCCCAGCTGAAGTACCTCGCCCCGAGCCTGGTCAAGCGGCTCAACGAGGAGCTCGGTCACGGCACCGTGACCCTCGTCGAGATCGCCGGCCCGCACCTGCCGAACTGGAAGAAGGGACCACGTTCGGTCCGGGACGGCCGGGGGCCGCGCGACACCTACGGCTGATCACCCGCTGATCACCTGCTGGCCGCCTGCTGGTCGATCTGAGGGCTCGGCGGACGTATAGGGACTCCACCACACCCCTGCGAGGGCCCTCCACCGCCCTTTGCGAGCCGCTCACGGCCGGTTTCGGTCCTCCGACCCCCCTCCCCTGGGGATGCCGACGTGGAATGCGGCCCTCAGCGGGCTAGTATGGACATCGGGTCGCGAGCTACCACCGCCGCGACCCGCGTCATGTGTACCGCCGTGGCCAGGGCCGATCCGAAGAGGTGTGTGTGAGCGAGGAACCGACCACCGTCAACGCGACTGATCCTGGTCCCTTGCCAGACGTTTGGGCCGACGACAACGGCGACTACGACGCGTCCGCGATCACCGTCCTCGAGGGGCTCGAGGCGGTCCGCAAGCGTCCGGGCATGTACATCGGCTCGACCGGTGAGCGCGGCTTGCACCACCTGATCACCGAGATCGTCGACAACGCCGTGGACGAGGCGCTGGCCGGCTACTGCGACCGGATCGTGCTCACCCTCCGCGCCGATGGCGGCGTCCAGGTCATCGACAACGGCCGCGGCATCCCGACCGACACCGCACCGGGGCAGGAGCTGCCCGCGGTGACGATGGCGCTGACGCTGCTGCACGCCGGCGGCAAGTTCGGCGGTGGGGGCTACAAGGTGTCCGGCGGCCTGCACGGCGTCGGCGTGTCCGTGGTGAACGCGCTCTCGACCCGGCTGATCGTGGAGGTCAAGAACCGCGGCCACCTCTGGCGGCAGACCTTCCAGCTCGGCGTCCCCGACGCCCCGCTCGAGCAGATCCGCCCCATGGAGGACGGCGAGGGCACCGGCACGACCGTGACCTGGTGGGCCTCGGAGGAGATCTTCGAGACCACGACGTACAACCTGGAGCTCCTCACCAACCGGATGCGCGAGTACGCCTTCCTCAACAAGGGTCTCGAGATCGTCATCCGCGACGAGCGCCCGACCGCGGGTGAGCTGGTCGAAGCCGTCGAGGACGACACCGTGCCGGCCGAGATCGACGAGGCGGACTCCGCCGCCATCAAGCGTGCCGACGGCGGGGGCCTGGAGCGGATCTTCAAGTACGACCTGGGCCTGGTCGACTACGTCTCCCACCTCAACCGCAGCAAGACCGCGGCCAACCCCACGATCATCTCCTTCGAGGCCGATGCCCCCGAGGGTGCGGGCCAGCACATGAGCCTCGAGGTGGCCATGCAGTGGAACACCTCCTACACCGAGTCGGTGCACACCTTCGCCAACACCATCAACACCCACGAGGGCGGCACCCACGAGGAAGGCTTCCGCGCGGCGCTGACCGGGCAGATCAACACGTTCGGCGAGGCCAACAACCTCATCAAGAAGCGCGAGGACCGCGTCTCCGGCGACGACATCCGTGAGGGCCTGACCGCCATCGTGTCGATCAAGATGGCTGAGCCGCAGTTCGAGGGCCAGACCAAGACCAAGCTCGGCAACACCGAGGCCAAGGGCTTCGTGCAGCGCACCGTCAACGACCAGCTCGGCGCGTGGCTCGAGCAGAACCCCGCCGAGGGCCGCGACATCGTGCGCAAGGCGCAGGCCGCGGCGTCGGCGCGGATGGCCGCGCGCAAGGCGCGCGACCTCGCCCGGTCCCGCAAGGGGCTGCTCGGCGGCGGCGGCCTGCCCGGCAAGCTGTCCGACTGCCAGTCGACCAACCCCGAGGAGTGCGAGGTCTTCATCGTCGAGGGCGACTCGGCCGGCGGCTCGGCACGACAGGGCCGCGACCCGCGCATCCAGGCGATCCTGCCGATCCGCGGCAAGATCCTGAACGTCGAGAAGGCCCGCATCGACAAGGTCCTCGGCAACGCCGAGGTGCAGTCGATCATCTCCGCGCTGGGCACCGGCATCCACGAAGAGTTCAGCATCGACAAGCTGCGCTACCACAAGGTCGTGCTGATGGCCGACGCCGACGTCGACGGCCACCACATCAACACCCTGCTGCTGACGCTGCTCTTCCGCTTCATGCGCCCGCTGATCGAGGGCGGATACGTCTACATGGCGCAGCCGCCCCTCTTCCGGCTGCGCTGGAACAAGCCGGCCGAGCACGAGTTCGTCTACTCCGACGCCGAGCGCGACGCGCTGCTGCGCGACGGCCAGGCGGCGGGCAAGAAGCTGCCCAAGGAGAACCCCGTCCAGCGCTACAAGGGCCTCGGCGAGATGAACGCCAAGGAGCTGTGGGAGACCACCATGGACCCCGACCAGCGGCTGATGCTGCAGGTCACGCTCGAGGACGCCGCCCAGGCCGACGAGATCTTCTCGATCCTGATGGGCGAGGACGTCGAGCAGCGCCGGTCCTTCATCCAGCGCAACGCCAAGGACGTCCGCTTCCTCGATATCTAGGTGTCTAGTGGATTCCCTAGACATGCCTAGCGAGACACAGAGAGAAGAGCCATGACCGAGACCCCCAGCCAGCCGCCCACCCCGACCCCCGGTGGCCGGGTCGAGCCGGTGGAGCTGCAGACGTCCGTGCAGCGGGCCTTCCTCGACTACGCGATGGCGGTCATCGTCGGGCGCGCGCTGCCCGACGTACGCGACGGCCTCAAGCCGGTGCACCGCCGGGTGCTCTACGCGATGTACGACGGCGGCTACCGGCCCGACCGCGGGTTCTCCAAGTGCTCGCGCGTCGTCGGCGACGTGATGGGCCAGTACCACCCCCACGGCGACACCGCGATCTACGACACCCTCGTCCGCCTCGCCCAGCCGTGGGTGATGCGCGCCCCGCTGATCAACGGCCAGGGCAACTTCGGCTCGCCGGGCAACGACTCCGCGGCCGCGATGCGGTACACCGAGTGCCGGATGGCGCCGCTGGCGCTGGAGATGGTCCGCGACATCCACGAGGAGACCGTCGACTTCCAGCCCAACTACGACGGGCGCAGCCAGGAGCCGACGATCCTGCCGGCCCGGTTCCCCAACCTGCTGGTCAACGGATCGGCCGGCATCGCGGTGGGCATGGCCACCAACATCCCGCCGCACAACCTGCGCGAGGTGGCCGAGGGCGCCAAGTGGGCGCTGGAGAACCCCGGCGCCAGCCGTGAGGAGCTCCAGGACGCCCTGCTCGAGCGGATCAAGGGCCCCGACTTCCCCAACGGCGCGCTGATCGTCGGGAACACGGGGATCGAGCAGGCCTACCGCACCGGCCGCGGCTCGGTCACCCAGCGGGCCGTCATCGAGATCGACGAGGACAGTCGCGGCCGCACCTGCCTGGTGATCACCGAGCTGCCCTACATGGTCAACCCGGACAATCTCGCGCTGAAGATCGCCGAGCTGGCCGACCTCGGCCGCGTGCAGGGGATCGCCGACGTCCGCGACGACACCTCCGACCGCACCGGACAGCGCCTGGTCATCGTCCTCAAGCGCGACGCGGTCGCCCGAGTGGTGCTCAACAACCTGTTCAAGCACACCGAGCTGCAGACCAACTTCTCGGCCAACATGCTCGCGCTCGTCGACGGCGTGCCGCGCACCCTGACCGTCGACCAGTTCATCTCCTACTGGGTCAGCCACCAGATCGAGGTCATCCAGCGGCGGACGCGCTACCGCCTGCGCAAGGCCGAGGAGGACGCGCACATCCAGCGCGGCCTGGTCAAGGCGCTCGACGCCCTCGACGAGGTGATCGCCCTGATCCGGCGCAGCCCCGACGTCGACGAGGCGCGCACCGGCCTGATGACGCTGCTGGAGATCGACGAGATCCAGGCGCAGGCCATCCTCGACATGCAGCTGCGCCGGCTCGCGGCCCTCGAGCGCCAGAAGATCATCGACAAGCTGGCCGAGCTCGAGATCATCATCGCCGACCTCGAGGACATCCTCGCCGACGACGGCCGGCAGCGGCAGATCGTCATCGACGAGCTTGCCGAGATCGTGGAGAAGTACGGCGACGACCGGCGTACCCAGATCATCGCGGCCGACGGCGACCTCTCGATGGAGGACCTGATCCCCGACGAGGAGCTCGTCGTCTCGATCACGCGCGGTGGGTACGCCAAGCGCACCCGCTCCGACCAGTACCGCTCCCAGAAGCGCGGCGGCAAGGGCGTGCGCGGCGCGACCTTGCGCGGCGACGACGTGGTGGACCACTTCATCGCGACGACCAACCACCACTGGCTGCTGTTCTTCACCACGGCCGGCCGGGTCTACCGCACCAAGGCCTACAACCTGCCCGAGGCCTCGCGCGACGCCAAGGGCGGCCACGTGGCCGGTCTGTTGTCGTTCCAGCCCGACGAGAACATCGCCCAGGTGCTCGCGATCCGCGACTACGAGCAGGCGCCCTACCTCGTCCTCGCCACCCGCAACGGTCTGGTGAAGAAGACCCGCCTCGGTGACTACAACAGCCCGCGGCAGGCCGGCGTCATCGCGATCAACTTCCGCGAGGACGACGACGAGCTGATCGGCGCCGAGCTGGTCGAGCCCGACGACAACATCCTGCTGGTGTCGCGGAAGGGTCAGGCGATCCGGTTCCGCGCCGACGACACCCAGCTGCGGCCGATGGGCCGGGCCACGTCCGGCGTGGCCGGCATGAAGTTCCGCGCCGGCGACTCGGTGCTGTCGATGTCGGTGATCCGCGCGGAGCAGGTCGCCGCGGAGGCGCTGGCCGCGGTCCACCCGCAGTACGTCTTCACCATGACCGACGGAGGCTTCGCCAAGCGTTCGCGCATCACCGACTACCGCCTGCAGTCGCGAGGAGGTCTCGGCATCAAGACGATGTCGCTGGCCAACGAGGAGCGCGGCAACCTGGTCGGCGCCTTCATCGTCGTCGACGGCGACGAGATCCTCTCGATCACCCAGGGCGGGCAGGTCGTCCGCAGCCCGATCAACGACGACTTCCGCCCGACCGGGCGCTCGACGATGGGCGTGAAGTTCGTGACGCCCAAGGGCGGCGACGCGGTCGCGGTGGTGGCGAGGTCGGTGGAGACCCCGGAGGCCGCCGACGAGGCGGATGACGACGCCGGTGACGTGACCGGTGACGACGTTGATGACGAAGCAGGCTCCACTACCACACCTGTGGGTACATCCCCGGACGAGGAATCGCACGATGTGGAGTCCAGTGCAACAATCGATGAGACCCCAGATGGTCACCCGGCCGATTCCCCACCCGAGAGTGAGGCCTGATGACGGAGCGACCGACCGAGCAGACGCAGGCGCGACTGGCCGGGCTGGACGCCCCTCGACAGGAGGCCCGTCCCGAGACCCCGGTGCTGCCGCCGATGCCGAAGTCCGAGCCGAGTGACACCCCGTCGCTTTCGGAGCGCCTCCAGCAGAAGCTGAGCTCCGTGCGCCAGGTCTCGGCTCCCTCGGCCGCCCCGGCCACGAACGGCACCGCGCCCGACCAGACCGCCGTACGCCCCGCCGTACGTGACGAGCCGGCCGCGCCGCAGCCTCGAGGCGAGCGTCCGGTCGTCGCGCCGGCGCCCCAGGAGCAGCCGGCGCACGCCGAGCAGCAGAGCCGGACGACCCAACGCACCCGCGCCACCCGCTCCTCGCGCCAGCAGCGCCCGCCGCGTCGCGCCCGTCTCCGGCTGACCCGGATCGACCCGTGGTCGGTGATGAAGACGGCGTTCCTGCTCTCGATCGCGCTCGGCGTGGTGACCATCGTGTCCGTGCTGATGGTGTGGTCCGTCCTCGGCGCCGCCGGCGTCTGGGACTCCATCAACACCACGGTCCGCGACATCGTCGGCGACCAGGCCGACACGCCGTTCACGATCCAGGACTACCTCGGCACCGACCGCGTCATCGGTTTCACGATGCTCGTCGCGGTGATCGACGTGGTGCTGCTGACCGCGATCGCGACGCTCGCCGCGTTCCTGTACAACATGTCGTCGGCCCTGCTCGGCGGCATCGACATCACCCTGGTCGAGGACGAGCGCTAACGATTCGGTCGGCTCTCCAGCCGTCCGGTAATGTTCCACCTCGGTCGCCGTCCGCCAGCTGCGTCGGTGGACCGCTCCCGGGCCTATAGCTCAGACGGTTAGAGCGCTTCCCTGATAAGGAAGAGGTCACAGGTTCAAGTCCTGTTAGGCCCACTGCTACGACAACGGGAGACCACCGCCATGAAGAAGATTCTGTTCATCCTGCTCGCCGCCGCCGGCGTCGCCTACGCCAAGAAGAAGATGGACGAGGGCAAGCACGAGCAGGCCCTCTGGGCCGAGGCGACCGACAACGTCACCCCCCCGTCGTCCCCGACGCAGTAGCCGGCCGGCCCTCGGGCCGTCGCTCTGGGGGCCTTGGCGCAATTGGTAGCGCACCTGCTTTGCAAGCAGGGGGTTAGGGGTTCGAGTCCCCTAGGCTCCACCGCGTTGCACGTTCCCGCGATTCGTCAGCGACGCCCCCGCGGCGACTACCCGCAGGACCGCTGACGAATCGATCTCGACCCCGCCGCAGCGACGCCGGGTTGAACGGCGCCAGCCAGCGCCGCCATGCAGGTACCTCGGGGCCGAGCCCTCCACGTACCTCGAGCACCCAGGCCCAGTAGGCCTCGGCGGACTCCACCGAGGGAGGGCCCGAACCGAAGACCGCGTCGTCCGCGGACCGGGCCAGCGGCAGGGTGGGTGGGCCGAGCGCGACGGCCTGCCACGGCCGCGAGCGCCGGGCCGGGACCGCGAGGCCGAGGTCGCGGGCCCGGTCGAGCAGCTCCTGCCACGCGCCGACGTACCTCACCGACACCCGGGAGGCCCGGCGGCGGCGGCTCCGACGGAGCACCTTGTACGCCGGCACGGCACCGACCGCGGCCGGCACGAGCAGGAGCAGCAGCCAGCGCCAGGGGTACGACGACGCGGCGGCCGGTTCACGCGAGTCGTCCTGCTCAGGCTCCGGCTCGGGCGACGGTGACGGGGACGGCGAGGGGGACGGCGAGGGGGAAGGCGAGGGCTCTGGGGGCACGACGACCGGCGCGTTGGCCGGGTCGTTGCGGCGGGGCGCTCGGAAGGACATGTACGCCGTGCGGGCGAGCTCGCGCCACGTGCCGTCGGAGATACGCAGCTCGACCCAGGCGCTCACGTCGTTGCCCTTGACGATGCCGTCAGGCGGCAGCCGCGCGCCGACGACCACTCGCGCGGGCACCCGCAGGCGGGTGGCGACGAGCGCCATTGCCGCGGCGTACTGCTCGTCGTTGCCGACCATGTGCGGGCCGTTCATGAAGTCGTCGAGCCGCTCCTGGTCCTGGCCCCGCGTGAACTGCACCTCCCAGCCGAACGCCCCGTCGCTGTACCTGCCCCGCTCGCGCATCATCGCGGCCGCCCGCCGCACTGCGTCGAGACGCGAGGAAGTCCCCTGGCGCGCGACCGCGGCCCAGCCGTCGAGGAACGCCGCGGCGTCGTACGTCGCCTCGTCCACCGACCTCGAGGGCCGGGCGTCGGTGGGGAGGCGGGTGTCGGGGAAGGTCGCGAAGAACTCGTACTCGTCGTTGCCGCCGAGCGTCCGGGTCCCGATCGCTGTCGACGTGACCGGGTTGAAGCGCAGCTCCCTGACGGGCACGCCGCCGGGGAAGTCGGTGTTCAGCCCGACCAGGCGACCGGCGAGCGGCAGCCACTGGCTGTTCCACGAGCCGGTGAGGTCGATCCGGATGGGCGGCGTCGTTCCGGTCTCGGCCGGCGTCGTCAGGTAGTCGGCCCCGAACAGCTGGAACCGGTCCTCGTGGCTGCCCGGCTCCACGTCGTTGGCCGCGATCCAGTGCCGCCCGTCGTAGCGGTTGAGCACGGTGAACCGCAGCACCGTGCCGTCGGGCGCCGACGTGGCACGCAGCAGCTGCCGGCGCCAGGCGTTGTCGGGCAGGTCGCCGGACTGCTTGCGGAACCGGCGGAAGCTGTCCAGCGGCGTCGAGACCCGGTCGACGCCGTACGCCGCGGCGGCCTGTTCGCGCAGCACCAGACGCTGCTCGCCGTCGCCGAGCAGGGCGCCGCCGAGCGGCACCGCCAGCAGCGTGCTCACCACCAGGACGGGCGCGGCGAGCACCCAGCGCGCGGACGTCGGCGAGTCGGCGCGGCCCGCGCGGACCACGACCCAGGCCAGGCAGGCGAGCCCGAAGAGCCCGCCGAACAGGACCCGCGACCAGGCGCCCGACGAGGCCGAGTGGCTGCCGGTGACGAGAACCCAGGCGAGCAGGCCGAGGATCGGTGCCACCGGCCAGCCCGGCCGCGAGCCCGCGCGCGTGAACGCCGTCGCCTGGGCCGCCACGATCATGCCGGCCATCGCCGGCGCCAGCAGGACGGTGCCGGTCGCCTCGACGGGCGGGTGCGTGCCGACGAGCAGCGGCCAGGCCTCCCAGGCTCCGGTGAGCACCCGCGTGAACGTGGTGCTGCGCAGGCCGCCGCCGGTGAAGTCGACGCCGAGCACGACGATCCCCAGCAGCAGGTACGCGAGGGGCACCGTCACCAGTGCCCACACCATCGCCCGCCGCCACGCGTGCACCAGCACCACGCCGGTTCCGACCAGGGCGCCGGCCGCGCCCACGACGAGCCACGCCCATCCGGTGAACGTCGTCCACCACCCGGCGATCGCGGCGGTGGTCAGCAGCCACGCCAAGGCCGGGTCGCGCCACTGCAGCCAGCGGGTCACCGGGTGACCTCGCTCATCGCGACCGGCAGCTGACCCAGCCCACCCAGGGTGACGATCGGCCGGCCGGCGTACTCCGCCAGCCCGGCGGCCTCTCCGCTGCCGGTGCGCCACACGCTCGTCCACAGGTCGGGCGGCGTCCCGGCCGCCACTCGCTGGAGCTCGTCGACGGGCGCGGCCGTGCCGGTGACCAGGAACAGCATCGAGGCGTCGTAGGCCGCCCCGAGCCCGCGCGTGACCTGGTCCGACAGCTCACGGGTGACGCCCGCCGGGTCCAGTTCGGCCCGGCAGAAGGCGTCGAGCACGTACGACGGGTCGGTCCCGGCTGATGCGCCGCCGACCGTCACTCGGCCACAGACCAGGGTCAGGTCGTAACCGTCGTGGCCCGCCCGCAGGGTGACCGACGCGGCGACCGACAGGGCGAGCTCGAAGTCGTCGGGATCGGCGTAGGCCGACCTGCGGGTGTCCACGACCAGCAGGATCGAGGTCCGTCGGGAGTCGTGGTACTGCCGCACGAGCAGCTGGCCGGCCCGCGCCGAGGACCGCCAGTGGACGTGCCGGAGGTCGTCGCCGCGGACGTACTCACGCAAGGCGTGGAAGGCCAGGTCGCTCATGGAGATCTGGTCGCTGGCCACCCCCTCGAGGTCGCGCAGCTGTCCCACGGGGAGGCCGGCGAGGTCGGTCGTCGCCGGCCGCACGAGCAGCTCGACGGGGCCCGCCCACCGGACGCGCCGGGCGAACAGTCCGACGGGGTCGGTACGCCGGTAGAGCACCGGGCCCACGACCACCACGCCGCGTCGGTGGGCGGGCACCACGAGGTCGGAGTCGTGGGTGCCTCGCGCCCGGAGCGTGGGCAGGCGTACCCACGGCCGCTCGGCACCGGAGGAGAGCTCCACGACGGGCCGTCCGACCGCCAGCGGCCAGCGGTTCACCAGCCGGAGCCGGCCGCGGACGGGCACGCCGACACTGGTGCGGTCCGGACGCAGGGCCAGGTCGGCGCGCACGCTCGTTGGCGCGAGCACGACGGCCAGGCCGATGGCGACGAGCAGCAGGCACAGCGCCGAGACGACGCCCAGCTCGACGAGCCCGGTCAGCCGGGCGAGGGCCAGGGACAGCAGGCCCAGTGAGAGCACCGCCCGGCCGAGTGGGGTGACCCCGTCGCGCAGGGCGGCCCAGCCGCGGGCCATCCACCGGCGCATCGCGTCAGTCGGTCCGGTCGAGAGGAGGTGGCACCTCGTCGAGCAGGGTGGCCACCACGTCGGCGACCTGCACGCCGCCGAACTGGGCCTGGGCGTCCAGCAGCAGCCGGTGTCCCAGGATCGGCTCGGCCAGCGTGACGATGTCGTGCGGCACCACGTGCCCGCGGCCGTCGGACGCCGCCCACGTCTTCGCCGCCCGCACGAACGCCAGGCAGCCACGGGCCGACAGGCCCATCTTCACCTGGGTCAGCTCGCGCGAGGCCTCGGCCAGCTCCCGGACGTAGCGCACGATGGACCGGTCGACGTACACCTCGCCGGCCATCGCGATCATCCGGGCCACGTCGTCGCGGGTGACCACCGGCGTCACCAGGCCCGCCCGGTCACGCACCTGCGAGCTGAGCAGGAGCTCCTCGGTCGACTCGGCGTCGGGGTACCCGACCGACGTCTTGAACAGGAACCGGTCGAGCTGGGCCTCCGGCAGCCGGTAGGTGCCGGCCTGCTCGATGGGGTTCTGGGTGGCGATCACCATGAACGGCCGGGGTACGTCGTGGGTGATGCCGTCGACGGTGACGTGCCCCTCCTCCATCACCTCCAGCAGCGCCGCCTGGGTCTTGGGGGATGCGCGGTTGATCTCGTCGGCCAGCACGATGTCGTGGAAGATCGGGCCGGGGTGGAACTCGAAGGACCCGCGGTGCTGGTCGTAGACCGTCACGCCGGTGACATCGGTCGGCAGCAGGTCCGGGGTGAACTGGATCCGCGCGTGCGACCCCTCGACGGAGTTGGCCAGCGCTCGCGCCAGCATCGTCTTGCCGGTCCCTGGCAGGTCCTCGAGCAGGAGGTGACCCTCCGACAGCAGACAGGTGAGCGTCAGCCGGATCACGTGGTCCTTGCCCAGCACGGCCCGCCCGATCGCGTCGGACATCGTGCCGAACGCGGTCTGGAAGCGGGTCGCCTGATCCGCCGTGATGGTCACCCGACGATGATGTCACCCGTGGTACGTCGATGGGTTGCGGCAGCGCTGGCACTCGCCGTGGTGGCGGCGGTTGCCGTCTTCGTGCTGGTGCGGTCGCGTGAGGACGGGGCGGACGAAGCCACCGACCCGGGTCCGGTGCCGTCGGCGACGCTGAGCGTCGCCCCCCTGACCCCCGGCAGGGCCCTGCGTCCCGGGGCCGCGGCGCTGGTGCTGGTGCCGGCCGAGGCCGAGTACGTGACGATCACCGACCTGGACGCGATCCGCGCCCGACTGGGCGTGCCGGACCTGACGAGCCAGGACCTGATGACCGACCGCCAGGCGTTCTGGGACCGGGCCGAGCGCAGTACGGTGCTGCTGACCGACGGGCTGCTGCGCGCGGACAACTCCGAGCTGTGGCTGGACTACGACGTGACCGAGGACGACGTCGACTGGGAGGCACGGTTCACCGGGCCGTCCGGGGCGGGGTACGTGCTGGGGTTCCGGCCGGACCAGGACATGGCCAGGGTGCAGGCGGCCGTCGACGCTCGCGTCGGCCCGTTGGCGGGCGCGACGGTCTGGCCGGACCTCCACCTGCTGACGCTGGGCGTGGCTGAGGAGGGCGACCCGGTCTGGGCCAGCGACCCCGACCTCGTCGCGGTGCTGCCGGAGCCCGCCGAGTCGACGTACCTCCGCAAGGGCTGCATCCCGTTCACCGACGCGCTCGGCACGGACGCCACCGTCGAGGACCAGGACGCGGTGCTGGCCGAGCACGACGTGGCCGGCCTCGGTGACCTGCCCGCCGTGGCCGTCTCGTTCGGCGACGACGTGGCGACGGCCTGGTTCGCTCCGGGCCGCGACGACCTCTTCGACCGGGCCGACCTGGTGGCCGACTGGCCGACGACCGGGCCGATCGGGTTCGCCGACGGCTTCTCCGGTGACCCGGCCGTCGATCCGGGCACCGGGCGGATCGGCCTGCACGTCCGCAACCCGGTCGCAGCCGCGAACCTCACGCTGACCGAGATCCTGCCCTTCGGCGTGTGCAACGACGCGACGCCGCTGGACGAGCCGACGGGGCTCTGACGCCGGCACCCGCTGGTTGAGGAGGGACGAAGTCCCGTCACGAACCCCGCAAGCGGTCTGCGGTCATCTCACCGGGTTTCGAGACAGGCGCTAGCGCGCCTTCCTCAACCAGCGGTGGGGTCGGCGGTCGCGCCTCCCCCCGCTGGTTGAGGAGGGACGAAGTCCCGTCTCGAAACCCCGGAGGCGGTCCGCGGTCCCCTCACCCCCCGCTGGTTGAGGAGGGTCGTGAACGAAGTCCCGTCTCGAAACCCCGGAGGCGGTCTGCGGTCATCTCATCGGGTTTCGAGACAGGCGCTAGCGCGCCTTCCTCAACCAGCGGTGGGGTCAGCGTTGCGCTCGCCGCGTGTCGAGACAGGCGCGAGCGCGCCTTCCTCAACCAGCGGTGGGGTCAGCGTTGCGCTCGCCAGGTGTCGAGACGGTTGCGGCGCAACCTCCTCAACCAGCGGTGGCGGTCGCGAAGCGGTCGAAGTCCGCGGCCGCGTGAGCGCAGAACACGTCGACGTCGCCCTGGTGGGCCGACCGCAGCTCGCGGACCCGCTCCAGGTTGTCCATCCGCAGGCGGTGGTTGGTGGCCATCATCCGCTGGAACATGGCCAGTCCGGGTGCGCAGGCCGGTGGCTCGTGGGCCTCGCGGGCGTCGAAGTAGCAGTCGCCGGCATGGAGGAGCCATCCGCTCTTCGGACGGCGAACCGCGACGCCGCAGTGCCCGCGGGTGTGTCCGTGCAGCGGCAGCAGCACCACGTCGTCGTCCAGCGCGGTCACCGAACGCAGGCCGAGCCACTGGTCGCCGGCCTCGGGGATCGGGCGCCACTTCGGGCCGTGCGCCCACATCGCCTCGATGTACCTCGCGCGCTCGCGGAGCCGCGGGTGGGTGGCGGCGTCCAGCTCGGCGGCGTACACGTGCACCGTCGCGGCCGGGAAGTCGCCCAGCCCACCGACGTGGTCGAAGTCCATGTGGGTGAGCACGATGTCGGTGACGTCGGCCGGGTCGTAGCCCAGCGCCCGGACCTGGGCCACCGCCGTCTCCTCCTCGGTCAGCCGGGGACGCAGCAGCATCCGGGACGACGGGGTGAGCCTCTTCGGGTTCCGCACGTCGCCCATCCCGAAGCCGGTGTCGACCAGGGTGAGCCCGCCGGCACGCTCGACCAGCAGGCAGTGCGCCACGATCCGCGGAGGCGCGAGCCGCCCCCCGAACGTCACCGCCAGCGACATGGTGCCGCAGTTGAGGTGGTGCACGGCAGTCGTCATGGCGGCACTCTAGAGCGAGAGGCTGCCTCCGTATCCTGGCCGCGTGCCGGTGCCCGTCCTCCTCGCGCCGCGCTCCTGGCCGGCGCACCTGCTCGTGGTGGCCGCGCTGGTCGCCGCGGGCTGGCTGGGGCTGTGGCAGTACCACGGCTGGCAGGACCGCCGCGAGGCCGAGGCTCGGGACCTGACGACCGCCGCCCCGATCCCGCTCGCCGACGCGATCGGACCCGACGACCCGTTCCCGGGCTCGCTCGTGGGTCAGCCGGTCGAGGTGACCGGTAGCTGGGTCCCGGACGCCACGCTGTTCGTGTCCGGCCGGGAGCACGAGGCGCGTGAGGGGGCGTGGGTGGTCGGCCTCGTCGACGTCGACGGGTCGTTGCTCCCGGTCGTGCGCGGCTGGACGGCCACGACCGGCGGAGCACCCCCCGCGGTCGGCGCCGCGGACCTGGTCGGCTGGCTGCAGCCCTCGGAGAGCACGGGCGCGCCCGACGACGACCCCACCGACGACGTGCTCCCCCAGCTGCGCATCGCCGACCTCGCGCAGCGGTTCGACCACGACCTCTACGGCGCGTACGTCGTGCAGCGTGACGCCGGCGACGGCCTGGTCCAGGCCGACCTCGACGCACTCCCTGAAGCCGGGCGCCTCACCGCGATCCGCAACCTGCTGTACGCACTGGAGTGGTGGTTCTTCGGGGCGTTCGCGGTGTTCGTCTGGTGGCGCTGGGCCCAGGAGACGCGCGCGGACGCGGCCCGGGACGCCGTCCCATCGGCCACTCGGTAGGGTCGCTCGACGTGGACCGCCTCTTCACGTCGTACCGTGTCCTCGCGCTCGTCGTGGGCGTTCTGCTGGCGTTCTGCTCGCTCGTCGCGCTTCCTCTGAAGTACCTGGCGACCGACGGCACCGACCTCCAGACCTTCGGTGAGAACGCCAGCATCCTGTGGCTCGTGCACGGCTGGGTGTTCATCGTCTACGTCGTCGTCACGTTCCTGCTGGCGCGCCGGGCGGGCTGGACGATCCCGTTCACCGTTCTGGCGCTGGCGGCCGGGCTGATCCCGCTGGTGATCTTCTGGGTCGAGCGGTCAGTCGTCGCCAAGGTGCGCGCCGAGCAATCCGACCTCACCACCGAACGGGCCTGACCGCGTGTCCACCGCGTTCGTCCTGGGCGGCGGTGGCGTGCTCGGCGCGGTCGAGGTCGGCATGCTCCGCGCCCTCTTCGAGCGCGGCATCCGGCCCGACCTGGTCCTCGGCACCTCGGTCGGGGCCCTCAACGGGGCGATGGTCGCCCGGGACCCGTCGCCGGCCGTCATCGACCGGCTCACCGAGCTCTGGGCGTCGACGGCCACGGGACGCGAGGTGTACGGCGACCGCCCGCTGCGCACGGTCCGGCGAGCGATGTCGACCGGCACGCACATCTACTCTCCCTCACCGATCCGCCACCGACTGGTGGAGGAGTTCGGCGACATGACCTTCGAGGACCTGGCGGTCCGGTTCCAGGTCTGTGCCGCCAGCATCGAGCGGGCGGCCGAGCACTGGTTCCACACCGGCCCGCTCGTGGACGCGATCGTGGCGAGCGCCGCGGTGCCCGGGCTGCTGCCGCCTGCGCGCGTGGGCGACGAGCACTACCTCGACGGCGGCATCGTGAACTCGATTCCCGTCGATCGAGCGGTCCAGCTCGGCGCGGACCTGATCTACGTGCTCCAGGTCGGCCGGATCGACCGGCCGCTCTCGGTGCCGAAGCGGCCGTGGGAGGTGGCGAGGGTGTCCTTCGAGATCGCCCGGCGGCACCGGTTCGCCAAGGTGATGGCCGACCTGCCCGAGGGCGTGGTGGCCCACGTGCTGCCCGCGCGCGGTACGTCGCCGCGCGACGACTCGCTGCGCGGCCACCGCGACTTCTCCTCGGTCACCCACCGCATCCAGGCGACGTACGAGGCGAGCCTGGCCTACCTGGACGCCCAACCGTGAGTGGCCCGATCGTCTGGTCGACCCGCCAGAAGCGCCGTCTGGTCAGCGCGCCGATCGTGCTCGCGCTGACCCTGCTGATCGCCGCCACCCTGCCGCTGTGGGTGGTGGCCGCGGCCGCGCTCTCACCGGTGCTGCCCGGTCACTGGCGGCCGCTGCGCCTGCTGTGGCTGCTGATCTTGTACCTGCTCGTGGAGTCGTTGCTGCTCGTCGTCCTGTTCGGCCTCTGGCTGTCGTCGGGGTTCGGCTGGCGGGTGCGGACGCCGTACTACGAAGGCATTCACTACGACCTCGTCCAGGGCGTGCTCTGGCTCTTCTTCCGCGAGGCCCGCCGCGTGCTCAACCTGAGGATCGACACCGAGGGCCCCTCGCCGGACGCCCACCGCGGCAAGCCGTTGCTCGTGTGCTCCCGGCACGCGGGGCCGGGGGACTCGTTCATCGTGATCTATGCGTTGATGCACTGGTACGACCGCGAGCCGCGGGTCGTGCTCAAGGACAGCCTCGCGTGGGACCCGGCCATCGACGTGCTCCTGCACCGCATCCCGGCGCGGTTCATCAGCCCGAACCCGAAGAACGGTGGCAGCGCCTCCGAGCAGATCGAGGAGCAGATCGGCGAGCTCGCGACGGGACTCGACGAGAACGACGCCTTCGTGATCTTCCCCGAGGGTGGCAACTTCACCCCCGGCCGGCGCGAGCGCGGCATCGAGCGGCTGCGCAAGCTCGGCATGCACGGGATGGCGGTTCGCGCCGAGCGGATGACCAACGTCCTCGCCCCACGCCCCGGCGGCTTCCTGACGGCCCTGGCGGCGGCTCCCGAGGCCGACGTGCTGATGGTGGCGCACACCGGCATGGACCACCTGTTGACCGTGCGCGACGTGTGGCGCGAGCTACCGATGGACAAGCGGCTGGTCATGCAGTGGTGGCACGTGCCGCGCGCGGAGATCCCCGAGGGTCGCGACGCCCAGATCGAGTGGCTGTTCGGGTGGTGGGAGCGGATCGACGAGTGGATCGAGGAGCACCGGCCCGAGGACCTCCCGGCCCGGCATGCCCGTCCCCGTCGCCCGAAGGCGGCCGCCTAGCTCCGCGGACCAGCGGCACTGTCTCGTGACGGTCGCTGCGCGACCTCCTCGACCAGCGGTACGGAGCTACTTCTTCTTGGCGTCGGTCTCCACGTCGACGACCTCGGCCGGCTCGTCAGGGGTCGTCACGTCGTGCGGCTCCTCGACGCCGTCCGCGATGGCCTCGTCGGGCGAGGCGCCGCCCGAGTCGTCGGCGCGAGCGGCCATCGGGTCGTCCACGCCCACCGGCTCGTCGGGGCCGACGCCGGGCGCGAGGTGGGTGCCACCGGTGGTCGGCACCCCGCTCGAGGTCGAGTCCGCCGACATGGGGGAGCTGGACGTGGTGGAGCTGGTCGTGGACGTGGGCGGGGTGTACGACGACTGCCAGTTGTCCGCCTGCGGCTGGGCGCGCATCTTGTTGTAGATGAACCCGGCGGCGGCCGCGAGGCTGCCGAGGACCAGCACCTTGCGCAGCTTGGAGCGCTTCTTCGGCTTCGGGTCGCCCTTGACCTCAGCGAGCTTCGCGTTGGCCAGGTCCCGGCCGGACGCGGCCAGCTCGGCGGTCCTGTCGGCGCCGGCCAGGGCGGCGGCCTTGGCCTTGGGAATGGCGACATCGCGGGTCGCGTCGGCGAGGTCGGAGGCCAGGCTGCGACCCTCGGCCATCAGCGGCCCGGCCTTGACCTTGGTGTCCTTGGCGAGGTCGCGGGCACCCTCCGCGGCGTCCTTGGACATCTCGCGCACCTGCTCGCGGACCTGGGAGACGGCGGACTCGATCCTGGGCAGCGCTGCGTCGACGACGTCGGATGCCTGGTCGATGGCCTGGTCGAACAGGGACTTCTTCTTGCGCAAGCGCATGGTCAACGCACTTCCTCTCCTGGGGTGGTGCTTCGATCATGCCGCACCCGCCTGACGGGTGCGACGCCCGTAGGGGTGACGGGGCGGCACACGACGCCGGCAACTCCTCTGATCACTCGGCTGGCAGCTCCTGTGGGCCGCCATGGCAGGATCGTCGTCAGCACGCGCCGTACCGCGCGTCTCCGAGCCCGAGACCCCAGTAGCAACCCCCTTTGTCCGAGAGGCAGACATGGCTGACTTGCAGGCCGTCCTGAAGACCAACCGTGGTGACATCACGTTGAACCTGTTCCCGAACCACGCGCCGGAGACCGTCGACAACTTCGTCGGGCTGGCCGAGGGCACCAAGGACTACAACAGCGGCAACGGGCGCAGCGGCCCGTTCTACGACGGGCTGACCTTCCACCGGGTGATCCCCGGCTTCATGGTCCAGGGCGGTTGCCCGCTCGGCTCGGGCACCGGCGGGCCCGGCTACCAGTTCAAGGACGAGCCGCACCCCGAGCTCACCTTCGACAAGCCGTACCTGCTGGCCATGGCGAACGCCGGCCCGGGCACCAACGGGTCGCAGTTCTTCGTCACCGTCGGCGCGACCCCGTGGCTGAACTTCAAGCACACGATCTTCGGCGAGGTCGCCGACCAGGCGTCCCGCGACGTCGTCGACGCGATCGGGGCCACCGAGACCGGACGGCAGGACCGCCCGGTCGACGAGGTCGTCATCGAGTCGGTCGAGATCAAGCGCGACTGACCTCCGGCTCGAGCGTCCCACCCATGTCCGACCCCGCGTCGCCCCCACCCACCGAGGCGGTGCCGACCTGCTACCGCCACCCGAGCCGCGAGGCGTACATCCGCTGCCAGCGGTGCGACCGGGTGATCTGTCCGGACTGCATGCGGGACTCGGCGGTCGGCTTCCAGTGCCCGGAGTGCATCAAGGAGGGCGCGCGGTCGACGCGCAGCGGGCGGACGGCGTACGGCGGGCTCCGGCCCTCCAACGCCGGGATCACCTCGATGGTGATCATCGGCATCAACGTGCTGATCTGGCTGATGGTCGTGGCCTCCGGTGGCCGGGGCAGCAAGCTCGTCGACGCGCTCGCCCTGTTCCCGGTCGGGCGGTGCGACTCGCTGCGGTCCTCCGGTGCGTACTACCCCGGCGTCGGCACCGAGACCGTCTGCAACAACCTGAGCAACGCCGACGGCGCCTGGCACGCGGGGGTGGCTGACGGGGCGTACTGGCAGCTGCTCAGCAGCGCGTTCCTCCACGAGCAGGTCTGGCACATCGGGTTCAACATGCTCGCGTTGTGGGTGCTCGGGCCGCAGCTGGAGCTGGCCATCGGGCGGCTGCGGTTCATCGCGCTGTACCTGCTCTCGGCGTTCGCCGGTTCGGCGCTGGTCCTCTGGGCGGCCCCGGAGAACAGCTCGACCCTGGGCGCCTCGGGTGCGGTGTTCGGGCTGATGGGCGCCCTGCTGGTGCTGGCGTTCAAGGTCGGCGGGCAGGTCCAGCCGATCCTCGTGTGGATCGGGATCAACGCCGTGCTCACGTTCACGTTCGGCTTCTCCTGGCAGGGCCACCTCGGCGGCTTCCTCGGCGGACTGGCCATCGCGAGCGTGCTCGTCTACGCCCCACGCCGGCACCGCGCCCAGGTCCAGGTCGCCGGGTTGCTGGTGATCGGCATCGCCATCGCGACCGCGATCGTGGCGCGCATCGTCGTCCTCGCCTGAGCGTTCGGCCCGAGTTATCCCCATTGTGGACAAGCCCTGGGGATAACTACACGCGTGTAGTTCTCCCCAGGTTCATCCCCAGCTGTGGACGGCCGGACCGGGACCGAGGGTCAGCTCATTCCCAGCGCGTGGCGTAGGAGAAGCCGACGGCCATGAAGCCGATGCCGATGAGCAGGTTGTACTGGCCGAGGTCGTTGAAGACGGGGACCTTGTCGAGGTGCTGGCCGGTGAGCACGTAGTACGTACAGATCCAGATCAGCCCGACCAGGAAGCAGGTCAGCATGGTGACCACGACGCCGCGGTTGCGGCCGAGAGGCGTGCTGGGGTGCGCGGCCACCATCAGGCCGACCATCAGCAGGCCGAACCCGATGGCGTAGTTCCAGTCCTCCAGGTCGGCCATGAACTTCGGGTTGCCGGCCTTGGGGGCGGGGAAGGCGGTCGGGTCGACTCGGACAGCGAGGTAGTAGTACGCCATCCAGGCGATGCCGAGCACCGCCAACAGCAGCGCGATGCCGAACCGCACCGAGAGGATGGGTCCTCGCTCGGGGTCGAGGAAGTCCGACGACTGGGACCGGGACAGGGACGGCACTGGGTAGCTCCTCGTGCTGCGGACTCGAACGGGGCCCGCGCGGCGCCGGGAGACCGGGCGTGCGCGAGGCTCGGGCTACCTTAGTCGGCATGAGCCAGGAGGCCCACGTGCGCCCCGGGGAGACCTCGGACGCGACCACCCCGGAGAAGCAGCGACCTCGGCGTCGCTGGACGGCCTGGCGCGTGGTCACGCCGCTGGCCGTGCTGCTCAGCGGCGGGCTGTTCGCGGTCAGCGGGCTCAACAGCGGCGGCGCCGACCTGCGCCCCGGCCGCTACACAGACCTGGCCGCCCTGGTCCGCACCGAGAGCCGCCAGTACGACGCCCTCGGTGACCGTCTCTCCCGGCTCAACGACGAGGTGGACGCGCTCACCGAGTCCGTCGACAACAGCGAGGTGCGGCAGCTGCGCGCCCGCACCCGGGCCCTCGAGGGGCCCGCGGGACTGGTCGAGCAGGCCGGCCCCGGCGTGACGGTGGTCCTCACCGACGCGACAGAGGACATCGCCAGGTCGAGCCAGCAGAACCCCAACCTCCTCATCGTGCACCAGCAGGACATCCAGGCGGTCGTCAACGCGATGTGGACCGGCGGCGCGACCGCGGTCACCATCCAGGGCCAACGGGTGGTGAGCACGACCGGCATCAAGTGCATCGGCAACTCCGTGCAGCTCCAGGGCGTGCCGTACTCCCAGCCGTACACGATCTCCGGCGTCGGCGACCCCACCGCGCTGGCGGCGGCCATCGCCGCCGACGACTACCTCGAGTCCTACCGCAGCGACGCCGCCGAGCCCGACATCGCCGTGGGCTGGGAGGAGCGGCTCGAGGAGCTGGTGGTGGCGCCGGCGTACGACGGCCTTCTCGACATCACCTACGCGAAGCCGCTCGCCTGAACGCTAGGGCGTCGCAGAGATGTCCCCGGTCGGGGTCTCGGTCGGGGTGTCGGTGGGCGTGATCGTCGGGGACTCGGTCGGCAGCGCCGTGCTGGGCGTCTCCGTCGGTTCCTCGAACGACGACACCACGATCGTCACCGACGTCCCCTCGGGCTCCTCCACACCGGCGTCCGGGTTCTGCTCGATGACGGTCCCCTTCGGCTCCTCGGTGTCCGACGACGTGGTCACGAACGCCTTGAACCCGGCCTGCTTCAGGGTCCGCTCGGCCTCGTTCTGGGTCATCCCCACCACGTCCGGCACCTTCTCGGGACCGTCGGAGAACAGCACCGTGATGGTCGTGCCCTCGGGCACCTGCTCGCCGGCCGCCGGGGTGGTCTCCACGACCTGACCGCGCGGGGCGTCGTCCTCCTTCTCCCGGAAGACCGGCTTGAGATTGGCGTTCTCCAGCGTCTGGCGTGCGGCGTCCCGGTCCTGGCCCACGACCGAGGGCACGGACGTCATCGGCTTGCCGGTGGACACCGTGATGGTCACGGTGCTGCCCGACTCGACGAAGGTGTCGCGGTTGGGGGACTGCTGGATGACCTTGTCGCGAGCGACGTCGGGGTCGGCGACGTACTCGGGCTGGCCGACGGACAGACCGGCGTCGCCGATCGCGGCCCGCGCCTGCTGCTCGGTCATGCCGATCAGGTCGGGTACCTGGACCTGGTTGGGGTTGTCCTCGAACAGGCTCGGCAGGATCAGGGCCGCGCCGACGATCAGCGCGACCAGCAGCAGGCCGAGGAAGACCAGCATGCCGGTCCGGTTGCCGCCGCGGTCGTCCTCGTCCGGCCCGGGAACGGGTGTCCGTCCGGTCGCGGTGGTCGCGGTGACGGGGTCCGGGGTGTAGGCCGGCGCGACGACGGTGTGGTCGTCGGGCGGCATCGGCGGGGCGGTGGCACGGACCGGGTGGCCGGCCAGGTAGCGCTCGATGTCGGCGCGCATCGCCGCGGCCGACTGGTAGCGGTCCTCCACGCGCTTGGCCAGCGACTTCATCACGATCGCGTCGATCTCGGGTGTCAGCTGCGTGTCGTGGTCGCTCGGCGGCACGGCCGGCTCGCGCACGTGCTGGTAGGCCACGGCCACCGGGCTGTCGCCGACGAACGGCGGGCGGCCGGTGAGCAGCTCGTAGAGCAGGCAGCCGGCGGAGTACACGTCGGAGCGGGAGTCGACAGTCTCGCCGCGCGCCTGCTCGGGGGAGAGGTACTGCGCCGTGCCGACCACCGCGGCCGTCTGGGTCATCGTCGAGGACGCGTCCGAGATCGCGCGGGCGATGCCGAAGTCCATCACCTTCACGTCGCCGCTCGGGGAGAGCATCACGTTGCCGGGCTTGATGTCGCGGTGGATGATCCCCGCGCGGTGGCTGTAGTCCAGCGCCGACAGCACGCCGGAGGTGATCTCGAGGGCCCGCTCGGGCAGGATCTTGCGGCCCTCGCGCAGGATGTCGCGCAGCGTGCGTCCGGCCACGAACTCCATCACGATGTAGGGCTGGTTGATTCCGGAGCCGTCGGTGGCCAGCTCCTCGCCGGTGTCGTAGACCGACACGATCGCCGGATGGTTCAGGGAGGCCGAGGACTGGGCCTCGCGGCGGAACCGGGCCTGGAACGTCGCGTCGCTGGCGAGGTCGGTACGCAGCCGCTTGACCGCCACCACGCGGCCCAGTCGCGTGTCGGTGCCCTTGCGCACCTCGGCCATGCCGCCGCGGCCGAGCAGCTCGCCGAGCTCGTAGCGCCCCCCGATCAGGGTGGGTCCCTGCGGGTTGTGGGGTCCGGACTGGGTCATCGGATGACTGCCTCCATCACGGCCTTGGCGATCGGACCGCCCAGCGCACCGCCGGCGATCTCGTCCGGACTGACACCCGGCAGGCTCTCGATCATCACCGCGACGGCCACCCGCGGGTCGTCGGCGGGCGCGAAGCTGACGAACCAGGCGTACGGCGGCTTCCCGGTGACGCCGGTCTGCGCCGTACCGGTCTTGCCCGCGACCTCGATGCCGTCCATCTGCGCGTACGACGCGGTGCCCTCGTTGACCGTGGCCACCATCAGCTTGGTCAGCTCGTTGGCCGTCGTCGGCGACACCGCTCGGGAGAGCTCACTGGGGTCGGCCTTGTCGAGCGTCTGCAGGTCGGCGGACTGCACCTCGTCGACCAGGTAGGGCTTCATGACCGTGCCGCCGTTGGCGATGCCCGCTGCGACCATTGCCATCTGCAACGGCGTGGCCCGCACGTCGAACTGGCCGAAGCCGCTCTGCCCGGTCTGCGGCTTGTTGATGTCGGACGGGAACACCGACTCGGCCTGGGGTCCGAGGTCGTCGAGGTAGTGGGTGTTGAAACCGAACGCCTCCGCCTGGTTGTACATCGCCTCCGCGCCCACCTCGATCGCGAGCTGGGCGAACGTCGTGTTGCACGACCACTCCATGGCGGTCAGGAACGGGATCCGTTTGGGGTTGCACTGTGTCCGCCCCTCGTTGTCGACGAGGCCGGAGTCGTCGGAGGTCTCGGGCAGCTGGTAGCTCGCCCCTGCCGGCACCATCGAGGACGCGTCCCAGTTGCCGCTCTCGATCGCGGCCGCCGCCGTGACCAGCTTGAACGTCGAGCCGGGCGGCAACGTGGTCTGGATGGCGCGGTTCAGCAGGGGCTTGCCCGGGTCGTCGTTGAGCCGGTCGTAGTTCTCCGACACCACGCCGAAGTCGTGGGAGGCCAGCTGGTTGGGGTCGTAGGTCGGCAGCGACACCATCGCCAGGATCTTGCCCGTCGTCGGCTCCAGGGCCACGACCGAGCCCTGCACGCCCTCGCCGAGGGCCCGCAGGCCGTCGAAGGCCGCCGTCTGCGCCTTCGGGTCGATGGTGAGCGAGACCCGGCCACCCTTCGTCTGGTTGCCGTTGACCAGGTCCACCAGCCGCGTCACGAACAGGCGCGAGTCGTCGCCGGAGAGCACCTCGTTCTGGCTCTGCTCCACGCCCGTCTGGGAGTAGTAGGAGAACCAGCCGGTCACGGGGGCGTACTTGAACGGCTGCGGGTAGGTGCGCTGGTACTTGTACGAGTCGTCGGTCGGGTTGCTGACGGCCACGGTCTTGCCGTCGACCAGGATCGCCCCGCGCTCGCGGCTGAACGACTCCTGGATGATCCGCCGGTTGAGCGGGTTGTCGTCGAGCGCCCCGGCCTGCCAGTACTGCAGGTAGGTGGCGTTCACCATCAGTGCGATGAACAGCAGCATGCAGAAGAGCGAGATCGTCCGGATCGGCTTGTTCATCCGCCACCCCCGCTGGTCGAGGAAGGCGCGCTGGCGCCTGTCTCGAGACCCGGTGAGAGGTCGGCGGTACTTCCGTTGGTCGAGGAAGGCGCGCTGGCGCCTGTCTCGAGACCCGGTGAGAGGTCGGCGGTACTTCCGCGACCTCCTCGACCAACGAGTCGTGTCATCCGAGCTTCACCACCTGGGTCGACTCCAGGTCGGACTCGTCGTCGGTGGAGAGCATCGGCGCCGGACGGCGGGCGTGGTCGGAGATGCGCAGCAGTACCGCGACGAGGACCCAGTTGGCCACGAGCGAGGAGCCGCCGTAGGAGAGGAACGGCGTGGTGAGGCCGGTGAGCGGGATCAGCCGGGTGACGCCGCCGATGACCACGAACACCTGCAGCGCCATCACGCCGCCGAGGCCGACGGCGACCAGCTTGCCGAACCCGTCGCGGCAGATGAGCGAGGCGCGGAAGGCGCGCTCGACGATCAGGCCGTAGAGCAGGATGACCGCGATCACTCCGGTGAGCCCGAGCTCCTCGCCGACGGAGCCCACGATGAAGTCGGACTCGGCGAAGGGGATGCGCATCGGCATGCCCTGGCCGAGTCCTCGGCCGAGCAAGCCGCCCCAGCCCATCCCGAACATCGACTCGACCAGCTGGAAGCTCGACGTCCCGGGATCGTCGTAGTAGCTGAACGGGTGCAGCCAGATGTCCACGCGGTCCTGGACGTGCGCCTCGAGGCGATAGGCGAGGAGAGCCCCGCCGAGGAACAGGGCGCCGCCGAGGAGCAGCCAGCCGGGCCGCTCGGTCGAGACGTACAGCATGATCAGGAACAGCCCGAAGAACAGCAGGCTCGAGCCCAGGTCGGTCTCGAAGACGAGGATCCCCAGGCTGACCAGCCACATCAGCAGGATCGGCCCGAGGTCCCGGCCGCGGGGCAGGTCGACGAACAGCACTCGCCGGCCGGCGAGCGCCAGCGCGTCGCGGTGCAGCACGAGGTACCCCGCGAAGGTGACGACCAGCAGCAGCTTGGCGATCTCGCCGGGCTGGAAGCTGAACGACCCGACGTGGATCCAGATCCTGGCACCGTTGATCTGGGTGCCGATCCCGGGGAGCAGCGGCAGCAGCAGCAGCACGATCGCGGCCAGTCCGCTGGTGTAGGTGAACCGCTGGAGCACGCGGTGGTCGCGCAGCAGCAGCAGCGTCAGCACGAACAGCGCGACACCGAGCGTCATCCAGGTCAGCTGCTGGCGGGCGAAGGTGGTGTCGTCGGCCAGGTCGAGCCGCCGGATGACGGCAAGGCCGAGCCCGTTGAGGGCGGCCACGACCGGAAGCAGCACGGGGTCGGCGTACGGCGCCACGAAGCGCACCACGACGTGGGCCACCACGACCAGGGCGGCCAACCACCCGCCGTACCCGACCACGTCGGCCGGCACCTCGCCCTCGACCCCCAGGCCGACGGCGGCGTACGCGCCGACACCGACGGCCAGGGCCAGCACGAGCAGGAAGAGCTCGGCGCCCCGCCGGCGGCGGTGCACGAACTCCATCAGGACTCCGGACTGGGACATGGCTCAGCCCGCCGTCGCCGAGGTGGTGGGAGCCGACGGTGAGAGCGTGTCGGTCGGTGTCGGTGTCGGTGTCGGAGTCGGGGTCGCGGTCCCGGTGGGCGAGGGCGTGGCCGGGTCGGTCGCGGCGGCCTGGTTCTCGTCGAGGGACTGGTTGTCGGCCAGCCGGCGTACGGCGGTCTTGGCGTCGGCGAGGCTGTCGGCGTCGATCCCGTCGCGGACGGTCGAGGCGTCGTATTCGGAGAGGCGGTCCAGCGAGACGTTGCTGGTTTCGTACGGGTGGGAGAGATCGATGCCGGGGACGTCGGCGTTGAGGCCGCGGTAGATGGTCACGACGCCGTCCTGCTCGCCGACGTAGTACTGCTTCTGGCTCCAGGAGTACGCCGCCGCGCAGCCCATCCACACCACGCCCAGCACCGCGACGCCGGCCAGCACGCGCCGGACGACCAGGAACCGCCGGGGCGGCCGCGGGGCGTAGCGCGCCTCCTCCGGGTCGACCGGGTCGGTCTCGATGGCGAACGGCGGCACCGAGTCCGAGTCGAGGATCTCCGCGCGCACCGGCTCCAGTTCGCCCGTGTCACCGGCGCGGTGCCCGCGGAAGAGGTTGGGCACCGGCACGTGCAGGCGGCGCTTCAGGTCGGCGGCCGCGCCGACGAGCATCGGCTGCTGGTCGGTGGAGGCTTCGGACTCCTCGACGACGTCGGCGACGATGCAGGTGACGTTGTCGTTGGTGCCCGCCTCGAGGCTGGCGCGGACGAGCTCCACGGCGGCGAAGTCGGGCGTGCCCATCGAGAGGATGTCGGCGAGCCGGCCGTCGTCGAGGACGCCGCTGGCGCCGTCGCTGCACAGCAGCAGCCGGTCGCCGAGGTGGAGCTCGACGTCGAAGAGGTCCGCGTCGATGTCGTGCACCCCGTCGATGGCCTTGAGGATCAGGTGCCGGTGCGGGTGGGTGCGGGCGTCCTCCTCGGTGATCCGGCCCTCGTCGATCAGGCTCTGCACGAACGTGTGGTCCTTGGTGATCTGGCTGATCTCCCCGTCGTGGAAGAGGTACGCGCGACTGTCGCCGACGTGCCCGAAGGTCAGCTTGGTCCCGTCGAACAGCGCCAGGGTGGCGGTGGTGCTGGTGCCGCTCAGGCTGGGGTCGTCGTCGACGAGCTCGGCGATCCGGTCGTTGGCGCGGTGCAGAGCGCCGGCCACCTGACCGCTCATGTCGTCGCCGGTCGAGGTGTTGGGCTTGGCATCGATCTTGCGCAGCTGCCCGATGGCGGTCGCCGACGCGAGATCGCCGCGGGCGGCCCCGCCGACGCCGTCGCAGACAGCGAGCAGCCACGGGCCGGCGTACCCGGAGTCCTGGTTGTCCTTGCGGACCCGGCCGACGTCCGAGATGGCGGCGTACCGCAGGCGGAAGACCATCGGCTACTTCCTCAGCTCGATCACCGTCTTGCCGACGCGGACCTGGGTGCCCAGGGCCATCGTGGTCGGCTGGGTGATCCGGACGTTGCCGATGTACGTGCCGTTGGTGGAGCCGAGGTCCTCGACGAACCACTGGTCACCGGAGGCGGCGATGCGCGCGTGCCGGGTGGAGACGTAGTCGTCGTCGAGGCGGATCGCGGCGTCCGGGCCGCGACCGATGAGGATGGGCGCCTCGGCGAGCTCGGCGCGCTCGCCCTGGTTCTCGCCGTCGACGACCAGCACGTGGGTGGGCGCTCCGCGGCGGGCGCGGGGCGGTTTGGGCGGACGCGCGTCGCGCTTGGCCGCGGCGGCCCGGGCGCCCTCGGGGATCCGGGCGCCGAACATGTCGGACCGGATCACCGACAACGCGGACAGCACGAAGATCCACAGGATCGCGAGGTACGCGAGCTTGATGAGGAACAGCGTCAGCTCAGACACGGCCGTACTCCCCGGGCTCGTGGTCGGCGACCGGCTCCTCGGTCACCCGCACCGTGATGGTCGTGTTGCCGATCTTGACCCGGCTGCCGTCCTGGACCGACGTGCGCTGGATGCGGTGGCCGTCGACGAGCATCCCGTTGGTCGACCCCAGGTCGCCGACCTCGATGTCCAGGTCACCCTCGCGGTTGAAGACCAGGAACTCGATGTGCCGGCGGCTCACGCCCGGGTCGTTGATGCGGACGTCGGCCTCGGTCCCGCGCCCGATGACCAGGCCCGGCGGCGACAGCGGGTGTCGCGTGCCGTTGACCTCGATCAGCGCCCGGGGCTGCCGGTTGCGCGTCACGTTGCTGTTGCTCGTCACCCGCGCCTGCGCGCGGCTGCGGATCCGGAACCGTCCGGTGGTCAGGTCCTCGGCGCTCTCGAAGGCGATCGCGACCGGCCCCGGGAAGACGTAGTGCTGCTGGTCCGCGTGCTCCTGGAGCTGCTGGGTCAGGTCCTGGACGAGGGTCGAGTCGTACGGCGCCAGCCGGTCGAAGTCGGTGCCCGCGAGCTCCACGTGGAAGTCGTTCGGCACCGCCCGCCGCTGCCGGCTGAGGATCTGGGCGTTGTTGTCGCACTCGCGCTCCAGCGCGGCGGCGATCTCGACCGGCTGCACCGCGCTGCGGAAGACGCGGGCGAACGCGCCGTACACCATGTTCTCCAGTCGCTGCTCGAACCGTTGCAGGCCGCCCACATCCGCCTCCTTCCCGGTGCGCCGCTGTCTACCCCAGCGCGTGCCGGGTCGTCGGTCGATCGTAGCGAGGGCGACCGGGCGCGCTCGGCACCCGCATGGGGGAGGGCGTCCGCGCCGCTGATCGGTGGTCGAGCGGTGAGGCCGGCTACGGCCGAACGCGTCGAGACCTCCGCACCTCGGTCGCCGGGTCTGACCCGGGCTCGCCCAGGGGCGGTCACCGACATGTCGCCGGTTTGGGCGGGCTTCCGGCGCTGGGATAGCCTGAGCGCGCTTCTGGCGCGAGTGGCGGAATAGGCAGACGCGCACGGTTCAGGTCCGTGTGTCCGAAAGGACGTGGGGGTTCAACTCCCCCCTCGCGCACCACCGAAGCCCTGGGTCTTCTGACCTGGGGCTTTGTCCATTCCCAGTGGGTCCGGTGCATCAGGAAGTCGCACGGCCTCACCGCGCGTGTTCGCCGCACTTGCCGTGGCGTGCGGCCTACCCGGGTCGGCGGACGGATCGGCCCTCCTCGACGCGAACAGGTGGAGGGGGGTGGTGGTCACGCAGCACTGACGTGGTCGGGATTCGCCCGGAACCCCGAGGTGTCCGCGATCGCGCGCCGGCCGGCGCGTCCTCTAGCCCAGAATGCGCCTGTGTCGGCAGGTCAGGGCGTGGCCACAGGACTGAGTCGCAGCTGTCCACCGCGTGCCAAGAAGGGGTGGCCGGTCAGCAGGTCCGTAGCGTCGTCAATGTCAACGGCATCGATGATCGAGTAGCCGTCTGCGAGAGGCTCCCCGGGTTGCCCGGCCGCCCCGGGTGCGGCGAGCACCGTGCTCGTCGGACCCAGCGGTGCCCCGGGGTCGACCAAGGCGGATCCCGTCGCCGCCACCCAAGTTCCGAAGGCGGCCATCACCTGCTCGCGGCCCTGCTCCGTGTCGGGCATCGGCCCGCCGCCGTGATAGGTGACCAAGTACCGTGTCATCGAGTCTCCGAGTCGTCAGTGGATCCAGCGGCCGGATGCGATCGCCGCCCCGGTGGGCCGAGCCGATCACATGCCAGATCACATGAGCGTCCTTGGCGGCCAGTCTCGCCAGCGATCAGCGGCTCCACTATGTCGAATCGGATCGGATGGGTGTCTGATCGGATCCGACATCTCGTGTCTGGCGTCCCCGACACCAGCGCGTACCTACGCTGCAGGAGACTCAAGGATGGTGAGGGGAGCAGATGGAGCAGCTGACACCCGCCGATGACGACGAACTGAGCCTCCTGCTGAGAAATGTCCAGGTCCGCAGCACCGTCTTCTGCCGCTCATACCTGAGCCCGCCGTGGGGATTCCGGGTCGACCAGACCCCGGTGACGAAGTTTCACCTGGTCCTGGGCGGGAGTGCCTGGCTCACCACCGCCGGACAGGAACCGGTCCGGTTGCGCCCAGGTGACCTGGCGCTGCTCGTCGGTGGTGCGGCCCACACGCTGCAGAGCGCGCTCACCGCTGACACACCCGCCCTGGAGGAGGTACTCCTGAAGCAACCAGTTGATGCCACCGGGACGATGCACTATTCGACGGTTTCCGCCGTCCATGTCGCGGCCCCGGCCAATCCAGCGGCGGACACCACGACCGATAGGTCAGCCGAGCCGGCGATCACCCAACTGCTGTGTGGGGGGTTGGACCTCGACCATGGACTGGCCGCGCTGGCCGCGCTCCCGGTGCCTCCCGTGCTGGTGCTCAACCGCGCTGCGCCGGCGATCCTGGCCTGGACCGAACCACTACTGGCGATGCTGCGCGATGAGGCCGATGCCAAAGCGCTCGGCGGCACCGCGATCATGGCAAAGCTTGCAGATGTGTTCCTGACGCAGGCGCTGCGCACCTACCTGAACCGAACCGCCACAACCCTGCGGGTCCCCAACGGCCACCCGGCAGTCGCGACTGCGGTCGGGCTGATCCGCGACCATCCCGAGTACCCGTGGACCATCGACGCTCTCGCCGGGCAAGTCGGCATGTCCCGATCCGCGTTCACCACCGCCTTCCGCGCCGCGACAGACACCTCGCCGATCACGTACCTCACTCGGATCCGCATGGCGCTGGCCGCGGGCCACCTGCTGACCAGCAGCCACACCCTGGACACCATCGCCCACCGGGTTGGCTACGACAGCAGGGCGTCCCTGACCAAAGCCTTCACCCGTCACTACGGCATGACCCCGGCCCGCTACCGCCACGACCCCAGCCCGCACCCCCCGATCACCCACCCATACCCGTAGGAACCAACCCCTCCCATGACTCCAGGTCTCCCGTCACGGCTGGCACGCCGTGGCCCCGCGGGTCGCGACTACTGGGAAGTGACTCCGGTGCTCGACCCCGCGCGATGGCGGCCCATCGGTCGGTGGCGGGCACGCTGCCTCGGGGCTGCCTGCCGGGCGAGGGGAGGGCAAGACGGCCCCGTCGTGTCGGGTCATGCCTCCCAGCAACACGCAGAGGGCACCTACACCCCAAAGGCTGGTTGTCCGGCCCCACCCCCCACGGGTACTCAGGAAGCGTGCTGATCCGACGCGACAAGTCAGGCCATCGTCCCAGCCGGGTCGCACCCGGGAGCGACGTCGACATCGACGAGGCCGACATCGAGGTCGGACATCCCAAGAAGGCGGCGGCGGGCATCCCGGGCGTCGCGGTGTCGATGAGGCGGACCGTCGAAGCGATGGGTGTACGCAGGACGGCGCAGACGCTGCTCCGGCTCAACCAGGTCGACGGGTTCGACTGCCAGGGGTGCGCGTGGCCGGACCCCGAACCGGACCACCGCAAGCATGCCGAGTTCTGCGAGAACGGCGCCAAGGCGGTCGCCGAGGAGGCGACCAGGGACCTGGTGGAGCCGGAGTTCTTCGCCGGGCACAGCCTCGCCGAGCTGGCGGGCCACTCCGACTACTGGCTGGGCAAGCAGGGCCGCATCGTGCACCCGATGGTGCGGCACCGCGACGGCACGCACTACGAACCGATCACCTGGGACGACGCGTTCGCGCTGATCGGCAGAACCCTGAAGGGGCTCGACGACCCGGACCAGGCGATCTTCTACACCTCGGGGAAGACGTCCAACGAGGCGGCGTTCGCCTATCAGCTCTTCGCCCGGGCCTACGGCACGAACAACCTGCCCGACTGCTCGAACATGTGCCACGAGTCGACCTCGGTCGCACTCGCGGAGACGATCGGCATCGGCAAGGGCTCGGTCAGCCTCGAGGACGTGCACACCGCCGACCTCATCGTGATCAGCGGCCAGAACCCGGGCACCAACCATCCGCGGATGCTCAGCGCACTGGAGCTCGCCAAGGAGAACGGCGCCCGGATCCTGTCGATCAACCCGCTGCCGGAGGCCGGGCTGATGCGGTTCCAGAACCCCCAGACCGTGCGCGGCCTGACCGGGGTCGGCACCGGCCTGTCCGACCTGCACCTGCCGATCCGGGTCAACGGCGACCTCGCCTTGTGGCAGGCGTTCGGCGCGGTCCTCCTCGAGCACGGGGCGATCGACCGCGAATTCATCGGTCGGCACACCGCGCACTTCGAGGAGTACGCCGCCCATGTGCGCGCCCTGGACTGGGACGCGGTGGAGCGCGCCACCGGGCTCGACCGGGCACTGATCCGCGAGGCCGGGGACATGCTGATGACCTCGTCGGCGACGGTGCACTGCTGGGCGATGGGCATCACCCAGCACCGCAACTCGGTCAGCACCATCAAGGAGTTCGTCAATGTCGCCCTGCTGCGCGGCGACATCGGCAAGCCGGGCGCGGGACTGTGCCCCGTGCGCGGGCACTCCAACGTCCAGGGCGACCGCACCATGGGCATCTGGGAGAAGGCTCCCGACCACTTCCTCGACGCGCTGCGCGACGAGTACGGGTTCGAGCCGCCGCGCGAGCACGGCCTGGACACGGTCGACTCCATCCGCGCCCTGCGGGACGGCCAGGCCCGGTTCTTCATGGGGATGGGCGGCAACTTCGTGTCCGCCGCGCCGGACACCCTCGTCACCGAGGAGGCCATGGAGAAGGCCGAGCTCACCGTCATGGTCTCCACCAAGCTGAACCGGTCTCACGTGCGCTGCGGTCACACCGCCCTGATCCTGCCCGCGCTGGGGCGCAGCGAGCAGGACCGTACCGGCGGCGTCGACCAGCGCGTCACCGTCGAGGACTCGATGTCGGCGGTGCACGCCTCGCGTGGACCCCTGAAGCCGGCCGGCCCCCTGCTGCGGTCGGAGGTCGACATCATCTGTGGCGTCGCCGAGGCCACGCTGGGTGCCGAGAGCCCGGTGCCGTGGGCGTCGTACCGGGCCGACTACACCCACATCCGGCAGGCGATCGCCCACGTGGTGCCGGGCTGCGCGGCCTACGACGAGAAGGTGCGGCAGCCGGGCGGCTTCGTCCTGCCGCACCCGCCACGAGACACTCGCGAGTTCCCCACCGAGGAGGAGAGGGCGGTCTTCAGCGTCAGCCCGATGGACGTATTGCACGTGCCCGAGGGCCGGCTGCTGCTGCAGACCCTGCGCAGCCACGACCAGTTCAACACCACGATCTACGGCCTGTCCGACCGGTACCGGGGGGTCTCCGGGGGCCGTCGCGTGGTGTTCGTGCACCACGACGACGTGGCGGCCCTGGGCTTCGACGTCGGTGACGTCGTGGACCTGGTCAGCGAGTGGGACGACGGCATCGAACGGACGGCCCCGGCCTTCCGGATCGTCGAGTACGACACCCCGCGCGGGTGCGCGGCGGCGTACTACCCCGAGGCCAACCCGCTGGTACCACTGGACTCGACGGCGCGCGGCAGCAACTGCCCGACGTCGAAGTCGATCATCGTGCGGCTGGAGCGCGCCAGTCGCAAGGCCGCGACGCGCAGCGACCAGGGCACCCAGGCCGCCGTCGGTGCCGACCGGGAGCACAAGTCACGGTTCCAGCCGCGGCACCTGAGCTAGTCGGCCTCGGCGCGCGCGACCCAGTCGAGCACCTCGGCGGCGAAGTCGTCGGGCCGCTCCATCGGTGGCAGGTGGGCGACGTCCGGCCAGACGACACCGCACACGTCCGCAAGGCCGGCGAGCAGGTGGTCGGCGGCGATCCCGATGCTGTCGATGTCCAGCCCGCCCGAGATCACCAGCGTCGCGGCGGTGATCTCGTCGAGCCGCACGTGTGCCTCGGGGTCGAGCTCGTCGTCGGCCTCCCACACCTCGTCGGGCCAGTCGAGGGTGAGCTCGAAGTTACGCCGCTGCATGGTCCGTACGGCGTCCCGCACGGCCGCCGGCACCACCTCCGGCCCGCGGTGGGGGCCGTCCACCCATGCGGTCACGTTGGCCTCGACGGCGGCGTCGAGGTCCCCGGCCTCCATCGCCTTGCCCTCGAGCTCCCAGGCCGCGGCCAGCTCGTCGGTCTTCTCGGTGAGCAGCGCGCCACCGGGTGCGGCCAGCACCAGGGAGGCGGCCAGCCCGGGTCGCTCCAGGGCCAGCTCCGCGCAGACGCCGGCGCCGAAGGAGCAGCCGACAAGATGCGCCCGGTCGACGCCCAGGTGGTCCAGCACCTCGAGCACGTCGGCGCGTGCCGACCAGGTTCCGGTGGGTCGTTCGGTGGACTCGCCGAAGCCGCGCAGGTCGACTCGTACGACGTCACGCGCCGCGGTCAGGGCGGGCAGGACGGGGTCCCACATCCGGCGGTCGGCGATGCCGGCGTGGATGAGCAGGAGCGGCGTGGAGCCGGTGAGTCCGGAGCGTTCGTAGGAGAGCATCGCCTCCAGGCAACCGTCAGCGGGCCCGCACCGCAAGGCAATTGCCGGTGGCCGCGCCTCCTCAACGGGCCACCCTGCGGAGGGCGACACCGAGGGCCGCAAAACCCAGCAGCCAGATGCCGATCGCGATCCGGCCGGCGACCATCGGCCCGAACACGGCCGGGAACATCACGACGAAGACGTACGCCCCGAGCCCCAGCAGCAGCCACCTCGCCGGCCCGGCGAACAGTCCGGCCCGCAGGGCCCCGACGCCTGCGACGACGGGGCCGACACCCAGCAGCACCATGGGTACGGCGTACAGACCGCCCACCAGGGCCCCGCGGCCGGTGTCCAGCGGGGAGTCCGCGGCCGTGATGGCGACCAGCTCCATCAGAGTCAGCGCTACCTGACCGGCGATCGTCACCCACGTGCCGATCCGCAGGGCCCGGGACCGATGGGCACGCTCCAGGATCAGCAGTCCGGCGAACAGGGGCAGCATCGCCGCGTGCTGGACCGCGAAAACGACCTGCCAGGTCGTGAACCAGCCCGCGTCGAACGGGTAGCTGAAGCGGTCCTCGGCAACCATCGGCTCCCAGGCGATCAGCACGACGGCGAACGCCGCGCCGAGGATCGAGGCGATGCCCCCGACGAGTGCGTAGCTGCGCAGCCGGGCGGCGTCGTCGATCGCGCGGGTGGCGGGTACTGAGGTCGTGGTCATGCGGGAGACGCTAGGAACCGGGGCAGTTGGGCCGCATCGGAGGAAACACTCAACTTCCACCACTCAGCCCTAGAGTGCTGACGTGTCCAGGGCGGACGAGCTCGTCGCGCGGGCGCGCGACCACTACCGCCGCGGTGCCGTGGCCGACGCGCTGGCCGCGTGCGAACAGGCGGCCGAGGAGGCCCGCCGTACCGGCGATGTCGCGGCTCTCGCCGACGCCGCCACCGTGATCCGGACGACGCCACGGACCGGTGTCGCGGGCCGCGTCCACGAGCTCTGCGTCGAGGCCCTCGCGCGACTCGGGGAGAGCGACCCCGTGCGCGCGGCGCGGGTACGGGCCCAGCTGGTCGCGACCGTCAACCCGTTCGGACCGCCGGAGCCCCTCGACCTGCCGCCCGAGAGCGACGACGCCGAGGCGACCTTCCTCCGGCTCCAGGCCTGGCATGCGGCGCGCCTGGCGATCGACCACCTGCCCGAGCGGCTCGCGGTCGCCGACCAGGTGGTCGAGCTGGGCCGACGTACTGGCACCGACGAGTACGCCGCGTGGGGACGCCGGTGGCGGATGGACGCCTTCGCGGTCCTCGGTGACCGGATCGACCTGCTCGCCGAGATGCAGGCGCTGCAGCCCCTGGTCGAGCGGATGGACCAGCCGTCCTGGCGGGCGTACGTGACCCTCGTCGAGTGCTCCCAGCGGCTGCTGGAGGGTCGGTGGGAGGACGCCTTCCGGCTTGCCGACGAGGCGGTCGCGCTGGAGCAAGACCCGCTGGGTGAGGCAGCGTTCTTCCGGGTCGTCACCACGTCGGCCGCCGCCCAGCAGACCGGTCGTGGCCTCGCCGAGAGCGAGGCGGCGGTGGCCGCGCTGGTCGACCGGCTGCCGTACTTCGCCCGCGGCTGGATCTGCCTGATGCACAAGGCGAGCGGCAAGCGCGACGAGGCGGAGCTGCTGTGGCGCGCCATCGCACCCCACGTGGCGCGGATGCCCGAGCGGGCTCCCGAGTGGGCGATCGCCACCGTGGGCAGCGCCGAGGTGTGCGCCTGGCTGGGCGATGCCGCGACGGCGCGGACCCTCTACGACCAGCTCGCTCCGTTCGCCGGGCTGCAGGCCATCGGCCTGTCGCAGTCGCCGTACGACGGTCCCGTCGACCTCGCTCTCGGGCGGCTGGCCGCCTGCCTCGACGACGCCGAAGGTGCGCGCTCGCACCTGACCTCCGCGTTGCGCCAGACCGAGGCGATGCAGGCGCTGCCCTACCAGGTGCTGGTGCTGGCCGAGCTCGCCGCCCTCGGGGACGCGACCAGTGCGGAGCGCGCGCGATCTCTGGCGGGACGCCTGGGCATGGCACCTGTCCTGGCGCGGTTGGGTGGGACCGACACCGGGCCGCTGACGCGCCGCGAGTCGGAGGTCGCGGCGCTGGTCGCGGACGGGCTGAGCAATGCCGCCATCGCCGCCCGGTTGGTCCTCTCGGAACGGACCGTCGAGAACCACGTCAGCAGCGTGCTCCGCAGGCTGAACCTCACCTCGCGGGCCGGCATCGCGTCCTGGCACGCGCGAAGGTTCGGTGGTTGAGGGGCGACACGTAGGGGGCGGTTTCAAGGCTCGGGCCTGGTGGCCGCACACCTCGAGCACCGGAAGGCGACCACTACAGTGACGGCAATGAACATCGTGTTCGTGGAGCCCGCCTTCCCGCAGAACCAGCGGCGCTTCGTCGCCGCGCTGGCGGGTGTCGGCGCGCGCGTCATCGGCGTGGGCGAGTCGTCGGAGGACGGGCTGGGGGACGGCCTGCGGGGCCAGCTGGCGGCGTACTACCAGGTCCGCAACGTCACCGACGTGCATCAGCTCGACGAGGCGGTGCAGTGGGCCCAGGGCCAGATGTGGGTCGACCGCCTCGAGGCGACGATCGAGTCGCATCAGATGGCGGCGGCCGAGGTACGCGAGGCGCGGGGCATCCCCGGGACGTCCCTGCGCACCACCTGGCTGTGCCGCGACAAGCCGTCGATGAAGGAGGCGCTGCGGCAGGTCGGCGTACCGACCGCTGCCTCGACCGCGGCCGACAACGCGGGCGAGGTACGGGCATTCGCCGACCTCGTCGGCTTCCCACTGATCCTCAAGCCCCGCAGCGGCGCGGGCGCTCAGGGCACGGTCCGGGTGGACTCGACGGCCGACCTGGAGGCCGCGCTGGGCGGGTTCGGTGACGCGAGCTCGATCGCGGTGGAGGAGTTCGTCGAGGGCCACGAGGGCTTCTACGACACCATCTCGATCGACGGGAACGTCGCCCACGACTGGGCCACTCACTACTACCCCAACGTGCTGGAGGCGATGCGGCACCGCTGGGTCTCCCCGCAGTTCATCACCACCAACCGGATCTCCCAGTCCCCGTTCTACGACGAGGTACGCGAGATGGGGCAGCGCGTCATCGAGGCGCTCGGCATCACCACCTCCGCCACCCACATGGAGTGGTTCTACGGCCCGAAGGGGCTGCGGTTCTCCGAGATCGGCTGCCGCCCGCCCGGCGTCGGCGCGTGGGACCTGTACTCCGCCGCGAACGAGGTCGACGTCTACCGCGAGTGGGCGCATGCCATCGTCCACGGCGGCCCCGAGAAGCAGATGACGCGTGCGTACGCCGCCGGCATCGTCGCCCTGCGCCCGGAGAGCGACGGCGTGATCCGCGGGTACAGCGGGCTCGACGACGTCAACGGCCGGTTCGGCGACTGGATCATCGACGCGCACCTGCCCGACATCGGTACGCCGACCCAGCCCGTCGAGGCGGGGTACATGGCGAACGCCTGGGTCCGCCTGCGACACCCCGACTACGACACCGCCCGGTCGATGCTCGATGACGTGGGGCGCACCGTGCACGTGCACGCCGGTTGATGCCCACGGTCCTCCTGGGCCCGCAACGTTTCCTGACGACGGCGGGCACGGTCGTCCGCGGCCTGCGACCCGAAGGCCCGGTCGCGACCGTGACTGCCGGCTGGCAGGACCGCGAGCCGGCCGATGACGAGCTCGACGAGGTGATGGGCGGCCGAAGCCGCAACCTCCACCTCTACGGACGCCTGACGAACGTGCTCGAGACCGACGAGCACTTCGCCGGTGAGGCCCTCGCGCACCGCGACGCGATGGACGAGCTGGCCGCCATCTACAGCCTGCGCCTCCAGCGCTCCCTCGACAGCGTGTACGCCGTCGCCCGCCGTCCCGCCCGCCAGGACATCGCGGACGCGGCGTTCGCGGACGCCGTACGCGACGTACGCGACATCGACGAGTGGTACCTGCGGACCGTCGACCAGCTGTATGGCGAGCTCGAGGCAGCGGCGCCGATCGAGGGCAGCGAGCCGGTGATGCGGCACCGGCACGAGGTGGCCGAGGTACTGGGCGAGGCGGCGGTGCTCGCGGTGGCGGGCGGCCACGTCGGCATCCTGATCCGCTGCCTGCGGCTGTTCGCCGTTGGCCCGCCGCGCGAGCTGCCGGTCGTGGCCTGGTCGGCCGGCGCGATGGCGCTGACCGATCGGGTGGTCCTCTACAACGACCGCGGCCCCCAGGGCGTGCAGGGCGCCGAGGTCTGGGACCGCGGCACCGGCCGGGTGCGCGACGTGGTGGCCATGCCGCACGCGCGCCGGAGACTGCGCCTCGAGGACCCGGTACACGCCAAGGTGTTCGTGCACCGGTTCGCACCCGCGGCCTGCCTGCTGCTCGACGACGGGACGTCCGTGGAGCTCACCCCGGACGGCCGCGTGCCCGACGGGGCCAGGGTGCTCACCGAGACCGGGTCCGGCGGGGGTGCGGCCTGATGGTTGATTCGTCGCTCGTGCCCGTCCGAGTGGTCGCTCATGCCCGGTTGAGTGGTCGCTCGTGCCCCGTTGAGTCGTCGGTCATGCACACGCGCGCGAGCACGAGCGACGACTCGAAGGGTCCGGAGCGACGACTCAACCGGGCACGAGCGACGAATCAACGGGGGGGTGCACCGTGACGCGCGCGGCCACCAAGCTGGCCATCAACCGGCTGCTCGAGCGCAAGCCGCTGGACGGCGCCAGCATCGACCGGTTCGTCGAGCGGCACGGGGGCGCGCCGGTCATCGAGGGCTCGCGGGCGACGTTCCTCTGGCGGGGGCACGCCGACGAGGTGTCGGTCCGGCACCGGGTCGTCGGGCTGCCGGACCCGTTGCGGCTGCGGCACGTGAAGGACACCGACCTCTGGTACGTCACCACCGACATCCCCGAGGGCTCGCGCATCGAGTACTCCTTCGAGGTCACCCGCGACGAGCACACCGAGTCCTTCCTCAACGACCCGCTGAACCCCAGGCTCGCGCACGGGCCGTTCGGGTCCAGCTCGGTCTGCGCGGCGGCGGGGTACCACGTGCCCGACTGGACCCAGCACGACCCGGAGGCGCGCCCGGGCGAGATCGTGGAGCGCACCATCGGCAGCAAGGCGCTGCGCCGCCAGGTGACCTACCAGCTGTACCTGCCCGCGCGGTTCCGCCCGGTCGTCCGATACCCGCTGGTGGTCGTGCACGACGGCCTCGACTACCTCAACTACACCTCCGCCAAGACCGTGCTGGACAACCTGATCCACCGCGCTGAGGTCGCCGAGATGGTCGTCGCGTTCATCTCCCCGGTGGGCGACCGGCTCGTCGAGTACGCCAACCACGCGCCGCACGCCCGGTTCGTGGCCCGCGAGCTGGTGCCGGCGCTGACCGCCGAGCTGCCGATCGCGGACAACGCGAACGCCCGCACGCTGATGGGTTCGTCGTTCGGCGGCGTGGCCTCGGTGTCGACGGCGGCGCGCTACCCCGACGTCTTCGGGTCACTGCTGCTGGAGTCGCCCTCGCTGGTCTTCACCGACATCGGCCAGGAGCACGGCGGCGGCCCGGTCTTCGACCCGGTCGTGAAGTTCGTGAACCGCTACCGCGCCCGCCCGCGACGGATCGCCGACCGCATCTACCTGACGTGCGGGATGTACGAGCCCCTCATCACCCCCAACCGGTCCATGGAGACGGTCTTCCGGCAGGCCGGCATGGAGGTGAGGTACGTCGAGGCGCGCGACGGCCACAACTGGGAGAACTGGCGCGACCGGCTCCGCGACGGCTTGGCCTGGCTGCACCCCGGCGACCAGAAGTTCGTCTACGAGTAGGCAGATCTGGAAAGGTCACGCCCATGGACAAGGCTGTCGAACGCTGGCGCTCCGACCGGATGCAGCAGGACATCACCCTGGCTCGCTGGGGCCACTTCGGCGTCCCGGTGCTGGCCTTCCCGACCGCCGGCGGCGACGCCGAAGAGGTCGAGCGGCACCACCTGGTCGGCCACCTCGCCCCGCTGATCGAGGACGGCCGGATCAAGCTCTACTCGTGCGACTCGGTCGCCGGGAAGGCCATGACCGCTGACAACGGACGGGGCGCCGGCGACGCGGCGTACCGCTGCTGGCTCTTCAACCAGTTCCAGCAGGCCGTGGCCCACGAGGTCGTGCCGGCGATCCAGGCCGACAGCGGCGGCCCGGACGCCGGCCCGAATGCGGTGATCGTGGCCGGGGCCTCGATCGGTGCGTTCAACGCCCTGGCGCTGGTCTGCCGCTACCCCGACCTCTTCCGTGCGGCGGTCTGCATGAGCGGCACGTACGACGTCGAGCGGTTCATCGGCGGCTTCACCGACGACCTCTTCTTCTCCTCGCCCGTGCACTTCCTGCCCGGCCTGGAGGGCCCGGCGCTCGACGCGCTGCGGAAGCGGTTCGTCGTGCTGGCCTCCGGCTCGGGCAAGTGGGAGGACGTGGGCGAGTCCTGGCGCGCGGCCGCGGTGCTCGGCGAGAAGGGCGTGCCCAACCGGGTCGACGACTGGGGTCCGGAGTACGACCACGACTGGCCGACCTGGTGGCAGATGCTGCCGGAGTACCTGGAACAGCTCACGTGACCCTGGACGCCCGCGCGCTGGACGACCTGGCCCGCTTGGTGGCGCTGCCGTCCGTGCACGACGGCGAGCACGCCGCGGCGTGCTCGGCCGCGGCCGACGAGGTGGTGCGGCTGTTCGCGGACGCCGGCGTGGACGACGTACGCCGGGTGCCCACCGACGACGGCAGCGACGCCGTCGTCGGGTACTCGCCCGGGCCCGAGGGAGCTCCCACCGTGCTGCTCTACTCGCACTACGACGTCCAGCCGGTCGACCCCGGAGAGTGGAAGTCCCCACCGTGGGAGCTGACCGAGCGCGACGGACGGCTCTACGGCCGCGGATCCGCGGACTGCAAGGGCAACCTGGTGATGCTGCTGACCGCGCTGCGGGCGCTGCCCCGGCCGTGGCCGGTCGGCGTCCGGGTGGTGTGCGAGGGGTCGGAGGAGATGTCGACGGGCGGGCTGACGCGGTTGGTGGGAGACCAGCCGGAGCTCTTCGCGGCCGACGTGATGGTGATCGCCGACGCCGGCAACATCGAGCTCGGCACCCCGACGGTGACGACCAGCCTGCGCGGCACCGGCTCGGTGCTCGTCACGGTGCGCACGATGGCCGGCCCGGCGCACTCCGGGATGTACGGCGGCGCGGCACCCGATGCCCTGGCGGCCCTGATCGCGGTGCTGGCGTCGCTGCGCGACGACGCCGGCGACACGACCATCGCCGGGCTGGACAACGCCGGGAGGTGGACCGGGGCGGAGTACCCCGCCGACCGGTTCGCCGGCGACGCCCAGGTCCTCGACGGCGTCGGCCTGCTCGGCTCGGGCTCGGTCGCCGACACGGTGTGGGCGCGGCCCGCGGCGACGGTGCTGGCGATCGATGCGCCGTCGGTGTCGAACGTGACGGCGGCGATCCAGCACCAGGCTCGGGCGGTGGTCAACCTTCGCGTGCCGCCCGGACAGGACGCGGCCGAGGCGCAGCGGCTGCTGGTCGCGCACCTCGAAGCGGCGGCCCCGTGGGGCGCGCAGGTCACCGTCGAGCCGAAGACGCTGGGCCAGCCGTTCGCGGCGGGCACCCGGGGGCCGGGGTACGCCGCGCTGGCGGCGGGCATGCGGGCGGCGTACGGGCGCGACCTGGTGGAGGCCGGCCAGGGCGGGGCCGTTCCGCTGTGCAACGCGCTGGCCACCGCGCACCCGGACGCCGAGGTGCTGCTCATCGGGGTCGAGGAGCCGGCCTGCCACATCCACGCCGCCGACGAGAGCGTCGACCCGGCGGAGCTGGCCCGCACGGCGGTGGGCGTCACCCGGATGCTGGCAGAGTTGGGCGCGTGAAGCGGTTCGTCGCGGGGGCGGTGCTGGTCCTGCTCGCCCTCACGGGTTGCTCCTCCGGTGACGACGACAGCGGGCCGGGCGCCGCCGCCGACACGGCATCGGCGTCCCCCTCCCTTTCCCCGTCGATCTCCCAGCTGCCCCCGCTGCCGCCGAAGACGTTGAGCGGCACGCTCACCGCCCAGCTCCAGCAGTCGAGCCGCGACGTCGCTTTGGGCCGGTTCCAGGTCTGGCTCACCAACGGGCTCGAGCGCCAGATCACGCCGCGGCGGATCGTCTACCACGACGCTCTGCTGGCGAGGCCCGTGCTCGGTGGGCGGCTGCGGCCGATCCCGTCGGGGTCCTACCGCGGCTACACCCTGGACCTGATCCGGCCGCGCTGCGCAGACGAGGGTGGAGACGAGGAGACCGGCGCCACCGTCAACGTCGCCTACGGCCAGGACGAGGTGACGATCCCGGTCGAGGACGAGACGAGCGTGACCGGGCGATGGGCCGAGGAGCGGTGCGCCGAGCTGGCGATCGGTCGGATCGCGACCCTCGAGTGGTCGGGCGTCGAAGTGCAGGGGTCCGGTCCTGACGCGGTCGCACTGTTCCAGCTGACCGCGACCCCAACCGGACGCGCGGGCTCGTTCACGGTCGACACCGTGACCGGCACCCCGCTGTTCACCTCCGCCGACGGCGAGTTCTGGAAGGTGGGTCAGCGAGTGACCGGCACGGGACGGCCGGTGACCATGGACCTGCCGGCCCAGCCCGCGCGCTGCGACATCCACGCCTTCGGGTCGGCGACCGGCGGCACGACGTTCTTCGTCAACGTCACCATCGGCGGGCACGACCCCGGAACCGGAAAGGCACAGGTCCGGGTGGCGATGAGCCCGGAGATCACCAGCGAGACGTTCGCCTACGCCGGCGAGGTGTGCGGGTTCTGATGCACATCCCCTGGAACGCGCGGACCCGTCGCCTGCTCTTCGTGCTGGTGATGCTGTTCGTGCTGACGTTCCCGCTCGTCAACACCCTGCTGACCCGGTCCCGGGTCGACCGCGACGGCCTCGACGTGACGGCCACCGTCGCCAAGGCGGTCGACGACGACGGCCGGTACCTCGTGGCCTTCAGGCTGCCTGAGGACGTCGACCCGGAGCAGGTGTCGTACTCCGCGGTCGTCAGCCGGACGACGTACGACAAGGCGCGCACCACCGACCAGGTCAGCGTCCGCGTGCTGCAGGACGAGCCGCGCCGGCACCACGTCGAGGGCGAGGTGTACAGCAAGTCGCCGTGGATCTTCACCCTGGTCGGGGACGCGATCGTCCTGGTCGTCGGGCTGTGGTGGGTGAAGGTCGGGCGGCGCCGGCCGAACCTGAAGTTGCTGGCGATGCGTGACGTCGAGGCATCGGCCGAGGACGACGAGGCCGGCCTGACCCCCGAGACCGGGGACATGTACGCCGTGGTCGGGCTGGTGACCGCCAGCGACGGCTCTTCGGTGACGATCGCCCTGGACGACCGGCAGGTCGTGGTGCGCCTCAACGGCCACGACAACCACGTCGAGGACGGTTCCGTGGCCCGCGCCTGGGGGCTGCTCGTCGGATGAGCCCGACCCGGGTCACCACGCCGTGGCGCGTGGTCGCATGGTTCGGGGTGGTCAGCCTGGCCGCCGACATGGTCTACGAGGGCGCCCGGTCGGTGACCGGTCCGTTCCTCGCCTCGCTCGGCGCCTCCGCGCTGGTGGTCGGGCTGGTGACCGGCGCCGGCGAGGCGGCCGCGCTGGGGTTCCGGATGTTCTCCGGGCCGCTGGCCGACCGGTCCGGTCGGTACTGGTCGTGGACGGTGGCCGGGTACGCGATGACGGTGGTGTGCGTGCCGCTGATGGCGGTCGCGCCGTTCGTCGGCGGGGCGGGTCTGGTGCTCGCCTCGACGCTGGTGATCCTCGAGCGCACGGGCAAGGCGGTGCGCTCGCCCTCCAAGTCCGTGCTCCTGGCCGACGCGGCGCGGACCGTGGGGCGCGGCCGGGGGTTCGCCGTGCACAAGGCCCTCGACCAGGTCGGCGCCTTCGCCGGCCCGCTGGTGGTCGCCGGGATGCTGGCACTGACCGGCGTGACCTGGCCGGGGTTCGCGGTGCTGGCCCTGCCCGGCGTGGTGGCGATGGTGCTGCTGCTGCGCCTACGGGTCGCGCTCACCGCGCCAGGCCCGCGCCCGGACGTGGACGTCGTACCCGACGGGCCGCTGCCCCGCGCCTTCCACCTGCTGACCCTGGCGTGCGCCCTGGCGACGTTCGGGCTGCTGACGTTCGGTGTGCTGTCGTTCCACCTGGTGAACGACGGGCTGCTCGACGTGGCCTGGGTGCCGGTCGTGTACGCCGCGGCGATGGGGGTCGAGGCCGTCTCCGCGCTGGCCACCGGGTTCGTCTTCGACCGGGTCGGCGGCCGCACCCTGCTCGTGCTGCCGCCGCTGGTCGCCCTCGTGCCGTTCATGGCGTTCTCCTCGGTCCTGTCGGTCGCGGTCGCCGGCATCCTCGTGTGGGGCCTGGGGACCGGCATCCTCGACTCGACGGTCAAGGCGCTGGTGGCCGAGACGGTGCCGCGCTCGCGGCTGGGGACGGCGTACGGCGCGTTCGCGGCCGTGCAGGGCGTCGCTGCGCTCGCGGGAGGCGGGGTGGCCGGCTGGCTCTACGGCCAGGGGCGGCTGCCGATCGTGCTGGTCGTCGGCCTTGCCCAGCTCGCCGCCCTGGTCCTGCTGGTCACCGCGCTTCGCTCATCGGGTCGCGTGCCTCACGCAACGCCCTAGCGCTGCCTCAGGCACACGACCGGTATCCCGCGCGACCACAACGACCGCTACTTGCTCCTCACCGGTGTCGCGGGACAGGCTGACCAGCATGTCCGCCACCGCGTCGTCGTACTCGATCACCATGCGGCTGCACACCGCTCCCGACCACGGCGTGGTCGGGATGGTCGCCACCGCGATCGCGCGCGAGGGCGGGATCGTGACCGCGATCGACGTCGCGGACTCCAGCCACGACCGGCTGGTCGTCGACGTGACGTGCAGCGCCGCGGACGCCACGCACTCCGAGAAGCTCGTCGAGTGCGTCAAGGAGATCGACGGGGTCGAGGTCTACAAGGTCAGCGACCGGACGTTCCTGCTGCACCTCGGAGGCAAGATCGAGGTCACCTCCAAGGTGCCGCTGCGCACCCGCGACGACCTGTCGATGGCCTACACGCCGGGCGTGGGCCGGGTCAGCATGGCCCTGGCCGAGCACCCCGAGGACATCTCGCGGCTGACCATCAAGGGCAACACGGTCGCGGTGGTCACCGACGGCAGCGCCGTGCTCGGCCTCGGCAACATCGGGCCCGGCGCCGCACTGCCGGTGATGGAGGGCAAGGCAGCGCTGTTCAAGCGGTTCGCCAACATCGACGCGTGGCCGATCTGCCTGGCCAGCCAGGACACCGACGAGATCGTCAAGGCCGTCGAGATGATCGCGCCGGGCTTCGGCGGCATCAACCTCGAGGACATCGCCGCGCCGCGGTGCTTCGAGATCGAGGCCCGGCTGCGCGCCAGCCTCGACATCCCCGTCTTCCACGACGACCAGCACGGCACGGCGATCGTGGTGATGGCCGCGCTGACGAACGCGCTGCGCGTCGTGAACAAGAAGATCGAGGATGTGCACGTTGTGGTGGCGGGGGCGGGCGCCGCGGGGTCCGCGATCGTCACCCTGATGCTCGCCGCCGGGATCACCGACATCGTGGTCTGGGACCGCGAGGGCTGCCTGTCGGCCGACGACACCGAGCTGCCGCTCGCCAAGGCGAGCCTGGCCGCCCGCACGAACCCCCGGAAGGTCCGCGGCACCCTCCGCGACGGACTCCAGCAGGCCGACGTGTTCGTCGGGGTCAGCGCGCCGCGCGTGCTCGACCCCGAGTGGATCAAGGAGATGGCGAGCGACGCGGTCGTCTTCGCGCTGGCCAACCCCGACCCCGAGGTCGACCCGGCGGAGGCCGACAAGTACGCCGCCGTGGTCGCCAGCGGCCGCAGCGACTACCCGAACCAGATCAACAACGTGCTGGCCTTCCCCGGCGTCTTCCGCGGCCTCCTGGACGCCCGCGCCAAGGAGATCACCCTCGACATGCTGCTCCGCGCCGCCGACGCGATCGCCCACGTGGTGACCGACGAGGAGATCAACCCGAACTTCATCATCCCGAGTGTCTTCAACCCGGCCGTGCCGAAGGCCGTCGCTTCGGCCATCCGCGGAGGCGTGGCAGACTCGACGCGTGACGAATCTCGGTGATTTCAGCGCTCTCTCGATCGACGGCTCACCGGTGGAGCTGTCGGACTACGCCGACCAGGTCGCGCTGGTCGTCAACACCGCCTCGCAGTGCGGCATGACGCCCCAGTACGCCGGCCTGCAGCAGCTCTTCGCCGACCACGAGCAGGACGGGCTGGTCGTGCTCGGCTTCCCGTGCGACCAGTTCGGCAACCAGGAGCCGGGCACCGAGCAGGACATCGCCGAGTTCTGCGAGTCGTCGTACCGCGTCACCTTCCCGATGTTCGGCAAGGTCGAGGTGAACGGCGACGGGACGCACCCGCTGTACGCCTGGCTCAAGAGCGAGAAGGCCGGCCCGAAGGGTGCCGACATCGACTGGAACTTCACCAAGTTCCTGCTCGACCGCCAAGGGGACGTGGTGGCGCGCTACGGCCCGCAGGCGACGCCGGAGGAGATCACCCCGGACGTCGAGAAGGCGTTGGCGGGCTGAGGTCTGCTCGCCGCCCACTGGGTTTCGACGCGCCCGTCGCGACCTGGTTCCTCGCCCGCGGGGCTTGCTCCACCTGGCGCGAGACGAGCCTGCGTTCGTTCCTCATGCAGACCCTTCGCGCTCATCACCGGCCTCGGCGGCCCACAGCGCCGCCCCGACGATGCCGGCCCGGTTCTGCAGCCTGGCCGCGACGATCTCTGTCTCGATCTCGACCAGAGGCAGGAACTCGGCGGCGTCCTTGCTGACCCCGCCGCCGACCACGATGAGGTCGGGGGAGAACAGCTTCTCCAGCGTCCGGTAGTAGACCGTCAGCCGCTTGGCCCACTCGGGGTACGACAGGTCCTCGTTCTCCTTGATGCTGCTGGCCGCTCGCTTCTCGGCGTCGTGCCCGTCGATCTCCAGGTGGCCGAGCTCGGAGTTCGGCACCAGCACGCCGTCGTAGACGATCGCCGACCCGATGCCGGTGCCCAGCGTGGTGACGATGACGAGTCCCCGCCGGCCCTTCGCCGCGCCGTAGCGCACCTCGGCCAGCCCGGCGGCGTCGGCGTCGTTGACCACGTGGACGTCGCGACCGGTCGCCTTCGTGAACAGCGCGTCGGCGTCGGTGCCGATCCAGCCCTTGTCGATGTTGGCCGCCGACGTGACGATGCCGTGCCGGACGACGGCCGGGACGGTCACCCCCACCGCTCCCGTCGAGTCGGAGAACCGGCCGAGGAGCTCGACGAAGACGTCTGCCACCGCCTCCGGGGTCGAGGGCTTGGGGGTCTTGATCTTGACCCGGTCGGCGGCGAAGTCGCCGGCCTCCAGGTCCACCGGCGCGCCCTTGATGCCCGAGCCGCCGAAGTCGATGCCGAAGGGAAGATTGGTCACCCGTCCAATCTCCCTCATCGGTCCGAACCGCGACAACCGAACCGTCCGACTCCACGTCACACAAGATGGGTCCCGCCCCGGGACCCGCAGAGGGAGGCACCACTCATGAACCCACGATCGATCGCCGGCATCGCCGCCGGCTTCGCCCTCGCCGGCACCGTCGTCGCGCTCACCCCGTCCACCGGCAGTGCTGTCGACGCCGCGGCCGCGCCCTCGTGCATGGCCGACAGCCTGTACGTCGTCAAGGGACGCCTCGAGGGCGCCGCCGGCAACCGGTACCTCACCGTCAAGCTGACCAACGTCGGCGACGACGCCTGCTCCGCGGGCCTGGCCACGAAGGTCGGGTTCCGCGACTTCAACGGCCCGCTCGGCACCAAGGGCGCGGTCAGCAGCGGCACCGGTCTGGTCAGCATCGAGCCCGGCGAGACCGTCCGAACGGTCATTCACTGGACCGACCCGGCCCCCGTGCCCACCGCCGACTGCCAGGAGGCCGAAGCGACCCTGGTCAGCCTCCGGGTGCCCAGCCTGCGGCACACCTGGCGGCTGCCGCTGGCCGCCCAGGTGTGCACGACGAGCCGGTACCGCCCCGACAGCTCGCCCCTGGGGTCCTGACCGCTCACTCGGGCATGTAACGCGGTGTTCGGCGGCCCTCCCCAGCGCTCCATCGCTGGGTAAGCCACCCGAACACCGCGTTACATGTCCCGTCGGCTGGGGATAAGTCGGGCGCGAGCGACGGGCGTGACGTGAGATCGTTCGCGGCGTGCCGACCTCCCTGACCCGCGCCCAGCACCTGGGGGCGCTGCGCGACGCGGTACAGGCGTTCGCCCGGTCCGCGGGCGAGGCCGGGCTGGAGGCCGACGTACCGACCTGCCCGGACTGGACCGTACGCCGACTGATCGGGCACCAGGGGATGGTGCACCGGTGGGCGGCGGCCAACCTCCGGGGCCAGACGATCGAGATCGACGCGACCGAGCGGGCCGGCCGGCGCAACGCGGACCCGGTCGACTGGCTGCGTACCGGCGCCATCGACCTGGTCAAGGCGATCACCGAGGCGCCGGAGGACGTGCGCACGGTCGTCTTCCTCAACGACGCCCCTCGGGCGCTGGACTTCTGGTCCCGCCGGCAGTGCCACGAGACGACGATCCACGCGGTCGACGCGCTGGCGGCCGGCCTCGGTCGCCACCCGAGGGCGGCCGACACCTGGATCGACCCCGCCGTCGCCCTCGACGGGATCGACGAGCTGCTCGCGGGCTTCATGACGCGCGGCAAGAGCCGGCTCCGATCGGCCGACCCGATGACCATCGGCGTGCTGGCCGACGAGAGCCCGACGGGCTGGCTGGTCGAGACCAGCGACCGTCCGGCCGTGGTCACGCTCGCGCCGCGCGAGGAGGTCGCCGACCGCGCCGACGTACGCCTCGAGGGTCCTGCCGTCGCCGTCTACCTGACCCTCTGGAACCGGTCCGACGAGCTCGACGTGGAGGACCGCGCCCTCACCCCGTGGCGCGGCGCACCCATCACGTGGGGGTGACGGACAGGTCACGATCCGGTCCCGGGAGCTGAAACACGGAACGCCCCTCGGCAAAGCCCCGTCCACGCGACATGAGGACACCACGGACGAGCTGGCTGCGATACGCCTGGATCCCGATCGTGACGGCGAGTGCGCTCGCCCTGACCGCGTGCGGGGGAGGTGACGCCGAGACCGACGGCGTGCAAGCCCCCGACGCCCAGGGCAGCTACTACCCGCCACCCGCGAGTGAGGCAGGCGGGTCGAGCGGAACGGGCGACAACACGTTCGAGGACGAGGGCGTCAGCGGGTACGTCGACGCCGCCAAGGACTCCGAGTCCACCTTCGCCCTCGACGTCGACAACGGGTCCTACCGCGTCGCGCAGGCCATGGTCGCCCAGGGTCAGCGGCCCCCGGCCGGGTCGGTGCGCGCCGAGGAGTGGGTGAACGCCTTCGACTACGGCGACCCGGCGCCGACCGGCGCCGACCTCGCCGTCCGCGCCGAGTCGGGGGTGCGTGCGTACGACGAGCCGGGCAGCCCCCTGGTCGAGCAGGTGGTCCGGGTCTCGGTCACGGCCCGCGAGCTGCCGGCCGAGGAGCGGCCGTCGGTGAACCTCACCCTGGTCGTCGACCGCTCGGGCTCGATGGCCATGGGCAACCGGCTGAGCCTGGTCAAGGACTCTCTCGAGCTGCTCACGCACAGCCTGCGCCCCGACGACACCATCTCGGTGGTCGGGTTCGACGACCAGGTCGAGCTGGTACTGCCGCCGACGAACGTCGAGGAGAGCGAGACCGTGATGGCATCGGTCGACAGCCTGACGCCGCGCGGCAGCACGAACGTCGAGGGCGGGCTGTCCCTCGGGTACGAGCAGGCGCGCCGCGCTTATCGCCCAGGCGGCATCAACGTCGTCGTGCTGTGCTCCGACGGCGTGGCCAACGTCGGCATGACCGGCCCGGAGAGCATTGCGGCGCGGATCGCGGAGGAGGGCCGCAACGGCATCCACCTGGTCACCGTCGGCTATGGCATGGGCAACTACAACGACCACCTGATGGAGCAGCTGGCCGACCAGGGCGACGGCTTCTACCGCTACGTCGACACCTACGAGGAGGCCGAACAGCTGTACGTCGAGGACATCACCAGCGTGCTCGCGCCGGTCGCCGACGACGCGCGCACCCAGGTCGTGTTCGACCCCGAGAAGGTGGCGTCGTACCGCCTCGTCGGCTACGAGAACCGCGCCATGGACGACGAGTCCTTCGGTGACCTCACCGCCGACGCCGGCGAGCTCGGCGCCGGGCACCACGCGTCGGCCCTGTACGACGTGCAGCTCGCCGAGGGCGTCGAGCCCGGGGACGAGATCGGGCTGGCCAAGGTGCTCTGGAAGACGCCGGGCACCGACGCACCGGGCTTCGCCAGCGCGCCGGTCCTGGCCGCCGAGCCCGGGGCGCCGATGTCGGACTCGCTGCAGCTGGCGACGGCCGTGGCGGACCTCGCGGCGGTGGTGAAGGGCTACGGGTCCTACGAGGAGGTGCCCACCAGCCTGTACGACGTCCGCAACCGCGCGATCGCGCTGGAGCAGCGCGGAGTACCGGGTGCGGCCGAGCTGGTCGAGCTGGCCTCGCGGCTGGAGTACCTGCGGTAGTCCCGGCGGGGGAGCCTCATGCGGTTGACAAAACACGGCATTCTGTAAAGGGTGGCCCCAGGAGGTCTCCCATGAGCGTGAGCAACCACACCGTCGCGACCGACTCCACTCGGGAGTGGACGGACAAGAAGCGCTACCTCTGGCTGATCGGGTTGGTGGTCCCGTCGCTGGCGTTCATCGGGTTCGGCATGTGGTCGCTGACCGGCTGGGGCGTCTGGTTCTGGATCGGCCCGATCGTGATCCTGGTGATCGTGCCCGCGATCGACCTGATCGCCGGCCTGGACCGGTCCAACCCGCCCGACGACGTGATCGAGGCGCTGGAGAAGGACCGGTACTACCGCTGGATCACCTATCTGTTCCTGCCGATCCAGTACGTCGGGTTCGTCGCCGCCATGTACCTCGTGGCTCGCCCTATGGATCTCGGGGGCGACCTGTCGAGCGTGGACAAGATCGGCCTGGCCGTCTCCATCGGCTGCATCGGTGGCATCGGCATCAACACCGCCCACGAGCTCGGCCACAAGAAGGAGGCCAACGAGCGCTGGCTGTCGAAGATCGCGCTGGCACAGAGCTTCTACGGGCACTTCTACATCGAGCACAACCGCGGCCACCACGTCCGCGTCGCGACACCCGAGGACCCGGCGTCCGCCCGGGTGGGCGAGAGCTTCTACCAGTTCTGGCCGCGCACGGTCCTGGGCTCCCTGCGGTCGGCGTGGAACCTGGAGAAGAAGCGGATCGCCCGCCGCAAGCAGCACCCGTTCCGGCTCTCCAACGACGTGCTCAACGCCTGGCTGATGTCGGCTGTGCTGTGGGGCGGCCTGGTCGCGTGGCTGGGCGTCGGCATCACGCCGTACCTCCTGATCCAGGCCGTCGTCGGCTTCTCGCTGCTCGAGGTCGTCAACTACATGGAGCACTACGGGATGCTGCGTCAGAAGGTCGGCGTGGGTGAGCGCCAGCGGTACGAGCGGGTCGAGCCCTCGCACTCCTGGAACTCCAACAACATCGCCACCAACGTGCTCCTCTACCACCTGCAGCGCCACAGCGACCACCACGCCAACCCGACCCGGCGGTACCAGACGCTGCGCGACTACCAGGAGTCTCCGGTGCTGCCGACCGGGTACGCCGGGATGATCGTGCTCGCCATCGTTCCCGCCGTCTGGCGCCGCGTGATGGACCCGCGCGTGCTGGGGCACTTCGAGGGCGACCTGTCTCGCGCGAACATCAGCCCCCGCAAGCGCGAGGCGATCCTGGCGAAGTACCGGCCCCCCGCGGTGGTTGAGGAGGGCCGTCAAGGCCCGTCACGAAACCCCGGAGGTCTCGTGACAGGCGCTAGTGCGCCTTCCTCGACCAACGGGAACGAGGTCCTCGCCGCCCGCTGCCCCGGCTGCGGCTACACCTACGACGTCGTCACCGGCGACGAGCGCGAGGGATTCGCGGCCGGCACTGCCTGGGCCGACGTACCGGACTCGTGGTGCTGCCCCGACTGCGGCGTGCGCGAGAAGGTCGACTTCGTGCCGGTGGAACCGTCGAGGGTTTGATTCTCACGCCCGGGCCGGGGAAGGTGGATGGCTTCTGCCAGCAATCGACGAAGGAGAGAGCGACTTGCTCACCCTCACGGAGAACGCCAGCACGATCGTCAAGGACATCACCGCCCAGCAGGGCGCGTCCGAGACCGCGGGTCTACGCATCACCAGCGAGGACCCGGCCCAGGGACTGATGGTCAGCGCCGCCCCCGAGCCGCTGCCCGGGGACAAGACCGTCGAGGCCGACGGTGCCCGGGTCTACCTCGACGCCCCGGCGTCGGAGGTGCTCGACGACCAGGTCCTCGACGCCGCCGTCGACGAGGCCGGGCGGGTGCAGTTCGCCCTCGCCCCCCAGGCCTGAGTTGTCGGGTCGTGTGCCTGACGCAGCGCTGTGGCGCTGTCTCAGGCACACGCCCCTCTCGGCGACGGCCTCCTAGGGTGGTGACGTGAACACGCACGAGCGGATCGTGGCCGCGGCCGCGGAGCTCACCACCGAGTCCGGATGGGCGGCGATCACGATGGCCAAGCTCGCGGACCGGGTCGGCGTGAGCCGGCAGACGGTCTACAACGAGATCGGCAGCAAGCCGCGACTAGCCGAGGAGATGGTGCTCAACGAGCTGGCGGCGTTCCTCGGCGAGGTCGAGCGGGCGTTCGACGCCCGTCCCGACGACCTGGTGGCCGCGATCCGCGGCGCCTGCCGCGGCGTGCTCGAGTTCGCCCAGGACAACCGGCTGCTCAAGGCGGTGGTGTCCGCGACCCACGGCGCCGACACCGAGCTGCTGCCGCTGCTGACCACGCACGCCGAGCCGTTGCTCGGTACGGCGAAAGAGGTCGTCCGCGGTCGAGTGGCGGCCTACGACGTCGCCCTCCCCGCCGCCCGCCTCGACGCCGCCATCGACCTGATCGTGCGCGTGGTGCTCAGCCACGTGATGCAGCCGTCGGCGAGCCCGGAGGCGACCGCCGACGACATCGCCTGGCTCTCCGCGCACGTCCTCCAGAGCTAGCCGACCGCGGCCACCACGACCGGGTCGCCGCCGCCCCAGGTGGCCGTCAGGGTCTCGCGGCCGCTGAGGCCGGACCCCACGACCCGCGCCACGACCAGCTCGTGGTCGCCGGCTCGTACGACGGTCGGGTCGCCGTCGTCGGTCACGGTCACGGCGTCCACCAGGACGGCCCCGGGCGCCGAGCCGCTGCCGACCACCCGGCAGGTGGGGTCGAACGTCACGACCTCGCCGTTCTGCTCCATCTCCAGAGCCGCCTCGTGGCCGCCGGTGACGATCGCGGTGATCAGTGCGGAGACGCCCACGGGGTCGCCGCACGCGTCGTACACCCATCGCTTCCCGAGGACCGAGTGGTCGGTGGTGTCGATCAGGTGCTCCTCCGCGCCTGCGAGCGGGGCGCCGCGATAGGTCATCGGGACCAGCAGCGTCGGCCCGCTGGTGCCGCCGAGCAGGAAGAACTCGATGCCCACCTCACCGGCCGGGTCGTCGAACCGGAACGACCCCACCGGCTTGCGGTCGAGGTCGCCGTCGAACCAGGAGCGGCTGGGCAGCCACGCCTTCATCAGGTCCCGTTTGCCGGGCGTGATCGTGGCGTCGTGCAAGATGGCCATGGGTTCAACCTAGCCGCGGGAATGAGACCGGGAGCCCGAGAGGTTGGCCACCCATGACCGAGACGAGCCAGGTCGCCTTCGGCAGCCTGACCGGCCGGGCGGTCATCACGGCCGCCGTCCTCGGCTCCGGTATGACGCTGCTGGACGGCACCGTCGTCAACGTCGCGCTGCGCACCATCGGCGAGGACCTGGATGCCAGCCTGGCCCAGCTGCAGTGGATCTCCAACGGGTACCTGCTGACGATGGCGTCGCTGATCCTGCTCGGCGGCTCGCTCGGCGACCGCTTCGGGCGCCGGCGCATCTTCGTGGTCGGGACCATCTGGTTCGCGGCCGCGTCCCTGCTGTGCGGGATCGCGCCCAGCGCACTGGTGCTGATCATCGCCCGCATCCTCCAGGGCATCGGCGCCGCGCTGCTGACCCCCGGCAGCCTGGCAATGATCCAAGGCGCCTTCGCGCGCGACAGCCGCGCGAAGGCGATCGGGTCGTGGTCGGGCCTCGGCAGCATCGCCGCGGCGATCGGGCCGTTCGTCGGCGGCGCGCTGGTCGAGTACGTCAGCTGGCGCTGGATCTTCTTCATCAACCTCCCCATCGCCGTGCTCGCCGTGGTCATCGCCCAGCGCTGGGTCCCGGAGACCCGCGACCCAGATGCCCCCGAGCGCTTCGACGTCGTGGGAGCGACGCTGGCCGCCCTGTCCCTGGGCGGCATCACGTACGGACTGATCGAGTGGGGTCATCCGTACGCCCCGTGGGCCGGCAGCGTCGGGCTGATCCTGGCCGTGCTGTTCCTGAACGCCGAGCGCCGTGGCCGCAACCCGATGATGCCGCTCGGGCTGTTCGGTGACCGCACCTTCGGTGCCGCCAACGCGATGACGTTCGTCGTGTACGCCGCCCTCGGCGCCGTGCTCTTCTTCCTCGTCCTCCAGCTCCAGACAGTCGGCGGGTACGGCGCCCTCGAGGCCGGCCTGGCCACCCTCCCGCTGACGGTCGTGATGATCTTCGGTGCCTCCCGCGGTGGCGCCCTCGGGCAGCGGATCGGTCCGCGCATCCCGATGACCGTGGGTCCGATCATCATGGGCTTGTCGTCGCTGGTGCTGCTGATGGTCGGCCCCGACGTCAACTACTGGCGCGACGTCCTCCCCGGCCTGACCTCCTTCGGGATCGGCCTCGCGCTGATGGTGGCGCCGCTGACGGCAACCGTGCTGGCCGCCGCCCCGGACGAGAACGCCGGGATCGCCAGCGGCATCAACAACGCCGTCGCCCGCGCCGGCTCGCTGCTCGCGGTCGCGGCGCTGCCCGTGGCCGTCGGCCTCGGCGGCGACGACTACACCGACCCGGCCGTCTTCGACGGCGCCTTCCGCCACGCCACCATCATCTGCGCCGTGCTGCTCATCGTGGGCGGGGCCGTCTCCTGGCTGACCATCCCGAGCACCTTCAAGGAGGCCGCCGCCGATTCGTCAGCGGTCTAGCGGGTCCTCCCCGCGGGGACATCTCTGACGAATCGGTGTGACGGCCGACCTACCCTGGTCCGGTGATCGGGGGAGGGAGCAGGACCGCGGCGGCGCTCGTCGCGATGCTTCTCGCCGCCTCGCTGACCTCCTGCGGCGCCGACGACAGCAAGACCGCCGACCCGCCACGGCGTACGCCGTCGGGCTCGGTCGGCACGGCGAGCGAGACGTCGCCCACCGACGATCCGACGGGCGACCCGAGCGACGGGGTCGGACCCCGCAGGGGCGCGCTCCGCGGCGCCGACATCCTGGTGTTCAGCCAGAACACCCTGACCGACGAGACAGTCGAGGCCATCCGCAGGTTGGACGGCGTGCGCAGCGTCGAGCGGCTCTCCATGGCGCAGGTCAGCATCGAGAACCGGGCCATCAACATCGCGGCCGTCGACCCGGCGACCTACCGCAACTACACCCCGGCCGTCAGCGCCGAGCTTCAGGAGCAGTGGGACCGCGTCCAGGCCGGGCAGCTCGCCCTGGTCCCCGCGCTGAAGAAGCGCGTCGCACCCAGGTCCCGCCTGCTGCGCCTCGGCAGCGGCCGCGACGCGCCGAAGGTGGCGATCGGCGCATACGCGCCGCAGATCCCGCAGGTCGACGCGGTGGTGAACTCCCAGGTCGGCGACGCCCTCGGCATGAAGCCGGACAATGCGCTGGTCGTGGCGACGTACCCGCTCCGCTCCCCGCAGTCGGTTCGCAAGCCGATGGAGAAGATCGCGGGCAGGACCGCATCGGTGCAGATCCTCGGCCCGGACCTGGACACCTCGGTCCAGCAGACCGCCCTCCTCGTCGGCTCGGTGGGCAGTGCGGTCGGCATCTTCAACTACCGGGTGCTCGCCGCCGGACGGATCGCCCCCGACCCGGCCTGGGTGGCCGACCACATCGTCACGCAGACGGTCCCGATCCTGGGCGCCGTCACCTGCAACAAGCTCATCTTCCCCCAGCTCGACGCGGCACTCCGCGAGGTCGTCGAACGCGGGCTCGCCGACAAAATCCACCCGCGCGAGTACGCCGGGTGCTACTACCCGCGCTTCATCGCCGGCACCACGAAGCTGTCCAACCACTCCTTCGGCCTGGCCCTCGACCTGAACGTGCCCGGCAACCAGCGCGGCACCGTCGGTGAGATGGACCGCTTCGTGGTGCAGATCTTCGAGAAGTGGGGCTTCACCTGGGGCGGCCGCTGGGGCTACACCGACCCGATGCACTTCGAGGCCAACCGGATCGTGAGTCCCGGATAGGTTTTCGTGACGGTCGCTTCGCGACCTCCTCGACCACCGGTGGATGATCGGCGCATGCGCGCCGTGCAGGTCCTCACGCCCACCGGTCCCGGCGACGTGGCCGTCCGCGACGTCGACGAGCCCGTACCCGGCCAGCAGGACGTGCTCGTCGAGGTGCACGCGGTCGGGGTCTCGTTCCCCGACCTGCTGCTGAGCAAGGGCCAGTACCAGATGAAGCCCGAGCCGCCGTTCACGCTGGGTGTCGACGTGGCCGGAACCGTCGTGTCCGGACCGGGGTTCGAGCCGGGCCAGCGGGTGGCGGGGTGCGTGCCCTACGGCGGCGCGGGCCAACGTGCGGTGGTGCCGGCGGAGTCGACGTTCGCGCTGCCCGACGCGACGTCGTACGAGCAGGGTGCCGCCCTCCCGATGAACTACCTGACCGCGCACTTCGCGCTAGTCGAGCGGGGCGGCCTGCGCGCGGGCGAGACGGTCCTGGTGCACGGCGCGTCCGGCGGCGTCGGTACGGCGTCGATCCAGGTGGCGAAGGGGTTCGGTGCCCGCGTCATCGCGGTGGTGTCGACGGAGGAGAAGGGCGCATACGCCCGTGCGGCCGGCGCCGACCACGTGGTGTTGCTGGACGGCTTCAAGGACTCCGTCGCCGGACTGACCGACGGCCGCGGCGTGGACGTGGTGGTCGACGTCGTGGGTGGTGACGCGTTCACCGACTCCCTGCGCAGCCTCGCGAGGCGCGGTCGGCTGATGGTGGTCGGGTTCGCCAGCGGCCTCGGCATCCCGGAGGTCAGGGTCAACCGGCTGCTGCTGAACAACGTCGACGTGCGTGGCGTCGGCTGGGGTGCCTACGCGATGACGACGCCGGGGTACATGCAGGAGCAGTGGTCCGCGTTGCTGCCGTTGCTCGAGTCGGGAGTGATCGACCCTCCGATCGGCGCTACCTACGACCTCGACGGCTTCGGGCGGGCGTTGCAGGACATGGACGACCGACTCACCCTCGGCAAGTCGGTGGTCCGGGTCAGGTGAGCTACAGGGTGTCCTTGGCCGGGCAGTATCCTCGGCCCCCGTGAGCATCCTCGACGACGCCCGCGCGGGCATGAATCCCGACATCCGCCCGCAGGACGACCTCTTCGGCCACGTCAACGGACGCTGGCTCGACGAGGAGGACATCCCCGCGGACCGGTCCAGCTGGGGGCCGTTCGTCCAGCTGGCCGACCAGGCCGAGCACCACGTGCACGCGATCATCGAGGAGCTGGCCGCCTCGGGCGGTGACCCGGACGACGCCACGGGGGAGGCGCAGAAGATCGCCGACCTCTACCACTCGTTCATGGACGAGGAGACGGTCAACGCCAAGGGCGTCGCGCCGGTGCGGCCGCTGCTGGAGGCGGCGGCCGAGCTGCGCGACGTACGCGACCTGGCGGCGTTCCTGGGCGACTTCGAGAAGCGCGGCGGCGGCGGGTTGTTCGCGTCGTACGTCGACAACGACGACCGCGACGCCGAGCGCAACATCCTGTACTTCCGCCAGGGCGGGCTCGGCCTGCCGGACAAGAGCTACTACCAGGACGAGAAGTTCGCCGAGAAGCGCGAGAAGTACGTCGCCCACCTGGAGCGGATGTTCGCGCTCGCCGGGCACGACGACCCCGCGGGCTCGGCGGCCACCGTGCTGCGGGTGGAGACCCGGCTGGCCGAGGGTCACTGGGAGCGCGCGGAGACCCGCGACGTCATCAAGACCTACAACCTCAAGACGTACGCCGAGCTGAAGGACCTGTGCCCGGGCTTCGACTGGGACGGCTGGATCCGCAACCTCGGCGGGAGTGCGGACACGCTCTTCGAGACCTGCGTGCGCCAGCCCTCGTACCTCGAGCACCTCTCCAACGTGCTCGACGAGACGCCCATCGAGGACTGGCGCGTCTGGATGGCCGCCAAGGTGGTGCGTGCCGCCGCGCCGTACCTCTCCGAGGACTTCGTGCAGGAGAGCTTCGACTTCTACAGCCGCACCCTCAACGGCACGCCCGAGCTGCGGGCCCGTTGGAAGCGTGGGGTCGTGCTGGTGGAGGGATCGATCGGCGAGGCGGTCGGCCGCCAGTACGCCGAGCGGCACTTCCCGGCCACCTCGAAGGCGATGATGGACGAGCTCGTCGCCAACCTGCTCGAGGCCTATCGGCGGTCCATCACCGACCTCGAGTGGATGGGCGAGGAGACCAAGCAGAAGGCGTTCGAGAAGCTCGACACGTTCCTGCCGAAGATCGGGTACCCCGCGAAGTGGCGGGACTACTCGACGCTCAAGTTCTACCGCGACGACCTGATCGGCAACGTCGCCGCCGCGTCGTCGTTCGAGACCGCACGCGAGCTGGCCAAGATCGGAGCCCCGGTCGACCGCGACGAGTGGCTGATGCTGCCGCAGACCGTGAACGCCTACTACAACCCGGGCACCAACGAGATCTGCTTCCCGGCCGGCATCCTGCAGAAGCCGTTCTTCGCCCCGGACGCCGAGCCGGCGGAGAACTACGGCGGCATCGGCGGAGTCATCGGGCACGAGGTCGGCCACGGGTTCGACGACCAGGGCTCGCAGTACGACCCGCACGGCAACCTCCACGACTGGTGGACCGCCGACGACAAGGCGGCGTTCGAGAAGAAGTCGAAGGCGCTCATCGAGCAGTACGACGCGTTCGAGCCGCGTGCCCTGCCCGGCGAGCACGTCAACGGCGCGCTCACCGTCGGGGAGAACATCGGCGACCTCGGCGGCCTGGCCATCGCCCACATGGCCTACACGATCGCGCGGGAGGCGGCCGGCGAGACCGTCTCCCAGGAGGAGAGCCGGCGGCTCTTCATGAGCTGGGCCTACTGCTGGCGGACCAAGCGCCGCAAGGAGACCGCCCTGCAGTACCTCACCATCGACCCGCACAGCCCCTCGGAGTTCCGCGCCAACATCGTGCGCAACCTCGACGAGTTCCACACCGCGTTCGAGACGACCGAATCCGACGGCCTCTGGCTCGACCCCGAGGACCGCGTCCGGATCTGGTGACCTCCTCCCTCGTTGGTTGAGGAGGGACGAAGTCCGTCCTCCCTCGTTGGTTGAGGAGGGACGAAGTCCCGTCTCGAAACCTGGTGAGAGGTCATCGGCCCGGTGCCCCGGTGTCGCAACAAGGTGCCAGGGCGCCCTCCTCGACCACCGGTGTGCTTGTGGACGACGAAGCCGCGCTGTCACCGCCTGCTGGTAGACACGTCGGCATGCCGACCACCACCGCGAGCGACACCAGGGAACGCGCCGAGGCGCACCTGCGAGCTCTGGTGGGCAGGGACGACGCGGTGCTGTACGACGACCAGTGGGCGGCCATCTCCGCGCTCGCGGTCGACAAGCGCCGGTCCCTCGTCGTGCAGCGCACCGGCTGGGGCAAGTCGGCGGTGTACTTCGTGGCGACGCTGCTGCTGCGCGAGGAGGGCGCCGGGCCGACGGTGATCGTCTCGCCGCTGCTGGCGCTGATGCGCAACCAGATCGCGGCCGCCGAGCGCGCCGGGATCCGGGCGGTGACCATCAACTCCACCAACATCGGCGAGTGGGAGCCGGTCCACGCCCAGATCGCGGCTGGCGAGGTCGACGTGCTGCTGGTCTCGCCGGAGCGGCTGAACAACCCCGGCTTCCGCGACGAGGTGCTGCCGCGGCTGGCGGCCACCTGCGGGCTGCTGGTGGTCGACGAGGCGCACTGCATCTCCGACTGGGGCCACGACTTCCGGCCCGACTACCGGCGGATCCGCACGCTCCTCGGCGACCTGCCCGACGGCGTACCCGTCCTCGCCACCACCGCCACCGCCAACGCGCGCGTCACCGCCGACGTGGCCGAGCAGCTCGGCGAGGACGTCCTGGTCCTGCGCGGTTCCCTCGACCGTGAGTCCCTGCGGCTCGGCGTGGTCCGGCTGAAGACCGCCCAGCAGCGACTGGCCTGGCTCGCTGACCACCTCGCCGAGCAGCCCGGCTCGGGCATCGTCTACTGCCTGACGGTGGCCGCGACGCAGGAGGTCGCCGACTACCTCCGCTCACGCGGCCACGACGTGCACGCCTACTCCGGCCAGACCGAGCCCACCGAACGGATGGCCCTGGAGGCGCAGCTCGCCGCCGGCGAGGTGAAGGCCCTGGTGGCGACCAGCGCCCTGGGGATGGGCTTCGACGCCACTCTCGGTTTCGTGGTCAACCTCGGTGCCCCGCAGTCTCCGGTGGCCTACTACCAGCAGGTCGGCCGGGCGGGCCGCGGCATCGACGAGGCCTCGGTGGTGCTGCTGCCGGCGCTGGAGGACCGCGACATCTGGGCGTACTTCGCCTCCCTCGCGTTCCCCCGCGAGGAGCTGGTCCAGCAGACCCTCGGCGCGCTGGCCGAGGAGGGCCGGCCGCTTTCCACCGCCGCGCTGGAGACCCGGGTGGAGCTCAACCGCACCCGCCTCGAGACGATGCTCAAGGTGCTCGACGTGGACGGCGCCGTACGCCGCGTAGGTGGCGGGTGGACCGCGACGGGCGAGCCGTGGGTCTACGACGCCGAGCGCTACGCCCGCGTCGCCGAGGCACGCGAGCGGGAGCAGCAGGCGATGCTGGACTACCTGGTGACAGACCGCTGCCGGATGCGGTTTCTTCGTGACCAGCTGGACGACACTGCCGACGATGGGGCGGCGCCGTGCGGCCGATGCGACAACTGCGGCGGGCTGACCTTGGCGGACACCATCTCCGACGCCGCCCTCGACGCCGCCTCCGAGCGGCTGTCCCGTCCGGGCGTGGTCGTCGCTGCGCGGAAGATGTGGCCGACCGGACTGGACACCCTCGGCCTCGACCTCAAGGGCAGGATCGCGGCCGCCGCCGGGGAGGGCCGGGCCGTCGCGCGGCTGACCGACCTGGGCCACGGCCAGGCGTTGCGGGCGCTGTTCCGGGCAGGCGCCGAGGACGGACCCGTCCCGGTGCCGCTGGCGCGGGCCGTCGTCGAGGTGCTGGGCGACTGGCAGCCAGCGGTCTCCGCGATCGTCGTGGTGGAGTCGGCCACCCGTCCGGCGCTGGTGCGGGACCTCGCGGCCGGGCTGTCCCGCTACCTGCGGGTGCCGGTCATCGGCAGCTTCGCCATCGTCGACCCGTCGGTGCCGCCGGGACGCGGGGCGGTGAACTCCGCCCAGCGGGTGGCCGCCGTCAGCCGCCGCTTCGCCTGGCAGCCCTCCGCGGATCATGGGTCGATCGACGGAGCCGACGTGCTGCTCGTCGACGACCAGGCCGTCACCGGCTGGACCCTGACCCTGGCCGCCCGGGCGCTCCGCGAGGCGGGGGCGGCGGCGGTCCACCCCCTCGTGCTGGCGACCACCGGCTGACCCGTCCAGGATCCGGCACACCTTTCGCCCTGGACGAAACCCGTTGGTGGCCTGTCGGCACCGGAACCTAGTCTGATCGCGTGACACAGGCCTCGACGAACGCTGCTCCCGAGTACCCCGACAACATCGACGGCGCGGTCCTCAAGATCGCCGGCGTGGTCGTGCTCGGCGCGATCATGACCATCCTCGACATCACGGTCGTCAACGTCGCCCTGCCGACGTTCCAGACGGTCTTCACCGGCATCGACGACCCGCTTGCCTACTCCACGGTCGCGTGGACGGTCACCGGCTACACCCTCGCGCTCGCGACGGTGATCCCGTTGACAGGCTGGGCCGCCGACAGGTTCGGCACCAAGCGCCTCTACCTCGCCGCGATCTTCCTCTTCACGCTCGGCTCCGCGCTCTGCGCCGCGGCGTCCTCGATCGAGATGCTGATCACCTTCCGGGTGCTCCAGGGCCTCGGCGGCGGCATGCTGATGCCGCTCGGCATGACGATCATGACTCGCGCGGCGGGCCCGCACCGGATGGGCCGCCTGATGGCGATCCTCGGGATCCCGATGCTGCTCGGCCCGATCCTCGGCCCGATCATCGGCGGCTGGCTCATCGAGCACGCGAGCTGGCACTGGATCTTCCTGATCAACCTGCCGCTCGGCATCGCGGCGATGGCCTACGCCTGGGTCGTCCTCGACAAGGACGCGCCCCAGCCCTCGGAGTCCTTCGACTTCCTCGGCATGGCGCTGATGTCGCCGGGCCTGGCCCTGTTCCTGTACGGCGTCTCGTCGATCCCCGGCGCGGCCAACGGCGACTACGGCTACACCCGCGTTTGGCTGACGGCGATCGTCGGCGTGGTCCTGGTGGTCGCCTTCGTCTTCCACTCGTTCCGGCCCGAGCACCCGCTGATCGACCTGCGGCTGTTCAAGAACCGCGAGCTCACGGTCTCCATCATCACGATGTTCCTGTTCGTGGCCGCCTTCTTCGGCGGCCTGCTGCTGGTGCCGACCTACTTCCAGCAGATCCGCGGCGAGTCGGCACTGGTGGCCGGCCTGCTCGTGGCGCCGCAGGGCATCGGCGCGATGCTGACCATGCCGATCGCCGGCACGCTCAGCGACCGGCTGCCCGTCGGTCGCATAGTGCCCGTCGGGCTGCTGATCATCGTCGCCGGCATGTTCGGGCTGACCCAGGTCACCGAGGACACCTCGTACACGCTGCTGATCGCCGAGCTGTTCGTGCTGGGCCTCGGCATGGGCGCCACGATGATGCCGCTGTTCACAGCCGCGCTGAAGACGCTCAGGGCCCACGAGGTCGCCCGCGGCTCGACGCTGCTCAACATCAACCAGCAGATCGGCAGTTCGGTCGGAGTCGCGGTGATCTCGGTGATCCTCACCGCGCACCTCAACGCCTCCGACCTGGCCAAGCCCGCGATGGCGGCAACCCTCGACCCGAACCTCATCGACGCGGTCGGCGGGGCCCAGGCCGTGGCCGCCGGCCTCCAGGAGGCGGCGGCGGCCTTCGCCGACACCTTCTGGGTCGCCTGGGTCCTGGTCGCGCTGACCCTGGTCCCGGCCTTCTTCCTGCCGCGCAAGCAGGTGGCGACCGACCCGCTGGACGAGGAGGAGGCGGGGTTGCCGCCCGTCGTCATGCACTGACGTAGGCCGACGAGCGCTCGCTGTCGGCACCGGCGGTTACCGTCGGCACGGTGAGCGCGGCAAGCAGTCGGTGGCCGGTCCCGCTGTCGGGCCCGGCCACCGTGCACGTCGCCGATCCGCCGCGCAACGCCACGGTGGAGTTCACCGACCAGTCCCGCACGGTCTCACTGCCCGTGCGCGAGGCGCTGCCGCTGCTCGCGCGGGCCCGCCGCGAGACCCGCCCGCACCCGACGGTGGCGCTGCTCGCCGAGGCCTGCCTCCTGGCCCTGCGACTGGTCGGCTCGGGACGCTTCGAGCCCGGCGAGGGCCACTGGGTCCCCGCGGCGCTGGACCCGGCCGAGGACGACCGGGTCCGGCGGCTGGCCGCCGAGGCGGCGTACGACGGCGAGGGCTACCCCTCGGCGAGCGCGGCCGAGACCGCCGCCCGTGACCTGGTCGCGGCCGTCGTGGATGCCCTGCCGCGCGGCGCGCCGAGCGACCGATCGCCGGGCTTCCGGCAGCGGCTGGGCGTCGAGCTGGCCCGGCCCGGGCGCACAGCGTCGACCCTGCCCGCCCTGGTCACCGTCTCGCTGCGCGTCGAGGCGGCCGAGGAGGAGCTGGTCGCCGGATCGGTCCGGCTGGTGCTCCAGGTGCACGACGAGCTGGACCCGCTGCACTTCTGCGACGCCGCCCTGCTGTGGACCGCGGGGCCCGACGACCACGGGTTCGACGCACGGGCGCGCACGCACGCGACGATCGCGCTGCGTGCCGCCGCCACGGCCTGGCCGGTGCTCGACCGGCTCCTCGAGCTGCGCGTACCCGACGAGATCGCGCTCGACACCGACGAGCTGGTCTCGCTGCTCGAGGACGGCGTGGCCGCCCTGCGCCGGGTGGGCGTCGACGTCCTGTGGCCGCGCAGCCTCGGCCGCGACCTGACGACGCGGGCGACCCTGGAGCACCGCGACGGGCCGGGGAAGGGACCGGAGAACCCGCTGATGACGGGGCTGTTCGGTCCCGAGGCGATGTTCGCGTTCAAGTGGCAGGTCGCTCTCCACGGCGAGCCGCTCAGCGACGACGAGATGCGCATCCTCGCCGCCACCGCCAGCCCGATCCTCAAGCTGCGCGGGGCCTGGACGGTCGTCGACCCGGCCGTCGCCCGCAAGGCCAAGAAGCGGCTGATCCGCACCGTGACGCCGGTGCAGGCCGTGGCCGCCGCCCTCACCGGCACCGTCGAGGTCGAGGAGGACGAGCAGGAGGTCGTCGTCGGGGCCAGCCTGCTGCACGTGCGCGAGCGGCTGCTCTCCGCGGCCAGCCGCGAGCCCGTCGCGCCGCCGGCCGGCCTCCGTGCGACGCTGCGCGACTACCAGCGGCACGGCCTCACCTGGCTCGACCAGCTGACCACCCTCGGCCTGGGCTGCTGCCTGGCCGACGACATGGGGCTGGGCAAGACCGTCACCCTGATCGCCCTGCACCTGCACCGGCTGGAGGCCGCCCCCGAGTCCGCCCGTCCGACACTGGTGGTGTGCCCGGCCTCGCTGCTCGGCAACTGGGAGGCCGAGATCGCGAGGTTCGCGCCCGGCACGCCCGTGCGGCGCTTCCACGGCGGGTCGCGGTCCCTCGCCGGCGTCGATGGCGGGTTCGTGCTCACGACGTACGGCACCCTCCGCTCCGACGGATCCGCCGGGCACGGCGGCGACGCGGTCCGCCTGCGCGACGTCGACTGGGGGCTGGTCGTCGCCGACGAGGCCCAGCACGTCAAGAACCCCGCCTCCTCGACCGCCCGCGCCCTGCGTGCGATCCCCGGCACCGCCCGGGTCGCCCTGACCGGTACGCCGGTCGAGAACAACCTGACCGAGCTCTGGGCCATCCTCGACTGGGCAATCCCCGGCCTGCTCGGCAGCCGCAACGCCTTCCGCAAGGTGTGGGCCGCGCCGATCGAGTCGGGCGTGCACGAGGCCAAGACGCGCCAGTTCGCCGATCTGGTCGGCCCGTTCGTGCTGCGCCGGAAGAAGTCCGACCCGGGCATCGCGCCGGAGCTGCCGCCCAAGACCGAGACCGACCACCCGCTGGGGCTGACGCGGGAGCAGGCGGTGCTCTACGAAGCGTTCGTCCACGACACCATGGAGCGGATCGAGCGCGCCGACGAGGACAGCCGGCGCGGTCTGGTGCTCAGCCTGCTCACCGGGCTCAAGCAGATCTGCAACCACCCGGCGCACTTCCTCAAGCAGTCGGGCGCGGTGCGCCTGTCCGGCCGGTCGCACAAGCTCGACCTGCTCGACGAGCTGCTCACCACGATCCTGGCCGAGGGTGGCGCCGCGCTCGTCTTCACGCAGTACGTCGCCATGGCCCGGCTGCTCGAGACGCACCTGGACCGGTTGGGCATGGCCCACCAGTTCCTCCATGGGGGGACGCCCGTCCGCGGTCGCGACGCCATGGTGCGGGCCTTCCAGGCCGGCGAGGTGCCGGTCTTCCTGCTGTCCCTCAAGGCCGGCGGCACCGGTCTCAACCTCACCCGTGCCGACCACGTGATCCACGTCGACCGTTGGTGGAACCCCGCCGTCGAGGACCAGGCGACCGACCGCGCCTATCGGATCGGCCAGGACAAGCCCGTCCAGGTGCACCGGATGGTGACCCGCGGCACGATCGAGCAGCGCATCGCCGAGCTGCTCACGCGCAAGCGCGCGTTGGCGGACGCCGTGCTCACCCGGGGCGAGACGGCCCTCACCGAGCTGGGCGACGACGAGCTGCGCGAGCTCGTGGCCCTGCGGCCCGATGAGTGAGCGGCCCGCACGGGTGAGCCACCCGCGGATCCGCCCGCGCCGCGGCGCGGCCCGCGCGTCCACGTGGTGGGGCAAGGCGTGGGTGCGGGCGTGCGAGGAGTCGGCGTACGGCGACGGCGACCTGCGCGCGGCCCGGTCGCTGGCGCGCGCCGGCGCGGTCGGCGCCATCTCGATCGCCGCCGGGCGCTTCCTGGCCGCCGTGGAGGACGGCGACGAGCTCTGGTCGACCAGCACCACGCTGCCCGTGCTCGAGGAGCCCGAGCTTGCGGCGTTCGTGGAGGCGGTCGCGGCCGAGGCCGGCCGGCTGCCCGCGTTGCTCGCCGGCGACCTCCCCCACCTCCTGGTCGAGCACGCCGAGGAAGCCGGTGTCGAGCTGCTCCCGTACGGCGGCGAGCTGGGGGCCTCCTGCACGTGCGCCGCCTGGATGGACCCTTGCGCGCACGCGCTGGCGGTCGCCTACCAGGTCGCCTGGCTCGCCGACGCCGACCCGTTCGTGCTGCTCGCCCTGCGGGGCCTGTCCCGCGAGGACCTGCTCGCCCGCCTGCACGACCGCGACGAGGTCCGGTCCGAGCAGCCCGACGACCTGGCCGTCGCCCTGGACGCGGCGGCCCGGGCCCGCCGGATCCTGCAGCTGCTGGAGTCCGGCGACGACGTGGAGCACCTGCTGTAACGGCCCTCGTCGTCTCACCGGGTCTCGAGACCTGGCGCCTGATCGCGGTCCTCAGAAGTCGAAGCCGACGCAGCCGCGGTCGCGGACCTGGACCCAGGTCGGCTTGGTGACCTTGCCGTACCAGCGCGGGTTCAGCGCGTTGAGCTTCTGGAGCCGCTCGATGATCTTGGCGGTGTAGTCGTCGTAGTAGCCGGTCACGTGGTTGGACGTGACCAGGCCGATGTCGAGCAGCATGTCCTGGAGCGCCCGGATGTAGATGCCGTCCAGGGTGCTGGCCTCCATGCCGACCTCGAGGGTCGGGAACGTGTTGGGCTTGAGCACGCACAGGCAGGGCACGTGCGTCGTCTGGCCGCTCTTGAGGCTGGTCACCGCGTCGCCCTTGTGATCGACGCTCATCCGCAGCCCGCACGGTTCCGACGTGGAGTCGAACGGTCCGAGGTACACGACGTACTCGGGGGTCGGCTGGCCCTCAGGGCCGTAGAGGGTGTCGCAGGAGTCGGCCGTCCTGAGGTACTTGACCTCGCTCGGGGGGTTCGCGGAGACCGCGTTGGAGAGCTCGCCGGTGCTTGATCCCGAGCCCACCACGAGGATCTTCTTGGTGATGCAGTCGAGGTTGACCATCGGCACGCCCAGTCCCAGCGGGTCCTGCGGAGAGCCCGACGCGCTCGGGCTGGTCCTGGGTACCTCCGGGTCGGCGGCCCCGGGCGGAGAGCCGCCGGTGGAGAATCCGAGCACCACCCCCGCGGCGGTGCCGACGAGGGCGGAGACCAGGAGCGCGACAGTCCCCCGGGCGTCCCATCGCATACCTAGAAGACTAGTTGGGGGCCGATTTGGTTGCGGTCGCTCGTCAACTGAGTGACCGCAGCGCCATCTGGGCGAGCAGCTCGTGCATCGCCGAGCGGGGCAGGAAGCTGCTGTGCGGGGTGGAGTTGATCAGCCCGAACGCCGCGTGCGCCATCGCCCGGGCGCGGTCCGGTGCCAGGTCCGGGTCGCGGCGACGGAGCTGGTCGGCCCACAGCTCGACGTACTCGCGCTGCAGCGATCGCACCCGCTCGCGCGCCTCACCCGGCAGGGACTGCCAGTCGCGGTCCTGCACGACGATCAGGGCGGGCTGGGCGAGCGCGAACTCGACGTGCCAGTCGACGAGCGCCGTGATGGCGGTGTCCGCGCCGTCGGCCCGCTCGACGCGCTCCTGGCCCTCGGCGAGCAGCCGTTCGCTGATGGCGACCAGCATCTCGGCGAGCACGGCGTCCTTGGAGTCGAAATGCTTGTACAGCGCCGGGCCGCTGACCCCCATCGCCCTGCCGATGTCGCCCACGGAGACGCCGTGGAAGCCGCGCTCGGCGAACAGCCGCGCGGCCACGTCGAGGATCTGGCTGCGCCGATCCTGGGCACGATCGACCGGGCGTTCCACGGGGTCAGGCTAGCGCCTGGGGTTAACGAACGTTAACCTCGTCTCGTGAGTGAGCTCCCCGATCTCGTCGCCGAGCTGCGCGAGCGCACCGAGATCGTCCGCCGCGGCGGGTCGGACAGCGCGCGCCAGAAGCACCTCGACCGCGGCAAGCTGCTGGTCCGCGACCGGGTCGACCGGCTGCTGGACCCCGGCAGCCCGTTCCTCGAGCTGAGCCCGCTGGCGGCGTTCGGGATGTACGGCAAGGACGGCGACCCCGATGACCTGTACGCCGTGCCGGCCGCGAGCATCGTCACCGGCATCGGCCGGATCAACGGCCGTTCCTGCGTGGTCGTCGCCAACGACGCCACGGTCAAGGGCGGCACGTACTACCCGATGACCGTCAAGAAGCACCTACGCGCCCAGACCGTCGCGGCGGAGAACCTGCTGCCCTGCATCTACCTCGTCGACTCCGGCGGCGCGTTCCTGCCGATGCAGGACGAGGTGTTCCCCGACCGCGAGCACTTCGGCCGGATCTTCTTCAACCAGGCCAACCTGTCGGCGAGGGGCATCCCCCAGATCGCCTCGGTGATGGGCTCGTGCACGGCCGGCGGCGCGTACGTCCCGGCGATGTCCGATGAGTCCGTGATCGTCAAGGACCAAGGCACGATCTTCCTCGGCGGGCCGCCGCTGGTGAAGGCCGCCACCGGCGAGGTCGTGACCGCCGAGGAGCTCGGCGGGGGCGACGTACATGCGCGGAAGTCCGGGGTGGTCGACCACCTGGCCGAGGACGACGCCCATGCGCTGGCGATCGTGCGGTCCATCGTCGGGACGCTGCCCGATTCCGCCGCCATTGGTCACGAACGCCAGTCTGGAAGCGCTCCCACCCGGCGTTTGGTCCCAAACGCCAGCCCCGAGGAGCCGCACGAGGACCCGGGAACGCTCGCCGACGTCGTACCCGCCGACACGCGGACGCCCTACGACGTCCGGGAGGTGATCCGCCGGATCGTCGACGGCAGCCGGTTCCACGAGTTCAAGCAGCTGTACGCCGAGACGCTGGTGACCGGGTTCGCGCACATCTGGGGGCACCAGGTCGGCATCGTGGCCAACAACGGGATCCTGTTCAGCGAGTCGGCCCTCAAGGGTGCGCACTTCATCGAGCTGTGCAACCAGCGCGGCATCCCGCTCGTCTTCCTGCAGAACATCACCGGCTTCATGGTCGGCAAGGAGTACGAGAATCGCGGCATCGCCCGCGACGGCGCCAAGCTCGTCACCGCGGTCGCCTGCTCGGTGGTCCCGAAGTTCACGGTCGTCATCGGCGGCTCGTTCGGCGCCGGCAACTACGGCATGTGCGGCCGCGCGTACGACCCGCGCTTCCTGTGGATGTGGCCCAACGCCCGGATCTCGGTGATGGGCGGCGAACAGGCCGCCTCGGTGCTGGCCGAGGTACGCGGCCCCGACCGCGAGGACACCGAGGACTTCAAGGCCGACATCCGCGACCAGTACGAGCACCAGGGCTCGCCCTACTACTCCACCGCCCGCCTGTGGGACGACGGCGTCATCGAGCCCGCCGACACCCGCCGCGTGCTCGGCATGGGCCTCGCCGTCGCCGCGAACGCCCCGATCCCGCCGCCCTCCTACGGCGTCTTCCGGATGTGAGTGCGATGACACCCGTACGACGCCCCCTCCGCACCGTGCTCGTCGCCAACCGCGGCGAGATCGCGCTGCGTGTCATCCGCGCCTGCCGGGAGACCGGCCGCCGCAGCGTGGCCATCTACACCGACATCGACAGCGAGGCGCCGCACGTCCGGGCGGCCGACGACGCGGTCCACGTGCGCAGCTACCTCGACATCGAGGCGGTGGTCGCGGCCGCGCAGTCGGTCGGCGCCGACGCGGTGCACCCCGGGTACGGCTTCCTCTCCGAGCGCGCGGCCTTCGCCGAGGCGCTCGAGGAGGCCGAGGTCCGGCTCGTCGGTCCGACGGCTGCGGTGATGGACCAGATGGGCCGCAAGGACGCCGCCCGCGAGATCGCGGTGCGTGCCGGCGTACCCGTCGTGCCACAGGGCGACAGCGCGACCTTCCCCGTGCTCGTGAAGGCCGCGGCCGGCGGCGGCGGCAAGGGCATGCGCATCGTCCGCCGGGCCGAGGACTTCGACGAGGCCGTCGCGGCCGCCAGGCGCGAGGCGCTGTCGGCGTTCGGCGACGACACCATGCTCATCGAGAAGTACGTCGAGCACGGCCGTCACATCGAGGTGCAGGTCCTCGCCGACGGCTACGGGAACGTCGTGCACCTCCACGAGCGCGACTGCTCGACGCAGCGCCGGCACCAGAAGGTCCTCGAGGAGGCGCCTGCCCCGACGATCAGCGACGCTGCCCGCCGCCTGGTCACCGACAGCGCGGTCGCGCTGGCCCGCGAGGTCGGCTACACCAACGCCGGAACCGTGGAGTTCCTGCTCGACACCGAGACCGACGAGGCGTACTTCCTGGAGATGAACACCCGTCTCCAGGTCGAGCACCCGGTCACCGAGGCGATCACCGGCATCGACCTGGTGCAGGCCCAGCTCGACGTGGCGGCCGGCGAGCCGCTGCCCTTCCGGCAGGACGACATCGCGGTCAGTGGCCACGCCATCGAGGCACGGGTCTACGCCGAGGACTCCTTCGGCGGCTTCCTCCCGCAGGCCGGCACGGCGGACCTCGTCCGCTGGCCGACGGGAGTCCGTGTCGACCAGGCGCTGGCGAGCGGCCAGGTCGTCAGCACGTCGTACGACCCGATGCTGGGCAAGGTGATCGCCCACGGACCCGACCGCGAGACGGCCCGGCGCGCGCTGGTCGAGGCGCTCGACGCGACAGGCATCCTCGGGCTCACCACCAACACCGGCTTCCTCCGCGCGCTGGTCGCGAGCGAGGAGTTCCGGCTCGCGACCATCGACACCGCCTGGCTCGACACCGCAGTGGTGGAGCCGCCCGACCCCGAGGTGCCCCGGATCTTCGCGGCGTGGATCCAGGCCCTGCTGGTCGCGGTCCAGGACGGCGGGCACCCCTTCCAGTCCGACGGCTGGCGGCTGGGAGGTACGCCGTCCCCGACGGTCGTCGAGCTCGACGAGGCGCTGCTGGTCGACCGCTCCGCCGGGACGGTCGCCAGTGGACCAGTCAGCCACGAGGTGCGGCAGCTGTCCGCCGAGCCCTTCGAGGCTCGCAAGCTCGCACCTCAGGAACCGGACTTGATCGTGCTCAGCATCGACGGCCGCCGCGAGGTCGCGGTCGTCAACGTGCAGGCGCACACCGCGGAGGTCGCCTACCGGGGCCAGCGGTTCGTCTTCGAGAAGCCGGACGTCTTCGCCGACCACGGCCCGGCCGCCGGGGACGGGTCGGTCGTCGCACCGATGCCCGGGACCGTGCTCGACGTTCGGGTGACCGCCGGCGGTGCCGTGGCCGAGGGCGACGTGCTCGGGGTCGTCGAGGCGATGAAGATGGAGCTGGCCCTCAAGGCGCCCTTCGCGGGCACGGTCACCACGGTCGACGCGGCGGTCGGCGACCAGGTCTCACTCGGACAGCTGCTCTTCGTGGTGGAGAAGGAGTCCTGATGGACCGTCCCGAAGTCGTCCCCCTCGACGGGCTTCCCGAGCGTGTCACGATCTACGAGGTCGGCGCCCGCGACGGTCTGCAGAACGAGGCCGCGCTCGTCCCCACCGAGGTCAAGGCCGAGCTCATCACCCGGCTGCTCGAGGCCGGGCTGGCGATCGTCGAGGCGACGTCGTTCGTGCACCCGAAGTGGGTCCCGCAGCTCGCCGACGCGGGCGAGCTGATGACCCTGCTCGGCGACACCGGCCGCGACCTGCCCGTGCTGGTGCCCAACGAGCGGGGGCTCGACCGGGCGCTGGAGCTGGGCTGCCGGCACATCGCGATCTTCGGCAGCGCGACCGAGACGTTCGCGGCCAAGAACCTCAACAGCACCCTGGACGGCCAGTTCGCGATGTTCGAGCCGACCGTACGCCGCGCGCGGGACGCCGGCGCCGACGTCCGGGCCTACGTGTCGATGTGCTTCGGCGACCCGTGGGAGGGCGCCGTTCCGATCGACCAGGTCGTCTCCGTCGGCCGGCGGCTCTTCGACCTGGGGGCAAGCCAGCTGAGCATCGGCGACACCATCGGCGTGGGGACGGCGGGCCACGTGACCGCGTTGGTCGAGGCGTTCACGTCGGCCGGCCTCGGTCGCGAGCACCTCGCCATGCACTTCCACGACACCTACGGCCAGGCCCTCGCGAACACCCTGGCCGCCCTGCGCGCGGGCATCACCACCTTCGATGCCAGCGCCGGCGGCCTCGGTGGCTGCCCGTACGCGAAGAGCGCCACCGGCAACCTCGCGACCGAGGACCTCGTCTGGTTGCTCACCGGCCTCGGCATCGAGCACGGCGTCGACCTGGACGCGCTGGTCGAGACCAGTACCTGGCTCGCGGGCCACCTGGGCAGACCGAGCCCGTCCGCTGTCGTCCGGGCACTTGCGCCCTCGGTGGTCGAGCCGCCGAGCCCTTAGGCGAGGCGTGCCTAGACCCCGTGAGACGGCGCCGACCTGTCACGAGGTCTCGACACGGGCTCGCTGGCGCTCGCCCGGCTCGACGACCGAATGGCCTGCCACAATCGGGAGCATGAGGGTCGTCCACCTGCACATCGGTGCACCGAAGACGGGGACGACGTACCTCCAGCACCGGCTGTCGCGGAACGTGAAGAGCCTGGCGCGCCACGACGTCCACTTCCCGACGCGGAACCCGCTGGTGTCACCGGAGCTGTTCCAGTTCCGCGCGGCGCTCGACCTGCTCGAGCAGGACTGGGGCGGCCAGGCCGGCCACGCGGCCGGCGCCTGGGGACAGCTGGTCAAGCGCCTCAAGGCCAGGTCCGGCACCAGCATCGTCAGCCACGAGATCCTCGCGCCCGCTCAGCCGGAGGTCATCGCGCGCGCCATGCGCGACCTCGAGGGCTGCGAGGTGCACGTCGTGTACTCCGCCCGCGACCTGGCCCGCGCCCTCCCGGCGGCCTGGCAGGAGAGCATCAAGCAGGGCCGCAAGTGGGCCTACCGGCGCTTCCTGAACCGGGTCGAGTTCGGGCACCCGTGGTTCTACCGCGCCTTCGACCTCCCCACGGTGCTGACCAACTGGAACGTCGGCGTGCCGGCCGACCGCGTCCACCTCGTCACCGTGCCCCAGCGCGGCGCCGACCCCGGCGAGCTGTTCCGCCGCTTCTGCACGGCCTTCGGCATCGACCCCGCCTGGGCGCCGCTCGACAGCGACCGCCTCAACAGCTCCCTCGGCGTGGCCGAGACCCAGGTGATCCGGCAGCTCAACCGGCGGATGGACCGGGCCACGCGACGGGAGAAGGAGTACGACGAGCTGATCCGCGAGCTGCTCGCGCAGGATCGCCTGGTGCACCGCGACTCCGACCCCGTCCGGCTGCCGCCCGGGCGCTTCGCGTGGGCGAACGAGCAGGCCGACAGCTGGATCGAGTGGGTCAAGGACAGCGGGATCCACGTCGTCGGCGACCTGGACGACCTGCGGCCGGTCCCGCTCGCCGAGGATGAGCCGTACGTCAACCCGGACAAGGTGCCGGCACGGGCGGTGCTGACTGCCGCGGTCGACGCCCTCTCGGCGATGACCCGGGAGGCCGCGTCCCGTCCTGACCCGCGTCGCGCGCTCGGCGCCCGGTTCCGTCAGTTCCGCGAGCAGCGGTGACCGGGGCCCGACAGATGGACCGACCGATGGACCAGGCGGTGGACCGGCCCGTGGATGGAGAGCGGCGTGCGTGGGGCTGGGTGGCGCACCTGCGCGAGGGCGGAACGACACCCTGGCGGGCCTGGCCCGGGCTGCAACACCCACGGGGGGAGTCGCACGGCAGGTACCTCCCGGGGGCCCAGCAGCTCGAGCTGCTCCGGCGCCTGAACGCCGCCGGCCGCCCGGGTGAGGCACTGGCGACGCAGGTGCTCGAGGCGAGCGCCGCCGGCCGCGGTCGGCCGGACCTGGAGCTGGTGGGCGCCGGACCGGAGTCCGAGTTCGGCCCGGCACCGGTGGACCCGGCAGACCTGTCCGCAGGCGAGCTGGTGCGCGTCGCCGCAAGCGTGCTGGCCGACCAGGTGGTCGACGCCGGTCCCGTCCCCCTCGAGGAGGGCCCGCGGCCATCGTGGTGGCGCCGCGGGTATCGGCTGGTCGGCGACCCCGAGCTGGCCGACGATCTCCGCGGGCAGCTGGTCGCCCGCGGCCGGCCACCCGGGGGCCGGGACCCGCGGATCCTGGTCGTGGGCACCGACCTGGCCGCCATGACCGCGCACGCGTGGACCCACCGGGCGTTCACCGAGGGCGCCACCGGATGGCAGGAGTGGCTCCGTCTGCTGCGCGAGCGCACGGAGCTGCCGCGAAGCGCGGACCTGGTGGCCGTCGCCCGCACCTGGGAACGCCGGGTCGGCAAGGAGCGGGTCCACGTCGTGCTCGACCCGGCGGCCGTGCCCCGGCTGGCTGGTGAGCGGCGCCGGCTCACCGCGCCGACGTACCTCCCGGGTGAGGCAGGCGAGCTCGCGCGCCGCGTCGGCTCGGTGCTGGCCCTGCTCGTGCTGCCCGAGGAGGGCGAGCGGCTGCTCCGGCTCCGGCTCCGACCCCGGGTCCGGCGCCACGCGCACCTGGTGGACGCGGCGGGTCCGCTCGCCGTACCCGCCGCGCACCGCGACTGGCTCGAAGCCGCCGCGGAGCGGATGCGCCGCGGCCTGCAGCGCGCTGGTTACGCTGTGCACGGCAACCTGGACGACCTCGTCCCGCGCTGGACCTCGCTCGAGGGAACCGCGCCGTCGCCCGATGCGACGCTCGACCTCGCCGTGCGGGTGCTGCTGGACGACCAACCTGACGATCGGAGCGGACGGTGACGCGGCGGGTCCTGCTCCACGTCGGCACCCCCAAGACCGGCACGTCGTACCTCCAGGACGTGCTGTTCCGCAACAAGCGGATGCTGGGAGAGCACGGCATCCTGTACGCCGCCGACCGGTTCGACGCGCACTTCCTGGCCGCCCTCGACCTGATGCGGCTGCCCTGGGGCGGTCTGGAGCGCGACGCCGTCGGCGCGTGGGACCACCTGGCCGAGCAGGTCCGCCGCTGGCCAGGCGAGACCGCCATCGTCAGCCACGAGATCCTGGCCGCCGCCTCGCGCTCCCAGGTCGGGCGGGCCCTGGAGTCGCTGGGTCACGAGCGCGGCCACGGACGTGGGAAAGGCGGCGTCGAGGTGCACCTCGTGCTCTCGGTGCGCGACCTGGTCCGGCAGATCCCCGCGGAGTGGCAGGAGAACGTCAAGCACCGCAGTGGGATGAGCTACCGGCGCTTCCTCGACCGGGTCACCGACCCGGCTCGCAACAGCCGGATCGCCTCCTGGTTCTGGAGCGTGCAGGAGATCCCCGAGATCCTGGACCGCTGGGGGGCGGACCTGCCGCCCGAGCGGGTGCATCTGGTCACGGTGCCGTCGCCCGGTGGTGCACCGGACCTGCTGTGGAAGCGGTTCAGCCAGGCCTTCGGGCTCGAGGGCATCGACCTGGTGCTCGAGGACGAACGGGTCAACCCCTCCCTCGGCGTACCCGAGACGGCGCTGATCCGTCGGATCAACCGCTCGGCCAACCGCGTGCTCCCGCCGGTGGACTACCGCCCGCTGGTCCGCGAGCTGCTCGCCCACCAGACCCTGTCGCGCCGCGTGCTCTCCCCGCGGCTGGCCCTCCCGCCCCAGCACGTGCCGTGGGTCCAGGAGCGCGAGGCGGCGTTCGTCGCGGCGATCCGGCGGCGCGGGTACGACGTCGTGGGCGACCTCGACGATCTGCGCGGCAACACCACGCTGCACCCGTACGTCGACCCCGACAAGCCGCGCGAGCGCGACGTCGCGAGCGCGGCCGTGGATGCGATCAAGGCGCTGCTCCTGGAGGCCGCCCGGATGCGGGCGGAGGAGGCGCAGCTGCGGGCCGAGCTCGACGAGACCCGCGCCGCGCTGTCGCGGTCCTACCTCCGGCCTTCGTACCGGGTCCGGGAGAAGGCCGTGAAGGGGCTGGCGCAGAACCCGGTCGGTCGCGGTCTGCTGAGCGTCTACCGCCTGGCGCGCGGCAGGAGCTCGCGGTCGGCGTAGCGCCCGATCTTCCACGTCGCGAACCCGTCGGCGCCCATGCCGACCACGCCGCCCACCAGCGGGATCCGGCGGCCGATCTGGGTGGCCAGCCGCTTGCCGGCCACCCGCGTGATCAGGTCCGTGGCGACCACGGCCGACACGGCCTTGTCGATGCCGGCGTCGTGGGCGGGTGCGGTGGCGAGCGCCATCGGCGGCGCCGGCACTTTCTTCGCCTTCACCATCGAGCCGACCACGTCCTCGCCGAGCAGGGTGACCAGGATGGCGTTCCGCACGCGCGGGTCCTCGAGGTCGTACCCGCGCAGGTGCGCGATCCCGGCGATCATCCGGCACTGGATGAGGGCCAGCCCGGTGATGTTCGCGGGGATGGTGACGGCCGCGGTGACCAGGCCGCCGAGGTTGGTCACGAAGCCCTGGGCGCCGGCCAGCCGGACGTGGTTCTCGATCACCTCGTGGATGGCGCGGTTCACGTCGCCGTGCTGCTCCCTGAGCTGCTTGTCGGCGGCCTTGGCCGCCGGCGGGAGCGGGCCGATGCCGTGGATGGCGCGGTTGAGCGCCTCGCGCACGAAGGCGGTGGTCAGCCCCGGCGCGACGCCGGCGATCCGGGGGGCGAGCTGCTTGCCCACCGCGCTCTTCACACCCATGCGCGCCAGCCTACGTGGGTGGCCGAGGCCCCTACGGTTCTCCCATGCGCACCGAGCCGCCGCCCAGCCAGTGGGCGTTCCCGGGACCCGGGCGCTTCGACCCCGACGACGACCTGGTCGCCGCCGGCGCCGACCTCGCCCCCGGCACCGTGCTGGCGGCCTACCGGCGGGGGCTGTTCCCGATGCCGTCGGGGCGGCGCGGCGACCCGATGCTGTGGTTCTCACCCGTACGCCGCGGGGTGCTGCCGCTGGACCGGCTGCTGGTCTCCCGGTCCCTGCGCCGCTCGCTGCGGCGCTTCGAGATCCGGGTCGACGCCGCGTTCGGGCAGGTCATCGACGCCTGCGCCGACCCCCGCCGGCCCGCCGGCTGGATCGACCCGTCGATCCGGTCGGCGTACACCGAGCTGCACCGCCTCGGCTGGGCGCACTCGGTCGAGGCCTGGCACGACGGCCGGCTGGCCGGGGGGCTGTACGGCGTCTCGATCGGTGGCCTGTTCGCCGGCGAGTCGATGTTCCACCGGGAGACCGACGCGTCGAAGGTCGCCCTCGTCGGGCTCGTCGACCTGCTGCGGGACGCGCCCGGTGAGCCGCGGCTGCTGGATGTCCAGTGGCGCACGCCACACCTCGCGTCGCTCGGATGCGTGGAGGTCAGCCGCCGCGACTACCTGGACCGGCTGCCGGAGGCCCTGGCCGCCGCGGTGCCCGCCGCCTTCGCCTGACTCCGGCGACCGGCCCGCGATTGGGACGAGTTGGGGGTGTCGGGCAGGGTGGAGGACGTTTGCCACCACCACCCGAGGAGTCCCGCAGATGAAGCGCCTGTCCCTGCTCGCCGTCCCACTGCTCATGATCGGCCTCCTGGCCGGTTGTGGCGGCGACGACTCCTCGAGCGCGGCGTCCGACGAGCCGACCAGCTCCGCCTCTACGTCGACGTCCTCATCGGCCTCGGCCCCAGCCGACGGCGGCACCGTCCAGGCATTCTGCGGCGTGCTCATCGGGATCCTCCAGCAGCCGCCGGAGGGCACCTCCGACGCCGAGGCCCTCAAGCTGCTCAAGAACATCGCCGCGCAGCTCGAGCAGGTCGGCACGCCGGAGGACATGCCGGAGAACGCCGCCCGCGCGCTGCAGACGGCCATCGACAAGATCAACGCGCTGCCCGACGACGCCAGTCAGAAGGAGGTCTCGAAGGCGGCCGCAGACCTCAGCGCCGCGGAGAAGAAGGACCAGGTGGCCCTCGGCGAGTACGTGCAGGAGAAGTGCATGGGTGGGGTGCCCTCGGCCGCGTCTTCGCCCGCGAACTGACGGCGAGCCCTGGGCACGGCGTAGGGGCCGTTCGTGTACGCCTTCCTGCTCTCGACCGCGGTCATCTTCGTCGCCGAGCTGGGTGACAAGAGCCAGCTGATGGCGATGACGTTCGCCGCCCGCTACCGGGCGCGCGACGTGCTCCTCGGCATCACCGTCGCCACCGCGCTCGTGCACCTCGCGTCGGTCGGCATCGGCGCCTTCATCGGCGACCGCTTCGCCGACAACCAGGGCCCGATCGCCGTCGTGGCCGGCCTCGCGTTCCTCGGCTTCGCGCTCTGGACCCTGCGCGGCGACGAGCTCACCGAGGAGGAGGCCGAGAAGGCTCGCCGCAGCCGCGGCCTGGCTCTCGTCGCCGTCGGCACTGCGTTCTTCCTCGCCGAGCTCGGCGACAAGACGATGCTCGCCACGATCACGCTGGCCACCCAGGAGGGCTGGCTGGGTACGTGGCTCGGCTCGACGGTCGGCATGGTCGCCGCCGATGCGCTGGCCATCGGGGTCGGCGCCGTCCTCGGCAAGCACCTGCCCGAGAAGGCCATCAAGTACGGCGCGGCCGCACTGTTCGCGGTCTTCGGGCTGGTGCTCGTGGCCGACGGCCTCGGCCTCATCGGCGGTTGAGGTGCCAGCGCTCCGTCCGATGGTTGAGGTGCGAGCGCACCTGTTCGGTGGTTGAGGTGCGAAGGCCTTCAAGGCCTTCAGGGCCTGAGCCTCGAAACCCCAACGCACCCGTTCGGTGGTTGAGGCGCGAAGGCCTTCAAGGCCTGAGCCTCGAAACCACGCCCCCGCCTACTTCAACAGCCGTGACATCCGCCGGTCGGCCAGCGGCTTGCCGCCCGTCTGACAGGTGGGGCAGTACTGCAGCGAGGAGTCGGCGAAGGACACCTCGCGCACGATGTCGCCGCAGACCGGGCACTTCTCTCCGGTGCGTCCGTGCACCGCGAGGTTGGACTTCTTCTCGCCCTTGAGCTCGCTGGCCGCCAGACCCCGGGACCGCTCGACCGCGTCGCCGAGCACGTCGCGGATCGCGGCGTACAGGGTCTGCAGCTCTTCGGCGCTCAGGCCGTTCGCGGGCTTGAAGGGCGACATCCTGGCGGCGTGCAGCAGCTCGTCGGAGTAGGCGTTGCCGATGCCGGCGATGGTGCCCTGGTGACGCAGCACGCCCTTGATCTGGGAGCGCCCGGCCTTCTCGAGGATGCCCTTCAATACCTCGATCGTGAACGCGTCGTCGAGGGGGTCCGGCCCGAGGCTGGCGATGCCCGGGACGTCGAGGGGTTGCCGGACGACGTACATCGCCAGCCGCTTCTTGGTGCCCATCTCGGTGACGTCGAACCCGGACTCGTCGTCGAGGATCACCCGGACCGCCAGCCCGGACTTCTGGTTGGGCCGCGGCGGGATCGGCGGCAGGTCGTTGCGCCAGCGCACCCAGCCCCCGCGGGCCAGGTGCAGGATCAGGTGCAGTCCGGACGTGTCGATGTCGAGGAACTTGCCGTGCCGGGAGACGCTCTCGACGAGCGTGCCCTCGAGCGCGGAGACCGGGGGGTCGAAGGTCTTCAAGGCGCTGAAGGCGACGATGTGGACCTTGGCGATGGCTCGGTCCTTCAGCCGGCCCCCGAGGTCGAGGGCCAGCGCCTCCACCTCCGGGAGCTCGGGCACCCCACGAGTCTAGGAGACCCCTCGGTCACCGTGCCGGTGCACGAAGCGCCACCGGCCGTCCTCGCGACGGAACACGTGCGTGACGCGCAGTCGGTAGGACCGCGGCTCCCCGTCGACCTTGCAGCTGCTGCGCTCGAAGCAGACGACGTACGCCAGGTCGCCGCTCGCGCCGGCCGCGACGACCTCCACGTCGTACGCCGTGCACTCGCTGAACCAAGACCCGACGGTGTCGAAGGCCGGGTCGACCTCCGCCCACCCGATGACGAGGTCCATGTCCGCACCGAAGAGGGTGACCGCACCAGTGTGCGACCAGAGCTCCTTGCGCGGCTGGGGGTCACCATCGTGGATCGCGCGCTCGGCCACCAGGATGGCCGGCATCATCTCGTCGAGGAACTCCTGGGTCTCCGCGTCGTAGGTGGTCATACGACGATGGTCCTCCTCCGGGGCCTCGCAGCGCTGGGGGCATCTTCCCGTTCGGCCGGGAAGCCTTCCCTCTGTTGGTGACCGGGGGGACAATGGCTTATGGCCACCGCGCGGCCCCTCCCCGAGACGGGATCGGTTTTCCTCGACACCCGGGACCACGGGCGCGCACTCCGGCTGTCGTGGCACCCCGAGGCCGACGTCGTGGTGCTGTCCCTGTGGCGGGACAACGTCTGCGCCGGCTCCTTCCGGCTGGCCGTGGACGACGTCCCTGATTTCATCGAGACGCTGCGCACCGGCCTGGACCGGGCGTACGCCGCGGCGCTCACCCAGCGCCACGCGGGCTGAATCTACGGATTGCCCTAGACACGCCGATACGGTCCGATCATGGACCCGATCCGGAACCCGTACGCACCCGGCGCGGGTCAGCGGCCGCCGGAGCTCGCGGGCCGGGACCGGGAGCTGCAACAGTTTGCGGTGACCCTGGAACGGGTTGCCGCCGGACGGCCCGAACGTTCCATGGTGCTCTCAGGGCTGCGGGGCGTCGGCAAGACGGTGCTCCTCAACGCGCTGCGTTCGCAGGCGGTGCAGCGGGCGTGGGGGACGGGCAAGATCGAGGCGCGGCCCGACCAGAGCATCCGGATCCCGGTCGCCCAGGCGGTCACGGCGGCGATCCGCGAGGTCAGCCACCGGCACCGCGACCCCGACCGCGTCGACGAGGTCGCCGGCGTGGTGAAGGCATTCGCGCTGCGGACCTCGGTCGCCGACCGCAAGGGGCTGCGCTGGGCGCCACCGGTCGACGTACCCGCCGCCAGGGGCCGCGCCGACAGCGGCGACCTCGAGCTGGACCTGACCGAGCTGTTCGGTGACGTCGCGGCCGTCGGCGCCGACCTCGGCGTGGGCGTCGCGCTGTTCGTCGACGAGATGCAGGACATCGCGACCGACGAGCTCGCCGCGATCTGCGGCGCGTGCCACGAGGTCAGCCAGCAGGCCGCGCCCCTCCTGCTGGTCGGCGCCGGGCTGCCGCACCTGCCCGTGGCGCTGGCGGCCTCGAAGTCGTACGCCGAGCGGCTGTTCCGCTACGTCGCCGTCGACCGTCTCTCGCCCGCCGACTGCCGGCGGGCGCTGACCGTGCCGGCGGACTTCGAGGGCGTCGACTTCGAGGACGACGCGCTGGCCGAGCTGCAGCGCCTGACGGGCGGGTACCCGTACTTCGTCCAGTCGTTCGGCAAGGCCAGCTGGGACGTCGCCACCGGCTCGCCCATCACCCGCGACGACGTGCTCACCGCCGCGCCGGACGCCGAAGCCGAGCTGGCCGTCGGGTTCTTCGGGGTGCGGTACGAACGAGCCACCCCCGCCGAGCGCGACTACATGACGGCCATGGCCGACCTCGGCGCCGAGGCGGGCGACGCCCCGGTGAGCACCGCCGACCTGGCCCGTCACCTCGGCCGCAAGCCCCAGTCACTCTCGCCGGCCCGCGACGGGCTGATCAAGAAGGGCCTCGTCTACTCCGGCCAACGTGGCCGGGTCGCCTTCACGGTGCCCCACTTCGGCCAGTTCCTGCGGGGCCGCTGACGGCTACTGCGTCGCCGGCTCGGCCGCCGCCTCGGCGCTGAGCGGCGCCGTCGGCATGATCGCGTTGAGGATCGCCCGCCACTCCTCGAGGTGGTCCGGCGCTGAGTGAAGGATGCTCAGCACCCGGCGAGCGTAGGAGCGTTCAGCCCACAGCAGAACCGCGTCCTGTCCGGCCGAATCGAGGCCTACCGTGGCCGCATGGGTGAGGTGCTGCCGCTGCAACGTCCCGATCGCGAGTCCGTGCGCGAGGTACCGCCGCAGGAGCCGCTGTGGCGCGAGCTCGTCGGCGCCGAGCTGCGCCGCGAGCGCCAGGCCCGCGAGGAGCGGCTGGCCGACGTGGCCGAGCGCGCTGGAGTCTCGACCCAGTACCTCTCCGAGGTCGAGCGCGGCCTGAAGGACCCGTCCTCGGAGATCCTCTCGGCCGTCGCCGGTGCCCTCGATCTCACGGTCCGCCAGCTCGGCGTCCGTGCCGCCCGCGCCCCCGTGTCGGCGTACGGCGCCCTCTGCCTCGCCGCCTGACCGTCGTACTTGTCAGGGGTTCCCTGAACTTCGTGGGCGCTCCTAGGCCCACCAAGTTCAGGAACCCCCGGTCAGCCGGGGAAATCTTCAGACCCCAGCAGGCAGCTGCGAGGCGAGCACGGTGTCGGCGATGCCGTAGTCGACGGCGGCCTGGCCGGGGAGGACGAGGTCGCGGTCGGTGTCGTCGCGGACCTGTTCGGCGGTCCGGCCGGTGTGGTGGGCCAGGATCTCCTCGAGCAGCGAGCGGATCCGGGCCACCTCGTCGGCCTCGACGATCAGGTCGGGGATGGTGCCGCGCTGGGACGTCGCCGGCTGGTGCAGGACGACGCGGGCGTGGGGGAGCATCTGGCGGTGGCCCGGTTCGCCACCGGCCAGCAGGACGGCGGCCGTCCAGGCGGCCTGGCCGACGCAGGTCGTCTCCACGGGAGAGGCGACGAACTGCATGGCGTCGTAGATCGCCAGCATCGCGGTGATCGAGCCGCCGGGGGAGTTGATGTAGAGGCTGATCGGTGACGTCGGCGCCTCGGACGCGAGGTGCAGCAGCTGGGCGATCACGGCGTTTGCCACGCCGTCGTCGATCTCGGTGCCGAGGTAGATGATCCGGTCCGAGAGCAACCGGGAGTACAGGTCGACGGTGCGCTCGCCCCGCGGCGTCTGCTGGACGACGTACGGGATCGTGTAGGTGCTCATCGCGCGACCCCCAGGCCGACGAGCGGGCGGCCAGCTGACGGCGCGACGTCGTCGACGGACGAGACGACGTGGTCGACGAACCCGTACTCCCGCGCCTCCTCGGCGCTGAACCAGCGGTCACGTCGGGAGTCGCGCTCGATCGCCTCCACGGACTGACCGGTGTCCTCGGCGACGAGGGCGAGCACGGTGTCGCGGGTGTAGCGGAGGTCCTTGGCCTGGATCTCGATGTCCATCGCGGTGCCGCCGATGCCCGCCGAGCCCTGGTGCAGCAGGATCCGCGCGTGCGGCAGCGCATGCCGCTTGCCGGGGGTGCCCGCCGACAGGAGGAACTGGCCGGCGCTGGCCGCCATCCCCATCGCCAGGGTCGTGACCTGGTTGGGGATCAGCCGCATCACGTCGCGGATCGCCAGCATCGCCGAGACCGAGCCGCCGGGGGAGTTGATCCAGAGGCTGATGTCGGCGCGCTTGTCCTGCGCGGAGAGAAGTAGCAGCTGGTGCATCAGCCTGTTGCCGTTGCCCTCCTCGAGGGCCTCGCCCAGCACCACGATGCGCTGGTGCATCAGCTGGCGGGTCAGCTCGTCGTCGAGCGATGTCATGGTCGTCATGCGTCCACGGTGACCGACCAGGTACGCCGACCGAAGGCGTTGCTGCTGCCAGCGGATCGGCCACAAGCAGAACAGCCAGCGGCAGATCAGTCAGCCAGCAGCGGATCCGCCTTCAGCGGAGCGAGGTCACTCCGGGAGGATCGGCGGGCACCCGGCCTGCGGATCCGCGGACCACGAGCTCTGGGGCCAGCAGCATCTCCGCGTTGGCGGGTGTGCCGCCACCGATCAGGTCGAGCAGCGCACGGCAGGCGGCGGCCGCCATCTCCATCGACGGCTGGCGGACGGTGGTCAGCGGCGGGTCGGTGAACTCGATCAGCGGCGAGTCGTCCGAGCCCACGACGGACAGGTCGCGCGGCACCCACAGGCCCTGTTGGCGTGCGGCCCGCAGCACACCCAGAGCCATCACGTCCGAGCCGCACACGATCGCCGTGACGCCTCGGTCGAGCAGGGCGGCACCGGCCTGGGCGCCTCCCGCGACGGTGAACGTCGTGCACTCGATGAGCTTGGCGCACTCCTCGTCGGTGATGCCGGCGTCGACGTGGGCACGCATCGCCGGGCCGAGTGCCGCCGCCTTGCGACGGACGGGGGTGTAGCGCTCCTGGCCGAGCGCCAGGCCGATCCTGGTGTGCCCCATGTGCGCCAGGTGGGCGACGGCGAGGTCGATCCCGCGGGTGTCGTCGGTGGCGATGCAGGCGGCGCCGACGTCCGGCAGGTACCCGTTGATGAGGACGACGGGCAGGCCACTCTCCGTCAGCCGCTGGTAACGGCCCGGGTCCGCGTCGGCGATGGCGTGCATCCCCGAGGCGAAGATGATGCCGGCGACGCCGTGCTCGAGCAGGCTGCGGACGTAGTCGTCCTCGTGGATGCCACCGAGGCTCTGGCTGCACAGCACGGGCGTGTAGCCGTGCTGCGCGAGGTTGGTCTCGATCAGCTGGGCCAGCCGCGGGAAGAACGGGTTCTCGATCTCCGGGACCACCACCCCGACCAGGCCCGCGACCCGCGGGCGGAGCCGCGCGGGGCGGTCGTAGCCGAGGACGTCGATGGCGGTGAGCACCTGGCGCCGGGTGGCGGCGTTCACTCCCGGCTTGTCGTTGAGCACCCGGCTCACCGTGCTGATGCTGACCCCGGCGCGCGCGGCGATCTCGGCGAGCCGCACCTGAGGCATGGCGGCCACAGTAGCCGCGAAACCGCCTCGCTGGAACGGAGGTTTTCAGTGATCTGGCGTTCCGTGCCACAAGTCTTGCAAATTTTTGCGAGACCATTGTCAGGACCGAAACCACGCTGTTAGCGTGACCGGCCTCACAGACCCTCACGAAGGGATCACACCCAGGATGCGCAAGATCTCCAGGATTCTCGTGCCGGCTCTTCTCGCGGTGAGCCTCACCGCGTGCGGTGGCTCGGACTCCTCCACCACGACCGCCGAGCCCAACGGCGGCGACTCCTCCGACAGCTCGTCGGCGCCGGAACCCTCGGCCTCCGACTCCACGGCTCTCCCCGCCCGGGGCGACGCCGACCTGGTCATCTGGACCGACGCCCTCAAGATCGACACCGTGAAGAAGGTCGCCGACGCGTTCGGCGAGGCCAACGGCATCTCCGTCGAGGTCCAGGCGATCTCCTCCGACCTCCAGCCGAACTTCGTCACCGCGAACTCCGCCGGCAACGGGCCGGACGTCGTCGTCGGCGCCCACGACTGGATCGGCAACCTGGTGCAGAACGGCGCCATCGAGCCGCTCCAGCTCACTCCCGACCAGCTGTCGGGCTACTCGCCGAAGGCTGTGGACGCGACGACGTACGACGGCCAGCTCTACGGAGTGCCCTACGGCATCGAGGCGCTCGCGCTCTACCGCAACACGGCCGTGGCGCCCGACGAGCCCAAGACACTCGACGACGCGATCAGCGCCGGTGAGTCGGCCGTCAAGGCCGGCAAGGTCGCCTCGGCGCTCAACCTGCCGGTCGGCGAGAACGGCGACGCCTACCACATGGAGCCGATCCTGACGTCGCTCGGCGGCTACATCTTCGGTGAGGGCAGTGACGGTGGCTACAACCCCGAGGACGTCGGCATCGGCAAGGCCGGCTCGGTGGCCGCGGCCAAGAAGATCTCCGAGCTCGCCAAGGCCAAGGTGCTGCGGTCCTCGATCTCCGGTGACAACTCGATCGCCCTGTTCACCAGCGGCAAGGCGGCGTTCCTGATCTCCGGCCCGTGGGCTCTGCCCGACGTGCAGAAGAGCGACATCAAGTACGCCATCCAGCCGGTGCCCGGGTTCGCCGGTCAGGCTCCGGCGCAACCGTTCATGGGCGCCCAGGCGTTCATGGTCGCCTCGGGCGCGCAGAACGAGGCGTTCGCCCAGGAGTTCGTGACCAACGGCGTCAACAGCGAGGAGGCGATGACGACCCTCTACGAGGGCACCAAGCTCCCGCCGGCCATGACCGCCGTCCAGGACGCCGTCGACGACCCCGACCTCAAGGTCTTCACCGACGCCGCCAACGCCGCCGGTCCCATGCCCGCCATCCCCGCGATGGGCAGTGTGTGGGAGCCGCTCGGCAAGGCGTACGCCGCGATCGTGGGCGGGGCCGACCCGACCAAGACGATCCAGGACGCCGGCAAGACGATCAACGACGCGATCGCCGCCGCCGGCGGCTGATCGGATCCTTCACCGTCCCCTGGTGAGCGGCCGCTGACGCCGCTCACCAGGGGCCGGGCACCCCGCTTCGCCCTGTTCCCGAGCGCCCGCTTGTCCCGGGCGCGTCCCAGCTGGGTTCCTGCACCCTGGAGGCTGTCGTGGCCACGACCACCGACCCCCGTCCCGACGCGGACGTCGTCCAGACCGAGGACCACGAGCACTGGGGCGGCACCAACCGCCACGTGCTCCCGGTCGTGGTCAAGATCTTGTTCCTCGGCACCGTCATCGCCGTCGCGTTCGCCATGACTCCTGCCCTGCTCAGCGACGACAACTGGGGCTTCCTGGTCGGCATCTGGGTGGTCGCGGCGATCCTGGTCGGCACCTACGCAACCAAGCGCGCGCTACCCGCCAAGTACCTCGTGCCGGGCCTGCTCATGCTCGCCCTGTTCGTGGTCTACCCGATCGGGTTGACGGCTCAGACCTCCACCACGAACTTCGGTGACGGCACCCGGTCGACGAAGGAAGAGGCCGTCGCCCAGATCGTCGGCTCGTCGGTCAAGCAGACACCGGACGCCCCGCGCTACAACCTCAGCGTCGCGACCACCGGCTCCAAGACCAGCGGTCCGTTCACCTTCTTCCTCGTCAGCCAGGCCGACGGCACGATCTACAAGGGCACCGAGGACGGCCTCGAGGAGGTCGACGAGGGCGACGTCACGCTCGCGAGCGACCGGGTCACCGCGGCCGACGGCTATACCTTCCTGACCGCGAAGGAGGTCAACGCCGCGGGCGACGCGATCAAGGACTTCACGGTCCCGACCGAAACCGGCGCGATCCGAGCCCTCGGCATCACCACGGCGTTCGAGGGCAGGACCACGCTTCAGTACGACGACGGCGCCGACACCATCACGAATGCCGAGACCGGCACGGTCTACACCGTCCAGCGCCAGGGCGACCGCGAGTTCTTCGTCGACGACAACGGCGAGCGTGTCTCCGACCAGTCGTGGAAGGCCAACGTCGGGCTGCTCAACTACAAGAAGGTGCTCACCAACGACACGATCCGCGGGAAGTTCCTGAGCATCTTCATCTGGACGTTCCTCTTCGCGACCCTGTCGGTGGGCTCGACGTTCATCCTGGGCCTGCTGCTCGCGATGGTCCTCAACGACCCACGGTTGCGCGGCCAGAAGATCTACCGGGCGATCCTGATCATGCCGTACGCCATCCCGGGGTTCATCTCGTTGCTGGTGTGGTCGAGCTTCTTCAACCGCGACTTCGGGCTCATCAACGACCTGACCGGTTTGGACATCAACTGGCTGGGCGAGACCTGGAACGCGCGGGCGGCGGTGCTGCTCACCAACCTCTGGATGGGTTTCCCCTACATGTTCCTGGTGTGCACAGGTGCCCTCCAAGCCATCCCGTCGGAGCTCAAGGAGGCCGCGGTCATCGACGGTGCGAGCGGCTGGAAGCACCTGACCAAGATCATCTTCCCGCTGATGCTCGTGAGCGTGGCGCCGTTGCTGGTGTCGTCGTTCGCCTTCAACTTCAACAACTTCAACGCCGTCCAGCTGCTGACCGAGGGCGGCCCGTTCTCACCAGACAATCCAACGGCCGGTGGCACCGACATCCTGATCAGCTACACGATCCGGCTGGCCTTCGGCGCCGGTGGCGCACAGATCGGCTTCGCCTCGGCGGTCTCCGTCCTGCTGTTCGTGATCACCGGCGTCATCGCCGCCCTGCAGTTCCGCGCCACCCGCCGACTCGAGGAGATGAGCTGACATGGCCGAGCAGGTCATCGCACCCGGCGAGCCCCTCAAGGCCGAGCCGAAGCGCAGGAAGGTCCGCGACAAGGCCCCCAAAGGACGCTGGTTCCGGGAGGTGGGCTGGCGGCACCTCGTCGGCATCGTGGCCTGCCTCTGGGCGCTCTTCCCGATCTCCTACATCGTCTCGGCCGCCCTCAACCCGCTCGGCAACGTGGTGACGACGAGCGCAATCCCGAAGACGTTCAGCGGGGAGAACTTCTCCAAGCTCTTCAACACCCCGTCGATCGAGTTCGAGCGGTGGTACGTCAACTCGCTGATCGTCTGCGTCGCGGTGACGTTCATCCAGATCTTCTTCAGCGCGCTCGCGGCGTTCGCCTTCTCGCGGATGCGGTTCACGGGGCGACGGGGTGGCCTGCTGGCGCTGCTGCTGATCCAGATGTTCCCGCAGTTCCTGGCCGCTGTAGCGCTGTACACGATGTTCACGAACATCGGGAACTCGGTGGAGCAGATCGGCCTGAACACCCTGCTCGGCTACATCATCGTGCTCTGCGGCAACTCGCTCGGCCAGGTGTGGCTGATCAAGGGCTTCTTCGACACCTTGCCGATGTCCCTTGACGAGGCCGCCATGGTCGACGGCGCCAGCCACGTGCAGACCTTCTTCCGGATCATCCTGCCGCTGGTGCGGCCGATCCTCGCGGTGTCCAGCCTGCTGGTGTTCGTCGCCGTCATCGGCGAGTTCCTGCTGGCCTCGATCTTCCTCACCGACGGGTCGAAGAAGACGTTGGCCACCGGCCTCTACGGCCTCATCGACGGCGACCGGTCCAACAACCTCGGGGTGTTCGCCGCGGGAGCCCTGTTGGTGGCCATCCCGGTGATCTTGCTGTTCATGTTCCTCCAGCGCTTCATCGTCGGTGGGATGACCGCTGGTGGGGTCAAGGGGTGAGCACGGCTTGACGACCGGCCCGGTGACCGGAGCGCTGGATCCGCACCACGACGGATCCCCGCTCTACCGACCCCAGACGCCCGCACTCGGGGCGCGCATCCCGCTCCGAGTGCGGGTCCCGCACACCGCCGAGGGCCGGCCGGGCGCCGATCGCGTCGTGCTCAGGTCGGTGCGCGACGGCGAGCCGTACGTCGTCGGCGCGACGCAGGAGTCCGCCGACGAGGCGGGCACGTGGTGGACGGCCGACCTCCACGTGCACAACCCGATGACGTCGTACCGCTTCCTGCTCACCGACGGCCGCTCCCACTTCCGCTGGCTGAACGCGAGCGGCGTGCATGGCCGCGACGTCACCGACGCCTCCGACTTCCGGGTCAGCACCGAGCACCTGCTTCCCGAGTGGGTCGCCGACCAGGTCGGCTACCAGGTCTTCCCCGACCGGTTCGAGCGCACCGAGACCGGCGCACCCGTCCCGGCCTGGGCCGACCCCGCCGATTGGGACGACCCGGTCCTGCACCGAGGTCCGGGGGTGCCGTCCCAGCTGTACGGCGGCACGCTCGACGGCATCGTCGAGCGGCTCGACCACCTGACCAGCCTGGGCGCGACCCTGCTCTACCTGACTCCCGTCTTCGAGGCGCGGTCCAACCACCGCTACGACGCCGTGTCCTTCGACCGCGTCGACCCGGTGCTCGGTGGCGACGCCGCCCTCTCGCGGTTGCTCGACGCCGCCCACCGCGCCGGGCTGCGCGTCGTGGGCGACCTGACCACCAACCACACCGGCGTGGGTCACGACTGGTTCGAGGCGGCTCGCGCCGATGCCGCCAGCATGGAGCGCGGCTTCTACCGGTTCGGCGAGGACGACACCTATCTCTCCTGGCTCGACATCGCGTCGCTCCCCAAGCTCGACCACACGTCGGCGGAGATGGCCCGCCGGCTCTACGACGGCCCCGACTCCGTCGTCGCCCGCTGGCTGCGCGAAGGACTCGACGGCTGGCGCGTCGACGTGGCCAACATGACCGGGCGCCTCGGCTCCGACGACCTCGCCCACCAGGTGGCCCGGGCCGTGCGCCGCACGATCACGGCCATCCGGGCCGACGGCTGGCTGCTCGCCGAGCACGGCCACGACGCGAGCCTCGACCTCGACGGCACGGGCTGGCACGGGACCATGGACTACGCCGGCTTCACTCGCCCCGCGTGGTGCTGGCTGAACGGCGGCTCGCCCACTCATCGCGTCGAGCCGCCCGGGCTGGAGCACGGGCTGAGCTACCTCGGCCTGCCGATCGACATCCCCGTCGTGACGGCCGGCACGGCCGTGGCGACGATGCGTGAGGTGCACGCCGCGATGCCCTGGCAGTCGTTCGTGGGCTCGACCATGCACCTCGACACCCACGACGTACCCCGCTTCCGCACCGTGACTGGCGGCGGCACCGACGGCTGGGTCGACGCCAAGGGACTCGGCCGCGACCGGCACCTGGTCGGCCTGGCGCTGCAGATGACCATGCCTGGCGTGCCGGTGGTCTTCATGGGCGACGAGATCGGGCTGACCGGCGTCGACGGCGAGCACTCGCGCACGCCCTTCCCGTGGGCCCGCCGCAACGAGTGGGACGACGCCACCCTCGCGGCGTACCACTCGTGGATCGCGCTGCGCCGCGACCTCGTAGCCCTGCGCCGCGGAGGGCTGCGCTGGCTGGCCGCCGACGGTGACTCGATGACCTACCTGCGCGAGCACTCCGACCAGACGATCCTGGTCCACCTCAACCGCGCCGCCACCTCGCCGACCAGGATTCCCCTTCCTGCACTGGGACCTGGCGTCCGCGGCTTCACCGCCGTCGCCGGCGCGGAGCCGACCATCGAGGGAGATCGTGTGGTGCTGCCGGGCGACGGGCCTGCGGCGCTCGTCGCAGTCGTGGGATGAAGCACGGGGTACGCCTCCAAGGCCCGATGGACAGGACCCAAATCAGCGGAGCAACTCCAGTACCTCGGCCGGCGACCGTACGACGCGTAGCTCGGCGCGGGCGGACGGCGCGACGTACCCGCCCTCCACCATCTCGTCCAGCAGGTGGAGCAGCGGCTTCCAGAACCCGTCCACGTCGTAGACCGCGACCGGCTTGGCGTGCAGGGAGAGGTGCGACCAGCTGAGGGCCTCGACCACCTCGTCGAGCGTGCCGACCCCGCCGGGCAGGGCGACGAACGCGTCGGCCAGCTCGGCCATCCGGGCCTTGCGGTCGTGCATGGTGCCGACCCGCTCGAGGCGGGTGAGGTGGCCGTGCGCGACCTCGCGCTCCACCAGGTTCTCGGGGATCACGCCGACGACCTCGCCGCCGGCGGCCATCGCAGCGTCGGCGACCAGGCCCATCAGGCCGACATGGGCGCCGCCGTAGACGATGCCGTGCCCCGCCTCTGCGAGCGCTCGCCCCAGGGAGGTCGCCACGGCCCGGTCCGAAGGCCGGCCGGACGACGAGCCCATGAACACCGCAACACGCATGGGGCCATCGTGACCGAAGATGAGGGGTGCTCTCCGTCTCCCGCACCATCGCCGCGCCCCCCGACGTCGTCTGGGACCTGCTGGTCGACATCGACGAGTGGCCCAGATGGGGACCGACGGTCGGCCTGGCCTGGTTGGGGGACGGCGGCACGGTGATCCACGAGGGCAGCACCGGCAAGGTGCAGCCGGCGCTGGGCCCGGCGCTGTCGTTCACGATCACCGAGTTCGTGCCCGGCCGGCGCTGGTCCTGGCGGGTGGCGGGGATCCCGGCCACCACGCACGCCGTCGAAGGGGTGGGGGCCGGCAGCCGGGTGACGTTCGGCGTGCCGCTGTGGGCGCCGGCGTACCTCGCGGTGTGCGCGCTCGCCCTGCGCCGCCTCGACCGGCTGGCCGTCGGCGCCGAGGGTCCCGACTAGGGTCGAGGCATGAGTGAGCGCGTGGCGGTCTACATCGACTTCGACAACGTGGTCATCTCCCGCTACGACAACCTCCACGGCGACGGGGCCTGGCGCAAGGACATGGCCCGCGACCATCGCCGGTCGATGAGCTCCAACGACCCGATCGACGTCAAGCTGGCCGAGGCGGAGGTCGACCTCGGCGCGATCATCGACTACGCCGCGTCCTTCGGGAACGTCGCCTTCACCCGCGCGTACGCAGACTGGTCGGTGCCCGCCAACGCGGCGTACAAGAACCCGCTCGTGAACCGGTCGGTCGACCTGGTCCAGCTCTTCCCGGCCTCGGGGACCAAGAACGGCGCCGACATCCGGCTCGCCGTCGACGCGGTCGAGGACCTCGGCCTGCACCCCGAGCTGTCGCACCTGGTGTTCGTCGCGGGCGACTCCGACTACGTCCCGCTCGCGCAGCGGTGCAAGCGGATGGGCCGGTACGTCGTGGGGATCGGCGTCGCCGGCTCGACCAGCAGCGCGCTGGTCTCGGCGTGCAACGAGTTCATCGACTACGCCGACCTGCCGGGCGTGACGCCGCCGCCGCCCAAGAAGGCTCCCGAGCCGCCGGAGGCGACCGAGGAGCCGGCCAAGAAGGCGACGACCAAGAAGACGACGAAGCGGACGGGCAAGAAGGCCGCCGCCACGACCGAGTCGCCGGCGCAGGCCGCGGCCACCGCCCTCCTGGTCCGCGCCATCCGGGTCGGGCTGCAGAAGAGCGACGACGAGTGGGTCTACGCGGGCGGGGTGAAGAGCCAGATGCAGCGGATGAACCCCGCCTTCAAGGAGAAGCAGCTCGGCTTCTCGTCGTTCCGCGCGTTCGTGGAGTCCCGCGCCGAGTCCGTCGAGTCGACGGCCGACGGCAACGGCCAGCTGATGGTGAAGCTGCCCTGAGGATGCCGGTGCGGGAGCTCGACGTCGCCCTGCCCGACGGGCGGACCGTGCACGCCTACGACACCGGCGGGTCCGGGCTCCCCGTGTGCTGGCACCACGGCACACCGAACATCGGCGCCCCGCCCGGCCCGCTGCTCGACGCGGGCGTGCGCTGGTTCTCCACCGACCGGGCGGGGTACGGCGGGTCGACACCGCTGCCCGGCCGCACCGTCGGCTCGGTGGCCGCCGACGTCGAGGCCGTGGCCGACGCGCTGGGCATCGAGCGTTTCGCGTTGATGGGTCACTCGGGTGGATCCCCGCACGCACTGGCTTGCGCGGCCCTCCTGGCCGACCGGGTCGTGGCGACGGTCGCGATGTCCGGCCTGGCGCCGTACGACGCGGAGGGCCTGGACTGGTACGCCGGCATGGCCGACGCCGGGGTGGCGTCGCTGCACGCGGCGGAGCAAGGACGACAGGCGCGCGAGGAGCTGGAGGAGGCGGGCGAGGAGCTCGACACCGGCTTCACCCCCGGCGACGAGGAAGCTTTGGGCGGACGGTGGTCGTGGTTCCTCGACGTGGTGCGACCCGCGATCGCGGCCGGACCGGCGGCGGCCATTCAGGACGACCTGGCGGTCGTCGCCCCGTGGGACTTCGACCCGGCCGACATCGCGACCCCGGTGCTGGTCGTGCACGGCGACGCGGACCGGATGGTGCCGGTCTCGCACGGGCGCTGGCTGGCCGCGACGATCCCCGGTTCGGAGCTGTGGGTGCGCGCCGGCGACGGCCACGTCACGGTGATGGACGCGGCCGCCGACGCGCTCGGCTGGTTGATGGAACGGCTGGAGGTCACCGCACGGCGGTGACGCGGATCTCCACCAACATCGGCGGGAAGGCCAGCCGGTCGACCTGGCACAGGATGCCGCCGGCCGGGGGCGTCGAGCCGAAGCGCTCGGCCAGCTGGCCCGACGCGGGGAAGTAGGCGTCGACGTCGGTGGTGTACACGTCGTAGCGGACCACGTCGTGCAGGGTCATGCCGGCGGCGGCCAGCACGGCCTCGACGTTGTCGAGGCACTGTCGGACCTGGCCGACCATGTCGCCGACGTGGACCGGGAGGCCCTCGGCGTCGACGGCGCCCTGGCCGGCGGCGTACAGCGTGCGGGTGGCGCCCTCGACGAGCACGCCTTGCGAGAAGCCGTGCTGGTCCTGCCAGGTCCAGGGGTTCACGGCGGCGGTGGTCATGGTGGTCATCGGTGTCTCCTGATGGATGAGTGGTGTCACGGACGGATGGGACGGTTGCTGCGGACCAGGCCGAGCGGGTCGGCGACCTGCTTGGCGGCGGCCAGGCGGGCCCGGGTCTCGGGACTCCACCAGTCGGCGGGGTCGTCGTCCTCGCCGAAGAAGTTGAGCAGCCGGCGTCCGCTGGCGACCGGCTCGACGGCCCGGTCGAGGGCGGCATAGCTGCCGAGGATGGCCGGCACCAGCTGCGGGACGGCGGGGACGCCGACGGCCAGCAGGCTGTACGGCTCGGTGACCGGCCCGTGCGCGCCGCCGCGCTCGACCTCGCGGGTGAAGGCACCCCCCAGGTGGCGGACCTGGACGATCGACAGCGGCGTGTTGGACTCGGGCCCGATCGCCTCCACGAGCGCGGAGACAGTCGGTTCGTCGAGCCCGGTCAAGAGCTGGGTGTGCATCATCCCGGGCATCGGGTCCGTCGGCTCCTGGGCGATCGAGCCGAGGGCGCCGATCGGGACGGGACCCATCAGGTCCATGGCCAGATCGCCGATGGACCGGAACGGCGCGAGCAGTCGCTCGCCGTCCTCGTCGGTGCCGAGGTACGCCGCGGCGACGGACGCGAACGCCCTGCCGCGGATCGGCTCCGGGACGTCGGGCAGCGGCGGGAACCGGTAGGCGTGGAACCACAGCGTCAGCTCGTCCGGCGCGGTGGCGGTCACGCGGCGGAAGGTCTCGAGCACCTCGGCCGTCCGCTCGATCGGCCACAGCAACCGACCGCCGTACAGGTGGGCTGCCGGGTGCAGTGCGACCTCCATCCGGGTGACGACGCCGAACGAGCCGCCGCCCCCGCGGATCGCCCAGAACAGCTCGGGATCCTCGGTCGCGGAGAGTCGCCGGAGGCGACCCAGCCCGTCGACCGTCTCGACGGCCAGCACGCTGTCGCTGCCCAGGCCGTAGGCGCGGCCGAACCAGCTGATGCCGCCGGTGATCATCATCCCGACCACGGTCGGGTCGGGGTTGGAGCCGGCCAGAAAGGTCAGGCCGGTCCCGTCGAGGGCGGCGAGCAGCTCGCCGGCCTTGACGCCGGCGCCGACCCAGGCGCTGCGGCGCTGCACGTCGATCTCGATCTCGCCGAGGGCGCGCGTGCGCAGGAGCAGCACGCCGGTGGCGCCCTCGATGACGGCGCCGTGGCCGGTCGGCTGCGCGGTGACGTCGACGCCGTGGTCGACGGCCCACCGGACCGCGGCCTGGACGTCGGTGGCATCACGTACCTCGAGCACGGCCAGTGGCTGCTGGTCGACGTTGACGACCCACGCCATCCGGGCGCGGTCCCAGGCGGGGTCGTCGGGGGTGTGGACCGCGCCGACGACCCGGCGGCGCAGGTCGGCGATCGCGTGGCTGGTGTTGCCGCGGTGGGCGTTGGTGGTGGTGGTCGATGTCGTCGTCATGTCCTGAGCGTCGGGGGTCGCTCTTGTCGGGCACTTGCGTGCGACTTTCGCGGCTAGGACAGCGCTTCGAGGAGAGCGCGGGCCTTGCGATGCCAGGGGCGTACGCCGGTCGCGGCGGTCAGCTCGACCGCCGCGGCCGCCTCGCTTCGGGCCCGGTCGGCGTCGCCGAGCGCACGGTGGCCCAGGGCGAGGAAGTGGTCGACCGCGCCGAGGTGGTCGACGGTCCCGTAGGTGGCCACGACGCCGGCGTACGGCTCGAGGCGCGCCACCGCATCGGCCAGCGACTCCTCCGGGCCGGTCCCGGCGAGCACGAGGACCCGCAGGCACAGGGCGGCCTGCACCGAGTAGTCGCTGGCGCCGAGCTTCGGGGGCGGGCCGAGGAAGTCGCGAGCGGCGTCCGGGTCTCCGGCCGCCAGCAGGGCCTCCGCCACCACCGCGCGCACCGCGGGGCCGCCCGCGCGCGACAGCTCGAGCACCTCGTCCGGCACCGGGTCGCCGGGGCCGAGCAGCCGCACCGCGGCCAGGCACTCGAGGTCGTTCCCGGCGACGTACGCGCTGGCCCGGTGCAGGGTCAGTGCGGCCTCGGTCATGGCGACGGTCTCGGGGTCCTCGCGGTCACGGGCCCGGGCGACGGACCACCAGGCAAGCGGGATCTCCAGGCCGGTGTGCCGCAGGGTCAGAGCCCCGGCGGCGCACTCCGACATCGTCGCGTCGGCCTCGTCCGGCCGGCCGCAGTCGAAGAGCGTGGCGCCCAGCTGGAACAGCACGAGCGAGCGCAGCTCTCCCTCGGGTGCGAGCGCGAGGAGGTCCTCCAGCACTGCCAGCCGTCTCGCCGCGGCACCGGGCCCCCAGGTCGCCAGCGCCCGGACGAGCAGCACCTCGCGCAGCACCGCAACCTCGCCGGACTCGTGAGCCAGCTCCACCGAGCGGGCGCCGACCCGGTCGGCGGCGACGCCGTCCTCGCCGTAGTACAGCTCCATCTGGAGCGCGGCCAGCAGCCGGGCCTGGTCGCGTGGCTGCGCACCCTCGGCCGCCGTCGTGAGGAGGTCGATGAACGCCTGGTCGGTGCTGCCGTGCTCGCGCCAGGACCAGACGCCGGCGCCGTTGAGGATGCCGACGGCCTCCGCCACGAGCGCGGGCCGACCGAGGTCGATCGCGAGGGCGGCCGCGGTCTGCACCTCCGTCCGCGCTTCGGCGGTCCGGGCCAGCCGGAGGAGCGCGGCCGCGCGGCCGCACCGGGCGGCGTACGTCGCCTCCGTGCCGGTTGGGGCGTCGGCCAGGGCCTGGTCCCACAGGGCCAGCGCCTCGGCGTGCGCGTGCCGGCCGGCGGCCAGGGCGGCGGCCTTCGCCAGCCACCGCGTCGCGCGGGCCGCCTGCGGATGACCGAGCGGGGCAGCGAGATGTGCGTGGTGGGCGATCGTGGCGGCGGTGTCCGGGTCCTGGCCGAGACGCTCGGCGAGCAGCGTGGCCGCGGCGTCGTGGAGGCGCATCTGGCGGGCGGCGCTGAGGGTGGCGTACAGCGAGTCGCGGGCGAGCGCGTGCACGAAGGCGTACCCCGCGCCACGTTCCTCGACCAGCCCGGTCGTCAGCGCGAGGTCGAGCCGGTCGAGCACGTCGGGCACTGGTGTCGCGATCAGTGCCGCCAGGAGATCGGGGTCGACGAAGGGGCCGAGGACGGCCGCCGCGGCCAGGGTGGCGACGGTGTCCTCGGGCAGTCGCTGGATCCGCTGACGCAGCACGTCGCGCACACCCTCGGGCACCGGGAGGGTCGAGGGCTCGACGGTCTCGAGGTCGGGCCGGGTCTGGAGCAGGCGCGCGTACTGGAGCACGAAGAACGGGTTGCCGCCCGTCACGTCCGAGACCCGCTCGTCCAGTGCCGGGTCGTGCTCGCCGACAGCCTCGGTGAGCAGGGTACGGACGGCGACGGTGTCCAGGCCGTCCAGCGGCAGCCGGTCGGCGCCGGCCCGCGCGAGCGCGGCCATCACCTCGACGAGGTCGTCGGAGGTGTGCCCGTCCGCCGTCCGCCGGGTGGCCGCGACGAGCAGCGGCGCTGCCGGCGCGCTGCCGGCCAGGTGGCGCAACAGCAGCAGGCTGGTCGCGTCGGCCCAGTGGACGTCCTCCAGCACCACGAGCAGAGGACGTGCGCGTGCCGCGTCGGCGAGGACCTCGGCCACGGCGTCGAACATGCGCAACCCGGCGCCGGCGCCGGCGGGCGAAGCGGTGCCGCCCTCCAGGAGCGGCGTGAGCTCGGGGATCCCGGCAGCGTCCGGCAGCGCCCGCACCACGGTGATCCACGGCCAGAGCGCGGGTGCGTAGTCCCCCTCGTGGCACCGGCCCACGACGACGTCGAAGCCGCGTTCGCGTGCCGCCACGCCGAGGTCCGCGACCAGCCGGGTCTTGCCGATCCCCGCCTCGCCGGAGACGAGGAGGAAGCGGGTCCGGCTCTCCTCGACGGCCGCCTCGAGGAGCCCGACCGCGACCGCGGTGGCCCGGGCCCGGCCAGGAGCGGCCGTGCTCGGGCCTGGGATCGCGATGGCGGGAGACGTCGGCACGGCCACTCGAGGCGGGGCCAGGGCCGGATCCTGGGTGAGGACCGCCTGCTCCAGGCGGCGTACGGGCGCGGACGGGTCGACGCCGAGGTCCTCGGCCAGCCGCTCGCGCAGCGTGCGCAGGGTCTCCAACGCTTCGGCCTGGCGGCTCGAGCGGTACTGGGCCAACGCCAGCAGGTGCCACAGCCCTTCGCGGTACGGCTGCCCAGGGGCCAGCGGCACCAGCAGGCGGGCGGCGTCCCCGGGCCGGCCCAGCTCGAGCAGCGCCCGGGCCCGCGTCTCGGCCACGACCAGGCGTAGCTCGCGCAGCCGCTCGGCTTCGAGCACCACCGCGGGGGACGGGCACTCGGCGTACGGGTCCCCGGTCCACAACGCCTCCGCCTCCTCGGTCCGGATCAGGGCGAGGGCGGGGTCCTCGGTCGCGGCCGCTGCGGTGGCGGCGGCCGCGAAGGACCACGTGTCGACGGCGTCGACGTCGGCCGTGACGGCGTACCCGGCGGCCGTGCTGACGAGATGCGTCCCCGCGCGGGCGCTGCGGTCGGGCTCGAGCACGCTTCGCAGCCGGGACACCGCCACCTGTAGCAGTCCGAGCGCGGTCGGTGGAGCGTCGGCTCCCCACACCTCCACGACCACGCGGTCGGCCGGGACGGGGGAGCCGTGGGCCGCGAGGAGGACGGCCAGCACACCGCGGTCGCGGCCGCGGGTGACGGCGTGCCGGACGCCGTCGACGGTCACCGCCATCTCGCCGAACGCGGCGTACGTCAGGGGCACGCCGTCATGCTAGGTCGGCGAGGGCCTGCCACGTCCGGTCGATGTCGGCGTCGGTGGTCTGCCACGAGCCGACGGCCAGCCGCAGGGCGGTGCGCCCCTCGACCTTGGTGTGGGAGAGGTACGCAGCCCCGGATGCGTTGACGGCGTCCATCAGCGCCGTCGTTCGGTCGTCCTCGCCGACCAGCCGGAAGACCACGAGGCCGAGCACGGGCTCGGTGACGAGCACGAAGCGGTCGTCCCGGCGGACGAGGTCGGCGAAATGGCCCGCCTGCCGGACGCCGTTCTCGATGTGGGTGCGCAGCCCGGAGAGTCCGTAGGTCCGCAGCACCGTCCAGAGCTTGAGGGCCCGGAACCGCCGGCCCAGCTGGGGATGCCAGTCGCGGTAGTCCACGACGGCTCCGGACTCGGTGGCCGGGTTGCGCAGGTACTCCGGCAGGATCGACAGCGCACCGACCAGGGCCGCGCGGTCCCGGACCCAGAAGGCGCTGCAGTCGAAGGTGGTCAGCAGCCACTTGTGCGGGTTGGTGACGTAGGAGTCGGCGTGCTCGACGCCGTCGTGGATCCAGCGGTGCTCCGGGCAGACGGCCGCAACGCCGGCCCAGGCGGCGTCGACGTGCAGCCAGGCACCGTGCTCGCGGGCGACCGGGGCGATCTCGGCGACCGGGTCGACGGCGCCCGTGGACGTCGTACCCACCGCCGCCTGCACCAGCACCGGTGCCAGACCCGCGGCGACGTCGGCGGCCATCGTCTCGCGGAGGTCGGCGACGTCCATCGCCTGCGTCTTCGGGTCCACCGCGATCGAGCGCACGGCGGACTCGCCGAGTCCGCTCATCATCGCGGCCTTGAGGAGGGAGGAGTGCGCCTGCGTCGAGCCGTAGATGGTGAACCGGCCGGTGGGTACGCCGTCGCGACGAGCCGCGCCGTCGGTTGCCCGGTGCAGGGCGGCGAGGACGGCGGTGAAGGTCGCGGTCGAGGCGGTGTCCTGGATGACGCCGCCGCCCGCGCCGTCGCGGGCGAACGCGTCGGGGAGGCCGAGGGCCACGCGCAGCTGGTCGAGGACGACCTGCTCGAGCTCGGTGACGGCCGGGCTGGTGGCCCAGATCATCCCCTGGGCGCCGATGCCGCTGGAGAGCAGGTCGCCGAGGACGCCGGCGGGGGAGGAGTTGGCGGGGAAGTAGGCGAAGAAGCGCGGGTGCTGCCAGTGCGTGAGGCCGGGGACGAGCACGCGGTCGAGATCTTGGAGAACGGCGTCGAGCGACTCCGGTTCCTCGGGGACGGTCGTGGGCAGGGCCGAGGCAACCTCGCCGGGCTGCACCTGGGCGAGCACCGGCCGCTCGCCGACCGACGACCAGTAGTCGGCGATCCAGTCGACCACGCGGTGTCCGTGCTCCCGGAACTCCTCGGGCGTCAGGTGCGGGCTGGTCATGGAGGCGACCCTAGACTCACGCTCCGTGCGCCTCTCACTGTTCGGCTCCGGCGCGGGCAGCACGGTCGCGGCGGTCCTGGACGCCGTGACCGACGGGCGGATCGCGGCCGACGTGGGCGTGGTGATCAGCAACAACAGCGGCGCGGGTGTGCTGCGGATCGCCGAGGCGCACGGCGTACCGACGGCTCACCTGAGCTCGGTGACGCATCCCGATCCTGCGTCGCTGGACTCGGCGGTCCTGACCGCGCTGGACGATGCGGGGACCGACCTGGTCGTGCTGGCGGGGTACATGAAGCTGCTCGGCCCCGTGACCCTGGCGGCGTACGACGGGCGGGTCGTCAACGTGCACCCGGCGCTGCTGCCGGCGTACGGCGGCCGGGGGATGTACGGCGACCGGGTGCACGCCGCGGTGCTCGCCGACGGGGCTGCGGTCACCGGGGCCACGGTGCACGTGGTGACGGCGGAGTACGACGAGGGGCCGGTGCTTGCGCAGGTCGAGGTACCGGTCGAGCCGGGCGACACGGTCGAGACCCTGCGTGCCCGGGTACAGGTGGCGGAGAAGTCGCTGCTGGTCGAGTGGTTGGTGGAGTGGTCGCGGGGCTGAACCTGGGCCAGAGTGCAGGCATGCGACTCATCCAGGTGGCGCTCCGCGCGGAGGACCTCGCCCGCGCCACTGCGTGGTACGCCGACCTGTTCGGTCACGGTCCGGTGGCGACGTACGACCCGCCAGGCCTGGTGTTCTTCGACCTGCACGGGGTACGTCTGCTCGTCGAGCGGCGGCGCCGAGCCGGCCACGCTCTACCACCAGGTGGCCGACATCGATGCGACGTTCGAGCGCCTGCGAGCCGCGGGCGTCGAGGTGGTCGGCGAGCCGCACGTGATCTTCAGCCACGCCGACGACACGCTCGGCCCCGCCGGTACCGATGAGTGGCAGGCCTTCGTCAAGGACACCGAAGGCAACCTCGTCGGCCTCGTCGAGCAGCGTCCTCGTTGATGTGAGTTGATTCGTCGCTCCTGCCCGCTTGAGTCGTCGCTTGTGCCCGCTCGAGTGGTCACGTGTGTCCGCCGCGGGCGGACGGGAGCGACGAATCAACGGTGCAGGAGTGACGACTCAACGGTGCACGGGTGACGACTCAACGGTGCAGGAGTGACGAATCAACGGGGGGTCAGGACGGCCGCGGCACCCGTGCGGCCAGCTCCTTCGGGGCCTGTACGCAGTAGGAGTCGGTGAGCAGCTCGCGTAGCTCGTCCCAGTCGGTGCCGTCGTCGAGCAGCATGCCCACGACGTTGCGCCCCCAGCCGGCCCGGAAGTACGGCGCGCCCAGGTGCTGCAGGGCTATCACCTCGTCGGGCTCGGCCCGGAAGACGATGCGGAACAGCTGGTCCTCGCCGCCGAAGACGTGCGCGACGGTGGCGCTGTACGTACCTTGGGCGACCTGCCAGCGGATGCCGACCCACGCGACTTCCTCGTGACACTCGGGGAGCCTGTTCAGGACCCGCCCGATCCGGCGCACCATGCGCCTCGGCACGTCGGGCCGGTCGCGCGGTGTCACGGCGCCAACCCTGCCAGAATGCGGGTCATGCGGCCCCAGGTCGTCGCCCACCGCGGCGCCAGCGACGAGAACGCCGAGCACACCCTGAGGGCCTACGTCGAGGCCCTCGAGCAGGGGGCCGAGGCGCTGGAGTGCGACGTCCGGCTGACCGCCGACGGGCACCTGGTCTGCGTGCACGACCGCGACCTGCGCCGCATCGCCAGCACGAAGGGCGTGGTCTCGGCGATGGAGCTCGCCGAGCTCAACCAGCTCGACTTCACGTCGTGGAAGAACCCCTGGGCCGACCTCGACGACGAGGCCCCGGACCGGGACCCCGAGCGTGACGGCGTACTCACCCTCCGCAGGCTGCTGGAGACCGTGGCGGCCTACGACCGCCGCGTCGAGCTCGCGATCGAGACCAAGCACCCGACGAGGTACGCCGGCCTGGTCGAGAAGCGCACCGTCGAGATGCTCAAGGAGTTCGGCTGGCACGGCGCGGACTCCCCGGCGCGGGTGATGAGCTTCTCGTACGTCGCCCTCCAGCGGATCCGCCGCCTCGCGCCCGATCTCCGGCTGGTGATGTTGGTCGAGCACGCCCGGCACTGGCCGGTGCTCCGCCCCCTCATCGAGGACGACTGGGCCGTCGGCCCCGGCATCGGCACCCTGCGCAGGCACCCGGCCTTCGCCCGCCGGCTGGCCGACTCCGGGCGGGACGTGCACGTGTGGACGGTCAACACCGAGGGCGACGTGCAGGTCTGCCTCGAGCTCGGCGTCCGGGCGATCATCACCGACCGCCCCCGGTTCGTGCTCGAGGTGCTCGGACCACCCCGCTAGCCTCGCCCGCATGGCGAAGAAGTCCCGGACCAAGCACCGGCAGCAGGCGGCTCCCCGCGCCGAGGGCGAGGTCGGGCCGCGTCAGCCGTGCCCGTGCGGGTCCGGTCGCCGCTACAAGAACTGCCACGGAAGTGCGGCCGGTACGCCGGCGTGGGTGGCCCGGCCCTTCGAGGGCCTCCCGTCCGAGTGCGACCTGGTCGCCCTTCGAGAGCTCGTCCCGGCCGCGACCGCGCCGCTGACCGTGAAGGACACCCGGCAGGACGTGACGCTCTGCACGCTGCTGCCGATGGCCGCGCCGGCGATGGTGCGGGACAACGGCGACGTCTGGCTGGGCCTCCAGGTCCAGCACCAGTTCGGCGACCCCTCGCGTGACCTCGCCGCCGTGCTCGCGCAGGCCTTGGCCGTCGCGGACGACGGCGGCACCGGCATCGTGGGTCTCACCGACGCACCGGGCCCGGGTCCGCGCCTGCAGGACCTGGTCACCGACAAGACGCTGGACATCACCGTGCACGAGGGATTCGGCTTCTGGATCGCCGACGCCGAGGACGACCCGGCGACGGCGGCTGCGCTGGAGCAGGCGAACGACGCGGCGAACCCCAGCGCCCGGCTGACGTCGGTCGAGGCGGCGTACTGGACCGACGTCGGCACCAAGGAGCACCTGCGCTGGGTGATGTCCGAGCCCGAGGGCCCGCTCCTCAACGCGCTCGCCCGGTTGCACGCCGCGGGCCGCGACAGGCTCGTCGACGACTCGCGGCTGGTCGGCATGTTCCGCGCGCACGGCCTGCTCGTCCCGGTGTGGGACCTGCCAATCGGCACCGGCGCGGAGGCTCTCGAGGAGCCGGCGCACCGGTTCGCCACCGACCTGGGGGGCGCGCTCGCCGACGACTCCGACCTGACCCAGGAGCAGCGCGCCGCCCGCGCCGGGCTCACCAACCGTCAGGTGACCCTGCGCAGCTGACGTGACGGAGACCGTGATCCTGGTCATGCCGGCCGTCGGGCGACGCGCCGGACCTGCGGTCCGGTTTGTCCCCGCCTTTACCTTCGGTTAGATTTTTCGACGGCCTGGTCGTTGTCGCATCCCCCGTCGACAACGGCCAGGTCTTCTCCTTCCCTCTCGTGACAGGGTGCGCCGCATGCCCACGGACCCGACGGCGCGGCCGTTCCCGCCGCCGGGGTTCGGCCGGTTCTGGATCGGCGAGACCGTGTCGGGTTTCGGCAGCTACGTCATGCTCCTCGCGCTGCAGACCCTCGTCGTGCTGACCCTGCACGGCACGGCCCAGCAGGTGGGCTGGATGAGCTCCGCCCGCTGGCTGCCGTACCTCGTGCTCGGCCTGGTCGTCGGAGCCCTCGTGGACCGGCGCCGGCGACGGCCTCTCATGATCGCCACCGACCTGACCCGGGCCGCGCTGCTCACCGCCATCCCCCTCGCCTGGGCCGCGGACGTGCTGTCGCTCCCGCTGCTGCTCGTGGTCGTGGCCGCGTTCGGCACGGCATCGCTCGTCAACGACGCCGCATCCCAGTCCTTCGTCCCCCGCCTCGTCCCCGCGGAGCACCTGCAGCGCGCGCACGCCCGGCTCGACGGGGCCGACGCCGTGGCGCAGACGTCCGGACCGGCGCTGGCCGGGGTCCTGGTCTCCGCGGTCGGCGCGCCTCTCTCGGTGCTGGTGAACGCCATCACCTTCCTCGTCTCGGCGCTCACCGTGGCCACCCTGCGCACCGAGGAACCCGGGCGGGGCAACCCGGCCGTTGCGCCACACCTGCGTCGGGAGATCGGCGAGGGCATGCGGGGGGTGTACGGCAGGTCGGGCCTGGCGAGCCTCGCGGTCAGCACCCACGTCTGGTTCGCGGCCAACGCGACCGTCGGTGTGGTCCTGGCTCCGTTCGCCTTGCTCACGCTGGGCCTGGACCCGTTCCAGCTCGGCGTGGTCACCAGCCTTGCCGGCGTCGGCGCCCTGGTCGGCGCCACCGTCTCCGCGGCGATCGGCCGGGCGGTCGGGACGCGCGGCGCGATCGTCGTCGCGCATGCCGTCTCGACGGTCGCCGTCCTGCTGATGGCGGCCGCCGGTCTCGGCACCACCGGCTGGGCCGCCGCGATGGTCCTGGGGGCCGGCTCGGCCTGCCATGGCTGGGCCATGGGCCTCAGCAACTCCCACGAGATGAGCTACCGGCAGCGGCTCACCCCGGACGCGTTGCAGGCGAGGGTGAACACGACGATGAGGTCGTTCAACCGGGCGGTCATCGTGGTGGTCGCCCCGCTGGCGGGGTGGTTCGCGGACGGTCTGGGCCTGCGCCCGGCGATCGTCGTCGCGGCCGGGGTGTTCGCCCTCGCGACCGCGATCCTGGTGGTCTCCCCACTGCGCCAGGACATCGACGACGTGGCGTGACAACTCGCCGAGCCCCGGTCGGCGTCACCACCGGCTAGCTCGTCAACGGGTCGCGGCTGACCGGGCAGCTCATGCACCGCGGACCACCGCGACCCGAGCCCAGCTCCGAGCCGGCGATCCGGACGACCTCGATGCCGGCCTCCTCGAGGCGGCTGTTGGTCTCGTCGTTGCGTTCGTAGGCCACGGCGACCCGCGGCGCCAGGGCCAGGGTGTTGTTGCCGTCGTCCCACTGCTCGCGCTCGGCCGTGACCGGATCCAGACCGGTGTCGATCTGGTGCAGGGTGTCGATGGCCATCGCCTTCGCGGCAGCGACGAGGAACGGCTCGGCCTCGTCGACGTGCAGCACGAGGTCGGCGTCGGTGTCGCCGTGCTCGGCGACCGTGACCGTGTGCGCCCGCAGCGTGCCGGCCACGTTCGGGTACATGACGATCTTGTCGACGTCGACCATGGTGCACACGGTGTCGAGGTGCATGGTCGCCCGCTCCTGGGCGATCGGCACGGCCAGCACGGAGTGCACCAGCCCCTTGTGCAGGATCTCGCGCGCGAGCTGCTCGACGCCGGCCGGCGTGGTCCGCTCGCCGACGCCCACCGCCACCACGCCGGGCGCCAGGAGCAGCACGTCACCGCCCTCGACGTGCTCGTCGCGCCACCCGTGCAGCGTGCCGGTGCCGGCGAACCGCGGGTGCCGGGTGTAGATCAGCTCGGTCAGCTGGGTCTCGCGCTTGCGCGCCGGCATGGCCAGCGAGGTGATCGCGACGCGGTCGTGGATCCAGACGCTGGAGTCGCGCGTGAAGAGCAGGTTCGGAAGCGGGTCGATGAGGAAGTCGTGGCTGTCGATGAGCGAGGTGACCAACCCGAAGCCGCCGCGCACCTCGTCGTTGCGGATGCCGGAGGTGAGGTACGCCGTGAGCTGCTCGGGCGACGACTCGGTCAGCAGCGGTCGCAGGTAGAGCCGCATGGTGTCGCCCAGGTGCAGCTGCGACAGCGCCGTCTCGATGGCCTCGGACCGGGCGCCCTCGTCGGCGAAGGTCTCTGTCAGCAGGTCGGTCAGGTACAGGACCTCGACGTCCCGCTCCCGCAGGGCCGCGGCGAACGCGTCGTGCTCGTCCTGCGCCCGGCCCACCCACGGGATGCCGTCGAACAGCAGCCGGTCGTTGTTGCGGGGGGTCAGCCGCTTCAGCTCGGGGCCGGGCCGGTGCAACATCACGGTCCGGAGGGTGCCGACCTCCGAGTCCGCGCCGAGCGCGGGTGCGGGAGATGTCATGTCGCGCACTCTAGGTCCTGGTCCGGACCCCGTTGTATCCACCGCCGCCCGGGTGTTTCCTCTTGAGAGGAGGGATCGCGCGGGAGGGAGAGCGTCATGGCCGTGTTCGACACCTACACGCAAGGGACCCCGAACTGGGTCGAGCTCGTGACGCCGGACCAGCGCGCCGCCGCGGAGTTCTACGGCGCGCTGTTCGGCTGGCAGATGGTCGAGAACCCGCTCGACGACGGCCACGTCTACATCGTCGGCAACCTCCAGGGCGACGCCGTCGCGGGGATCACGTTCCAGCTGCCCCAGCTCGCGGGCCATCCGGCGTTCTGGAACGTCTTCCTCGCCGCCGACGACGTCGACGCCGTGGCCGCGCGGGTCGGCCCCGCGGGCGGGGTCGTCGAGGCCGAGCCCTTCGACTTCTTCGACTACGGGCGTACGGCGCGCATCCAGGACCCGACCGGCGCTCGCGTGGGCTTGTGGGCGCCGGGCACGATGCGCACCGTCCGGGCCAACGAGCCCGGCACCCCGATCTGGAACGAGCTGCTCACTCCCGACATCGGCCGCGCGACGCAGTTCTACGCCGACGTGCTCGGACTCAGCCCTGACACCCACCCGGTGCCCTGGGCGACCGTCCCGACGTACACGACCTTCAGCTCGGCGGGCCGCCAGATCGCCGGCGTCGCGCCGCCGTTGGCGGAGGCCCCGCCGCACTGGAACGTCTACTTCAACGTGGTCGACGCCGACGAGTCCGTGGCCCAGGCAGAGGCCCTGGGCGCCAAGCTGATCGTGCCGGCGTACGACCTCGAGGGCACCGGCCGGATGGCCACCCTCACCGACCCCCACGGCGCCCTGTTCTGCCTGATGGCCTCAGCCGCTGGTTGAGGAAAGGCGTACTAGACCGTACGAGACCCGGTGACGGGCGTCGGATCTGTGCGGGGGTTTCGTGACGGGACTTGGTCCCTCCTCAACCAACGGCGGTCGCGCGGAACGGGTCAGCCGCGTACACCCCGAGGATCTTCACGTCGGTGGTGAAGAACCGCAGTTCCTCGAGCGCGCGCTTGACCGGCAGATGGTCCGGGTGGCCGTCGACCTCGGCGAGGAACTGGGTGGCGGTGAACTCCCCGCCGACCATGTAGCTCTCCAGCTTGGTCATGTTCACGCCGTTCGTGGCGAAGCCGCCGAGCGCCTTGTACAGCGCCGCGGGCAGGTTGCGGACGTTGAAGATGAACGACGTCACGACCGGGCCGTCGTCGGCGGGGGCCTCGACGAGGTCGCGGGAGAGCACCACGAACCGGGTGGTGTTGTGGTCCTCGTCCTCGACGTCGGCGGCGAGCACGTCGAGGCCGTAGATCTCGGCGGCCAGCGGCGGGGAGATCGCGGCCTGGGTCGGGTCACCCGCCTCACGTACCTCCCGGGCCGCGCCCGCGGTGTCCCCGGAGATCACCGGGGTGAAGCCGTGCTCGCGGATGATCTTGCGGCACTGGCCGAGGGCGTGGACGTGGCTGTGCACCGTGCGCACCTGGTCGATCGTGGTGCCGGGCAGCGCCATCAGGGCGAACTGGATGCGCAGGAAGTGCTCGGCGACGATGTGCAGGTTGCTGGCCGGCAGGAAGTGGTGGATGTCGGCGACCCGGCCGGCGAGCGAGTTGTCGATCGGGATCATCGCCAGGTCGGCGTCCCCGCCCTCGACCGCGGCGAACACGTCCTCGAAGCTCGCGCACGGCACGGACTCCCAGCCGGCGTAGTGCTGCTGGCACACCAGGTGCGAGTTGGAGCCGGGCTCGCCCTGGTAGGCGATGCGCTGGGCCGCGTGGTCGGACACCTCGGCAGTTTCGCACCCGTCCCCGTCGCGGCGGCCCGGTTCCCAGGGTTCGGGCGGTTACGGTCGCGCCATGTCGCTGCTCGCCGCGCTCGCCCTGGTGCTGATGGGGGCCCTCGTCGGTGCGGTGGTGGCCGCCGCCGTACTGCTGGTCCAGGCGCGAGGCGTACGTCGCCACAGCGGCGTCGACGCCCTCCCCGAGGACGTCGTGGGCCTGCGCCAGGAGGTCGCCGCGCTGCGTGCGGAGGCGGCCGGCGCGCTGCGGCACCTGGCGGTGGTGAGGTACGACGCGTTCGGCGACATGGGCGGCCACCTCAGCTGGTCACTCGCCCTTCTCGACGACGGCGGTGACGGCGTCGTGGTCACCTCCATCCACGGCCGCTCCGAGGCGCGCACCTACGCCAAGAACGTTGCCGGCTGGACCAGCCAGCAGCAGCTGTCCCCCGAGGAGGAGGACGCGGTCGGCCACGCGCGTTCGGGATAGTCCCGGACAGTTGTCGGCAGGTCCGCGGGGCACTACCGTACGGGGGTCAGTGCGCATCACGGAACAAGGTGCATCATGCGCAACAAGCGGGCTGCGGCCTGGATGTCCCGCCTCGTTCGCGAGGCACGATACGAAGTGCTGCCCACCGGCACCGTCGAGGACAAGGTGCTCGATCACGTCCCGGTCGAGCAGACCGTCACCGTGACCGCCTCGCCGAGCAAGGGCCTCGAGATCACCCTCGACCTGGCCGAGCGGCTCACCGGTCACGGGTACACGGCCGTCCCGCACCTCGCCGCGCGCATGGTCCGGGACCGCGCCGAGCTGGAGGAGATCTGCGACCGGCTGTCCGGCAAGGGCATCACCAAGATCTTCGTCCCGGGTGGCGACGCCGACCCGCCCGGCGCGTACCCCGATGCGCTGAGCATGCTGGAGGACCTCAAGGAGATCGGCCACCCGTTCGAGCAGGTCGGCATCACGGGGTACCCGGAGTCGCACCCGACGATCGCCGACGACCTGACGATCCAGTCGATGTGGGACAAGCGGAGGTACGCCACCCACGTGGTCAGCAACCTGACCTTCGACGCCAAGGCGGTCAACATCTGGGTGACCCGGATGCGCTCCCGTGGCATCACCATGCCGCTGCTCCTCGGCGTACCCGGCCCGGTCGAGCGCGCCAAGCTGCTGGCCATGGCGACCCGCATCGGCGTCGGCGAGTCCACGCGGTTCCTCAACAAGAACAAGGGGCTGTTCGCCCGGCTGGCCGCCCCCGGCGGCTTCACCGGCGAGAGCTTCCTGGAGAAGTGCGCCCCGACCTTGTCGGCGCCCGAGGCGCTCGTGGAGGGCCTGCACGTCTACACGTTCAACCAGATCGCCGAGACCGCCAAGTGGCGCATGGACCTCTTGGCCCGGCTGGCCGAGGACGTCTGAGCCAGCGCCGTCACGGCGTCACGGAAGATGGCGCTCGCCTCCAGGACGTCGTCCGGGGTCGTCTGCCAGCTGGTCACCAGCCGCGCGACCTCGGGCGCCATCCGGTAGAAGAGGACACCCGCCTCCGCGGCGGCGGCGAGCGCAGGGGCGGGCATCTCGACCCAGGCCATGTGGGTCGCGTCCGCCCTGCACCCCCGGGATCGACACGTTCCCACTGCCGTTCGCCCGATGCGCGTTGCTGCCGGCCGGGTACAGGTGCACACTCAGACCGGACCCTCGGGGCGGCGACCGCGGGAGACCACATGGACGAGTCACGCGCACTCCGGCACGCGGCATGGGCGGGCGCCGGCTCGGTCGTGCTGCTCACCGTCGCAGTGGCGCTGGGCTACCTGGTCGGAGTCGACGACCCCAGCATGTCGGACTCCGCCATCCTCGAGCGACTCGACGACGATGCACGGCAGGTGGCTGCCGGCATCGGAATGCCGGTGCTCGCCGCGGGGGTCGCGCTGCTGCTCTGGTTCGCCACCGGTCTGCGGAGGGCACTGGACCGACTTTCCGGCGGGGACCCGCTCGCGCACGCGATCGTGCCGGCGGCTGCGCTGTTCGGCGGGCTGATGATCGTGGGGGTGTCGTTCGACGTGGCGAGCGCGTACGCCGCATTGTCCGAGGAGTTCACCCCCGACGCCGACACCGTCCGCGTGCTCGGTACGGCGGGGAACGTCGTCGCGCTCACCGGGCTCGTCGGGGGCGGAGTACTGGCCGCCGTGACGACGCGCATGGCCCAACAGGCGCACGCCCTGCCCGCGTGGGCCGTCTGGGCGTCCTACGTCGTTGCCGGGCTCTGCCTGACCGGCTTCTGGAGCGGGGGTATGGCGTCTGTGGCCTTCGCGCTGTGGGTTCTCGGTGCTGTCCTGGCCATGCTGCGGGCGGCGCGAAGCGGGTGACCCGCCGCCTGACCGCACAAAACAAAGTGAGGTCGGCTACCCGAACACCGCGCCCACCGCGAGCAGCGCGGCCGCCGCCAACAGGCCCGCCGCGAGCAGCGACGTCGAGCGGCGCGGCGTACCGGGCAGCCGCGCCACCGTGGCCGCCGTGGCCGCCAGCGCCGCGAGTAGGAGGGCTAGCCCGACCGCATCGCTTGCCGACCCGGTGTCCTCGGAGTCGAGCTGGGCGCGTTCCTGACTACTGCGCGTCCCCTCCCAGTCGGACGGCTCCGAGGCGAGCCACTCGATCGAGAGTGCGTCCACGCCGTCCTGCGCGGTCGGTGCGCGGGTCATGGCCTCGCCGATGTGCGTCCACCGCTCGCCCGCGACCTGCTCGGCCGAACCGATCAGCTGCTGGCCGTTCGAGCCGTCCAGGGTCGCGACGTACTCCCGCGAGAGTGCTGCCACGCTCAGGTGATAGGCCCGGAGCTGTAGATCGGCGGCGGCGCCGACGCGGACCTGGCTGACGATGGCAGATCCCGACAGCTCGGAGATGAGTCGGGACGACTCCGCAGCCGAGTGGGCGGAGTCCATCGAGAGGCTGAGCTGCTGGGCGGTAAGGATGGGCAGTGCGAGCCAGGCCGCCAGCGCGAGCGCCGCGACAGCGCGGTCGGGCCGCGGCTCGTTCCACGGTGTGGGGACCAGGCCGACGTCGGTCTGGTCCTGCTGTGCCTCGCGACGGCGGCGGCGGCGGGACCGGCCTGCCGACGTCACCACGTACGCCGCCGTCACGACCAGTGCGAGCAGTGCCCAGCCGCGCGCCCGGCGCGCCCACCAGTCGCCCACCCGCATGGTGTCCGCGCTCTGGTCGAAAGCCGTGACCTGGTCGTCGCGCAGCACGTCACCGAGGCGACGCGGGACGTCGTACCCGCCGTCCGACGTCGCGTACTCGTCGCCCTGAGCCAGCCCGTTGGTGGACTGCTCGGCGGCCTGCCGCAGCTGCCCGACCAGCTGGTCGGCCACGGCGAGCTCACCGACCACCTCCGCGTCGTCGACCCCCAGTTCCCGGAGCGCATCACGCCGTACCCGGGCCTCCGCGAGCCCGGTCGCGAGCGGCAGCTCGGACTGGTAGACGAACCGGACGCTCTCGACGCGCAGCGCTTGGCTGCGGCCGTCCTGGCGCGTCGCCTGCTGCCAGTAGCCGCCGGCCTTCGCGCTCGACCACGTCGACGCACCGAGGAGCAGGGCGAGCATGACGGTGACCGCGACCTGGAGGCGGTTGGCGGTCACCCACTGCCGCACGCCCGTCATGTCGAGGGACGGAACTCGACGACACCGAACTCGCCGTCGAGGAAGAGCGAGCTCCCAGACACCGACCACTGGTACTCCTGTGGCTCGAGGTCCGTCGGCTGGTCGGTGTAGCTGCCGCTCGGGGAGTCAGGGTCGGTCAGGGACTCCGTGCCCTCCGTCGGCACGACGCGCAACGTGGTCCCGTTCACCTCCACGTTCCCCCTGGTGGCGATCGTGAAGCTGAACATGCCCGACGGCCGCTGCTGCATCAGCACCATCGCTCGCAGGTAGGAACCGTCGGCGTGGACCTCGATCAGGTCCTCCGCCGACCCCTGGTCCACGCTCTGCCAGGTGCCGACCAGCGCGGCCGGCACGGCGCCCGCCTCGTCATCGGTGACCTCGGTGAGCATGGTGGCGTCCGTGGTGACGGCCTGGCTGCTCTGCGTGGTCTGGCTGGGTGCCGTCGTCGTCGGCGACGGCGTGACCGTGCGCGTCACCACGACCTGGGGGTCCTCAGGCGCATCGGGCGGTGAGCACGAGCTCACCAGGATCGCGAGCAGCAGCGCGGCCGCCGCTCCGACGAATCGCTGCATGAGAATCACCTACCTCGACTCACAGTGGTCGTGGGAGAGGAGCCTCGGACGGGCCTGACTGATACCCAGGCACCGTCCGCGCTGCGCGGCATCCCGCGGCCCGACCGGGCTGGGTCTCTAGCCCACGAGGTCGGCGAGGGCCTCCTCGAGCCGGCCGTCGCCGGTGGGTATGACGGTCAGTGGCAGGCCGAGCTTCTCGGCGGCGGCTTCGGCGCGTGACCGCAGGTCCGGGTCGTCCGGCTCCTGGGCGAGCCACACCGCGCGTGAGTAGTGGCGGAAGTAGTCGTCGCGCAGCTCGGGATAACGGTCCAGCCCCAGCTCGCGTACCACGGTGCGGTCGAAGGAGCGGACGAGGAAGTCGGTCAGCAGGTAGGTCCCGGGCTGCTCGTCGAGGAACGCCGCCAGTCGGCTCTCTCCGGCGAACAGGTCGTAGCAGTGCAGCCCCGGCAGACGCCGGAGCCCGAGCTCGTCGCACACGCCGTCGAGGGCGCCGTACGTGCCGCAGTCGGCGTACCCGATCGCGACCCGGTCGTAGGTCGCCAGCAGCTCGGTCGCCAGGGCCCGTACCTCACCGGCGATCTCCTGCGGCTGGTTGTGCAGCAGCGGAGGCAGCGGGTGTACGTCGACGGTCCACCCGCGCCGGGTCACGACCGCGGCCGCGGGCTGGGCGAGGGCGCCGCAGGCGATCAGCGCGGTGCGGGGTTCAGATCGGGAAGGCGAGGAGGTCGACGAACCGGTCGTTGAAGTCGGGGCGGTCGGAGAGCTCGACATAGGTCACCTCCTCCAGCAGCGCCAGCGCCCCGGCGCGCTCGCGGATCGACAGCAGCGCCATCTTCGCGCCCTCGCCGGCGACGTTGCCGGCGGCGACGATGCGGAGCACGGGCAGCTTCGGCACCAGGCCGATGCGGACCGCCGACGCCGCGGACAGGTAGCTGCCGAACGAACCGGCGAGCAGCACCTGCTGGATGTCGTCGTGCTCGAGGCCGAGCTCCTCCATCAGCAGGGTCCAGCCGGTCGAGATCGCGGCCTTGGCGAACTGCAGCTCGCGGACGTCGCGCTGGGAGAGGACGACGGCCTCGGAGGGGTCGGTGTCGGGCCGCTCGCGGTGCAGGACGAAGACCCGCTCCTGTCCGATGTAGGTCAGCCGGTCGGCGAGGCCCGGCGCGACCTCCTTGGCCACCTCGTCGGTGGCATAGCGACCGCTGGCGTCCAGGAGTCCGACCCTCACGAGCTCGGCGACGGCGTCGACGAGGCCGGAGCCGCACAGGCCACGCGGCTCGACGTCGCCGATCACGCCCAGCTCAATGACCTGCTCGATGTCGGGGGCGTCCGGGGTCAGCTTGATGACCTCGATCGCACCGTCGGCGGCGCGCATGCCGCACCGGATGGCGCCGCCCTCGAACGCCGGTCCCGCGGGCGCCGCGGTCGAGAGGATGCGGTCGCCGTCGCTGAGCACGATCTCGCAGTTGGTGCCGACGTCGATGAACAGCCGGGTCCGCTTGTCGCGGTCCATGCCGGTGGCCAGCATGCCGGCGACGATGTCGCCGCCGACGTACGCGCCGAGGGCAGGGAACAGCGCCACCCGCGCACCGGGGTGCAGCGTCAGCCCGACCTCCCGAGCCGGCACGACCGGCGGCGTCGCGGTCGTCTGGATGAACGGCGCGACACCGAGCGGTTCGGGGTCGATGCCCAGAGCCAGTGCGGTCATCGTCGCGTTGCCGGCCAGCGCCGCTTCGTAGACGTGCGACGGATCCACGCCACCCTCGCGGCAGACCTGCGCGGCGAGCGTGGCCAGGGTCTGGTGCGCGGCGTCGCGGAGACGGCCCAGCGCGTCGGGATCCATCATGGTGGCGCTGATCCGGGAGATCACGTCGCCGCCGAAGGGCTGCTGCTTGTTGAGCATCGAGGCCACCGCGACCGGCGTGCCGGTGACCAGGTCGAGCAGCGTCGCGACCACCGTCGTGGTGCCGAGGTCGAACGCGATGGCGTAGCGGACGCCGGTGGTGTCCCCGGGCTCGACGTCGATCAGCGCCTCGTCGACGATGACCGCGGTGACCTTGAAGTCCGCCTCGCGCAGGACCTTCGGCAGTCGGCGCAGGACGTACAGGTCGGCCACCGGCTCGAGGTCGTCGATGGCGTCGAGCAGGCGGACGAGGTCGGGCCGCTGGTCCTCGAGGGTCGGGTCGGCCAGCTCGACGTACCTCTTCTGTACGGCGGGCCGCAGGATCACCTGCCGGCCGACGCCGACGGTGGCGGCCTTGGGTCGGGTGACCAGGGGAGGTACGAAGACGTCGTGGTCGCGGGTGGCCTGCACCAGGCAGGCGAGTCGCCAGCCCGCCTCGAGCTCGGCGGGGTTGAACGTGCGCGCGTCGTGCCGGGTGACCGGGGTGACCGGCGAGACCCGGACCTTGCACTTGTGGCAGGTGCCGTGACCGCCACACGTGGAGTCGATGGCGATGCCGTTCCACGACGCGGAGTCGAAGACGCTGACGCCGGGAGGGACGCGCACCTGCTTCTTGGTCGGCGGCGCCTCCTTGTCCTCCACCGTGAAGGACAGCTGCACGCGGCCGGTGCCGTCGTGCGCCGCGGGCTCGACCCCGGAAGGCGCCATGAGGCCCTCGCGGCGGAAGCCCTCGAGCGGGAACTCGAGAGGGACTTGCTCGTCCCCGGACTCGGTCATGCCGTGGCGGCCTGCTCGGCTGCCTGCCTCGCGCGGTGAGCCGAGATCCAGGCCATGCCCCAGTCGTCGTGGCCGAGGAAGACGTCCGCGGCCTTGACCGCCTCGACTATCTGCGGCGTGCGGGAGTCCATGATCGCGCTCGTCAGGCCACTCGTCATCGCCATCGGCAGCCACACCGAGTTGAGCGTGTGCCGCGCGGGCATGCCGAAGGACACGTTGGAGGCACCACACGTCATGTTGACGCCGAACCGGTCGCGGATCTGCCGCATGGTCTCCATGGTCACCAGCGAGGTGCCGGTGTCCGCGCCGATCGGCATCGCCAGCGGGTCGATGACGATGTCGGCCTGGGCGATGCCGTACTCCTGGGTCGCGACGCGGATGATCTTCTCGGTGAGGAGGACGCGCTTGTCGACCTCCATCGGGATCTCGTCGTGGTCGTTGGGCAGGGCGATGATCGCGGCGTCGTACTTCTTCACCAGCGGCAAGATCGCGGCCATCCGCTCGTCCTCGGCCGTGATGGAGTTGACCAGCGCCCGGCCCTGGTAGACCGACAGGCCGGCCTCGAGGGCCTCGACCACCGAGGAGTCGATGCAGATCGGCAGGTCGGTCAGCGACTGCACCATCTGGATCGCCTTGGCGAGCAGTTCCGGCTCGTCGGTCAGTGGCACGCCCATGTTGATGTCGAGGACATCGGCGCCGCCCTCGACCTGGGCCTTCACGTCGCGCTCGATCGCCGAGAGGTCGCCGGCGCGGAGCTGCTCTTGGAAGATGCGGCGCCCGGTCGGGTTGATGCGCTCGCCGATGATGCAGAAGCGGTGCCCGTGGCCGAGCACCACCTCCTTGGTGGCGCTGCGGAGCTTGGTCTCCAGGGGCTCGCTCATGCAGGCACCTTGGCCCGCCGCTGCTTGAGGAGGTCCTTGGCCTTCTTGACGCAGGCCGAGGCGTCGGCGGCGTACCCGTCGGCGCCGACCGCGTCGGCGTACTCCTGGGTGACCGGCGCACCGCCGACCATCACCACGACCTGCTGCCGCAGGCCGGCCTTCTCCAGCGCGTTGATGTTCGCCTTGAACATGGGCATGGTCGTGGTGAGGAACGCCGAGAAGCCGACGATGTCGGGCTGGTGCTCCTCGATGGCGGAGACGAACTTCTCCGGCGCGACCTGGACGCCGAGGTCGATGACCTCGAAGCCGGCGCCCTCGAGCATGATGTTGACGAGGTTCTTGCCGATGTCGTGGACGTCGCCCTTGACCGTGCCCATCAGGAACTTGCCGATGGTCTCGACGCCGGTCTCCGCCAGCAGCGGCCGGAGCCTCTCCATGGCGCCCGCCATCGCGCGGCCGGCGATCAGCATCTCGGGCACGAAGAAGTCACCGCGCTCGAACCGCGCGCCGACCTCCTCCAGCGAGGGGATGAGCGCCTCGAACAGGAGCGTCTGCGGCTCCATGCCGATCGCCAGCCCCTCCTCGGTGAGCTCCAGAACGCGTGGGGCGTTGCCGACGAGCGTCTCGTCGTACAGGCCTTTGAGGACTTCCTCGGGGCTACTGGTCATGCCACGCCTTTCGCCTTGTGGTGGTTGGTGGTGCGCTGTCGTTGGTGCGCGGAGGCGACCTCGGCCGCTTGGGTGATCAAGTTCCGGCCGAGCTCGTCGATGCGGTGCGAGAGCCGACTGGTGGGGCCGGAGATGCCGAGCGCCGCGACCACGTTGCCCCGAGGCCCGAGGACGGGTACGGCGACACCGGTGAGGCCGTCCTCCAGCTCGTCGATGGTGAACGCGAAGCCGCGTGCGCGGGCCGCCACGGCGTCGCGCTGCAGCCCGGCCTGGGTGGTGATGGTCTGCGGCGTGAGCCGGAGCAGCTCGGACTCCGGAAGGTCCAGACCGTCCCAGGCGATGAAGACCTTGCCGAGGGCGGAGGTGTGCGTGGGTACGTCGACCTGGGTCCAGTCGCGGGTGCCGAGGAGGTAGCGGGAGTCGACCTGGGCGACCTGGACGACCTTGTCGCCGCGCAGCACCGAGAGGTGCACCGACTCCTGGGTGTCGCTGCCGACCCGCTCCAGCACCGGGCGGGCGAGGCGGACCAGCTCCTCCCACGGGTCGTGGCGGGCGGCGTACAGCCAGAACAGGCTGCCGGCCACGAACCCGCCGGCGTCGTCGCGCTCGAGGAGCCCGCCGCGCTCCAGGGCCGCGAGCATGCGGGACGTGGTGGACTTGGCGAGGCCGGTCATCTCCTGGAGCTCCGCGAAGGACAACGGCTCGTCGGCGTCGACCACGGTGGAGACCAGCTGCAGGGCGCGGTCGAGCGACTGGGTGCCGCTACTCACCGGATCCGACACGGGAGCTACCTCCTCCGCTGACACAGGTTCCATCATGTGGAACTCAGGTCCCACATGATGAGGCTAGACACCGCGACCTGGATGCGCAAGCGGACCGGTATATCTCGGCCAGGCCTTCCGTTGGGTTCCATGATGTGGAACCTTGGTCCCACATCATGGTGAGACTGGAGGGCAGATGTTCGTCAACCGAATGCCGCGCTACGAGATCCTCTCGGAGGACGCGATGGCGAAGCTCGATGGAGGCTGGCGACGGCTGATGACCGAGATCGGCGTCGAGTTCCTCGACGACCGGGCGCTCGACCTGTTCCGTCAGGCCGGCCAGAAGGTCGAGGAGAAGACGGTCTTCCTCGACCCCGACTTCGTGCTCGAGCAGGTCGCCAAGGCACCCAGTGAGTTCGACCTCCAGGCGCGCAACCCGGCGAACAGCGTGCACATCGGCGGCGACTCTATGGCGTTCGGGGCGGTCTACGGACCGCCGTTCGTGCGCGAGGGCGACGTACGCCGCGAGGGCACGATGGAGGACTTCCGCAACTTCGCCCGGCTGGCCCAGAGCTTCTCCGCGCTGGACTCCGCGGGCGGCGTGGTCAACGAGCCGAACGACACCCCGCTCGACAGCCGCCACCTCGACATGGTCTACGCGCTGCAGACGCTGACCGACAAGCTCTACATGGGCAACGTGGTCTCGGGCGTCAACGCCCGGGACACCATCGCGATGACCGAGATCCTCTTCGGCTCCCGCGAGGCCATCGAGGAGACGCCGGCGATCATCTCGCTGATCAACTGCAACTCGCCGCTGCGCTGGGACGACCGGATGCTCGAGTCGCAGTTCGAGTACACCGCGGCCAACCAGCCCGTCGTACTCACCCCGTTCATCCTGATGGGCGCCATGTCGCCGGTGACCATCCCCGCGGCGCTCGTCCAGCAGATCGTCGAGGCCCTGTCGGGCATCGCGCTCTCGCAGCTGATCCGCCCGGGCGCGCCGGTGGTGTTCGGCTCGTTCCTCTCCAACATCGACATGCAGTCGGGCTCGCCGACGTTCGGTACGCCGGAGTCCGGCATCGGCCTGCTCTGCACGGGCCAGATCGCCCGGCACTTCAACCTGCCGTTCCGCACCGGTGGGGGCTTGACCTCCTCGCAGGTGCCCGACGCGCAGGCCGGGTACGAAGCGCTGATGACGATGCTGCCGACGTTCCTGGCAGGCGCCAACTGGGTGATGCACTCCGCCGGCTGGCTCGAGGGCGGCCTGGTCGCCGGGTTCGAGAAGTTCGTCATCGACGTCGAGCTCGTGCAGATGCTCCAGCACGAGTTCACCCCGCTGGAGATCGACGACGACTCGATGGCGTTCGGCGCGCACGAGGAGGTCGGTCAGGGTGGCCACTTCCTCGGTGCCGCGCACACCATGGAGCGGTTCCGCACCTGCTTCTACCGCCCCATGCTGTCCAGCTCGGAGAACTACGAGCGGTGGATGCGCAACGGCGCCAAGGACACCGCCACCCGCGCGGGCGAGCTGTACAAGAAGAAGCTCGAGGAGTACGAGACCCCGCCCCTCGACGAGGCCATCCGCGAGGAGCTCGAGGCGTACGTGACCCGCCGCCGCAAGGAGCTCGGCGACTGAGGGTGTTGGGTCGTCTGGCGGCGGCCCCGGACATGTAACGCGGTGTTCGGTGGGCTCACCCAGCGATCGAACGCTGGGTAGGCCGGTCAAACACCGCTTTACATGCGGCGGGTGGGTCCCCGGTGCCCGCCTGGCGTCCACAGCCAGTCCTCCCGACCGGGGTTTCCACAGCGCCTGAGCGGGGGCGCGACGAGCGGGGGGCGATCCCGAACGCTCGTCGCCATGTTCCGGTACGACGGCCACCCAGACATCCAGCGCACGCTCGCGGCCCAGTGCGGGCTCATCACTCGCACTCAAGTGCTCGACACGGGCACGTCACCAGAGCATCTCAACGGCCTCGTGCGGACCGGACGGTGGATCCTGGTCCGCCGTGGCGTCTACATGCCCAGGGAGACCTGGGAGGCGCTCGACCAGTTCACGGGTCGGCAGCGGGCAAGAGCGCGCGCTGCCCACCTGCAGATGCGCCGCGCCCACGTGATGAGCCACGACTCCGCCGGCATCGAGCTCGGCCTGGCGATGCTCACGCCAGCGAAGGAGTACGTCCACGTCACCCGCAAGGGCGTGCGGGGCGGACGCGTCGAGCACGGGGTGAAGCACCATCTGGCGCCGTACCGCGAGGGCCAGGTCGTGCTCGTCGACGGCATCCCTGTCCTGGGGGTCGCGCGAACGGCCATCGACATCGCGCGGGAGCATGGCCTGGTCCCGGGCGTGGTGGCCATCGACGGTGCGCGTCAGCTGGGCGCGAGCGAGGCCGACCTCTGGGAGGCGGTCGCGCCCATGGTGTGCTGGCCCGAGGTCACCGTCGTCCGGGCGGCGATCGAGCGTTCCGACCCGGGCGCCGAGAGCGTCGGCGAGACCCTTGGCCGGCTGCTCCTCGAGGAGATCGGCCTCGGCCCTGTCCAGACACAGTTCGAGCTGCGCGACGAGACCGGATGGGCGCGCTGCGACATGCGCGTAGGTCGGCAGCTCTTCGAGTTCGACGGGGCGAAGAAGTACCACCGCCGTGACAAGGGCGGCCTGGCGGTCGTCGATCCCGACCAGGTCGTGTGGCAGGAGAAGCAGCGGCAGGACTGGCTGACCGGGTTCCGGTTGGGGGTGTCCCGGCTGGTGTGGGCCGACTACTGGGGTCGGCGTCGTGAGCTCGCGAAGGCGCGCATCGCCCGCGAGTACGCCGCCACCCGTGCGGCGTACGGGACGGACATCTCGGACCTGTCCCGTTACATCGTCAGGCGCTCAGCCTGAGGGTCGGATCCCACATGTAACGCGGTGTTTCGTGGGCCTCCCCAGCGCTCGAACGCTGGGTAAGGCACTCGAACACCGCGTTACAAGCCGCCTCGCCCCCGCAGACACGCGGGGCCTCAGCGGAAGACGACGGTGCGGTCCTCGTTGAGCAGTACCCGGGTCTGGGAGTGCCAGCGGACGGCGCGGGAGAGGACCTGGGCCTCGACGTCCTGACCGGCGGTGACGAGCTGGTCGGCGGAGTACCCGTGGTCCACGCGGGTGACGTCCTGCTCGATGATCGGACCCTCGTCGAGGTCGGGCGTCACGTAGTGGGCGGTGGCGCCGACCAGCTTCACGCCACGGTCGAAGGCCTGGTGGTAGGGCTTGGCGCCCTTGAAGCTCGGCAGGAACGAGTGGTGGATGTTGATCACCCGGCCGTCGAGCCGGCGGCACACCTCGTCGCTGAGGATCTGCATGTACCTGGCCAGCACGATGAGGTCGATGTCGAGCTCGTCGATCAGCGTCAGCAGCTGAGCCTCGGCAGACCCCTTGGTGTCCGGCGTGACGGGCAGGTGGTGGAAGTCGATGCCGTGGGCCCTCACCAGCGGCTCGGCGTCACGGTGGTTCGAGACGACCGCAGGTACCTCGATGTTGAGCGCACCGGTGCTGTGGCGGAAGAGCAGGTCGTTGAGGCAGTGCTGCTGCTTGGAGACCAAGATGAGCGTCCGGTACGGCGACGTGGCGCCCCACAGCTCGAAGGTCATCGCGAACTCGGAGGCGACCGTGGCGAAGTCGGCGCGCAGGGCCTCGGCGGTCGTCGCGTCGGCCACCTCGAAGTCGATGCGCATGAAGAACCGGCCGTGCTGCCGGTCGCCGAACTGCTGGCTCTCCCGGATGTCGCCGCCGTGCCGCAACAGGAACGAGGTGACCGCGTGCACGATGCCCGGCCGGTCGGGGCACGACAGCGTGAGCACGTAGTCGCCGGCGACCCCGCCCGTCTCCTCGGTGCGTTGATGGGACATCCTGCGCATCTCCTCTCCTGCGCGACGCCAGTTGCGTCGACCGGAACGCAGTGTGCGATATGCAACACCCTCTGCGCTACTGTGCGCGCATGGCGACGGACGCCGCATCCATCTCGGCCACGCTGTCTGCGAGCCTCTCGGCGCCCGCCGAGCGCGCCGACGGCGAGCGGACGAGCGGGAACGGCGACCAGCCCGGCGGCCTCGTCCAGTCCGTGGACCGGGCCCTGTCCATCCTGGAGGTGCTGGCCCGCGACGGCGAGGCCGGAGTCACCGACATCGCCGCCGACCTCGGCGTCCACAAGTCGACCGCCTTCCGGCTGCTGGCCACCCTCGAGGCGCACCGCCTCGTCGAGCAGGACGGCGAGCGCGGCCGCTATCGCCTCGGCGTCGGCAACCTGCGCCTGGCCGGCGCCACCACGGCGCGGCTCGACCTCGTGCAGGAAGCGCGCCCGGTGTGCCGCCAGCTCGCGGCCGACACCGGCGAGACCGTGAACATCACGGTGCGGGCGGAGACCTCCGCCCTGTACCTCGACCAGGTCGCCGGCTCGTCGGCCCTCCAGTCGCACAACTGGGTCGGCCAGCACATTCCGCTGCACGCCACGAGCAACGGCAAGGTCCTGCTCAGCGAGCTCGACGAGACCCAGCTGAAGAAGGCCGTCCGCGAGCTGCCGCGCTACACCGACCAGACCGTCACGAGCATGGCCAAGCTGCTGGCCGACCTGGCCCACGTGCGCGAGCAGGGGTACGCCGTCGCGGTCGACGAGCTCGAGACCGGGCTTACTGCCGTCGCGGCGCCGATCCGCAACGCCCACGGCGACGTGATCGCCTCCCTCAGCGTCTCGGGACCGAGCTTCCGGCTCAACGACGAGCGCCTCGACCGGGCCGTCCCGCTGCTGCTCGCGGCCGCCGTCGAGGTGTCGCACCGGCTGGGCTGGGGTCAGCGCGAGTGAGGGCTACTTGTAACCCGATCTTGACCATCCCAGGACGCCTCACACCTTGACGTGCGGCCCAGGTCACCTATTCTGCCGCTGACGACTCGTTGCGGAGCAAGCAATACGTTGCGGATAGCGCAACAACGGCCGGGCTTCGGGACGGTCCTGAGGGCGGGAGCGCGCAGGTGCCGGATCTCTATGTGGACGGAGCCTGGGTCAGTGCGCGCTCCGGCGCCACCCGGACCATCCACTGCCCAGCCGACGGCACCGAGGTGCGGGTCGTCGACGAGGCCGGCACCGAGGACACCGAGGCGGCCATCGCCGCGGCGTACGCCGCCTTCCACGACGGTCCGTGGCGCGAGACCCCTGCCCGCGAGCGCGGGGACCTGCTGCTCCGCGTGGCCGACCTGCTCGAGCGCGACGTCGCCGACGTTGCCCGCGCCGAGTCGCTGGACACCGGAAAGCGGCTGGTTGAGGGCGAGTACGACGTGGCCGACGTGGCCGCGGTCTTCCGGTACTACGGCCGGGTCGCGGCCGAGGACGCCGGCCGCATCGTCGACACCGGCAACGCCGACGTGGTCAGCCGGGTGGTGCACGAGCCGGTCGGCGTCTGCGGCCTGATCGCGCCCTGGAACTACCCGCTCCTGCAGGCGTCCTGGAAGGTTGCGCCGTGCCTGGCCGCGGGCAACACGTTCGTCCTCAAGCCGAGCGAGCTCACGCCCAGCACCTCGATCCACCTGATGCGGATCCTCGAGGAGGCGGGCCTCCCGAAGGGCGTCGGCAACCTCGTGCTCGGCGCGGGGCCCGAGGCCGGCGCCCCGCTCGCCAGCGACCCGCGGGTCGACCTCGTCTCCTTCACCGGTGGCCTGCAGACCGGCCGGGCGATCATGGCCGCCGCCGCGCCGACCGTGAAGCGGATCGCCCTCGAGCTCGGCGGCAAGAACCCCAACATCGTCTTCGCGGACGCCGACATCGACGTCGCTCTCGACTACGCCCTGACCGCGGTCTTCCTGCACTCGGGGCAGGTCTGCTCGGCCGGCGCCCGGCTGCTCGTCGAGGACTCGATCCACGACTCCTTCGTCGACGCGCTGGTCGAGCGCGCTCGGCTGATCCGGCTCGGCGGACCCTTCGACGACAAGGCCGAGACCGGCGCCCTGATCAGCGCGGGACACCGCGAGAAGGTCGCGGCGTACGTCGCCGCCGGCATCGCCGAGGGCGCGGTGCTGCGGTGCGGTGGCCAGGCGCCCGACGACCCGGCGTACGCCGACGGCTTCTACTACCTGCCCACGGTGCTCGACGGCTGCCGTAGCGACATGTCGGTGACGCAGGACGAGTCGTTCGGCCCGGTGCTGACCGTCGAGACGTTCTCCGGCGAGGACGAGGCCGTCCGGATCGCCAACGACAGCCAGTACGGTCTCGCCGGCGCCGTCTGGACCCAGGACGCCGGCAAGGCGCAGCGGGTCGCGGCCCGGCTGCGGATGGGCACCGTGTGGATCAACGACTACCACCCGTACGTCCCGCAGGCCGAGTGGGGCGGGTACAAGCAGTCCGGGGTCGGCCGCGAGCTCGGGGAGCACGGCCTGGCCGAGTACCGCGAGACCAAGCACGTCTGGCACAACATCCGGCCGGCCGTGCAGAACTGGTTCGACGGATCGTCCGAGGGGGGGCGCCCGTGACGGACACCTACGACGTGGTGATCGTCGGCGGCGGGTCCGCCGGCTGCGCCCTGGCCAACCGGCTCTCCGCCGACCCCGGCACCCGTGTCCTGGTGCTCGAGGCCGGCCGGTCCGACTGGCGCCTCGACCCGTTCGTCCACATGCCCGCCGCGCTGCCGATCCCGATCGGCAACCGGCTCTACGACTGGAAGTACGAGACCGACCCCGAGCCGGCCATGAACGGTCGCCGCGTCGCCCACGCCCGCGGCAAGATCCTCGGCGGCTCCTCCAGCATCAACGGGATGATCTTCCAGCGGGGCAACCCGATGGACTACGAGCGCTGGGCTGCCTTGCCGGGCATGAAGGAGTGGGACTACGCCCACTGCCTGCCGTACTTCAAGCGGATGGAGACCAGGCTCCTCCTCGACGGCTCCGTCGGCTCCGACGCGTGGCGTGGCGGCGACGGGCCGCTGGTCCTCGAGCAGGGTCCGGCGACCAACCCGCTCTTCGGCGCGTTCTTCGAGGCGATCCAGCAGGCCGGCTACCACCTGACCGACGACGTCAACGGCTACCGGCAGGAGGGCTTCGGCCGCTTCGACCGCAACCTGCACCGCGGCCGCCGGCTGTCCGCCGCCCGCGCGTACCTCCACCCGGTCCGGCAGCGCAAGAACCTCGAGATCCAGACCCTGGCGCTCGGCACGCGCGTACGGATCGAGGGCAAGCGCGCGGTCGGCGTCGAGTACCTCCGGGCCGGTCGTCCGAGGTACGTCGCTGCCGCCGACGTGATCCTGTGCGGCGGCGCCATCAACACCCCGCAGCTCCTCCAGCTCTCCGGCGTCGGGGACCAGCAACACCTCGCCGAGGTCGGCGTACCGCTGGTCCACCACCTGCCCGGCGTGGGCGAGAACCTCCAGGACCACCTCGAGGTCTACATCCAGTACGCCTCCAAGCAGCCGGTCTCGATCGCCCCCGGGCTGAAGTGGCGCAAGCGACCCGGCATCGGCTACCAGTGGCTCTTCCACCGGCGCGGCCTCGGTGCGACCAACCACTTCGAGGGCGGAGGCTTCGCGCGCGGCAACGAGGACGTCGACTACCCGAACCTGATGTTCCACTTCCTGCCCGTCGCGATCCGGTACGACGGCACGTCGCCCACCAAGGGCCACGGCTACCAGGTGCACATCGGGCCCATGTACGCCGACACCCGCGGCCGCATCCGCATCCGCTCGGGCGACCCGAAGCAGCACCCTTCGATGGTGTTCAACTACCTCTCGACGCCCACCGACCGCCGCGAGTGGGTGGAGGCGGTCCGCGTGGCCCGCGACATCCTCAACCAGCCGGCCTTCGCGCCGTACAACGACGGCGAGCTCTCTCCCGGTCCGTCCGTGGAGACCGAAGAAGAGATCCTCGACTGGGTACGCGCGGACGCCGAGACCGCGCTGCACCCGTCCTGCACGGCCGCCATGGGCGTGGAGGAGATGTCGGTGGTCGACCCGGCGACGATGAAGGTGCACGGCCTCGAGGGCCTGCGCGTCGTCGACGCCTCGGTGTTCCCCTTCGTCACCAACGGCAACATCTACGCGCCCACGATGATGGTGGCCGAGAAGGCCGCCGACCTCATCGCCGGCAACACGCCGCTGCCCCCGTCGGAAGCGCCGTACTACCGCTACCGCGACGGCAGCCCGCTCCACCCGCCCGGCGACAGCCGCAACCCGGAGGTCACGTCATGACCAGCACCACCAGCTCGCCCGCTGCAGACACCACGTCATCGAGCGATGACGCTGCCCTCTCGGTGAAGAACGTCTGGAAGATCTTCGGCCGCAACTCCGACAAGGTCCTCGGCACGCCCGACTCCGAGCTGTCCCGCGCCGACCTCAAGGAGAAGACCGGCTGCGTGGTCGGCGTGAAGGACGTCTCCTTCGACGTGGCACCCGGCGAGGTGTTCGTGGTCATGGGCCTCTCGGGCTCGGGCAAGTCCACGCTGGTGCGCTGCCTGACCCGGCTCATCGAGCCCACGTCCGGTCAGATCATCCTCGACGGCCAGGACGTGATGCAGGCGAGCGAGAGCCAGCTGCGCGACGTGCGCCGCAAGCACACGTCGATGGTCTTCCAGCACTTCGGGCTGCTGCCGCACCGCCAGGTGATCGACAACGTGGCCTACGGCCTGGAGATCCGCGGCATGGGCAAGAAGGAGCGCCGCGCCAAGGCCGCCGAGGTGGTCGAGCTCGTCGGCCTCAAGGGGTACGAACGGTCCTACCCCGACCAGCTCTCAGGCGGCATGCAACAGCGCGTCGGACTCGCCCGTGCGCTTGCAGGCGACCCGAAGATGCTGCTCTTCGACGAGCCGTTCTCCGCCCTCGACCCGTTGATCCGCCGCGACATGCAGGCCGAGGTCATCCGCCTGCACCACGAGCTCGGCAAGACGATGGTGTTCATCACCCACGACCTCGCCGAAGCCCTCAAGCTTGGCGACCGGATCATGATCCTGCGCGACGGAGCGATCGTGCAGATCGGCCGCCCGGACGAGGTGGTGGGAGCCCCGGCCGACGAGTACGTCCGCGACTTCGTCTCAGACGTGCCGCGCTCGCACGTCCTCACGCTCAAGTGGGTGATGCGGCCACCGCGGCCGGGCGACTCCATGGAGGGCCCGACCATGCCCTCGGACACCATCGTCCGGAAGGCCGCGCAGGCCGTGCTGGCCTCGGCGCACCCGGTCCGCGTCGTCGAGGACGGGCAGGTGATCGGCATCGTCGACGACGAGGAGATCCTCCGTGTCGTCGTCGCCGAGGAGGACCACACCGAGGCGACCCCGCGATGAGCACGGCGGTCGCCACCAGGCCGGACAGCGGGCCCGAACCCGGGGCCGCCCCACCCGTCGTCCAGGAGAGCCGCGGTGCGATCGCGGCCCGCAAGTGGATCCTGGCGGCGATCATCATTGCCGCCTGGATGATCGTCTGGAAGTTCACCGACGGCAAGAACACCCTGGCGCTACCCGGTCGCGAGCACACCGACCTGCACCAGAGCCTCACCGAGTTCCGCGACTCGGTCCTGGCCAGCCGCGACACCAACCCGATCATCCAGGCGACGTACCAGATCGGCGGTTGGTGCGTCTCCGCGTTCGACTGGCTCTCCCGGATGATCTCGCAACCGGACTTCCCACGCCCGGTTCCCCAGATCGGCTGGCTCGGCGTCGCCGCCGCGGCGACCTGGATCGGGTACGCCGTCGCCAACGTGCGCATCGCCATCCTCGTCGCCGCAGCCTTCGTGGCCTTCGGCTTCTTCGGCTTCTGGGCCGACAGCGTCGACCTGCTCCTGATCACCTTCATCGCGGTGGTCATCGCAGTCCTCATCGGGCTCCCGCTGGGCGTGTACTACGGCACCGGCGGCAGGATCGGGGTCGGCGTGATGACGACGATCATGGACCTGATGCAGACGATGCCGACGTTCGTCTACCTCGGCCCGATCGTGCTGTTCTTCGGGATCGGAGCCTCGGCAGGCGTGGTCTGCACCCTGATCTACGCGCTGCCGCCCATCGTCCGGATCGCCGGCCACGGCATCCGTCAGGTCTCACCGACGACGATCGAGGCGACCGACTCCTCGGGCCAGACCGCCCGCCAGCGGCTTCTCAAGGTCCAGCTGCCGATGGCCCGGGCGACGATCGTGGTCGGCCTGAACCAGACGATCATGGCGGCCCTGTCGATGGCCACCCTGGCGGCGTTCGTCGACGGCCCCGGGCTCGGGAAGCCGGTGCTCCGGGCGCTCACGAAGAACGACGTGGGCGGAGCGTTCGTGCCCGGCATGCTGATCGTGCTGATGGCGATCATGCTCGACCGCACCACCACCGCCGCCAGCCTCCGGGCCGAGAAGGCCGCCCGCGGTGGGCACAGCCCGAAGATGCGCCGGGTCATCCTGGCCCTGGGTGCGGTCGGCGTCGGCGTCGCGATCTACCTCTCCCGCTACTACACCTGGGCCGCGGAGTTCCCCGAGAACGAGATCGGCACCAAGACGGGCAACGTGGTGGACGACGTGTTCACCTGGATCACCGACAACTTCGACGGCGTCACCGAGGGGCTGAAGAACGTCGTCACCTCGGCCCTGCTCAACCCCATGCAGACCCTCCTGGCACAGTCGCCGTGGTTCGTCACCGGCCTGGCGATCGTGGCCCTCGCCTACGTCCTCGGGCGGACCCGCGCGGCCGTCTCGGCCGTCGTGTGCCTGGCCGGCATCAAGTTCTTCGACCTGTGGCACGACGCGATGGTCACGCTCAACATGGTGCTCGTCGCCACCCTGCTGGTGATGGTGCTCGCCCTGGTGTTCGGGGTCTGGATGGCCCGGCGGCGTTCGGTCGACCTGATCATCCGGCCGCTGCTCGACGCGGGCCAGACCATCCCTCCGTTCGTCTACCTGATCCCGGTCCTGGCGCTGTTCGGGCCGACCCGCTTCACCGCCATCGTCGCCGCGATCGTGTACGCCGCCCCGGTCGCGATCAAGCTCGTCGCCGACGGGATCGCCGGCGTCTCACCGACCACCATCGAGGCATCCCGGTCGACGGGCTGCACCACGTGGCAGGAGATCACCAAGGTCCAGCTGCCGATGGCCCGATCGTCCCTGGTGCTGGCCACCAACCAGGGCCTGCTGTACGTGCTCTCCATGGTCGTCATCGGCGGCCTGGTCGGGGCGGGCGCCCTGGGCTACGACGCGGTGCTCGGCTTCTCACGTTCGGAGGAGTGGGGCAAGGGCGCCGCCGCCGGCGTCACCATCGTGCTGCTCGGCGTGATGATCGACCGGATCTCCCGAGCCGCGGCGGACAGCACCACGGACCAGACCCAGGGATCCATGGCCAGGGTCCTCACTGCGCTGTTCCGGCCGATGCGCTTCCCGTTGAGGCGCGAGGCACGACTTCCCAGCTCACCAGAAGAACGACACTGAAGGAGAACGGATGAGAAACAAGTGGATGCGCACGACACGATTGGTGTCGGCTTCTGCGTGCGTACTGCTGGCGCTCACCGCCTGTGGCGGCGGGTCGATCGACTCGAAGACCAAGGCCAACGAGGAGCAGGCCGGCAACAGTGGTGACTGCGGCGAGGTCAACATGGCCGTCAACCCGTGGGTCGGCTACGAGGCCGACGCCTACGTCTACGGTGCGGTGGCGGAGTCCCTTGGCTGCAAGATGAACTACAAGGACCTCAAGGAGGACGTCTCCTGGCAGGGCTTCGGCACCGGCGAGGTCGACATCGTCATCGAGGACTGGGGCCACCCGGACCTGGAGAGCAAGTTCTTCGCCGACAAGGGCGACGGTAGTGCGTCCAACGTGGGCGACCTGGGCGCCGTCGGGATCATCGGCTGGTTCGTGCCGCCGTGGCTCGCCCAGGAGCACCCGGACATCCTCGACTACAACAACCTCAACAAGTACGCCAAGGACTTCGCGACCTCGGAGTCCGGTGGCAAGGGCCAGTTCCTGGGTGCCGACCCGTCGTACGTCCAGTTCGACGAGGCGATCGTGAGCAACCTCGACCTGGACTTCAAGGTCATCTTCTCCGGCAGCGAGGCCGCCAGCATCACGGCGTTCCAGAAGGCCGAGAAGAACAAGCAGTTCCTGATCGGCTACTTCTACGAGCCGCAGTGGCTGTTCGCCGACATCCCGCTCGAGCGCGTTGCCCTGCCGCCGTACACCGACGGCTGCCAGGACGACCCGGCCAAGGTCGCCTGCGACTACCCCGAGACCCCGCTGCAGAAGGTCGCCTCGACCTCGTGGCTGGACGAGGGCGGCCCCGCCGTGGACCTTCTCAACAAGTTCACGTTCACCAACGACGACCAGAACGTGGTCGCCAAGTACATCTCCGAGGACGGCATGTCTCCCGAGGACGCTGCCGCCAAGTGGGTCGAGGACAACGCCGACAAGGTCGCGGAGTGGACCTCCTGACCCCGCTCCACAGCTGAGTGGCGACGACGGCCCGTGCCCTGACTTGACCGGCGCGGGCCGTCGCGTCACACTTCCATACTGTTCCCTATAGCGCACAGCGATGCGCAATACGCAACAATCACTTCGCACCGAGGAGTTCCCGTGGCAGACGTCCCCGCATCGGCGCGCTGCGTCGTCATCGGCGCCGGCATCGTCGGCAACAGCCTGGTCCACCACCTGGCCAAGCTGGGCTGGACCGACATCGTCCAGATCGACCAGGGTCCCCTGCCCAACCCGGGCGGCTCGACCGGTCACGCGTCGAACTTCATCTTCCTGACCGACCACTCGCGGGAGATCACCGACCTCACGCTCGACTCCGTCGAGCAGTACAAGGAGCTCGGCGTCTTCACCCAGTGCGGCGGCTTCGAGGTCGCCCGCACCGAGGAGCGGATGGAGGAGCTCAGGCGAAGGATGTCCTCGGCCAAGGCGTGGGGCATCGAGGCGGAGATCGTCGACCCCGACTTCGTCCAGGAGAAGGTGCCGTTCCTCGACAAGGACCAGATCATCGGGGCCTTCTGGCAGCCGGGCGTCGGCGTGGTCGACTCGCTCCGTGCGGGCACGATCATGCGCGAGGGCGCCGTCGCGGCCGGGGCCCTGACGACGGTCCCGAACGTCGAGGTCCTCGGGATGGACGTCGAGGACGCCCCAGGTGGACCCAGAATCAGGCGGGTCCGGACCGACAAGGGCGACATCGAGGCCGAGTACGTCGTCATCGCCTGCGGTGTCTGGAGCCCCAAGATCGGCGACATGGCCGGCGTGAGCATCCCGCTCGTCCCCGCGGTGCACCAGATGATCAGCGTCGGCCCCTGCCCCCAGCTCTCCGGCGGCACGGGCGAGATCAACTTCCCGATCGTCCGCGACATGGACACCTTCTGCTACGAGCGCCAGCACGGCGCCGACATGGAGGTCGGCTCCTACGCCCACCGCGCGATCCTGATGGAGCCCGAGGACATCCCGACCATCGAGCAGTCCAAGCTCTCGCCGACCGAGCTCCCCTTCACCGAGGAGGACTTCGACCCCCAGCTCGAGCAGGCCTACGAGCTGATGCCGGAGCTGCTCGGCGCCGACGGCGCGGAGATCCGCTACGCGATCAACGGCCTGCTCTCGCTGACCTGCGACGGCTCGCCGATCCTGGGCGAGAGCCACGTGAAGGGCCTCTGGACGGCCTCGGCTGTCTGGATCAAGGAGGGCCCGGGCGTCGGCCGCGCGGTGGCCGAGTGGATGACCCACGGCCACTCGGAGATCGACGTCGCGCACAGCGACATCGCGCGCTTCCACCCGCACATGCTGCGCCGCGAGCACACCCGGCTGCGCACCACCGAGTCGTTCATCAAGACCTACGGGATCGTGCACCCGGCCGAGCAGTACGAGTCCGACCGGCCGCAGCGCACCTCGCCGATGTATGACCACCAGCAGAAGCTCGGCGCCGTCTTCTTCGAGACCGCCGGCTGGGAGCGCCCGTTCTGGTACGAGTCCAACGCCGGTCTCGTCGAGCAGTACGGCGACGCCGTGCTGCCGCGCGAGCACGAGTGGGACTCGCGCTGGTGGAGCCCGATCATCAACGCCGAGCACCTCGCCATGCGTGAGCACGCCGGTGTCGTCGACCTTTCGGCGTTCCAGATCCTCGACATCGAGGGTCCCGGCGCGCTGGAGACCGTCCAGCGCACCTGCGTCGCGCAGTGCGACGTCGCGGTCGGCAAGGTCATCTACACCCCGGTGCTCGACGCCAAGGGCGGCTTCCTGTCCGACCTCACCGTCATGCGACTCGGTGACGACCACTTCCGCGTGGTCACAGGCGGTGCGCACGGCATGGCCGACCGCCACACGTTCACGTCGCAGCTGCCCGACGACGGCCAGACCACTCTCACCGACAACACCGACAAGATCTCCACCATCGGACTCTGGGGGCCGAAGGCCCGCGACATCCTGTCCTCGTTGACGTCCGACGACGTCAGCGGTGAGGGCTTCGGGATGCTCTCGTGCCGGGAGATCCCAATCAATGTCTCAGGCGGTGGCGTGATCAATGTATTGGCGTCGCGCATCTCCTACGTCGGCGAGCTCGGCTGGGAGCTGTACGTCGCGATGGACGACGCTCTCGCCCTGTGGGAGGCCCTGCTCGAGGGCGGCGCCGACCACGGCGTCGTACCGGTCGGCATCGGCGTCTACGGCACGACCGGTCGCATCGAGAAGGGCTATCGCGCGTACGGCGCCGAGCTCGACGCCGAGCGGAGCATCGTCGAGGCCGGCATGCAGCGTCCCAAGGTGAAGGCGGCCGACTTCGTCGGTCGCGAGGCCTATCTCGCGCAGCGTGACGCGGAGCCGCAGACGGTGCTCTGCACGCTGACCGTCGACGACCACACGTCGGCGTCGGGCATCAAGCGCTACATGCTCGGCGGCGAGCCGATCCTGACCCGGGACGGCGGGACCCTCACCGACGGCCACGGCCACCACCCGTACGTCACCAGCGCCGGCTCCGCGCCGTCGCTGGGCAAGCACGTGCTGCTGGCCTACCTGCCGCCTCAGGAGGCCCGGATCGGCAACGAGCTCGCGGTGTCCTACATGGAGGAGCTCTACCCCGTCACGGTCGGTTCCGTCGACGCGACCAGCCTCTTCGACCCCGCGAACGAGCGGATGCGCTGATGGCGAACGTTCTCGTCTGCGTGAAGCGGGTCCCCGACAGCACCGAGGAGGTCGTGCTCAGCGAGGACGGCCAGTCGGTCGACGGGCGCGCCTCGGGCTTCACGATGAGCGCGCACGAGGAGTGCGCGGTCGAGCTCGCCGTGCAGCTCGCCGCAGGTGGTGGCGAGGCGGCCGTGCTGACGATCGGCGACGGCGACGCCGTCGAGCAGCTCCGCAACGCGCTGGCCGTGGGATGCACGGCGGCCACGCACGTGGTCGTCACCGAGCCGCACCGCTTCGGCCCGGTCGACGTCTCGCGCGAGATCGCCTCCGTGGTCCGCGACCACGAGGAGGACGGCCGCGTCCACGACCTGGTGCTGCTGGGCAACGACGCGGCCGACAGCGGCGACTTCCAGGTCGGCATCCGGCTCGCCTACGAGCTGGGGCGTCCGGTGGTCAACGGTGCCTCGACCCTGTCGTTGGAGGACTCGCCCGAGGGGCCGGTCGTCGTCGCGGTCGGGGAGGGCCCGGACGGCCAGGAGACCTATCGCGTCCCGCTGCCCGCCATCGTGACGATCCGTGAGGGCGGCGTCGAGCCGAGGTACCCGTCGGTGCCCGGACGGCTCAAGGCCAAGAAGGTGCCGATCGAGGAGCGTCACCCCGTCGTGGAGCCGACCGGCACCGGCCGGGTGCGGATGGTGCTACCGCCCCCGACGCCGAGCGCCGTGCAGGTCCTGGGTGAGGGCCCGGAGGCCGCCCCGGCCGTCGTGGACGTCCTGGAGAAGCTGGGAGTGCTGGCCAAATGATCCTGACTCTCGTCGAGACCGACCTCGAGGGCGCTGCGACCGAGGTCTCCCTGGAGGCGGTCTCCTTCGCGCGCGACCTGTCGGCGGCCGGCAAGGGTGTCCCCGTCGACGCGGTCGTGATCGCCCCGGTGTCGGAGGACCTGCGGGCCGAGCTGGCGGCGTACGGCGTCCGGAACGTGCACCACGTCGGCGGCGACGGCGTCGCGGCGTACTCCGGCGCCGGCTGGGCGTCGGCCATCCTGACGGTGCGCGAGGCGGCGGGTTCGGTGGTCGTGCTGGCCGCCGGCACCGACCGCGGCAACGAGCTGATGGCTCACGTGGCCGCCCGGTCCGGGGCGTCGATGGCCGCGAACGTGCTGTCGTTCTCCGGGCTGGCGCCGTTCGTGGTGACCCGCCAGGTGGTCGGCGGCGCCGCGATGGAGGAGATGAAGCTGCACGAGCGGCCCGCGGTCTTCACGATCGCCGGGCATGCCGTGGAGGCGAAGCCCGCGGACGTCAGCGGCGCGGGCGAGGTGGTCGAGCACACACCGGCGATCGCGCCCGAGGACATGGTGGCACGCGTGGTCTCCACGACGCAGCCCGAGGCGGACGAGTCCGGCGCGCTGACGTCGGCTCGCGTGGTGGTCGGCGCGGGCCGCGGTGTCGGCGGCGCGGACAAGTTCGACGACGTGCTGGAGATGGCCTCGCTGCTGGACGCCGCGCTGGGCGTCTCGCGAGTGGTCACCAGCGCCGGCTGGCGGCCGCACCACGAGCAGGTCGGGCAGACCGGCAGCCGGATCACGCCGGAGCTCTACATCCCGTGCGGCATCAGCGGCGCCATCCAGCACTGGGCGGGCTGCTCGTCGGCGAAGACCATCCTGGCGATCAACTCCGACGCCGAGGCGCCGATGGTGACGCGGGCGACGTACGCCGTCATCGGCGACCTGCACGAGATCGTGCCGGCCATCAACGCCGAGATCCGCAAGCGCGGGTACGGCGGCTAGGCCAGGTACACGCGGGACTCCCAAGCAGCCAGCGGGTCGGTGGGCTTCGGAGAGGTGCCCGCGACCGACCCGACCGCGAGCTCGACCGCGGTCCAGTCCCCGGCCCCGGTGAGGTCGGCGGTGACGCCGTCCTCGTCGGAGAGGTTCGCGACGACCAGCAGCCGTCGGCCCTCGTGCTCGCGCAGGTAGGCGTAGATGCGCTCGTCGTCGGGCAGCAGCATGGTGAACGTCCCGTGCGAGATCGCCTTTTCCTCGTGCCGCAGTGAGATCAGCCGCCGGTAGTGGTTGAAGACGGAGTCGGGGTCGTCGACCTGGGCCGCGGCGTTGATCGTCGCGGCGTCGGGATGCGCGTCGAGCCACGGCGTACCGGTGGTGAAGCCGCCGTTCGGCTCGTCGCTCCAGGGCATCGGAACGCGCGCGTTGTCGCGTCCCTTCGCCGACAGCGCTGCCATCACGGCGGCCGGGTCCTGTCCGGAGGCGACCGCATCGGCGTAGTGGTTGATCGACTCGATGTCGCGCAGCTGGTCGATCCGCGTGTAGCCGGCGTTGGGCAGCCCCAGCTCGTCGCCCTCGAAGACGTACGGCGTGCCGCGCTGGAGGTGCAGCACGGTCGCGAGCGCCTTGGCCGACTGCTCCCGGTGCTGGGGATCGTCGTTGCCGAAGCGGCTGACGCAGCGCGGCTGGTCGTGGTTGCCGAGGTAGAGCGAGTTCCAGCCCCTGTTCTTGAGGCCCTCCTGCCACTTCCCGAGCGACGCCTTGAGGTCGACCAGGCTCATCGGCACGATGTCCCACTTGCCGCCGGGCCCTGAGTCGAGGTCGACGTGCTCGAACTGGAAGACCATGTCCAGCTCCTCGCGCGCCGGGTCGGTGTAGAGGATGGCCTCCTCCAGCGGGCAGGCCGGCATCTCGCCGATGGTGATCAGGCCGGGTGGTCGCTGGGCGAACACCTCCTGGTGCATCTCGTGCAGGAACTCGTGCATCCGCGGGCCGTTGACGACGTACGGCGTCTTGTCGCCGAACCGGCCGCCCTCTCTGGTGGCGCCGTCGGGGAGCGTGCCGTCTTCCTGGATGACCTTCGAGAGGTGGTTGACCACGTCCATCCGGAACCCGTCGACCCCGCGGTCGAGCCACCAGCGCATCATCGCGTAGACGGCCTGCCGCACCTCGGGGTTCTCCCAGTTGAGGTCGGGCTGCTCGGGCGCGAACAGGTGGAGGTAGTACTCCCCGGTCCGCTCGTCGTAGGTCCACGCCGGCCCCGAGAACGCCGACTCCCAGTTGGTCGGCTCCTGGCCGTCGCGCGGCAGCCGCCACCAGTACCAGTCCCGCTTCGGGTTGTCCTTCGAGCTCCGCGACTCCTCGAACCACGCGTGCGCCGAGCTGGTGTGGTTCACGACGAGGTCCATGACGAGCTTCATGCCCCGGTCGTGGGTCTCCCGGATCAGCTCCTCGAGCTCTTCCATGGTCCCGAACAGCGGGTCGACGTCCTGGTAGTCGCTGATGTCGTACCCGTTGTCCGCCATCGGGCTCCGGTAGACCGGACTCAGCCACACCACGTCGACGCCGAGGCGTTCGAGGTGGTCGAGGTGGTCGATGATCCCGCGGAGGTCGCCCACCCCGTCCCCGTCGGAGTCCGCGAAGCTCCGCGGGTACACCTGGTACACCACGGCCGACTTCCACCAGTCGCGTTCGGTCACGGGTCGCAGTCTGGCGGATGGTGTCAGGTGGTTGATCGTCGGCGCTGGGTGCCGAGGATCGACCACGGAGAGTCACGCTGGCCGCGGGTCAGCGCCTCCCAGCGGTGACCCAGCCACCGTTTCGAGCCGGCAGACGGTGGCTATCTCACCGCCGCCCCGGGACGACTGCCGCCGGGACGAGCCCCGGGACGAGCCCCGACGCCGAGCCCGAGAAGCCTCAGCGCGGCACCCGCACCAGCAACCGCCCGTGCACGCAGTGCATCCGCAGCTCGCGGCCCGGGCCGATGGAGTCGCCGTCCAGCTGGCGGGGGATGTCGGACGCGGCACGGATGACGACGGTCTGGCCGGTCAGGCGGCCGATGGTCTCGTCCACCCGGCGACCCTTGCTGAGCACGCGGGCGACGAGCGGCAGCCAGGACAAGAAGCGCTTGGGGAACAAGACGACGACGTCGAGGACGCCGTCGTCGATGGAGGCGTCGGGCAGCAGCGGCATGCCGGCCTGGAGGAAGCCGACGTTGCCGACGACGGCGGTGCGAGCGCGGTAGGCCGTGAACTCGCTACCGTCGACCGAGATCTCGACCTTGACCACCGGCGACATCAGCGCCTTGATCCCGGACAGCACGTAGGCGATCCAGCCGACGCGGCGCTTGATGTCCTCGTTGACGCCCTCCATGATCGCGGCGTCGAGACCCATCCCGGCCATCACCATGAAGTGGGTGTCCTCGAAGCCGTCCCCGCTGACCTCGACCATGTCGATGGCCCGGTCCTGGCCGTTGAGGGCGACGTCGATCGCCGAGCGCAGGAACAGCGGGATCTCGAGGTTGCGGGCGAGCAGGTTGCCCGTACCTGCGGGCACGATGCCCACGGGGATGCCCGTACCCGCCAGCTCGGCGCACACCTCCCGCACGGTGCCGTCACCGCCGCAGACCAGCACCAGGTCGGCGCCGGCGACCGAGGCGGCCTCGGCCATGCCGGTACCCGGGTCCTCGATGGTGGTGTACAGCCACGACGGCTCCGACCAGCCGGACTCGACGGCCATCGCCGTGACGATCGTCCGGAACTGCGCGACATCCTCCACCTTGCTGGGGTTGACGATCACCGAGAGCTGACGGTTGCCGGGGATCGCCTCGTGCAGGGGTCGGGCCTTGGCGGCGTGGCTGCGCGGCAGCGGGTTGAACAGCGCCAGCCAGAAGAGCGCCATCCCGATCGCGAGCAGGGTGCCGCCGATCACGTCGGTGGGGAAGTGCCGACCGAGCATCACCCGGTCGGCCCAGATGAGCAGCACCTCGAGGCCCGCCAGCACGTAGACCAGCCGGCGTACCTGCGAGCGCCGGATGAGCATGGCGGCGAGCACGCACACGACCGCCATCAGGGCCGCGTTCGTCGACGTGTGCCCGGACGGGTACGAGCGGCTGAGCAGCCGGTCGAGGTCGTCCTGCCATGCCGGCCTGTCCCGCCCGACCGCGAGCTTGACCCAGATGGTGAGCCCCCAGGTCGAGAGCACGACGAGGGCGGCATAGATCGCGGCTCGACGGTGACCGCGCAGCAGCATCAGCACGACCAGCACCAGCGTCGCGGCGAGCACCGGGCCGGTGTTGAACCAGACCTCGACGAACCTCAGCACCGCCCGGAACGAGTCGTGGCCGTTGGTCCACTCCTCCAGCCGCCTGCCCCAGTCGTCGAGCGAACCCAGCGGAGCCCGGTCGCCGGTGACGGCCCAGGCGAGCCCCGCGAACAGCGCCAGGCACAGCGCAGCCCACGACAGGATGATCACGCGCGGACGGTCGAGCACGGACCGGATCCTGCCAGCACGCGCGGGTGCGGCCCTCATCCCCCGGGGCGGGGGATCTCGTGTGCCGCGTCGTACCCCGCGCGGATAGCCTCATCACCATGGTCTTACCCCACGAATGTGCTCGCTCCTCCCGCTTCGCTCCTCCCGCTCGCCCTTCCGCGGGGACCCCAAAAACATGATCGACCCCCGTCTCCTGCGTGACGAACCCGACCGCGTGCGCGCCGCCCAGGCCAAGCGCGGCCTGTCCGACGAGGTGGTCGACCGCGCGATCTCCGCCGATGGGGCTCGGCGCTCGGCGATCGCCGAGTTCGAGCGCCTGCGTGGGGAGCAGAAGTCGCTCGGCAGGCAGATCCCGCAGGCCCAGGGCGACGAGAAGGCAGCGCTGCTCGAGCAGACCAAGGACCTGGCGGCGCGGGTGAAGGTCGCCGAGGCCGCACAGACCGAGGCCGAGGAGCTGTGGCGCTCGGCGCTGATGGAGATCCCGAACCTTGCTGCCGACGAGACGCCGGCCGGTGGCGAGGAGGACTACCGCGTCATCGAGACGGTCGGCGTCAAGCCGGAGTTCGACTTCGAGCCCCGCGACCACGTCGAGCTCGGCCGGATGCTCGGCGCCATCGACCTCGAGCGCGGCGCGAAGGTCTCGGGCAGCCGCTTCTACTTCCTCACCGGCATCGGCGCCCAGCTCGAGCTCGCCCTCGTCAACATGGCGATGGACCAGGCCCGCAACACCGGCTTCACGCAGATGATCGCGCCGTCGCTGGTCAAGCCGCGGGCCATGGAGGGCACCGGCTTCCTCGGTCAGGCCGCCGACGACGTCTACCGGATCGAGGGCCAGGACCTGTACCTCGTGGGTACGTCGGAGGTGCCGCTGGCGGCGTACCACTCCGACGAGATCCTCGACGGCGGCGCACTGCCGCTGCGGTACGCCGCGTTCTCACCGTGCTTCCGCAAGGAGGCCGGCTCGCACGGCAAGGACACCCGCGGCATCTTCCGGGTGCACTGGTTCGACAAGGTCGAGATGTTCGTCTACACGACGGTCGAGGAGTCCTACGCCGAGCACCAGCGGCTGCTGGGTTGGGAGAAGGAGTTCCTCGACAAGCTCGAGCTCCACTACCGCGTCATCGACGTCGCCGCCGGCGATCTCGGTACGTCGGCGCAGCGCAAGTTCGACTGCGAGGCGTGGATCGCCTCCCAGGGCCGGTACCGCGAGCTCACGTCGACCTCGAACTGCACCGACTTCCAGACCCGGCGGCTCGACACCCGTGCCCGGTTCGCCGACGGCAGCGTCGGGTCGGTCGCCACCCTCAACGGCACGCTCTGCTCGACCAACCGGCCGATCATCGCGCTGCTGGAGACCCACCAGCAGGCCGACGGCTCGGTGAAGGTGCCGAAAGCTCTGCAGCCCTACCTCGGCGGGCTGGAACTCATCAAGCCACTCACGTGACCGCCAGACCGATCAACTGGCTTCCGCGGCTGGTCGCGCTCGACATCGACGGGACGCTGCTCTCGTGGATCGACGGCCAGGGCACGACGTACGAAGAGGTGCCGGACGCCGTCCGGACCGCGGTACGACGCGCGCACGACGCGGGCGCCGACATCGTCTTGGCCAGTGGTCGCTCGCCGCACGGCATGGTGGTCGTCGCGGACCTGCTCGATCTCCCAGGGGTCGAGGACGACCCCCTGTGGGTGGTCGCGTCCAACGGGGCCGTGGTGTTCAGGTACCCGCCCCTCGAGGTCGTCCACGAGGAGACCTTCGACGCGCGCCCGGCGGTCGAGGCGATCCTGCGCGAGCACCCGACCGTGCTGGTCGCCGTCGAGGAGCGCGGGGTCGGGTACCGCGTCAACCGGCCCTTCCCCACCGGTGAGCTCTCCGGCGACATGGTCATCACCGACGTCGCGGACCTGGTGGCCGACAAGGTCAGCCGCGTCATCATCCGGGACCCCGACTCCACCGCCGAGGACTTCCTCGAGCTGGCGGGCCGCCTCGGCCTGCACGGCACCGACTATGTCGTCGGCTGGACCGCCTGGCTCGACCTCGCGCCCGTCGGCGTGAGCAAGGCCTCCGGACTGGCCCACGTTGCCGAGCAGCTCGGTGTCGCCGCCGCCGACGTGCTCGCCATCGGCGACGGTCGCAACGACATCGAGATGCTGCGCTGGGCGGGCCGCGGGGTCGCCATGGGGCAGGCCGTGGAGGAGGTCCGCGCCGCCGCCGACCACGTGACCGGCACGGTGTACGAGGACGGGGCGGCGGCCGAGATCTCCCGCTGGTTCCCCGCCGACCTCGGTGGTTGAGGTGCGAGCGCAGCGGGCCACGGAGCCTCGTCTGGTCGCGACCGACCTCGACGGCACGCTGGTCCGCTCCGACAACACCGTGTCGGCGCGTACCCAGGCGGTGCTGGCTGAGCTGGACCGCCGCGACGTGCCCGTGGTGTTCGTGACCGGACGCCCCCTGCGCTGGGCGGAAGACGTGTTCGACCATGTCGGGCGGCACGGTCTGGCGGTGATCTCCAACGGAGCCCTCGTCTGGGACGTCGCCCGAGACAGGCCGGTCACGGTGAGCGGCATCGAACCGGACGTAGCGCTGGAGGTCGCCGAGCGGATCCGGGCGGCAGTCCCGGGCAGCACCTTCGCCGTCGAGACGCTGGCGGGCACGTCGCTGGAGCCGGAGTACCGGGAACGCCACCCCGTCCCCTCGGGCAGCCGACGGGCACCGATCGGCGACCTACTCACCGAACCCGTCCTCAAGCTGATGGCCAGGCACGAGGAGCTCGGGTACCAGGAGTTCTGGGACCGTGCCGCGGAGGCCGTCGGCGACCTCGCCGTGATCACCTGGTCCTCGACTTCGGCCATGCTGGAGATCAGCGCGGCCGGGGTGACCAAGGCGACCACGCTCGCCGTGCTCTGCGAGGACCTCGACGTCGCGGCCGAGGACGTGATCGCCTTCGGCGACATGCCGAACGACATCGCGATGCTGAGCTGGGCGGGTACGTCGTACGCGATGGCCGACGCGCACCCCACCGTCATCGAGGTCGCGGACCACGTGGCGCCGGGGCACGACGAGGACGGCGTCGCTCGCGTGCTGACCGAGGTGTTCGGCCTTGTGGTCGAATAGCAGCATGCGGTCCCCCCTGCGATCTCCCGGGCGCAGTCTGCTCGTGGCCCTGCTGCTGGGCCTGATGACGGTCGTCGTCGTCGACGGGTCGGCGCACGCCGCCTGCACGTGCGAGCGGATCTCGCTGCCGCAGAAGGTCAACAAGGCCACCGGCGTCTTCTCCGGCGTACTCACCATGGCCTCCGGTCCCACCAACACGGGCAAGCGGCAGACGATGTCGTACGACGTGAAGGTCGACCGCGTCTACAAGGGCGACATCACCTCGCAGACGGTCACGGTGAAGTCAGACGCCGACGAGAACGCCTGCGGTCTGACCGGCATGACCGCCGACAACCGGTACCTGTTCTTCGTGCGCGCCAACGGGCCCAACATGCTCGCGAACAGCTGTGGCGGCACGGGGCCGGCCACCAGCGCCCGCACCCAGCGGCTGGTGGCTCTGCTCGGTCAGGGCACCACGCCGGTCCCGCCGACGCCCGCGAAGGCCGAGTTCGAGTCGGTCGAGGGCGCCGAGCCCGCGTCGCTCACCCGGTTGGCCGCTCCCGGCGCGGCCATGCTGCTCGTCGGCCTGCTCGGGCTGATGGTCTTCGGCGCCCTCGGGCGCTCGCGCCGCACCTGAGCACGATTCGTCAGAGATCGGTGCGCTCGCGCCACCCGGAGGAGCGCTGACGAATCGGGGCCGCGCCTCAGAGGTACATGCCGCCCGAACCGGGCTGCTGCTCCCCGTCCTGCCCGGGCTGTCCGTCCTGGCCCGGACCGCCGGGACCCGGCTGCCCGGCGATCTGGACGCCGGGCGGCAGCGCGCGACGGATCTGCTCGAACTGGGCCCGCGCCGCCATCTGCTGGGCGTAGATCGCGGTCTGGATGCCGTGGAAGAGGCCCTCGAGCCAGCCGACGAGCTGGGCCTGCGAGATGCGCAGCTCGGCGTCGGTCGGCGCCTCCGAGCCGGTGAACGGCAGGGTCAGCCGCTCGAGCTCGTCGACCAGCTCGGGAGCGAGCCCGGACTCGAGCTCCTTGATCGACTGGCGGTAGATCTCCTTGAGGCGCTGGCGGCTGGCCTCGTCGAGGGGCGCCGCCTTCACCTCCTCGAGCAGCTGGCGGATCATGCTCCCGATCCGCATCACCTTGGCGGGCTGTTCGACCAGGCTGGTGAGGTCGGACTCTTCGTCGTCGTCGGCAGGCGGCTGCAGCGCGGAGGCGGGCACGGCTACCTGCTGCCCGTCGGGGCCGACGATGACGACGTGGCTCGGCGCCTCGTCTCCGGACTGCTCAGGCTGCTCCGGCGGCTGCTCGCTCATGCCCCCACCCTAGAGGCGAGCCGGTCAGGACACCGTCATCAGGATCTTCCCGTGGCCATCGCCCGACTCCATCAGCGCGTGCGCCTGCCCGGCGTCGGCGAGCGCGAACCGCGCGCCGACCACCGGCCGGACGGTCCCGTCGGCGACCAGCGGCCACACGTGCTCGACGACGGCGGCGCAGATGGCGGACTTCTCCTCGACCGGCCGCGAGCGCAGGGCGGTGGCGACCACCGCGCCGCGCTTGCGCAGCAGCACGCCGAGGTCGAGCTCGCCCTTGGTGCCGCCCTGCATCCCGATCACGACGAGCCGGCCCTCGGTCGCCAGCGCGTCGACGTTCCGGCCGAGGTACGAGGCGCCCATGTTGTCGAGGATCACGTCCGCGCCGTGCCCGTCGGTGGCGCCCTTCACCTCGGCGACGAAGTCCTGCTGCTTGTAGTCGATGGTCACCTCGGCGCCGAGCCCGGCGCACTGGGCGAGCTTCTCCTCGGACCCACCGGTCGTCATCACCCGGGCGCCCAGGGCGGCCGCGAGCTGGATCGCCATCGTGCCGATGCCGCCGGCACCGCCGTGCACCAGGAACCACTCGTCCGGCCGCAGACCGGCGACCATGAAGACGTTCGACCAGACCGTGCAGGCGACCTCGGGCAGCGCGGCGGCGTCGACGAGCGAGACACCCGCGGGCACGGGCATCACCTGGCCGGCCGGTACGACGACCCGCTCGGCGTACCCGCCCCCGGCCAGCAGGGCGCAGCACTCGTCGCCCACGCTCCACCCCGTGACGCCCTCGCCGACCGCGGCCACCGTGCCGCTGCACTCGAGGCCGAGCACGTCGGAGGCGCCGGGCGGCGGCGGGTAGTGGCCCTGCCGCTGCAGCAGGTCGGCCCGGTTGACGGCCGTCGCGACGACCGCGATCGCGACCTCGCCGGGTCCGGGGGAGGGGTCGGGAAGCTCGGCCACGGACAGCACCTCAGGGCCGCCCGGCTCGGCGGCGACGACGGCTCTCACGTCAGTCGTCGAACGCGTCGGCGCTGTGGTCGACCGTGCTGTCGTCGGGCACCTCGTCGTCGACGTCGACGGGGTCCGGGGCCGTGGACGGCCGGTCCCACTGCTCGGCGAGGGCCTGGGCCCGGGCCGCCAGCTTCTCCACGCCGACCGGGTCTGCCTCCTGGAGGCCGGCGGCGTACCCCAGCAGGTAGGTGCTGATCGGGGCGGCCTTCCTGACCACGTTGTCAGCGACCACCTTGGCGAGGTCGAGCACCAGTCCCTCGTCCACCTCGGTGTCGATGTCGAGGACGTCGCACAGCTCGTCGATCCAGTCGTGCAGGTTCACGAGCCCCATCATGCTCACCCTCGCGCCACCTTCAACCCCTGTGGGTCACGTGTCTGGGCTCAGGTCTGACCAGCGGTCCACGTCGTGGGCCTCCCCGCCACGGGCCGGGACCTCCGCCAGGTCGAGCGCCGACCACAGGTCGCGCATCGCCGCGCCGGTGGCCGGCACGGGTCGCACGCGGTCCAGTGCGGCCATCGAGACGGCGAACGCGAGGTGCCGCCGCCCCCCGTCGGTGAGCACCGCTCCGTCCCGCCCGTCGGCCCCGTCCACCAGCCGCCGTACCGTCCCCACCGTTACGTCCGGCATGTCCACGGCCAGCACGACGATCGGGGTACTCCCGTGCGGTTCCGGGGTCTCAGCGCCCGTTTCACCCCGGAACTGCACGGGAGTACCCCGCATCAAGGCGTCAAGACCGGCGTACGTCGCGGCGACAGGTCCGCCGTACCTCGGCTCCTCGCGCACCCAGACCACCTCGCGCGGTGCCGGTCGCTCGTCGCCGACCACCACGACGCGGCGGGCGTCGGTGACCGCGGCCAGCGCCCGCTCGAGCAACGGGACGCCGTCGACCTCGAGGCCGGCCTTGTCCGCGCCGCCGAGGCGCTCGGCGCGGCCGCCGGCCAGCACGACCGCGTCGAAGACCACGCCTCCAGTCTGGCAGCGCGGCACACTGGGGTGCATGCAGGTGACGCTGGTGCAGGAGGCCTCGACCCTCGACCCCGCCGAGAACCGCGATCGGTTGTCCGACCTGACGCCCGAGGGCAGCGACCTGGTCGTGTTCCCCGAAGCCTTCGCCCGCGACTTCGGCGAGCCCGGCGCGGACCTCAGCGCCGCCGCCGAGCCGGTGGACGGCCCGTTCGCCACCGAGGTCGCACGCGTCGCCCGGCAGCGCGGGACGACCATCCTGGCCGGCATGTTCGAGGCCGCCGAGGACCCGCGGCGGCCGGTCAACACCCTGGTGCTGCGCGGCGCGGCCACGGCCGACTACCGCAAGATCCACCTGTACGACTCGTTCGGCTACCGCGAGTCCGACAGCATCACCGCCGGGCCGCTGACCACCACCGTCGTCGACCTCGCCGGGTTCCGGGTCGGTCTGATGACCTGTTACGACCTGCGCTTCCCCGAGCTCGCCCGCGCCCTGGTGGCCGACGGCGCCGAGGTCCTGGTCGTCCCCGCCGCCTGGGTCGCCGGAGCGCGCAAGGTCGACCACTGGACCACGCTGGCCCGGGCCCGGGCGATCGAGAACACGGCGTACGTCGTGGGCGTCGGCCAGCCCGGTCCGCGGTACACCGGCCACTCGATCGTCGTCGACCCGCTCGGTGAGGTGGTCGCCGAGGCGGGGGAGAAGGCCGAGACGCTCACAGTCACCCTTCACGCAGACGCGGTGGCGGCGGCCCGGCGCACCAACCCCTCCCTGGCGAACCGGCGTCTGTGACGCCTCGCTAGCGTTCCCGCACGTGTCGACCACCGTCCCCCGCCGTCGCGCCGAGCGACCTGGCCGGCGACCCCGGCTGCGGCCCGGCCGCCGCGCGGGCGTGACGCTGTGGTTGCTGATCCTGCTCGGCGGGCTGGCCGCGCTCGCCCTGGCGGCGACGCCCGACCCACCGCCGTACGTCGGCGAGGGCGGTGGCGTCGCGATCGCCGTGGCCTTCACCGCGGGCCTGGTGTCTCGTACCGGGGGCCGGACTTTCGTCTACGGCGGCCTGGCCCTGCTCCTCGGCGTGACCGCGGTGGTCCTCGACGAACCCATGCTGCGCACCGGCGCCGCCCTGATGACGTGCGTGGTGACGGCAGTCTTCGCGGTGATGGTGACCGTGCCGGCGGCCACCGTGCTGCACGCGGTCCGGGAGGTGCTGCTCGCGATGCTCGTCGCGGTGGTCGGGGCGGCCGGCGTCGTCGGCCTGGAGCCCACGCTCAGCCTGAGCCGGTTCGCCTACACCACGCTCGGGGCGTCGCTGGTCCTCTGCCTGCTGGTGGTCTTCCGCCTCGGCGCCGGCCTGCACGGTCTCGGCCGGCGCGGTCTCCTCGTCGTGGTGATCGGCAGCGTGCTGCTCGCGGTGACCCTGGCGTACGCCGAGGTGCTGCGCCGCTACGGTGCCCCGGAGATCGTCGACACCCTGCTCGACGGCCGACAGTGGGCCCTCGACAACCTGGGCGGTGCGCCCCGGCCGGTCCAGGCCCTGCTGGGCGTGCCGGCCCTTGTGTGGGGCACGCACATGCGCGCCCGCCGCCGCCAGGGCTGGTGGGTCTGCGCCTTCGCGGTGACCGCCGCCGCGCAGGTCACCCACACCTTCCTCGATCCGAGCCTCACCCTGCTGAACGCGGGCCTCACCACGCTCTACTCCGTCGTCGTCGGCGTGCTCATCGGGATCGTGGTGATCCGGCTGGACCTGGTGCTCACCGGTGACAGCCGTCGCCGCGCCCACGGGCGTCGCGCGCGGACCGAGGACTCCGGCTCCACGCTGCGCCCCGAGCCGGGGCGCACCCAGCCGCTGCTCTGAGATCCCTGTTCGGCTAGGTTCGGCACCGTGCCCCGCGAACAGCGCGTCGAGATCCTCGCGGAGATGGTCGCCAACGTCATCGAGCTCACGGTCGAGGTCGGCGACAAGGTCGCGGTCGGCGACACGGTGATCCTGCTGGAGTCGATGAAGATGGAGATCCCGGTCATCTCCGAGCACACCGGCACCGTGACCGCCGTCAAGGTCGCTGCCGGCGACGTCGTCCAGGAGGGCGACCCCTTGGTGGAGATGACCTTCTAGACTCACCGGGTCCCACCGCAAGGCGGGACACGGAGGGGTGCCGGAGTGGCCGATCGGAACCGCCTTGAAAGCGGTCGCTGGCAGAGATGTCAGCCGCGGGTTCGAATCCCGCCCCCTCTGCCACGGGCCTACTCCGAGCCGCCGATCTCCAGCTCCACCTCGTCGTAGGCCAGGTCGTGCTCGCGCCGGACGTGGTGGTCGATGTCGGTGAGCAGGCGCTTGAGCCCGTCCCGGACCTCGCTCACGTCGGGGTGCTCGAGCACGATCGGGCCGTACTCCGCGAGCCGCCGCAGCAGCGCGGCCCGCTCGCGCGCCGAACGGCCGTGGCGGGCCGACAGCCAGCCGTCGCCGGGGTCCTGGCGCTCGCGCTGGAGGGCGTCGCGGAGCGGCACCATCTCGCGACGTACGGTCCACCGCCAGCTGCTCGCGTCGGCCGGGCCTTCCAGGGCGAGTTGCAGCTCGGAGAGAGCGTCGGCGGTCTGCGTCACGGGGGCCTCCGCTGCCAGGCGGGTGGGGCTATGAGTGTGACTCCGCGGCGGCGGCGGGACAAGCAGGGGCCCGGACTTCGACAAGAATTGTCGCCAAGCCCCCTTCTCACGGTTGAATCCGGCGCGTGGACGGCCCGACGGAGTACCGCCTCGCACCCGCCATCGTGCTGCGCGTGGCGGGCGCTGCGCTGGTGACGCTGGCCGTCCTCGTCGTGCTGCTGTCGGTGGTGACGGCGCTCGCGGGCTGGCCGTTCTGGCCCGTCGCGGTGGTTGCCATCGCCGGCCTGGGCGCGGTGGCCGGGGGTGCCTGGTGGGCTGCGCGGGCGGCGTACGTCGTGCGCCTGGACCAGCTCGGGTACGACGTGCGCCTGGTGCGCGGCGCCGGGGTCACCCGCGCGCGGTGGGCGGACGTGGCCGAGGCCTCGACGGCGCAGGTGCACGGCACGCCGTGCGTGGTCGTGGCCCTGCGGGACGGGCGGACCACCACAGTGCCGGTCGCCGTCCTCGCGGGCGACCGCGACGAGTTCGTCACCCGGCTGCGGGACCTGCTGCGCGAGGCGCGCCGGGGGTCGTGACGGGACGGGATTCGGCGCCCGCGGACCGGTCCTTGTAACCTGTCTCCGCGTTGAGGAGGCGTCGCCTAGTCCGGTTTATGGCGCCCGCCTGCTAAGCGGGTTGAGGGTCACACCTCTCGCGGGTTCAAATCCCGCCGCCTCCGCCGACGAGTCGGTCCTCCCGGTCCGTGCACGGACCACCCGAGAGGGCCGGCTCAGGCGTGCGCACCGGTTGCAACATCTTGCAATGCAAGATGATGAGCCAGGGCTAGGGCTGACTAGACCAGCCAGAGTCGACACACTAGGTAGCCGCGGAGGGCGGACCTGCAACATCCACGACCTGAAAGTGGGAGCAACGGATGAACTTTCTTCGTAAGGCAGCGATCCTCGTAGCGGCCGCTGCGATGACCGTCGGGCTGGCCGGAGTGAGTGCACCAGCCAACGCACAGGACACCGGGTGGGACTGCCCCGGCTGTCGTTACGTTCCCTGAGCCTGAAGCGTCACCCACAACTCCACACAGACTTGAGACGGGAAACCGGCCTACCCCCCATTGGCCGTGCTTCCTCATGGCCACCCCCCCGGCCGGTCTCATGAACGAGGGCAGTGCCGCGTGGCACTGTCCTCGTTCATTTCCTGCCGCTACCGGCTGTCGGAGTCGGCGTCCGCGTCGGCGTCCGGGTCGGCGCGGGACTCGTTGCCGGACATCCCGAGCCGCCCCATCGTGTAGCCGAGCTGGAAGCGGGTCTCCGCCTCGAACTCGTCCTTGAGGTCGGCGATGTAGCCGGCGTACGTGCGCGGGCTGACACCGAGGCGCTTGGCGCTCGCGGGGTCGGCGTGACCCTCGATCAGCATCCGGATGGTCATCTGCCGCTGCTCGTGGGCGATGTCGCGCTGGTCCGCGCTGCCGCGGTCGGCGAATGGCCGGCCACGCTCCCAGGTGCGCTCGAACATGTCGACGAGGTAGGCCAGCAGGTTCGGCTCGCGGATCACCAGGGCGGTGGCCGGCCCCGAGGCGCCAGGGATGACCGCGATCCGCCGGTCGATCACGATGATCCGGTTGAAGAACTCGTCGAGGGTGCGTACCTCGGCGCCGAGGGCGGTCACCGCGGCGGCGTACCGGTGGGTGACGGTGCTCCGCCGGGCGCTGTGCTGGTACATGATCCGCATGCGTACGCCGCGCTCCAGCGCCGCCTTGTCCCGTTGGGTGGCCGCGTCGATGGTCGCCCCGTCGCGCAGGCCCTGGGGTTGCGCCGTGAGCAGCTCCTCCTCGGCGTCCGCCACGCTGGCGACCAGGAACGCCGAGATCGCCTCGGGTCCGCGGATCTCGGTGTAGGGCCCGCGGTCGTTGTGGCCCGACCGCCGCCAGGTCTGGGCCAACCCGGAGAACGCCTTCGCCCACTGGCCTGACTCCGTCAACAGCTCCGCGCCGCGGGTGCCCATGGGCGTGACGACCTGGGCCTGCACCGTGCTCGGGTCGACGGCGTGCCAGGTCCGGTCAGCGTCGAGCGCGACGAGGTTCAGCCGGGCGAGGAGCTCGAAGGCGGCCTTGGACTGCGCATCCGCCGTGATCCGGGGATCATCGTCCTTGATGCCTCCCGAGGTGACGACTTCCTCGAACAGCTCCGAGGCGCGCGTCTCGAAGATGGCACGGTCCTCCGGACCGTAGTGCGGCACCCACATCCCCTTCCGCTCGGCCCCCGTCCCGGATCATGGCACACGGCACATGGCACTCGGGCCGAGGACGAGACCCGGATCCGCGTCGTCTCGATCCCGGTCCCGGGGGCGTCCGCTAGCCGCCCAGGCGGGCCTTCAGGCCGTCCAGCTCGGTCCAGAGGACGGCGGGCAGCTGCTCGCCGAACTTCTCGAACCACTCCTGGATCTGCGGCAGCTCGGCCTTCCACTCCTCCACGTCGACGCGGAGCGCCTGCTCCACCTGTTCGGCGGTCAGGTCGAGTCCGTCGGTGTCCAGGGACTCCGGCGTGGGGACGTGTCCGATCGGGGTCTCGACGGCGGCGGCCTGGCCCTCGATGCGCTCCACGACCCACTTGAGGACGCGGCTGTTCTCGCCGAAGCCGGGCCACAAGAAGTCGCCGTCGTCGTCGCGGCGGAACCAGTTCACGTAGAAGATCTTGGGCAGCTTGGAGGCGTCGTTGGACTTGCCGACCTCGATCCAGTGGTTGAAGTAGTCGCCGGCGTGGTAGCCGATGAAGGGCAGCATCGCCATCGGGTCGCGCCGCACCACGCCCACCTGGCCGGTGGCGGCGGCGGTCGTCTCGCTCGACAGCGTGGCGCCCATGAAGGTGCCGTGCACCCAGTCGCGGGCCTCGGTCACCAGCGGGATGGTCGTCTTGCGCCGCCCGCCGAAGAGGATCGCGTCGATCGGCACGCCGCGCGGGTCGTCGTACTCCGGTGCCAGGATCGGGCACTGCTTGATCGGGGTGCAGTAGCGGCTGTTCGGGTGGCTGGAGAGCTCCTCGGAGTCCGGGGTCCAGTCCTCGCCCTTCCACGACGTGGCGTGCGCAGGCATGTTCTCCATGCCCTCCCACCAGATGTCACCGTCGTCGGTGAGCGCGACGTTGGTGAAGACCGAGTTGCCCAGGTTGATGGTCCTCATCGCGTTGGGGTTGGTGTGCTCGTTGGTACCGGGGGCGACGCCGAAGAAGCCGTACTCCGGGTTCACCGCCCACAGCCGGCCGTCCTCGCCGACGCGCATCCACGCGATGTCGTCGCCGATCGACTCGACCTTCCAGCCCGGGATGGTCGGGGCGAGCATGGCGAGGTTGGTCTTGCCGCAGGCACTCGGGAAGGCCGCCGCGACGTACTTGCGGACGCCCTCGGGGCTGGTCAGCTTGAGGATCAGCATGTGCTCGGCCAGCCAGCCCTCGTCGCGCGCCATCACGCTGGCGATGCGCAGGGCGTAGCACTTCTTGCCGAGCAGCGAGTTGCCGCCGTACCCGGACCCGAACGACCAGATGGCCCGCTCCTCCGGGAACTGCACGATGTACTTGGTGTCGTTGCACGGCCACGGCACGTCGGCCTGGCCGTCGGCCAGCGGCATGCCGACCGAGTGCAGCGCGGGCACGAAGGCGCCCCCGCCGTCTGCCTCGAGCTCCTCCATGCGGCGCAGCACGTGGCTGCCCATGCGGGCCATCACGCGCATCGAGGCGGTGACGTACGCCGAGTCGGTGATCTCGACGCCGAACATCGGCTTCTCGGCCTCGAGGTGGCCCATCACGAACGGGATGACGTACATCGTGCGGCCCTTCATGCACCCGGCGTACAGCCCGCGCATGAGGTCCTTCATCTCGTTCGGGTCCATCCAGTTGTTGGTGGGCCCGCAGTCCTTCTCGTCGACGCTGCAGATGTAGGTGCGGTCCTCGACCCGGGCGACGTCCGTCGGGTCGGTCCGCGCGTGGAAGCTGTTCGGCTTCTTGGCGGGGTCGAGGCGGGTGAACGTGCCGGACTCGACCAGCGCGTCGGTCAGCTCGGTCCACTCCTCGTCGGTGCCGGTGCACCAGTGGATGCGGTCCGGGGTGGTCATCGCAGCAACCTCCTCGACGAAGTCGAGGATGCCCTGGTGAGTGGTGGGAGGAGCCTGCGTGTCGGCGGTCATGGTGTCCCTCTCGAGCCTCCGCGAGATCGCGGCGGAGTTGTCACGGGATCGCCCCCGACGTCCTTGTCGGAGTGGCCGGGCGAATGGTGCCCGCGAGGCTACCGGCGGCTCTCGTTCTCACATATTGGATCGATCAACGCAGTGTGGCCGCCGTCACGTAGGCGCTCACCAGGTCCCACGCGGTGGCCTGGTGCAGGTCGCGGACGACGATGCGGCCACCCTCCAGCTGCCGCGGCTCGGCAGCCTGCGGAGCGCTCCCCGACCCACCCTGCGAGCGTCCGGTGAGGGTCGCAAGTGGAGTTCCTGGGCCGTGTCAGCACCGCGGGTCAGTGATTTCGGCAACCTCTGCGGGGTCGGCTATCCTCGACCAGTCGTCCGGCCGGTCACCTGGCTCGCGACGAGCGCCCGTAGCTCAACGGATAGAGCATCTGACTACGGATCAGAAGGTTTGGGGTTCGAATCCCTACGGGCGCGCCACGTGATTGCTGATCGCACGAGCGTCCTCGTCCACGCGGGCACTCTCCGACTCTGGCCAGAACTCCGCCTCATCAGGCCGCACGCCCTCGACCGCATCGGCCACCTGGCCGCCGCCACCCGAAGCACGTCATCGACGCGTGGATCCCCATCGCCTCCGCGATCTTCGTGTCCAGCTCCTCGAACGGCCTACGCTGAGGTATGGCTGGACACGAGGGACCGCAGGTAGTCCTGCGCGGGCCCGTCGACGGCGACCGGATCGTCCTCCCGATGGGCGACCACGAGGCGACGATCGTGCGCAAGGCGTCCCGCACGGAGACGGGTGGCCACTGGGCGATCGGCGAGGCGTGGCAGGACGCAGGCTTCGACAACCCGCCCCACACCCATGACGAGGCGGAGGCGTTCTACGTCCTCGAGGGCACCTACACGTTCTACACCGACGCGGACCCGGCCGAGGGCATCGGACCGGGCACCTTCGTCTTCATCCCGCCCGGCGCGGTGCACGGGTTCCGCGCCGGTCCCGAGGGCGGCCGCCTCATCTGCATCTGGCCCTCGACCGTCGAGGCCGCGTTCTTCGGCAGGCCACCCGGATAGTCCTCCATCGAGAGTGTTCGGCCAAGGAGCGTCGATCTGCGTCAGCTGCGCCCCATCAGCGTCCGGGGAGTCAGCGGCCCTTCCACACGGGCTTGCGCTTCTCCGCGAACGCCCGGGCGCCTTCCTTCTCGTCCTCCGAGGTGTACAACGCCCGGACGGTCGGCAGCCGGCTGCTCGTCACCAGGTCCATCGCCTCCTGGAAGGTGAGCGACTCCGCGACGCGGGCGACCTCCTTGATGGCGGCGAACACGAGAGGGGGGCCACCCGCGAGCAGGCGGGCCGTCTCCCAGGCCCGGGCCCGTACGGCGGCGTCGTCGGCGAGGACCTCGTTGACCACGCCCCACCGGGCGGCCTCGTCGGCACTCATCCAGCGTCCGGTGAGGAGCAGGTCCATCGCGACGTGGTACGGCATCCGCTTCGGGAGCTTGACCGTCGCCGCGTCGGCGAGGGTGCCGGCGTTGATCTCCGGGAGGCCGAACTGGGTGCTCTCCGAGGCGTAGATCAGGTCGCAGGACAGGGCGAGCTCGAAGCCGCCGCCCATGGCCAGCCCGTGCACGGCGGCGATGACCGGCTTGCCGAGGTCCGGCAGCAGCTGGAGCCCGCCGAAGCCGCCTGCGCCGTAGTCGCCGAGCACGTCGTCGCCGCCCGCGGCGGCCTTCAGGTCCCAGCCGGCGCAGAAGAACCTGTCGCCGGCGGTGCGCAGGATGGCGACGCGGAGCTCGGGGTCGTCGCGGAAGCCGGCGAACAGCTCGCCCATCGCGCGGCTGGTGGCCAGGTCGATGGCGTTGGCCTTCGGCCGGTCGAGGGTGACCTCGAGGACGCCGTCCTCGCGATGGAGGTGCAGCACCTCTGAGCTCTGCACGAGGCTCACCCTCCCAGCGGCCGCAGCAGCGACCGGGAGATGATGTGTCGCTGGATCTCCGACGTACCGTCCCAGATCCGCTCGATCCGGGCGTCCCGCCAGATCCTTTCGAGAGGCAGCTCGTCCATCAGGCCCATGCCGCCGTGGATCTGGATCGCTTCGTCGGCGACCATCGCGAGCATCTCGGTGGCCTTCAGCTTGGCCATCGCGATGTCGGCGTCGGCGACGGTGCCCTGGTCGAGCCTCCACGCCGCCTGAAGGGTCAACAGCTCGGCGGCGCGGAGCTCGGTGGCCATGTCGGCCAGCTTGAACCCCACACCCTGGAACTTGCCGATCTTCTGGCCGAACTGCTCCCGGTTCGCCGCGTGCGCGACCGACAGGGCGAGGGCCCGCTCGGCGCGCCCGAGGCAGGTCGCGGCCACGGACAGCCGCGTCGACCCGAGCCACTCGCCGGCCAGCTCCAGCCCCTTGCCCTCCTCACCGAGAAGCGCGTCGGAAGGCACCCGGACGTCGTCGAAGTCGAGGATCGAGTTCGTGTAGCCGCGGTGCGAGACGTTGCGGTAGCCGTCGTGCACGGTCAGCCCGGGTGCGTCGAGGTCCACCAGGAACGTCGACATGGTGGGCCTGTCGTCAGCGTCGGAGCCGGTGCGGGCCAACAGGATCACGAAGTCCGCCTCGTCCGCGTGGCTGATGAAGTGCTTGGTGCCGCGGATCGTCCACGACTCCCCGTCCCGTACGGCGCGGGTGCGGATCGCCCGCATGTCCGAGCCGGCGCCCGGCTCGGTCATGGCCAGGCAGTCGGTGCGCTCACCGCGGACGCACGGCAGCAGGTACCTCTCCCGCTGCGCAGGCGTACCCGCCATCAGGATGTTCGAGGGCCGCGCGACGCCGGTGTAGTGCAACGCGAAGCTCGCCTTGCCGAGCTCCTTCTCGAAGAGCACCAACGTCACCGCGTCGAGGCCGGCCCCGCCGACCTCCTCGGGCATGTTGGCGGCGTAGAGCCCGGCCGCGAGGGCCTTGGCCCGAATCTCGGAGATGAGCTCGGGGCGCGCGATTCCGGTGCGTTCGACCTCCTCCTCGTGCGGGTAGAGCTCCCGCTCGACGAAGGACCGGGTCACCTCGACGATGTCGCGCTGTTCGTCGGTCAGGGCGAAGTCCACGCCTGAGCGTAGCGACGCTAGCCTGCGCGCCATGGACGACCTGCTCCGCCGACAGTGGCAGGAACTGCGCGCCTGGCTCGAAGAGGTGGACGCCCTGGGTCGGGCCGATGTGCCCACCGGGGTCGGTGACTGGACCGTCAGCGACCTGGTCGTGCACCTCGGTCTCGGTCTCAGCCTCGTGACCGGCATCGCGCCGGCTCCCGAGGGAACCGTGCCGATCACGCTGCGGGAGTACGTCGCGGCGTACCCGCCCGCGGCCGCGGCCATCGCCGGCCAGACCGAGGATCTCCAGGCAGAGCTGGGCGACGACGTGCTCGCGGGCCTGGACCGGATCGCGGAAGAGGCGTTCGCCGCGCTCGAGGGCATCACCACGCCCGTCGTGCTGGCCCGCCGGGGTCCGATCACGCGCGAGGACTACGTGCTGACGCGGCTCGTCGAGCTCGTGGTGCACGGCGACGACCTCGCCCGGGCCCTGGATGCCCCGCGTCATCCGGGCGATCCCGAAGCGGTGGTGACCGTCGCGACCGTGCTGGCGCTGGCCTACGGCGAGGTCACGGGCGGTCCGCCGGATGCCGGCCAGCCGCTGGCCTGGATCCGCCTTGCCGCAGGTCGGGAGCCGAGCGAAGACCCGTACCTTCCGCTGCTCTGACGACTACGGTGGACTCCGACATGGAGCCCACCGAGCGCGACCAGTCCGCCCTGCAGCTGATCGCGCAGGGGGTGACGGAGCTTGCCGGGTTCGACGTCGCTGCGATCAGCGTGGTCCGCGACGGGATCCTGCACTCGGTCGCCGTGGCCGGCGACGAGCGCGCCCGCACAGAGCTGGCCGAGGTGCGGACCCCGGTCGACGCCGTCCTGGCCGAGCTGGAGCACGCGGAGGCGTGGGGGCTGCTCAGGTTCGTGCCGCACGAACGCGAGTCTGGCCACCTCGACAAGAACACCTGGATCCCCGACCTCGACCTCTCCGACGTACCCGACGCCTGGCACCCCCACGACATGCTGTGCGCGCTGCTGTACGACGACGGCGGCACGCTCCGCGGGCTGCTCCAGATCGACGTCCCCCGCAACGGGTTGCGACCGGGACCCGACCAGCAGCGCATCCTCCAGCTGTATGCGAGCCAGGCGGCCCGGGCCGTGATCACGGCGCTCGAGCGCGGCGACTATGCCGAGGGACTCGAACGCGAGCGGGCCGTCGCGGAGTACCGCGCCCAGTTGATGGACGTGCTCTCCCACGAGGTGCAGAACCCGCTGACCGTCATCCTCCAGAACGCCGAGCTGCTGCTGGCCGAGGGCGGCCAGGACGAGGTGACCGTGCGCGGGCTCCAAGCCATCCAGCGCGGCGCCCGACGGATCGAGACGATGGGACGAGACCTGCTCACCCTCGCGCGCGTGGGCAAGCCCGACCGGCCCCTCGACGACGTCGTGGACCTCGTCCGGCTCGCCCGTGGGGTGGTGGAGCTGCTCGGGACCGAGGCCGAGATCCGACGCGTCGGCGTGGACGTGGAGACCGCCGTCGACCAGCTGCTGGTCCGGGGAGACGTGCGGGACCTCGACGCGCTGGTGACCAACCTGGTCGCCAATGCGATCAAGTACTCCGATCCGGATCGCCTCGTCCGGATCCGCCTGGACCGGGTCGAGGCCGAGGACGTGTCGTGTGCGCGGCTCGAGGTGGTCGACGAGGGAGTGGGCATCGCCGAGGAGGACCGGGCACGGGTCTTCGAGGAGTTCTTCCGTTCGGCCGACCCGCGGGTGCGCCTGCGGCCCGGTACGGGGCTGGGCCTGGCGATCGCCGACCGGGCGGCGGCCCGGCACGGTGGCCGGATCCAGGTCGAGTCGTCGCCGCGTTGTGGCACCCGGTTCGTGGTGACCCTGCCCCTGATGACGCCGCCCTGATGACGCTGCCCTGATGACGCTGCCCTGATGACGTGAGTGTCAGGACCCCACCAGGCCGTGCTCGTGGGCGAACACCACGATCTGCACGCGGTCGCGCAGCGCCAGCTTGCGGAGGATCGAGCCGACATGCGTCTTCACGGTCGACTCCCCGGCGAAGACCAGCGCGGCGATCTCGGTGTTCGACAGGCCGCGCGCGACGGCGCCGAAGACCTCGCGCTCCTTGTCGGTGAGCTGCAGGTACGCCGCGGGCGCCGGCGAGACCTCGCGGAACTGCGCATGGAACTGGGCGTCCAGCAACGCCGACAGGTCCGCCGGCGCGAGCACCGCGTTGCCGCCGTGCACCGTGCGGATCGCGTCACGCAGCATCACCGGGGTGGTGTCCTTGAGGAGGAAGCCGCTGGCACCGTGACGGATCGCGGTCGCGGCCTTGTCGTCCAGGTTGAACGTGGTCAGCACGATCACGCGCACGGGTGCAGTGCCCTGCGCCAACCGCCGGGAGGCCCGCTCGGGCAGGAAGATCTGCCGGGTCGCCTCGACGCCGTCCATCTCCGGCATCCGGATGTCCATCAGCACCACGTCGGGCGTGAGCTCGTCGACGAGCGCGATCCCCTCCAGGCCGTCGCCGGCGGCACCGACGACCTCCATCCCCTCCTGCGCGTCGACGATGACGCGCACGCCCTCACGGAACAGCTCCTGGTCGTCGACGAGCAGGACGCGGATCGGGGCGGTCATCGCGCGCTCACCGGCACCCAGGCCGTCGCGGTGAAGGTCGGCCCGTCGGCCTCGTCGCGCCGGCGTACGTCGAGGCGCCCGCCCACCGAGTCGAGTCGGCGCCGCATGCCGTCGAGACCCTGGCCCGGCGGCTCGGCCAGGACCAGCGGCTGGGTCTCGTCGCTGACGGCCGCCGCCGCGTTGCGGACCTCGATCCGCAGGTCGCGCTCCAGACCACCGCCCGGCCCGTCGTTCGGCCAGTGCCGCTCGAGGATCACCGGCCGGTCGCTCCGGCCGTGCTTGATCGCGTTGGTGAGCATCTCCTGGGTGACCCGGTGCGCGACGAGGTCGAGCTCGGGCGGCAGCGGCTGCGGCGTACCGACCTCGGTGGCCACCACCTCGTGGCCGCTGGCGCGGACCCCCTCGAGGAGCAGCTCGAAGGCGTCGGTGCGCGGTGGAGGTGCGGAGTCCGGACCGGCCAGCACGTGACGGACGTCCTGGAGCGAGCTGCGGGCCGACGTGGCAATGGTGGCCATGGTGCGCTTGAGGGCGGCGGGGTCGTCGTCGGAGAGGTACTGCGCGGACTCGGCCTGGGCGAGGATCACGGCCAGCGAGTGTCCGACCACGTCGTGTACGTCGCGGGCGAGCCGGGTCTGCTCCTCGCGGAGCGCGGCTATCTCGCGGGCCTGCTCGGTGGCTCGCTGGGCGCGGGCCGCATGATCCTCGGCGGCGACCTGGGAGACCCGCGACTGCGACGCCCGGATCTGGAAGCGCAACGCCAGCCCGGCCAGCCACGGCACCGCGAGCACGGCGAAGCCGAACGCCCCGGCCACCAGTGGCCACGAGGTGCCGACCCGGCGGGCCGCGTCGAGCGCCGGACCCGTCCCGATGAACCGCGAGAGCGAGCCGAGGCCGGCGTGGTCGACATACCCGACGGCGAGGAACGCCGCGGCGGGGATCGACAGCCCGCTGATCCACACGGTGACCGGGCTGCCCCACCGGGCGGCGCCGAAGGCGACCACGGCGATGGCCAGCTCGACGAAGAGGATCGAGATGCCGCCCAGGAGCTGGATGGCGCCGGTCAGCCAGACCAGGGCCAGCGCGGCACCGGGCAGCCGGCGGGACAGCCCGACGGCGGTCGCGATCAAGAGCGCGACCAGGATCTGCGCCTGCCGCGTGTCGTCGTACGGGTTGGCGTTGAGAGCCTCGGCGAGGCCGATCATGAACACCACGACGGCGCCGACCAGGTCCGGAGCCCACTCGCGCAGACGGTCGAGGGTCACCGGGTCACCTCGGTCCAGCCTCGCCAGACCAGCAGCAGCACGGCGGTCAGGGTAGCCCGTCATGCTGCCCACAGCGCGTCTCGGACCAACACGTCGAGCAGGTCGGCGTACGACGTGCCGGCCGCGGCGAACATCTTCGGCACCTGCGACTGCTCGGTGAACCCGGGCATCGTGTTCACCTCGTTGAGCACCGGGCCGTCCGCGGTCAGGAAGAAGTCGACGCGGGCGACGCCCGCGCAACCGAGCGCGTCGTAGACGCGCACGGCCGCATCCTCGAGCAGCTCGCGCTCCTCGTCGGAGAGGGCGGCCGGGATGCGGAAGTCGGCTCCGCCGCCGTACTTCATGTCGTAGTCGAAGATCCCGTCCACCACGATCTCCAGCGCCGGGGCGACGAACCGTGACCCGTCCGGCCGGCCGAGCACGGCGACGTCGACCTCGCGGCCCACGACGACCTCCTCGACGAGCACGCGGTCATCGAGGTCGAACGCCCCCTTCAGGGCTCTCTCGAGGTCGTCGGGATCGTCCACCAGGGACACGCCGTGGCTGGAGCCCGCGGCGACCGGCTTGACCACGACCGGGTGGGTGAACGCGTACGACGCAGCGGTCACCCGTGTCAGCAGCACCCCGGGTGCGACGCCGACGCCGATCCCGGCGGCGACCAGCTTGGTCGCCCACTTGTCCATGGCCAGCGAGCCGGCAGAGACCCCGGACCCGACGTACGGAACGCCGGCCAGGTCGCACAGGGCGGCGAGCGTGCCGTCCTCGCCGCGCGGTCCATGTAGGGCGGGGAGTGCGACGGCGCAGGTGCGCAGGATCGCCACGGCCGACGGCAGGGTCATCCGCTGGCCGTCCCGACACCACCATCCGTCACGTTCGATGGTGAGCGCCACGACGTCGTAGGCCGCCGGGTCGAGCGCGCCGGCGATCGCCGAGGCCGACGCGAGGGATACCTCGTGCTCGCTGCTCTGCCCGCCGCCGATCACGGCGACTCGGGTGCGCTGGGTCATCGGACGCTCCTGAGGGTGACGGTGCGAGCGGTCCGGTGCAGGCGACCGCCGAGCCCGGTGACGATCTCGTGCTCGATGGTGTCGGCCCAGCCGGCCCACTCGGCGACGGTGGGCTCCCCGTGGTCGCCGGGCCCGAAGACGGTGACCACGTCACCGGTCTCCCCTCGGCGCTCGGCGCTCCCGGGCCCCAGGTCGACGACGGCCATGTCCATCGAGATCCGGCCCACGAGCGGCCGGCGCCGGCCGCGGACCAGCACCTCGGCGCGGCCCGACGCGACGCGGGGCAGGCCGTCGGCGTACCCGAGCGGGACCAGGCCGAGCGTGGTCGTCTGGGGGGCCGTCCAGGTGTGGCCGTACCCGACCGGGGTGCCGGAGCGGACCCGGCGTACGCCGACCAGCGGGGCGGTCAGGGTGAGCGCGGGCCGCAGGGTCGTGGTCCGCGACGGGTCGATGCCGACCAGGCCGGCGCCGACGCGGCTCATGGTGTGGTGGCTGAGCGGGTCGGTCAGGGTCGCGGAGGTGGCGGCCAGGTGCCGGTCGGCCGGCCGCAGCCCGCAGGCGCGCGCGGTCTCCAGGCCCCATGCGAAGCGGGTCCGGCCCAAGATGTTGGCGGGGTCCTCGGGGGTGTCCGCGTTCGCGAGGTGGCCCATCACGCCGACGACCCTCAGCAGGCCGCGCCGCTCGGCCGACCGGGCGGCCCGGCACAGGTCGCCCCAGGCCGAAGGCGCCGCGCCGTCGCGGGCCATGCCGGTGTCGAGCTGCAGGTGGACGCGAGCACCGGGCGCGCGACAGGCGATAGCGTCGAGGTGGCCGCGGCCGGGCACGGCGAGCTCCACATCGGCGGTCACCGCGGTCGTGAAGTCGGCGTCGACGGGGTTGAGCCAGCTGAGGACCGGTGCCGTGATCCCCGCGGTGCGCAGGGCCAGTGCCTCCTCGATGGTGGTGACGCCGAGACGGGTGGCGCCGTGGGCCAGCGAGGTACGGGCGACGTCGACCGCGCCGTGACCGAACCCGTCGGCCTTGACGACGGCCATCAGCTCGCCGGTCGCCCGGGCCGCGAGCAGCCGGGTGTTCGCGGCGACGGCGCCCAGGTCGACCACGAGCCGCGGACCGGTGGTCCGGCTGCCGGCCCTCTGGGGGAGCGCGGTCATGCCGCGTCCACCGCGCCCGTTTGCTCGCCCGTTCCCTCGCCCGTTCCCTCGCTGGGGCCCTCGACGGGGCCGTACACCGCGCACGGCTCCTGGCCGACGAGCGCCCAGTAGCGGTCGCCGTAGGACCAGTGCCACCACTCGGTGGGGTAGTTCACCAGCCCGAGCGGCTTGAGCACAGCGGCCAGGAGGCGGCGGTGTGCCCGGGCATCCGGCGAGATGTTCGCGGCCGCGAAGTAGCAGGCGCCGTCGGACTGCTCCGGCGTCGCGTCGATGGGCGTGCCCAGGTCGAGCTCGTCGCCGGTGACGTCGACCAGGGTGAGGTCGACGGCGGCGCCGGCCACGTGCGGCGCGACCTCCACGGGGGCGACGAACCGTGAGACCAGGTGGTGCAGCTGGTGCGGGGAGATGCCCGGCCGCACGAGGCAGACCTCGGCGGAGTAGCGGGCGATGATCGCGCGCTGGTCGGAGACCGAGCGGTGCCCCTCGACGACGCGGAGGCGCAGGCCGCGGGGGAGCAGGTCCTGGGCGAGGGCGAGCCGGTCGGCGACGCCGGACCGCACGACGGCACGGGCGGGACCGAAGGACGCGTCGAGAGCGACGAGCGGCTCGCCGCAGTCGTGGACGGGGACCCCGGCGACGCGCGGGTCCGAGAGGAGGATCGTCATGGCACCAACGGTGGCCTTCGGACGACCCCCGCTACCTCCACCTGAGGTACCGGGCGCTGGCCTCCAGGAGGAGACCGGTCAGCCGCGGGCGCTCGTGCGGCGCGGGCTACGTGCGGTCGAGCCGGACCACCAGGCCGCCTTCGAAGGTGCGCACCTCACCCACCTGCAGGAACAGGCCGTCGCGCCGGCCGACGTACGCCGCCACCTCGTCGACCTGCTCGGAGGTCCCGAGCTGCAGGAGGCACACGCCGGTCGGGGTCAGCACCCGGGCGGCGACGTCCACGCAGGCGAGGGCGACGTCGATCCCGTGCCCCCCGCCGTCGATCGCCGTCACCGGGTCGTCGGGGAACTCCTCGACCTCCGCGGTCGGGACCCAGGGAGGGTCGGCGAGGACCAGCGGGAACCGCTCGTCGGGCAGCACCTCCTGCTCCATCGGCCCGCAGCGGACCACCACGCGGTCGGTCATCTCGGCCCGTTCGACGTTGATGCGCGCGAAGTCGCAGGCGGCCTCGCTCGCGTCCACCTGGACGAGGCGACGGTCGTTCGGCCGCACGGCGAGCAGTCCGATGTGCCCGGCGCCGGAGCACACTTCGAGCACCGGGCCGAGCGGCAGGTCGTCCAGCAGCTCGACCGCCCAGGCCGACTGGGCCGCCGTCCACGGCCGCGGCTCGAGCACCTGCTCGTCGTAGGCGAAGGACAGCCCGTCGATGTCCACGGCCCGGTAGCGCACCGCCTCGGTCATCGCTCTCTCCGTCGCCTGGCCACCTTGTGCGTCCCGTCGCACCACGGTGGCGACGCGGTGTGCCCACACAGGCACACCGCCGACACGGGACGGGTGGTCGCGTGCACGCGACCGGACTCGTCCTGCACGAGGTGGTCCCCCCGAAGAAGGGCCGGACCGTTCGGACAGAGCACGACGTCGGGGGTGGGCTCGACGACGCTCACGCGGCGGCCCCCCAGGTCGTGAGCAGGCGACGGGCCACCCGGTCCTCCTGGTCGAGGCAGGTGAAGACGCCCAGGAACAGGCCCTCGCGCAGGTGCGGCTCGGCCTCGACCATCGGCACGCAGATGGAGCGGACGGCCACCTGCTCGTGCACGGCGTCGGCCTCGACGTGCTCGTCGTAGTAGTGCGCCAGGCTCTCCGGCAGCTCGAGCCGCCGCAGACCCTGCGCCATGCGGCGCGAGGGCAGTGAGCTGGTCGCCTCGAACGCCGCCAGGTGGCCCATCGCCTCCGCGCGCAGACGGCCGTGCAGCCCGAACATCGTCAGCGCGTTGTTCTGCTCCAGCACCTCGGTCGGGGCCTCCTCGACGTAGGCGCCGTACGTCGCGTCCAGGCCGCTGTCGGCCAGTCCGCGGGCGAACAGACCGCTGTGCAGGCGCTCGGCGCGCCCGCCGCCGTACTCGTCGTACAGCAGCTCGGCCAGCCCCGCCTTCGCCGCGCCCGAGAGGCGAGGCAGCACGAAGGCGCTGGGGTCGGCTTCCTTGAGGTGGTAGATCGAGCGCACCCTCATCAGGTGCAGCACCTGCTCGGTCGTGGCCTGACGGTGCACGAAGGCCGAGAGGGAAGCGCCCTCGAACTTCTCGATGGCCCCGAAGATCGTGGTGGCGAGATCGGCGGAGTCCTCCGGCACGCCCGGGAACCGGGCTCGCAGCCGCTCCTCGAGCTCGGTCTCCAGGCCGACGCGGACCTCCAGCAGGCGAGGGTCCCACTCGGCGCGCGGGTCGGCGTCCTCGAAGCCGCCGTAGTGCAGCTCGTGCAGGATCCAGAGCGCCAGGTCGGCGTCCTCACGGTCGCCGGGCGCAACGGCTCGGGCGTCGTGCCGGGTGTCGCGCAGCGCCGCGACCACGGCCTCGCCGAGCTGACCACGGGGTGCCGGGAGGATCACCTCTCTCCGTTACCCGCGCCTCGGTCCGGTCAGCCTTCGCCCGAACAGGTGATTCGCGGTCGAGCAACCGGGCGCATCGTGGGAGGCATGGCTGCACGCAAGAACCACGGCGCAAGCATCGGTGACGACGAGGTGTACGAGAAGGTCCGGGCCACCGGGGCCAGCAAGGAGAAGGCGGCGCGTATCGCCAACGCCGCGGCCAACACCTCGCGCAAGCAGGTGAGCAGCAAGGGCGGTCAGGCCGGCTCGTACGACGACTGGACCGTCGCCCAGCTCCGCAAACGGGCGGCCGAGCTCGACATCAGGGGTCGGTCGTCGATGAAGCGGGCCCAGCTGGTCCGCGCCCTGCGCGACGGCTGATTCCGGGCTCGGCCGCTGGACGACGAGCATCCAGAGGCTCGTGCAGTCAGTCGCCGAGCACGGCAGCCGGCCCGCGCTTGAGGAGCTGCTGGCCGACGATGACGCGCTGGATCTCGCTGGCGCCCTCCCAGATCCGCTCGACGCGCAGCTCGCGGAACATCCGCTCCGCGACGTTCTCGCGCATGTACCCACGCCCGCCGAAGACCTGCACGGCCCGGTCCGCGACCCGGCCGGCCGTCTCCGAGCACAGCAGCTTGATCATCGAGGCCCGGGCGTGCAGCACCTTGCGGTCCTCGCCGGCGTCGATGGCGCGGGCGACGTCGTACAAGGCGGCGCGTGCGGCGAACAGCTCGACCGCCGAGTCGGCCAGCATGCCCGCGACGAGCTGGTGGTCGCCGAGCCGCCGACCGCCGACCGTCCGCGACCCGGCGAAGGCCGTCATCTCTTCCACCAGCCGGGCCGACGCGCCGACGCAGCGGGCCGCGACCATCACCCTCTCGAAGCGGAACCAGTCCTGCGTGAAGGTCATCCCCTCACCTTCGCGGCCGATCAGCTGCGAGGCCGGGATGCGCACGTCGGTGAAGGAGACGATCGGGTGCTCGTCGGCGATGTGGTGGGAGTACGCCGGAGTACGCACCACCTCGATGCCCGGGCTCGGCAGGTCCACGACCAGCAGCACGTGCTCGCCGGTGTGCTCGCCGCCCTGTCCATCATCTTGACCATCACCCGTCAGCACCGCTTGCACGAAGCAGTAGTCGGCGACGTTGTAGGACGTGACGTGCCACTTGACGCCGTTCACGACGTACTCCGGTTCGGTGGTCGAGCCTGTCGAGACCCGGCGGGCCGTCGTCGCCAGCTCGCTGACGTCGGAGCCCGCGTGCTCCTCGGTGATCGCGTAGCACTCGTGCCGTTCGCCGCGGACCGCGGGAAGCAGCCAGCGCTCGCGCTGCTCCGGCGTCGCGACCTCGACCCACCACTGCGGCGGCGTGTGCAGGCACCAGGCGACGCCGTTGGTGATCCGACCGACCTGCTCCTGGACGAGCACCTGCTGGAGGGCGGTGAAGCCCGGGCCTCCGACCGAGGTCGGCATGTTGGTGGCGTAGAGCCCGCTCTCCACCGCCGCGTGGTGCAGCTTCTCGCCCACTCCGGCCGGGAGCGCGCCGCCGGCCAGCTCGGTCTCCACCTCGTACTGCACGAGCTCGTCGACGAACTCCCGGGCCCGGCGCCGGATCTCAAGGTCCTGCTCGCTCAGGCCGCTCACGTGGGCTCCTCGTCGTTGTGGATGATCAGGACGTCGACGGCCACGGCGCCGTCGGCGGTGGCGACGACGGGGTTCAGGTCCAGGGCGTCGATCCGATCGCCGTGGTCGCGCGCCAGCAGCGACACCGCGACGACCACGTCGGCCAGCGCCTCGAGGTCGACGGGTGGGCCGCCGCGGTAGCCCTCGAGCAGCGGCCGCAGCCGCAGGCCGTCCAGCATCCGCATCGCGCCCGCGCGCGAGACCGGTGGCAGCGCGACGGCCCGGTCGGCCATCAGTTCGACGAGCACCCCGCCGGCGGCCACCACGACCATCGGCCCGAGGGCGGGGTCGCGGACGATGCCGACGGACAGCTCGACGCCGGCGGGCACCTGCTGGTGCACGGTCACCGCGCGTCCGAGACGCGCGGCCAGGTCCTCGTACGCCGCTCGCACGGCCTCGTCGTCTGCCAGCCCGACCGCCACGCCGCCCACGTCGGAGCGGTGGGTGATCCCGGGCGCCGCGGTCTTGAGGACGACCGGGTAGCCGATCTCTCCGGCCGCCCGGACCGCGTCGTCCTCGCTGTCCGCGTCGCGCTCGGCCGGGGTGGGGATGCCGTACGCCGCCAGCAGTTCGCCGTTCGGTGGTTGAGGTGCGAGCGTGCGAGCCTCGCTGTTCGGTGGTTGAGGTGCGAGCGTGCGAGCCTCGCTGTTCGGTGGTTGAGGTGCGAGCGTGCGAGCCTCGCTGTTCGGTGGTTGAGGTGCGAGCGTGCGAGCCTCGAAACCACTCGGCAAAGGATCCGGACCCGGCCTCTCGACGGCGTCGAGCAGGTGACGGATGGCCAGCAGCCCGCTGCGGAAACCTTCCAGGACGGGGATCCCGGCCGCACGAAGGCGGTCAGCGGCGTCGACGTCGACGGCGGCGGGCAGCCCGGTCAGCACGACGACGGGCTGGTCCGTCGCGGCCGCGACCTCGAGCATGGCGTCCGGATACGACGTGTCGCCGTCGTGCTCGGGCACCAGGTCGACGGCGAGGGCGCTGACGCCGACGGCCGGGTCGGACGCGACGGCGGCGAGGCAGTCGGCGAAGAGGCGGTGCGTGTCCGCGCCGGTGTTCCAGACGTCCAACGGGTTCCCGGGCTCCGAGCCGTCGTCGAGGCGGTCGCCCAGCGTCGCGAGGGTGGTCGCGTCGAGGTCGGCGAACGGCACCCCGAGGCTGTGCGCGAGGTCGGCGACCAGGCTGCGTTCGGCGCCGGAGTCGTGGACGGTCGCGATGCCCGTGCCAGATCGGGGTCGTCGGTGTGAGGACAGCACGGCGAGGGTGTCCCCGAGCTCGGCCAGGTCGGCGACGAGGTGGCCGGCGACGTCGGCGGCCAGTGCCTCCCACGCCGCCGAGCCGCCGGCCACCGCGCCGGAATGGGCGGCCACCATGGCCGAACCGAGGGGCGAGTGACCGACCGGGAGCAGCACCACTTCAATGCCGGCCTCGCGCGCCCGCCGTAGAGACCAGCGGAGCCGGTCACCGCCACGGATCGTCTCGAGCACCAGGGCGAGCACCCGGGTCTCGCCGTGCTCGACGAGGTGGTCCACGTAGTCGGCCGTGGTGGTCACGAGCTCCTGACCGGACGAGACGGCCAGGTCGAACCCGAGCCGTAGCCGGGTGCGGAGCAGGGTCGAGAAGATCGAGCCCGAGTGGGTCACCAGCGAGACGGGTCCGACGGGCAGGTCGTCGCGCTCGATGTAACCCATGGCGCGGACGCCGCGGCGTACGTTCCAGAAGCCCATGCAGCCGGCGCCCACCAACGCCATCCCGGCCTCGGTCGCGACACGGCGGAGCTCGTCGCGGACGCCGTCCGCGTGCGCGCTGCCGAAGATCACCGCACCGCTCGCGCCGACCTTGGCCGCGGCGGTGAGCTGGTCGACCAGGCGACCGTCGCCGATGCCGAGCAACACCAGGTCCGGCGCCTCGTCGAGCGCGTTGAGGTCGGGCAGGCAGGGGAGGCCGGCCACCTCGGCGTACGACGGGTTGACCAGGTGGACGCGCTCGAAGCCCGGCGACTTGAAGGCCTCGGTGACCATCCGCCGGCCGAGCGTGCCGGCACGCGCGCTGGCCCCGACGAGCGCGACGCTGCGCGCTCCCAGGGTCCGCGCGAGGGCGTCCGCCTGGTCTCGTGACGGGCCTTGAAGGCCCTCCTCAACCAGCGGATCTCCTGAGTCGGTTCCGGATCGACTTCTTGTCGTGGATCGCGGCCCTCGCTGCCTGCCAGCCGGGGATGCCGCACACGCCGCCGCCGCCGTGCGTGGCGGAGCTCGCGTTGTAGAGACCGGCGATCGGCGTGCGGTAGTCGGCGTAGCCGGGCGCCGGGCGCATGTGGAACAGCTGCTCCGGCGTCAGCTCGCCGTGGAAGATGTTCCCGCCCACGAGGCCATACTCCTCCTGCATCTCGTGCGGGCCCACGATGTCGCGGTGTGTCACCGAGTCGGCGAAGCCGGGCGCGACCTGGTCGTACAGGTCGATCAGCCGGTCGGCGTACGCCTCCAGCTCCTCGGTGTGCGGGGCCTCGCTCCACTCGTGCGGGACGTACTGGGTGAACATCGAGAAGATGTGCGTGCCGTCTGGGTTCATGGTCGTGTCGAGCGTCGTCGGGATGACCCCGTCGCTGAACGGCAGCAGCGCGGCGCGACCCTCGCGGGCGTCCTGGAAGGCCCGCTCGATGTAGTCCATGGTCGGAGACATCTCCACCGATCCCGTGAGGTGCTCGGGGCTCCCCTCGACGATCGGGGCGTCGGTGTTGGGGTTGGCGGTGAAGCTCGGCAGCTCGGCCAGCGCGAGGTTGATCTTCACGACGCCGGAGCGGGTGTTCCACCGCTCGATGTCGCGGACGAAGTCGTCGGGGAGGTCGGTGCGCGGGAGGTGGTCGAGGAAGGCGATCTTCGGATGCAGGCTGGTGACGACGAGCGGCGCGGTGATCAGCTCGCCGTTCTCCAGCACCACGCCGGTGACGTGTCCGTCGCGGGTGCTGACCGACTCGACGCGGGTGCTGGTGCGGAGCTCGGCACCGAAGGTACGAGCCGATCGGGCGATGGCGGCCGACACGGCGCCCATGCCGCCCTCGGGGTATCCCCACGAACCGAGCTGGTTGCTGTGGGAGACGCCGTCGCCGACGTCACCGATGGAATGGTGGGCCATCACGTACGCCGTCCCGGGCGCGTACGGGCCGGCCCAGGTCCCGATCACGCCGTTGACCGCCAGCGCGCCCTTGATCTGCGGCGACTCGAACCAGTCGTCGAGCAGGTCCGCGATGCTCATGCACATCAGCCGGGTGATGTCGGCGACCATGCGGGCGTCGACGCCGCGGTTCTTCCAGACCAGCTTGCCGAGGTCGGCGAGGTCGGAGGGGGAGTGGCTGCCGATGTTGGGCGGGACGCGGGTGAGCAGCGGGCCCATCACGTCGGCGATGCCGGCCAGCCAGGCGTTCCACTTCGGCCAGGCCTCGGCGTCCTTCTTCGACCATCGCGCGATCTCGTCGTAGGTGCGGGCCTCGTCGTCCTCGTAGATCGTCAGCGAGCCGCCCTCGGGGAAGGCCTGGTAGTACGGACCCATCGGGTGCACCCGGTAGCCGTGCTGGACCAGGTTGAGCTCGTGGATGACCGTCGCCGGCATCAGGCTCATCACGTACGACAGCCGGGTCACCGACAGGTGCGGCGCATCGGCCCAGGGCTGCTCGGTCGTGGCCGCGCCGCCGAGCGTGCCGCGGCCCTCGAGCACCACGGTCCGGGCACCGGAACGGGCGAGGTACGCCGCGGCCACCAAGCCGTTGTGGCCGCCGCCGACCACGATCGCGTCGTACGTGCTGGTCATCCGTGCCCCTCTGCCTCGTTTGACTGACTGTTCAATCTAACGAGGTGATAGCGTCCGTGGCAAGAGAACGGGGGTCGACCTGATGGCCGAAGCAGCACCACAGACCGAGGGCAACGAGGCCCGCCGACGGGCCATGCTCCAGGCCGCCGCGGAGCTGATCAGCGAGCGTGGGTACGGCGACACCCGCATCGCCGACGTGGCCAAGCGGGCCGGCACCAGCTCGGGTCTGGTCATCTACTACTTCGGCACCCGGGACCGGCTGCTCGTCGATGCGCTGCGGTTCTCCGAGGAGGCCTACTACGACGCCGCAGCCGCACTGCTCGACAGGGAGGGGGACTTCCGGGGTCGCCTGGCGATGCTCGTCGAGTGGTCCTGCGTGCCGGAGATGCCCGGCGAGGTCAGTGGGTCGTGGGGCTTGTGGCTGGACCTGTGGTCGACCGCGCTGCGGCACCCGGAAGTCCGCGAAGCCCGGGTCGAGCTCGACAGCCGCTGGCGCGACCTGATCGAGCGCATCGCCCGCGAGGGCCAGCAGTCCGGCGACGTCGGCACCGACGTCGACCTGCGCCGCTTCGCCCTCAGCTTCACCGTCATCCTCGACGGCCTCTCCACGCAGGTCGCCCTCGAGGACCCCGAGCTCACCTCCGACCTCGCCCACGACATCGCGATGGAGCACGTCGAGCAGGCCCTCGGCCTCTCCCCGGGCCCGCGTCGGGTGCGCACCGCTGGTCGAGGAGGTCGCGCAGCGACCGTCGCGAGACCCCGCAAGAAGACACGGACCGGTTCCTGACGTCCGAGCCCGCGACGCACCCGGTGCGTCTCAGCCTCGGACATGCCCTCGGCCCGTCAGCCGCCGATCTCGACCTCGACGGGATCCGGCAGCTTCGCGTCGCTGCGGCGGAGCACCTGGACGGCCGTGGGGCTGAACCAGCAGGCGACGCGCTCTCCCGGGGTGGCGGTGAACGAACGCGGGCCGGCCTGGTTGGCGACCTGGACGAGCAGCACGTGCTCGCCCGGTCCGTCGGTGGCGAGGTCGACGCGTACCTGGGTGGACGCGCCGAGGTAGACAACGTCGAGCACCGTGCCCGTGAGCCGGTTGTGGCCCTGCGGGCCGGTTGCGCTCTCCTCGGCGACGGCGATCCGCTCGGGCCGGACGACGATGGCCGCCTCGCCCCGCGGGCAGTCACCGGTGACCTCGGCGGCAACGGTGTGGCCCAGCGTCGTGCAGGTCGCCGTGCCGACCGACACGTCGGTCACCTCGGCGTCGAAGATGTTCGCCGAACCGAGGAAGCCGGCGACGTACGCCGTCGCGGGGCGTTCGTAGATCTCCTCCGGCGAGCCGACCTGCTCGACCTTGCCGTCGGCGATCACCGCGATCCGGTCGGACATCGTGAGCGCTTCCTCCTGGTCGTGCGTCACGTAGACGAACGTGATGCCCAGCTCGCGTTGCAGCTGGCGCAGCTGGAGCTGGAGGTGCTTGCGCAGCTGCGCGTCGAGGGCGCCGAGGGGCTCGTCGAGCAGCAGGACCTGGGGGTTCAGCACGAGGGCCCGGGCCAGGGCGACCCGCTGCTGCTGGCCTCCGGAGAGCTGGGCCGGGCGACGCTTCGCCAGCTCGCCGATCCGGGTCAGCTCGAGCGCTTCGGCGACTCGGCGGTCGACGTCTGCCTTGGGCACGTTCTGGTAGCGCAACCCGAAGGCGACGTTCTCCCGGACCGTCATCAGCGGGAAGAGCGCGTAGTTCTGGAAGACCGTGTTCACGGGCCGCAGGTGCGGGGGCTGCTGGGCCATGTCGTGACCGTCGAGCAGGATCTGCCCGGAGTCGGGACGCTCGAAGCCGGCGATCATCCGCAGCGTCGTGGTCTTGCCGCAGCCGGAGGCGCCCAGCAGCGAGCAGAACTCGCCGCCGGGCAGGTCGAGGTCGATGCCGTCGACGGCGACGACGTCGCCGAACGACTTCGTCAGCGAGGTGAGGCGCAGGGCGCCGCCTCCCATCAGGCGGCCCCGGCTGGCCCGTGCTCGCCGGCGATCGCGGTGAGCTTGGCGAAGTTCGCGACCAGCAGGTCGACGTCGGCCTCGGTGTGCTGCACGGACAGCAGCCACTGCTCGACCTTGCCCCACGGTGGGAGGAACACGCCTCCATTGTGCTGCAGGAGCCAGTGCAGGTTGCCCCAGCGGTCGTCGACCTCGAGGAAGTCGCGGTAGTTCCGCACCGGGGACCCCGTGAACGCGACGCAGCCCTTGGCCCCGACGCTGACCACGCGCCACGGCAGCCCAGCAGCGGCGATGTGCTCCTCGAACCCGGAGCGGGCGCGCGCCGCCAGCGCGTCGAGCGTGGCGTACCCCGCCCCGTCGAGCACGTGGCTGAGGTTGGCCCTGGCCGCTGCCATGGCGAGCGGGTTGCCGTTGAACGTCCCGACCTGCTCATACCTCCCGTCGCCGATCGCCGACATCACCTCCTCGACTCCGCCGATGGCGGCCACCGAGATGCCGCCACCCAGAGCCTTGGCGAGGCAGACGAGGTCGGGCGTGACGCCGTACCGACCGGTGGCGCCCGCGGGTCCGGTCGTGAACCCTGTCTTCACCTCGTCGAAGGTGAGGTAGGCGCCCTCGGCGTGCAGCAGTTCCTTCAGGCCGGCGAGGTAGCCGTCCTCGGGCGGGATGATCCCGGCGTTCATCATGATCGGCTCGAGGATCATGCCCGCGATGCGGCCGCGGTGGGCGGCGAGGGCCCGCTCCACGGCGCCGAGGTCGTTGAACGGTACGACGACGATCAGGTCCATGATCGCCTGCGGGATGCCGGTGTTGCCGGGCACGTTGTACGGCGCGTCGGCCGGGCCGACGTCCTCGGGCTCGGGCAGCACCGAGACCTGTACCGAGTCGTGGTGGCCGTGGTAGCAGCCCTCGACCTTGATGATCAGGTCGCGCTCCGTCAGCGCTCGCATCAGGTGGATGGCGTCCATCGTCGCCTCGGTGCCGGAGTTGGCGAACCGCCACAGCGGCAGGCCGAACCTGCGGACGAGCTCGTTGGCGAGCCAGATGGCGTCCTCGGTGGGCTGGGCGAAGTGCGTGCCGCGGGCGACCTGGCGGGACACCGCCTCGACGATCGCCGGGTGGCCGTGGCCGGCGATGGCCGCGCCGTACCCGCCGTGCATGTCGACGTACTCGTTGCCGTCCACGTCCCAGACGTGGGAGCCCTGGCCGTGGCTCATCCACACGGCCTGAGGCTGGGCGATCTGCCAGTTCGAGGTGGCGCCACCGGCGAGCGACGTGGCCGCCTCGGCGATCATGGCGGTGCTGCGCGGCTGCCGCCGCACGAACGCCTCGGACTCGGATTCGATGAGGGCGTCGACCGTGCTGTCCACGGCCACTGAGGCGGTCACGAGGTACCTTTCGCAGAAATTCGTCGGTCGAGCCTGTCGAGACCCGATTGACTGAGTGTTCAGTTTATGTGACGGTGAGGAAGGCCCACAACACCCGAAACCGCGGAGGTGTCATGGAGCAGTCGCCCGGACCGGCGTTCGACAGGCGCGCGCTGCTGCGCAACGCCGCTCTCCTGGGCATCTCGGTGCCCGCCCTGAGCGCGCTGCTGCAGGCATGCGCCGACTCGCCGACCGGCTCCGGTGGCGGTGGCGGTGGCGGTGGCGGCGCGGCGGGGGCGAGGCGATCGAGATCGCCTCGCCGGACAACCCGGTCACCTGGGACATCGCCGACGACAACCAGCCGATCGCCGACGGTCTCCAGCCCGAGAAGGGCCCGCTCCTCCTCTACAACTACGCCGACTACATCGGGCCGGCCGTGGTGAAGTCCTTCGAGAAGAAGTACGGCGTCGAGGTGAAGGTCTCGACCTTCAACGACACCGACGAGGCGATCACCAAGATCCGCACGGGTGCGGTGCCGTTCGACATCTACTTCCCGAGCTACGACCAGATCGGCCGACTCGTGACGGCCAAGCTGGTGCGGCCGATCAACCACAGCTACGTCGGGAACCTCGGTAACGTCTGGTCGACCTTCGCCAGCCCCTGGTACGACGGCGAGGCGCACTACTCCGTGCCCTACAGCGTCTACACCACGGGCGTCGGCTGGCGGACCGACCTGGTCCCCGACGACGTGGCGGCACTCGACAACCCGTACGACGCGTTGTGGAACGCCGACTACAGGGGCAAGGTCGCGGTCATCGACGACTGGCACACGGCGATGGCGATGGTGGCGCTGCGCGCCGGCATCACGGACGTCAACACCGACAGCGCCGACGACCTGGCCACCATCGGGGAGAACCTGACCGAGCTCAGCCAGGCGACCAAGCCCAAGGTCACGGTCTCGATGTACAACGACCTGCCCTCGGGTCAGCTGGGCATCAGCCAGATGTGGTCGGGCGACGTCGTCAACGCGCAGTACTACCTGCCCAAGGGCCAGTCCGTCGACCTCCTGCGCTACTGGTTCCCCGACGACGGGATGGGACTTGTCGACAACGACCTGATGATGGTCCTCAGCGGTGGCAAGAACCCCGTGCTCGCCCACCTGTTCCTCGACCACATGCTCGACGAGAAGAACTCGCTGAAGAACTTCGGCTACATCGGTTACCAGCCGCCGCAGAACGTCCTCGACCCCGAGAAGCTGGTCGCCGACGGCTACCTGCCCGAGAACCTCGCCACGGCCGCCGTACGCGAGGAGTGGTTCGACGTCGCCTACCGCCTGCTCGAGCTGACCGTCGAGAACGACGCCGCCTGGCACCAGGTCTGGCAGCAGTTCAAGGCGGGCGCGTGACGGCTGCGCTCCTGCCCGACACCCAGGAACCGCCCGGAGGCCCACGTCCCTCGCGCCGCCCGCGAGGCGGACGGCTGCTCGGTCCCTTGCTGGCCCTGCCCGGGATCGTCTGGCTGCTGCTGTTCTTCGTCGCGCCGCTGTACGTCGTCCTCGCCGTCGTGTTCGGCGGCGTCGACCCTGTCTTCCGCACGGTCATCCCGGTCTGGAACCCCGTGCTGTGGTCGTCCGACCAGCCCATCTACGTGCTCACCCACATCGTCGGTGAGGACGGCATCTTCGGCCCGGCCCTGCTGCGCACCGCGGTCTACGTGTTCACCGCGAGCGTGCTGTGCCTGGTCATCTCGTTCCCGATCGCCTACTACGTCGCACGACTGTCGGGCCGCTGGAAAGGCTTGCTGCTGACCCTGCTCATCGCGCCGTTCTGGATCAGCTACATGATGCGGATGCTGGCCTGGGTGAACCTGCTCGCCAACGACGGCCTCGTCAACAAGATGATCTCGCTCGGCGGCGTGCTGCCGGGCGACACCGAGTGGCTGTCGGGCAAGTCGGTGGTGGTGATCCTCGGCCTGGTCTACGGCTACGTGCCCTACATGATCATCCCGTTGTACGCCGGCCTCGACCGGCTGCCCGGTGACCTCATCGAAGGGGCCCGCGACCTCGGCGCCAACCGGTTCTCGGCGTTCTGGCGGGTGACCTGGCCGATGTCGCGGCCGGTGGTCGTCGCCAGCGTGCTGCTGACCTGCCTGCCGATGCTGGGCGACTACTTCACCAGCGACCTGTTGTCGGGCTCGCCGAGCACGTCGATGGTCGGCAACCTGATCAACAACACGGTGCTCACGCCGGGGCAGACCGGGCAGGCCGGCGCGTTCGTGCTGCTGGTGCTGATCGTCTCCCTGCTGCCGATGCTCTACTACGTGCGCTCGGTGTCGCGGAACGACGGAGCCCTGGCATGAGAGCTCGGGCGTGAACCCCCTGACCGCCTGGTGGCGCGACCCGTGGCGGAAGCCGCGGCTGCTCGCGGCCGTGACCATCGGCTACCTGCTGTGGTCGCTGCTCCCGGTGCTCATCGCGGCGGCGTTCTCGTTCAACGACGGACGCTCGCGCACGAGCTGGCAGGGGTTCTCGATGCGCTGGTACTACGGCGACCCCGAGCGCTCGGTCTGGCACGACGACACCTTGCAGACCGCGCTGTTCCAGACGCTCAAGCTCGGCGTGCTGACCACGCTCGTCTGCGTCCCGCTCGGCATCGCCCTGGCGATCGGCCTGCACCGCTGGCGCGGCCGCGTCCCCGACACGGCCAACTCCCTGCTGCTGCTGTCGTTCGTGCTGCCCGAGACGCTGCTCGCCGTCGCGCTGCTGCTCGTGGTCACCAACCTGGCCCTGCCGTTCACGCTCGGCACCACCTCGCAGGTGATCGGACTGGTCACGTTCCAGCTGTCGTACCCGGCGATCCTGGTCAGGGCCCGGCTGGCCACCATCGGCCACCACCTCGAGGAGGCCGCGATGGACCTCGGTGCGTCGCCGCTGTCGGCCCAGCGCCGGGTCATCCTGCCGATGCTCGTGCCGGCGATCGTGGCCAGCGCGGTTCTCGTGTTCGCCGACGTGATCGACGACTTCGTGATCGTCCGCTACCTCTCGGGTGACTCCTCCACCGAGCCGACGTCGGTGAAGATCTACAACACCGCGCGCGCCGCCCCGACGCCGGCGCTCAACGCCCTGGCCACGCTGATGCTGGTCGCCGCGCTCATCGCGGTCGCCCTCGGCTTCCTGCTCTACCGCTGGCTGAGCAGGCGGTCCGGCGAGGGCCAGTCGATCGGGTCGTTCGCCGGCGAGACATAGGTGGACGGCGTCCTCAGCGCCTGTGGACTGAGGCGTGATCCGGGGAAGTTCTTCCGCACCAGGCTCACGCGAAGCGTCCCAGGTCCACCAACCTCGAACTGAGTCTGGAGTCAGTAGTACCTGCTGTGGGACCCTGGGTGTGGACCACAACGACTCCCGAGACCTAGGATTGACTGCATGTTCAATCAATTGCGTGGCACCCTCGCTCCGCTCCCCGCCGACGAGGTCGCCACGGCGTACGCGCCGTTCGGGTCCTCGCGGATGCTGCCGCGCCGGGCGTACGTCGATCCGGCCGTCCACGACTGGGAGCAGGCGAACATCTTCGCCGGCTGGATGTGCCTGGGCCGGGGCGAGAAGTTCGCCGAGCCCGGCACCCAGACCTCGGTCGCGACCGCCGAGGGCGGCGTGCTGCTGGTCCGCGGCGAGGACGGCGTGCTGCGTGCGTTCGCCAACGTCTGCCGGCACCGCGGGCACGAGCTCGTGCCGTGCGGCGTGTCGGTGCGGAAGCGGTCGATCCTCTGCCCGTACCACGCCTGGAACTACAAGCTCGACGGGTCGCTGCGCAACGCCCCCGGCGGGTTCCGCGACGACGAGACGTTCGACAAGACCCAGTTCGGCCTGGTCGAGCTGAGCGCCGTCGAGTGGCACGGCTGGGTCTTCGTCGACCCCAGCGGCGAAGGCGGGCCGTTCGAGGAGCACGCCGCAGGGCTCGACCAGATCGTGGCCAACTACCGGCCCGAGGACCTGGTCACCGTGGCGACGCACTCCTACGAGCTGGAGACGAACTGGAAGATCGTCGTCGAGAACTACCAGGAGTGCTACCACTGCTCCTCGATCCACCCCGAGCTGTGCCGGGTGAGCCCTCCGCAGAGCGGCGAGAACCTCGAGCCGGACGGCGAGTGGATGGGCGGCTGGATGGACCTGGTGCCCGACGCCGTCACGATGTCGTTCGACGGCAGCAGCGGTGGCGTGGCGATTCCCGGGCTCTCCGACGTCGAGATGCGCACGGTGATGTACGTCGTGGCGTTCCCCAACCTGCTCATCAGCCTGCACCCCGACTACGTGATGACCCACACGCTGCGCCCGCTCTCGGAGGGCCGCACCTTCGTGGAGTGCTCGTGGGCGTTCCCGCGCGAGGTGGCCGAGCGGCCCGGCTTCGACCCGTCGTACGCCGTGGACTTCTGGGACCTCACCAACCGCCAGGACTGGGCGGCCTGCGAGTCGGTGCAGCGCGGCCTGACCAGCCCGCACGCCCTCCCCGGGCCGCTGGCTCCGGAGGAGGACGGCGTCTACCAGTTCGTGAACCGGGTGGCGCGCGCGTACGCCGGGCTCGGCCGCGCCGACGACGCCCGCCCGTCGATGAAGAGCGAGGACGTGGTGCCCGCCGAGCCGGCCGCCGCCGACGAGGCGACCGTCTGACGGTCCACCCACGGACCTAAACCTGTTTCGGGCGGGGCTCGCGGCTCTCTAACCTTGTTCCTCGTGGACATTCGCGCGCTCGACGACTCCGCCCTGGCGGACGACGCGCTGATGCGCGACTTCTACGACCTCGACGAGCGGTCCGAACGTCATGGTCGACCCGACGCGCCGCTGTGGACGTTCCAGGAGTTCCTCGGCGCGTTCCGCTCACCCGACAGCGGTGAGCGGCAGGAGTTCTTCGCGGCCTACGACGGCGACCGGATGGTCGGCACCGCGAAGCTCTGGTCCTTCCTCCTCGACAACACCGAGAAGGCCTTCTGCGACGTCAACGTCGACGTCCCGGATCGGCGCCGCGGGATCGGCAGGGCGCTGGTCGATCACGTCGAGGCGATCGTCCGGGCCGACGACCGGCGGCTGCTGCTGACCGGAGCGCACCTGCCGTTCGACGACCGCGCCGACCACGCCTACCGACGGTTCGCCGAGTCCTGCGGCTTCGAGCTCGCCAACATCGAGGTCGTGCGCCACCTGGCGCTGCCAGTGCCGGACGAGCAGATCCAGGAGTGGGTCGACGCGGCGGCGCCGCGCCACGAGGGCTACACGATCGAGACGCACGTGGGGCGGGTCCCGGACGACCTCGTCGAGTCCCTGTGCTCCCTGATGGGCCAGCTCGCGGTCGACGCACCGACCGGTGCCGTGGACTTCGAGGAGGAGAAGATCACCCCACAGCGCTACGACGAGATGATCACCGGGGTGGCGGCCATGGGCCGCGCGAGGTACGAGACCGTCGCCCTCACTCCCGAGCGCGAAGTCGTCGCCCACTCGACGCTGGCGCTCGCGCTCGGTGCCAGCACCGTCGTCTACCAGTGGGGCACCCTCGTGCATCGCGAGCACCGCGGTCACCGGCTCGGCGTGGCCACCAAGGCCGTCAACCTCCGCGCCGTCCAGGCCGCTCGCGACGACCTGACGCTCGTCACCACCCAGAACGCCGAGACCAACGACTACATGGTCTCGATCAACGACCTGATGGGGTTCCGGCCCGTCGAGGTCGCGGCCGAGTTCGTCAAGCGCTTCTAGGACTCGACCTCGGCCCCGCGGTTCCGGGCCCGGCGCCGCCGGGCCCCGCGGACGCCCAGCACCGTGTGCGGGCCGACCAGGCGCGGCCCGGCGATCTTGCTCTCCAGCCGGCGGGCTTCCCGGCCGACCGGCTGGGCGAGGTACTCGCCCAGGATCGCCCCGGAGCTGAGCCCCAGCGCGATCGCCACGGCGGTGACCATCGCCAGCAGGCCGGCGCTGGCGTCGGTGGAGAGCAGGGTCAGGCCGCGGAAGATCGACAGGCCGGGAAGGAAGGGCGTGATGCCGGCGGCCACGACGACGAGCGAGGGCACGCGGGCGCGCGCCGCCACCGGATAGCCGGCCAGCCCCAGCAGCAGGGCTGCGAGGGACGAGGCCCAGGCGATCCCGAAGCCACGGTCGTACACCAGCGCGTAGACCAGGATCGCCGCTGCCGCCACCGCCGCGATCGGGGCCAGCGAGCGGACCGGCGCGTATGCCGAGAACGAGTACGCCGCCGCCGCGATCGCACCGCCCACCACCATCAGCGGCACGTCCGCGATGGAGTACGCGCCCGGGTCGACCCGGCCCAGGTCCACACCGAGCACGTCGGCCACCTGGAGGCCGCCGCTGACTCCGGCGACGACGCCCGCCGTCGCGAGGAACGCCTCCAGGATCCGGGCTCCGGCCGTCACCGGGAAGCCGGTCAGGGCGTCCTGGATCGCGCCGAGGAAGTTCACGCCCGCGAGCAGCATCACGATGCTCGTGGAGATCACCAGGCTGGGCGACACGTCGGCCGGGGTCGCGGCCACGCCGACGGCGATGAGCGTCGCGAGAAGTCCACCGGCCACCTGCTGGTAGAACGCCGGCAGCCGCCGGCGGCCCATCTGCCGCTGCAGCATGTCGACCAGCATCGCGGCCGTCGCCGCCACCAGGACGACGACCCAGTTGCCGCCGAGCAGCAGCCCGACGCCGGCGCCCATCACGCCCAGGGCCACGGTCACCGACCACCGCGGCCGCTCGTGACCGGTCGAGATGATCCGGTTGAGCCGGGACCGTGCCTCGGCCCGGTCGATCGTGCCGGCCACGAGGTCGCGGATGATGTGGTCGACGCGGGTCACGTCGCCGTAGTCGACCTCGCGGTAGCGCACCTGCCGGATCTGGATCAGTGCCGGCTGGTCGGGCGAGGACTGCTGGCTCATGGTCAGCTCGGTGAACATCACGTCCGCGCTGTAGCCGCGCAGCCCGCACGCCCGCGCCACGTTGTTCATCGCGGCGCTGACGTCGCTGGCGCCGGCTCCCGAGGAGAGCAGCAGCTCGCCGATCCGCAGCGCGAGGTCCATCGCCGCGGTGATCTCGCGGACGTCGCGGTCGTCGGGGTCGGGGATACGTGCGGGCATGGCGCCGACCAGTGTGACGTGCTGCGGACGTCAGCTGCCAACGCCGCGCATCACCGTACGGACACGGGAAGGTCACGACCGCACGTCGATCGGGTCGCGGGTGTCGGCGGAACCGCCTGTTCCTGCACAATGACACGGCTAGGACACGACCGCCCGAGCCGGACTGAACGGCTCGGGCGGTCTGTCGGGTCTGGTGCCAGACCCACCCTCTCCGGCGGAAAGGCGCCGGCGAGGGTCGTCCTACTGGTTGAGACTCCCTACTGGCCCACCTACTGGCCCACCTACTGGCCCACCTACTGGGTCACGTACATCGTCTCGAAGGTCGGCATGCCGCGGACGTTGTCGTTGTACATGCCGCCGATCTTCGAACCACGGATGATCGCGGTCCCTGAGTAGCCGACGTTCACGGCGGGGTAGTAGGTCTCCTCGAGGAACTTGTCGAACTCGCCCCAGGCCTTCGTCGGGTCGCCCTTCTTGCCGTCCAGGATGTCCTTCTGCATCTGGTCGGCGTCGGCCTCCTTGAAGTTGGACGGGTTGGGCATGCCCGCAACGCCGACCAGCGACCCGTCCCACTGGGCCGGGAACCACGAGCCACCCGACGGCCAGTCCGAGCACCAACCGCTGGAGCGGACGTTGATCGGGCTGTTGGGGTCGGTGCGGGCTTCGCGGATCTTGTCGGTCGTCGACGCGATCGGGGTGGCCTTGAAGCCGCCCGCCTCGAGGCCCTTGACGATCTGGTCCTTGGCCTGGACCGACAGCGGGTCGTCGGTGGCGTACAGGAACTTGATCTCGTAACCCATCGCGTTGGCCTGCGTGAGCAGCTCCTTCGACTTCGCCGGGTCGGTGTTCTGGCCCTTGATGCCGAGTACGTCGTAGTCGACGCGGCCGGCCGTGCCGGGCGGGAGGATCGCGGTGCCGGGCACGCGGGTCAGGCCCACGATCTCGCCGCCGGCCTTCCACGCGTCGACGTACGGGTAGGCGTAGCCGATGGCCTTGCGCACGTTGATGTCGGTGATCTTGGTCATGTCGAGGTACCACATGTAGGTGCACGGCGAAGTGCCCGTGACCAGGCGGTCGGGGTCGCTCGCCGAGATCTTCTTGTACGTCGGCGGTGTGATGTTGTCGTAGGTGATCGTGGTCTGGCCGTCACCGGTGTCGCTGAGGATCGTGTTCTCCAGCTTGGCGGTGTCCTCACCGAAGTTGAAGTCCCACTCGTCGACCGACTGGATCCGGCCGGGGTCGGTGTTGGCGTCCCAGTTGGGGTTCTTGACCAGCGTGAGGGAGGTGCCGGGTTTGTAGTCCTTGAACATGTAGGGCCCGGTGGCCAGCGGGTGGTTGCCGTACTCCTCCTTGGTGTCCTGGGCCTTCGGGATCGCGGTGAAGGTCGGGAAGGAGGCGTAGTAGTCCATGTCCGGGAAGGGCCGCGACATGTGGATCGTGATGCTGTTCCCGTCCACGGTCACGCCCTTGTAGGCCGACTTGTCCTTGTAGGGGCCCTTGTACTTGTTGCCGTCCTGGAAGAACTGCAGCTGGTACGTCGGGCCGTCGGGCAGCTCCTCGATCGCGAAGGACCGCGAGATGGCGTAGGCGATGTCCTCGGCCTTGACGTCGGTGCCGTCCTCGTACTTGAGGCCGTCACGCAGCGTGAAGGTCCACTCGGTGTTGTCCTTGTTGTGGGTGCCGAGGTCGGTGGCCATGTCCGGGACGAGCTCCATGTCCTTGGTCTCCGGGTTGTACGCGTACTGCGTCAGCGCCCGGGTGACCAGGTTCAAGATGGCGGTCGAGTCGGTGTAGTAGGCCCGCGTGGGGTCGAGCGTCGCCGGGACGTTCACGGTGTCGACCGTGACGGTGCCACCCGAGGCGGCACCGCTGGGCACCTCGAGCGGGCCTTGGGCATCCGGGTTCTTCCCGGTGCCTGCTCCGCCCCCGGCGCCTTGCGTGGGGGTGGGGGTGTTCGCGTCGCTGTTGCCGTTGCTTCCGCAGGCGGCGAGACCGAAAAGTGATGCGACAGCCACGACGGCTGTCGCCGATCGCCTCAGGTGCACGTTGTGTTCCTTCCGTTTGCGACTGGTGGGTCGCCCGGAAGACTCCGCTCCGCCGCCGTGGACGCCAATGGGCGGAGGCCGAATGTGATCCAAGGTAGTCCGGATCGAGACCCGTTCGTGACCTTATCGTCAGTTTGCTGAGAAGGAGGTGAAAGCCCGCTGAGAGCTCGGTGAGAAGACTGACGGGAGAAGGTGGCGGCACGGGAAAGCCGCCCGAGCCGGACTGAACGGCTCGGGCGGCTTGGTCGGGGATGTCTCCATCCCCTCCCTCCCGGGTGGAAAGGCACCAGGGAGGGTTTTCCGATCTACCTCACGGAGTCCGGAGGGGTGGTCCCTTACCCCTCCGGTTCCGTCACTGCGTGAGGTACATCAGCTGGAAGGTCGGCATGCCACGCACGTTGTCGTTGTACATGCCGCCGACTCTGGAGCCCCGGATGATCGCGGTGCCGGCATAGCCGGTGTTCACGGCCGGGTAGTACTTCTCCTCGATGAGCTTGTCGAGCTCGTTCCAGCCCACGGCCGCGTCGTCGGCGGAGCCGTCGAGGATGGACTTCTGCATGTCGTCGGCCTCCTGCTCGTCGAAGTTGGCCAGGTTGGGCATGCCCGCGACGCCGACCAGCGAGCCGTCCCACTGGGCCGGGAACCACGAGCCACCGGTCGGCCAGTCCGAGCACCAACCGCTGGAACGCACGTTCACCGGGGCATCCGGGTCGGTCCGCGCCTCACGGATCTTCTCCGTGGTGGTGGCGATCGGCGTGAACGTGAAGCCGGCGGCCTCGAAGCCCTTGACCAGCTGGTCCTTCGCCTGGACCGACAGCGGGTCGTCGGTGGCGTAGAAGTGCTTGATCTCGAAGCCCACGGCGTTCGCCTCCTCGAGGAGCTGCCGGGCCTTCTCCGGGTCGGTGTTCTCGCCCTTGATGCCGAGCACGTCGTACTCCGTCCGACCGGCGGTGCCGGGCGGAAGGATGTTCGTGCCGGGCACGCGGGTCAGGCCCACGATCTCGCCGCCGGCCTTCCAGGTGTCGACGTACGGGTAGGCGTAGCCGATGGCCTTGCGCACGTTGATGTCGGTGATCTTGGTCATGTCGAGGTACCACATGTAGGTGCACGGCGAGGTACCCGTCACCAGCCGGTCCGGCGCATTCGCGGTGATCTTCTTGTACGTCGGCGGCGTGACGTTGTCGTAGGTGACCGTGGTCTGGCCGTCACCGGTGTCGCTGAGGATGGTGTTCTCCAGCTTGGCGGTGTCCTCGCCGAACTTGAACTCCCACTTGTCGACGGCCTGGATGCGGCCGGGGTCGGTGGCGGCGTCCCAGTTCGGGTTCTTGACCAGCGTCAGCGACGTACCCGGCTTGTAGTCCTCGAACATGTAGGGGCCGGTCGCCATGGGGTGGTTGCCGTACTCCTCCTTGGTGTCCTTCGCCTGCGGGATCGCGGTGAAGACGGGGAAGGAGGCGTAGTAGTCCATCTCGGGGAAGGGACGCGACATCTTGATGGTGATGTCGTTGCCGTTGACCTCGACGCCCTGGTACGGGCTCTTGTCCTTGTACGGGCCCTTGTAGGTGTCGCCGTCCTTGAAGAACTGGAGCTGGTACGTCGGGCCGTCGGGCAGCTCCTCGATCGCGAAGGACCGCGAGATGGCGTAGGCGATGTCCTCGGGCTTGACGTCGGTGCCGTCCTCGTACTTGAGGCCGTCACGCAGCGTGAAGGTCCACTCGGTGTTGTCCTTGTTCGGATGGCCGAGGTCGGTGGCCATGTCGGGGACGAGGATCATCTCGCCGGTCTCCGGGTCGTAGGCGTACTGCGTCAACGCCCGGGTGACCATGTTCATGATCTCGGTCGAGTCGGTGTAGTAGGCCCGCGTGGGGTCGAGGGTCGCCGGCACCTGGAGCGTCAGCACGGTGACCGTGCCTCCCTGGGCGGCGTCGTCGGGCACGGCAACCGGACCCTCGGCGGCGGCATCCTTTCCGGCGCCTGCGTTGCCGCCGTCACCCAAGGTGGGGGTTGGCGTATTTGCGTCGCTGCCTCCGCTGCCGCCACAGGCGGCCAGCGCGAGGAGCGAGGCAGCAGCAGTCGCTGCTACTGCGGCTCTCTTCAGTCGCACGTCAGTTCCTTTCCGTGCCTCGGTGTCGGTACCTCGGCAGGATCTGACGTGTCACTGACCAGGCCAACGGTCTGTGCGGAACCGCAACTTTCGAGCCCCAATCGCAACCTCTTCGTGACCTGTGGGTGGTGGCCGGAGGAGAGACTTCCGAAGGGCTTCCTAGGTGCGAGGAAGGTGGGATCCAGACGTGTTTCACATCGGCGTCGTCGGGCACACGATCGAGGGCGCAGCGGACTTCGTGCGCGGCATCGCGTCGTACGGTCAGCGGGCGATGACCGACTACCAGCATCCGGAGTTCTCGCTGAACTGCGTCGCGATGGGCGAGAGCCTCGACGCGCTACGGCGCGGTGACCTCGAGGAGTTCCGGTCGCTGCTCTCGCTCAGCACCCGCCGGCTTCGCGCCGGCGGTGCCGACTTCTTCGCCTGCCCCGACAACACCGCCCACCTCGCGCTCGAGGAGTACGGGCCGGACCTCGCCCTGCCGGGGCTGCACATCGCCGACGTCGTCGTCACCGAGGCGCACCGGCTCGGTCACGACACGATCGGCCTGCTCGGCACGACGTGGGTGATGGACTCCGACATGTACCAGCGGCGGTGCGCGGTCCGGGGCATCTCGACCCTCGTGCCCGAGCCGGGTGACGCGACCACCCTGCACAGCATCATCCTCGACGAGCTCGTCGGTGGGAGCTTCTCGGCCGAGGCCCGCGACGAGGTGCTCGGCATCATCACCCGCCTCGCCGACAAGGGCAGCTCCGCGGTCGCACTGGCGTGCACCGAGCTGTCCCTGCTGGTGCCGCCCGCCGTCTCCCCCGTGCCCCTGCTGAACTCCACCCGCCTGCTCGCCCAGGCCGCCGTCGACACCGCCGTCGGCCGCCAGCCCTTGCCCGACTGGCGGGGAGGGCACGACTGCTGACCTTCGTTGGTCGAGGAGGCGCGTCAGCGCCGTCACGAGACCCGGTGACTGATCCCGCGTACTCAGGACGCGTCAGCAGCTGCGGTGTCACGCTCGCCCCATGAAGCGTGCCGTGGCCGTGTTGCTCGTGGTGCCGGCTCTCGTCGCCTGTGGCCCGCCCCCGGAGACGGCGGCGCTCGAGTGCGACATCCCGCTGGTGGTCGACCTCGGCCACGTCACCCACGATGCCCCGGCCTGGTTCACCACCACCGGCGGTCGCGTCCGGTTCGCGGTGGACGACCCTGACGACGGCACCATCGCGATCACCGTGGACCGGACGACCGTCACCGTGGCCGACGACACCCAGCGCCTCGAGGTGGACGTTCACTCCGAGCATCCCGGCACCCTGGACGTACCGCCCGGCACCTACAGCGTGGCGGTCGAGTCCCGCGACCTGACGATGGCCGCCTGCCCCGGCACCGGGATCAGCGGGGTCGTCCCGGGCATCGGGACCACGGCCACCACGACGCCCGCGCCGCAGCCCACCACGTCCTGACCCGCCGCACGACACACCGCTGGTCGGCTGTCAATCGTCCGAACGGCTCGTTGCGTATGACGCATGTGACGCGTACCCCGTTGCGGTTCTGCTGCCTAGTCTCGGCCGCCACGGAGACTCATCTCAGGGGGCACTCATGCACAGGTCTCTTCGTCGTTCCGCGGCTTCGACGGCCGTCGCCGGACTCATCGCCGCAGGGTTCACGATCCTTCTGTCGCCGATCTCGTCGGCCGACGATGCAGAGGAGGCGCACGGCACCCGTCCAGCCGGCGCCGCCGCGCGTGCGTCACTCATGGCGGACGCCGACGCCACCGAAGGTCTCCAGCTGGTCGTCAACGAGCGTGGTCGCATCTCGCAGTCGACGTCCGCTCTGGGGACGCGTGACACCGATGCGTCCATCCGCGTCGAGAAGCCGGCAGGGGCGACCGTCCGGGGCGCCTGGCTCGCCTATGCCACGCGAGGCTTCTCCGGTTAAGGTCGACGCGGGCTCGTACTGGGCAGTCTCGTCGGCCGGAGGGCGGATCTACGCAGCAGCGTGCCCCGGGACGACCGTGAGCGACGTGGCTCCGGTGAGTCCCGACCCTGGTGCCGCGTTCGGCGTCACACCGAGCGGTTGAGCTCGGCGCGGAAGTACCTCGTCGTCCGCGCCATCGCATCGAAGAACCGCGGGCCGAAGGCGTGCTCCTCGCCGCGGAACCACACCAGCCGTGCGTCCACGCCGGCCGCCTTGAGGGCGCGGTACGACGCGCGCGCCCACGGCGGCGGGCAGGTCGAGTCGCTGGTGCCGTGCACGACCTGGACTGGCTCGGTGATCCGGTCGAAGTACGTGCGGGCGCTGATCTGCCGCCAGAACCTCGCGGACCCCTTCTCGCCGGGCAGGCCGTACTCCTGCGCGACGTATCGGACCAGGTCCGCGCGGTCTCCGGGGTCGTCGCGGATGCTCTGCCCGACAATGAAGTGGTCGAAGTTCTCGTCCTCGCGGGAGCTCACGGCCGCCCAGACGGACGCCGCGCTCACCAGGCCGGGTGCGATCTCGAGGGCCTTGTAGACGACGCCGCCGCCCATCGACCGGCCGAAGAGTGCGATGCGGTCGTCGTCGACTGGCACGTCTGAAGTCCGACGCAGAGCCTGGACCGCGTTGATCACGTCGAGGGCGTACGCCGTCCGGAGCCGTCGGTCGGCAAGCGGGTCGAAGCCGGAGCCGGCGTGGTTGCGGTAGTCCACGTGGAAGGCGACGAAGCCGTTGGTCGAGAGGAAACCGCGTTCACGCGTCATCCCCTGGCCCGAGACGTAGATCGCCGGGTCGATGTACCCATGGGCGAGCACGACCGCCGGGAACGGTCCGCTGCTCGTCGGGACGTTGAGGACGCCGGTCACCCGCAGGTGACCGGAGCGGTACGACGCGTCGTACGACGTGTAGGCCGCGGTCCGCTCCCTCACGATGCCGAGGCGCAGGTCGCCGCCGTCGGGCTTCCGCTCGAAGAACGCGGGGAGCGAGACGGGGTAGGGCGCGGGCTTCGGCGGCCGGGTCGCTGGGGTGCCCGTGGAGGCGGACGGGCTCTCCTCGGTCGGTGCCCTCGAGGCGGTCGTCGGAGCGGGTGTCGGTGTCGGCCCGGCGTCGGAGGAGTCGTCGCCGCCCGAGCACCCGGCGAGGAGCAGCGTCACCGTCACCGTCAGCGCCGCTGCTCGCGCGAGGGCCATGTCGGCGACAGTAACCCGGCTCAGGTGACGAGCAGGACGCACAACGTGCGGGGGCCGTGGACGCCCTCGACGCGGTCGAGCTCGATGTCGCTGGTGGCGCTGGGGCCGCTGATCCAGGTCAGCGGCTTGGTGGGGTCGAGGCGGGGCATCGCATCCGGTACGTCGGCCACGACCTGCGCGGCGCGGACGACGCAGACGTGCACGTCGGGGACGAGCGTGATCGCGCGCCGACCCTGGCCGGGACCGTGGTCGAGCACGATCGTGCCGGTCTCGGCGATGCCGACGGTCGCGTCGGTGACGACCGCGACGCACGCGTCGAGCTCCGCCGCCGTGAGGCCGTCGTCGACGACGGCGTCGGGGAGCTTCACCGAGAGGCCGGGAGGGACGACGACGCGTCCCTCGGGCAGGGCGGCGTTCAGCTTGGCGCGGAGCGTGCGCGGCGTGCAGCGCACGACCGTGGCCCGGTAGTCGGCAACCCGCTCGGCGAACAGCGCCATCACGTCGTCCGGCGCGGACCCGGGCGGGATCGGCGGGCGGGCAGCGGGCGCCGTACCGGCCAGTGCCGAACGCACCTTTCCGAGGATCTCGTCGCGAGCCGACGTCACGACCGACCACCGTCCGTACGCCGCCACCAGGCGCGGAAGGACTCGCGCGGCGCCCTCGGCAGGTCGCGCGCGTTGGTCCACGCGGATGCCCCGAAGCGCGCCGCGAGTCCGGTACCCAGCCGGGCGAAGCGCTCGGCCAGCGCGAGCCGGCCCCCGGACCGGAACGCGGCCGCGGCCCCCTTCATCGCCACGGTCTGAACCGAAGGGATGCCTCCCCTGTGGGCGTCGACGACCTGGGCTCGGAGGTCGACGAGGATGGACGGGATGTCGATGCGGACCGGGCAGACCTCGAAGCAAGCGCCGCAGAGCGAGGAGGCGTAGGGGAGCGAGTCGGTCTGCGGGTCGGTGCCGACCCCTTTGAGGAGCGGGTTGAGGATGGCGCCGATCGGGCCGGGGTAGACCGAGCCGTACGCGTGACCGCCGACCCGCTCGTAGACCGGGCAAGAGTTCAGGCAGGCCGAGCAGCGGATGCACCTCAGTGCCTGCCGGCCGACCTGGTCTGCGAGGGCGCGGGTGCGGCCGTTGTCGAGGAGCACGACGACGACCTCCTGCGGTCCGTCGCCGGGGGTCACCCCGGTCCAGGTGGAGGTGTAGGGATTCATCCGCTCGCCGGTCGAGGAGCGAGGGAGCAGCCGCAGGAAGACGTCGAGGTCCTCCCACGTCGGCACCACCTTCTCGATGCCCACGACCGAGACGAGCACCTCGGGGAGCGTCAGGCACATCCGGCCGTTGCCCTCGGACTCGACCACGACCAGCGTGCCGGTCTCCGCAACGGCGAAGTTGGCGCCGGACACGGCCATCCGCGCCCCGAGGAACTTCTGCCGTAGGTGGATCCGTGCGGCGCCGGCCAGCACGGCGGGCTCGTCGGTGAGGTCCTCCATCGAATGGCCTGGGCCGGCCATCCGGCGGCGGAAGATCTCCCGGATCTCGGCACGGTTCCGGTGGATCGCGGGCACCAGGATGTGGCTGGGGAGGTCGTCGCCCAGCTGCACGATCAGCTCGGCCAGGTCGGTCTCCCACGCGGCGATGCCCTGGGCCTCGAGCGCCTCGTTGAGGCCGATCTCCTGGGTGACCATCGACTTGACCTTCACGACCTCGTCGATGCCGTGGCTCTTCGCCACCTCGGCGACGATCGCGCACGCCTCCTCGGCGTCGCGGGCCCAGCGCACGCTGGCGCCGGCCGCGACCAGCCGCTCCTCGAGCAGGACCAGCTGCTCGTCCAGGGAGAAGAGCGCCGCGTCCTTGATCGCGGCGCCCGCGAGCCGGAGCTCCTCCCAGTTCTCGACCTCGGCGACCACCCGCGCCCGCTTGTCGCGGATGGTCGCGGTGGCGTGCGCGAGGTTGCGTCGGAGCTGGGTGTCCTCGAGTGCGGCCTTGGCAGCCACCGGGAACTTCGGCATCCCGACGAACGTGGCGCTCACGAGTCCCCCTGTGATCGTTCCGTCGCGGCGAGGACCTCGGCCAGGTGCATCACGCGTACGCCGGCCCGCTGGCGGGTGAGAGCCCCGCCGATGTTCATCAGACAGCTGTTGTCGCCTGCCACCAGCACCTCGGCGCCCGTCTCCCGGACGTGCCGTGCCTTGTCGGAGACCATCGCGACCGAGGTGTCGGCGTTCTTGACCGCGAAGGTGCCGCCGAACCCGCAGCACTCCTCGGCCCGCGGCAGGTCGACCAGGGTCAGCCCGCGCACCGCCTCCAGCAACCGGGTGGGGCGGTCGCCGACGCCGAGCATGCGGAGGGAGTGGCAGGTGGGGTGGTAGGTGACGCGGTGCGGGAAGTACGCGCCGACGTCGGTCACCCCGAGCACGTCGACGAGGAACTCGCTGAGCTCGTAGGTCCGCGGCGCGGTGCGCTCCACGGCGGCCACCAGGCCCGGGTCACCCGACCGCTGGAAGTGGCGACGGGCGACGATGCCGTGCTGGTGGCGCGCGGACCCCGCGCACGACCCGGACGGCGTGACGATCGCGTCGTATCCGTCGAACGCCTTCACGAACGACCGCAACGGTGGGATGGCCTCGTCGAGGTACCCCGTGTTGACCATCGGCTGACCGCAGCACGTCTGCGCCTCGGGGAAGTCCACCTCGACGCCCAGGCGGCGGAGCAGCGTGACGACCGCGCGCCCGGTGTCCGGGAACATCGCGTCGTTGATGCACGTCACCATCAGGGCGACCTTCACCCGGCGATCCTCTCGTACCGCACCAGGTCGTGGGTCCGCACGATCAGCGCCCGCAGGTCGGCGAGCGACGGACCGACGACCCCAGCGGCACGAGCCTGGATCAGCACGTTGCCGATCGCGGTCGCCTCGACCGGTCCGGCCAGGACCGGTCGACCGCTCCGGTCCGCGATCGCCTGGCAGAGGAGGGTGTTGTGCGCGCCGCCGCCGACGACATGGACCACGCCGATGGCCTTCCCAGCGAGCGCGGACGCGCGGTCCAGCGCTGTCGCCACGGCGGCGGCGATGCTCTCCACGATGCAGCGGACCACCGCCACCCGCTCACGAGGCGGGGCCACGCGGCGCTCGAGGCACCACGACTCGATCCGGGACGCCATGTCTCCAGGCGGCAGGAACCGGGGATCCTGCACGTCGACGATGGGCACCGCGATCTCGTACTCCGCCGCGGCGGCGATCATCCCGGCCAGGTCGTCCTCACCCCACGCGCGAAGGGTCTCGCTCAGCAGCCAGGTGCCCATCACGTTGGTCAGGAACCGAACCGTGCCGTCGACGCCGCCCTCGTTGGTGAAGTTGGCGAGCCGCGCGTCCTCGGTGAGCACCGGCTCGTCCAGCTCGAGGCCGGCAAGTGCCCAGGTGCCGAGGGACACGTACGCCGCGTCGCGGCCCCGCATCGGGACGCCGACCACCGCCGAGGCGGTGTCGTGCGAGGCGACCGAGACCACGGGCACCCTGCCGCCGACCCGGTCGGCGACATGGGGCAACAGCGTCTGCCGGAGGTCGCCGGGGTTCACCAGATCGGAGAAGAGCGACACGTCGAGGCCGAGCCGCACCATCAGCTCGGTGTCCCACTCCCGGGTCGTGACGTCGAGCAGCCCGGTGGTCGAGGCGTTGGTGCGCTCGGTTACCTGGCTGCCGGCGAGTGCGGTGGCCAGCAGGTCGGGGATCAGCAGGATCTCGGTCGCCTCGTCGAGACCCTCGTCCGCGGCGAGCTGGTAGATCGTGTTGAACGGCAGCCGTTGCAGGCCGTTGCGCCGGTATAGCTCCTCGGGCCCGATCAGCTCGTCCACGAAGGCGGGACCGCGGAGCATGCGGCGAGGGTCGCGGTAGTGGAACGGTTGTCCCAGCAGCCTGCCGTGGTTGAGCCGCCCGTAGTCCACCGCCCAGGTGTCCACGCCGATCGAAGTGAGAGGCCCGTCGGCGTACGCCGTCGCGAGGCCGGTGATCGTGTGGTGGACCAGCTTCTCGATGTCCCAGTGCAGCCCGTCGTCGGCGGACACCGGATCGTTCGGGAACCTGGCCGCGGCCGTGAGTCTGAGGGTGTCGGGCCCGACCTCGCCGACCATCACCCGGCCGCTGGAGGCGCCCAGGTCGACGGCCGCGAAGCGACCCTTCGCCGGTCGAGCTTGTCGAGACCCTTCGCTCATCTCAGGAACGCCGCGGCCACACCGGAGTCGACGGGGATGTGGAGGCCGGTGGTGCGGGAGAGCTCGGGGGAGCAGAGCACGAAGACCGCCTGGGCGCAGTGCTCGGGGAGCACCTCCTGCTTGAGGAGGGTGCGTTGGGCGTAGAACTTGCCGAGGTCCTTCTCCTCCACGCCGTAGACCGCGGCCCGGTTGGCGCCCCAGCCGCTTGCGAAGATGCCGGAGCCGGCCACGACGCCGTCGGGGTTGACGCCGTTGACCTTGATGCCGTGCTCGCCGAGCTCGGCGGCCAGCAGCCGGACCTGGTGGGCCTGGTCGGCCTTGACCGCGGAGTAGGCGATGTTGTTGGGCCCGGCGAAGACGGAGTTCTTCGAGGAGATGTAGACGATGTCGCCGCCCCGCTGCTGCTCGATGAGCACCTTCGCGGCCGCCCGGGAGACGAGGAACGAGCCCTTGGCCATCACGTCGTGCTGGAGGTCCCAGTCGGCGACGGTGGTCTCGAGCAGGGTCTTGGACAGCGAGAGGCCTGCGTTGTTGACGACCAGGTCCACGCCGCCGAAGGCGAGCACGGTCGCGTCGACCATCGCCTGCACGGCGGCCTCGTCGCTCACGTCCACCTGCACGCCCACCGCGATGTCGCTGCCGCCGATCTCCGCGGCGGCCGCCTGTGCCTTCTCCAGGGACAGGTCGGCGATCACCACGCAGGCGCCCTCGGCCGCGAGCTTCTGAGCGATGGCCTTGCCGATGCCGGAGGCGGCCCCGGTGACCAGCGCGATGCGGGTGGCCAGCGGCTTGGGCTTCGGCATCCGGGCGAGCTTGGCTTCCTCGAGCGCCCAGTACTCGATGCGGAACTTCTCGGCCTCGTCGATGGGGGCGTAGGTCGAGAGGCCCTCGGCGCCGCGCATCACGTTGATGGCGTTGACGTAGAACTCCCCGGCCACGCGGGCGGTCTGCTTGTCCTTGCCGAAGCTGAACATGCCGACGCCCGGGACCAGCACGATCAGCGGGTCCGCACCCCGGATGGCGGGCCATTCGCTGGTCGAGCTGCCTTCGCTGGTCGAGCCTGTCGAGGCCGCATTGCGGTCGTAGTAAGCCTGGTAGTCCTCGCGGTAGGGGCCGTGCAGCTCCTTGAGCCGCGCGATGGTGTCATCGACCGACGCGGACGCGGGCAGGTCGAGCAGCATCGGCTTGACCTTGGTGCGCAGGAAGTGGTCCGGGCACGACGTGCCGAGCCCGGCCAGCCGGGGGTGCTCGGCGGAGGCGAGGAAGTCGAGGACCTCGGGGGAGTCGGTGAAGTGCCCGACCATCGGCTTGTCGGTCGAGGCGAGCCCGCGGATGGTCGGCGCGATGGCCGCGGCCTTGGCGCGACGCTCCGCCTCCGGCAGGGCGGCGTACCCCTCGAGCGCCGGACCGAAGGGCTCCGGCTTGGTGTGCTCGGCGATGTAGGCCGCGGCGGTGTCGATGATCCAGAGTGAGTTCTTCTCCGACTCCTCCGAGGTCTCGCCCCACGCGGTGATGCCGTGGCCGCCCAGGATGCAGCCGACCGCCTGCGGGTTGGCCTCCTTGATCGCGGCGATGTCGAGGCCGAGCTGGAAGCCCGGCCGGCGCCACGGCACCCAGACGACCTGGTCGCCGAAGATCTCCTTCGTCAGAGCCTCGCCGTCCGCGGCCGTCGCGATCGCGATGCCGGAGTCGGGGTGGAGGTGGTCGACGTGCGCGGAGTCGACCAGGCCGTGCATGGCGGTGTCGATCGACGGCGCGGCGCCGCCCTTGCCGTGCAGGCAGTAGTCGAACGCCGCGACCATCTCGTCCTCGCGCTCGACGCCGGGGTAGACATTCGTCAGCGCGCGCATCCGGTCCAGCCGCAGCACGGCCAGGCCGGACTCGGTCAGCGTGCCGAGGTCGCCGCCGGAGCCCTTGACCCACAGAAGCTCGACGTCCTCGCCGGTCACCGGGTCGACCTCGGTGCCCTTGGCGGAGGTGTTGCCGCCGGCGTAGTTGGTGTTCTTGGGGTCGCGGCCGAGTCGGTTGGACCGCTCGACGAGGGAAGCGACGGTGGGGTTGTCCATGTGAGCTTCTTTTCTTTCCTTTTGAGGGGGTTGAGGTGCGAGCTTGCGAGCCTCGAACCTCAGTTCCATCCTGCTTGGGCGCCGCCGATGCGGTCGGCCTCGATCGTCTCCTGGTAGCCGCTGGCGAGGTAGGCCGCCATCGGGTCGGCCGGCAGCCCGCGGTCTTCGCGGAAGCCGGCGAGGTCGCGTCGTACGTCGGTGTAGAAGGCGTCCATGTAGATCTGGTTGGCCGCCAGCACGTCGCCGGCCTGCCGGGCGGCCGCCAGCGCCGCCCGACAGTCTGGGTGGTCGAGGAGCAGGGCGCGGGCCACCATCTCCTGGACGTTGAGCACCGAGCGGATCTGGCCGGGGACCTTCTTCTCGATGTTGTGGCACTGGTCGAGCATCAGCGCGGCCGGGCCGTTGCTGGTGCTGCCGGCGCCGTCGTAGGCGCCGCCACGGATGACCTCGACCATGATCCGGAACAGCTGGAACGGGTCGGCCGCGCCGACGATGAGGTCGTCGTCGGCGTAGAAGCGGCTGTTGAAGTCGAAGGAGCCGAGCTTCCCGAGCCGCGAGAGCTGGGCGACGATGAACTCGATGTTGGTGCCGGGCGCGTGGTGACCGGTGTCCAGGCAGACCACGGCGCGGTCGCCGAGGGCGGCGCAGTGCACGTAGGAGGTGCCCCAGTCGGGGACGTCGGTGTGGTAGAACGCCGGCTCGAAGAACTTGTACTCCAGCACCAGCCGCTGGTCCGCGCCGATCTGGGCGTAGATCTCGGCGAGGCCCTCGGCCAGCCACTCCTGGCGGGTGCCGATGTCGGCCTGGCCCGGGTAGTTGGTGCCGTCGGCCAGCCAGATCTTCAGGTCGCGCGACCCGGTGGCGTTCATCACCTCGATGCAGTCCAGGTTGTGCTGGACCGCCTTCCGGCGGATCGCGGGGTCGGCGTTGGTGAGGCTGCCGAGCTTGTAGTCGTCGTCCTGGAAGGTGTTGGAGTTGATGGTGCCGAGCGCGACGCCCTGGTCCTCGGCGTAGGCGCGCAGAGCGGCGTAGTCGTCGACCAGGTCCCACGGGATGTGCAGCGCCACGGTCGGCGCGAGCCCGGTGAACCGGTGCACGGCTGCGGCGTCGGCGATCTTCTCCTCGACGCTGCGCGGGGTGCCCGGTGAGCCGAAGACCCTGAACCGGGTGCCGGAGTTGCCGTAGGCCCACGAGGGGACCTCGATGGCGAGGCTCTCGAGCCGGCCGGTGATGTCGGAGAAGCTGGTCATCGGATCAGTCCTTGGTGGGTGGGGCGTCGGTGAGAGCGGCGAGCTGGTCCTCGAGGTGGAAGACCTCCTCGAGCAGCTCGAGCCCCTGGTCGGGCCTGAAGTCGGGCACAGCGTCGAGGTCCTTGAAATAGGGGCCCATCTCGGCTTGCCAGCGGGCGTTGACGTCGGTGCTGTCCATGGCCGCCTGGGCGGCGGTGAGATCGTCGGACTCGACATAGCCGATCAGCAGGCCGTCGGGTCGCAGGAAGAGCGAGTAGTTGTGCCAGCCGGTCTCGGCCAGCGCGCGGAGCATCTCGGGCCAGACCGCCGCGTGCCGCTCGCGGTACTCCGCGATCCGCTCCGGTCTCACCTGGAGCTGGAAGCAGTAGCGGGGCATGGCAAGCCTTCCTTCGCGTTCGCTGGTCGAGGTGCGAGGCCGTCCACGGCCGAGCCTCGAGACTCACTTCGTTGGTCGAGGAAGGCGGGCTGGCGCCTGTCTCGAGACTCACTTCGTTGGTCGAGGACGGCGCGCTAGCGCCTGTCTCGAGACCCGGTGAGTGCGGTTCTTGGTCACCTCACCGAGATCTCGAGACGGGTCCGCAGTCCCTCTCTTCGTTCGGGTCTGCGGACCCTCCTCGATCTGATCGCCTATTCGGACCCTCGCAAGCTCGGGCCCGGGTGATCAAAAGTCGAAGTCGCCGATGTTGTCCTTGTTGAACCTGAACGGGTCACCGAGGAGCACGGTCGCGTCGGCACCGACGGTGAAGTCGCCCAGGTCGCCGGCGGAGAAGGTGTCCCCCTCCTCGCCGGTGATGTCGCCGTCGACGAGCGCCTTGGCGGCGTACGCCGCGAGGTAGCCCAGGTCGCCCGGGTTCCACAGCGCGAACTCGGCGACGGTGTCGTCCTCGACGTAGTCGCGCATCTGGTTGGGCGTGCCCAGACCGGTCAGCGCGACCTTGCCCTTGTACTGCGACGTCGACAGGTAGCGGGCAGCGGCGGCCACGCCGACCGTGGTCGGGGAGATGATCCCCTTGAGGTCGGGGTGGTCCGACAGCAGCGCCGCGGTGGCGTCGAAGGACTTCTGGTCGTCGTCGTCGCCGTAGACCACGTCGACGAGCTTGATGTCGGGGTGGTTGTCGGCCAGGTCGGTCTTCATGAGGTCGATCCAGGCGTTCTGGTTCGTCGCGGCGGCCGCGGCGGACAGGATCGCGATCTCACCGGAGTCGCCGATCTGGTCGGCGATCATGTCGACCTGGACCTTGGCGATGCCCGCGGCGTCCGCCTGGTTGATGAACAGGTCGCGGCACGTCGGGTCGGTGTCGGAGTCGAACGTGACGACCTTCGAGCCCGCGTCACGGGCGGCGTTGATGGAGTCGCACAGCGCCTTGGGATCGTTGGCCGAGACGACCAGGGCGTTGATGCCCTGCTGGGCCGCGGTGTCGATGAAGGAGACCTGACCGTCCGGGGTGCCGGTGTCGGGGCCGACCTCGGCGTAGGTGCCGCCGAACTCGTCGACGGCCTTCTTGCCCCCGGCGTCGCTGGTGTCGAAGTACGGGTTGCCGAGGTTCTTCGGGATGAACGTGACGGTCGTGGCGCCACCGCCACCCCCGCCGCTGCCGCCGTCGTCGCCGGCCGTGGAGGAGTCGTCGGAACCGCAGCTCGCGAGGCTCAGGCTCGCGACCAGGGCCATGACGGCCGCGGCGGCGAATCGATGAGACTTGATGGTCATTGCACTGCCTTTCGTGATTCGTCGCCGGAGGTCGGCGCTTGCGATGGCCCTGCGGCCATGGACCTGCGCGGGAGGAGCTCCCGGACCCGCGGCAGGAAGCTGGAGGCGATCACCGAGACGACCAGGAGCAGGCCGATGATGATCTGGATGATCTCCGAGCCCTGGTTGCTGAGCTGGAGAGCCGAGTTGAGGACGGCGATGAGCAGCACGCCGGCGATGACGCCGTGCAGCGCGCCCCGGCCGCCGAAGATCGAGACGCCGCCGAGGAGCACCGAGGCGATGACCTTGAGCTCGAAGCCGACGCCCGTGTCGGTGGACACCGAGTCGGACTTCAGCATCACGTAGATGCCGGCCAGCGAGGCGACCAGCCCGCTCAGCACGAAGAGCGCGAGCTTGGTGCGGCGTACGTCGACGCCCGAGAAGTGCGCCGTCTCGGCGCTCTGGCCGATCTCGAAGACACCGCGGCCGAAGGACGTGAAGTGCAGGAGCAGGCCGAAGGCGACCGCCAGCACCACCACGATGATGACGATGTTGGGGTAGTCGCTCGTCCCGATCCGCTCCGTCGGCCAGTCCTGCCACTTGGCGGGGAACTCGGCGATCCGGTCGGTCTGGATCAGCCCCTCGGCGATGCCGCGGTAGAGCGCGAGCGTGCCGATGGTGACGGCGAGCGACGGCAGCCCGACGTAGGCCACCAGGAAGCCGTTCACCGCGCCCAGGACGACGCCGATGACCAGGGTGAGGATCATCGCGGTCGGCATCGAGAGGCCGTGGTCCTTGACCATCACGCCGCACGCGGCCGCGCAGACCCCGAGGGTGCTGGAGACCGACAGGTCGATCTCGCCGGTGATGATGATGAGCGTCATCGGTAGCGCCATCAGGAGGATCGGCGCGTACTCCTTGGCGAGGTTGTAGGTCGTCAGCGGCCCGTCGAAGTACTGCACGTTGACCAGTGAGTAGACGTACACGATCACCAGCGCGGCGATGACCGCGGCCTCGCGGTTGAGCAGGACCCGCTGGACGAGGTTGCGCGAGTACGCCGGGTAGGTGCGGGTGGGCGCAGGAGTCTGGAGCGTGGTCATTCGTCCCTCGCCTCGATGAGCTGGTGGGTACGGCGGAGGGTCAGGACCCGGTCGAGGACGATCGAGCCGAGGATCAGCCCGCCGACCACTGCGCCCTGCCAGAAGTCGCTGATGCCGAGGATGGGGAGGGCGCGGTTGATGGTCACCAGCAGGAAGGCGCCGATGGCGGCGCCCCAGACGCTGCCGCTGCCGCCGAAGATCGCGACGCCGCCGATCACCACGGCGGCGACGGCCTGGAGCTCGAGGTCGCGGCCGGTCCCGGCGAAGGCGGTGGCGTAGCGGGCCACCGAGAACACACCGGCGAGGCCGGCGAGTGCACCACAGAGGACGAACGCGCCGAAGACCCGCTTGCCGACGTTGAGGCCGTAGAGCCGGGCGGCGTCGGGGTCGGAGCCGATGGCGTACAGCTCGCGTCCGCCGCGAGCGGTCTGGAGGTAGTAGCCGACGATGGCGAGGACGACCAGGCCGATGATCGTGAGCAACGGGATGGCGAGCACCTGCTGGGTGCCGAGCTTCTCGAAGTTCGCCGGGAAGTCGCCGGCCACGATGCGGCCGTTGCCGATCTTGTTGGTGAGGTAGCCGCGGAAGACGTACATCGTGCCGAGGGTGACCACCAGGGCGGGCACCCGGAAGAAGGCGACGAGGATGCCGTTGACCGCGCCGAGCGCCGCGCCGATGAGCAGGCCGGCCACGAACACGAGCACGACGGGGGTGTCGGGGTTGGCGATGAAGATCTTGCCGGTGACGTACGCCGTCACCCCGAGCGTGGAGCCGACGGACAGGTCGACGTTGCGGGTGACGATCACGACCATCTGGCCGATCGCCAGCAGGAGCAGGATCGACGGAGCCAGCAGGGTGTCGCGCCAGCCGTCGTGGCTGAAGATGAACGTCGACCGCTTGGCCGTGGCGGCCAGCACGATGAGGACGAGCACGATCGCGATCGACAGCTCGCGGGACCGGACGACCGTCGAGAGGACGCGCTGTCCCCGCGACTGGCGGCTGGGCTCGACGAGGAGGTCGGTGCTCATCTCGGGGTCCCGACTTCGTGGGGTGAGTTCATGAGGCCTTCTCCGACGAGCGGGTCGCAGCCGCCATCACGTTCTCGGGAGTGGCGTCGTCGCGGGCGATGTCGGCGGTGATCCGGCCCTCGCAGACGACGAGCACGCGGTCGGCCATGCCGAGCACCTCGGGCAGCTCGCTGGAGATCATCAGGATGGCCAGCCCCTGCCCGGCGAGCTCCGACAGCAGTCGGTGCACCTCGGCCTTGGTACCGACGTCGATGCCGCGGGTGGGCTCGTCGATGATCAGCAACGTCGGGTTCGTGGCCAGCCACTTGGCGATGACGACCTTCTGCTGGTTGCCGCCGCTCATCGTGGCGGCCTTCATGTCCAGCGCGTTGGTCTTCACCTCGAGGCGGTCGGCCCACGGTCGGGCGGCGGCGTACTCCGACCCGGCGGTGAGGAAACCGCCCTTGCTGATCCGGCTGCGGATGACCGACGCGATGTTCTTGCCGACCGAGCCCTGGATCACCAGGCCCTGCTGACGGCGGTCCTCCGGGACGAACGCCATGCCGGCGCGGATCGCGGACCGCGGGTCGTGTGCTGGGACCGGCTTGCCGGCCAGGGTGACAGAGCCGGCGTCGTAGGCGTCGACGCCGAAGACGGCGCGCGCGATCTCGCTGCGACCGGCGCCGACGAGGCCGGCGAGCCCCAGGATCTCGCCGGCCCGGACCTGGAAGGACACGCCGTGGAACTCGCCCGCGGTCTCGAGGTCGCGGACGTCCAGCACGACCTCCCCGATCTCCGCGGGGGTCTTGGGGAACAGCTCACCGACCTCGCGGCCGACCATCTTGGCCACGATCTGCGACTCGGTCGTCTCGGCGACGAGGTCGGTGGAGATGTACGAGCCGTCGCGCATCACGGTGACGCGGTCGCAGAGGGCGAAGACCTCGTCGAAGCGGTGCGAGATGAAGACCAGCGCGCGGCCCTCGTCGCGCAGGCTGCGGGCGACCGCGAAGAGCCGGGCGACCTCGTTGCCGGACAGCGCCGCGGTCGGCTCGTCCATGATCAGCAGGCGGGCATCGAGAGAGATGGCCTTGGCGATCTCGATGATCTGCTGGTCGGCGATCGAGAGGCCGAGCGCGGGGCGGCGCGGGTCGATGTGCACGCCCAGGCGCTGGAAGAGGGCGGTCGCCTCGCGGTGCATGGCGGACTTGTCGATCCGCTTCCCCGCGCCGAGCGGCATGCGGCCCATGAAGATGTTCTCGGTGACCGAGAGGTCCGGGAAGAGCGTCGGCTCCTGGTAGATCACCGCGATGCCGGCGTTCTTCGACTCGGCGGTGGTGCCGAAGTCGACGCTCTCGCCGCCGAGGAGGAAGTCCCCCGAGTCGCGGCGGTGCACGCCGGCGACGACCTTGACCAGCGTGGACTTGCCGGCGCCGTTCTCCCCCACCAGTGCGTGGATGCTGCCGGCCTCGACGGTCAGGCTGCCGGAGCGGAGCGCGACGACCGGACCGAACGACTTCGACACCTCGCGAAGCTCGAGCACCGTGGTGCCCGTCGCGGATGTCGTCATCTGGGCCTCATTCGCAGCTGGTTGTTGAAAGGTTTCATTCCGAATGCCGCGACAGTAGGTGACGCCGTTCACGCGCGTCAAGAGTTTCGGAGAACTTCGTGTCAACCGAGCCTGTCTCGCGGGGACTCTCTCCGCTATGGTGCGCTTGACGCGTTTCAATGAAACGCCTGTGGAGACCTCTGGAGAGGAGCGTTCAGGGTGGTGATCGAGCGAGCGACCGCCGGCCGCAAGGCCTCGGTCAAGGACGTCGCCGCTCTCGCGCGGGTGTCCCTCGGCACCGTCTCGAACGTGCTCAACCGCCCCGACCGGGTCAGCCCCGAGACCCGGAGCCGCGTCGAGCAGGCGATGGCCGACCTCGGCTTCGTCCGCAACGAAGCGGCCAGGCACCTGCGGTCGGGGCGGAGCCGAACGCTGGCGTACGTGATGCTCGACGCCGCGAACCCCTTTTTCACCGACGTGGCCGCCGGCATCGAGGAGTCCGCCGAGGGGTCGCACTTCTCGCTGTACATGTGCAACAGCGGCAACCGGGCCGACCGCGAGGCGGCCTACCTCGAGCACCTCGTCGAGCAGCGGGTGCAGGGCATCCTCGTCACCCCGATCGACCCCGAGGCCGAGCACCTCGCGGCCGTGGCGCGTCGCGGCACGCCGGTCGTCATCGTCGACCGCACCACCCGCGACGAGTCGCTCTGCTCGGTGGCGGTCGACGACGTGCTGGGTGGCACGCTCGCCGTCGAGCACCTGCTCGACCGCGGCCACCAGCGGATCGCCTTCGTCGGCGGTCCGGAGTCGATCGGTCAGGTCCGGGACCGTCTCGAGGGCGCCCGCCGCGGCCTGGCGGCGGCCGGAGCGCCGGAGATCACGGTGATCGGCAGCGAGGCGACGACGGTGCGCGAGGGCCGGCAGGCGGGCGAGCGGCTGCTCGGCCTGGGCGGCAAGAAGCGCCCGACGGCCGCGTTCTGCGCCAACGACCTGCTCGCCCTCGGCCTGCTCCAACAGGTCGTCGCCTCCGGCCTGCGCGTCCCCGACGACCTGGCGATCGTCGGGTACGACGACATCTACTTCGCCGGCGCCGCCGCCGTCCCGCTCACCTCCGTCCGCCAGCCCCGCCACGAGCTCGGCCGCCGCGCCGCCGAGCTCGTCATGGACGAGGCCGCCAACGCAGAGCACGCCCACCAACAGGTCGTGCTGCTGCCCGAGCTCGTCGCGCGAACGTCGACCCTGGGCTGAACGCCGGCCCGGCGGTGCTCAGAGACCGTTGTCGGAGGTCCTGGCGGGGCGCTCGTCGGCGTACAGCCAGACGTCGAAGAAGGCATCGAGGTCCTCGCCGCTGACCTCCTCGGCGAGCGCGACGAACTGGGCGGTGGTGGCGTTGCCGTAGCGATGGTCGGCGACCCAGGTGCGCAACACGGTCCAGAAGACCTCGTCGCCGATCCGGCTGCGCAGCGCCTGGAGCGTCATCGCGCCGCGGGAGTACACCGCCTCGGTGAAGAGGTCGTCGGGGTCGGGCGCGCCGATCGGCCGCCAGTCGGTGCCCGCGTCGTAGGCGCCGTCCAGTCGGCTCTGCGCGGACCGCCCGCCGTGGTCCTCGTCGTACATCCACTGCATGAACGTCGCGAAGCCCTCGTTGAGCCAGACGTCCTGCCAGCGCTCGAGCGAGACCGAGTCGCCGAACCACTGGTGGGCGAGCTCGTGGACGAGCAGCGGGGCGTACCCGCGCGGGACGTGACTCCCGTACACCGGCCGCGTCTGCGTCTCCAGCGAGAAGCCGACGTCCAGAGAGCTGATCACTCCGCCGGTCTGCGCGAAGGGGTAGTCGCCGAGCCGGGAAGCCAGCCACGTCACGTACTTCGGCGTCTTCGCGATCATCTCCGAGGACTCGCGCCGCGCTTCGGCCGGCCCCTGCTGCGAGACCGCGTTCACCCACGGGATGCCCTCCGGGGTCACGCCACGCGTCACGTTGAAGGGCCCGGCGGCGAAGAACGCGAGGTACGTCGCCATCGGCTCGGCCGCCCGCCAGCGGAAGGTGGTCGTGCCGTTGCCGGAGGGTCGCCGCGACACCAGCGCGCCGTTGCTGACCACCTCGTTGCCGGTCGGCACCGTGATGCTGATGTCCATCCGGGCCTTGTCCGACGGGTGGTCGTTGGCCGGGAACCACCACGGCGCGATGTGCGGCTCGTCGACCGTCACCGCCTCGAGCGCGTCGGCGTGCCAGTTGCTCTCGCCGAGGTACTCGGAGTCGGCCGGCGTGCCGGCGTACGTCACCGTGACCTTGAACCGGGCACCGTCCGCGATCGGCGTCTCCGGCGTGATCAGCAGCTCGTGCGCGGTCTCCTGCGAGTACCTCGCCGGGCCGGTGCTCAGGTCCACCGCCTCGACCGGCAGCAGGAAGTCCAGCGAGAACGACTCGAGCCGCTGGGTCGCCGTGATGGTGAGCGTCGTGGACCCGGAGAGCTCGCCGGACTCGAAGTCGTAGGCATCCCGGATCCGGTACCTCGCCACGTCGATGCCGGTGCCGCCGTCGAGCGGGTAGTACCCGTCGCCGATCCCGGTCACCGACGTCGTCACGTCGCGCTCGGGCGGCGGCTCGGGTTCGGAGCAGCCGGCCAGCACGACGGACGCCGAGACGACGGCGACGACCACCCCCACCGTCCGGCTCATGCCGCGACGCTAGGAGCGCCCTTGTCGCTCGACCAGCACGAACGCGCAACGATCGCCGCGCCTCACAGCTCCAGCACGCCGTCCTTGGCGATCGTCGATACGTCGACCGTGACGGTGTCGGGGTAGATCACGCCCGCGCCGGTGTTGAGCAGCACGACCTCGTCGTCGGGCGACAGCCAGCCCGTGCTCGCCAGGTGCCGGGCCGCCGTGACCGTCGCCGCCCCCTCGGGGCACAGGAACATCCCCTCCAGCCGCCCGGCGAGCGCGAGGTCGGCGAGCAGGTCGGCGTCGGTCACCGCCACCGCCGTACCTCCCGTGTCCCGGACCGCCCGCAGGATCAGGAAGTCGCCCAGTGCCTTCGGCACATTGATCCCGAACGCGACCGTCGAGGAGTTCTCGACCTTGACCGACTCCTCGGCCCCGGTCTCGAACGCCGTGACGATCGGCGCGCACCCCGTCGCCTGCACCGACACCAGTCGCGGCAGTTCCCCCTCGAGCCACCCGAGCTCCCGCGCCTCGAGGAGCGCCTTGTGGATCCCGATCAGCCCGACCCCGCCGCCGGTCGGGTACAAGATCGCGTCCGGCATCCGCCACCCGAGCTCCTCGGCGATCTCGAGGCCCATCGTCTTCTTGCCCTCGATGCGGTACGGCTCCTTGAGCGTCGCCACCTCGAGCCAGTCCTCGCCGCTGGCCCTGACTGCTGCCCCGATGAGCGCTCCCGCGTCCGAGATGAGGCCGTCGACCAGCCGCAGGTCGCCACCGGTCACGACGGTCTCCGCGCGGGTGATGCGCGGCGCGTCCACCGGCATCGCGATGGTGGCGCGCAGGCCGGCGCGGGCGGCGTACGTCGACCAGGCCGCGCCCGCGTTGCCGTTGGTCGGCATGGCGAGCCGACGCGCACCGAGCTCCTTGGCCCGGGAGACCCCGACCGCGGCGCCGCGGGCCTTGAACGAGCCGGTCGGCAGCAGCCCGTCGTCCTTCACCAGCAGGCGTGGCAGTCCGATCTCGGCGCCGAGCCGGGGAGCAGGGAGCAACGGGGTCATTCCCTCGCCGAGCGTGACCACGTGCTCGGGTCCGGACACGGGGAGCAGCTCGTGGTAGCGCCACAGGTCTGGCGCCCGTCCCGCGATCGCGCGCGGGTCGGTGGTCACCCGCGTCAGGTCGTACCTCGCCAGAAGAGGCGACCCGTCCACCGGGCAGAGCCCCTGCAGCACGTGCGCGTCGTACGTCGCCGCACACCGCGGGCACTCCAGGTGGTCCAGCGCGCTGAAGGTCACCGGCTCATCAAACCCGCTCCATCAAGTCTGTGGAGTCTCGATCGCCAGCACCCGGGCGCGCAGCAGTGGCCTAGTGAGGTTCGACCGTCCGCCGCATCACGGTGTTCTTCAGGCCCTTGGGTCGGACGTACTCGAACCCCATCCGCTCGTACAGCGGGCGCGTGCCGTTGTAGAGGAACGAGGACGACACCTTCTTGGTGGGCTTATCGTGCGGGTACCCCTCGACCACGCCGCCGCCTGCCTGCGCGATCAGGTCGAGGGCACCCCGGATGGCGATCTCCGTGACCCCCTGCCGCCGGTGGTCGCGGTCGACGAAGACGCACGTGATCCGGTAGTCGGGCAGGACGTCGGCCTCGGCGAGGTACTGCTTGCGGTGGTGGATGTTGGGCAGCTCGTCCGGTGACCCGTACTGCGCCCAGGCGACCGCCTGGTCGCCGTCGAACACCACCGCGGCATGGGCTCGGCCCTCCTCGACCAACCGGCACTTGAGCGCGCGGTTGCTGTCGTAGGTCCGGTCCGGGTCCCTCTCCAGCGAGTGGAAGTAGGTGTCCCAGCAGCCGCCGAAGACGCCGTTGTGCTTGGCGATCAGCGCGGCGTACGCGTCCCACGTGTCGGGGCCCAGGGCCCGGATCTCGTAGTCCCCCATGAGGACAGCGTGCACCATCTAGACGCGCTGACGCTCGGCGCGCCGCCGGATGAGCTCGTCGACCGCAGAGGGCAAGGTGGTCTCGAAGTCGATGAGCTTGACCCAGGTCGGGGTGACGACGATCCGTACCATCCCGTCGTACAGGGAACGCACCCCGGCCTCCCACTCCACGCGCTGCTCGGGGCTCATGTCGTAGCTGCCGTTCATCTGGAGGTACTCCTTCGGGATGCCGTCCACGACGTCCAGCACCGCCCGGCCGCGGATGAGCAGGATCTTCGGAGGATGCACCTCGGTGTCGATCGTCAGTGCGACCTCGGGGTTGTGCCTGAGGGAGTGCAGCTTGGGTGCGTTCGTCGCGGTGCACACGACGATCTCCGAGCCGTTCCAGGTGAAGGCGATCGGAATGTTGCGGGGAGTGCCGTCCTTGGCGACGTAGGCCATCCGCAGGACGTCGCGAGCCAGGAGGCCCTGGCTGAACGGCAGTTCGAGGATCCGAGTGATCTCGTTCTGTTGCACGGTCGTGGCTCGACATCGACCGCACCGTCGCCCGTCCGATCCTCGGCTAGCCGACGGCAGCGAACCTCCTGACGACCCACCGTCAGGCTGCGCGACGTGGGACGAGTGGCGCGCACGGCGCTGGCCCGCGTCGGTGCCATGACGCCTGGCACGTGCCTCCACAGACAGCAAAGAAGGATTGTCATTCGAACAGGTGTTCGATAAAATGGATGCATCATGTTGCCCGCGGACACCACGCCGACCGACCTCATCGCCCTGGTGCGTGAGACGGCGGCGGCGGTGCGTGCCCGGGAGGCCGACCTGCTCGTCCTGGCGACCGCGTGGGCGGACGCGCACCCGGACCCCGAAGCCGACGCTGCGCACGCCTCCGCCCTGCGTCGCGAGACCGACGTCGAGCAGGACCACGATCCCGACGCCCCGGACCCGCGGGTGCCGGCGGTGGCGTGGGACGCCGGCGCGCCGTTCGCGGCCGCGTTGGGCGTCTCCACCGGCTCGGGTGAGGCGATGATCCGAGACGGCCTCGTCCTGCGACACCGGCTGCCCCATGTCTGGGAGCGGGTGATGGCGCTCGAGGTCCCCGTGTGGCGGGCGCGGCGGATCGCACAAGCCGTCCTCGGGAAGCCGGAGGATGTCGTCACCCATCTCGACGAGGCGGTCGCGCCGGTCGCGGAGAAGGTGGGCCCCGCCACCCTGGAGCGGTTGATCAACGAGGCGATGATGCGGCTCTACCCCGAGGAGGTCGAGCTGGCGCGGCTCGAAGATCTCGAGGCGCGGCACGCCACCCTCCACGAGGAGTCCCTGACCGAGACGGGAGTCAGCGAGATGACCATCCGCGCCGACTGGAAGGACCTGTGCGACTTCAGCGAGACGCTCTCGGAGATCGCGGCGCGGCTCGCCGAGGAAGACACCGAGGCGGACCTCCCGGCCGACACCCTCGACGTACGACGCTCGCGTGCGGTCGGCGTTCTCGCCGACCCCGAGGCAGCGGCCGCCATGCTGGCCCGACGAACCTCGCCCGAGCCGAAGCGCCACACCACGCTGTTCGTCCACCTCTCCACCGAGGCGCTGCGTGGGTTGAACCCCGTCGGGCGCAACGAGAGCGACTGCCGGCCGATCCTGGAGCAGCAGGTGCGGGACTGGTGCGGGCGCACCGACACCCGCCTCACCGTGCTGCCCGTCGTCGACCTGGCCGACCACGCCGGCGTGGACCGCTACGAGGTCGGCGAACGCCTGCGCACCCGGGTCTCCTTGCTCCACCCGACCTGCGTGTTCCCCTGGTGCAGCCGCCCGGCCCGCCGCTGCGATGCCGACCACGTCGTCGCCCACACCGCCGGAGGCACCACCTGCGACTGCAACCTGGCCCCGTTGTGCCGGCGACATCACCGGCTCAAGACGAAGGCCGGCTGGCGCTACCAGACCGTCGAGACCGGCGTCTGGCTGTGGTCGGAGCCTCACGGCCAGCGATTCCTGCGCGACGACCGCGGCACCACCGACGTCACGCCGACCCATCATGCGGATCCGGGACGGCCGCCGCCGTGAGGGCGGCAGCTACGGGCGTGGCATGGGCGGCGGCGTCAGGTTGTATCGCTCGACCACGTCGTCGAGCCACGGCACGGGCGGGAACACCAGTCCGTGCTCGGCCGCAAGTGCGGCCATGACGGTCGGGTCCGGAGGGCCGCCGGCCGCCACGACCTCGCCCATACTCCAGAAGAAGTGCTCGAAGCCGGCGGGGCTGATCACCTCGATCATCCGGGCGGGCACGTCGCCGGCGTTCCACATGGCGTGCGCCTCACCACGCGGCTTGGTGATGTAACCCCCCGCGTCCAGCACCACCTCGCGGTCGCCGGAGCGAAAGCCGATCCTCCCCTCGGTGACGATGGAGTACTCGTCCTCCTTGGTGTGCAGGTGTGGCGGGACGCACGCCCCGACCGGGAAGGGATGTTCCACGATCGACAGCTGGCCTCCTGTGTGCTCACCGAAGAGCTTGAAGACGACCCCGATGGTGCCGAGGTTCCTCTCCTCACCGGCGCCGGGTTGGATGACGGTCAGCTCCGGCTCGTCGACAAGGGTCATGACGTCGTCTCCCTTCACAGCATTCCGCGATACAGTGATGTCTCATCAAAGAGTCCACCTCGACAGGAACGGTTTGTCAAGACTTTGACCGAACAGCGGCGTTCGACGAATTCGCGGGGCTATCGGAAGACGAAGCGCGCCGACGACGAACGACGCACGCGTGCACGCATCGTCGACGCGGCGGAGGAGCTGCACGGCACGATCGGTCCGGCTCGGACCAGCGTCTCGGCAGTGGCCGAACGGGCGGGTGTGACCCGGGCGACCGTCTACCGGCACTTCCCCGACGACGAGGCGCTCTTCTTCGCGTGCTCCGGCCAGTGGCTCTCCCGGCAACGGCTGCCCGATCCTCAGAAGTGGCCGGTGCAGGGTGAGCCCGGCGAGACCCTTCGGGTCGGGCTCGAAGACATCTACCGCTACTACCGAGCAGGCCAGTCGATGCTCATTCACGTCCTCCGAGACGTCGACGTGGTTCCGGAGCGGGTCAGGAACGCCCGGATCGACGGCGAGCGGCGGTGGCGAGAGACGCTGCTGAGCTCGGTGCCAGGGCGGCGGCGGGCCGCAGTGCGCGCCGCCGTTGCCCACGCGTGTGACTTCGGCACCTGGCGGTCGCTCGCGCTCGACCAGGGGCTTACCGACCGGGCCGCTGTCGACCTGATGGTGGGGATGGTGATGACTGCTGCGTCCCCACCACCCTCGTCCTGACTCACTCTCGGTCTGAGCGCCGTCGTCGGTAGGCACGGGCCGCGTGACGGTCGTTGCAGTAGGTGCAGCAGTACTTCCGCGTCCCTGCCCGGGTACGGTCCACGAACACGCACCGGCACGGGTCGCTCCCGCAGACGCCGAGGCGTCGTGCGCCGAGCTCGGCGACGTACGCCGCGAGCGCGGCCGGCAGCCGCGCCTCGAGAGCCGCCACCCCGCTGAGCCCGATCCCGACCCGCAGCGAGGTCGCTCCCGTCGGGTCGATGTCGATCAACGGCACCGCGGCCGCCTTGCGCAGCAGGGGGTTGAGGATGGCGGCCGCCTCCTCGTCGGACGCGGCCTCGAACGCGCCGCGCAGCGCGTCACGCAGCCGGCGCAGGCGCGGCAGCTGGCGCGAGCTGAGCTCACTCGCGAGGACCGGATGGCCGGCCCGGCCCAGGACGTGGGTCAGCCAGCGCAGGTCGTGCAGCCGGTCGGGCGGGTCCTCCAGCAGGTCGTGGCTGTTGACGAGCAGGAGGGCGAGCTCGACGTCGCTCGCCGGGGCGGTGGGGTCCGCCAGCCAGTCGCCGGGGAACCCGGCCGGGCCTTCCTCGGTCACGATCCCCACTCCATCAGGTCACGAATCAGCGTCAGTTGCTTGACGCCTTATGCTACCGATTCTAGGTTCGTCAGTTGTAACTGGCTCTATACAACTGACGGATCGTGGAGGTGCCCGGATGCGAAGTCGAATGGGGTTGGTAGCAGTGGCGGTGGTGACGGCAGCGGGACTGGTCGCGGGCGGAACCGCGACGGCGGGCACGCACGTGGCCCAGGAGCCTTCGCACAAGCGTGCGGCGCCCGCAACGGTGAGCGTCGAGGACATCACCGTCCCGGTGCCGGGCCAGGACCCGGTCCAGGCGTGGTTCGTGCACCCGGCCGGCCAGGCGAAGAAGCACTCGGCGCCGGCGGTGCTGTGGCTGCACTGGCTCGGGGAGATCAACGGCGACCGCAGCGAGTACCTCTCCGAGGCCGTCGGCCTCGCCGGCCAGGGCGTGTACTCCGTGCTCCCGCAGGGCTACTTCCCGTGGGTGCCCAACCCGGACGGCACCACCGGTGACGTGACCCTGGTCGAGAACCAGGTCGGCGCCTTCCGCGCGGCCCTGGACCGGCTGGCCTCCGAGCGGGCGGTCGACCCGCAGCGGATCGGCCTGGTGGGCCACGACTACGGCGCGATGTACGGCGCTCTTCTGGCCGACTCCGACACCCGCATCTCCACGATGGTGCTGGAGGCCCCGGACTCGCTGATGGGCAACTGGTTCGCCCAGTTCTGGCTGCGCCTGCAGGGTGACGAGCGGGCGGCGTACCTGGCGTTCTTCGACGAGCTGAACCCCGTCGACCACACCGCGCGGCTCGGTGACCGCGTCCTCTTCCAGTGGGCAGCGGACGACTTCTTCATCGGGGCGGACGTGCGCGACACGTACGCCGCCTCCAGCCCGGACGCCGACGTGAAGCTCTACGACCGGACGGACCACGAGCTCACTGACGTCGCTCGGGTGGACCGGCTCGCCTTCCTGGGGGCCCAGCTCGGCCTGTGAGTCGGCGGCTCAGGACCCGTCGGACGGCGGTGCGGTCGCGGTGGTCAGTCCTCGCTGCCGCACCGCCGTCTCGATCTTGTTCGCGGTCGCGCGGTTGCCGCTGCGGTCGGTGGCGCCGGGGTAGTCCGGCACCGACGCCACCGCAACGGCCACCAGGTCGGTGTAGGCGTCCTGCTTCATCCGGGTGGCCAGCCGCTCCGCGGTGTTCCTGGCCCGGGCGAAGACGCCGGTCAGGGCCACGCCGCCGACGCCGATGGCGCCGAAGAGCGACGGGATCCAGCCGCTGCCGAACCGGTCGCGGGCCACGAAGAACACCACGATCAGGGTGATGGCCGCGAAGCCGATCAGGATCTGGGGGCGGTACAGGCGCAAGGCCCGGCGGAACCCGTGCGGGCTGCTCAGCTTGGCGTAAGGCCTGACCAGGGTGGTCGGGTCCTGGCGCAGGAGGAGCAGCTGGTACCACCGGCGGACCTGTTCGTAGAGCCGGTCGCGCAGGTCGGGTGCGCCGGCCCAGGTCGGGTCGTCGGCGACCTGGCCCCACGCCTCGATGCTGCCGGAGATCGCCGAGGCGCTGAGCACGTGCATCTGACCGGACTCGAGGCGACCCAGCATGCGTGTCAGCTCGCGCCGCCGGTCAGGCCCGAAGAGGAAGGGCAGCGAGACGCCGGTGTCCTCGCCGTCGTACTTCCAGGCGCCGTCAGTGCCCAGCCCCCAGTAGCACTCGGCCAGGCCACGTGCGAGCAGGTAGGCGTTGGCCGCCGCCTCGCTGCGCGTCGTCAGCGAGTCCTGGATGCGCGTGTCGAGATCGAAGATGTACGTCGACACGTCGTCCCACGGCCTGTCCTCGGAGAGCCCCTCGATGGCGTCGTCGGTCGGGATCTGGAGCTCGCCCGCCAGCGAGAGCAAGGTGCTGACCGCCGAGACCCGAGCCGCGTCGTCCGCGCGCTGGGAACGCAGCGGCAGGGTGTGGGCGGGCCGGGCCGGCAGGGTCGCGGTGGTGGGGCGCGGACCGTCGGGCCAGCAGCGACCACGCAGCTCGGCGACGGCCCAGCCCAGCCGGATCGCCGTCCGGACGTCCGGGGTGGTCCCCGCGGACGAGACAGGGTCCGCCCCGACTTCGGTCACGTGCGCATTGTGCACTCTTGCGCCGTCGTGCGCCCCGACTTCCCCGGAGGCGCCGTCACGGGCCACGGTTGGCCGCGAGCAGCTCGTCCTGCCAGGCGAAGCACTCCGCCGACAGCTCGCGCAGCCGCTCCACGCCGGGAAGCAGCGCGTCGACCCGGGCCGCGTCGGCCGGGTCGATGTCGAGATGCAGGTAGCGCAGCCCGAAGTTGTGTCGGGCGTAGCAGTCGCGGACCCGCACGAGGTAGACGGCCGGCTGCAGGGCGAAGCGCAGGTAGAGCGACACCGCTTCGGGCAGGTGGCCACGGGCGATCGCCCGGTTGACCAGCCACTCGCCGAACGGTCGCTGCGCGCGGACCTGGGCCACCGATTCCTCGATCGCTCGCATCCGCGACTCCTCGTCGTCGTGGCGTTCGACCACGAGCCCGTCGGGGTCGAAGAGGACGTGGGGCGACCCGTGCCGGCGCACGTCCTTGTGCCGGTGCTCGTCGGTCGTCTCCCAGACCACGAGGTCGACCAGCCGGGTCGGCGCCGCGAGGGCGCCTGGCGACGGGTCCAGGGTGACGAAGCACTGGCGCCCGTCGGGGTAGGTCGACTCGAGGAGCTCCCACACGTCCGGCGGGTCGAAGCGTTCGCGGACTGCCTGGAGGAAGCGGCCGTAGACCTCGACGTACGTGCCCGGCGTGCACAGCATCTCGACGTCGAGGTCCGACCACTCGTCGTACCCGCCCGTCGCGGCAGAGCCGCCGACCCACGCGGCCCGGAGGTCGGGATCGGCGGCGTGCTGCTCGTCGAGGAACGCCAAGAAGTCGGCGTAGCGCGAAAGGTCTGTCACGCAGCCAGTCTGGCCGACGGCTCAGGTCGCGCGCAGGTGCTCGACCCAGGCCATCAGCACCTGGCTCCGCTCGATCGTCGAACCGCTCTCGGCCTTGCCCAGGCAGGCGTCTCGGAACTCGCGCAGCGCGGCGGCGTGGCCCGTGCGCTCGCCACCAGGCAACAGCGGGTCGCACACGAGGCGCGCCTCCTCCGCCGTGCCGGGGCGGTAGATGACGAGCTCGTCGAGGGTCCAGGAGACCGAGGTGCCGTCCTGGCAGGTGACCGTGGTCGAGAAGTCCAGGCGGTTCCGGGTGTTCGACATCCGCAGCGAGCCACGGGCCGTGCGCGTCGTGAAGTCGGCGGTGACGAAGCAGTCGTCGCGCCGGGTCTGGGTGACCTCGCCGCTGGTCAGGGTGGACGCGGCCGGCCAGCCGAGCAGGTCGGCCATCACGGCGAGGGGGTGGATGCCGCTGGTCAGCAGGAACGCGTCGAGGAGGTCCCGGCCCCACTGCGACGAGCGCGGCCGGTCGACGTGGCAGTCCATCGCGACGTGGACGACCCGCCCGTGCGTGGCGATGCGCGCGAATGCGGTGCGCGTCATCGCGGCGGACCGGAGGTACAGGTCCAGGCACGACGTCACCCGGGTCTGGCGCTCGCCGTTGGCCAGGTCGTAGGCCCGGATCGGCGCGGACCCGAAGGCCGGCGGTCCCACGACGAAGAGGGGGAGACCGAGTCCGGGGGCAACGCGGAGCGCGGCTTCGTGGTCGGCGGGGTGCGAGGCGATCACGGCCGCATCGAACTGACCGACCGTCAGGAACTCCTCGACTTCGGCCTGGACGCCCTCGACGCCCCAGACCTCGGCGAGCTCGCGGGCCGAGGGGTCGGTGGCGCCGAACGCCACGAGGGAGAGTCCGGGCGTGCTCATGAGCGTCGGCGCGATCACGTCGTTGACGTGCGGGCCGGCGCCGACCAGCCCGACGCGGAGGGGGGTCATGGCAAAAATGTCGCAGACCTGTCGCGATCTGGCAGGCGAATGGGCGTAGCGGACACCGGGAGATGACCAGGGAGGACTAGCCGAGTGGCCCGAGTGGGCCATTTCGGGGTGATCCCAGGCGATTCCAGCCAGCCGCCTCGTAGGTTTGCCACACCACCGCGGGAGCCCCCCAGGCGCCGACGGCGCCTTCCCCGGTGGCTCAGACCCCACGCCGGCCCGCCGGCAGGACAGGCATGCATGTCCCTCGCGATCACCACCACGTCCCTGGAGCCCATCCCCTCGGCTCCAGGGACGTGCCCGTCGCCCTCACCCCACCTCCGCGCCGTCATCCGTCGCGTGGCGGTCAGCATCACCGTGGCGTGTGCGGTCCCGGCCGGGATCTTCTACTCGGTCCTGATGCTGTCGGGCGTGTGGGTCGCGATCGCCGCGGCCCTGTGCTGGCAGTACGGCGCGCTGGCATGGCGGGCGGTGACCGGGCGGCGTACGTCAGGACTCCTGGTGCTGGCCGCGGCCGTGATGACGGGTCGTACGGCCATCTCGTTCGCTGCCGACAGCCCGTTCCTGTACTTCCTCCAGCCGGTCGTCACCGACTGCCTCATCGGCTCGGCGTTCCTGGCCTCGCTGTTCGCGTCGCGGACGATCGTGGCCCGGCTGGCCGGTGACTTCTACCCGATGACCGACGACGTCGCGGCCCGGCCCGGCATCCAGCGCCTGTTCCGCCTGCTGACGGCCATGTGGGCGTTCCTGTACCTCGGCAAGGCCTCCCTGACCTTGTGGCTGCTGCTCTCGCAGTCGCTGGAGACCTTCGTGCTCGTCAAGAGCGTCAGCGTGCTGGCCATCAACATCGGCGCCGCGGCCGCCACCATCGCGATCGCCACCGCCGCCGGTCGGCGCGAAGGCCTCGTCGCGCACGCCTGACCCGGCGGCTCAGAAGTCCAGCCGCATCACGACGCGGCGCTTGCTCGGGTGGCTGACGACCGTCATCCCGGCGTCGGCGAAGACGGACTCGGTGCCGACGTGCAGCTCCTCGTCGATGACGTTCTTGACCACGATGGGGTACGCCTCGACGGCACGGCCCCCATGCGTGCGGGCGTGCTCGACGGCGGCGCGGGCGAGCGCGCGGGCGATGCCCCGCTTGCGGTACCCCGCCCGCGCGTACAGGCAGGTCACCGCCCAGACCGACTCGTCCTCGCGGTCCTCGTCGCGCCCCTCCCAGTGGATCCGGAAGGTGGGGCGGAGCAGCCCGTGGTACGCCGCTCGGGGCTCGACCGCGCACCAGCCGACGGGCTCGTCGCCCAGGTAAGCGACCAGCCCGCTGGTGCCGTCCGCGCTCGGGTCGCCACAGCGGGTCTGCTCCTGCTGGCGGGCGGCCCACTCCTCCTGGGGCTGCCTCGCGAAGGCCTCGCCGGGGTGCAGCTTGTAGCGCTGGCAACGACAACGCATGCCGGCCCCGCGGGCTCCGTAGATCGTGTCGAGATCCTCGCAGCCGGCCTCGTTGGCGGGCACGATCCGCAGGTCGGTCTCATCGGCGTCCACCGTGACGATGGTGCCCCATCGGCCGGACCCAGGCCGGGATCGAGGTTTCAGTGTTGCTGCCCCGCCAAGCCGAATCGCTCGCTGGCGGCGTTCATGGCCGGGCACTCGCCCTGCGGCCGGCGGCAGGCGGCGAGGTCGCAGAGCCGGCAGGTCCAGGCGCCCCCGTCCTTGCCGGCGACGACGTTCGTCATCACCAGTGCCAGCAGCCTGCGCAGCTCGGCCACGTCGTCCGCGGAAAGGCCGGAGGCGAGTGAGGAGAGGTACGCCGCCCGGGCGGCGCGCACTTCTCGCGCCAGGTCGTGACCGGCTTCGGTGAGACGGACGGCGCGCGACCGGCCGTCGGGTCCCGCCTCGCGGACGACGAGTCCGGCCTCGGCCAGCCGGTCGACCAGACGCACCACCCCGGACGGGGTCACGCCGAGCACCTGGTGCAGCCGGTCGAGGGTGGACCCGTCGAGGAACTCCGCCAGCGCGGCCAGTGCCGTCGCATCGGTCGTCGAGCGGTCGTGGGCCGCAGCCGCAACGGCCCGGCCCATCTCGTCGGTGACGACGAGGGCCAGGGCGCCCAGCACGTTGGCCAGCGCCCCGGCCTCGTCGCCGGGTTCGGGTGTCACCCGAGCTGGTACTCGACCACCAGCGGCATGTTCGGGTAGTCCTCCGCGGTCGAGCTGCTCGCCACGGTGCCGGTGATGCCGGCCAGGTCGCCCGTACCCTCGACGATCCGCATCGTGCTGCTCGCGGTCGTGCCGTCGTGCTCGCCCTCACCGATTGCCGTGAAGGCGCCCTTCTTGCCGTCGAGCTCGGCCGCGAGCCGGATGGTGCCGACGTAGGCGCTGGTGCCGTCGGCCCGGTAGTAGAGGACCGACTCCATGTGTCCGGTCGCGAGGCCGTCGTTGCCCTCGGTCAGGCCGACGACCGCGTGGGTGACCTTGGTGCCGTCGTCGAACTCCTGGGTCGGCTGCTCGTCCCAGCTGTCGATCTTGATGGTGGTCTCGATCTTCGTCATGCCGTGGACGCTATATGTGACTCAGTCACATGTCCTCACCCCCGTGGGTAGGAGGTGCCGGCTGCTCTCACCCCTGCGGGCGCTGTGGCGGGGGTGGTGGATCTGCTTGATTGGAGATGCGCGGAGGGCACCTCTCGTCGCGTGGCTGGGTCCGGCCCCTCCGGGACGTAGGCCCAGATCGCACTCAGAAGGAGCGACACACACATGGCATTCATTCTTTGGCTCATTGCAGTGGTCCTGGTGATCTGGGGCATCGTCACCCTGATCCGTGGCCAGGCCCTGATGGGCATCGTCCTGATCGTCGTGGGGCTGCTCGTAGGCCCGGGCGGAGTCAGCCTCTTCACCTGACAGCCAGCCGCACAAGGCTGATCGATGACGCCCGGGGCTTCGGCCCCGGGCGTCTTGCTGTCCCCAGGGAACGTTGCCCGCTCGGCCCGACGCCGACCACACCCTGCTTGACTGGGCGGGTGACCGACATCGTCACGTTCACCTCGACGGTGACGGACCCCTACGAGCGCGGGGTCGAGTACGGCGCCGCGCACGCCGACGAGGTCTGCCGCACCGTGGCGGCGTACCGGCGGCTGTGGACCTTCCTCGACCCCGATGTCGACCTGACCGCCGTGAGCGGCCTGGCCCTGGCCTCGATCCACCGTCAGGCGCCGCGAGCGGCCGACGAGATCGCCGGGCTGGCCGAGGGTGCGGGCCGCGCGGTGGAGGAGGTGGCCGCCCTCAACGCCAGGACCGAGGTGCTGGGCCTGATCGCTCCTCGCCTGGCGGCCACCGAGTGCTCGACCGTGGTCGCCACCCGACCGGGCCACGCGCCGGTCGCGACCCAGACGTGGGACTGGTACCCGCACATGCGGGACAACTGGATGGTGTGGACCTTCCCGACCACCGCCGGAGGGCGGGTCACGACGCTGACGGAGTACGGCGTGCTGGCCAAGATCGGCGTCAACGACGCCGGCTTCGGGGTGATGCTCAACATGCTCCACCACGACGCGGACGAGCAACCCGTCGGTGAGGAGCGCATCGGGTTTCCCGTGCACGTGCTGCTGCGCACCCTCCTCGAGGACTGCGCGTCGGTGGCGGAGGCCCGGGACCTGGTCACGTCGCTGTCCTTCTCGGCGTCGTCGGCCGTCACGGTCGTCGACCGCAGTGGCGACGCCGCGTCGCTGGAGACGTTCCCCATCGGCGTGGGCGAGGTGAAGCCGGAGGACGGGTTGCTCGTGCGCACCAACCACTTCGTCTCCGCCGAGGGTGAGCCCGGCTGCCGGGCGGGAGCGACCGACGACAACTCGTGGGTGCGCCGCGACCACCTCGTCGACGCCCTGACGGCGGCGCCGCCGGCGTGCGCCGCCGACGTGCAGGCAGCCATGACCCACCACGACCCGGCCGGCCCGATCTGCCGGCACGCTCTGCACCCCGACGACCCCGGTCTCATCGACACCGCGACCCTGGCCACCGTCACGCTGGACGTCGAGCGGGGTGAGCTGTCCGTCCTCCGGGGTGGTCCCTGCCAGGAGTGATCATCCTTAGGCTGCGCGGATGATCCGACGCGGCGACGTACTGGCTCTCGTTCAGGCCGGCGGCCAGGGCTCCCGCATGGACGTGCTGACGCGCGAGCGGGCAAAGCCGGTGCTGCCGTACGCCGGCACGCATCGCCTCATCGACTTCACGCTGTCGAGCCTGGCGCACTCCGGGCTCGTGGACGTGTGGGTCAGCGTGGAGTTCCAGGTCGCCTCCCTCGACGACTACCTCTCCGGGGGCCGCCCGTGGAGCCTGGACCGCAACCGCGGCGGGTTCCGGCGGATGGTCCCCCAGACCGGGAGTGGACCGGCGACCGAGGAGGGTTTCGCGCACGGGAACGCCGACCTGTTGCTGCGGATGAGCCGCGACCTGATCCACCTCGGGGCGCCGACGATCCTGGTCTCGAGCGCCGACCACGTCTTCGCCGCCGACCTGGCGCCCACGATCGAGCGGCACCTCGACTCCGGCGCGGACGCGACGGTGATGACGTCGACGGTCACCAAGCGCGAGGCCAGCTCGAACGTCGTGGTGCTCACCGGCCGGGGCGGGCGCGCGACCGGAGTCGAGGTGAAGCCGTCACGGCCGTCGTCCGGGACGGTGGCCACCGAGATCTTCGTCTACCAGACCGAGCCGTTGCTCGAGGCGCTGTTCGAGCTGCGCCGCGAGCTGACCGACGAGCGGGACCCCGACGCCGACCCGGACGACTCGGGGCTGGGTGACTTCGGCGACCACCTGCTGCCGCGGCTGATCGCGGGCGGGACGGTCCGGACCGAGGCGCTGCCCGGATACTGGCGCGACCTCGGCCGACCCGGCGCCTACCTCAACGGGCACCGTGACCTGCTGGCCGGCAAGGTCGACGTGTTCGACCACCCGGGGTACCCGGTCATCAGCCACTGGGACGACCAGCCGGCCGCGCGGCTGCGCGCCGGCTGCCACGTCGAGGACTCCCTGGTCTCCGCCGGGGCCGATGTGGCCGGCACCGTCGTCCGGTCGGTGCTCGGACCCGGCGTGGTGGTCGAGCCGGGAGCCCACGTCGAGGACTGCGTGCTGTGGGCCGACGTCAAGGTCGAGCGCGGCGCCCACGTCACGACGACGATCGCCGACGACCGCACGGTGTTCGCCCGCGACTGCGTCGTCGGCGAGGTACCCACCTCGCGCCTCGTCCGCGACGAGGAGGTCACCCTCGTCGGCCGGGACACCGTCGTCGGCCGTGGGCAGCACATCGGGGCGGGCGCGCGGTTGGAGCCGGGGACCGCGGCCTGACCCACGGGGGTGACCCCCGACAAGTACCCCCTAGGGGTGATGCGCAGTAGCCCCCGCGGGCCTTAGGTTTCCCGGAACAGGGGACTACGGGGTCGACACGCTCGGACCCGTGGGACGAGGGCCCGAGCACACTCGGAGCTCGGGTCCTCGCCCTGGCCAGGGCTAGCCCCGATCGCTCGGGTCGTCGAGGTCGTCGGCCGCCTCCGACCAGGAGCCCGGGGCGTCGGGAATCTCGGGTACGTCGGGGGTGGCCGGCGTCGACGGCGCCTCGAGCTCGCTCGCGTCGTCGGGCACAGGGGTCCAGCGCCGCTCGGCGAGTGAGGCCACCCCGGCGGACAGCTGGTCGCGGAGCTCGCCGACGGGACCACTGAAGCGGCCGCCGGTCTGCGCGTCGAAACCGGAGGCGGCCCGGTCGAGCAGGGCCTCGATGCCATCGCGGCGCTCGTGCACGTACTGCCCGGCGATGCCCAGGCCGCGGAACAGCGCGTCCTCGGCGGTCGCCGCCGCGGCCTTCACCTTGCCCTCGAGGTCAAGCTCGTCGAGGGCCTCTTTGAGCTGATCGGTGACGGGCTTCTCCTGCCCGTCGTCGGGCCTGCCGTCTTCCTCACTCATGTCCCGAGTGTGTCAAACGCTCGAAGCGGCGGCGGCGCACGACGAACGCCACCACGACGTCGTCCTCGTCCTGGGCCAGGACCCGAGCACCGGGCGGGACCTGTTCGCGCGCCAGCAGCGTCACGAAGACGCCCTCCGGGGCCAGCCAGGCGTCGAGACCGGCGAGCACGTCGCGGAGCGGGTCGAGGCCGTCGGGTCCGCCGTCGACCGACAGCGCCGGCTCGTGGGTGCGGAAGTCGTGGTGGATGTCGTCGAGGCGGCCGGTGGGCACGTGGGGGAGGTACGCGACGGCGAGGTCCACGCGGCCACGCAGCGAGGCCGGCAGGCCGGACCACCACGAGCCCTCGTGGACCGCGAACCCGCCCGTACGCCGCGCGCACGCGGCTGCGGCCGGGTCCAGCTCGACGCCGTGCACCTCCGCCGCCGGAAGTAGCACCGCCAGGGAGGCCGCGAGGGCGCCGGCGCCGCAGCCGAGGTCGACGACCACCCGGGCATCGGGGCGGGCGGCGGCGGCAGGTCCGAGGATGGCCTCCGCCCGGCGGCGCGGGACGAAGACGCCAGGGGCGAGGACGACCCGTACCTCGCCGAACTCCGCCCAGCCGACCACCTGCTCCAGCGGCATCCCGCCCACCCGGGACGCGACGGCTCCGGCGCGATCACCAGGAGACGGGAACGTGGACCAGATCGCAGCGGCCTCGTCCTCGGCGTACACGCACCCGGCGGCGCGCAGTGAGGCGACAGCCGCGGACAGGTGCACGGCACCAGCCTGGCAGGATCGCCTGGGTGTACGACGTCCAGGCACTGCGCGCCCACTTCCCGAGCCTCGCCGGTGGCACGGCGTACTTCGACGGGCCGGGGGGCACCCAGACCCCCGACGTCGTCGGCGAGGCGATCCGGCGCACCCTCACCCAGCCGCTGAGCAACCGCGGGGACCTGACGCCGGCCGAGCGGAACGCCGACGAGGCCGTGCTGGGCGCACGCCGGGCGATGGCCGACCTGCTGGGTGGCGTACCCGGAGGCGTGGTGTTCGGCCGGAGCATGACCCAGCTGACGATGGATGTCTCGCGTGCGCTGGCCAAGGAGTGGGGACCGGGCGACGAGGTGGTGGTCACGCGGCTCGACCACGACGCCAACGTCCGGCCCTGGGTGATCGCGGCCGAGGCACGCGGCGCGACCGTGCGGTGGGCCGACTTCGACCCGGAGACCGCCGAGCTCGACCCGAGCGCCGTGACCGACCTGGTCGGCGAGCGCACCAAGGTCGTCGCGGTGACCGCCGCCTCGAACCTGCTCGGCACCCGGCCCGACCTGCCCGCGATCGCGGAGGCGGTGCACGAGAAGGGCGCGCTGCTGTACGTCGACGGCGTGCACCACACGGCTCACGTGTCCACCGACGCCCGTGCGTTGGGGGCGGACCTCTACGCCTGCTCGCCGTACAAGTTCCTCGGCCCGCACTGCGGCGTGCTCGTCGCCGACCCCGCCCTGTTGGAGACGATCCATCCCGACAAGCTCGCGCCGTCGACCGAGACCGTGCCGGAGCGGTTCGAGCTCGGGACGCTGCCCTACGAGCTGATGGCCGGCACCACTGCGGCCGTCGAGCTGCTCGCCTCCCTGGGTCACGACGGGGGCGAGGGCGGCGATCGACAGGCCAGGCTGCGCTCGGGATTCGCCGCCATCGAGGAGCACGAGGACCGTCTGCGCGAGCGGCTCGAGGCGGGCCTGGCGATGCTGCCCCTCACAGTGCACTCGCGAGCCAAGCGCCGTACGCCGACCGTGCTCGTGACGTTCGCAGATGCCGCGGCCGCCGACGTCTCGGTGGCCCTGGCGGAGCGCGACATCAACGCCCCGTCGAGCAACTTCTACGCCTGGGAGGCCTCGCACCTGCTCGGCCTCGGCGAGGACGGCGGCCTGCGGATCGGCCTCGCGCCGTACACCACCGAGGACGAGATCGACCGCCTGCTCGCCGCCCTCGGGGAGATCCTCAGCGGCTAGGACCTGGCCGCCGACGATCGCTAGAGCTCGAACCGTCCCGCGGCCACCAGGTGCGCGCGGCGCTCTGGCGTGAGCTCCTCCTCGAGGATCCGCCCGGACCCGCCCGACTCGGGGGCGTGCAGCATCCGGCCACCGCCCCGGACGAACCCGACGTGGTAGATGCGGCCGTCCTCGCGCGCGAAGAAGTACAGGTCGCCAGGCTCCTCCTCGCCCAGTGGCACCGGGGTGACGGCGGTGGCCTGGTCGGGGGAGTCGCGCGGCACCACGATCCCCGCCTGCCGGTAGCTGTAGTGCACCAGGCCCGAGCAGTCGAACCCGGCCGGGCTGGTGCCGCCCCAGAGGTAGACGAGGCCGGCGAAGCGCTCGGCGTACGCCGCGATGGTGATGCGGTCGGCAGGCACGTGGTCCGCGGGGTGGTCCGGGTCCTGGTCGACCGCAGCCCGGAGGTGGGCCTCGCGCACCCAGCCGAGGTAGCCGTTGCGACCGGTCACCGGCTGCCAGGGTGCGACCACCTGGACGAAGCCGTCCAGGCGCCCCTCGACCAGCACCGGTTCGCCGTCGAGGAGCTGGGTGAGGGTCCGCCCGTGCAGGCCGAGCCGGTCCTCGGCCGTCAGCCCGGCCAGCCAGGCGCCCACGTCCGGTCTGTCCGCGACCGCGGCGGCGTCCAGGTCTCGGGGCGACTCCGGGGAGGACCACATCGTCGCGACGGGTACGCCGACGCGCATCACCTCGCTCATCGCAGGCTCTCGATCCCGAGGCCAGGGGACTCGGACAAGACGATGACGCCCTCGCCGTACGTCGCCCCGCCGACGACCGGCGAGGTGGCCAGCCACCACGCGGCGTCGAGGTCGCTGACGTGGCTGGTCCCGACCGCGGCCACCAGCGCGGCCGCGGCGCCGACGCCGATCGGGCCTTCCATCATCGAGCCGACGATGGTGCCCATGTCTGAGCCGCGGGCGAGCTCGAGGAGGGTGCGGCCCACCCGCAGGCCGCCGCACTTGGCGAGCTTGACGTTGACCAGGTCGGCAGCGCGGTGCTCGATGACGGCGCGCAGCTGCGGCAGCCCGAACACGGCCTCGTCCGCCATCACCGGCGTCGCCACTGCCTCGGTCACCCGGGCCAGCCCGGCGAGGTCGTCGCGGTGCACGGGCTGCTCCACGAACTCGACGTCCAGTCCGGCGTCCTCCATCGCCCGGATCGCCGTGATCGCCTCGTCGGGCGTCCAGCCCTGGTTGGCGTCCAGCCGGATGCGGGCCTGCGGCGCCGCGCCCCGCACCGAGCGCACACGGGCCACGTCGGTCGCCGCGTCCGTGCCGACCTTGAGCTTGAGGACCCCGAACCCTTCGCCCGTGCGCTCGGCCGCGGCCGTGGCGAGCTCGTCGGCCTCGCCGGCCGACAGCGTCACGTCGGTGGCCACGCGCTGCTCGCCGTCCGGGCCGCCCAGGAAGGCGACGAGGGAGACGCCGGCCTTTCGGGCGGCCAGGTCGTGCAGCGCGATCTCCATGGCCGCCTTGGCGCCGGTGTTGCCCACCACCGCCTCGGCCAGCTCGTCGGACAGGTCCTCGAGGTCGTCGAGCGACCGGCCGCGGACCACGTCGGCGAGCGGCCCGGACAGGCAGGCGTCCGCGCCGGCCAGCGACTCCCCGGTGATCCGCCAGACCTGCGGCGCCTCGCCGTACCCTCGCCGGCCCTCGTCGTCGACCACCTCGACGACCGTGGTCTCGAGGTCGTCGGTGCGGCGCAGCGCGGTCACGAACGGCGTGTGGAGGGGGGCCGTGAGCCGGTGGCAGCGGATGTCGGTGATCGTCATGGCGGGAGCCAGCGTAGGACCCTCACCACCGGCCGGGCTCACCCTTGGGTGCGCCTGGATCCCGACCCGCGAGCGCCTGCGCCGTGGTGCCACAGTGGAGGGGTGGGCACCCCCGATGGGTACGACGACGCGCACGCCGCCGCCGTACGCCTCGCCGAGCTGACCGGCGCCGACCGGCACGACGCGCTGGTCGTCCTCGGCTCGGGCTGGGCTCCCGCGGCGGACGCGTTCGGTGAGCCCGTCGCGGCGTTCCCGATGACCGAGCTTCCCGGGTTCCGCGCGCCGGTCGCCGAGGGCCACCGCGGCGAGGTGCGGTCGGTCGTGCTGGGCGAGCACCGTGTCCTGCTCTACCTCGGCCGGACGCACCTCTACGAGGGTCACGGTCCCGCCGCGGTCGCGCACCCGGTGCGGACCGCCGCGGCCGCCGGCGTACGCCTGGCCGTCCTCACCAACGCCAACGGCAGCCTGCGCGAGGACGTCGCGTTGGGGGACGTGCTGCTCATCGGTGACCACATCAACCTCGCGCAGCTCAACGGTCTGGGGAGTCCCCTGGAGGGTCCCCGGTTCATCGACCTCACCGACGTCTGGTCGGCGCGGCTGCGGGCGATCGCGCGCGGCCTGGACGCGCGGCTGGAGGAGCGGGTGTACGCGCTGCTAGGCGGGCCGCACTACGAGACGTGGGCCGAGGCCGGCTGGCTGAGGCGGATCGGCGCGGAGCTGGTCGGCATGTCGACGGTGTACGAGGCGATCGCGGCGCGAGAGTGGGACCTGGAGCTGGTTGGACTCTCGACCGTGACCGCGATCGAGGGCCCAGCCGAATCGGGGGAGTCGGGGATCGACCCAGACGAGGTGGTCAGGATCGCCGAGCGCAGCGCCATGAGGGTCGGGCCGCTGGTGGCCCGACTCGTCGAAGAAGGGTTGAGGACATGAGCACCGAGGCACCGCCGCGTCGTACCGGAGCCATCGAGACCAACGGCATCAACGTCATCGACGAGAGCGAACGCAAGGGCAGCTCCGCCGGTCTCTTCTGGCCGTGGACGGCGTCGAACATCTCGGTGCTGGCCGTCTCCTACGGCTCCTTCGTGCTCAGCTTCGGCATCGGGCTGACCCAGGCGATCGTCGCCACGGTCGTCGGCACCGTGGCCAGCTTCCTGCTCGTCGGGCTGGTCTCGATCGCGGGAAAGCGCGGCTCGGCGCCGACCCTGGTGCTCAGCCGGGCGGCGTTCGGCCGGTTCGGCAACGGCCTGCCGGGCATCGTGTCCTACCTGCTCCTCGTCGGCTGGGAGACCGTGCTCGTCTCGCTGGCCACGCTCGCCACGGCGACCGTCTTCGACCGGCTCGGCTGGGCGTCCGGCGACTCCACCAAGGTCGTCGCGTTCGTGGTGGTGGCCGGCGTGATCGTGGCCGCCGGCGTGCTCGGCTTCGACGCGATCATGCGGATCCAGAAGTGGCTGACGATCGCGCTGATCGTCGTCACCGGTGTGTACGTCGCGCTCACCTTCGACGAGATCAACCTCGACGCCGCTCGGGCGCTCCCCGACGGCCCGACCTCGGCGGTGATCGGCGCCACGGTGCTGGTCATGACCGGGTTCGGCGTCGGCTGGGTGAACTCCGCGGCCGACTACTCCAGGTACCTCCCGCGCACCGCCCGCTCGACCGGCGTGGTCTTCTGGCCGACGTTCGGCGGCTCCCTGCCGGTGGTGGTCCTGGTGGCGTACGGCATCCTGCTCTGCGCCGACGACCCCGACCTGTCCGGCGCCATCGCCGGCGACCCGATCGGCGCGCTCACCACGCTGCTGCCGACCTGGTTCCTCCTGCCGTTCGCGCTCGTCGCCGTCGGCGGCCTGGTCAGCGGCGCGATCCTCGACATCTACTCCTCCGGCCTGACGCTGCTGGCCCTCGGCCTGAAGGCGCCGCGCTGGACGGCGGCCGGCTTCGACGGCGTCCTGATGATCCTCGGCACCATCTACATCGTCTGGATCGCCGACGACTTCTTGTCGGTGTTCATGGCGTTCCTGATCATCCTCGGCGTGCCCATGTCCGCCTGGTGCGGGATCTTCCTGGCCGACCTGTTCATGCGCCGCTACCCCTACGACGAGCGCGCGCTGTTCACGCGCACCGATGGTCTGTCGGGGACCGGCGGGTACGGCGCGGTGCGCTGGGAGTCCGTTCTGCTGATGGCCGTCGCGACCGCCGTCGGCTGGGGCCTGGTCATCGACACGACAGGCGCCGGCAAGGGCCTCGACTGGCTCGGCTTCCTGCTCGAGCCCGTCGGACTCGGCGGTCGCGACGGCAACTGGGCCTACGCCAACCTCGGCGTTCCGGCCGCGCTGGCCGTCGGCTTCGTCGGGTACCTGCTGCTCGGCCTGGCCGCCGTACGCCGACAGGAGCACGAGCAGGTCGTCGCCGGGGTACGTGCGGAGCAGACGGTTGAGTAGGCCGTGGCTGGTGGCGTTTGGGACCAATCGCCCGATGTAAGCGGTTCCAGGATGGCGTTTCTGCCCAATGGCGACCCGAAACCAGGCGCCCGAGGGATCAGCCGTTCGAGCCCGGGATGTCGGGGTCCGGCACGCGGACGCGGTCCAGCTGCATGCCGTGGTCGACGCCCCACAGCACCGCCCGCGACCGGCTGTCGACGTTGATCTTGCGGTAGCAGGAGCGGATGTAGGACTTGATCGAGTTGATCGACAGCGACGTGCGCTCGACGATCTGGGCGTTGGTGAGGCCCTGGGTGATCAGGCAGAGCACCTCGGCCTCGCGCGCGGTCAGGCCTTCCTCACGGCCGGGCCAGTCGCCGCCGATCAGGGGCAGCCGAGCCGGCTCGTCACTGACCACGACGTCGCCCTTGAAGATTTGCTCGAGGGCGGTGACCAGCTCGGAGGCGCTGAGGCGCTTGGAGAGGTAGCCGGAGATGCCGAGTTTGAGGGCCGACTCGCGCAGCATGCGGTCGGTGCTCCAGGTGTAGACGCAGACCTTGTCGACGTACGGGTTCTCCAGGAGCCGCACCACGCCGGTGCCGTCGTCGCGGCTCTGCGTGAAGGTGTCGAAGAGCGCAATGTCGACCGACTCGGCCACGTGGCTGGAGGCGTTCAGCTCCACGACCTCGACCCGGTGGGTGTGGGACCGCAGCATGGACGCGATGCCGTGGACGACGACCTCGTAGTCGTTGACGAGAGCGACGCGGATGGGCACCCGCCCACACTAGGGCCACCCGACTTCCGACTCCACCCAGAGGGGTGAGGCGTCGCGACGACAGGCCAGCCAACCTGGCGTAGTCCTGCGCCACCGTGGCGCCGGTTTTGCGGAGGGAGACCCATGGTTGTCCTCGGACTGATCCTCCTGATCATCGGCCTGGTGGCCAGCATCAGCATCCTCACCATCATCGGGCTGATCCTGCTCGTCGTGGGCCTGATCGTGAACCTGGTCCCGATCGGCGGCACGCGCCGGAGGGTCTTCTAGCGGCATCACCGCACCACAGCCACGGGGCCGGCGCGTATCACGGGATCGCGCCGGCCCTGTTGCCTGCCAGCGGTGTCCCCTGCGGCGCATAAGGTCGCCGCGTGGCGCTCTACCTGCACCGGGCCCCGCGCACCGACCTGCTGGCCGAGGCGCTGGGGGACCTGCTGGCGCGCCCGCTCGACGACCCGCTGGCCCAGGAGGTCGTCGTCGTGCCCGCGCGTGGCGTCGAGCGCTGGCTGACGCAGCGGCTCTCGCACCGCCTCGGCATCGGGGCAGGAGGCGACGGCGTGTGCGCCGGCGTCCGGTTCCTCCAGCCGCGGTCACTCGTCTCGCTCCTCGTTGGCCGTGACGCCGAGGACCCGTGGGACCCCGAGCGCCTGGTCTGGCCGCTGCTGGCCACCATCGACGCCAGCCTCGGCGAGCCCTGGTGCGCGACGCTGGCCGCCCACCTCGGTCATGGACTGTCGGGTCACGACCGCGAGGTGCGACGCAACCGGCGTTACAGCGTGGCCATCCGGCTCGCGTCACTGTTCGCGTCGTACGCCGCCCAGCGGCCCGCCCTCGTCACCGACTGGCGTGAGGGCCGCGACACCGACGGGGCCGGCCACGACCTCGACCCCGACCTCAGCTGGCAGCCGGAGCTCTGGCGGCGGCTGCTGGCCCGCGTCGACGCACCGCCGCCCGACCAGCGTCACGCCACCACGGTCGAGACGCTGCGCGCCGGCGGTGCGGCGCTCGACCTGCCGCCCAGGTTGTCACTGTTCGGGCACACCCGGCTGCCGGCGACCGAGGTGGACCTGCTCGCGGCGCTGGGCGAGCACCGCGACGTCCACCTGTACCTCCCGCAGGCCTCGCCCGCACTGTGGGAAGCCCTCGAGGGCAGCGGCGGGGTCATGGCCCGCGACGACGACGACTCGGCCCGCCTGGTGGGCCACCCGCTGCTCGCCTCGCTCGGCCGCGACGCGCGCGAGCTGCGCCGCTCCCTGGAGGGCGCCGGCTTCCCGTCCGGCGACGAGGTGTCGCCGTCGGCTGGTGATGCGCAGACCCTCCTGGGCCTGCTCCAGCACGACTTGCGCGCGAACCACGCTCCGGCCGTCGACGAGCGTGTCGCCCGTCACCACGACCCGGCCGACCGGAGCCTCCAGGTGCACGCCTGTCACGGGCCGTCGCGGCAGGTCGACGTGCTGCGCGAGGTGCTGGTCGGACTGCTCCAGGACGACCCGACGCTCGAGCCGCGCGACATCCTCGTGATGTGCCCGGACATCGAGACCTACGCCCCGCTGATCTCGGCCGGCTTCGGGCTCGCGCCCAGCGGTCCCGAGGCGGGCGACAGCGCCGTCGCTGCCCACCCGGCACACCGGCTGCGGGTCAAGCTCGCCGACCGGGCGTTGGTCAGCACCAACCCGCTCCTGCACGTGGCCGGCGTCCTCCTGGAGCTGAGCGGTGGCCGGGTGACCGCCTCCGACGTGCTCGACCTGGCCGCGACCGACCCGTGCCGCACCAGGTTCGGGTTCACCGACGACGACCTCGAGCGGGCGGGCCGATGGGTCGCGCGCACCGGCATCCGGTGGGGGCTCGACCAGGACGCGCGCGCGTCGTTCTCGATGGAGCGGTTCCCGCAGAACACCTGGCGCACCGGCCTCGACCGGATCCTGCTCGGCGTCGCGATGAGCGGCGACGACCATCGCCACCTGGGCACGGGCCTGCCACTCGACGACGTCGGCAGCAGCGAGGTCGACCTCGCGGGCCGGCTGGCCGAGCTCGTCGACCGGCTCGACCGGTGCCTGCAGAGCCTGAAGGACGCGCGCACGGTGGCGGACTGGATGGACGCGCTGCGCCACGGCGTCCGCGACCTGACCGACGTACCCGCCGACGACGCCTGGCAGTTCCCTCAGCTCGAGCGCGAGCTGGCGCGGGCCGCGGCGAGCGACTCCGGCGACGACCTCGAGCTGCGGCTGGCCGACGTCCGGGCCCTGCTCGGCGGCCGGCTGGCCGGCCGCCCCACCCGCGCCAACTTCCGCACCGGCACGCTGACGGTCTGCACCATGGTGCCGATGCGGTCGGTCCCGCACCGCGTCGTCTGCCTGCTCGGCCTGGACGACGGCGTCTTCCCGCGAGCCGGGTTCGTCGACGGCGACGACGTGCTCGCCCGGCATCCGCAGACCGGCGAGCGGGACGGCCGCAGCGAGGACCGTCAGCTGCTGCTCGACGCGCTGATGGCCGCCACCGAGCACCTGGTCATCACCTACACCGGCGCCAACGAGCACTCCGGCGCCCGTCGCCCTCCGGCCGTCCCGCTCGGCGAGCTGCTCGACGCCGCCGACCGCACCACGGCCGGTCCGGTGCGCGACCAGATCCTCACCCGGCACCCGCTCCAGCCGTACGACCCCCGCAACCTCAAGGCCGGCGATGCGGCCGCCGACCCGCCCGAGTGGGCGGTGCCGGAGCTGCGCGGCCCGACGCAGCGGCCGTTCTCCTTCGACGAATCGGCCTTGCAGGGCGCTCGATCGGCTGCGCAGGTACGCCGCCCGGTTCCACCGCTGCTCACCGGCGACCTCCCGCCGCGCGCCCCCGAGGACGTCACGCTCGACGACCTGGTCCGGTTCCTGATGCATCCGGTGCGCACGTTCCTGCGCGACCGGCTCGACCTGGCCACCCCCTTCGAGCCCGACGAGCTCGCCGACGCGATCCCGGTGTCCCTGGACTCGCTGGAGGTCTGGCAGGTCGGCGACCACCTGCTGCGCGAGCTCCTCGCCGGCCAGGAGCCGGCCGCGGTGATGCTCGCCGAGCAGCTGCGCGGCACACTGCCGCCCTACCAGCTCGGCGTCCGCGCGCTGACGGGTGTGACCGAGGAGTGCCAGAAGCTCTGGAACGGCACCGCCGAGCTGCGCACCGGCACCCGCCGGTCCGTGGACGTGGACGTCGACCTCGGCGACGGCCGGCGGCTGACGGGGACCGTCGCCGGCGTCTACGGCACCCGTCTGGTGTCCTTGGGGTACTCCCGGCTCAAGGCCAAGCAGCGACTGAGGAGCTGGGTCGAGCTGCTGGCCCTGTCGGCGTCCGACCCCGACCAGAGCTGGACCGGGCACGCGGTCGGCCGCGAGCGCGCGGGACCCAAGCGCGCCCTGACCGGGCCGCTCGACACGCGCGCCGTGGGCTGGCTCCGCTCGCTCGTCGAGCTGCGCGACGTGGGCCTGACCAAGCCGCTGCCCCTGCCGATCGCGACGGCGGCCGCGTGGGCCGACGCGCACGCGAAGTCCGAGCGCGGCATCGACGTCGACGTGAAGCAGGCCGCGCGACGCGAGTGGGAGACCGACCGGTTCGCAGGCGGTGCGTCGTTCGCCAAGGAGGACGAGGACGCCTACCACGTGCGCGTGTGGGGTTCCGGCACGACCGTGGAAGAGCTCATCGACCTGGGGCTGCCGGAGTATGCCTGGCAGGTCTGGGAGCCGCTGCTGTCCGGGGCCGAGAAAGTGGGGGCCCTGTGAACCGACCTGTGACGGATCTCCAGCCCTTCACCATCACCGACCCGCTGCCGACGGGCACGGTGCTGCTCGAGGCCAGCGCCGGCACGGGCAAGACGTGGACGATCGGCGCGCTCGTGACGAGGTACGTCGTGGAGGGCGTCGCGAAGCTCGAGCAGATGCTGGTCGTCACGTTCGGCCGGGCGGCCAGCCAGGAGCTGCGCGAGCGGGTGCGCGCCCAGCTGGTCGAGGCCGAGCGGGCGCTCAGCGACGACCCGGCCGACCGCGCCTCGGTGACGGGCTCGTCCCTCGTGGACCTGTTGCTGGAGTACGACGACGAGCGGCGCCGGATCGCCCACCGCCGCGTGGTCGACGCGCTGGTCGGCTTCGACGCGGCGACCATCGCGACCACCCACCAGTTCTGCTCGATGGTGCTCGACTCGCTCGGCGTGGCCGGCGACTCCGACTCCCGCGCCCGGCTGGTCGAGGACCTCGACGACCTGGTCAAGGAGACCGTCGACGACCTGTACCTCCGGGCCTTCGCGCTCGACGAGGCCGGCCCGGCCTTCTCCTACGACGAGGCGCTGAAGATCGCCCGCCGCGTCGTCGACGACCCGCAGGCCCGGCTCGAGCCCGAGGCCGAGGAGCGGTCGACGCCGGCCGGCCGCCGGGTCGCGTTCGCGCACGCGGTGCGGACCGAGATGGACCGCCGCAAACGGCGGCTGGGGATCTTGTCCTACGACGACCTGCTCAGCCAGCTCGCCGACGCTCTGAAGGGTGACGCCTCATCGGCCGCGCAGCGGATGCGGCAGCGTTGGCAGATCGTGCTGGTCGACGAGTTCCAAGACACCGACCCGGTGCAGTGGGACGTGCTCGACCGGGCGTTCACCGGCCACGCCACGATGGTGCTGATCGGCGACCCCAAGCAGGCCATCTACGCCTTCCGCGGCGGCGACGTCACGACGTACCTCAAGGCTGCGGAGACCGCGGAGACCCAACAGACGCTGTCGGTCAACTGGCGCAGCGACGCCCCGCTGCTGTCCTCGCTCCACGAGCTGCTGCGCGGCGCCGCGCTCGGTGACGAGCGGATCGTGGTCCGCGACGTCGAGGCGCACCACACCGAGAGCCGGCTGGCCGGGGCCGGTCACCCGTTCCGCGTGCGGGTCGTGCGTCGCGCGGACGTGTCCAAGCGACCGGGGCTGCTGATGGTGGGGCAGGTGCGGCCGCGGATCGCGAAGGACCTGGCCCACGACGTACGCCGCCTGCTCGACTCCGACGCGACGTTCGAAGGCCGCCCGGTGCGGCCCCGTGACGTCGCAGTCATCAGCTACCGGCACGCCGATCTCGCCGACGCGCAGGCCGCGCTCGCAGACGTCGGCGTGCCCGGCGTGATCGCAGGTGGCGGCAGCGTGTTCGCCACCCCGGCCGCGGTCGAGTGGCTGACGCTGCTGGAGGCCCTGGAGCAGCCGCACCGGAGCACGCGCGTCCGGGCGGCCGCGCTCACCTGCTTCTTCGGGCACACCGCGGCCGACCTCGACGCCCGCGGCGAGGACCTCACCGACGAGGTGGCGGACGTGCTGCGGTCCTGGCGGGAGCTCGACGAAAGCCGCGGCCTGGCGGCTGTACTCGAGGCGGCATCGATAGGAGGCATGTACCGGCGCGTGCTCGCCGAGGTCGGCGGGGAGCGGCGACTCACCGACCTGCGGCACATCGGCGAAGGGCTGCACGAAGTCCAGCTGAGCAGTCGTCACGGCGTCTCGTCGATGTTGACGTGGCTGCGCGAACAGGTCGCCGAGGGGCGTTCCGGTCGCGGGCTGGAGCGCACACGGCGCCTCGACTCCGACGCGGCCGCCGTGCAGCTGGTGACGATCCACGCCAGCAAGGGCCTGGAGTACCCCGTCGTCTACCTGCCCGCCGTCGCCGACCGGCACGTCCCCGACCCCGACCTGCCCCGCTTCCACGACGCGGACGGACGACGGTGCCGCAACGTCGGTGGCGGCGGAGCGGGCTGGTCCGACCACGTCCGGCGGGCCCAGGAGGAGGACGCGGGTGAGTGGCTGCGGCTGCTGTACGTCGCTCTCACCCGTGCCCAGTCCCAGGTCGTGTGCTGGTGGTCGCCCACCAAGAACGCCGTCGCCTCTCCCCTGCACCGGATGCTGATGCGGGCGGCGGACGCTGCCGAGGTCCCCGACCAGCCGGCCGTGCCGTCCGACGAGGAGGTGGTGAACCTCTTCGCGCGGTGGCGCGACCGCGGCGGACCGACGCCGGAGCCGTGCCAGCCGGCCGAGCTCGCGGGACCCGGCCCGGCGGTCGGCGGGGCGGCGCTCGGCGTGCGGCGGTTCACCCGCACGGTCGATGCGGCATGGCGGCGTACGTCGTACTCCTCGCTGAGCGCCGTCCGGGCCGAGGTCGTCGTGGACGCGGTGACCAGCGAGCCCGAGATTGTCGGCAAGGACGACGAGGACGTCTCGGAGCCCGGGGTCTCGACCACCGGTGCGGTGGGCGCCGACCTGCCCTCCCCGATGGCGAACCTCCCCGTCGGCGCGACGTTCGGATCGCTGGTGCACGCGGTGCTGGAGCACACCGACCCCGCGGCACCGGACCTCCGCGCCGAGCTGCTCGGGCACATCGAGGAGCAGCTCGGCTGGTGGCCGGTCGAGCTCGACCGCGAGGAGCTGGCCGACGCGCTGGTGGCCGTCTGCGACTCGCCGCTGGGCGGTCCGGGCACGGGGCTCGAGGGCGTCACGCTGCGCGGAGTGCCCCTGTCGGACCGGCTGCGCGAGATGGACTTCGAGCTGCCGCTGGCGGGTGGTGACGTGCGGGACCGCTCGGCCGACGTCCGGCCGGACATCCGACTGGCCGACCTCGCGCCGCTGCTCGAGCGGCACCTGCCGGAGGGCGATCCGGTGCGGGGCTACGCCGTGCCGCTGCGCGGCCCGCTCGGCGACCAGCCGCTCCGGGGCTACCTCACCGGCTCGGTCGACGTCGTGCTGCGGGTGCCCTCGGCCGACGGGCCGAGGTTCCACGTCGTCGACTACAAGACCAACTGGCTGGGGCCGACGGACGAGCCGCTGACCGCGGCGGCCTACGTGCCCTCGGCACTGGACGCCGCGATGGGGCACTCCGACTACCCCCTGCAGGCACTGCTGTACGCCGCGGTGCTGCACCGGTTCCTGCGCGGCCGGCTGCCGGCCTACGACCCTGCCGTGCACCTCGGCGAGGTGCTCTACCTCTACGTCCGCGGCATGTGCGGGCCGGACACCCCGATCGTCGGCGGGGTTCCGTGCGGGGTGTTCACCTGGGGGGCGCCGGTGCCCCTGGTCGAGGAGCTCTCCGCCCTGCTGGCAGGTCGGCTGGTGGCGCGATGACCGAGCTGTTCGAGCCGACGGGCGAGCACGACTGGCGGCTGGCGCGCGGGCGGACCGGACTGCTGGCTGACTTCAACGACGGCTTGCTGCTGACGGCGTCCGATCTCCACGTGGCTCGACGCGTTGGTGCGCTGGGTGGCGAGGACGACGAGCGGGTGCTGCTCGCGGTGGCGCTGGCGGTGCGCGCCGTACGCCGTGGGTCGGTCTGCCTCTCGCTCGACCTGGTGCGCACCGACGCGCCGCAGCTGCCGTGGCCGGACGTGGCGGCCTGGGAGGCCGCCGTCCGCGCGTCCGTGCTGGTGGAGGCCGGCGTGCTGCGCTGGGACTTCGGGCTGCTGTACCTCGACCGGTACCACCGGCTCGAGGCGCAGGTACGCGACGACCTCGCCGAACGCACCACCCAGTCCCCGCCGGACGTGGACGAGGAGCGGCTGGCGGCGGCGGTGGGGCACGTGCGTGGAGAGCACGCCAGCGACGAGCAGCTCGCCGCCGCCGCGGCCGCGGTCCGGCGGTGGACCACGATCGTCACGGGTGGCCCCGGCACGGGCAAGACGACCACGGTCGCGCGGATGCTCGCGCTGGTGGCGGACCAGGCGGCGGCGCGCGGCGAGCGGATCTCGGTCGCGCTGACCGCTCCTACGGGCAAGGCGGCCAGCCGGCTCCAGGACGCGGTGACCAGGGAGCTCGACACCCTCACCGGCGTCCCCGATGCCGTGGCCCTGCTCGGCCGGCCGCAGGGCGTGACCCTGCACCGGCTGCTGGGCTGGCGGCCCGACAACGCGACCCGGTTCAAGCACGACCGTGGCAACCGGCTCAAGCACGACGTGGTCGTGGTCGACGAGTCGTCGATGGTCGAGCTGACGATGATGGCGCGGCTGCTCGAGGCGCTGCGGCCCGACGGCCGGCTGATCCTGGTCGGCGACCCGCAGCAGTTGACGTCGGTCGGCGCGGGGGCGGTGCTGGGCGACCTGGTGCGCGGGTACTCCTCCCGTCCGGACTCGCCGGTCGTCGGGCTCACCGAGAACCACCGCTTCAAGGCCGAGATCGAGGCGCTCGCCGCCGCGCTCCAGGACGGCGACGAGGACGGCGTGCTCGACGTGCTGCGGTCCTCGAAGCACCAGGTCTCGTTCGTGGAGGAGTCCTCGGAGGACGTCCTCGCCGAGGTCCTGCGCGAGCGCTTGGTCCGGGCCGCGGCGACGATCCGGCAGCGGGCCGAGGCCGAGGACCCCGACGGGGCGCTGGCCGCGCTCGACGAGCACCGGCTGCTCTGCGCGCACCGCGAGGGCCCCTACGGCGTACGCCGCTGGAACGGTCTCGTCGAACGCTGGCTGGCCGAGGAGGTCGGCGACCTCGGCGGGGGACCGTTGCGGGGCTGGTACGTCGGACGGCCGCTGCTCGTCTCCAAGAACGACTACGCCCTCGACGTCTACAACGGCGAGACCGGTGTGGTGGTCCGACAGGGGCTGCGCCGCCGCGTCTTCATCTCCGGCTCCAGCCGGCTCCGCGACTTCGCCCCCGGCCGCCTCGACGCCGTCGAGACGATGCACGCGATGACGATCCACAAGGCCCAGGGCAGCCAGGCGAAGGACGTCACCGTGCTGCTCCCCGAGGAGGGCTCCCGGCTGCTCACGCGCGAGCTGTTCTACACCGCGATCACCCGCGCCCAGGAGCACGTACGAGTGGTCGGCACGGAGGCCGCGGTCCGCGCGGCCGTCTCCCGCCGCGCCCAGCGCGCCTCGGGTCTCGCCGAGCGCCTCGCCGCTGGTTGAGCTCAGCCGCGGCCGGCGATGGAGGCGGCGAGGCCGGCGAGGTGGCCGAGCCGGGCCAGCTCGGAGTCGAGGAACTCCGGGCCGCCGCGGCGGCCGATCACCACGATCTCCTTGCCGGTGAGCGGGGCGGCGCAGCGGATGTCGTCGCCTTCGGGATCCAGGCGGACCGGCTTGTCGACGGCGTGGAACGCGATCTCCGACGGCGCACCCTCGGTGCCCTGGAGCAGCTCGTCACCCGGGCCGACCCAGGCGCCCCACTCGCAGCGGAACGTCACGGGCAGCAGGTCGACCAGCCGCTCGAGGGCCGTGACGGGTGAGGTCGTCAGCTCCTCGACCACCTCGAGGTCGAGGAAGAGGTTGTTGCCGGCGGCGTACCGGCTGATCCAGACCACGCGGACGCCGTCCAGGCCGTTGCAGGCCGACACGATCGAGTCCGGCATCACGCCGGCGGGCGCCTCGACGAGGACGTCGTCGACCGCCGTGCCGTCGTACCGCTTCTCGACGATCTCCAGCGCCTCGATGTCGCCACCGGCGGCGCCGATCGCCGTCGCCAGTCGCCCGAGGGATCCCGGGACGTCGGGCAGCTCGACGCGGAGCAGCAGGCTCATGTCCACGAGCCTAGGTCCCCCACGTTGCGCTGGGATTTCGTCAGGTCCAACCGGCGGACCGGGTCAGAACTCCTCGAGCAGGAAGATCGGGATCTGGCGCTCGGTCTTCTCCTGGTACTTGCCGTACGTCGACCAGGTCTCGACGGCATAGGCCCACCACTCCGCGCGCTCCGCGCCCTCGAGCTCGCGGGCCCGGTAGAGCTTCGGCTCCGGGCCGTCCTGGAGCTCGACGATCGGGTTGGCCAGGAAGTTGTAGTACCACTCCGGGTTGCGCGGGGCGCCGCCGATCGAGGCGACGGCGAGGTACTTGCCACCGCGCTCGACCCGCATCAGCGGGTTCTTGCGGAGCGCACCGGACTTCCGGCCGATCGAGGTGATCACCACGATCGGGTCCTTCCCGCCGCGCAAGGTGTTGGCCCGCGCGCCGCCCGAGGCGACGTATGCCTCGACCTGGTCGCGCACCCACTGCTGGGTGCTCGGCACGTATTCGCCCACGAGAAGAGTCATGTCCGGCTCAACCGGGCGGCGGCGCGGGCCATTCCCGCCGGCGGTGGTCAGGGCTGCTTGCGGACGTGCCAGCGGTAGTGGGCCCGCTCGTGGGCCCGTTCGTGAGTCTGGGGTGCGTTCATGGTGATCAGGGTGTAGCCGTCGAGACGGCGCAGCAGACGCTTCATCGTCGTCATCGGTGCTCCTCGGGGGAGTGGTTCTCGTGCTCGGGAGGAGGGCCACGCTGCCCTCCACCTCCATGGTGCGGCAAGAATTGGATCGATCCAAAGAATCGGCCCCCGTCGGCGCCGTGTTTCCGGTCACCCCCTGCAGGCGGCCACCGCGAGCGTGTCTACGAAGTCGTTCATCCGGTCGCCCGAGTGCCCCTTCACCCAGTCGAACGCGACGTCGCCGCGCTGGGTGTACAGCTCGACCAGGGGCTCCCACAGGTCGCGGTTCGCCACCGGCTTCCTGGCGCTGGTGGTCCAGCCCCGCTCCTGCCAGCCCTGCCACCAGCGGTCGCGGAAGCAGTGCACGACGTACGTCGAGTCGCTGACCACCAGCAGGGGTCCGGCGTTGGCGCGCACCGCCTCGAGCGCGGCGCGGATCTCCATGCGCTGGTTGGTGCTCGGGTCCTCACGTCCGGCCGCGAAGACCTCCTCGTCCAGTGCCCACGCCCAGCCGCCGGGTCCCGGGTTGCCGGAACACGCCCCGTCGGTCCACACCCGCCGGGCTCCGTCGGGCACGGGCATCGGGGCCTTGCGGGGACGACGGGTGCGGCCCGATGGCCCGGGGGCCGATGTCCTGGGGGCCGATTGTCTAGGGGCCGGGGTCACGCTCGCACGCTAGCGGGCCCACTACCGTCACCCCATGGATACCCCATTCGAATGCTCGCTTCGCTGCGCTTCGAACAGGGACCCCAGAAGATGAGCGCCATCGCGGGTGTGTCCGAGACGTTCGACGCCTCGGCGTGGGACGACGTGCCGGGGTTCGACGACCTGACCGACGTGACGTACCACCGGGCCAGGGCCCACGGCACGGTCCGGGTCGCCTTCGACCGTCCGGACGTCCTGAACGCCTTCCGCCCGCACACCGTCGATGAGCTGCTGCGCGTGCTCGAGCACGCGCGCACGTCGAGCGACGTCGGCTGCGTGCTGCTCACCGGCAACGGGCCGTCGGAGAAGAACGGCAAGAGGGCGTTCTGCACCGGCGGCGACCAGCGGATCCGTGGGCGGTCGGGCTACCAGTACGCCGAGGGCGAGACCGCCGCGTCCGTCGACCCCGCGAAGCTGGGTCGGCTGCACATCCTGGAGGCTCAGCGGCTGATCCGGTTCATGCCCAAGGTCGTGGTCTGCCTGGTCAACGGCTGGGCGGCCGGCGGCGGGCACAGCCTGAACGTCGTGTGCGACCTCACGCTCGCCTCGGCCGAGCACGCCCGGTTCAAGCAGACCGACGCGGACGTCGGGTCGTTCGACGGCGGGTACGGGTCGGCGTACCTCGCCCGCCAGGTCGGCCAGAAGTTCGCCCGCGAGATCTTCTTCCTCGGCCAGGAGTACTCCGCCGACGACGGCGTCCGGATGGGCGTGGTCAACAAGGCCGTCCCGCACGACGAGCTCGAGGCCGTCGGCCTGGAGTGGGGACGCCTCGTCAACGGCAAGTCGCCGCAGGCGCAGCGGATGCTGAAGTACGCCTTCAATCTGCCCGACGACGGGCTGGTCGGCCAGCAGCTGTTCGCCGGCGAGGCGACCCGGATGGCGTACATGACCGACGAGGCCCTCGAGGGTCGCGACCAGTTCCTCGAGAAGCGCGACCCCGACTGGTCCCGCTTCCCCTGGTACTACTGAGCCGCCGTCTCGCGAGAGCCCGCTGCGTCACACCGTCCGTCACACGCGCGGGCGATGTCCTGGTTGCTCGGGCCCGACGACTGGCGTGGGGCTGAGCACCGGAAGGCCACACACATGTCTCTCTTCATGGACGCCCACACGATCGAGGGGGGCGTCTCGGTCACCGATGTGGCAGCCGCCCATCAGGCTGACCTCGCGACCCAGGGCGCCTATGGCGTCAACTACGTCCGCTACTGGGTGGACGAGGCGGCGGGCAAGATCTTCTGCCTCGTCGAGGCGCCCGATGCCGAGGCCGCCGCCACCGTGCACCGCGAGGCGCACGGCCTGGTCGCCGACGAGATCTACGCCGTCGCCGAAGGCATCTGACCGCCGCCGGGCGGCGGTCGGGAACCGGCGCCGCCGCCCGGCCGTAACCATCACGACGCCGGCCCACGTGGGCCGGTACGACCAGCGTGACCCGAAGGAGAGCACCACCATGGACCCGATGAGCGAGTACCTCGCGAGAAGCGTCATCAACGCGCGGCTCGCCGAAGCCGACCAGCAGCGCCTGGGTCGACGTCTCGAGGACGACAGACGTGCCCAGCGCCGGACGCGGAGACGGCTCGCCGTCGCCCGGTGGTGGCACCGCATCATGGGTTCGCGGACCGCACGCGGCGCGAGCGCCACGCTCGCCGTGGCGGCCAGTGCCGCCGAGCGGCGGCCATCCGCGGAGCTGGCCGACCGGCTCGACGCCGCCGCGCACCGCATCGCCGAGCTCGGCACCGCGTCGGAACGTCTCCTCCTCGAGGCGATGCACGTCGTCGTCGAGGCTTCGGCCCCGGGGACGGCTGCCGCCCTGGTCGACCCCGAGGGCTCGGAGGCCGCTCGGCTGCGTGCGTTCGGCCTGGCGCACAGCCACCTCGTCGACGAGCTCGGTCCGCGCGAGCACGGGTGGCTGCTCGACATCCTGGACGGTGTGAGGGGCGAGCGTGACGGGCTCGTCGCTTGACGGATCGTGCGACGCTGGCCGCTGTGAGCGCGAGCGGGGCCGGAGCGGCTCGGGTTCCGGCGTCCGGATTGACCGTGCACCTGCTTGGGAGGCCCCGTATCGAGGTCGACGGCGCTCCGGGCTACCGCTACCGCAGCCGCAAGAGCTGGGCGTTGCTCGCCTTCCTGCTGCTGGGCGAGCGTGCGCCCACGCGCAGCCAGCTGGCCTCGCTCCTGTTCGCCGAGGCCGACGACCCACTCGGGGCGTTGCGGTGGTGCCTGGCGGAGATCCGGCGGGCCCTGGGCCCCGGCGCGGTGCTCGACGGTGACCCGGTCGCGCTCTCGCTGCCAGCGGGCACCTCGGTCGACGCGGACATCCTCGTCCGCGACCACTGGAGCGCGGCCATCCGGCTGCCGGGCCTGGGAGACGACCTCCTCGACGGCCTGGCCATCCGGCACGCCGACGCGTTCGAGTCCTGGCTGCTCTCTGAGCGCCGCCGGCTCGCCGCCGCCACCGAGTCGATCCTGCACGAGGCGGCGCTCGGGCTCCTCGCGCGCGGGGACCTCGCGCCTGCCCGGGACCTCGCCGTTCGCGCCGCCTTGATGAGCCCGCTCGACGAGAACCATCAGGCCCTGCTGATCAGGCTCTACACCCTCTCCGGGGAGCACGAGGCGGCGCAGCGCCAGTACGACGCGTGGTCGGCGGTCGCCGAGCGGGAGCTCGGAGCCCCGCCGGGTGCGCCTGTACTGCTGGCGATGCGGGAGGGACCACGGGCGGTGCGCGAGGACGACGCGGCCTCGATCCGCGCGGTGACCGAGGCCGGGGCCGCAGCCGTGTCCGCGGGCGCCCTCGTCGCCGGCGTCGCGACGTTCGAGAACGCCGTCAGGATCGCCGACCGCGCGGGTGCCGACAGCGAGCGGATCCGGACCCGCCTGGTGCTCGCGGAGGCTCTCATCCACACCCTTGGCGGCCTCGACGAGGCGGGCCTGGCCACGCTCACCGAGGCCGAACGCATCGCCGTCTCCCACGGCGATCGCGAGGCCGCCAGCCAGGTCCGGTCGGAGGCGGGGTACGTCGACTTCCTGCGGGCGCGCTACGACCGCGCCGAGCGGTCCTTGACCCAGGTGCTCGACGAGGACGGGGCCTCGCAGACCGTCCGGGCCAAGGCGATGACCTATCTGGGTTCGGTGCTCAGCGACCGGGCGGAGTACCCACGTGCCGTCGAGCTGCTCGAGGGTGCGGTGAGTGCCTCGCGCGAGGTGGGCGAGCCGAGGCGGGAGGCGTTCGCCCTGTCGATGCTGGGTCGGGTCTGTCTCCTGCGCGGGTATCGCGCCGAGGCGACCGAGCTGCTGGTGGCGGCCGGGGACCTCGCCGAGCGCGACCACTGGCTGTCCTTCCTGCCCTGGCCCCAGGCCCTGCTCGGACAGGCGTGGCTGTCCCTGGGCGACCTGGACGCCGCAGCCGCGGCACTGGAGCAGTCGTTCGCAAGGGCCTGTCAGATCGGTGACCCGTGCTGGGAGGGGATCTCGGCGCGAGGCCTCGCCATGCTGTCGGAGGCTCGGGGCGACGTCGGCCAGGCGTTCGCCGTGCTGCTCGACGCGCGGTCGCGCACCAACCGGTTGGCCGACCCCTACGTATGGCTCGATGTCCACATCCTCGACGCGCTCTGCGAGCTCGGACGCCGCCACGGGCACGAGCTGACCACCACCTGGGCGGACGCGATGCTCGACCGTGCCTCGCGCACCGGCATGCGAGAGCTGACCGTGCGGGCGATGCTGCACGAGGCTGCCGGCGGTGTCCGCGGAGACGCCGAGGCGGCCGCCATCGTCGCCGTCGACATCGACAACCCAGAGCTCGCCGGGCTCGTCGTCGCCGCGGGGGCGGGCTGACCGTCCGTCTCACCCCTCGCGCTCACGCCCGTGGGACTACTGAGTTCCAGGCTGCCGAGAGTCTTCGGTCGGCAGGCTCGGCGCCACGTGGTGGCGAGCCGCCGGGAAGATCAGCCGCCGGCCCGCGAGCCAGAACATCGCCGGGATACCGACGAGGAAGAAGCCGTTGGCCGCGAACTGGTCCGACATCGCCGCGGCGTGGGTCGCCTCGACCCACAACAAGATGGTCGCCGAGAGGACGAGGTAGCCGACGAACAGCAGCACCCGGCTGTCGCTCGGGAAGCTCCGTGTCGAGCTCGCCGCGAAGCCGGCGCCCGACAGGATCGTGAACAGCACTCCCGCCACCACCACGACCACCGGCGTGAGCTGCAGCAGGCCCCCGGCGATCGCCAACCAGTCTCCTCGGGTGAAGGCGAGCCAGTAGAACACCGTGACCGCCAGCAGGGCCGTGGACGAGGATGCGTCGAGCCGACGCCAGTGCAGGACGGTGAGGCCGAGGACGCCCAGGGTCGTCACGATGTCGGCAACCTGGTCGGAGAAGCCGGGCGACCAGCCGCTCCGGTTGACCACCGACACATGCACCAGCCACGTGCCGAGGACGATGAGACCCGAGCCGAGCTCGCGGGCCCACGCATCGCCGCGCCGCCACAGCACGACGCCGGTGATCACCGCTGCCACGAACACCACTGGCATGCCCCAGTTCTGGAGTCCGGCGGTCGGGAAGTGCTCCGCGAAGCCGGGTATGTGGGCCAGCCCGAGCTGGTGCGCGACGAACAGTGCGCCACCAGCGACGACGATCGAGACCAGCAGCACCACCGCCACGCCCACGCTGCTCCCGTAGACGAGCCACTCCTTGGCCGGTGCGAACGCCTCGGTCGGCGCGAACCGGGTCACCGCCCGGGTGACCACCGCCAGCAGGCCGACCGCCGCGACGGTGCGCACCACTGTCGCCGGCCGGTCCACCGCATAGGTCGCCCAGTCGCCGACGCCCGCGAGCAGCACGAACCACAGCTTCACACCCAGCACCACCACGAGCAGCCCTCGCGCCACCCGGGAACCGAACGCTCCCGCAGACTCGGCCGCCCCCTCCGCGATCGCGAGGCTGAAGTCGATGATGAGCACCGCGGAGGCGACGACGAGCGGGACCAGCAGGCTGTCGATCTCCTCCACGGTGCCGCTCAACAGCCCGGGCGTCGGACTCGGCAGGTCGCCGTGCTGGAACGCCACGTGGATCCACAGGTGCGTCGCGTAGAAGGCGATCACGCCGGCAGCCCCCACCAGCCGGAGGGCGGCGCGCGTCCAGCGCGCCGGCTTCCCGAGGACCGAAGTCATGACGGCGGAGGCGAGCAGGGCCAGTGGCGGCACGTAGGAGAAGGTCCGCACCAGCGCGGGACCGTGCGCCAGGGCGAAGCCGGGGACGGCGCTCATGTCGGGCACCGCAGACAGGAAGGAGTTGGTCACGACGAACAAGGCGGCGGCCCCCACACGGACCGGCCACGACGCGTTCATCGCGCCCCAGAGGATGAGGACCCACGCCACGGCCAGCGCGACCAGGGACACGGGCAACAAACCCGCCGGGAGGAAGAGTGCGCCTCCGAGGTCAGCCGGGAGCAGGGGTCCGGTACGCCACTGCTGCGCGCTCAGGACCCCCACGAGGACGACCACGAGCGTGACAACGCCCACCCGCGCGAGCTGCCTGGCCACGGTTCCCAACCCGTCCAGCCGGAGATGGCCCTCCACCACGGGGTCGCGGAACCCGGCGCGCCACATGGGGGTCAGCGGCCCGAGCCGGCGACCGGAGCCGGCCTGTCCGGGTCTCGTGCCGGGCGCGTCGGTGCTCACCGGGGCTCCAGGAGGACGACCGATGCGCCGAGCCCGGTCGTGGCCGGAAGCAGCAGGGTGCCCTGGCTGAGACCGACGGCAGCATGGACCGGGTACCCGGTGGACGGCGGCTGGTAGGCCCCCGCGAAGGCGCCCGTGCGCAGGTCGTGCGCCGAGATCCGGTACTCCCGGGAGTACAGGTCCTCCGTGCGTCCGGACTCGCTCAGGTAGACCCGGCCGTCCAGGATGAGCGGCGGCCCGGCGGGAGCGGTGGACATCTGGAAGCGCCACAGGCTCGCGCCGGAATGTCCGTCATAGGCCGTCACCGCGCCGGTGCTCGAGGCGAGCACGACGACCCCGTCGTGCGCCGCTGGTCCCAGGAAGAGGTTGGTCGCCGGGTTGGGCCGGGACCACAGGACCCGGCCGCTGTCCGCGTCGACCGCGGTCAGCGCGGCGTCGGTGTCGCTGACCAGGTCGGCGTACACCACGCCGTCGTCGTAGGCCAGGGAGGAGAACGCCACCGACCCTGGCAGCTCCCACCGCTGCTCGCCGGTGCGGGCGTCGTACCTCGCGAGACTGCCCACCGCCAACGCGACGTCGCCGCCAGGGAGGACGAGAGGCGCCCCCACGCCGAAGGCGTCCGTCAGCGGGTGTCGCCAGAGCTCCTCGCCGGTCTCCCGGTCCACGGCCAGCAGCCCGCTGGTGGCCAACGGCACGTAGACCGTGTCGCCCGAGGCCGCCGGTACGGCCGCATGCACGGGCTCGGCTCCCGTGACGCGCCACCTCGGTGTCGCGCCGTCTCCGCGGAACGCGAGGACCTCGGACCCCACCTGGGTCAGGACCACGTCCCCCTGGACGACCACTCCGGGCAGCTCGCCGTCGGCGGGACCGGCCAGCACGTCCGGGGCACCGGCGGGAGGCACCCGGTAGAGCGCGCCGTCCGAGGCCGGCACCAGGAGAGTGGTCTCGTCGAGCTCCGCGGGACCCACCAACCTGGCGGGTACGGCGCGAACCGTCGCGCGGAACGAGACGCCGTCGTGTGCGGACCCCTCCGTCAGGGGGTAGGCCCACAGCACGTTGCCGTACGCGGCGGACGACGTCGTCGCACACACCACCAGCACGTCGCCGACCAGTCCCAGCGGGATGTCGGCGGTGAGGGAGGTCGAGGAACCGGGTCGGGGCAGCCGCCAGTCCTGCGCCCGACCGCCGTCCGCCAGGTCGACCACCCGCAGGTGGCCGGCCTCGGAGACGGTCACCACCTGGTCCCCCACGATCGCCGGGCCGGTCCGGGTCTCGTCGAGGTCCGTGTGCCAGCGGTGGCTGCCGTCAGCGAGGTCGTAGGCGTCCAGATGGGCGTGGTCGCCCACCGCCACCACGACCTCGTCGGTGGCGGCCAGCTGGAAGCCCGGGAAGTGGTTGGTGCGACGCTCCCAGCCGATGCCACCGTCGTCGGGACGCAGGCAGTAGAGAACCCCGCCGTCGTCGGCGAGCACGGCGCAGTCACCGGCGAGCGTGGGACCGCTGACCAGTGAGCCGTCGAGCTCGGCCGACCAGAGCTCGGCACCCGTCCCCGGATCCAGGGCCAGCACCGAGCCCAGTGTGTCGGCCACCACCACGGCGTCACCGGTGATGGCCGGAGGGTTCGGTGCCCGCCGGCCCAGCCGCGCGGTCCATGTCGTCGTCCCGTCGTCGAGGTCGAGCGCCTGGACCGTGCCGTCGTCGACGACCACCACGGCATCGGTGCCCGTGGAACCGGGGGCAGCCGACACCACGTCGCCGAACCGGTGTCCCCAGCGGGCGGTCCCGTCGCGAAGGTCGAGCGCCCACAGGTTCCGCGCCGCGTCGGCGACCAGCACCAGGTCCCCCACGATGGTGGGCTGGGCGACGATCGGGCCGGGGAACCTGAGCCGCCACCGCACCTGCCCTGAGTCCAGGTCGGTCGCGGCGACCTCGCCGTCGTGCTCGGCCACGATCATGACGGTCCCGTCACCGACCGGTGGGAAGTCCTGGCTCGTCGGTCTGTTGTCGGTCCAGGCGAGACGGGGCGAGACGTGTCCGTCCGCCCGGGCGTTGGTGCGAGCCGGTGTGAATCCCGCGTGGGTCCCCGGTGGGTCCACGCCGCCCGCCGGGACGGCGTGGGGTGTCTGGGGACGGGCCGTCCAGCCATCGTCCGGCCCCTGGAACGACGCCAGCTCTTCACGGACCGCCACGTCGAGGTCCGGGATGGAGTCGACGGTCCGCACGACCCCGACCCCGGGACACCACCACTCCTCGATCGTCTCCGTGGTCGAGGCCCCGGAGGAGGAGGACGTCCACTCCTGCTCGGTGACCACGTGCGCGCAGTCAGGCAGGACCCGGCCGGCCACCCTCACGACCCCCCGGGACTCGACCTCGGCCTCGAACCTCAGGCCGTCGGTTCCCACCGTTCCGTCGTAGCTCCAGCGCTGGCCGCGTGCCAGCGGCAGCTCGAAGGAGGGCGCCGGAGGCACCACCTTCTGGAATGCCGCACCCCGCACGAGACCGTGCTGCCTCAGGCCGGTCGGCGACACACCGAGGTAGGTCAACGAGGCCGTCGGGCCCAGGCCCGGGTAGTCGGTGTAGGTGGTCGAGAGCACGGGCGCGTCGAGGAGGGCCCCGGAGAGACCGGCCTCGGCGAGGATCTGCTGGGTCTTGGTGCCCGACGCGACCTCGTGGTCGAAGACCTCGTAGACCCAGGTGGTCCCGACCGCCAACGGACGGACCGCCTGGACCGCCGCCGACTCGTCGTGGGGCCAGCTCAGCAGGACGGTCGTGACGACGACGCCGTTGACCACCAGCACTGCCGGTAGCCAGGCGGCAACGCGACGGGTCGCTCGCCGCCACCGCCCTCGCGGGGGCACTCGTCGACGGTCTGTCTGGTCCACCTACGTGCTCACCCCCGACGGCGACCCTCGCCCCGGGACAGTGTGTCCTCCCCGGGCTCGGTTCGTGCGGCTATCCGGCAACGCGCTCGTGTGCCGCCGGACGGTGATGTCCGGTTCTGGACGTCGCGCCGACTCGGACGGAACTCGTCCGGAAGCCCGTCTATCCTCGCCGCATGCCGCTGACCTTCGCCGGGAACCTCGACCACGACGCGGTCCTCCGCGCGACCGACGTGCTGGTGGACCTGGTGTCCGCCCCCCGGGTGGCCGACGCCTGGGACCGTGAGTCGGCGCTGCCGGGCTTCACGGTGGGCGGCGTGGTGCGACACCTGGTCAGCCAGCCCGAGTGTGCGATGGAGTTCCTCCGCATCCAGCCGGTGCCGCCGCATGCGGAGACGGTGTCCCTGGCCGGTCTCTACGAGCGCACGGACTGGTTCCTCGCTCCCGTGGAGGCCGCCGAGAACACCTCCATCGTCGAGGACTTCAACGCCATGTCGGCGGGGCGTCAGGAACACTCCGCGGCCATCCTGGACCGAGCGCGGGCCGAGCTCCCGACCGCCATCGCCGAGGCCGGCCCGACGACGTACGTCCCGTGGCAGGACTGCTGTCTGGCCACCGACGACTTCCTCGCCGTCCGGCTGATGGAGGTCGTCGTGCACGCCGACGACCTGGCCGCGAGCGTGGGGCTGCCGGCGCCGGCGTTCGACGACGAGGCGCTGCACCCGGCGCTCGCGCTGCTGGCCACCCTGGGCGCGCGACGGCACGGGCAGGACCGGCTGGTCAGGGGGCTGTCGCGCACCGAGCGCGCACTGGGTTCGGTCAGCGCGTTCGGGTAGGCGCGAGCAGCGCCCCGGCATGGCCGGGCATGCTCAGCGTCGCGCCGTCGAGGTCGACGCCCGCCTCGGTCTCGAACCGGAGCTCCAGGTCCTCGGCGACGGTGGTCGAGGCCCCCTCGGTGCCGAAGTTCACCACCGCCACGACGTCACCGCGGTGCAGGGTGAACAGCCGACCGTCCTCGTCGACCACGCACCGGGTGCGGCCGAACGCCGGGTCGGTCAGGTCCCGGAGCTCGCGGCGCAACGCGGCGAGCTGGCGGTAGACCGCCAGCATCCGCGCGTGCCGGCCGTCGCCCAGCTCCGACCAGTCGAGCCTGGAGCGCGTGAACGTCGCGGGGTCCTGCGGGTCGGGCACCTGTGCGGGATCCCAGCCGAGGCGGGCGAACTCCTCGATCCGTCCCGTCGCGGTGGCCTCGGCGAGCTCCGGCTCCTCGTGCGAGGTGAAGAACTGGAACGGCGACGACGCGGCCCACTCCTCGCCCTGGAACAGCATCGGCGTGAACGGCCCGGCCAGCATCAGCAGGGCAGCACAGGCGAGCTGGTCGTCGTCCAGCGCCTCCACGATGCGGTCGCCGACGGCGCGGTTGCCGATCTGGTCGTGGTTCTGGGCACAGACCACCAGCCGCCACGAGGGCATCGCCGCGGTGTCGATCGGGACGCCGTGGTCGCGGTCGCGGTAGGAGGAGTAGGTCCCGTCGTGGAAGAAGCCCTGCTCGTACACCTTGGCGAGCGCCGTCAGCGGCTCGAAGTCGGCGTACCAGCCGTGCGTCTCCCCCGTCAGCGCGACGTGCACCGCGTGGTGGAAGTCGTCGCTCCACTGGGCGTCCAGCCCGTAGCCGCCCGCCTCCCGCGGTGTCACCAGCCTGGCGTCGTTGAGGTCTGACTCCGCGATCAGCGTCAGCGGCCGGCGTTGATGGGCCGACAGCGCGGCGACCTCGATCGCCATCTCCTCGAGCAGGTGCACCTCGGAGGAGTCGTCGAGGGCATGCACGGCGTCCAGGCGAAGCCCGTCGACGTGGTAGTCGGCCAGCCACATCCGGACGTTGTCCAGGATGAACCGGCGTACCTCGGCCGAACCGTCCTCGTCGAGGTTGACCAGGTCGCCCCAGGTGTTGCGGCCCGCCTTGAGGTACGGGCCGAACTCCGACAGGTAGTTCCCCGACGGGCCGAGGTGGTTGTAGACCACGTCCTGGATCACGCCGAGCCCCGCAGCGTGGCAGCCGTCCACGAACCGCTGGTAGGCCGCAGGGCCGCCGTACGGCTCGTGCACCGCGTGCCAGAGCACGCCGTCGTAACCCCAGTTGTGCACGCCGCTCATCGCGTTCACGGGCATCACCTCGACGAGGTCGACGCCGATCGAGCGCAGGTGGTCGAGCCGGCCCAGGGCCGCGTCGAGGGTCCCCTCCGGGGTGAAGGTCCCGACGTGCAGCTCGTAGACCACCGCTCCCGCGAGCTGCCGACCCGTCCACTGCTCGTCGGTCCAGGCGAACGCCGTGGGGTCGTAGGTTCGCGAGCGCTGGTGGACGCCCGCCGGCTGACGCCGCGACCGCGGGTCGGGTCGGGGCGTGTCCGAGTCGTCGATCAGATAGCCGTAGTCGGTCTCTCCCTCCGCGTCGGGCACCGGTCCGGCGGGAACCCACCAGTCGTCGTCCCCGCGCGTCATCTCGACGATGGCATCGCCCACCGACAGCCGGACCAGCCGCGGCCGCGGAGCCCACACCGAGAAGCGCTCCCGGGTCACGCGTCCTCCCTCACCAGCAGCGCGACGGGCAGGTCGCGCAGGATGTCGGCGAGTCGATCGCTCACGACGCGGTCGCTCAGCACGTCGCGCCAGGTCCCGCCGAGCGCCAGCGTCGTCTCGTCCCATCCACCGCGACGCCCGAGGCCGATGGGCAACCGGGTGACGACGGTCAGCGCCCCGCCCCGGTCGTAGGCCAGAGCGTGGTCGGCGGCGGAGCCAGAGGCCCGCACCGCGGCGTACGTCGTGAACAGCTCGGGCCGGTCGCGCCGCAGCCGCAGCGCCGCCGCGGTGACGCGCAGCTTGGGGTGCGCTCCGTCGGCGAGCAGGGCGATCCGGTCGTCGTAGTCGACCGGTCGCCGGTTGTCCGGGTCGGCCAGGCTGTGGTCCCAGAGCTCGGTGCCCTGGTAGACGTCCGGGACGCCCGGGACCGTCAGCGCCAGCAGCTTGGTGGCCAGGCCGTTGCTACGGCCGGGCTCGTCGACGACGGCCACCAGCGCGTCGACTGCGGCGCGCACCTCGGCCGAGTCGAAGGCGGCGTCGACCGCGGCGTGCACAGCGCCTTCGTACGCCGCGTCCTGGTCCGTCCACTGCGTGTGGTCGCCCGCCTCGCGCATCGCCTTCTCGGCGTACTGGTGCAGCCGCTCCCGCGACGCCGGCCACGCTCCGACGACGGCCTGCCACAGCAGGGACCCGAAGCCGGGGTCCGGCACGGGCGCGAGGTGCAGCAGCCGGTCGAGGGCGGACTCCCAGACGTCGGGCACCTCGGCGAGGGCTGCGATGCGGGCCCGGACGTCCTCGCTGCGCTTGGTGTCGTGCGTTGTCGTCGTGGTCATCGCCAGCGCCCAGTCCCGCTGCCGGTCGGCCATCGCGTCGTGGAACACGTCCGGCGTGAGGGAGAAGTCCGACGGGTCGCCACCGACCTCGTTGAGCGACGTCAACCGCGAGTAGCGGTAGAACGCGCAGTCCTCGACGCCCTTGGCCATCACCATGCCGCTGGTCTGCTGGAATCGTCGGGCCGCGGGATGGTCGGGGTCCTTCAGCACGACGGCCAGGGAGTCGAGTGCACCGCCGAGGTCCGGCCGGTGCTCTCGCGCGGACGCGAGCGCCTCGTCGAGGTGCTCGGCGCCTTCGGGGAGGTAGGAGCGGTACACCGGGAAGTTCGCGAGGAGCTCGGCGACGGCGTCTTCAACGCTGGTGGTTTCGAGGCTCGTCGCTGGCGCTCCTCGCACCTCAACCACCGAGGGGGGGAGCTCGCGGGCGATTCGACGTACCTCGGCCAGCAACGACACGTCAGCCACGGCGCGCTTGGTGTCGTGGGTCAGCGACGGCCAGTCCACGGGACCGCCGGGCATCCGGTCCTCAGCCTGGGGGTCGACGAGCACGCGGTCGATCACGCCGAGCACGTCGTACCCGGTCGTCCCCGCGGTCGGCCACGACGGCGACAGGGCCTCGCCCGGCTCGAGGATCTTCTCGACCAGCACGTACGCGCCCCCGGTGAGAGCGGCGAGGTCGCCGAGGTACCCGCGGGGATCCTGCAGGCCGTCCGGGTGGTCGACCCGCAGCCCGTCGACGAGCCCTTCGGCGAACCAGCGGCGGATCTCGACGTGCGACTCACCGAACACGTCCGGGTCCTCGACGCGTACCCCGGCCAGCGTGGTGATGGTGAAGAACCGGCGGTAGTTGAGCTCGCTGTCGCCGCGCCGCCAGGACACCAGCTCGTAGTGCTCGGCCGGCTCCGGGTACGCCGTCGAGGGCCGCTCGCCGCCGTCACCGAGCACCGGGACCATCACCTTGCCGCCGAACGCGTCCCAGTCGACGTCGAAGGCGTCGGCGTACGACGACCCGCGGCCGTGGCTGAGCAGGTCCCACCACCAGGGGTTCTGCTCCGGGTCGGCCACGCCCATGTGGTTGGGCACGATGTCGACGAGCACGCCCATGCCCAGGCGGCGCGCCTCGGCGGACAGCGCCGCGAGCCCGTCGGGACCCCCGCGCGAGGCGTCGACCCGCGAGGGGTCGACCACGTCGTACCCGTGCGACGACCCCGCCGTGGCCTGCAGGATCGGCGAGAGGTAGACCCAGTCGACGCCCAGGTCGTGGAGGTAGGCGAGCCGGGACGCGGCGGCGTACAGGTCGAACTCCGGGGTGACCTGGAGCCGGTAGGTGTTCGTCGGTGTCCGCATGCTCAGGCGCCGGACTCAATCATCAGGGTCCTTGGTGGGCCGGGCTCCGCTCCGCTTGTCGGCGGCCGGCGTCGACGTGGTCTGCGTCAGCGCCGCGACCGAGGCGGCGACCGAGTGGTCGCCCTCGGACTCGGTGGCGGCGGCGTGCTCCTGGAGGACGACGACGCTGCGGCTGACGAGGCCGAACGTCGACCCCGCGGCGAGCGTGGTCGTGGTGTCGGCCACGCCGCTGGTGTCGATGACGACGTCCCAGGCCTGGGAGAACTCCTCCGGTGGCAGGGTCACCTGCGCGTCTCCGTCGGCGTTGAAGTACAGCAGGAAGTGGTCGTCGCTGATGGCCCGGCCGCGGGCGTCCTTGCCGGCGATGCCGTCGCCGTTCAGGTACATGCCCAGGGCCTGGGCGCCGCCCGTCCAGTCGTCCTGCTCCATCGCGTGCCCGTCGAGGTGCAGCCAGACGATGTCGTTGAGCCGCTTCCCGTCGCCGGTGCGGACGGTGTTGCCGGTGAAGAAGCGGCGCCGCCGGAACGTCGGGTGCACCATCCGGAGCTTCGCGACCGCCGCTGTGAACTCGACCAGCGCCTTGTCGGCCTCGTCCCAGTGCACCCAGCTGATCTCGCTGTCCTGGGCGTAGGTGTTGTTGTTGCCGTTCTGGGTCCGGCCCAGCTCGTCGCCGTGCAGGATCATCGGCACGCCCTGGCTGAGCAGCAGCGTCGCCAGGATGTTGCGCTGCGCCTTGGCCCGCTCGGCCAGCACCTCCGGGTCGTCGGTCGGCCCCTCGACGCCGTGGTTCCAGGACCGGTTGTGGCTCTCGCCGTCGTTGCTGTCCTCGCCGTTGGCCTCGTTGTGCTTCTCGTTGTACGACACCAGGTCGCGCAACGTGAAGCCGTCGTGAGCGGTGACGAAGTTGATGCTCGCCACCGGCCTGCGCCCGGAGTGCTCGTAGTAGTCGGCCGAGCCCGCGAGCCGGGAGGCGAACTCGCCCAGCGACGGCTCGCCGCGCCAGAAGTCGCGCACGGTGTCGCGGTAGGCGCCGTTCCACTCGGTCCACTGGGGCGGGAAGTTGCCGACCTGGTAGCCGCCCGGGCCGATGTCCCACGGCTCCGCGATCAGCTTCACCTGCGACACGATCGGGTCCTGCTGCACGAGCTCGAAGAACGACGACAGCCGGTCCACGTCGTAGAACTCGCGGGCGAGCGTTGCCGCGAGGTCGAAGCGGAACCCGTCGACGTGCATCTCGGTCACCCAGTAGCGCAAGGAGTCCATGATGAGCTGGAGGGAGTGGGGCTGGCGGACGTTCAGGGTGTTGCCCGTGCCGGTGTAGTCCATGTAGTAGCGGGCGTCGTCCTCCATCACCCGGTAGTACGCCGGGTTGTCGATGCCCCGGAAGGACAGCGTCGGGCCGAGGTGGTTGCCCTCTGCTGTGTGGTTGTAGACGACGTCGAGGATGACTTCGATGCCCGCCAGGTGCATCGACCGGACCATCGACTTGAACTCCTGGACCTGCTGACCCGGCCGGTCAGTGTTCTCGGCGTTGCTCGCGTACGCCGCGTGCGGGGCGAAGAAGCCCAGGGTGTTGTAGCCCCAGTAGTTGCTGAGGCCCTTGTCCTGAAGGGTCGAGTCGTTGACGAACTCGTGCACGGGCATCAGCTCGATCGCGGTCACGCCGAGCTTGGTCAGGTGGTTGGTGATGGCCGGGTGCGCGAGGCCGGCGTACGTGCCGCGGATCTCCTGGGGCAGGTCGGGGTGCAGCTCGGTGAGGCCCTTGACGTGGGCCTCGTAGATGAGGCTCTCGTTGTAGGGGATGTTCAGGCGGCGGTCGCCCTCCCAGTCGAAGAACGGGTTGATGACCACGCCGTGCTGCATGTGCGCGGCCGAGTCGTCGTCGTTGCGGGAGTCGGGATCCCCGAAGTCGTAGCCGAAGAGCGACTGGTCCCAGTCGATGGTGCCGGCGGTCGCCTTGGCGTACGGATCGAGCAACAGCTTGTTCGGGTTGCAGCGGAGCCCGCGCTCGGGGTCGTACGGCCCGTGCACGCGGTAGCCGTAACGCTGTCCCGGCTGCACCGACGGCAGGTAGCAGTGCCAGACGAACCCGTCGACCTCGGTCAGCTCGACGCGCGTCTCGGCCCCGCCGGTCCCGTCGAACAGGCACAGCTCGACCCGCTCGGCGACCTCGCTGAACAGTGCGAAGTTCGTGCCGCTGCCGTCGAAGGTGGCTCCCAAGGGGTACGCCGTGCCCGGCCAGCTCTCCAC
>CAWAIZ010000015.1:0-218690 GCA_963782155.1 uncultured Actinomycetota bacterium
TCTTGGCGGTCTTCACGTCGGCCAGGGCCGCCGGAGCGGCGGCTGCCTCGACGGGTGCCTCCGTGGTGACCTCGGCCAGCGTGGCCACGGCGACGGACTCGGTGGTCCCGCCCACGAACGCCTCGTAGGCGCCCTGGGTGAAGACCACGTCGTCGGAGGCCAGCACGTCGTAGGTGTTGAGCTGGTCGACCGCGACGATGTGCACCTCGGGCGCGTTGCGCAGGGAGAGCCAGGTCAGCGCGTCGGAGCGCTCGAGCACCACCAGGAAGTTGCGGCGCTCGACGACACCGGTCAGCGCCTTGAGCGCCGCCCTCGTCGACGGCTTCTCGCCGCTGATGAGGGAGTCCACCACGTGGATGCGTCCGTCGCGGGCCCGGTCGGAGAGGGCACCGCGCAGGGCGGCGGCCTTCATCTTCTTGGGGGTGCGCTGGGAGTAGTCACGCGGGTGCGGACCGTGCACGACGCCACCGCCGGCGAACTGCGGCGCACGGGTCGAGCCCTGGCGGGCGCGGCCGGTGCCCTTCTGCTTGTGGGGCTTGCGACCACCGCCGCGGACGTCGCCGCGGGTCTTGGTGGAGCTCGAGCCCTGGCGCGCGGCGGCCTGCTGGGCCACCACGACCTGGTGGATCAGCGGGATGTTGACCTTGGCGTCGAAGATCTCGGCCGGCAGGTCGACCTGCAGCACCTTCGTGGTGCTCGCGGTGTCACTCATTGGGCGCTCCCCTCGGCAGCGGCGGACCGCTTGGTCGCGGACCGGAGGACCAGGAGGCCACCCTTGGGACCGGGGACGGCGCCCTTGAGCAGGATCAGGCCCTTCTCGGTGTCGACGGCGTGGACGGTGACGTTCTGGGTGGTGACCGTGTCGCTACCCATGCGGCCGGCCATCCGGACGCCCTTGAACACGCGGCCGGGCGTGGCGCAGGCGCCGATCGAGCCCGGCTTGCGGTGGTTCTTGTGGGCACCGTGGGAGGCGCCGACGCCGTGGAAGCCGTGACGCTTCATCACGCCGGCGAAGCCCTTGCCCTTGCTGGTGCCGGTCACGTCGATCTCCTCGCCGGCGGCGAAGGTGTCGACGGCGAGCTCCTGGCCCGCTTCGTACGACGCCGCGTCGGCGGTGCGGATCTCGACGAGGTGACGGCGCGGGGTCGAGCCGGCCTTGGCGAAGTGGCCCGCAGTCGGCTTGTTGACCTTGCGGGCCTCGATCTCGCCGAAGCCGACCTGGATGGCGTTGTAGCCGTCGGTCTCGGGACGGCGGACCTGGGTCACCACGTTGGTGGAGGCCGCGACGACGGTCACCGGGACGACGAGGTTGTTCTCGTCCCAGACCTGCGTCATGCCGAGCTTGGTGCCCAGCAGGCCCTTCACGTTGCGTTCGATAGTCATGGTTCTGAACTCTCTCCCCGGCTCAGAGCTTGATCTCGATGTCGACCCCGGCAGGGAGGTCGAGGCGCATGAGGGAGTCGACGGTCTTCGGCGTGGGGTCGATGATGTCGATCAGGCGCTTGTGGGTGCGCATCTCGAAGTGCTCGCGCGAGTCCTTGTACTTGTGCGGCGAGCGGATGACGCAGTACACGTTCTTCTCGGTCGGCAGCGGCACGGGGCCGGCGACCTTCGCACCCGTGCGGGTGACGGTGTCCACGATCTTGCGCGCCGAGGTGTCGATCACCTCGTGGTCATAGGCCTTGAGCCTGATGCGGATCTTCTGTCCCGCCATAGGTCTCTCTCGTCCTTACGTCTCGTGCCGCTGTCCGGTGGGTCCTGGTGCTCCGCACCCCGCACTCCCGACCCCCGCGGTCGGGCGTGTCGCAGACATTTCTCTCTGCGACCCGCTGACGCGGATCGGTGGTGATGGTGTTGGCCCGACGTCCAGCGTCGAGCGGATCGGGTCTCCCAATACGTTCTTGGGTGCGGTGCGGCCGCGCACGGACCACCGGCACCCATCGGGAGACGCGATTCAGTGATCAAGAACTGCCGCACCCCGACAACCCGCCGGAGCAACCGGACTATCTTGGCAGACCTTCCGAAGGACACAAAATTCACCGCCCTCGAGCGGGCGAGGGACGAGCCCGATGCAGACCAGGCGGGGAGGTTGAGGAGGCTCGGCACACCCCGGAGCTTGCGACGGGGAGAGCGAGACGTCTCGAAACCCGGTGACGGAGCAGGCGGCCTGAAAGGATGCCTGCGTGTCGGGACACGAGTACCCGCCCCCGGGCGCGAGCGGCGCTGAGCACGAGGTGCCGCCACCGGGTTGGCAGCCGCCTCCGCTCCCCCGCGGGCTCACGCCCGGCGTGCCGCCCGTCGTCCCGCCCGTCGTCCCGCCCGTCGTCCCGCCCGCCATGCTGGGCGCCACCCACAAGCCGGGCGCCATCCCGCTGCGGCCGCTCCAGCTCGGCGACATCTTCGACGCGGCGTTCCGGATCATCCGCTACAACCCGCGCGCCACCGTCGGCTCGGCCGTGCTGGTGACAGCGGTGGCCATGCTGATCCCGGTGCTGGCCACCGCGGCGCTCGCGTGGACCGTCGACATCTCCTACAGCTCCGACGCCGACCTCACGAGCGCCGGGGTGCTCGGCGCGCTGGGCTCTCGGGGTCTCGGCCTGCTGCTGCAGTCGATCGGGCTGTTCTTCGTGACCGGCATGGTCGCGCACGTGACGATGGCGGCGGCCGTGGGCCGGAAGCTGTCGCTCGGGGAGGCGTGGGCGGCCACGCGGGGCAAGCGTCGCCGGCTTCTCGGGATGGTGCTGCTGCTCGCCGTGATGCTGCTCCTCTTGGTCGCCCTGTTCGTGGTGCTGCTGCTCGCCGGGGGCGCCGCGCTGGGCGGGGCCGCGCAGGTGCTCTTCGTCTTCGCCACGATCCCCGCCTTCGCGGCCGCCCTGTGGTGGTTCTGGATCCGCATCTACTACCTGCCGGTGCCGGCGCTGATGCTCGAGGACGTCGGGATCTTCAGCGCGATCGAGCGCGGACACGCGCTGACGGACCGCTCGTTCTGGCGGGTGTTCGGCATCGCCACGCTGACCACCGTGGTCACGGTGGTCGCCGGCGCGATGCTGGCGCTCCCGCTCGGCCTCGCCCTGAGTGCCGTGGCGGGCGGCGACGGCACCTCGGAGCTCGATGCGATCGTGGCGTCGGTGATCAGCGCGGTCACGGCCGTCGTCCAGTCCGCGTTCGTGGCTCCCTTCACCTCCGCCGTCATCTCGCTGCAGTACGTCGACCAGCGGATCCGCAAGGAGGCCTTCGACGTCGAGCTGATGACCCGGGCCGGGGTACCAGGCAGATGACCGGGCAGATGACCGGGTCGTGACCCTGCTGTCCGTCGTGGCCGACCCCCCGCTGGCTCCCGGTGGCGACGAGGCGCACGACCTGCTGCGCCGCGAGCTGCTGCGCCCCGAGTACCACCAGGACAACCTGTTCCTGCGTCTGGTCGACTGGCTGTCGCGGCTGCTCCAGGACGGGGTCACCTCGGCCCGGGAGGCGCCGCCGCTGACCACCTTCGCCGCCATGCTGGTCGGTCTCCTCCTCGTCGGGGCAGTCGCGTGGCTGGTCTCCCGGACCCGGCGCAGCGCCGGCGCCCCGGGCGCCGACCGCGCACTCCTCGTCGAGGAGACGGTGACCGCCGCCGAGCTGCGGTCCCGCGCCGAGGCGGCGTTCGGTGAGGAGAGGTACGCCGACGCGCTGGTCGACGCCTACCGCGCCAGCGCCCTGCGGCAGATCGAGCGCGACCGCATCGAGGACGTCCCGGGCGCGACGGCCCACGAGGTGGCCATTGCCCTGGCCGGGGCGTTCCCCGAGCAGGCGGCGGACCTGCACCGGTGCGCGGGGCTCTTCGACCTGGTCCTCTACGGCCGCCGGCCCGCATCCCGCGAGCAGGCCCGCGACGTGCTGGGCCTCGACGAGCGGCTGGGGGCCCGCCGGTGACCCGGCGGCTGCCGAACCGGGGCACGCTGCTCATCGGCGGAGGGTTCGTGCTCGCGGTGGTCGTGGTCGTCCTGGTCGGCGGGCGCCCGCCGACCAGCGGGCCGCTGGACCCGGACAACCCCGGCCCGCAGGGTGCCCGTGCCCTGGCGCGCGTGCTGGACGGCCAGGGCGTCGAGGTCCGCGTGGCCCGCGGCGCCGACGCGCTGGACGCGGAGTCGCTGGATCCCGGTGCCACGGTGGTGGTGACGTCGACGTACCTCCTCGGCCGGAGCACCGCCGACCGCCTCCTCACCCACCTCTCCGGCGCCGACCTCGTGGTCGTGGAGCCGGAGCCGGGGGCCGTCGACGCCCTCGGCCTGGTCGCCCCGACGTTCTCGGTGGCACTCCCCGGCGACCGCGCGGCCTCCTGCGACGACCCGCTCCTCGACGGGCTCGAGATCCGCGTCGACCTGGCGACCGAGTACGACGTCGCCGACGGCTGCTTCCCGGGCGAGCACGGCGTGATCGCGGCCTCGCCGCGGCCGGGCGTGACCCTCCTCGGCGCAGCCGACCTGCTGACCAACGACGAAGTGCTGCGCGCCGACAACGCGGCGGTGGCACTGCGGCTGCTCGGCCAGCGCGACCGCCTGGTCTGGTACGTCCCGGAGGTCGACGACCTCGTCGGGGGTGACGGAGTGGGTCTGCGCACGCTGCTGCCCGAGTGGATCTTCCCCGGCCTCTGGATCGCCGGCGCGACGGTCGTCGCGCTGCTGCTCTGGCGGTCGAGGCGGCTCGGCCCCCTGGTCACCGAACCGCTCCCCGTGACCGTGAAGGCGATCGAGACCGCCAGCAGCCGGGGCCGGCTCTACCACCGGTCCGGCGACCGGGTCCACGCCGCGCGGGCGCTGCGGCGCGCCGCCCGACGCGGCATCGCGGAGCGGCTGCACCTGCCCTCGCAGGTGGACCAGCAGGCGCTCGTCCGCGACGTCGCCCGGCACGTCGGCCGCCCGGTGGAGCAGGTCGCCCTCCTGCTGGCGGACGAGGCGCCGCCACCTGCCACCGACCACGACCTGATCACCCTGGCCAACGACCTGGCCGGGCTCGAACGAGAGGTACGCCGCTGATGACGCAGTCCACTGACTCCCCGGGTTTCGAGACGGTTGCCGCGCAACCTCCTCCGCCAGCCGATCACGGGAACGACGCGCGCGAGCGCCTCGCCGCGGTCCGCGGCGAGGTCGCCAAGGCGGTGGTCGGCCAGGACGCGGCCGTGTCGGGCCTGCTCGTGGCCCTGCTGTGCGGCGGCCACGTGCTGATGGAGGGCGTGCCCGGGGTGGCCAAGACCCTGCTCGTGCGTACCCTCGCCGGCGCGCTCGACGTACGCACCCGCCGGGTCCAGTTCACCCCCGACCTGATGCCGGGCGACATCACGGGCTCGATGGTCATCGACAGCACCCAGGGCGAGCTGAGCTTCCGCGAGGGGCCGCTGTTCACCAACCTGCTGCTGGCCGACGAGATCAACCGGACACCACCGAAGACCCAGTCCGCCCTGCTCGAGGCGATGGAGGAGGGCCAGGTCTCGGTGGACGGGGTCTCCCGCCCGTTGCCGCGCCCGTTCCTGGTCGCCGCCACGCAGAACCCCGTCGAGTACGAAGGCACCTACCCCCTGCCCGAGGCGCAGCTCGACCGCTTCCTGCTCAAGGTGGTGCTGCCGATCCCGCCGCGGGACGCGGAGCTGGAGATCCTGCGCCGTCACGCCGCGGGGTTCGATCCGCGCGACATCGCGGGAGCCGGTGTCCGGGCGGTCTGCGGACCCGACGACATCGCGGCCGGGCAGGAGGCGGTCAAGCGCGTCCAGGTGTCGCCGGAGGTGGCGTCGTACATCGTCGACATCGCCCGCGCGACGCGCGAGTCGCCGTCCCTCAGCCTGGGCGTCAGCCCGCGGGGGGCGACGGCGCTGATGCGCTCGGCGCGGGCGTGGGCGTGGTTGACCGGTCGCGACTTCGTGACCCCGGACGACGTGAAGGCGCTGGCGCAGGCGACGCTGGCACACCGGCTGGGGCTGCGTCCCGAGGCCGAGCTCGAAGGGGTGCAGGTCGGCCAGGTACTCGACTCCGCACTGGGGTCCGTGCCGGTCCCACGCTGATGGCCATCTCGGGGCGCGTCCCGCTGTTGGTGCTGCTCGGCCTGGTGCCGGTGGTGCTGCGGCCGTCCTTCGGCACCATGTGGCTCTGGCTGCTGGCGGTGGCCCTGCTGGTCGCCGTCGACGCCCTGGTCGCACCACGGCCGACTGCGCTGGAGATCTCCCGCCGGCCCACCGCACCGGTTCGTCTGGGCGAGCCGACCTCCTCGACCCTCGTGGTGGCCAACCCGTCGGGCCGACGGTTCACCGGCGTGCTCCGCGATGCCTGGCAGCCGACCGCGGGGGCGCGGGAGAACCGGCACCGTCTGCGGCTGACGCCCGGCGACCGGGTGCTCCTGCGCACGCCACTGCGGCCCGTACGCCGCGGCGACCTGCAGGCACGCGGCGTGACCGTGCGCTCACGAGGGCCGCTTGGCCTGGCCTACCGCCAGCGCACCGCCCAGGTCCCCGGAGTGGTCCGGTCCGTGCCGCCCTTCGAGTCGCGCAAGCACCTGCCGTCCCGGCTGGCCCGGCTGCGCGACCTCGACGGCCGCTCGGCGGTGCGGGTGCGCGGCCAGGGGACGGAGTTCGACTCGTTGCGGGAGTACGTGCGCGGCGACGACGTCCGGTCCATCGACTGGCGCGCGACCGCCCGGAACCGGACCGTCGTGGTCCGGACCTGGCAGCCCGAGCGCGACCGGCGGGTGGTCCTGGTGCTGGACACCTCGCGGACCTCCGCCGGGCGGGTGGAGGACGTGCCGCGCCTGGACTCCGCGATGGATGCCGCCCTGCTGCTGGCCGCCCTCGCGGCGCGCGCCGGCGACCGCGTGGACTTCCTGGCCGGCGACCGGCGAGTGCGGGCCCGGGTGAGGGGTGCAGGCCGTCGCGAGGTCGCGGCGAGCTTGCAGGACACGATGGCCGACCTCGAGCCCGTCATCGCCGAGGCCGACTGGGCGACCCTGGCCGGCGCGGTGACCACGCTCGGCCGCCAGCGCGCGCTCGTCGTGCTGCTCACGCCGCTGGAGTCCTCGGCCGTGGAGGAGGGGCTGCTCCCCGTCCTGCCCACGCTCACCAAGCACCACCGCGTCGTGCTCGCCTCCGTCCAGGACCCCGCGCTCGGCCGGCTCGCCGAGAGCCGGGCGACGGTCGAGGAGGTGTACGGCGCGGCGGCCGCGGAGCAGGTGCTGGCCCGACGGCGCGGCACGGCGGACCTCCTGCGGGCACTCGGCGTCGACGTCGTGGACGCCTCCGCGGAGCAGCTGCCGCCGGCGCTGGCCGACCACTACCTCTCGCTGAAGGCGCGCGGCCTGCTCTGAGGCCTGCTCTGAGGCCTGCTCTGGGGGGCCTGCTCTGGGGCCTGCTCTGGGGCCTGCTCTGGGGCCTGCTCTGGGGCCTGCTCTGGGGGCCGGCTCAGCGGGGTCGGCTCAGCGGGGTCGGACCGGCTTGGTCGCCTTGCTCCAGGGGCCGTATCCGGTGGCGTTGCGGGCCCGCACCTTGAACACGTAGCGACCCGGCTTCAGCTTCAGCACGTAGCGGTGCTTGCCGGCCGACACCGCCTTGACCTTCACCTTGCGACCGCTCGCGGTGAGCACCTTGACCTGGTAACCGGTCAGGGTCAGTCCCCCGGCCGACGCCGGTGCCTTCCACTTCACCCCGGCCGTCTTCTTGCCGCCCTTCTTGCCGCGGATGGTGGTGAGCTTGCGCGGCTTCGACATCTTGGCCAGCGTGATCTCCGCACTGGCACGGACGCTCTCGCCGAGGCCGTTGACGGCCGCGACCGCGAAGACGTGCTTGCCCGGCCCCGAGTCCTTCACGAGCGCCGACGCGCCGCCGGTCGTCGCCACCAGCACCCCGTCGCGGTAGACCCGGTACGCCGTCACCGCCGCACCCCCGTCGCTCGCCGGCGGCTGCCAGGACAAGCCGATCGCCGAGCCGTCGAACGGACTCGCCTTGGCCGCCGAGAACCCGGACGGCACGCCGGGCGCCGCCTGGTCGAAGTTCTCACCCGCGCCCGTGCGCCGCAGCCGCCAGCGGGAGGTCTGCGTGGTGAGCACCGTGACGAACGTGTTCTGCGCCGTCCGGGTCACCGGACGCACGACGCAGTACGGCGCCCCGGACGGCAGGTTGTTGCCGACGCAGTCCGGGGTCTTGGTCATCACGCCGCTGTCGCTGATGTGCCCGACCTGGACCTCGGCCAACGGGGTGCTCATCACGTCGGCCTGGGAGAACCGCAAGGTGATGGTCGCCGGCTGCGTCGGGTCGCCGACGAGGCCGTCAGCGTGCGCATAGACCTCGTTGCCGATCGCGCGGGAGTCCGTCGTCGCGGCCGGGAGGGCCAGCTCCTGGACCTGCACGGCGGCGGAGTTGCCGTCGTTGCCGGACAGCTTGAGCACGACGCTGCTCGGGTCGACGGCCGGGTCGACGCTGCCGTTGCAGATCGACGTCGTCCCCGCGCCGCACGCGCCGGTGCCGAGAGACATGCTCGGCTGCACCTTCCCGGAGACGACCTGGCCGCCGGCGAAGGCCAGCGTCGCGCAGCAGTCCACCTCGAGGGCGCCGGTGGCCGACTGGGTGTACGCCGCGTCCACGATGCTCGTGCTGCCACCGCCGGTCTTGGCGATCGTGCCGTTGTTGAAGAGGGATCCGACGGTCCGCCCGTCGACAGGGCTGCCCTGGTAGTAGCCGCCGTCGCCGTTGAGCTCCAGCCGGCCACCGGCGACGGAGGTCCCCGTCCCCCAGTCGGCGGTCACGAACCCGTCGGACTGGACGACCATGTCGCCGAAGATCCCGATCGCGAACGACGTGCGCAACGACAGGGCGCTGTCGTCGACGGTGACGGTGCCGAGCCCTTCAGGGGTCCCAGCGCCCGCGATGTCCATGGTTCCGTGCTGACCGTTCCACGCGGTGCCAGGCCCGCCGGGTATGGAGCTGAGGACGGAACCACCGGTGAAGTCCACGAAGTCGTGCACGTGGATGAGTCCGGTGCCGCCGATGGTGCCGTGGTCGACCAGGACGGGGCCGTCCCACACCGACGGCGCGGAGCTGTCCACGAAGAGGCTCGCGCCGGAGACCGTCAGAGCGCCGTCGATGTGAAGCTTGGCGACGTGGACCGCGCCGCTGCTCAGCGTGGCCGTCCGGCCGCTCGGAATGCAGGCGACCGAGGATCCGGTGGGCAGCCCGCCCGTCCAGTTGCCGTTTGACGACCAGTTGCCGGTCACCACGTTGAACGTCGTCGTGCAATCTCCCGGCAACGCCGACACCGCCGACGGTGAAGCCACGACCACGAGCAGGGCGGCAACCAGTGCCCCCAGCGCCGCCAGCACCCCGGTCGCCCTCGACCGTCCTGTCCGGCTCATCCTGACCCCCTCGCCACGATGCAAGAAGAGTAGGCCGAACGGGGGCCTGCTGACGACCATGTTCTCGTGTTCCTCGTCGGGAGGACCCGACGAGTCAGCGCGGCCGGACCGGCTTGGTCGCCTTGCTCCAGGGGCCGTACCCGGTGGCGTTGCGGGCCCGCACCTTGAACACGTACCGGCCCGGCTTCAGCTTCAGCACGTAGCGGTGCTTGCCGGCCGACACCGCCTTGACCTTCACTTTGCGACCGCTCGCGGTGAGCACCTTGACCTGGTAACCGGTGATGGCGAGCCCCCCGGACGCCGCGGGCGCCAGCCACTTCACCCCGGCCGTCTTCTTGCCGCCCTTCTTGCCGCGGAGGGTCGCCAGCTTGCGCGGCTTCGACAGCTTCTTCAGGGTGATGGTGGCGCCCACCCGGGCGCTCGCGCCGACCGCGTTGACCGCGGCGACCTCGAGCGTGTGCGCTCCCGGGCCGGCGTTCCTCACGTCCGCGGACAGCCCAGTGGTCGTCGCCACCTGCACGCCGTCGACGAAGACGAGGTACGACGCGACTTCCGCACCGCCGTCGTTGGCCGGCGCGACCCACGAGAGGCGGACGACAGAGCCGTCTCCGGGCGGAGCGGGGGTCACCGTCACCGCCTGCGGTCCGGACGGGGCGGTCTGGTCGAAGTTCTCCCCCGCGCCCGTGCGCCTCAGCCGCCAACGCGAGGTCTGCGTCGTGTGCACGGTGACGAACGTGTTCTGCGCCGTTCGGGTCACCGGACGCACGACGCAGTACGCCGCCCCGGCCGGCAGGGCCTGGCCGACGCAGTCGGGTGCCTTGGTCATCACCCCGGCGTCGCTGATGTGCGCGACCTGGACCTCGGCCAGCGGGGTGCTCATCACGTCGGCCTGCGAGAAGCGCAAGGTGATGGTCGCGGGCTGGGCCGGGTCGCTGACCAGGCCGTCGGCGTGGGCGTACACGTCGTTGCCGAGGGCCCGCGAGTCGGTCGTCGGGACCGGCTTGGCCAGCTCCTGCACCTGCACCTCGGCAGGGGCACCGTTGCCGGACGAGACCTGGAACATCACGCTGCTCGGGTCGACGGCCGGGTCGACGCTGCCACCGCAGACGGCCTGCGTCCCGGCACCGCACGCACCGGTGCCGAACGACATGGCCGGCTCCACCTGAGCGGCGAAGAGCTGCGGCCCGGCGAAGGCCAGGGTGCCGCCGACGACGTGGACGGCGCCCGACGCGGTCTGGGTGTACGCCGCGTCGACGACGCTCGTCGTCGACGGGTCGCCCTTCTCGATGACGCCGGAGTTGACCAGCGTCCCGACCGGCTGTCCAGGGACCGGCGAGCCCTGGTAGTAGCCGCCTTCGTTGGTGAGCGCGAGCGTGCCACCGGCCCCGATCGAGGTGGTCGTCCCCCAGTCGGCTGCGACGAAGGCGTTGCCGTCGAGCTCGGCAAAGCCGGAGATGCCCAGCGCGTAGCGGGTCAGCAGGGCGACCCGGCTGTCGCGCAGCTGGAGGTAGCCGTCGGAGGCGACGTCCAGGGTGCCGTGCGGTCCGGTCCACGGGGCCCCGGTCACTGCAGGCACCGACGTGAGGGTGGAGTCGGCCGCGATGGTCACGCCGCCGTGCACCGTGATCGTCCCGGTGCCGCCGACCGTGCCGTGCTCGACGTGAAGGACTCCGAAGTCGTAGGACACCACGGACTCTTCGGGACCGTTCACGAAGAGGGAGGCGTAGCTGACGGTGAGGCTGCCGTCGAGGTACAGCGCCCTGAGCGTGACAGTGCTGGTGGGGCCGGAGTCGTCGATGAGCACCAGACCGGACTGGTCGACGCAGGCGATCTCGTTCGGCCCGTTCGGCACCCCGTTGGTCCAGCCCGTCGAGTCGCTCCAGTCGCCCTCGAACCCGGCGTCGAGGACGTGCACGTTGGCCGCGCCCGAGCTGCAGATGTCGGGCAGGGCGTCGGCCGGAGCCTGCACCACCACCGCGCTGAGCGCCGCGGCCACAAGAGCCGCCACCGCTGCCAGGACCACGACCTTCGACTGCCGACGTGCCATCGAACTCCCCCTGCTCTCCGACCGCGAGAAGAGTAAGGCCCGCGGCGCCGTTGCGACGAGCGTTTGCTCAAGTCGGTCCCACGACGTCGGCGCACAGCTCGCGCAGCCGCTCGAGCGGCAGCGAGGTGCCGAGGGTCCACTCGCGCCCCGCAGCCTCCGCCCCGAGCGTGCCGCGGGCCAGCTCGAGGCCACCTGCCAGGTCCCCCTCGACCGGTTCGTCGGTGCCGCTCGGCGAGGGCGCGAGGCGTTGCGCCGCGGCGTACAGCCGGACCGACTCCGCGGCCTGCCCGCGGGCCGCGGCGATGGAGCCGGCGACCCGGAAGCACTGACCGATCGCGAACGTCTGGCCGATCCGCTCGGCTGCCTCGAGCGCCTCGGCGACCGTCTTGGCGCCGCCCTCCAGGTCGCCGTCGGCCACAGCCGCACGGGCCAGCACGACGAGAGCGTCACGCGCCTCCATGGGCAGCACCGGGTGGGCGATGGCCAGCGCCTCGTCGGCGTACGCACGGGCGGTCGAGGCATCGGCCTCGTCGAGCGCGATCTCGGCCAGGGTCGAGAGGGCCTCGGCCGTCCGGGCGATGTCGCCGTGCTCGCGGGCGACGGCCAGCTTGGCCAGGCGCATCTCTCGCTCGCGCTCGTAGTCCCCGGCGATGGCGTGTGCCATCGCCAGCACGCCCAGACCCTCGGCGACGAGCGGGTAGAGCCCCAGCCGCCCGGCCGCCTCGGCACCCAGTCGGGCGAGCTCGGTGCCGCGGTCCGCCTCGTCGGTGACGAGCAGGGCGGCGCCGTAGAAGCACCGGCTCGTGGCCACGGTGGCCTCGTCGCCCAGCGGCTCGGCGACCGCGATGGCGCGCTGGAAGTCGGTGACGGCAGCCTCGTCGTCGTTCAGGTGGTAGGCCAGCTGGCCGGCGAGGGCGTACAGGCGCCCGGCCTCCTGGGAGTCGCCGGGAACGGCTCGCAGCGCCGTGCGCGTCCGGGCCAGGCCGCCGCGGAGCTCCCCGGACGCGACCCAGAACGGCCCCGCGGCGAGCGTCAGGGCCGCGGCCTCCTCGATCCGGCCGAGCCGCAGCAGGGCGTCGATCGAGGCGTGCACGTCGCGACCCACGTCCTGGAACCGCCCGAGTGCCAGGCGTCCCTCGGCGCGGTCGAGGTCGGGCTGCCAGCCGGTGATGTGCTCGAGGAGGTACGCCGCCAGGGCGAGGCGCGCCGGGTCCAGCTCACGCTGGTCGGTGATGTTGCTGCGCACGAAAGCGTGCACCGTCGTGGGCGTCACGAACCCGATGCGCACCCGGCTGACCACCGTGCGGACCAGGCCGGCGTCCATCACCTGGGCCAGGCCGTCGATCACGTCGCCGAGGTCGGCGGCCACCGCCTCCGCGGCCTCGAGGGTGAACGCCTGCTCGAAGACCGCGAGCCGGCGGCACAGCTGCTGGGCTCCGCCGTCGAGGCGGTCGTAGCTCCAGGCGATGGTCGAGGCCAGCGCCCGCTGCCGCTCGGGCACGTCGGGGGCGGTGGTACGCAGCAGCTCCAGCCCGGACTCCAGGCTCTCCCGCAGTCCGCCGATGCCGACCATCCGGACGCGGGCGGCGGCCAGCTCGAGGGCGAGCGGGATGCCGTCCAGCAGGCGGCACACCTCGGCCAGCTCGCGCTCCCGCCCCGTCAGGTCCAGCTGAGGGTCGGCCTGCTGGGCGAGCCGGGTGAAGAGCTCGACGGCCGGGCTCGCCCGTACCTCCGCCGGAGACGCGTCCGGGGCAGGTACGTCGAGGGGGTCGATCGCCAGGACCTGCTCGCCGGCCAGTCGCAGCGGGACCCTGCTGGTGACGAGCAGCTCCAAGGTCGGCAGGTCGTCCAGCAGCCGTCGGACGGCGGCAATGCCCTCGGCCGCGCCGTCGACGTTGTCGAGCACCACGAGCGGGCCCTGGGCCCGTGAGTCCGTGCCGGTGTCGGCGGGGAGCTCGCCCACCGCGGAGATCACCGCGGCCACCACGTCCTCGGCTGTGTCGGCCTCGGTCACCTCCAGGAACGACACCTCCCGCTCGGTCCCGTCGCGCAGGTGCGCCGCCGCCACCGTGGCCACCCGGGTCTTGCCCGTACCGCCCATCCCGGTCAGCGTGACGAGCAGGGTGCTCGCCTCGCGCAGGGTCCGGTCGACGCGTTCGACCAGCTCGTCGCGGCCCACCGTGGGCGTTCTCGGGATCGGCAGCCGGGCCGCGGCCCGGGGGGCGGCGTGCTCGCCGAGCGCCGGGTCCCGACCCGGGTCCTCGAGCAGGATCGCGGCCTCGATGCGCTGCAGCGCCTCGCCCGGCTCGATGCCGAGCTCGTCGGCGAGGACCGCTCGCGCGTCGGCGTACACCTCCAACGCGTCCTGGAACCTCTGCTCCCGGTAGAAGGCGGTCATCAGCTGGCCCCAGAGCCGCTCGCGCGTCGGGCTCTCGCGCGTCGCCTCGCGCAGCTCCTCGATCGCCTCGCCGTGCCGGCCGAGCTGCATCATCAGCTCGAACCGCTCTTCTGCCAGCGTTGCCCGGAGCTCGGTGAGCCGGTCGACGTGCGCGCGGGCGAACGGCACGTCCTCGACGCCCGCGAGCACCGGCCCGCGCCACTGGGCCAGGGCCCGCTCGACGGTGTCCAGGGCCGCGGCGGCCTCCTGCTCGCCGGCCTCGGCGACCCACGCGTCGACCTCGAGCGCGTCCACGTCGCCGGGCCCGAGGAGGAGCCGGAGCCCTTCGGCGTCGGACGTCAACGCCGGACCGGCGCACTCGGACCGGACCCGCTCGACGAGGGTGTCCAACGTGCCGGCGGGCGGGACGAGCGAGCCCCACAGCCCGGCCGTCACCTCGTCCGTGGGCACGGGCTCGCCGCCCGCGAGCGCCAGCAGGGCGACCAGCGCGCGGTCGCGCTTGCCCGCCGGGGTGCGGTCGAGACCGTCCACCTCGGCGCGGACCTGGCCGAGCACCTCGACACGCACGGCCAGAATCGTAGGGCTTCCGAGGCGGCTCAGCCCTGGCTGGCGACCCGGTCCTCCAACAGCGAGGCGTCCACGTCGCCGGTCTCACCGCGGAGGTACGCCGCGCGGCCGAGCACGAAGACGTAGGCGAAGAATCCCACCTCCGCCAGCACGCCGATGCCGACCCGCGCCCACGTGGGCAGTCCCGACGGCGTCACGAACGCCTCGATCACGCCGCTGACGAGGAGCACGAGCACCAGGCCGAGAGCGACCGTGCCGGCGGTCCGACCCTCGCGGGAGACGGCCTGGCTGCGCGAGCGATCGCCCGGCTCGACCCAGGACCAGAACAGCCGGAAGCCGACGCCACCCGCGACGAACACGGCCGTCAGCTCGAGCAGGCCGTGGGGCAGGATCAGCCCCCAGAACAGCTCGCCGCGGTCGTGGCGGGTCATGATCGAGCCGATCACGGCCAGGTTGGCCACGTTGTCGAACAACACCTTCACCAGCGGCAGCCCGAGGATGCCGAGCCCGAGGCACAGCGCGGTCACCCAGGCGTTGTTCACCCACACCTGGGCGGCGAAGTGGCTGGCGGCGTACTGGCTGTAGTAACCCTCGAAGTCGTTGTTCACGAGCTGGTCGACCTCGGCCGACGACAGGAGGCTCTGCTCGACGTTCGGGTGGTCGAGCAGCCACCACATCATCACGGCCGTGACCACCACGTTGGCGGCCATGGTCGCCAGCCACCAGTGCCGCAGGCGGTACAGGGCCGCCGGGAAGCGGTCCACGAGGAAGCGGACGACGCCGCGCCAGGTGCTCACCCGCGTGCCGACCGACCGGTTGCGGGCGCGGGCCAGCAGCGAGGACAGGTGGGCCACGAGCATCGGGTCCGGGGCCGCGCTGCGGAGCACGGAGAGGTGGGTGGCGACCTGCTGGTACCGCTCGACGAGCTCGTCGGCCTCCGGGCCGCTCAGCCGGCGCTGTCTCAGCAGCTGTTCGAGGCGGGACCAGTCCGCGTGGTGCGCGAGCACATAAGCGTCCAGGTCCACGCCGCGAACTCTAGGCTCGCGGTGATGTCCGCATCCGATTTCCCCTCACTCACCGACGACGACCTCGTCACCGGGGAGGCGGTCGCGCTCGACCTGCCGCCCGCGAGCCTCGGGATCCGGTTGGCGTCCGGGCTCATCGACGTGCTGGCGACGGGAGCCCTGCTGCTCGTCGTGATCTTCACGTTCCTGGTGGCGGCGCTGCGCACCGACGGCGCCCTCGCCCAGGTCGCGCTCGTAGGCACCCTCATCGTGGTGTTCCTGGTGTTCCCGACGACCCTCGAGACGCTGAGCCGCGGCAAGTCGCTGGGCAAGTGGGCGTTCGGGCTTCGAACGGTGCGCGACGACGCCGGCCCGATCAGCTTCCAGCACGCGTTCGTCCGGGCCCTGGTCGGGTTCGTGGAGATCTACGGAACGGGTGGTGGGGCCGCGTTCTTCTCCTCGATGCTGAGCTCCCGGGGCAAGCGGCTGGGAGACTACGCCGCCGGCACGTACGTCGTGCGCGAGCGGGTCCGCCTCCGGCTCGCGCCGCCACCGCCGATGCCACCGGAGCTCGCCCTCTGGGCGCGGGCGGCGGACGTCGCCGCGCTGCCGACCGCGCTCGCGCTGGCGGTCCGGCAGTTCCTCCAGCGGGCTGCCACGCTGGAGCCCGGGTCCCGGCAATCGGTCGGCCTGGCCCTGGCGCAGCAGGTGTCGGCGTACGTCGCCCCACCGCCGCCCGCCGGCCACACCGCCGAGGCGTTCCTGGCCGCCGTCGTCGCCACCCGCCGCGAGCGCGACCAGGCCCGGCTGGACCGGGAGCGCTCGTTCCGCGAGCGGCTCACGACGCGTCGGCGCTGAGCGACCCGTGCTCGGCCCAGCGACGAGGCAAGCCGCCTGTCCGCGGGAATCCCTCGAAACGGCTGACCCGGTAGAGGTCGGGCGTGCCGACCCGCCAGGCCAACACGCCGGCGACCCTGGCGAGGACGCCGCCTCGAAGACGCACGAAGTCGTGGCTGAACCAGCCCATCGACCGAGCAGCAGAGCTTGCTGCGGTCCGATGACCCGAAGGCCAGCAAGTGGAGGTCGTCGGGGCGCCCCGCCGCCAGGAGCTCCGGGTTGGCGACCTGCGTCGGGGTCGCCCGTGGTCGGAGCGTCGATGCCGGCCATCCAGTCGAGCTCGGCGGCCAGGCCGTCCGGGCCCGGTCACGACCGGGCCGTACTGGTGGTCGCCGTGCTGCCAGGGGTCGGGACGGCCGGTCGGTCCGTCGCCCGGCAGCCAGAGGTCGCCGTCGACCGACCACGCCACCGACTCGTAGTCCGGTGTCTCGACGCTCGTCCAGGAGTTCGTCGGCAGGTCCCAGACCTCGACCCGTCCGGGCTGTCGGAACGCCACGCGCGTGCCGTCCGGAGACAGGCTGCGCTGGCCCAAGGGACTGAACTCGTTGCCGCCCTCGTCGGCGACCGGACCGAGGCGGTCCGACAGGTCCACCGAGACGAACCGCTCGTCGCGGAGCAGCATGTAGCGCTGTTTGCCGGTGGCGAAGACCGCATCAACGCGGTCCGGTGGGGTCGTGACGGGCTCGGCGTCCCCCATGGAGAGCACATCGGGGACGCCGGGGACCTGGAGCACGGGCAGGCGCGCGTCGCTCGCTCCGCGCGGGCGCCCACCAGAACGTCGCGTCCTTGTAGTCCCCCGCGAGGGTCGCCTGCGGGACGTCGACCGAGGTCGGCTCACGGGTCGGCTCGGCGGTCGGTGTCGACGTCGGACGGGAGCTCGGCGGGGCCTGGTCGCCGGAGCGGTCGTCGAGGACCGCCACGCCGCCGGCCACCACCAGGACGGCGGCCGCGGCAGTGCCGACGACGGCGTACCTGCGTCGGCGACGGACGACGTCCGCGCGCGCCCACGCCGGAGCGGCCAGGTCACGTCCGTCGACGTCGGCGACGCGCTCGTCCATCAGCTCGCGCAGTCGTGCGGTGGTCACGGTGCCTCCTCGAGACCCAGCAGCTCGGCCAGCTCGGGCGCCGCCTCGGCGAGCCGTCGCAACGCCAGGTGGGTCTGGCTCTTCACGGTCCCCACGGCGACGCCCATCGCGTCGGCCGTGGCCTGTTCGGTGAGGTCGTCGTAGTAGCGGAGCACCACGACGGCCCGCTGGCGCGCCGTCAGGCCGGCCAGGGCGCGGTCCAGCAGCAGCCGGCGTTCGGTGGTGTCCGAGACGTCCAGCGCGGCGCGTTCCGGCACCTCCACCAGCACCTCGCGCCGGTGCTTGCGCCACCAGGAGATGTTGTCGCGCACGATCACGGTCCGCGCGTAGGCCTCGGGATGCCCGTCGCGCAGCCGCCGCCACCGCAGCGCGACCTTGACCAGTGCTTCCTGGACGAGGTCCTCGGCGCGCTGGTGGTCGCCGGTCAGCAGCACGGCCGTCCGCAGCAGCCGCCGCTGCGCGGGCGCGGCCCAGGCACTGAACGCGTCCGCGTCGCTCGAGGCGTCGTCCGCCACCCGGTCGGCGAGACCACCTGGCATGACCTCCACACTCCCAGAACGCTCCGGGGGTAGGAGAAGGTTGGAGGGGTGCCACCTGGTCACATCTGAGCGGTCGTCCCGGTGTCCACCGGCACGACCGGGTGCCGTGGGATGAGCAGGCACAGGGCGGCCGCACCGAGGCACAGCCCGCCGGCGGTCATCCAGGCCGGGAAGTAGTCGCCGTTCACCTGACGCACCCATCCCGCGAAGCTGGCCGCGATGCCGGCCCCGACCATGTGGGCGGCGAACACCCAGCCGAACACGACGGACGACCTCTCGATCCCGAAGTGCTGGCGGCAGAGCGCCACGGTCGGCGGCACGGTCGCGACCCAGTCGAGGCCGTAGAAGACGATGAAGACGAACAGGCTCGGGTGCACGGTGTCGGCGAGCAACCACGGCACGACGAGCAAGGACAGGCCGCGGAAGAAGTAGTAGGTGAAGAGCAGGTAGCGGCTGTCGACGCGGTCGGTCAGCCAGCCGCTCGCGACCGTGCCGACGATGTCGAAGACCCCGATCAGGGCCAGCAGGCTCGCGCTCGTGGTCGCCGGCATGCCGTGGTCGTGGGCCGCGGGGATGAAGTGGGTGCCGATCAGCCCGTTGGTGGACCACCCGCATATCCAGAACGAACCGAACAGGTACCAGAAGGTCCGGCTGCGGCTGCTCTCCTTGAGGGTCCGGATGGCCAGTCGGGCCGGTGACTCCGTGCTCGGCACGGCCGGCACCGTGCCCAGCGCCTCGACGTCCGCGCCGTACGCCGAGGTGCCGGCGTCCGAGGGCCTGTCGCGCATCACCAGCCAGACGAGCGGGGCGAGCATCAGGGCGAAGACGCTCACCAGCCCGGCCGCCCAGCGCCAGCCCGGTCCGTCGGCGAGCTGGGCGATCACCGGCAGGAAGACCAGCTGCCCGGTGGAGCTGGCCGCCGAGAACAGGCCGACGACCACGCCGCGGTGTCGGACGAACCAGCGGTTGGCGACGATCGCCCCGAAGACGAGGGCCAGGGAGCCGGTGCCCACACCCACCGCGAAGCCCCACAGCAGCCACAGCTGCCAGGGGCTGGTCATCACCAGCGTCAGCCCCGAGCCCAGTGCCACGAGCAGCAGCGCGGCGGCGACCACCCGACGTACGCCGAACCGCTCCATCAGCGCGGCCGCGAACGGCGCCGTGAGGCCGTAGATCACCAGGTTCAGGCTGACCGCTCCGCTGGTCGTCGCCCGCGACCAGCCGAACTCGTCCTCCAGTGGCTCCAGCAGCGCGCCGGTCGAGGACCGGAAGCCCGCCGCGGCCACGAGCGCGGCCATCGTGATCGCCGCGACCCACCAGGCGCGATGGATCCCGCGACCGGTGTCCGGCTCGACGGTCGCGGTCACCGGAGGATTCTATTTGCGTGCAAGGCGTGGCCGCCGCACCCGATCCGGTCAATGGTCGTCGACTAGCCGCCAGTGCGGGCCCTAGATTCCGCACGTGCCCGAGATCGATCGTGACCGCCTCGCCTCGCTCCGCAACGACGAGGAGCGCCGGTTCACCGAGGACCACCCCCGGTCAGCCGCCCTCGCCGAACAGGCTCAGGGGCCGTTGCTGGCCGGCGTACCGATGCCGTGGATGACGCGCTGGGCCGGGTCGTTCCCGCTGTTCGTGGACTCGGCGGTCGGCGCGCGGCTCACCGACGTCGACGGGGTCGAGTACGTCGACCTGTGCCTCGGTGACACCGGCGCCATGACCGGGCATGCGCTGCCTCAGGTCGCCGCCGCCGTGTCCGAGCGGGCGGCGCGGGGTATCACCACGATGCTGCCCTCGGCGGACGCGATCTGGGTGGCCGAGGAGCTGGGCCGGCGGTTCGGGCTGCCGCGGTGGCAGTTCGCGATGTCGGCGACCGACGCCAACCGGTTCGTGCTGCGGTTCTGCCGTCACCTGACCGGCCGGCCGCGGATCGCGGTGATGGACTGGTGCTACCACGGCACCGTCGATGAGACCCTGGCCGTCCTCGAGGATGACCGGGTCGTGCCGCGACCGGGCGCCATGGGCCCGCAGGTCGACGTCGCGGTGACCACCGCGGTGGTTCCGTTCAACGACCTCGACGCCCTCGACCGCCGGCTCGCCCAGGGCGACGTCGCCTGCCTGCTGATGGAGCCCGCCCTCACCAACATCGGGATCGTGCTGCCGGACGACGGCTACTCCGCGGGCGTCCGCGAGATCACCCGCAAGCACGGGGTACTGCTCGTCATCGACGAGACGCACACGCTCTGCGCCGGACCGGGCGGCGCCACCGTGGCCTGGGGGCTCGAGCCCGACCTGCTGGTCGTGGGCAAGCCGATCGCGGGCGGCGTCCCCCTGGCGGCGTACGGCATGACGGCCGAGGTCGCCGAGGGCCTCCTCGGACCGATGCTCACCGCCGAGGCGGACGTCTCCGGCGTCGGCGGCACGCTTACGGCCAACGGGCTCGCGCTGGCCGCGGCCCGGGCGGCTCTGTCGTCTGCGCTGCGCGAGGAGGACTACGCCGTGGCGATCCCGCTCGCCGAACGGTTCACCGCCGGCGTGGCCGCCGTGATCGAGCAGCACGGGCTGCCCTGGCACGTCCAGCGCCTGGGCTGCCGCGCGGAGTACTGGTTCTGTCCGCCGCCCCGTGACGGAGCCGCGGCCGCGGCCGCCGTCGACGAGGAGCTGGAGGGTTTCTTCCACCTCTGGGCCCTGAACCGCGGCGTACTGCTGACGCCGTTCCACAACATGGCGCTCTTCTCCCCCGCCCATTCCCAGGCCGACGTCGACCACCACACCGAGGTGTTCGGTGAGGCCGTCGAGGCGCTGGTGGCCGGCTGAGGCTCGGCGTTTGGTCCCAAACGCCATCGACACGCCGAGCCGCACGGCGTTTGTGACCAATCGCCTCAGGCTCGCACGTACGTCAGGTCGGTGATCGTCCGGCCGGCGGCGAGGCCCTTCCGCTCGAACCGGGTGACCGGACGTTCGTCCCAGCGCGGCACCATCCCACCGGACAGCAGCGGCTCGGCGTCGAGCACCTCGACCATCTGCTCGGCGTAGTCGGTCCAGTCGGTGGCCAGCCGCCAGACCGCGCCGGGGGCGAGCCGGGTCGCAGCGAGGGCCGCGAACGCCGGGGTGACCAACCGGCGCTTGTGGTGCCTCTTCTTGTGCCACGGGTCCGGGAAGAACGTCCACAGCTCGGCCACGTCGCCGGGTCCGAGGAGGTGTTCCATCGACCAGACGGCGTCGACCGAGCAGAACCGCACGTTCGTCGCGCCGGTCTCGGCGACCCGTGCCAGCCCGTCGGCGATCCCCGGCCGCCAGACCTCGAACGCCAGTACGTCGTACGACGGCCGGGCCGGCGCGAGGGCCGCGGTCGCCTCGCCGATCCCCGACCCGATCTCGACCACGAGCGGCGCGTCGCGGCCGAACCAGTCCGCCCACCGGAACCCGGGTTCGTCCACGGCGGAGTCCGGGACCACCCAGGCGTCGCTGTGAGCCTCCCAGGCCGCCCGCTGGTGAGGGGTGAAGCGGCTGCCGCGCCGCGCGTACGTGACCACCTCGCGCATCCGCCGGCCGTCCTCGGTGAGCCGGTGGTGCGGGCGGGCGGGCCGGACCCCTTCGTGCTCGGCCATGCCCCTATCCTTCCAGCCCATGACGTGGGTCAGCGCGTCGCTGGAGGTCGCGGCCGGTGACGCGGCACGCGAAACGGGGTTCTGGACCGCGGTCACGGGTGCCGCGCTCCCGGCGTACCTGTCGGTGCTTCCCGGTGCGGGGCGGGTACGGGCGCACGTGCACGACTCCCCCACCCCGCCGGTGCCCGAGTACGCATCGTTCCCGGGGGTACGCCGCAGCCGGGTCTACCAGATCAGCATCGACGTCCCCGCTCCCCGGTTCGACGACGAGGCGGCGCACTGGGCGGAGCTGACCGGCGGCCGGCTGGAGGTGCTGCAACGTCGGCCCGAGTTCGCGTGGCTGCGGATCCCCGGCGGGCCGCGCCCGCTCGACGTCCTGCTCCAGCGCCTCGACAGTCGCGACGGGCCGGTTTCCGCGCACCTCGACGTCGGAAGTCCCGACCGAGCGGCCGAGGTACGCCGGCACCGGGTCCTGGGGGCTTCCGTCCTGGCGGAGGAGGAGTTCTGGACCGTCCTCGCCGACCCCGCCGGCCTCCCCTACTGCGTCACCGACCGCGACCCGGCGACCGGCGAGCTCAGCTGATGATCCCCGCGGCCCGCGCCGGCTCGGCGTACGCCGCCGACAGGCTGTCCAGCGTCTCGTGGGCGTTCAGGCCGCTCGGGTTCGGCACCACCCACAGCGCGGCGGCCCCCAGTCCTTCGGGCTGACGACCCGGGACGGCCGCGGGTCGCCCGAAGGCGGCGCGGTACGCCGTGATGCCCAGCACCGCCACCACCCGCGGCGCGACCCGTTCGACGAGGGCACACAGCCGCTCAGCGCCGGCGCGGAGCTCGGTAGACGTGAGCTCGTCGGCACGGGCGGTCGCTCGAGGAACCATGTTGGAGATGCCGATCCCGCGGGCAACCAGCGTGGCTCGCACCTCCTCGGTCATGGGGTCGGTGACGTCGACCGGTTCCTCGATGATCCCGGCACGGAACAGCGCCGGCCAGAACCGGTTGCCCGGCTTGCCGAAGTGCGTCTGGACGGCGGCGGTCCGCAGGCCCGGGTTGATGCCCACGAAGAGCAGGCGGTTAGCCGGACCCAGCAGGTCAGGCACCTCCGCGCCGCGGTACGACTCGAGCTCGGCGCGGGTGAAGCGGACCACGACCTCACCCTGTCATCCCCATCCAGTTGTGGGCGTTGGTGCCCGGGATTACCGTCGCTCCATGGGCCTTGCGCTCGACGTGCTCGTCGTGCTGCTGATCGGGGTCGTCACCGGAGCGACGATCCGGCTGCTGGTGTGCGCACCGCTCGTGTGGACCTGGCTGGCCGACGACGTGGCTCCGGCCGTCCGGAGGCGCTGGCGCTGGCGACACGGCACGCCCGTGCCGCTGCCCACCGCCACGCGACCCATCCAGGAGATCGGGCTGCGGGTGCGACGTCTGGGAGCGCTGTACTACGGCGGCGCCCCCGGCCGGTCCTGGGTGAAGACCGACGCCCTCCGGCGCGCGTACGACGAGGCGCTCGACGAGGGCTGCCGAGCCCTCGAGGTCGACACCGACCTGCTGGCCCTCGACCCCGGCACCGAGCGGGACGCCGAGCGGCTGCGGGTCGAGTACCTGCTGACCGACGCCGGCCTCGTCCTCCGCCCCGCCGCGTAGCCGGCTTCATCTAGGTATGTAGGTGAAGCCGCACTTCCCCAGCTCCATGGGGGCGGGGAAGTGACGGTTCGCCCGCATACCTAGATGAAGCCCCCGAGCGGACGCGACGAGGCCCCCACCCGCCGGAGCGGATGGGGGCCTCGATCGTGTGAAGCGCTAGATCACTTGGTGATCTTGGTGACCCGGCCGGCGCCGACGGTGCGGCCACCCTCACGGATCGCGAAGCGCAGGCCCTCGTCCATGGCGATCGGCTGGATCAGCTCGACCGACATCTCCGTGTTGTCGCCGGGCATGACCATCTCGGTGCCCTCGGGGAGGGTCACGACGCCGGTCACGTCGGTGGTACGGAAGTAGAACTGCGGGCGGTAGTTGTTGAAGAACGGCGTGTGACGGCCGCCCTCCTCCTTCGACAGGATGTAGACGTTCGCGTCGAAGTTGGTGTGCGGGGTCGTCGTGCCGGGCTTGATCACGACCATGCCGCGCTCGACGTCCTCGCGCTTGGTGCCACGGAGCAGCAGCCCGACGTTCTCGCCGGCCTGGCCCTCGTCGAGCAGCTTGCGGAACATCTCCACGCCGGTGACGGTGCTCTTCTGCGAACCCTCACGGATGCCGACGATCTCGACCTCCTCACCGACCTTGACGATGCCGCGCTCGATGCGACCGGTGATGACGGTGCCACGACCGGTGATCGTGAAGACGTCCTCGACGGGCATGAGGAACGGCTTCTCGGTCTCGCGCGCGGGGGTCGGGATGTGCTCGTCGACCGCGGTCATCAGCTCGAGGACCGACTCGCCCCACTTGGCGTCGCCGTTGAGGGCCGGGAAGGCCGCCACGCGCACGACGGGGATGTTGTCGCCGTCGAACTCGTACTCGGAGAGGAGCTCGCGCACCTCCATCTCGACGAGCTCGATGAGCTCCTCGTCGTCGACCATGTCGCACTTGTTGAGCGCCACGACCAGGGCCGGCACGCCGACCTGGCGGGCGAGCAGCACGTGCTCACGCGTCTGCGGCATCGGGCCGTCGGTGGCGGCGACCACGAGGATCGCACCGTCCATCTGGGCCGCGCCGGTGATCATGTTCTTGATGTAGTCGGCGTGACCAGGGCAGTCCACGTGGGCGTAGTGACGCGCCTCGGTCTGGTACTCGACGTGAGCGATCGAGATCGTGATGCCGCGCTGACGCTCTTCGGGCGCCTTGTCGATCTCGTCGAACGGCGTGAACGGGTTCAGGTCCGGGAACTTGTCGTGCAGGACCTTGGTGATCGCCGCGGTCAAGGTGGTCTTGCCGTGGTCGATGTGACCGATCGTGCCGACGTTCACGTGCGGCTTGGTCCGCTCGAACTTCGCCTTAGCCACTGGGGGCTCCTCCTGGTTGTGATTTCTTGTTGACTCGTAGGTTTACTGCTGGATGCCGAGGTTCCGGCGGTTGGCCCTGGGGCTACTCGCCACGAACCTTCTTGACGATCTCGTCGGCGATGCCCGAAGGGACCTCGGCGTACGAGTCGAACTCCATCGAGTACGACGCCTGGCCCGAGGTCTTGGACCTCAGGTCGCCAACGTACCCGAACATCTCGGAAAGAGGCACGAGGGCGTTGATGACCATGTCACCGTGACGCTCCTCTTGTGCCTGGATCTGCCCGCGGCGGCTGTTGATGTCGCCGATGACCGTGCCGAGGAACGTCTCGGGGGTGGTCACCTCGACGGCGAACACGGGCTCGAGCAGGACCGGCTTGGCCTTCCGCGCGGCCTCCTTGAACGCCATGTTGCCTGCGATCTTGAAGGCGAGCTCGGAGGAGTCGACGTCGTGGTAGGCGCCGTCCTCGAGCGAGACCTTCACGTCGACCATCGGGTAGCCGGCGAGCACGCCGAACTCCATGGCGTCCTGCGCACCCTGGTCCACCGACGGGATGTACTCGCGCGGGATGCGGCCACCGCTCACGTTGTTGACGAACTCGTAGCCCGCTCCGGCGCCGGTCTCGGGGTCGATGCTCGGCTCGATGCTGATGAGCACCTTGGCGAACTGACCCGAGCCGCCGGTCTGCTTCTTGTGCGTGTAGCTGTGCTTCTCGACCTTGTTCTTGATGGTCTCGCGGTAGGCCACCTGCGGCTTGCCGACGGTCGCCTCGACGCGGAACTCGCGCTTCATCCGGTCGACGAGGATCTCCAGGTGGAGCTCGCCCATGCCGGCGATGATCGTCTGCCCGGTCTCCTCGTCGGCCTTGACCGTGAAGGTCGGGTCCTCGTCGGAGAGCCGCTGGATCGCGGTGCCCAGCTTCTCCTGGTCGCTCTTGGTCTTGGGCTCGATCGCCACCTCGATGACCGGGGCGGGGAAGCTCATGGACTCGAGGACCACGGGGTGGCCGATGTCGCACAGGGTGTGACCGGTCTTGGTGTCCTTCAGACCCATCACGGCCACGATCTGCCCGGCACCGACCGACGCGATCTCCTCACGCTTGTTCGCGTGCATCTGGTAGACCTTGCCGATCCGCTCCTTGCGGCCGGTGACCGAGTTCAGCACGGTCGCACCGGCCTCGAGCTTGCCGGAGTAGACGCGGACGTAGATCAGCTTGCCGAGGTGCGGGTCGCTGGCGATCTTGTAGGCCAGGCCGGAGAACGGCTGGTCGTCGGCCGGCAGGCGCTCGATCTTCTCGTTCTCGTCGTTGACCTTGTGGCCGACGATCGCGTCGATGTCGAGCGGCGACGGCAGGTACTTCACGACGGCGTCGAGCAGGGGCTGCACGCCCTTGTTCTTGAACGCCGTGCCGCAGAGCACGGGGTTCAGCTTGTCGGCGAGGGTGGCGCGACGGATCGCGGCCTCGATCTCCTCGACGGAGAGGTCCTCGCCCTCGAGGTACTTCTCCATGATGTCGTCGTCGGCCTCGGCCAGGGTCTCGAGCAGCTTCTCGCGGTACTCGTCGGCCTGGGCCTGCATGTCCGCCGGGATCTCCTCGACCTCGTAGTCCTCGCCCATCGTCGTCTCGCCGCGCCAGGTGAGCGCGCGCATGCCGACGAGGTCGACCACACCGAGGAAGTCGTGCTCGGCGCCGATCGGCAGCTGGAGGACCAGCGGGGTGGAGTTGAGGCGCTCGACCATCATGCTCACGCAGCGGAAGAAGTCCGCGCCGGTGCGGTCGAGCTTGTTGACGAAGCACATCCGGGGGACGGCGTACTTGTTGGCCTGCCGCCACACCGTCATGGTCTGCGGCTCGACACCGGCCACGCCGTCGAAGACCGCGACCGCGCCGTCGAGGACGCGCAGCGAGCGCTCGACCTCGGCGGTGAAGTCGACGTGCCCGGGGGTGTCGATGATGTTGATCTGGTGGTCCTTCCACCAGCAGGTCGTCGCGGCGGACGTGATCGTGATGCCGCGCTCCTGCTCCTGCTCCATCCAGTCCATGACGGCCGCGCCGTCGTGGACCTCACCGATCTTGTAGGACACGCCGGTGTAGAACAGGATGCGCTCGGTGGTCGTGGTCTTGCCGGCGTCGATGTGCGCCATGATGCCGATGTTGCGGACCTTGTTGAGGTCCGTGGTGATGTCGACAGCCACTGTGTCAGCGTTCCTTAGGTAGGAGTGGGGTGCCGGGAGCACTACCCAGTACGCCGACCGGTCGGGCCGGCGTACGGGTGAGGCTCACCAGCGGTAGTGGGCGAAGGCCTTGTTCGACTCGGCCATCTTGTGGGTGTCCTCGCGCTTCTTCACCGCGGCACCGAGGCCGTTGGAGGCGTCGAGGATCTCGTTCATGAGGCGCTCGTGCATCGTCTTCTCGCGGCGGGCCTGGGCGTAGCCCACCAGCCAGCGCAGCGCGAGCGTGGTGCCGCGCGTGCCCTTGACCTCGATCGGGACCTGGTAGGTCGCGCCACCGACGCGGCGGGACTTGACCTCGATGGCCGGCTTGACGTTGTCCAGCGCTCGCTTGAGCGTGACCACGGGGTCGGTGCCGGTCTTCTCGCGGCAGCCCTCGAGGGCGGTGTAGACGATGCGCTGGGCGACCTGCTTCTTGCCGTCCATGAGCACCTTGGAGACGAGCTGGCTCACCAGCTGTGACCCGTAGACGGGGTCCATGTCGATCGGCCGCTTCGGGGCCGGGCCCTTGCGCGGCATATCAGCTCTTCTCCTTCTTCGCGCCGTAACGGCTGCGAGCCTGCTTGCGGTTCTTCACGCCCTGGGTGTCGAGCGTGCCGCGGATGATCTTGTAGCGGACACCGGGAAGGTCCTTCACCCGGCCGCCGCGGACGAGCACGATCGAGTGCTCCTGGAGGTTGTGGCCGACACCCGGGATGTACGCCGTGACCTCGACGCCGCTCGAGAGGCGCACGCGGGCGACCTTGCGGAGGGCGGAGTTCGGCTTCTTCGGGGTGGTCGTGTAGACGCGGGTGCAGACACCGCGGCGCTGGGGCGAACCCTTCAGGGCAGGCGTCTTGGTCTTCGTCGCCTTGTCCTGGCGGCCCTTGCGGACCAGCTGGTTGATCGTGGGCACCTGGGTGGTTCCCTTTCCGTTCTGCTCTCAGTACCCAGCGCCTTGCCGGGCACGATCGTGCTGCTACTACTGGTGTGCCTGTGATGGAGTGCGCCGCTGGTGCGTCAGGTGAGAGACACCGGCGTCCTGCGGGCACGCGCAACGGTCTGGTCGTCCCAGACACAAGGATTGAGATTACTCTCGCGCGCCAAAGGGGGTCAAAACGCGGGCACGGCCCCTCAGGACGCCGCCGCGAGGTCCTCGGACGGCTGCTCGACGACCGCCTGGTCCGCCTCGCGACGGTGGGCGTTGCTGCGGACCAGCACGGTGCTGGCCACGCCGGCACCGACGATGACCAGGACGCCGCCGAGGACGAGGGTCCAGCGGGCGCCGAAGGTCTCGCCGACCCAGCCGATGACGGGGGAGCCGATCGGCGTGCCGCCCATCACGATGGTCATGTAGAGGGCCATCACCCGGCCGCGGTACGCCGGGTCGGACTCCAGCTGCATGGTCGCGTTGGCGGAGTTGAGCAGGGTGATGGTGCAGAAGCCGATGACCGGGCAGATGGCCGCGAAGGCGACGTACGACGGCATCAGGCCGGCCGCGATCTCGGCGCAGCCGAAGCCCAGCGCGGCCATGATGAGCAGGCGGACCCGGATGCGCGACCGGCGTGCGGCCATCAACGCGCCGGTGAGCGAGCCGATGGCCATGAAGGAGCCGAGCAGGCCGAACTCGCCCGCGCCCTTGCCGAAGACCTCGGTAGCCATCAGCGCGGAGGTGATCTGGAAGTTCATGCCGAACGTGCCGGCGAAGAAGACGAGCACCAGCACCATCAGCATCTTCGGCTGGCTGCGGACATAGCGGACGCCGTCGAGCACCATCCCCGGCGTGCGTGCGACCGGCTTCGGACTGTGCAGCAGGCCGGTGTCCATGCGCTGGAGCTGGGTGATCACGGCGGCGTACGACGCGGCGTTGATGAGGATGACCCAACCGGTGGCGCCGGCCCCGCCGCCCAGCGCGCCGATCATCAGGCCGGCGAGGGCCGGGCCGACGATGCGGGCCATGTTGAAGGTCGCGGAGTTCAGGCCGACCGCGTTCGTCAGGTCGTCCTGGTCGACCATCTCGGAGACGAACGACTGGCGGGCCGGTGCGTCGAAGGCCGAGCCGATGCCGAAGGCGAACGCCAGCGTGTAGACGTGCCACACCTCGACCACGCCGAGCACCGTGATCACACCGAGCACCAGCGATGCCCCCGCCATCAGGGCCTGGGTCAGCTGGAGCAACCGACGCTTCGGGAACCGGTCGGCGATCACGCCGGCGTACGGCGACAGCAGCAGCACCGGCAGGAACTGCAGGCCGGTCGTGATGCCGAGCGCCGTGCCGCTGCCGTGCGTCAGCTGGAGCACCAGCCAGTCCTGCGCGACGCGCTGCATCCACGTCCCCGTGTTGCTGACGAGACTGCCAGCGGCGTACTTGCGGTAGTTGGGGTTGTCCAATGATGTGAACGTCGCCCTGAACGTGGGGGTCAAAGGAAGCGTCAGTCCTTGTGCGAGAGGGAGTCGATGATCGGAGCGGCCTGCCGGAGCACGGCCCGCTGCTCGGGCGTCAGCTCCGCCAGGCGGCGGGACAGCCAGGCGTCGCGACGGGCCCGGTCGGCACGAACCGTGGCGAGGCCCTGGTCGCTGAGGCTGATGACGACCTGGCGGCCGTCGGTGTCGTGCTTGCGGCGGGCGACGTACCCACCCGCCTCGAGGGTCTTGACGGTGCGCGTCATGCTCGGCGGCTGGACGCCCTCGGCGCTCGCGAGGTCGCCCACCGTCCGGTCGCCGTTGCGGAACAGCTGGCCGAGCACCGCCATCTGGCTCAGGCTCAGCTCGTTGTCGGGGTGGCGCTCCGCCACGAGACGCCGGCGCAGGCGCATCACCGAGATGCGCAGCTCGCTCGCGAGCCCGGAGTCGGTCCGGGCGACCCTCTCGACAGTTGGCATGTCACGAGCATAACTCATTACCTCTGCTAACTATTCCTCGACGATCCCCAGCCCCTGCTGGGCCCTGAGGAGGTCAGGTGAGCAGGTCGGTGATGGGGTTGATCGCGAAGTACACGAGGAACAGGACCGCGACCAGCCACAGCAGCGGGTGCACGGTGCTGGCCTTGCCGCGGATCAGCTTGATCAGCACGTAGGCCAGGAAGCCGGCGCCGATGCCGACGGTGATGGAGTAGGTGAACGGCATCAGCACGATCGTCAGGAACGCCGGGATCGCGATCTCCAGGTCGTCCCAGTCGATGCCGGTGATCTGCTGCATCATCAGGAAACCGACGAGCACCAGCGCGGGGACGGCGGCTTCGCTGGGGATCACGTCGACGATGGGCGACAGCAGGATCGACAGCAGGAAGAGCACACCCGTGACCACGGACGCCAGGCCGGTGCGCGCCCCCTCGCCGACGCCCGAGGCCGACTCGATGTAGGAGGTGTTCGACGAGACGCCGCCGAGGCCACCGGCGGCCGCGCCGATGGAGTCGACGATCAGGATCCGCTGGACGTTGGGAGGGTTGCCGTCCTCGTCGAGCAGTCCGGCTTCGGCTCCGATGGCGGTCATCGTGCCCATCGTGTCGAAGAAGTCGGCCAGCATCAGCGTGAAGACCAGCAACAGCGCGGCCGTCACACCGACCCGGTCGAACGAGCCGAGCAGATCGAACTCCCCGAAGGTAGAGAAGTCAGGGGTGTCGACGACCTTGTCCGGGATGCCGGGGATGTTGAGGCTCCAGCCCGTGGGGCTGTTCACGCTCGACCCGAAGTCGCCGATGGCCTCAACCACGATCGCCACGACCGTGGTCGCCAGGATCGCGATCAGGATCGCCCCCCTGACGCGGAGCACCCAGAGGGCGATCACCAGCACCAGGCCGACCACGAAGACCACGGTCGGCCAGCCGGCGAGCTGGCCGTTGGGGCCGAGCTGGACGGGCACGGTGGTGCCGGCGGCGTCCGGGATGCGGCGTACGAACCCGGCGTCGACGAACCCGATGAGCGCGATGAAGAGGCCGATCCCCACGGAGATGGCGATCTTCAGCTGGGCGGGTACGGCGTTGAAGATGGCCTCGCGGAAACCGGTCATCACCAGGACGAGGATCAGCACGCCCTCGATGACGACCAGGCCCATCGCGTCGGCCCACGTCATCTGGCTGGCGACCGAGAACGCGATGAACGCGTTGAGCCCGAGGCCCGTGGCCAGCGCCAGCGGGTAGTTCGCGACGACGCCCATCAGGATCGTGAGCAGGCCCGCGACGCACGCCGTGCCGGCGGCGATCGCGGCCAGGTTGGGCTCGGAGCCGCCGCCCAGGAACTTCCCGTCCGCGTCGGTGGCGAAACCGAGGATCAGCGGGTTGAGCACGATGATGTAGGCCATCGTGAAGAACGTGACGAACCCGCCTCGCACCTCCCTTTGCACGCTGGAGCCGCGCTCGGTGATCTTGAAGTAGCGGTCGACGCTGCTGCGGGGCGGCTCGACGCTCGAGGTCTGGGGGCGCCCGGCCGGTTCCTGGTTGCTCACGCCCGCAGCATTCCACCTGTGAGCCTCCGGATCACGGATTGACGTGGGCTACCGTGCGCGTGTGGAGCCGCCACCCGAGCCGATCCCGCACGAGATCGGCAACCGCACCTACCTCGTCGCCAACGTCGAGCCCCTCGACGTCGACGGCGTGCGCACGGTGCAGGTCGGCCTGGCGATCTGGTTCCTGACCTTCCTCGGCCTGCTCCCCTTCTGGGGTGCCCTCGCCGACGCCGACCGCACCTGGTGGCTGTGGACCTGCCTCGCCGGCTCCGGCCTCGGCCTCTTCGGCCTGGAGTACTGCCGCCGCCGACGCGCCGCGCGGGCCGAGGGGCGTCCCTACCGGAACTAGGGCGGCGGGATACCCGGTCGACCGGGTATCACTGCGCTTAGGGGGCGTTGCAACCCCCACGAAGCGTCAGGAACGACACCGAAGTTCGTCGCGGGGAACCCGCTACATCCAGTCGACCTCGTCGTCGTTGAGGGTGTCGTGCACCGGCTCGGCCATGGGCAGGGGCTCGTGCTTGCGGGCCAGACGTACCTCGGAGTGGGCGCCGCAGCCGTGGTCGAACGAGACCGCCCGACCGTCGTCGTTGGCGTCGCCGTTGGCGCAGACGCCGAAGGAGTCGGCGAGGGAGCCGGCGATGCGGACCAGGAAGCCGCAGCTGCGGCAGGAGTCCGGCGCGGCCTGGGCGAGCGGGGACTCGGGACCGCCCGAGCCGTCGTACCAGCGCTGGGCGGCGAGGTCGCGGCCCTCCAGGGAGAGCGTGCGGACCCGGCCGAGGCCGAGGTCGGCGGCCACCTGGCGCACCTGCGCCTTCTCGTCGGCGTCGAGGGGGTCGTCGCCGAAGGAGTACGTCGGCACCAGGCGCGCGTCGTCGTCGGCCACGGGCAGGAGGTCCCCGGGCGAGAGGTCGCCGGCCTGGATGCGCTCGCGGTACGGCACCCACTCGGGGGCCACGATCGCCTCGTCGCCCGGGATCAGCACGATCTCGGCGACGGTCACGGCCTTCTGACGCGAGGCCCGCATCACGGTGACCGACCAGCGCCAGCCGGCGTACCCGCGTCGCGTGCACGCGAACAGGTGGGTGACGATCCGCTCGCCCTCGACGAGCGAGCCGAGGTGCTCGCCGACGTCGGCGGCGTCGACGTCCTCGAGCAGCGCGTCGCGCGCCGGGTCCACCGCGGCTACCGCCACCGCGTCCGGGCGGGCACGCACGGTCGTCGTCGCGGGCGCATTCACGGGCTCATCATCACCCATCGGGGCGTCCTGCGTCAGATCGGGCCGGTGGAGGCAGGATAGGCACATGACGACCGGGGGCCCGCCCAGCAGCCCGGGAGGCCTGCCGCCCGGCCAGCGCCGGGAGCAGGCCAAGAAGGTCGGCCGCGCCCTGGGCCAGGGTCTGGGCACCAGTGCCAAGGTGACCGGCCGCGGCGTCGCCGGCGCGGCAAGGGTCACCAGCCAGTTCAGCCGCTTCACGGTCCGCCAGGCCCGCCGCGCGGCCAACGCCCAGGGCGCCGACCGGTCCGGGCTCTCCCGCCTCATCGAGATGCACGCGTTCAACACCGCGGGCGACGCCGCGGTGGCCATCTCGCTGGCCGGCAGCCTGTTCTTCCAGGTGCCGTCCGGCGAGGCCCGCGACCAGGTCGCGCTCTTCCTCGCGCTCACGATGCTGCCGTTCGCCGTCGTGGCGCCACTGATCGGGCCGTTCCTGGACCGGTTCGCCCACGGGCGACGCTGGGCGATCGGCGCGACGATGGCGCTGCGGGCGTTCCTGTGCTGGGTGCTCGCCTCCTCGGTCGAGAGCGGCAACGCGCTCGTCTTCGCCTCGGCCCTGGGGGTGCTGGTCGCGTCCAAGGCGTACGGCGTCACGCGCGCCGCCGCCGTACCCCGCCTGCTCCCCCGCGACTTCACCCTCGTCAAGGCCAACGGACGGGTGTCCCTGTCCGGCATCGTCGGGGCCACCGTGTCCGCGCCGATCGCCGGGCTGGCCTCCATGTTCGGCACGGAGTGGTCCCTGCGCTACGCGTTCGTGCTGTTCGTCATCGCCACCATCGGCGCCATCCGGCTGCCCGCCGCCGTGGACTCCAGCGAGGGCGAGGGCGAGATGACGTGGCGCAAGGAGGGCGGTACCTCGCGCCGGGGCCGGATGCGCACCCGGATCCCCGCGGCCGTGGCGTTCGCGCTCCGGGCCAACTGCGGCCCGTGGTTCATGTCCGGCTTCCTGCTGATGTTCGTGGCGTTCCTGCTGCGCAACCCCGACGTACGTCCGGACAGCTCGCTCGGCGCCGGCGTGATGATCGGCATCGTCATCGGCGCGGCCGGGCTCGGCAAGGTCCTGGGCACCCTCGCGGCGGCGCTGCTCCAACGACTCACCCCCGCCGTCGCCGTCGTACTGGCCCTCGTCGCCGACGCGGCCGCCGCGCTGGTGGCCGCGCTGTTCTACGGCGTGTGGGCGCTGGCCCTGCTCGGCCTGGTGGCCGGGCTCGCCCAGTCGCTGGCCAAGTTCTCCCTCGACGCCACCATCCAGCGCCACATCCCGCCGCGGGTGCAGGCCAGCGCGTTCGGCCGCAGCGACACGACGTGCCAGCTGGCGTGGGTGCTCGGCGGCTTCATCGGGATCGCGTTGCCCCTCGACCCGCCCAGGCTGGGCCTGAGCGTGGCATTCGTCCTGGTGGCCGCCTGGACGGCATTCGTGCTGACGACCGTGCCGAGACGCAAACCGGGCCAGGAGGTCACGGCGCCTGCGGACCAGGCGGGCGCCGACACCCAGCCGATGAAGGGCTGATGAGGGGCTAAGGGCCCTCGAGCTCGTCGGCGAGCGCTCGCAGCAGATTGGCGGTGGGCGCGGCCGTACGACGGTCGGGGTGCCGGCCGTGGCGGTACGCCTCGCCGACGTCGTCGAGGAGCCGGATCAGGTCCTCGACGATCGCCACCATCTCCTCGGGCTTCTTGCGCTGGGCGTTCCTCTGGGCGGTCCGCTGGTTGCGCGCGACCGAGACCGGAGCCTCGAGGATCCGCACCTGGAGAGCCTGGTCGCCGCGTCGGCCCTGGGCGATGCCGAACTCGACGCGGGTGCCGGGCTTGAGGCTGGGGGTGCCCTCCGGCAGCGCGTCGCTGCGCACGTAGACGTCAGGGCCGTCCTCCTGGGAGAGGAAGCCGAAACCCTTCTCGGCGTCGAACCACTTCACCTTGCCAGTGGGCACGGTCACGTCCTTCATCGAAGCTGCGGGGGTGCGCACACGCCGCGCGACGCGGCTGCCTGCGAAGCCTAGGGCGGGCACCCGTACCCGCGCCAAGGGGTAAGGCTCAGCCGGCGACGGCCTCGCGCTCCGTGGCCAGGTGGGCGTCGAGCCACTCGGGGAACAGGGTCAGGTCGTCCAGCACCACGTCCGTCCCCGCCTCGACGAGCTCGTCGACGGTGCAGCCGCCGGTCAGCACCGAGACGCTGAGGACGCCCGCGGCGTGCGCGCCCTCGACGTCGTGGACGTGGTCGCCGACCAGGATCGCGGCCCCTTCGCGCTGGAGCACGTCGGCCTTGCCGATGCCGACCACCGTGCCCTCGATGTGGTCCACGTCGAGGGCCAGGTGCTCCACGTGCCGGCGGGCGTTGGGCTCGTACTTGCCCGTGACCACGAGCACCCGGCCGCCGTGCCGCCGGACGGCGGCGATCGACTCCACGGCGCCCGGGAAGGCCGCGACCGAGTCGATCGCGTGGTCGACGTACAGGACGCGGAACCGGTCGATGACCGAGTCCCTCGTCTCCGGGGTGAGGTAGCCCTCGAGGAGGACGTCGATCGGCGGGCCGAGCCGCCGCACGAGGTCGTCGACGGGGAGCTCCACGCCCAGCTCACCGCCCAGGGCGGTCAGCGTGCTGGCCATCCCCGGAGCGGTGTCGATCAGCGTCATGTCGAGGTCGAACGCGACGACGAGCGGCATGCCCTCACCCTAGGCAGGAGCCCGGCAGACCCGGGATTCGCGGCCCCGGTGACGGGCCTCTGTCACCATGGACGCTTGATCCGATCCAGGCACCCTCGTCGCGCGCTCGCCGGAGCGCTGGTGGCGTGCGCCCTGGTGGCATCGACGATCAGCACGGCGTCGGCGGCCGAGACCACGGCCGCGGACGACACCGACCTCTACCTGGTGACGCTCACCGGCCCGGGCACCGCGGGCGCCCGCGGGACGTCCGGGGAGACCCGCGCCACCGAGGTCGCGGCCCAGGACGCCACGCTGGCCGCCGTCGATGCCGAGGCCCCGGTCTACCGCTGGACCACCGCCCTCAACGGGTACGCCGTACGCCTGACCCTGTCGCAGGCCCGCACCCTGGCCGCCGACCCGGCCGTGGTGCGCGTGGAGCGCAACGCCGTACGCCGCCTGGCCGGCGCCCAAGCCCCGGGCAACCTGGGCATCGGGGACGTCGCTGGGCGGGGCGGCGCGGGCGTGGTCGTCGGTCTCGTCGACTCCGGGCTCTGGCCCGACAGCCCCGTGTTCGCCGACGTCCGCGGGCTGGGGCGGGCTCCCGAGGCGTTTCGCGGTTCCTGCTCGGCCGGCCCCGGCTGGGGGCCGGAGGTCTGCGATCGCAAGATCGTGGGCGCGCACTGGTACGTCGACGGGTTCGGCGCCGACCGGCTGCGCACCAGCGCCAGCCTCTCGCCGCTGGACGACAGCGGCCACGGCACGCTCCTCGCCTCCGTCGCGGCGGGCAACAGCGGCGTGACCGTCCAGGAACCCGGCCAGCGCGCCGGCGTCTACTCCGGAGCCGCGCCGCAGGCTCGCCTGGCGGTCTACAAGGCCTGCTGGACCGCACCTGACCCGCGCGACGACGGCTGCGCCACCGCCGACCTGGTGACCGCCATCGACCGGGCCGTGGCCGACCGGGTCGACGTCCTGAACGTCTCCGTCGACGGCGGACGCGAGGCCGACACCGTCGAGCGCGCGCTGCTCGGCGCCGCCGAGGCCGACATCGTGGTCGTCGGCGCGGCCGGCAACGCCGGCGCCGAGGAGTACGCCGCGCACGCCTCGCCATGGGTCACCTCGGTCGGCGGCACCACCGGCGTGACCCGTCGCGGCACGGTCGCCGGGTCGGGGCTGCACCTCACCGGCGCGATGGCCGCGCGGCACTCCACCCAGCCCGCGCGCGTCGTCCTCGGCGCGAGCGTCCCCGCAACCGGTCGCACCATCGCGGAGTCCCGCTACTGCCTGCCCGGCAGCCTCGACGCCGGGCGCGTGGCCGGTCATGTCGTCGTGTGCGAGCGCGGCCGGATCGGCCGGGTCGACAAGTCCGGCGCGGTGCACCGCGCCGACGGCGTCGGCATGGTGCTCGTCAACGTGAGCCGCGGCCAGGTCGTGGCCGACTTCCACCAGGTGCCGACCGTGCACCTGGGCAAGTCGGAGGGCCGGCGGCTGCGGGCCTGGCTGCGGGACCACCCGCGCGGCCGGCTCGCGTTGCGCCCCGACGGGGTCAGCCGCACGCCCGACCGGCTCGTCTCCTGGAGCAGCGCGGGCGACCCGGCCGGCTCCTTCCTCAAGCCCGACGTGGTGGGCGCGGCCGTGGGCGTGCTCGGGGCGACGCCGCCCTCGACGTATGGCCGCCGCTGGGACCTCGGGTCCGGTACCTCCGTGGCCGCCGCTCGCACCAGCGGCATCGCCGCCGCGCTGCTGAGCCGCCACGAGTGGACGGCTGCCGAGGTGCGTTCCGCGATCTCGACCTCAGCGGGCAACGTCGCGGGCGACCCGTCGCTGGCGCGGCTCGGCGCCGGGCGCACGCGCGCCCGGGCCGCGGATCGGCCTGGCCTGGTGTTCCCCGTGCAGCCGGGCGACTACCGGGCCTGGCTCGACGGGACTCTCGCCGCCGTCGACCTGAACACCCCGTCCCTGCTGATGCACGGCGACGGCCCAACTGTCGGCACCGTCACCCGGACCGTCACCAACGTGGGTACGCGAGGCATGTACTTCTCCTCGGCCGCCCACGGCTTCGACCGCCACCAGGTCTCGGTGACCCCGGCCGCGGTGAACCTGGCACCCGGGCAGAGCGCCACCTTCACCGTGACCGTCACGGGGCCGGCCGGTCCGCAGCCGCTCGACGACGGGTACGTCACCTGGCTCGGAGCCAACGGCAACCGCGTCCGCGTGCCCGTCGTCATCGCACGCTGACCCAGCCCTGCGCCACCTCGGCCGCCATCCGTCGGCCCTGCTCCCGGCCGGCCTGGGCGGCGCCCATCCGCTTCGACGGGTCGAGGACGTCGCGGCCGATCGCGGCCAGCGAGGCCTGGTCGGGGCTGATCCAGGCCGTACGGCGCGCGCCCGTGCGGCGCAGCTGTTCGGGCACCGCATGGTGCCGTGAGAGCGCCCGCCACAGCGGTACGACGGCCAGCACGACGTCGCAGCCCGTCGCGAGGTCGGCGTTGGCGGCCGATCGCATCCCGCCGTCGACGTAGTGCCGGCCGTCGATCTCGACGGCGGGCCAGACGAGCGGCACCGCACAGCTCGCGGCCACGGCGTGCAGCAGGTCGACGTCGCCGGTGCGGTCGAACACGCGGAACGAGCCGCTGTCCGCGTCGACCGCCGTGATCTTGAGGTCGCGCTCCGGCCACTCGACGAGCGAGCCGTCCTCGCGCCGGAGCCGGGTCTCGAACACCCTGAGCCGGTCGTCGGCCGGGCCGGGATGGGCCCTGCGCGCAGCCCGCCCGATCCGCCGCCGCTTGGTCCGCCCGCTCCCCGGCAGCATCAGCAGCCCGAGCAGGGTGAGCTGCGCCCGCGGGCCGAACTCCGCGCCGAGCTCAGCGCTCGCCGGCCGGGTCTGCTCGTCGTACAGGTCGTCGAGGTCGTCGCCCATGCCGAGCAGGGCGCCCACGACCGAGCCTGCCGAGGTGCCGACGATGGTGTCGGCACCCGAGAGGTCGGCCCCGCCGTCACGCAGTCCCTTGAGGATGCCGATCTCCCAGGCGATGCCGGTCACGCCGCCACCGCCGAGGACCAGACCCATACGTGTCGTCACGCAGCGAGCGTGCCAGACGCGTGGTTTCGGGGCTCGCAAGCTCGCAGCTCAACCACCGAGGAGGCCGAGCCGGTCGGCGGTCTCCTCCCGCATCTGCACCTTGCGGATCTTGCCGGTCACGGTCATCGGGAACTCGTCGACGACCAGCACGTAGCGCGGGATCTTGTAGTGCGCCAGCTTGCCCGTCGCGAACGCCCGGACGGCGTCGGCGTCGAGCGGCTCGGCTCCGGCCTTCATCTTGACCCAGGCGGCCAGCTCCTCGCCGTACTTCTGGTCCGGGACGCCGATCACCTGGACGTCCTCGACGTCCGGGTGCTGGTAGAGGAACTCCTCGATCTCACGCGGGTAGATGTTCTCGCCACCGCGGATCACCATGTCCTTGATCCGGCCGACGATGTTGCAGTACCCGTCCTCGCGCATCTCGGCCAGGTCGCCGCTGTGCATCCAGCCGTCGGAGTCGATCGACGTCATGGTCTGCTCGCGCGCTGCGCCGTCATCTATGGGCCAGTAGCCGAGCATGACCGAGTAGCCACGCGTGCAGAACTCGCCGGTCCGGCCGCGCTCGACGGTCGCCCCGGTCTCGGGGTCGATGATCTTGATCTCGACGTGCGGGTGGGCCCGGCCGATGGTCGCCGTACGACGGTCGAGGTCGTCGTCGGGACGCGTCTGGCAGGAGACGGGTGAGGTCTCGGTCATGCCGTAGGCGATCGAGACCTCACCCATGTGCATGTCGGAGATGCAGCGCTTCATCACCTCGACCGGACAGATGGAGCCGGCCATGATCCCGGTGCGCAGGCTCGTCAGGTCGTGGTCGCGGAACGTCGGGTGGTTCTGCATCGCGATGAACATGGTGGGCACGCCGTACACGCCGGTGCACCGCTCGGCCTCGATGGCCCGCAGCGTCGTCTCGGGGTCGAACCCGGGGCCGGGGATCACCATCGTGGCGCCGTGCGTGCTGCAACCGAGGTTGCCCATCACCATGCCGAAGCAGTGGTAGAAGGGCACCGGGATGCAGAGGCGATCGGTCTCGGTGAGGTTGATCGTCTCGGTGACGAAGTACCCGTTGTTGAGGATGTTGCGGTGCGACAGCGTCGCGCCCTTCGGGTAGCCGGTCGTCCCGGAGGTGTACTGGATGTTGATGGGGTCGTTCGGGTGCAAGGTGCGCATCCGCTCGTTCACGACGTCGGAGTCGACCTTCTCACCGGCGGCCACGACGTCGTCCCAGTCGCCGGTGCCGATGTAGACGACCCGCTCCAGGCGAGGAGTGTCGGCCGTGGTCTCCTCGATCATCGACCGGTAGTCGCTGGTCTTGAAGCTCTCCGCGGAGATCAGCATCCGCAGCCCCGAGTGGTTGACCGCGTAGGTGAACTCGTGGGTGCGGTAGGCCGGGTTGACGTTGACGAGGATGGCGCCGATCTTCGCCGTGGCGAACTGCGCGATCGTCCACTCCGCGCAGTTGGGCGCCCAGACGCCGACGCGGTCCCCCTTGGTGATGCCCCACGCGATCAGGCCCCGGGCGAACAGGTCGACCGCATGGTTGAGCTCGCGGTAGGTCCAGCGGCGCCCGGTGGCGAGCTCCACGAGGGCCTCGCGGTCGGGGAAGGTGCCCACGGTCCGGTCGAAGTTCCCTCCGATGGTCTCCTCGAGGAGGGGAGAATCGGTGTCACCAGCGGCGTAGGACTCCACGTTCGAGAACCTACGCCGGTCTCACCCCTGGCGGGAGACCTCCATGCTGCGGTCGCCGAACCGCACCACGTCGCCCTCGAGCAGGGTCGCGGGCTTGCCGCCCGAGAGCGGTCGCGAGACGCCTTGCCGGATGAGCACCGAGCCGTTGGTGGAGCCCCGGTCCATCGCGACCAGGGCCCCGTCGCCGGTCAGCGCGACCTGGGCGTGGGTCTTGGAGAGCGACATGTCCTGAGAGGGCAGCGCGACCAGGTGGCGTACGGTCTCGCCGCCGCGGCCCTCGGGCCGGCGGCCCACGAGCACCAGCCCGTCGACGGCCACCTGCTCGCCGGTGTCGAAGGTGAGCACCCATCCCGAGGGCGGTCCCGACGGCGTCACGACGGGCGGCCGGCGGTGCGTGCGGTTGGACTCGGGGACGCCGGCCGGGACCGGTGGCTCCCGGAGCACGGGCGCCGGAGTCGGCGTGGGCGTCGGCGTCGGCGTGCCTGCCGGGCGCGCGGGCCTGCGGGGAGCGGCCGGCGGCGGGGCCGGCTGGGGGGAGGGCACCAGCCGCATCGCGGTCAGGTTCACGACGTGGCGCGGGCCGCTGCTCGACACGTCCGCCACGAGCGGCTCGGGCCGGACGTCGACCACGACGGAACGAGCAACCTGGTCGTGCCAGCCGCGCCGCTGGCGCCGGGGATCCATGACGGCGGTCCAGGCCAGGGTGGCCAGCCCGATGCCGAACGTCGGGATGGTGGCCGCGCCCACCACCAGCCCACGCAGCAGCGCACGACCGGCGCCGATCGGGGTCCCGGTGCCGGCACTCACGGCCCGCAGGCCGGCGGCCGCCTTGCCGGGTGTCGCGCCGCTGGCGCCCAGGGCGATCGCGAACAGCACCCAGACGAGCAGCACCGTCCCGCCGATCACGGCCACCCCGGGCCAGAGCCTGTCGTCGCGGAGGAACAGCTCGTACGCCGCCCAGCACGCCGCCGCGACGAGGGTCCAGGCGATCAGCCGGTCGATGACGAACGCGTAGAACCGCCGGTCCAGCCCGGCCACCGGGAAGCTGGTGGCGGGACGGTCGGGAAGGGGCTGGTCGCTCATGCGGCGGCTCTGTCGGCTCGGCCGATCAGCCGTGGCCGACCTGGATGGTGACGCCGTCGCCGAGGTCGATGATCGCGCCCGGGATCAGCTGGACGGCGATGCCCGGCTGCAGGTCCTCGGGCGACAGGCCGGGCTGGACGAGCACGGTCCCGTTGGTGGACCCGAGGTCGGTGACCACGGCTGAGCCGTGGTCGGCGCCGGCACCGGGCCGGATCTCGAGGTGGGTCGAGGAGATCTCCTGGTTCGGGCTCGGCACCGTGATCAGCCTCGGCTGCTCGGTCGAGGTGAACCTCCGCGCCTCGGGGGCCCGGCCCACGATCACGGCGCGATCGACGTCGACGACCTCTCCGCTGGAGAACGTCAGCTTCGCGACCGGGGCGGCGAGCACGCTCGGTGCGGGCGGCTGACCGGGGATGCCGGGCTGGCTGCGGGCGAAGTCCTCGGGGTTCCAGTTGCCGGCCTGGGTGTGGCCGTCGTGCTCGAGCGAGGGCCGCTCCCCGGTGCTGCCGGTGTTGGCGAGGTCGGCGGGCGCGACCGGTGCCGCGACCGGTACCGCGACCGGCGCCGATGGCTGGGCCCAGCCGGCCTGCTCGGTGAGCGACGGCTCCTGCGAGCTCGTGGGCGGATCGCCCAGCGCTGTCTCCTGCCCGACCTCCTCCTCGACGAGCGGGGCGGCGAAGAAGGCGGTCTCCTCCTCGACCGGCTCCTCCTCGACGGGCTCCTCGACGTGCTCCTCTTCAAGTTGCTCCTCCTCGACAGGAGCAACAACAGGCTCGGCGCGATGCGCGGCGTACGCCGGGCGGTCGGTGCGTGCGATCCGGACCAGGCCGACCCCGAGCGCGAGGTCGTCGGCACCGTCGCTCTCGGCGACGTCGATACGCATGGTGCGCACGCCGGTCAGCGACTCCTCGGCCCAGGTGGTGGCCGAGGAGCCCTCGACGGTGACGGTGTCGTCGCCTGTGGTGAACTCGGCCCTCGCCGCACCCCGGATCACGATCCTGGTCTCCTCGCCCGCCTCGCTGACGAGCACGAACCCGGGCAGCTCGCGCAGGCCGCCGGAGATAAGCGCGTCGAGCACCTCGTCGAAGCCTGCGCCGTCGTCGACGAGGGCCCACAGGGCAGCGACCCGGCTCTTCTCGCTGGGTGGCAGGACGACGACGACGTGCTCGCCGAAGATCCCGAACCAGTCGCCAGACCGGTACGACCGAGAATCGCTCATTCCGGCAGGCTCATTCGGGTAGGGCTCCCAACTTCATCTCGAGACTCACGCGCTGCCGCTCGGAGTCGTATTCGCTCTCGCGTTCCAATCCCATCACATCGACCACGACCGCCGTGGCGTTGTCGCGACCACCGGCCCGGACCGCCGCCTCGACCAGCCGGTCGGCGGCGTCCCGCGGGTCGGTGGCCACGGCCAGGATCGCAGCCACCTCGCCGTCGTCGATCATCTCGGTCACGCCGTCGGAGCAGAGCACGATCCGCTCGGCGCTCGGCAGCGGCAGCAGGAAGTAGTCGGCGTCCTCGAGCTCGGGACCGCCGAGGGCACGAGTGACGACGTGACGGGCCGGATGGGCCGACATCTCCTCGCGGGTCAGCATCCCCTCGTCGACCAGCTCCTGGACCAGGCTGTGGTCGACGCTGACCTGCTCCAGGTCGCCGTCGACGAACCGGTAGATGCGGGAGTCGCCCACGTTCGCGAGCAGCCAGCTCGGCGTCCCCCCGTCGTGGCCGCCGTCCTCGACGAGCAGGGCGATCACCGCAGTGGTGCCGGCCTGGAAGTCGCGGCCGGTCCGCTGGGACTGTTCCTCGGCGTACGCCGTGATCCGCTCGTGGCAGGCGGCCAACGTCTCCGCGACGGCATGGCTGCCGCGACGCGGGTCGTAGCCCTCCTCGGCCAGCCGGGCGAACTCCTCGACGACGATCCGGCTCGCGACGTCGCCGCCGTCGTGGCCGCCCATCCCGTCCGCGACGACGAACAACGGCGGGGCCGCGAGGTAGGAGTCCTCGTTGACCTCGCGGACCTGCCCGACGTCGGTCGCTGCGCCGTACTGCAGCTCGACGCGACTCATCGGGATCGTCCCGGGCACCCCGGTAGCGTGGGGACGATGGCCAGATCGAAGCCCCGGACCCGCAGCGGGTCCGGCCCCAGGGCGGCGCACCGGACGGTGCACCGGTCGTTGGCGGACCAGCTCCGCAGCTGGCCGGACGACCGGCTCTCCCGGTTGCTCCGCGAGCGTCCCGATCTCGCCACTCCTGCCCCTCAGGACTCTGGCCAGCTCGCGTCGCGAGCGGCGGCCCGGTCGTCGGTACCTCGTGCGCTCGACCTGCTCACCAGGCTCGAGCTCTGTGTAGTGGATGCCCTCGTAGCCGCGGGTCAAACCACCCAAGCCGATCTGGTGTCACTGGTCAACGCCTCCGAGGACGCCGTGGTGCGGTCCGTGGAGCGGCTGGTCGACCTCGGTCTGGCGTGGGAGTCGACCGGCGGTCTACGGGTCGTCGCCGGGATCGCCGAGCTGCAGCGAGGGACCTCCCTGTCGGCGGCGCTCGGCGGCCTGCGCCCGTTCTCCCCCGAGCGGCCCTCGGCCGACGACGTCGCCGCCCGCCTCGCCGAGGTGAGCCCTCCTGCGCGGGCGCTGCTGGAGCACGTCGACCAGAGCGGTGGTGAGGCCACGGCCGGTACGGCGCGGCACACCGTGCTGCCCGAGGACGCCCAGACCCCGGCCGAGGAGCTGTTGTCCCGCCGGCTGCTCGTCCCGCGGTCCGGAGGCCAGGTGTGGGTGCCCGGTGAGGTCAGCGTCGCGCTGCGCGGCGGCCACACCACGCCCGGACCCGTCGACGACGTACCCGACCTGGTGACGGCCGAACGCGACGAGCTCCTGGTGGCGCGTACCGCGGCCGGCGCGGCGTTCGAGGCGGTCCGACGAGTCGAGCTGCTGCTCGACCACTGGGGCGCCCATCCGCCGTCCGAGCTGCGCGCCGGCGGGCTCGGCGTGCGCGAGCTCAAGGCCGCCGCGAGCCACCTGCACGTCGACGAGCCGGCGGCGGCCCTGCTGGTCGAGGTCGCCACGGAGGCCCGGCTGCTGGCCTCCCGGTACGACGAGAACGGCAACGCCGTGTACGCCCCGACCGACGCGTTCGACGCCTGGATCCGCAGCCCGGCGGCCGACCGGTGGTCGGTGCTCGCGACCGCGTGGCTCGGCACCCCGCGCCTGCCCGGCCTGGTGGGCCGCCGCGACGCATCCGGCCGGGCCATGACCGCGCTGGCGCCGGAGAACTCCAGTGCGTTCGCGGCTGAGACGCGGCGGTCCGTGCTCACCGAGGTCGCGGCGCTCCCGCCGGGCGAGGTGCTGGCGGCCGGCACCGGTCCCGCGTCCCTGGTCGAGCGGCTCGCGTGGCTGCGACCCCGGCGCCCCCGGACCCGAGCCGACCAGGCGGTCTGGGCCCTCGACGAGGCGCAGGCCCTGGGGCTGGTCGCGCTCGGCGGGCTGCCGTCGTACGCGCGCGCCCTGCTCGCCGGCGAGGACGCCGCCGCGCAGCTCACCCCGCTGCTGCCGGAGCCCGTCGACCACGTGCTGGTCCAGGCCGACCTGACCGCGGTCGCCCCCGGGCCGCTCGAGCCGGACCTCGCCCGCCGCCTGCAGATCGCGGCCGAGGTGGAGTCCCGCGGAGGAGCGACGGTGTACCGGTTCACCGGGCCCTCGGTACGCCGCGCCCTCGACCTCGGCTGGACCGCCGCCGAGCTGCACGACTTCGTCGCCTCGGTCTCGCGGACGCCGGTGCCGCAGCCACTGACCTACCTCATCGACGACACCGCCCGCACCTACGGGACCGTGCGCGTCGGTCACGCCGAGGCCTTCATCCGCGCCGACGACGAGGCAGCCCTCGCCGAGCTGATGCAGCACCCCCAGGCCGCGTCACTGGGCCTGCGCCGGCTGGCCCCGACGGTGCTGATCAGCAGCACGCCGCTGGACGTCCTGCTGCCGCGCTTGCGCGAGATGGGCGCCGCGCCGGCGGTCGAGGCGCCGGACGGGTCGCTGCACGTGGCCCGGCCCGACCTGCTGCGCGCCCGCACCCCGAAGGAGCGCGGCTCGGCCGAGCGCGCCACGCGCGAGTCGGCCTCACTGTCCCGCGTGGTCGCGGCCATCCGGGCCGGCGACCGCGCGGTGGCCGAGCGGCCGCCCGGCGCACCGGCGTTCACCCCGAGCGACTCGATGGGCGCGCTTCGTCAGGCGGTGGCCAACCGGACGACGGTGCTGATCGCCTACGTCGACAACCACGGCACCAGCACCGAGCGGATCGTCGACCCGCTCGGTCTCGAGGGTGGGTGGCTGACCGCGCTCGACCACCGCAGCGAGGAGATCCGCACCTTCGCCGTGCACCGGATCACGTCGATCACGCCCGTCGCGGCGGGTACCTGACGGCGGTCCCGGCTAACTTGCCGTCGCCGGGCTACCGAGCGCTCGCTCGGTGGCCGTAGTGTGGCACACGTCACGGGAAATGCAAGGGCGGCTACGTTGCCGAGATGCGCTACCTGCTGAACGTCCCGCCGTTCACCGACCCGCGCGTCGTCGTCGAGCTGGCGGTCCGGGCCGAGGCCAGTGGGTGGGACGGTTTCTTCCTCTGGGACCACCTGCGGTGGGACGACAAGCAAGACGTGCACGACCCCTGGGTGCTGCTCGGCGCGATCGCTGTCGAGACTTCGAGGTTGGTGCTAGGGACGATGGTGACGCCCCTCTCGCGCCGCCGGCCGTGGGTGGTGGCCAAGCACCTGGTCACCCTCGACCACCTGGCGCCGGGACGGATCGTCCTCGGCGTCGGTCTGGGCGACCCGCCCGACCTCGACTTCTCCGACCTCGGCGACGAGGGCGACCACCGCACGCGGGCAGCGATCCTCGACGAGGCGCTCGACGTGGTGGCCGGGCTGGTTGCCGGCGAGCGGGTCGACCACGACGGCGAGCACCACCACGTCCACGCCGCGATACGGCCTGCCGCGAGCCGGGTGCCGATCTGGGTCGCCGGTCGCACCCCGAACCGCCGGCCGCTGGAGCGGGCCCGTCGCTGGGACGGCTACGCCCCGATCGGCGACGGGCTCGACCCAGCCTCCCTCGTCGAGCTCGTCGGCCCGGCGCCCCGGCCCGGGTGGGACCTGGTCGTGCAGCGGGAGGACGGTGTCCCGGTCCTGGACTACGAAGCGGCCGGCGTCACCTGGCTGGTGACGTCGGTGTGGCCGACCGACGAGGGCTGGGTCGAGGAGCTGCACGAGCTCGCGGGGCGCGACCCCCGCTCCTAGTGTGGGCGTATGGACTTCGTCCGGTACGCCGAGGCGTCGGCCCGGCTGCTGAACGCCGAGCTGACCACTCCGGCGGACCTCGTCGCGATCCTCCCCGGCCGCGAGTGGCTGCACCCGCAGGTGACCGACCGCGACGTGACCACGCTGCGCCGGTTCCAGAAGGAGCTGCGCCCGGTGTTCAGTGCCGCGGACGCGGGCGACACACGCGCCACCATCGACGGCCTCAACGACGCGATGGTCCGGCACCCGGTCACGCCACGCATCTCCGACCACGACCCCGACGACCTGCACCTCCACGTCGCGACCAAGTCGGCGTCTGTGGCCGAGCTGCTCATCGGCGAGTCCCTGCTCGGCCTGGCCACCCTCGTCTGCGACCTCGGTCCGACCCGCCTCGGCGTCTGCCAGGCAGTCGGCTGCACCCACGTCTTCGTCGACACCTCGCCCAACCACTCGCGCCGCTACTGCTCGGACCGCTGCTCCTCGCGCGCCAACGTCGCGGCGTACCGGGCCCGGCGGAAGGCCGCGTCGGCCTAGCGCTTGCCGTTCCAGCTGTCCCAGAGCCTGGCGTACGAGCCGCCGGCGGCGACCAGCTCGTCGTGGGAGCCGAGCTCGCTGATCCGGCCGTCCTCCACGACCGCGACCCGGTCGGCGTCGTGGGCCGAGAACAGGCGGTGTGCGATGGCGATCACGGTGCGGCCGTGCAGGACGGCGGCAAGCGAACGCTCCAGGTGCCGGGCCGCCCGCGGGTCGATGAGGGAGGTGGCCTCGTCGAGGACCAGGGTGTGCGGGTCGGCGAGCACCAGCCGGGCCAGCGCGACCTGCTGGGCCTGGGCGTCGGTCAGGTGCCGGCCGCCGGAGCCGACCACCGTGTCCAGGCCGTCGGGGAGCAGGTCGACCCAGGCGAGCGCGTCGACGGCGTCGAGGGCGGCGCGGATGTCGTCGTCGGTGGCGCCGGGAGGGGCGGCCAGGGCGAGGTTCTCCCGGAGGGTGCCGACGAACACGTGGTGCTCCTGGGTGACCAGGGCGACGTGGCCGCGGAGGTCGCCGAGCGGCAGCTCGACCAAACCGACGCCACCGACCGTGACAGACCCGGTGCGGGGCGGGTGGATGCCGGCGAGCAGCCGGCCCAGCGTCGACTTGCCGGCGCCAGACGGCCCGACCATCGCGATCCGCTCGCCGGGCTCGACGCCGAGGTCCACGCCGTGCAGGACGTCGCGGCCGTCGACGTAGGCGAACCGCACCTCCTCGGCGTCCAGGCGCTCCCCCGACGGCACGCGTCCGGTCGGGGTGCGGTCGTCGGGCACCATCGCGACGCCGAGCAGCCGCGCGAGGGAGGCCCGGCCGACCTGGAGCTCGTCGAGGATCGAGACGATCCGGTCGACGGGGTCGATCAGCATCTGCACGTACAACGTCGCGGCCGTGACCTCACCCAGCGACACCGAGCCCCGGCTGTAGAGGTAGCCCCCGAGCAGCAGCGTGCAGACGGTCGGGATCAGGTACGACAGCTCCATGTTCGGGAAGAACACCGTGCGCAGGTACAGCGTGTAGCGCTCGGCGGCGTACGACTCTCGGATGTCGTCGTCGATCGCCTCCACCCGCTGGTGCCCGAGGCCGAGCGCCTCGACCGTGCGCGCGCCCTCGACGGTCTCGGTCAGGGTCGCGTTGAGGGCGGAGTACGACGCGCTCTCCCGCAGGTACCCCGCCTTGGCGCGCCGGAGGTACCACCGAAGCCCGGCCACCAGCGGCGGCAGCCCGAGCACGCACGGCAGCGCCACCCACCAGCCCACGCTGATCGCGGCGACGAACGTGACCACGGCAGTGACGACCGCGATCGTCCACTCGGGCAGCGCCCACCGCACGGACCAGCCGAGCTGGTCGACGTCGCGGCTGGTCCGGGTGAGCAGGTCGCCGGAGCCGGCGGACTCGACCGTGCCGACCGGCAGGGCCAGCGCGTTGCCGACGAAGTCCTCGCGCAACCGGGCCAGCACCTGCTCGCCGAGCGCCTGGCTGAGGTACCGCGCGTACCTGGTGAGCACGGTCTGCAGGACGAGGAAGCCCGCGAGGAGCAACACGATCCGGTCGACGTGCGCTGCGGTCGTGCCCTCGTCGACCGCCTGCACGAGACCGCCCAGGAGTCGTGGGGCGGCCAGCGCCGCCAGCGCGGCCAGGAGGTGCAGGCCGAGTGCGCTCCAGAGCGTGCGCGGATAGGTGCGGGCCAGCTCGCGGACGTACCTGCGCAGGGTCTTCGAGTCGGCCACCGGAAGCGCCGTCGACACACTCATGCGCTCGCCTCCGAGGGCACGGTCTCCCGCGTCACCACGGCTCGGAAGTCGGGGCTCGAGGCGAGCAGGTCGCCGTACGACCCGACCGCGACGACCCGGCCGCCGCTGAGGAAGGCCACCTGGTCGACGGCGTCCAGCACCAGCGGGCTCGAGGTGACCACGACGGTCGTCCGAGCGGCCCGGTGAGACCGGAGGCGCGCGGCGATCCGCGCCTCGGTGTGGGCGTCGACGGCCGAGGTCGGCTCGACCAGCACGAGGATCTCGGGGTCCGCCGCCAGGGCGCGCGCCAGCACCAGCCGCTGCCGCTGGCCGCCGGAGAACGTCCGTCCGCGCTCGGCCACCACGGTGTCGAGGCCGTCGGGCAGCGCCTCGAAGATGTCCTCGGTGGACGCAGTCGCCAGCGCCGACTCCACGCATCCCGTCCCGGTGACGTCGAGGCGGTCGGCCAGCCGGCCGGAGAAGAGGGTCGCGCCGGTGTCGGAGACGACGATGCGGCGGCGTACGTCGGATCGGGCCAGGGCCGTGAGAGGTACGCCGCCCAGCGTGACGTCGTCGTCGACGTCCTCGGCGCAGAGCCCGAGCCGGTCGGCCAGCGCCGCCGCCTCGTCGGGCCGGTCGCTGACGACCGCGGTGACCAGCCCCGGCGGGACCACCAGCCCGGTGCGGGTGTCCGCGAGGACGGCGCCGGTCGGCGGCATCTCGGCCGGCGACGCGGGGTCGAGGTGGCCCGGCTCCAGGGAGAGCACGCGGCAGACCCGTCGGGCCGCGACCCGGCCGCGGATCAGCTTGTTGGCGTACTCGGTCGCGGTCCGCAGCGGGATCATCAGGAACGCGGAGTACCCGTAGAACGCGACGAGCTCGCCCGCGCTGATCCGTCCCTGCACGGCGTACCGCGCGCCCAGCCACACCACCACGACGACGAACAGCCCGGGCAGGAACACCTGGAGCGCGTCCAGCACGGACTGGATCCGGGCCACCTCCACCCCGGCCCGGCGGGTGGTCTGCGACTCCCGGCGGTAACGGTCGTGGAAGACCTGCTCGCCGCCGATCCCGCGCAGCACGCGCAGCCCGCCCACGATGTCCGAGGCGGTGTTCGACAGGTCGCCCATCAGCTGCCGCTGGTGCGCGCTGCGTGTCTGGAGCGGGCGCAGCAGCGGCGCGATCAGGAGCATCAGCAGGGGTACGCCGAGGAGCACCACCAGCCCGAGCGGCACCGACGTACGCAGGAGCACGACGGCGACGAGCACGAACGACACCACCGCACCGCTGAACCGCGCCGACACGTCCATCACCTGGCCCAGGCTGGACAGGTCGTTGGTGCCGATCGCGACCACCTCGCCGGTCGAGACCTTGCGCGGCAAGGTGCCGCCGAGGTGCACGGCCTGACGGGAGACCAGCTGCACGGTGCGGTAGGCCGCGGTCAGCCAGTTGGTCACCGCGAACCGGTGCCGCATGATCCCGCTGACCGCCTGCACCAGACCGATCGCCAGCATCAGCCCGGCGTACTGCAGCAAGGCCCGGCCGTCCTTGTCGGACACCCCGTGGTCGATGGCCCGCCCGATGACGGCGGGCATCACGGCCTGGCTGCTCATCCAGACGATGCCGAAGAGCATCCCCAGCACGAGGGTGTGCCACTGCATCTTCGCCATCCACCACAGGAACCGTCCAGGCGACCGGACGTCGGCCGTCCCGGGATCGTCGAGAGGGAGGCGGCGCACTCCCCCGAGCGTACGGACGGCGCGCGCCGAGGGGCGACCCAATATGGCAGCTAGGCAGGCACGGCTCGTGGTCTTCGGGTTGGAGTCACGTCGGTGGTGCCGCGGTCGTCGCGCAGGAACCGCTGGCCGTGGGGTTCCGACCAGAGCCAGACGCCGGTCTCGACAGACTGGTAGCGCCAACCGGCCTTGGTCTTGAGGCGATGATGTCGTCGGCAGAGCGGGGCCAGGTTGCAGTCGCAGGTGGTGCCCCCGGCGGCGTGGGCGATGACGTGGTCGGCGTCGCAGTGGCGGGCCGGGCGGCTGCACCAGGGGAACACACAGGTCGGGTTGAGCAGGGAGACCCGAGTGCGGAGCCGGTCGCCGACCTCGTAGCGGTCCACGCTCTCGTGGTCGGTCAGGTCGATGACGGGCACCACGGTGAGGTGGGTGTCGGTGCGCCCGCACCAGTCGCGGACCTGCTGCTCGAGCACGGGTCGGCCGGTGGTCTGGTTGCGTCCGAGGAGCTCGGTGCCGCGGACCGCCTCTTCGGAGAGATGCACGAACAGCGTGGTGTGGCGTCGGGGCTTCGGCTTCTCGCGCCGGGCGAGGAGCGCTGCGGCGGCCTCGGGGTCGGCCAGGACGCCGACGGCCCGCGAGCGGCGTACGTCGAGGGAGTCCGGCTCGCGGTCGGCGGCGGCGTCCTCCTCGGCCAGCCGGGCCGCGATCTCCGACAGGGTCCCGCTGAAGTCCGTGAGGTCCTTCCAGTCCGCGCGGAGGGTCATCTCGCCGACCTCGGTCCCGGTGGGGGTCTGGGTCAGCGAGTCCTGGTGGACGGTGGCGTGCCGGGACTCCAAGGCCTCCACCCGGGCCAGCTCGACCTCGTCGGGATAGAGCCGCATCAACGCCTCCCCGATCAACCGGTCCAGGGTGATCGGGCCGACCTTCTCCGCGACCGGGCCGATGGCCTCGTCGAGGTGCGCGGCGACGTCGTCGGGCTTGCCGGCGATGGCCTGGGCGATCCGTCGGGCCCGCCACACGGGGACCTCGTGGGCCAGCAGCCGCTTCCAGACCGCCGGCAGCCGGTGCCGCAGCACCAGGGCGTCGCGGATCATCGCCTCGCCGGCGCTGGTGGCGACACCCAGCGCGGCCGCGAACGGCGCACCGGCATCCCACGCGACCGCCGGCACCCGCGGGTCCGGGGCGTCGGGATCGCGGTCCGGCTCGATCGCCATCGGGTCGCGCCGCAGGTCTGCGGCGTTCTCGGCGTCGGCGTCGAGGTCCGGATGCGCGTCCGCCCAGACCACCGCGAGCACCAGTAGGTCCGTCTCGCGAGCGCGCACCGCCGCCGCCGTCTCACGCACTAGCGCGATCACGTTGGCCGGAGTGGTCGGGGTGGTGGCGGCGGGCTGCATGATGTCGGCATTCTATCGAACACCTGTTCGAACAGCAACCGCTACGCCGCCCTTGTGAATATGCCGGATCAGTCCATCGTCAGCCACGAGACCCCTGTCCTTCCGGGCAGCCAGCTCTTGGTCTCTTAGAGACCCGCAAGCGGCCGCGCAGCCGATGATCGTGGCGTCACTTCGCCCAGATAGACCAACCCCCTGATTTGTCGAGGTGGGAACAGGCGGGAACCATTCAGGCCGAGTGAACACCGAAGCGGACAACTACCCAAGACCCGGTTCCGCCACCGCGCTGTGTCGGTCGCTCCTGCAACGATCGCTTCCATGACCGGGAAGAGCATCCGCGACCAGTTGTGGCATGCCGCGGACCCGGACGGGTCTCAGCGAGCCCTGCTTGAAGCTGCCGCCCTGGCGGGCCGCGCACCGATGTGGCTACAGCGACTCGGCCGGAGCGTGGATGCGTCGTGGACGCGGCTCGCCGATCTCGGCAAGGAGCAGACGGCGCTCATGGACTCGATCGAAGCTGCGGTGGGCCTGCTCGTGCCACGCGGCTGGGCCGTGATGAACATGGACCACGCAGCCGTGAGCGCGGCCGTCGCCGCGGTGCGGGCGGGCGCCCCAGACGACGCCGACGACCTGCTCGCCGGACAGTGGGAGGGCGAAGGGGACTGGCGCATCAAGCGCGTGAGGCAGCGGGTGCGGTCGATGGCTGCCGCCGACGAAGAGTTGAGCGCCCTGTTCCGCGAGCGGGCTCGGCTTCTTGACCTTGCCGCCGAGCACCACCGCGCGGGTCGCTACGACGCCTCGGTGCCGATCCTCCTCGCCCACATCGAGGGCATCGTGATCGACGTAACCGAGGGCAAGAAGTACTTCACCAAGCGGCCCAACCAGAAGGCCGACGTAATCAACCCGGACGACCTGGCAGGCATCGAGGCGTGCATGGCCGCCCTGCAGGGTGCCTACGGCGAGGACGTGCCCGACACGCAAGCTGCCGGGAGCCTGTCCCGCCACGGCATCCTCCACGGCCGCGAACTTGCCTACGACACACGGGTCAACTCCGCGAAGACGTGGTCCGTCATGGACGCGGTCGTCCACTGGGCGCTCCCCCAGTCGCGAGCCCTCGCTGACGCACGTCGGGCAGCACGACAAGCCGCGAATGCGGGGAGCGGTGAAACCGACGAGCAAGGCCGTCGCGTCGACGACCGCGAGATCGCAGAGACCCGCGACGTGCTCCGCCTCCTCGCGACGTCAGCGATGGGCTGGCACCGCCAGCGCGGGCGCTTCCGCGACGATCTCGTAGGCGCGGTCTACGACGCCAAGGACTTCACAAAGCGCGGGCTGCCCGCCGACCCTGGCATTGCCACAGAGGTCAGCGGCAACGGGCAGGCGGTCGCGTACTGGCGCGAGACCGTCTCGGGCTGGGTGCTGGGGCTCGCCCTGACGTGGGACGGCGAGCACTTCGGCGAGTACCTGTTCGCTGGCGAACACTCGCCCACCGGGGTGCCCGGTGAGCCGGACTCGAAGTGGGGCGACGTGTTCGCCACCCCGTCCGACTGGGGCGGCTGAGGCCCACGCCGGGAATGGCCCATCGGCCGGATGTGCCATTTCGCCGCGAGCCGGGCTACTGCAATGACAGCCAAGGGTGACGTGCCGACTCATCTCAGATGGCCTTGGTCTTGGTGACTGCGTGCGGCGCCCACCGCTCGGGCCTGACAATTGACTGGTGGAGATCATCGTCCCGCTCACGATCCGTGACCTGACCCATGCCGACCTCCCGTCGTGCGGCTGGGCCGGCAACCCACTCCACCTGACTTATGTGGCTCAGGCCCTCGACCGGGCCGCCGCAGGTGAGGTCGAGTACCTGGCGCTCTGCCCGCCCTCGGGTCTGCCGCTCGCCATCGGGGGCATCGACTACGTGAAGCGACTAGGGAGCGGCGAGCTGCTGGCAAATGGCAGTCCAGCCAGTCCTGCAGGGCTGCGGGCTAGGCAGTGTGCTCATCGCGGCCGCCGAGCAGCGGATCAGGGCGCGAGGGCTCGACCGCGCTGAGATCGGCGTCGAGGAAGACAACCCGCGCGCCCGTGCTCTGTACGAGCGGCTCGGATATGCGGCGTACGACCGAGAACCCGCCTGTTGGGAGGTGGCGGATCCTGACGGCATGGTCCGCCGACACGAGACCATCTGCACGCTCATGCGCAAGCAGCTGACGTAGGGCGCCGCACAGCACCTGGAGGCAGTGGCCGCGGACTAAGCAGTAAGCACTCGGAGCCTGCCACGCACGGACGTTTGGCCGCCGTCCGGACTTCCGACCATGCCGCCTACGAACCTCGCTTCCAACCTTCGCCTTCGGGCTGTACGTAGCTGCTCGCGATCGGGTGCGTGGGGTGGCCGAACTACATACCAAGCATCGAAGCTGCTCGCGCAAAGGCTCGTGCCTCGCGCTTGATATGGATGTCTCCACCATCGCGGGCCATCAAGTTCGTGGTGGCAACGCGGAACAAGAGCCCCCTCGCGACGGCCTCGGTGGGGACGTCAACTAGTGCGATGGTCGACTCATCCGCGCCGTGCCAGCACAGCGCGTCGGCGACGACGATGCCCTCTGCGTAGGCCGTTGGTCGCCAGTACCACGAGAAGTCGATGACCGCGGGGGGCAAGCCAGGAGCGAGGAGGACGTTGCCGCTGAGGTCACCGTGAACGATTTGTGGTGCACCGCCTGGAGACGGCTGAGCGAGCAGTCGCTGAGCGACCTCGTGCAGCTCCGGACGGAAGATCGCTTCCTGCTCACCCCACGCCACCCGATCGGCCACCGCCCACACGTCACGGCGACGCACGAGGAACGGCGGACAAGGGACGCGACCCAAGAGCCGATGAAGAGCACGGCCCGCCTCCACCACGGACACAGATGCCTTCGGCTGACTGAGATCCGCGCTACCGCCGATCGCGAAACGCGAGGCCGCCCACCCCTTGACAGTCCATTCGCCGGTGGTGGAGCGCACAGGTCTGGCCAGACGAAGGTCCAACGGCGTGAGTCGTTCAAGCGTCTCTCCCGTCCATCCATGACTTGCCCCCTCCAATGGCTTCAGCACGAGGTCGCCTGCTCGCCACGAAGTCCCTTGGCCACCGACGAGCAGATGAGCAGGAGGTCTGGCCCCGAACGCCCGCAGCACGCTAGACGGAGGAGAGTGCAAGGTCACGGCGACCACCGTAGATGTGCCCCGACCGGCGACCGCGAGCGAACACTCATCTCCGATTGGCGACACACATGGCCCGACGAGCGCTCGGCGACGATCAAGCGTCGGCACGGAGTAGTCCGCTCACCGGCCGACAGTTGCGTCACAGCGCCGCTTATCGGCCGCGACGAGGCCAGGCTGGCTAAGCTAAGTCCGGCGGCCACTCGTCGAAGCCGTCAGCCATCGGTGTCACCGCGAGTCCCCACCTCTTCGCCCTAGGCACCGCTCAACGGCCCCTACGCGCAGCACCTTCGTGCGCGTAGGGGCATTGGTGCCAGAGTCATTCCGCCGCGATCCGGCGCGCCTCGGCGATGAACATCAGGTCCCACCACCGCGCTCAACTGCCTCGCCCAAGTAGCTTCCGCCTTCCGACGCGGACTCGGAATTATTCTGCCGACAAAGTGTGCGAACAGCGCTCTCGGTCCACCGCACCTCTTCGCGGGTTAGGTTGGGCGCCAAAATCGGGTGAGTCTTGAGGAGACACAGTGGATGCAAGCGTCAGCGTGATCACGGCCTGGACGCTGGTCGAGGAGATCCCGATCCCGGGCGACGTGACGAACTTGCTCGTGGAAGGTGAACAGGCGGTGGCTGCCTTCAAGACTTTTCGCGACAGTGCCATCTTCACGACGAAGCGCCTGATCGTGCGCGACGCCCAAGGCATGACAGGCAAGAAAGTCGAGATCTACTCGCTCCCCTACAGCTCGATCAACATGTGGTCTTCGGAGAACGCCGGCGGCATGCTCGACCGCGACGCGGAACTCGAACTCTGGACCCGTGCAGGTCACATCAAGGTCAAACTTCACAAGAAGCTCGACATCCGCCGCCTCGACCAGCTCATCGCGTGGGCTGTACTCAAGTAGTTGCGTGCTCCTGGATTCTGGGTCACATCCGCAACGGTCCGCTGCCGGCGCTCGTCCGAGATCGGCCCGGGTGCGATGCTCGCGGCGGCGCGGTCCGACAATCCGGGCGCGCGATGCCAGGCGGGCTGTCGGCGATGATGTGGGCGTGGAGTATGTGTCCAGAGTGCCGCGTCCGCCGCTGGACGGGCTGATCCACGACCTGTACTACCTGGAGGGCGCCCCGCCGTACTCCCGGTTGATGCTGCCGGCGGCGCCCGCGCCTTTGCTGATCGTCAATCTCGGGGCGCCCTTCCTCATCCGCGCCGGCACCCACGACGAGGCGGTGGAATACGCCGACGGCTGCGTGGTCACGACGCCTACCCGCGCGTGGGAGTTCAGCTACCCGCCCCGGACCCGGTCCGTCGGCGTGCACTTCAAGCCGTGGGGGCTGGCCCCGTTCCTGCCGATGCCCGCGGCCGAGTTGCGCGACCGGCCGGCGACGGTGGCGCAGATTTGGGGCCAGGCGGCAATTGCTGAGCTGCGAGACCGGCTGACCACAGCCGACGTACCGCACGAGATGCTGACGCTGCTCGAAGATGATCTGACGCAACGGCTGCGCGAGATCGACGGTCTGGACCTCGTACGCCAAACGAGCAGCGCCATCGCGGCGACCGGTGGAGCGGTGCCGATCAGGGACCTCGGCGTGGCTGGCCGCGCCAGCAGCACCTACGTAGCGCGGCGGTTCAAGGCGGTTGTCGGTGTCACGCCGAAGCGGCTGGCTCGCAGCTACCGCTTCACCTCCACCGTGTTGGCGATCGACGTCGCGGCACCGATCGAATGGGCCGACGTTGCCGCCCGCGCGGGCTACTCCGACCAGGCCCACTTCGTTCACGAGTTCCGGGAGTTCACCGGGCGCACGCCGACCCGGTATGTCGAAGCCCGACGGCGATTCCTGCGCGATCATCCCGGCCACGCGCTGGACGGCTGGCCACTGCCAGCCGATTGATTTCCTTCAAGAGCGATTACTCACCACACGTGAAACTTGGGACTCTGAACAGAGGAGGAACCCATGCGGAAAGTGGTCATGAATGCGTCGGTCTCAGTCGATGGTTTCATTGCGGCTGAGAATGACGATCCCGGTCCGCTGTTCGAGTGGTTGGTCGGCGGTGACGTGCTGCTGGACGACAGCGGCGTACTGAAGGTGTCGCAGGTGTCCTACGACTACATCCGTCCCTATTGGGACCAGGTCGGGGTGACAATCGCCGGCCGCCACGTTTTCGACATCACGGACGGCTGGGACGGGACGCCTCCGAGCGGGATCGACCACGCCGTCATCGTGACCCATCGGGGTACGCCCAAGGGCTGGGAGGCCAAGGCGGCGTTTCACTTCGTCAACAGCATCGAGGCGGCCGTGACCAAGGCACAGGAGCTCGCGGGTGACCGCGTCGTCGAGGTCGCCGCCGGCGACGTCGGTGGCCAGGTGCTTGCGGCGGGTCTGGTCGACGAGCTGCGCATGGACGTCGCACCCGTCGTGTTCGGGTCCGGCAGACGCTACTTCGGGTCGGTCAACGCACAGCACCTGTTGGAGGATCCCGACGTGGTGATCCAGGGCAACCGGGTGCTTCACCTCCGCTACCAGCTGCGCCGGTGACCGATCTGGCGTCCGCGGTTCGCACACGCTTAGAAGACTGTCCAGTCGGAGTACGTGGTGAACGCGTCCAGCGCGGCGAGCCCGGCTGCCGAGCTGCCTGAGGGGCCTAGAGCGGGACTCCACACGCAGGCGACACCCCGGTCGGGGATGACGGCCAGGATGCCGCCGCCGACGCCGCTCTTGGCCGGTAATCCCACTCGGTAGGCGAACTCGCCGGCCGAGTCATAGGTACCGCAGGTGAGCATGACGGCGTTGATTCGCTTTGTCTGCCGCGCACTGAGGAGCTGCGCTCCGTCCGAGAGAACGCCGTCGCGGGCCAGGAACAACCCGGCAAGCGCCAACTCGCGGCACGTCATCGAGAGAGCGCACTGCGCGACGTACTCGTTGATGACCTGGTCAACGGGACACTCCAGGTTCCCGTAGCTGGCAAGAAGGTGGGCGAGTGCCCAGTTGCGGTGGCCGGCCTCGAGCTCCGAACGGGCCACCTCAGGGTCACTGCCCACGTCGGCGCGGCCGCTCTCCCGGCGCATCAGGTCGCGAAGGGTGCCAAACGCGTTGCCGGTCAGCGCATGCAGCCGGTCGGTGACCACGAGTGCGCCGGCGTTGATGAACGGGTTGCGCGGACGCCCAGCCTCCTGGTCGAGCTGGAGCAGGGAGTTGAACGGGTTGCCCGACGGTTCGCGGGAGACCCGATCCCAGATGTCTTCTCCCTCGGCGGCGACAACGAGCGCGAGCGTGAAGACCTTGCTGATGCTCTGCACCGAGAAGCGCACGTCGGCGTCACCGATGCCGTGCACCTGGCCGTCGCAGCAGGCGATCACCATCCCGAACTGGTGCGGATCAACCGCCGCCAGGCTTGGGATGTACTCAGCCAGCCGGCCCTGACCCACTTCGGGAGCGGCGGCCTCCTGCGCGCGCAGTAGCGAATCCATGATGTGCACGCCACCATGCTCGCGCAGCCGCTGGCCGAGGGTTCGGGTCGATCCCAGCGCCAATCGTGTGGCCCTGTCGCGCGGGTTGGTCACCGCCGACCGAAGAGTCCCCGCTTGGCTGGGCGCCCGGTCAGTCGGAAGCCGGCGAGGGTGACCTCGAATGGATCGACAGACCTGTTGTCCGGCATGCCGGTGTAGCCCTCGAACACGAAACCAAAGAGGTGGTCGAGAGCAGCCTCTCCGAGTTCAAGCGGGTGGAACGGTAACGGGTACTCCTCCTCATCGTCGGTTGTCGGAAAGTCGCCGGCCCAGAAAGGTCGCTCGAACGCGAGTAGCTCACCGATGTTCTCGATGATGTCCTCGTCCGCACCGCTCATGCTCAACGCTCTGTGCAACTCGCCATCGGGGCCCCACACTCCAAGTGCGAACCAGTCGACGCCGCTGTGCATCGCGTGTACGTAGACCGTGCGGCCCTTGCCCTCGGCAAGGAAGCGCGCATCGAGTTGAGTAGGTCGGTCCAGCGCGACGGCACCGGTGCACACGATGGTCGCGCCCGGCCAAACCGCGGCGTAGACCTTGTCGTCGTCCGGATTGGCGTGTTCAGCCAGCGTGCCGTCCTCGTCCGGGATGACCGTGCGGCTTGCGAATAGTCGTCGGACCAGTGCATCGGTGGCGGGGCGGTCGAACTCGGGACGCGCCGCGAGCACACTGGGCACGTCTGCGTCGGCGTAACAGATGAACCAATCCTTGGCTCCCATCGGCGTGACCTTATCGACACTCACAGCCGCGAGGAGACCGTGGCTCAGCGTGGCAAGGGGTTGGGGCCGGTCGCGGTCACGAGCCGTTGCGGCACCCAGTCCTCGACGTGCTGGAAGCCTTCGCCGAACGGGCCGGCGTCGAGCTCGACGGATGCCCTCAGTGAGAGTCGGTAGAACTTCACGTGGGTGAAGTCCTCGAACAAGATGTAGACGGGGTCGGGGGTGCTGTTGGGGCCTTGGAACTGCTGTCCGGTCAGCACGGGCTTGTGGGCTGCGACGAACGCGTCGAAGGTGTCGCCGACCACGACGCCGAGGTGCTCCAACCCCATCTTGTAGACGCGCTGGTGCACCGGCGGGATGAGCTCGATGAGCGGGACGACCTTGCCGTCGAGGACTTCGAGCGGCTCGGCCGGAACGATCAAGGAGATGGGGCGGCCGTTCCAGACGTTCTCGCGATTGGCGGACGCGTGGCGTTCGAGCAGTGTCCGCACGTGCACGTACTGGTCCCACTCCGGTACGCGGAGGGCGAGGTGGCTGAGCGCGTACGGGCCGATGTCGATGCCCCGGGCGAGCAGGCGGTCCTGCTGCAACGCGGCGAACGCCCGATAGTCCCCGATGATCTCGCCCACCGGATCGGCCATCGCCACCTCCTCCCGGCCGCGATCGTACGGCGGAGTGGGTGCCGCTCTCTAGACTCGACAGGTGAATGACGGCCCCCTGATCGTGCAGAGCGACAAGACCCTGTTGCTCGAGGTCGACCACGAGCAGGCCGCCGAGTGCCGGAAGGCGATCGCACCCTTCGCGGAGCTCGAGCGCAGCCCCGAGCACATCCACACCTACCGGCTCACGCCCCTCGGTCTCTGGAACGCCCGCGCCGCGGGCCACGACGCCGAGCAGGTCGTCGACACGCTGCTGTCCTTCAGCCGGTACGCCGTCCCGCACGCGCTGCTGGTCGACGTCGCGGAGACGATGGCGAGATACGGGCGGCTGCGCCTGGAGAAGCACCCCGTCCACGGCCTGGTGCTGGTGTCGAACGACCGGCCGGTGCTCGAGGAGGTACTCCGCGCCAAGCGGATCCAGGGGATGCTCGGCAACCGCCTGGACGACGACACCGTCGCCGTGCACGCGAGCGAGCGCGGGAACCTCAAGCAGGCGCTTCTCAAGCTGGGCTGGCCGGCCGAGGACTTCGCGGGGTACGTCGACGGCGAGGCGCACGCGATCGACCTCGACGAGACCGAGTGGTCGCTGCGCGCCTACCAGCGCGAGGCCGTCGAGTCCTTCTGGCACGGCGGCTCCGGCGTCGTCGTGCTCCCCTGCGGCGCCGGCAAGACCCTGGTCGGCGCGGCCGCGATGGCCGAGGCCAAGGCGACCACCCTGATCCTGGTCACCAACACGGTCAGCGCCCGGCAGTGGAAGGACGAGCTCATCCGGCGTACCTCCCTGACCGCCGACGAGATCGGTGAGTACTCCGGCTCCGTCAAGGAGATCCGGCCCGTCACCATCGCGACGTACCAGGTGATGACCACCAAGCGCGGCGGCGTCTACAAGCACCTCGAGCTGCTCGACGCACGCGACTGGGGGCTGATCGTCTACGACGAGGTGCACCTGCTGCCCGCCCCGATCTTCCGGATGACCGCCAACCTCCAGGCCCGCCGCCGGCTCGGCCTGACCGCGACGCTGGTCCGCGAGGACGGCCGCGAGGGCGACGTGTTCTCGCTGATCGGCCCGAAGCGGTACGACGCCCCGTGGAAGGACATCGAGGCCCAGGGCTGGATCGCGCCGGCGGACTGCGTCGAGGTGCGGGTGACGATGAGCTCCTCGGAGCGGATGGCGTACGCCACGGCCGAGCCGGACGAGCGGTACCGCCTCGCCTCCTGCACGCCGGCCAAGTCGCGGGTGGCCGAGATGCTGGTCGAGATGCACGCCGGCGAGCCGACGCTCGTGATCGGGCAGTACCTCGACCAGCTCGACGAGCTGGCCGAGCACCTCGACGCGCCGCTCATCAAGGGCGAGACACCGGTCAAGGAACGGCAGCGGCTGTTCCAGGCGTTCCGCACCGGCGAGATCAGCCTGCTCGTCGTCTCCAAGGTCGCGAACTTCTCCATCGACCTGCCCGAGGCCGCCGTGGCCATCCAGGTGTCCGGCTCGTTCGGCTCCCGCCAGGAGGAGGCCCAGCGCCTCGGCCGGCTGCTGCGGCCCAAGGCCGACGGGCGGACCGCTCGCTTCTACGCCATCGTCGCGCGCGACAGCGTGGACGCCGACTTCGCCCAGAACCGGCAACGTTTCCTGGCCGAGCAGGGCTACGCCTATCGGATCACCGACGCCGACGACCTCTTCGCCTGACGCCCCTTCGGTATCAGGGACACCCGGACCCGCTCCTGTGCGACGTCTCGGGCTCTGTCCCATGCAAGAAGGAGAAAGACATGAGAACAACCCGGGCCCGTTCCCGGCGTCTGCCCGCGATCCTGGTCGCCGGAGCCGTCGGCTTCAGTCTGGTCCTCTCCGGCACGGCCGACGCCGTGACCACGACAACCGAAGACGCGAACGCGTTCGCTGCTGCTGTCGGCGGCGTGAGCGGTTCGTTCGCCGTCGACTACGACTGCGTCGCGGACGACCCCAGCACGGTCGGCGACGAGAGCCTCTGCCCGACGGGCATCGGCGACACCCCGCTGGCGGGCTTCCCGACCGCCGGGCCGACCTACGGCATCATCACGACCGGCAACGCGGCGTACGCCGACGACCCCAACACCTCCGACAGCACCGAGTACCGCTGGGACAAGCCGTCCCCCGCCATCGGCTCCAACGTGTGGGACGCCCAGACCGCCCGCGTCGACATGGGTACGGCGACCACCTCCTGCCTGGCCTTCGACTTCCGGTTCCTCTCCGAGGAGTACCCCGAGTACGTCGACGCGGGCTTCAACGACGCCTTCGTGGCCCAGCTCAACACCGCCGATGTGACCGTGGACCCGAGCACGCAGGCCGTCAACGCGCCCGGCAACTTCGCCGGCGGCTCCGGTGACGTCATCTCCGTGGACAGCGGAGGCCCGAGCGCGATGGTCGACGCCCACGCACCGGTCGACCTCGGCAGCACCTACGACGGCGCCACCCCGCTCCTGACCGCCCGAATCCCGGTGTCGCCCGGCTCGGTGAACTCGGTGTACCTCACCCTGTTCGACCAGGGCGACGACCGCCTCGACAGCGCCGTTCTTGTCGACAACATGCGCTACGAGGCGATCGACCCGGCGAAGTGCAAGTCGCTGTCGGTGGACCCGTACGACGGCACGACGGGTATCTCGCCGGTCCCGGGCACCACGCCGACGCTGACCGGCGACCTGTCGCTGCTGCAGTTCCCCGTGAGCTGCAACCTGCCGCCCGGTCCGGTGTCGTGCTCGGTGACCGCTGCCGCCTCCTTCGCCGCGACGCCCGGCCGCACGGTCGCGGGTGATCATCGGGCGGCCGCCGCCGTCAGCATCCCGCTGGCCGCCGGCTCCGCCACGATCGCGCCCAACACCAACGGCACGATCGCGATGCCGACCACGGCGACCGGCGTCGCCGCCGTGAAGGCGGCCATCGCAAAGCCGGGACAGCTCAAGGCCCAGGCGAAGAAGCTGAAGAAGAAGGCCAAGAAGCTTCTCAAGAAGGCGGACAAGCTGCGCAAGGAGCACAAGGTGGCCAAGGCCAAGAAGCTGGAGAAGAAGGCCGCCAAGCTCGTCAAGCGGGCCAAGCGGCTGGTCAAGCGGGCCAACGTGCTCGCCCAGCAGCCGCTCGGATCCGTCACCACCACGGTCACGAACACCAAGAACGGGGTTTCTGCGTCATTCACCTCGGTGCTGCCGCGTCCGTGACCTACTCTCGCTGAACCGGTGACGCGGAGGGCGGCCCTGGACGGGCCGCCCTCCGTGCGCTCCGGAACCCGCCCGTCGAGCCGATCGTCCGAGGTGTCATGGAACTGCTCTTGATGTTGCTGTTCGGCCTGCTGTTCGGCTTCTCGAGCGTGGGATCGGTCGACCAGGCGGAGGCCACTGCCAGCGCCGAGCCATCCGCCGCCGCCGAGCCCGCGATCAGCGAGGTGCAGCTGCAGTTCATGGATCGCGAGCAGCTGCCCTCGTGCGGCGAGTTCGTGGCCGAGCCGAACGGGCTGGCGGACTCCGAGGTGCGGCCCGGCTGGCAGTGCCTCAAGGAGAGCGCGAGTGGCCGGGGCGGCGAGATGGTCGTCTACACCACGACCACCGAGGGCGATCCGGTCTACACCTACGTCCGCGTCACTCCCCAGAGGCGGATGGAGATCTACGTCGACCCGTCCCTCGACTCGTTCGGCTCGCGCGAGTGGACCTACGAGAGCTGCTCGGTGGAGGACGCGTCCTTCCGCCAGGGGTGCCCGTAGTCTCGATCGCATGACCCCGGTGGCGCGCGTCCGGAACCGGCTCGGCGCCGAGCTGTTCCGCCGGGTCGCGGGTCCCGACGGCGTCCGCCACCGCGAGCGGATCCACGGCACGCCCGGTCCGCGCTGGTTCGCGGTCGACAGCCCGATCGCCCGCGTGCACGGCGACGCCTCGATGTTCGTCGGTGGCATCCGGGCCGTGCTGCTCCAGACGCTGCACCCGGCCGCGATGACGGCGGTCGCCGAGCACTCCGGCTACCGCGGCGACATGTGGGGCCGGCTCGCCCGCACCAGCCGGTTCCTCGCCGTCACCACGTTCGGCACCGAGGCCCATGCCCAGCAGGCCGTCGACGCGGTCCGCTCGATCCACGAGCGGGTGACCGGCACGCTGCCGGACGGCACGACCTACGCCGCCTCCGACCCGCACCTCCTGCTCTGGGTGCACGTGGCCGAGGTCGAGAGCTTCCTGGTCGCCCACCAGACCTACGGCAAGCGGCCGCTCGACCAGGCCGGCCGCGACGAGTACGTCGCGCAGACCGCCGTCGTCGCGCGGAAGCTGGGCGTGGTGGACGCACCGACCACCGAGGCCGAGCTGGTCGCCGCGGTCGAAGCATTCCGCCCCGAGCTCGACGTCACCGAGCATGCCCGCGAGGCGGTCTCGTTCCTCGTCTGGCACCCGCCACTGCCGTGGGCCGCGCGACCGGCGTACGGCGCCCTGGTCGCGGCCGCGGTCGGCCTGATGCCGGTCTGGACGCGCCGCCCGCTCCGGCTGCCGTGGTTGCCGGTCAGCGAGCGCACCGTGGTCCGCGCCCTCGGCGGCGCCGCGACGGGCACCATCCGGTGGGCGTTGCGCCCGCCTCCTCAGGAAGCTCCCCCGGCCGCGACCAGTGCGTCGCCCAGCGCAGTGCGCCAGTAGAGCACCTCGCGACCGGACCGGCGCCGGAGCACGATCCCGGCCTCGAGCAGCACCTTGAGGTGACCGCCCACCGATCCCAGCGCCTGCCCGCTCAAGGCGGCCAGCTGGGAGGTGCTGCGTGGGACCTCCAGCAGGGTGAGCACCTGGGCCCGGTTCGCGCCGACGAGGGGGCCCAGCCCGGCGCTGCTGTCGGCGTCGACCCGGGCGAGCCGGCCGGCCACCGGGTAGTAGAGGGCGTACCTGTCGTCGTGCCACCCCACCCAGCTCCCGTCCGTGTGGGTCGGCACGAACAGCAGGCTGCTGCCTCCAGGCAGCGTGCGGGTCGGCAGGTCGTAGCGGTTGATGCGCAGCTGGCCGTCCCCGACCCACTCGCGGTCGCGGCCCAGGTCGCGCAGCACCACCCCCCAGCCGTGGCGGGCCAGCTGAGCCGTGCGCGCCACGATGTCGGCGCGCAGGATCCGCTCGCGCCGGGCCCAGTCCGTCTCGACGGTGTGCGTCCACAGCCACACCACCAGCTCGACCGTCAGCTCCCGCACCCCGGGCTGCATGAGGGAGGGGACCAGCGGCGCCTGCGTGGTCTCGAGCAGGTCCGCGCGCACCTCGTCGTCGCTCAGCGCGCGCAGGTGCCCGACGCCGTCCTCGAACGTCTCGTCGTCCGCCAGCGGCGGGAAGCTCAGGTAGTCGGCCAGCCAGCCCACCTGGCACGGCCGCGCGTCCCGGAAGCTCGCGGCCACCAGGTCGGCCATGCCGGGCCGGCCGATGACCCACTGCCCGAAGGCCGCCCCGTTCGCCTCGCGGAAGGCCCGCTGGTCCGGGCCGCGCGGCCGGGTCAGCGCACCCAGCGCACCGACGACCTCGGCCATCGGCGAGATCGCGAACCTGCTGCCCGCCATCACGTCCGCCGGCACCCGCCACGTCCCCATGATCGTTCGCCTCCGTCTCCACCCCGACCAACGACTGCTCGATGTTTCGCTTCCTCACGAAACATTATGCCGACAGTTCCGGGATCACCCAGAGTTCTGTGGGTGCGGACCTATCGCGAGCTGTTCTCCATCGGTGAGTTCCGAGTGCTGTTCACCACCACCTCGCTCCACGTGGCCGCCGGGTCGGTGGCCAGCCTCGCGCTCGGGACGCTGACCTACGCCGAGACCGGGTCGCCGCTGCTGGCCGCCTTCGTGATGTTCGGTGGCCCGCTGGTCCGGCTGGCGACCTCGTGGTTCCTGCTCAGCCTCGCCGACCTCTGGCGGCCGCGGACCGCGATGATGCTCGGGTCTGGCGTGATGGCCGTTGCCGACGCGCTGCAAGCCATCCCTGACCTGCCGATGACGCTGCGCCTGGTCTTCCTGATCGTGCCGTGGGTGCTGCTGTCGGCCACCGGCGGCAGCATGATCGCGCTGGTCTCCGACGTCGTCCCCGAGGGCTCGTTCGTCTTCGCGCGGGCGACGATCAACATCGCGGTCGGCGTGATGCAGATCGTGGGCTACGGCCTCGGCGGCCTGCTCCTGCTCGCGTTCACCACCAGCCAGCTGTTCCTCGGCGCGGCGGGCTGCGCGCTGCTGGCCCTCGTCCTGGCCCGCCTCGGTCTGCGCGACCACGCTCCGCGAGCGACCGGCAAGGCGGTGCAGCGCAGCCGCGCGGTCAACGCCCTGCTGCTCCGCTCGCCGGTGCTGCGACCGGTGTACCTCGCGCTGTGGGTACCCAACGGGCTGGTCGTCGGCTGCGAGGCGCTGATCGTGCCGTACGCCGGACGGAGTGCCGGCTTCCTCTTCGCCGCGACGGCTCTCGGCATGCTCGCCGGGGACGTGCTCATGGGCCGGGTCATCCCGCCCCCGTGGCGCGACCGCCTCGTCGAGCCCGCACGCTTCCTGCTGGCCGTTCCGTGGCTGTTCTTCTTTCTGCAGCCGGGCCTGGTCGTGGCCTGCCTGTGCGCCGCGGTGGCCTCGGTGGGGTACTGCGCGAGCCTCCCGCTCCAGGAGCGGCTGGTCGTCCGGACGGCGGCTGACATCCGCGGCCACACTCTCGGCCTGCACAGCCTGGGCATGATGTCGATGCAGGGCATCGGTGCGCTGCTCGCTGGCGCGGTGGCCACCCTGCTCGGCTCCGACGAGCAGGCGGCGGGGCTGGCGATCGGCGTGATGTCCGCTGCCTCGGTGCTCGTCACGCTGTCGCTGGTTCGCGGTCTGCAGCGCAGCCGTCAGGACCGCTCGGTCGACGTGGTCGCCCTCGAAGAGATCCACGGCTAGACCGGTCCAGACCGTATCGGTGGGCTCAACGGCCGACATCCATAGCCCGAACGGGCCATCCCGAGCGCGTCGGGCCACGCCGCGGCGTACGGGCTCGCAGACTCTGGACATCCCCCCACCACACGTTTCAAGAAGGTGACCGCGATGACGATGACGCCGATCCGCCGGCACATGGAGCCGTCGTACGCCGCGCTGCGTCCGCTGATCGGTAGCGACGTCGCCGTGAGCGCGAGCGTGCTGGACGGCGGCGGCGTAGTGCCGCTGACCCTCGAGTGCCTGTCGAACCCCGTGACCTGGGGCGGGGCGATGACCTACAGCCTGCGCCTCACCGGGCCGGTGGAGCACCGGCTCTCCACGGGTCGCTACGAGGTGGTGCACGCCGAGTGCTCGTTCGTGCTGTCCCTCTTCCCGGTGGCCGACGACCTGCTGCACGTGCACTACGAGGCCTACCTCAGCGAACCCGTCTGATCACACCCCGGCCGACGCGCCGGCGAGGACTCCCCCGACCTCGCCGGCGCGTATCGGCCGACCCGTCACCATGGGCCCGTGGATCGCCAATTGGCCGCCCAGGTTGCGGACCGCTTCGACCTCGGCCCCGACGCCCGGCTGGAGGTCGAAGCGGCACGGGGTGAGCAGGGTCAGGTCCGCCGTCTGGACACCGCGCGCGGCACGTTCGCGCTGAAGGAGTCGTTCGGCGAGGTCGACGTGGCCGAGGCGGAGGCGACGGCGGCGTTCCAGGCCCGCTGTCACGAGGCCGGGGTGCCCTGCCCGCTGCCGCTGGCCGACGTCGACGGGAGGTACGTCGGGGCTCTCGAGGGTCAGACCCTGCGGGTACAGACATGGGCCGACATCCACGACCCGGACCCGCTGCTCGACCCGGGCCTGGTGGGCGAGGCCGTCGCAAGCCTGCACTCGGTCGTCGTGCCGGCGACGACGACCCCGCACTGGTGGGGCACCGCCCCCGTCGGCGCCACGGAGTGGCGGGCTCTGGTCAAGGCGGCCCGCGGTGGCGGCGCCCCCTTCGCCGAACGGCTCGCCTCGTTGGTGCCGCAGCTGCTGGAGGCCGAGGAGCTGCTGACCCCGATGACAGGCCGTCAGTGGCTGCACCTCGACCTGTGGGCCGACAACCTCCGCGGCACCCCGGACGGGTCCGCGTGCGTCATCGACTTCGACAACGCCGGACCGGGCGACCCGACGCGCGAGCTGGCGATGGTGCTCTTCGAGTTCGCCCGCTCCGCCCCGGCTCGAGTCGCCGCGCTGGTGACGGCGTACGAGGGGGCGGGTGGCGTCGGCCGGGTCACCCGGGCCGAGGACTTCGGGCTGACGATCGCCCAGCTGCACCACATCGGGAGGTACCAGGTGCTGGGGTGGCTGCAGGCCCAGGACCCGGAGGCTCGAGCCCGAGCACACGCCGGTGTCCGCGAGTTCGTCGACGAGCCGCTCACCGTCGAGGTGGTCGAGCGGCTCGTCGGGTGGGTCCAGGACAAAACCGGGTGACACGGAGGACGGGGCGGCGTACCGTCGCCCGGCCCGCTCGCCGCCCTCCTCGCTTCCGGAGGTTGCCCCCTTGCCCGCTGAACCCACCGCCGAGCTCGAGGCCGAGCAACGCCACCTGACCCAGTCCCGCGAGCAGCTCGCGCGGATGCGCGCCCGCACCGCGTCGATGGACGCCTCCGCCGGCGGAGACTGGGTCAGCCGCGAGTACCTCAAGTCGACCTTCGCGCTGCGCATGAAGCAGCTGGCCGACGACCCGACGATCCCGTTGTTCTTCGGGCGTCTGGACTACGCCGGCGGCTCGGCCACTGACGGGGGCGAGTTCCACATCGGGCGCCGTCACGTCAGTGACGGGGAGGGCGACCCGCTCGTCATCGACTGGCGGGCCCCGGTCTCGCTGCCGTTCTACCGGGCGACGCGCGCCGAGCCGATGGGCGTGGACCGGCGCCGGCGGTTCGGGTTCCAGCACGGCACCCTGACGTCGTACGAGGACGAGGACCTCACGTCGAGCGGTGTCTCTGCCGACTACTCCGCGATCCTCGAGCAGGAGATCGAGCGGCCGCGCGTCGGCCCGATGCGCGACATCGTGGCGACCATCCAGCCCGAGCAGGACGTGATCGTGCGCTCCGACCTGTCCCAGTCGATCTGCGTGCAAGGGGCGCCGGGGACCGGCAAGACCGCGGTCGGCCTGCACCGCGCGGCGTACCTGCTGTTCGCGCACCGCGAGCAGCTGACCCGCCAGGGCGTGCTGGTGGTGGGCCCCAACGCCAGCTTCCTGAGGTACATCCGCGACGTCCTGCCGGCGCTCGGTGAGGTGGATGCCAAGCAGTCGACGATCGGCGAGCTCGCCGAGGCGACGCTGCGCGAGGTCAACGCGAAGTGGTCGGTGCGCGGGTCGGAACCCTCCGACGTGGCCACCCTCAAGGGCGATGCCCGCCTGGCCGAGGTGCTGGCGCGGGCGCTCTGGTCGCACGTGACGATGCCGAGCGAGGGGTTGGTCGTGCCGCGGGGCGCACGGCGGTGGCGGGTGGCGACCTACGAGGTCGAGGAGCTGGTGCGATCCCTGGGGTCGCGCGGGGTGAGGTACGGCGCGGCGCGGGCGATGGTGCCCCAGGCACTGGCGCACCGGATCCTGGTGCGGATGGAGCTCGCCGGCGACTCGCCCGATGACCGCGTGCAGAACGCCGTCGCGCGGAGCAAGCCGGTCAAGGACTACGCAGCTGCCGTCTGGCCTCAGGTCGAACCGGCGCGGCTGGTGTGGCGGCTGCTCTCCGACCCGGCGTTCCTGGCCGCGTCCGCTGGGGACCTGCTGTCGGAGGAGGAGCAGGCGATGCTGCTCTGGCCTCGCCCGCCCAAGAGCCCGGCATCGACGCCGTGGACGCTGGCCGAGGCCATCCTGGTCGACGAGGCCGCCGACCTCGTCGAGCGCACCGGCTCGGTCGGCCACATCGTCGCCGACGAGGCGCAGGACCTCTCCCCGATGATGCTGCGGGCCCTGGCCCGGCGCTCGTCGACGGGTTCGCTCACCGTGCTCGGCGACCTCGCCCAGGCGACCACGCCGTGGGCCACCCGCTCGTGGGCCGAGGCCCTCGGCCACCTCGGCAAGCCCGATGCGCACGTCGAGCAGCTGACCCGGGGCTTCCGGGTCCCCGGCGAGGTGATCGAGTACGCCGCGCGGCTCCTGCCCGTGATCGCTCCGGGGCTCGAGCCTCCGACGTCGGTGCGCCGTACGCGCGGCGAGCTGGAGATCGTCGCCGACACCTCCGCCGTACCCCACATCGCAGCCGCCCTCGGCCGTGAGGGATCGATCGGCGTGATCGCCCCCGACGACCGCATCGACGCCCTGGGGGCGTCCCTCGCTCTCGCCGGCGTCCGCTTCGGTGTCGTCGGGCGCGAGTCCGTCCCGACGTCCGAGAGCGACGTCGAGACCGAGTTCGACCAGCACCTCGACCTCGTCCCGGCCACTCTGGCCAAGGGCCTCGAGTTCGACCACGTCGTGCTCGTCGAGCCCGAGGCGATCGTCACCGCCGAGCCCGACCGGGTCACCGGCCTGCGCCGCCTCTACGTCTGCCTGACCCGCGCCGTCACCTCGCTGGTCGTCGTGCACGACCAGCCGTTGCCGGTCGAGCTGGGCGAAGCCCCGCTGCCCTCAGGCGATGCGCTGGGCCAGTGACAGCTGGTTGGCCATGGCGGCGCGGTCCCTCCTGGGTGGTCCGGCGTCCGGAACCGTGACAGCTCGAGGAAGAACGACGAGACCCTCCTCGAGATCCGCGACGGTGATGCCGACGTGGTCGAATCCTGGTGCCTTCATAGTCACGCTGCTCCTCTTCGCTGTTCCCTGTCGTCCCTGTCGGATCGGTCTGAGCTGGTTCGGATGGGTGAGACCCTCACCGCCATCACCGGCGCCTCGAAAGCGTTCCTGCTGGGACGCAAGACGTACGAGGTGTTCGCTCCCGCCTGGCGTGAGCGCACGGTCGAGGACGACCCGCTGGGCGAAGGAGACCGGTTCCGGGCCGAGGGTGAGCAGAACAAGCTCACACTCAAGGCGCACGACGTCTACGAGAACGGCGTCGTCCATCTCTGCTACGGACCTGCTGCGGCATAGCGCCGCACGCTGCCGCTGGTTGAGGAGGGCGTGCAACGCCCGTCTCGAAACCCGGCGAGGCTGGTGCGGCCTGCCGTCACGTCCGCCTGTGGAAGGACGTGGATCCGTTGGGTCGGTGGTGGACCTCCCATCCTGGGTCGTGGGCGCGGTGGTGGTGGAGGGGGCAGAGGAGCTTGCCGTCGGCGAGGTCGGTCTTGCCGCCTTTGGACCAGGGTTGCTTGTAGTGGTGGGCTTCGCACCAGGCGGCGGGGATCGAACAGCCGTCGGCGGTGCATGCGCGGTCCCGGACGGCCATCGCCTTCCGCTGGGCGGAAGAGAAGAGGCGTCGGGTGCGGCCGAGGTCGAGGACCTCACCTCTGCCGCCGAGGACGACCGGGACGATGCTGGCCTGGCAGGCCATCCGTCGGGCTTGTTCGGCGGTGCACCGGTCCCCGGTCGACGTCTCGGCGAACCCGAACCCGGACCCGGACCCGGAACCGGATCCTGCGTCGGTTTTGAGGGTGTCGAGGTCGAGGATCACCATCACGGTGGTCGCGGTGCCGCCGTGTTGGGGCAGGCCGTGGGCGGGGAGGTTCTCCAGCAGGGCGCAGAACGCGATGCCGCGGCGTCTGGGCGGTGGGGAGCTGGTCGACGTCGCCGAGTGGGCCGCGTCGGGGGGAGGTGTAGGCGTCGAGGTAGGTCTTGAGCCGGTTCGCGACGTGGTCGGGGATCCGGGCGCGGATGTCGGTGGCTCCGTCACCACGCCGCTGGAAGGACAACGTGGTGGCGGCCCTAGCGCGTTTCTCTTCCTCGACCAGCCGCTGGTATTCGGCTTCGTCGGCGATCTCGGGGGCGATGACCTCCAGGAGGCTGTGGGCGAGGCGGCGTAGCTGTGGGGGTCCGAACCGGGCGGCCTCGCCGAGCAGGTATGCCTCGGCCTTGGTGACCGTCTCGGGTTCGAGGCCGGCCGGGAGGGCGTCGAGGGCTTCGGCGATCACCCGCGCCTGCGCCACGTTCACGACACCGTCAGCCAGCGCGGTCCCGACCTCGGTCCACCGCTGGTCGAGTGCTTCGGCCAGGGCGGAGAGTCGGCGGACGGCTCCGGGGTTGTCGCGGGTGGCGTCGGCCAGCCAGTGTGCGGTGGACCGGGCGCCGGTCTCGACGGCGATGTCGTCGGCGGCGGCGAGGACTCGCAGCTTGGCTGCTTGGACTCGTGCTTCGAGGCGTGAGAGGTCGCGGAGCGCGGTCTGTTTCTCGGCGGTGGTGAGGTAGACCGGGTCGACCGCGGCGATGTCGTCCAGGGCGGCGTCGAGGACTCCGATCGGGAGCCGCGGGCTGCTGGACATGGGACAAGTCAAGCATCGACCACCGACAGTGTATGTGCTCAGGACCCCTTGTCCACAAGGGGATTCGTGATCGTGATCAACTCGTGACCATCACCTTTGCGGTGGTGACCACCGTGGTCGACCACCCCCGAACCTACGTGGGTCGAGCATCGGCGGACCGGGGCAGGTGCGGTGAATGTCTCGTGTGGTTTTGGAGTGGGTTCGAGGCTCGTCGCTGGCGCTGGCGCTCCTCCCACCTCAACCACCGACAGGTCGCTGGGCGCTCCTCGCACCTCGACCACCGACGCGTCACGGGGTTTCGAGACGGGCGTTGCACGCCCTCCTCAACCACCGAGCGATCGCGGGCGTTGTGCGCCCTCCTCAACCAGCGACCTGTCGCGGGCGTTGCACGCCCTCCTCGACCGCTGAAATGTGGCTGCGGCGATAGCGTGCTCATGTGGAGGTGCGCTTCATCGACGGGCAGGGCGTGCGTAGGTGCGAGCCCGATGACGTGGTGGAGCTGTTCGCGCACGACGACGGCTTCTACTGGATCGACATCCCGACCTGGAACGACGAGGCGGAGGCGCTGCTGACCGGGCTCGGCTGCCACGCTCTGGTGGTCGAGGGCTGTCGGCAACGCAACTACGTGCCGACGGTGCACGGCTACGAGGACCAGGTGTTCATCACCACGCAGTCGCCGTACCTCGGCCACGCCGGCCACGTGCACCTGCTCGAGCTCGACCAGATCATCGGGCACCACTTCCTCGTCACGGTGCACGGCCCGATCAACCCGGACCTCGACGTGTCGGTCGCGCTGGTCGAGACGAGCGGCGTAGTGGCCCGCCTGGAGGGTGGTCGGTACCACCCGAAGACGCCGGCCGAGCTGTCGTACGCCGTCACGTCGGCCGTCGCGCGCCGGCAACGGGCGGCGATCGGCGAGGTGTCGCTGAAGCTACCCGGCCTGGAGAAGGAGGTGATGAGCTCCAAGCTGACCGACCCCGAGCTGCTGCTGGAGACGATGTTCCTCATCCGGCACGAGCTGATCACCACCCGCACGATGGCCGCCCAGTGCCACGACGTGTGGATGCGGCTGGCCGGCATCGGCCGGATGGCCGACGACGTGGACGCGGCGTACGCACGCGACGCGGCCGACCAGTTCGACCGGGTGCGCTCACTGGCGGACGGCGAGTCCCAGTTCCTCTTCGGCATCATCGAGCTGTACCAGACCAAAGTGCACACCAAGATGACCGTCGCGATGGAGCGGCTGGCCGTGATCGCGGCCGTCACCCTCCCGGTCACGGCGCTGGCGTCGATCTACGGCATGAACATCATCGTCAACCAGTCCACCCACTGGGCCCAGCTGGGGGTGATCCTGGTGGTGATGGCGTCGATCAGCTCGATGCTCTTGGTCTGGGCCCGCCGCCAGGGCTGGTGGTGACCCGCTAGGAGTCCGGCGCTCGGATGCGCTGGGGCGACGCCGGAAGATCAGCGCGGTCGGGCACCATGGTCGCGTGCGCTTCATCCTGAACGTCCTGTGGCTGGTCCTCTGCGGTTTCTGGATGGCCGTCGGGTACGCCATCGCGGGCGTGATCTGTTGCGTCCTCATCGTCACCATCCCGTTCGGGATCGCGTCCTTCCGGATCGCCAACTACGCGCTGTGGCCCTTCGGCCGGACGATCGTGCGCAAGCCCGCTGCGGGTGCACCATCCGCGATCGGCAACGTGATCTGGTTCGTCTTCGCGGGCCTCTGGCTGGCCATCGGGCACCTGCTGACCGGCATCGCGCTCTGCATCACCGTCATCGGCATCCCGCTCGGCATCGCCAGCTTCAAGATGATCCCGATCTCCCTGACCCCATTGGGCTATCGCATCGTGGACGCCCGCGCGGCGACGTGGTGACCTGGCCGCTCGGCGACGAGCTCGCCGACGTGCGCGACGCGCTGGTGGCGGCGTACGCCACCGGCCGCGGGTACCACGACCTTCGCCACCTCGCCGAGGTCCTCGACCGCATCGACGAGCTGGCCGCGGCGGGCGAGGAGTTCGACGTCCTCGCCGTCCGGCTCGCGGCGTGGTTCCACGACGGTGTGTACGACGGCGAGGAGGGCGCCGAGGAACGCTCCGCGCAGTGGGCCCTCACCGCCCTCACCGGCCGTCCTGAGCGCGACGAGGTGGCCCGGCTGGTCCGCCTGACCGAGCACCACCGACCGGAGGCCGACGACGCCGGAGGCTGCGCCCTCTCCGACGCCGACCTCGCGATCCTGGCCGCGGCGCCCGAGCGCTATGCGGAGTACGTCGCCGACGTCCGCCTCGAGTACGCCCACGTCCCCGACGACCTGTTCGCCGCCGGCCGCTCGGCTGTCCTGCGCGACCTGCTGGCCAAGCCCACGCTCTTCCACACCGACCACGCCCGCGCGCAGTGGGAGCCCACTGCTCGGGCCAACGTCGAGGCGGAAGTCGCTCGCCTGTCAGATGGCTCGGAGGGTCGGGCGTAGCGGCCCGAGCACCTCAACCACCGAGGTTCGGGTGCTTGCGGCGCCGCAGGCCCGCCCGGACCAGCATCACGACGAGGTCGCGCGAGGACACGGGCACGGCACCCGCGGCGACCGCCCGGTCGTAGTACTCGGACGGCACGTCGTAGTGGTCGCGGTCGAAGCCGCGCGGCGGGATGCCGAGCTCGGCGGCGAAGACGTGCAGCTCGTCGTACGACGTGTCACTGGCGAGGTGCGACCAGGTCCGGCCGTAGCGGGGCACGGCCGGCGGGTCGATGACGATCACGCCACCACCTTCACAGCCGGTCCATCGCGTCGTCGACCAGCGATCGCCAGGAACGGACGTAGCCCGCGTCGACGTACGCCTTCGCCGAGGCACCCGGGCGGACCTGCGGCCCGACGTGGAACGCCCGCACGCCCTGCCGCACGAGCCACGGGACGTGCTCGGCCGTCAGCCCGTCACCCGGCATCAGCTTGGCGGCGATGGCGGGGTCGGACTCGGCGGTGGCGAGCAGGTCGTCGTACCCCGCGGCCATCCCCCGCGACGACCCGGCCGACTGCACGTGCTGGAGGAGCGGCAGCCGGAGCAGCCGTCGCCAGGAGCGGCGCGGGTCGAGACTGGAGTCCACCGCGTGGGTGAAAGTCCACGGCACGGCGCGCAGGCGGTCGGCCAGGGCCGTGCACGTCTCCACGTCGACCTCGAGGTCGGCGTCGAGGAAGCCGTAGGCCACCCCCGTCGCCCCACAGGACAAGTAGTCCTCGGCGAGCCCGACGAGACGCTCGAACTCGCCTCCGGTCGTGGTCCACGAGCCGTTGAGGCGCAGGAGCACGTACAGCGGCAGATCCGACTCCCTGCTCATCGACGAGACGATGCTGGGCTCCGGCGACAGCTCCACCGGGTCCCCGGGAGCCACGACGTGCAGCCGGTCCGCACCGCCCGCGGCCGCCCCCGGTACATCGCGCGGATGGGCCACCACGACCTCGAGCAACGGCATTCCCCCAGCCATGTCCTCACTGTAGGAGCCCACAGGGTCAGGGTGCGCGAGGCAGAATCAGTCAGGTGGACGCACAGCTGATCTTCTCGGCCCGCGCGCTCGTCCTCGCCGACCTCGCCGCCCGCGGACGAGCCACCCCCGAAGCGGTCTCCGTGCTCGAGGATGCGATGTCCCAGCGAACGTGGTGGGCAGAGCAGTGGCCGGAGGGCGAGCCGTACGTCGCCGGCCTCGTCGCCCAGGACGTGCAGGACGCTCTCTTCGAGACCAGTGGCCGCTGGCCGCTCTGCCAGGGCTGCCCCGGCCCGGAGCACGCGCTCTACATCCAGCCCGACCTCGGCGGCCCGGACCCCATGTGGGTCTGCGAGGAGACGGGCGAGGCCGTCGCGCCGTTGGGGCACCTGTAGCTCATTTTCGCTGATTGAGGTGCGAGGAGCGCCAGCGACGAGCCTCGAAACCACGCGAAGAGTCCGGACTGGTGGTTTCGAGGCTCGGACGTGAACGGCCTCGCACCTCACCACCGAAGTGTTTGGTCAGCCCTCGATGCCGAGCTGGACGCGCAGCGTGTAGCGGTCGGCGCGGTAGCACGACCTGGACACCTCGACGACCGCGTCACCGGCCAGCGCGCGGCGGGTCTGGCGGAGCACGGCGTGGCCGGCACCGATGCCGAGCAGGTCGGACTCGTCGGGGTTGGCGATGTCGGCGGTCACGGTGTCCTCGGCCCAGGTGGGACGCAGGCCGCGGGCGCCGAGCTCGTCGTACAGGCTGGCGGGCAGCGGGGCCTGCAGGAAGCCCGGGAGCATCACCTCGTTGAGGTAGGCGTCCTCGATGGCGATGACCTCGCCGTCGGAGCAGCGCAGCCGCTTCCAGTGGATCACGGCGTCGCCGGCGGTGATGCCGAGAGCGCGTGCCACCCCGGGACCGGCCTGGCCGAGCCGGGCGTGCAGCGTCTGGTTCTCCGAGGTCACCCCGACGCGGTGCATCTCCTCGGTGAAGCTGGTGAGGCGGCCGACGCCGCGCCGCGGCCGGGCGACGAACGTGCCGCGTCCGGGGATCCGTTCCAGCAACCCCTCGGTGACCAGCGCGTCCATGGCCTGGCGGACCGTCATCCTGGCCACGCCGAACTGCTGGACGAGCTCGCGCTCGGACGGCGCCGGCGAGCCAGGCTCGGCATCACGGACGAGGGCGCGAACGTATTCGCGCACCTGTACGTGCTTCAGCGCGCCGCTTCCCGCGGCGTGGAGCAGTTGTTCCACACGGGCACCATAGGACGGCGGGCGTGTCCGCGTCACAGGATCGCCGACACAATGGCCCAACGGGGCTATGAGACGGGGCCATATGACTAGGCCCTGACTACTCGGTAGCGATCGCCCGGAGGACGTCCAGGCGGGCCGCGCGGCGCGCCGGAAGGACCGCGGCGAGCACCCCGACAATGATCGCCGCGCCCAGGAACAGAGCCAGCTGGCCCCACGGGACGCTGATCACCTCGAGACCCTGGTCGCGGACGGCGTACATCATCGCGACGCCGAACCCGAGGCCGAGGACGACGCCCAACAGCGCGCCGAGCAGCGCGATCACGACCGACTCGAGGGTGATCATCAGCCGCAGCTGGCCGCGCCCGAGCCCGATGGCGCGGAGCAGGCCGACCTCCCGGGTACGTTCGATCACGGACAGGGCCAGCGTGTTGACGATGCCGAGCACCGCGATCACCAGAGCCAGCCCCAACAGCGCGAAGATGATCAGCACCAGCTGGTCGATCGGCGCACGCTGCTCGTCGGCGAAGGCCGCCTGGTCCTTCACCGTCACGATGGGGAGATCCTTCACGACCGCGTCGAGCCGGCCCTGGAGCCCACGCGTGTCGCCGGCGGCGTCGAGGATCAGCGCGTTGTCCGAGGGCGGGTAGCCCTGGTCGGCCAGCGTCCCGAGCGTGGTGATGGTCGGGAAGAAGACGATCGGGTTCTTCTCGAAGATGCCGGCCACGCGGAGGTCCAGCTCTCCCTTGGGCGTCTTCTCCAGCGTGTAGGTGTCCCCGACCTCGAGGTGCTCGTGCTCGGCCCAGCCCTCGTCGACGAGCGTCGTGCCGTCGGTGAAGTCGGCGAGCGTGCCGTGCAGCAGTCGCAGGTCGAGGAAGTCCGCGTCGCCGGGGTCGATGCCGGAGATCCCGAAGAAGTCGTCCTCGCGTTCGGCCTGGCCCCATCGTTGGCGGACGACCCGGTCGATTCCGGGGACGGCCGCCATCTGCTCGGCGATGGTGGGCGAGAACGGCTCGCCGAAGACACTGCTCACGACGTAGTCGCCCTTGAAGTTCTCCGCGACCGCCGCGTCGACGCTGGCCTTCGCGCTGTCGCCGAGGATCGCCATGGTGCAGCCGAGGGCCAGGCCGATCATCAGGGCCGACGCGGTCGCCGTCGTACGCCGGGGGTTGCGGAGCGAGTTCTGGCCGGCCAGGTTGCCGACGGTGCCGAACAGACGGCTGTACGTCGCCTGGGCGAGCGCCAGGAACGGGCGGCTGATGACCGGGCTGACGGCCGTGACGCCCAACAGCACCACGAGCATCCCGCCACCCAGGATCCAGCCACTTCTGGGGACGTCGGCGAAGAGACCGACTCCGACCGCCGCGACGCCGACCACGATGGCGGCCAGACCCAGGACCAGCCTCTGGTGGATGGAGCTCTCGGGCAGGGCGACGTCGTCGCGCAGGGCCTGGACCGGCGCGATCCGGGCAGTGCGTCGGGCGGGGAGCCAGGCGGCCGCCATGGTCACGACCACGCCCACGACGTAGCAGGCGAGGGCCGTCCGCGGAGCGAATACCAACGGCTGGCCGGTGAGGTCGAGGCCGAAGCTCGCGAACAGGCTCCGGATGCCCATCGCCAGCAGCACGCCCAGGCCGAGACCGAGGGTGGCGCCGACGAGGCCGACGACCAGGGCTTCGAGCAGCACCGACCGCGTCACCTGACGCCTGGAGGCACCGAGAGCACGCAGCAGGGCGAGCTCGCGGCTGCGCTGGGCGACCAGGATCGAGAAGGTGTTGACGATGAGGAACGCGCCGACGACGAGGGAGATGCCCGCGAAGATCAGGAGGAAGGTCCGGAGGAAGCTGATCGCGTCGAGGAGGTTGCTCGCCTCCTCGTCGGCCGCCTCGTCGCCGGTCACCGCCTCCAGGTCGTCCGGCAGCTGGGCGGCGACCTCGTCACGGAGCACCTCTTGGGACACGCCGTCCTGCGCGGTCACCCAGATCTGGGAGTACGCGTCCCGGCCGCCGAGGAACAGGTCCTGGGCGCGGGCGGTGTCGAAGCCGGCGTACGTCGCGCCGTTGAGCGTGCCGCCATCGGGAAAGCTCATCAGGCCGACGAGCGTCGGCCTGATCAGCGCCTGCTGGGCGGAAGTGACGACGTGGACCCCCTCGCCGATGAAGTAGCCCGCGCGCTGCGCCGTCTTCACGTCGAGGACGACCTCGTCCGGTCCGCGGGGGGCGCGGCCCTCGGTGAGGACCAGCCCGGTCAGGCCGTGCCCCACCGGAGCGTCGGAGTAGGCGCCGCCGAGCGCGGGCGGACCCTGGCCGCCCACCACCTTGTTGTCCTTGTCGACGACGTACACGCCCTGGGCCCGGATCCGGCCGTCGACCCGCGCCGCGTCCGGCACGCTGCCCTCGAGGTCGGCGACGACGGACGACGGGATGGACACCGTAGAGGCGCCGAAGGAGTCCGCCCCGTCGGCCGGCCGGACGATGACGTCGCCCACCGTCGAGGCGAACAGCGCCGTGAAGCTCCGGCCCAGGGTGTCGGAGAAGATCAGCGAGCCGCCGACGAACGCGACCCCGAGCACGATCGCGAACGTGCTCATCAGCAGGCGAACCTTGCGCCCGAGCAGGCTCTTGATCGCGGCCCTGAACATCGGGCCTCAGACGCCCTCGGTCGCGGCGGTCATCCGCGCCATGATCGCCAGCACGCCTTCGCGGTCCGGTTTGCGGAGCTCGTCGACGATCCGGCCGTCGGCGAGGAAGACGACTAGGTCGGTGTACGCCGCAGCGATGGGGTCGTGGGTCACCATCACGACGGTCTGCCCGTGGAGGTCGACGCTGCTGCGGAGCAGCTCGAGGACCTCGGCCCCGGACTTCGAGTCGAGGTTGCCGGTCGGCTCGTCGGCAAAGACGATCCGCGGCCGGCTGACGAGCGCGCGGGCGACGGCGACGCGTTGCTGCTGGCCGCCGGACAGCTCGTTGGGCTTGTGGGAGAGCCGGTCACCCAGGCCGACGGTGGCGACGACGCTGTCGTACCACTCCCGGTCGGGCTTGCGACCCGCGATCGCCAGCGGCAGGAGGATGTTCTCCTCGGCGGTCAGGGTCGGGACCAGGTTGTAGGACTGGAACACGAACCCGATCTGGTCGCGTCGCAGCCGCGTCAGGGCCTTGTCCTTGAGCGAGGTCAGATCCTGGTCGCCGACGAACACCGAGCCGCTGTCCGCCCGGTCGAGGGCGGCGCAGCAGTGCATCAGCGTCGACTTCCCGGATCCGCTCGGCCCCATCACGGCGGTGAACTCGCCCTGCGCGATGTCGAGGGTGACGTCGTCCAGCGCGGTGATGCGCGCCTCACCGGCGCCGTAGGTCTTGGTCAGCCCGACGACCCGCGCCGCCACCCGGGGTGCGTTCATGGTGCAAGCCTCCCAACTCGGTGGTCGAGGTGCGAGCCTGCGGGCCTCGAATCCACCCCGGGCGGTCCCGGAGATTCTTCTCGAACATCTGTTCGATCCTGACGTACAGTGTCCGCATGGACTTCCAGAGCAGCCTCTTCGACGGGGCGGTCGCGACGACTCCCGGCGTGCGGCCTCTCGACGGTGCCGAGCGCACCACTCTCACCCGCGGCGCGTGGGTCGACGTGCTGCGCAACTTCGTCGTCGGCGCCGACGACGTCCTCGAGCGGATGGTGAACGACGTCCCGTGGCGAGCCGAGCGACGGCCGATGTACGACCGGGTGGTCGACGTACCTCGCCTGGTACACACCTACGTCGTCGGTGAGGAGCTCCCCCATCCCCTGCTCACGACCGCGCGCGAGGCGCTGTCGGCGCACTACCTGCCCGAGCTCGGCGAGCCGTTCGTCTCCGCGGGGTGCTGCTTCTACCGCGACGGCCGCGACTCCGTCGCGTGGCACGGCGACACCATCGGGCGAGGCAAGCACGCCGACACCATGGTCGGGATCGTCTCCTTCGGCGATCCGCGCCGGCTGGCCCTCAGGCCGCGCGGCGGAGGCGACTCGATCGGGTTCGAGATGGGCCACGGCGACCTGGTGGTGATGGGCGGCTCCTGCCAACGCACCTGGGAGCACGCCGTGCCGAAGGTCGCGCACGCCGGGCCGCGGGTGTCGGTCCAGTTCCGGCCGCTGAACGTCTTCTGACGGCCGCCATGGCGGAGGAGTCACGGGCGCGTTAGCCTCACGCCAGATCCGCCGGCCCCGGCGGCGTACCCGTCCCGGAGGTCGTGGCAGATGCGTATCCTGTTCGCCGACAAGCTGCCCGAGCAGACGATCGCCGAGCTGGAGTCCCACGGCCACGAGTGCGTGATGGAGCCGGGGCTGCACGCCGACGACCTCGCCGGCCGCATCGCCGGCTTCGACGGTCTGGTCGTGCGCAGCACCAAGGTCAAGCGACAGGTGTTCGACGCCGCCGACCGGTTGGCGCTCGTGATCCGGGCGGGTGCGGGCACCAACACCATCGACACCGACACGGCGGCGCAGCACGGCGTCTTCGTGTGCAACGTCCCCGGTCGCAACGCCGTTGCGGTGGCCGAGCTGACGATGGGCCTGCTGCTGGCCCTGGACCGCCGGATCCCCGACAACGTCGCGGACCTGCGGGACGGTCGCTGGGACAAGCAGCGCTACAGCAAGGCCGAGGGCCTGCTCGGCTCGACCATGGGCATCATCGGTCTCGGGTCCATCGGCTTCGCGGTGGCCGAGCGGGCGGCGGCCTTCGGGATCCGGCTCCAGTCGCTGGCCAAGCCCGGTCGGTCGGCGCACGCGGTCGCGCGGGCCGAGGAGCTGGGCATCACGTGGTGCGACTCGATGGAGGAGCTGGTGTCGTCCTCCGACATCCTCACCCTCCACGTGCCCGCCGGAGCGGACACCAAGCACCTGGTCGACGAGGGCTTCCTCGGCTGGATGAAGCCCGGCGCGATCCTGCTGAACACCTCCCGCGGCGACGTCGTCGACGAGACCGCGCTGCTGGCGGCGCTCGAGGCCGGCGCGGTCCGAGCGGGGCTCGACGTCTTCGCCGACGAGCCAGGCTCGAGTCACGGTTCGTGGGACTCGGCCCTCGCTCGGCACCCGAACGTCGTCGCCACCCACCACATCGGGGCCTCCACGCACCAGGCGCAGCGCGCGATCGCCGCGGGCGTCGCCGAGATCGTGGACGCCTTCGTGGCCGGCGAGGCGCGCCACTGCGTGAACCTCGACCCCGACCGGCTGGGGTCGATGACCCTCACGGTCCGCCACCTCGACCGGGTGGGTGTGCTGGCCACGGTCCTCGACCGGCTGAGCGCCGCTCACCTGAACGTCGAGCACATGGTCAACCGCGTCTTCCGCGGCGGAGACGCCGCCGTGGCGTCCATCGACATCGAGGGCCAGGCGTCCGAAGAGCTGCTGGCCGAGCTCCGGGAGGTGCCGCACGTGCTCGGCGTCACGGTCGTCCAGCTGGACCAGGGCACCAGGCCGCGGCCGTGAGCCCGAGCACCGTCCGGCTGTTCCCGGCGCGCGTGGTCCGTCCCGACTGGGCCCGCAAGACCGTGGCGGCCCTGTCGGACTCGGTGGACGAGTCGGGCATCGACCTCTACCGCGTGGCCGTCGACCCGGCGGCGTACGCCGACACCCCGGTCTCGCTGTATGTCTACCGCCAGGTGTTCCACGGCACGGCGTACCTCGGCGTGGTCTGCGAGGTCGCCGTGCAGGCCGTCGCCGACGGGCGGGTGCGCGGGCACGAGGCGGTCCACCCCCAGCGGGTGGAGGCTCTGGTCTGGCACCACGCCACGATGGACGGTCCGCCCGCGCTGGTGGAGCTGCTGCACCGGCCGGGGGCGGCGTACGTGCGCACGCTCGAGGAGGTGCAGCAGACCGAGCCGCTGTTGGACTTCCTCGGTCCCCACGGCATCCAGCAGACGGTGTGGCGTCTCCCCGAGGGCCCGGACACCAGCGCCCTCGTCGCCGAGCTGGACGCCGCCGACTTCTACATCGCCGACGGGCACCACCGCTGCGCGGCCGCGCTCGAGGAGTGGGCCACCGCGGGCAAGCCTGCGGACGCCGGCCTCCTCTGCGTGGTGCACCCGATGGACGGCCTGCGCCTGGACTCCTTCCACCGCCGCGTCCCCGGGCCCGTCGATCCCGACGCGCTGCTCCGCCTGCTGGCGGAGGACTTCCTGCTCCAGGAGACGGGGCGTGCGCCGGTGCCGGCCAGCGGCTCGATGGGCCTGTACGTCGGCCACCGCTGGTTCGAGGTCAGGTACGACGGGGAGCGGGTCTCTGGCGTGGCCGGTCTCGACGTGTCGATCCTGCAGTCCCGGGTGCTGGACCGACTCGACCCGGCGCCGGACGGCCGCACCCGCGAGGTCGAGACCGTGCCGGCCACCGCATCGGTGGACGAGCTCGCCGCTCGGTGCGACGTGGACTCAGGCGCCCTCTTCACGCTGGCGCCACCCACCCCCGACGCGCTGGTCGCGGTGGCCGACGCCGGCGAGGTGATGCCGCCCAAGACGACGTACTTCGACCCGAAGCCGGCCACCGGGATCTTCCTGCTGCGCTAGCGATCCTCGGCCGGCCTCAGTCTCGGTCGAGCCGAGCCACGATTGCGGGCACCACGATCGCGGCGGCCAGAAGGTGCAGCGCCACCAGCGTCAGCCGGGTCGAGACCTGCGCGTCCACGAGGCTCGGCGGCACGAGCGAGAGCGCGGTGAGCGTGACGGCCAGGCGGAGGAAGCTCCGCGCGGGGCGGGCGGCCCAGCGGCGTAGGCCGAAGGCGGCCAGGAGCCCGATCGCCGACAGGATGAAGGTGACCTGGGTGAAGCCCATCAGCGGGATCGACTCCCCGCTGTCCCGCGGGAACACGAAGTCGACTCCCGCGGCCTTGGCGAGCGCGGCGACCACGGTCGTGGCCACGGCGGCCACGACCGCGGCGACGAGGCCGGGTACGAGGAGGGCGGGGCGCTCCTGGGCGACGGTGACCTGCTGGGCGGTGTGAGTGGTGCTGGTCATCTCGATGTTCCTCTCCGAGTCATCAACTGTTTCCGGTAGACACTGTGTACGCTAGACACAAGCTCGGACGTTCGTCAACAGGAAAGGTGGTCGCCGAATGTCGACGACCGACACCAGCGAGCTGCTGTGGAGCGGCCGCGCACCGGCGCGGCACGGGCCGAAGCCCGTGCTGAGCCTCGATCGGATCGGCGAGGCGGCGGTCACGATCGCCGACGAGCACGGGATCGCGGCGGTCTCCATGCAGGCCGTGGCCGACGTCGTCGGCTTCACCAAGATGGCGCTCTACCGCCACGTGAAGAGCAAGGACGAGCTCGTCGCGGTGATGATCGAGCGGGCCGTCGGCGACCCGCCGGCCTTCACCCGGCGTACGTCGTGGCGCCGCAAGGTCGAGACCTGGGCCGACCGCCTCGCCGACCAGTGGCGCGCCCACCCGTGGCTACCTCACGCCGCAGTCGGGCACCGGGCGATGGGACCGCAGGAGATCTCGTGGAGCGAGTGCCTGCTCGAGGCGCTGGCCGCGGTCGACCTGACCCCGGCCGAGCGCATCGACGTCTCGTTCATGCTGTTCGGGCACGTGCGCAACACGCAGTCCCTGGACACCGCCGGGACGCAGGCGTGGAACGAACCGGGCCACCGCCGGCTGCTGGCCGAGCGGCGTGCGGAGTTCCCGGCGATGCTCGAGGCGATCAGCGCGCCCGCCTCGGACGACTTCGGCCGGGCGTTCGGGCTACGGCTGATCCTCGACGGGGTGCAGGCGCTGCACGAGGCCCGCCAGTCGGGTTCTCGTGGCAGGTAAGTTCGACGCGTGACGGTGCTGAGCCAGGGGCAGGAGTGGACGGTCGCCGACGGCGACGGGTTGGCGCTGACGCGCGTCCGGATGGGGATCGGCTGGGACAAGGACCCCACCGCCGGCGCGATCGCGAGCGGCCGCGCCGACATCGACCTCGACGCCACCGCGATGCAGTTCGCGGAGGGGCAGCTCTTCGACATCGCCTTCTACAACAACCTGTCGACCCGGGATGGCTCGGTCGTCCACCAGGGCGACAACCAGACCGGCAGTGGCGGGGGCGACGACGAGGCGATCCACGTGGACCTCGCCCGCGTCTACGCCAAGGTCGACACCATCGTGTTCCTGGTCAGCAGCTACCAGCGCCACGACCTGACGTGGGTGAACAACGCCTACTGCCGCCTGCTCGACGACGACGGCGTCGAGCTCGCCAGGTACACCCTGACGGCCGGCTCCTCCCAGACCGGGATGGTGATGGCCAAGCTCGTCCGCGAAGCCCATGGTGGACAGAGCGGGTGGAAGCTCGTGACCGTCGGCGAGGGCGTGGCCGTCAGCGTGCCCACCGAGGCGATCGAGAAGGTACGTCGCTTCGTGTAGCGCCCTTCGTTGGTCGAGCGGTGTCGAGACTTCGCTGGTCGAGCCCGCGAGCGCCAGCGAGCGGTGTCGAGACCCCCATCGCTGGTCGAGCCCGCGAGCGCCAGCGCCATCGCTGGTCGAGCCCGCGAGCGCCAGCCCCCTTCGCTGGTCGAGCCCGCGAGCGCCAGCCCCCTTCGCTGGTCGAGCCCGCGAGCGCCAGCCCCCTTCGCTGGTCGAGCCCGCGAGCGCCAGCGAGCGGTGTCGAGACCCCCTGTCAAGTCACGCGGTCTTCGCTCCGTGGTCGCGGTTGCTTGCTCTCTCACCGGGTTTCGAGACGCGCTCCGCAATCCCTCGCTGCGCTCGTGTCTCCGGGGCTCTCCTCAACCTGCCCCGCCCATCCAGCCTTCGCGAGCTCAGGCCGGGCGGGTCAGAACTCGACGCGCGGGACCTCGGTGGAGCCCGCGGGCGCCTCGTAGAACTCCCGCGTGTGCACGCCGGCCATGCCGGTGAAGAACATCCAGGGGATGGTGCGCACGAGGGTGTTCAGCTTGGCGACCGCGTCGTTGTAGTACTGGCGGGCGAAGGAGATCTGGTTCTCGGTCTCGGCGAGCTGCTTTTGGAGGTCGAGGAAGTTCGTGTTGGCCTTGAGGTCGGGGTAGGCCTCGGCGACGGCGTTCAGCCGGACCAGGGCGCCCTGGAGGGCGGCGTCGGCGGCAGCCTTCGCCGGTACGTCGCTGCCCGCGGCCGCGGCCTGCACCTGGGAGCGTGCCTTGGTGATCTCCTCGAAGACCTCTCGCTCGTGCGCGGCGTACCCCTTCACGGTGTCCACCAGGTTCGGGATCAGGTCGGCGCGACGGGTGAGCTGGACGTCGATGCCGCCGAGCGCCTCCTGCGCACCCACGTCGCTGGTGCGAAGCTTGTTGAAGCCGGTGACCCCGAAGAAGATGAGGGCCAGGACGATGACGCCCCCGATGATGAGTCCGGTCATGGACGTTTCCCCTGTTCTGGCTGCTGCTGTCGGCTGATTGTGGACCAAACGCTCACCAGGAGCCACCTCCCCCGCCGCCGCCACCGCCGCCGCCCGAGAACCCGCCTCCGCCGCCGCCCCCGGAGGAGGACGACGAGGACTGGGTCGCGGCGTACGCCGAGATGGCGCTGTCGACAGTCGAGGAGAAGCTGGTGACCATCTGGTCGGTGTAGTTGCCGGTGTGCGCCCCGGCGTACCCCGGGAAGTAGCCCGGAACGGGCGGCTCCACGCCGGTCTCGGTGCGGTACTTGGCCGCCCACTCGTCGGCGCAGTCGAAGGCGACCGCCCACGGGATGTACTGCGTGTAGAGGTCTCCGCGGCCGGAGAAGTCGAACCGGTTCTGGCTCGAGGGCGTCGACAGCACCCGGTAGAAGCCGCCCACGCGCGACCACAGGTCCCGGCCCGTCGCGGTGCGCCTGGTACTCGCGCCACTGGCCAGCACCGGCGCGGCGCCGGCGGCCAACAGGCCCGGGATCAGCGCGATGATGCCCATGTCGAACCAGTTCGCCCCGGCGATCGCCAGCGCCAGGATGCCGCCGCCGATGACGAACAGCCCGCCCAGGCAGCCCAGGCCGGACTTCTGCATGAACCCCGCCTCGGTCGCCCAGCTCTTGGTGGCGGTCGCGAAGCCGGACAGCTCGGTCTGCAGCGTCTGCCCGGCGCCGACGTTCTTGGGCGAGGCGGTGAACGACTCCTGCGGCCCGCCCGTCAGCCGGGCCACCCGCTGGGTGACCGTGTCGAGGCCGGCCCAGCCCTGAGGACCCTGGGTGTCGGTCACCTTCCAGGACTTGTCGTCGGGCCGGTCGAGCTTCACGGCACCCTTCTCGGCCGCCTCCATGATGGAGGCGACGAAGTGCCGCTTCTCCGTGCGCTCGGTCATGATGTAGGCCGCCTGGGCCGGTCCGATGCCGTCCGGCGGGGCGTACATGAGCGGGTACGGCGGCGTCTTCTCCTTGACCTTGCCGGCCTGCCACGCGCCGTACGCGCCGGCGAGCAGCGCCAGCACCACCACGATCGCGAGGTTCCGCGGGCTGCGGCCCAGGACCGGGTCCAGCCGCGCCGACCACGGCACCGACGTGCCGGGGTCCGGCGTCGGCATGTCGAGGCCGACCTTGACGGTGATCGGGGTGTTCGGCGAGAGGGACTCGGCGTCGACGGTGAGGCGCTGCGTGCCGTCGCCCGCGACCGTGCAGCCGCTGTCGGCGCCGGTGCCGCGGGCGCAGAGCACGCCGCTGGCGGCGACCGGCAAGGTGACGGTCAGGTGCGCCTGGTCGATGCTCTGCCGCCAGCCGCTGGGGATCAGGTTCCAGTAGAGCTGCGTGCGCGGGGCCGGGTCGCCCGCCCGGAGCGACGTGCCCGGCTCGAGCACGCCGTCGATCTGGTAGTCGATCACGTAGGTGTGCTCGCCCCGGTCGACGAGCACGTTCGCGTCGCCGATGCGGACGTTGGTGATCCGCCCGTTGCGCTCGTCGAGGATCGTGAACGGCTCCGGGGAGCCGTCCCGGGTGACCGAGATGTCGTGGGGGATCCGGCGGGCGTTGCTGTCGCTGAGGTCGGCCTCGTCGAAGAACCGGAAGATCCCGTGCTTGGAGAAGCCGGGGAAGTCCACGACCAGGGTCTCCACCGCATGCAGGTCGCCGTCGTCGTCGACGGTGAACGCCGCGTCGTAGGAGCGGATCGTGGTTTCCTCGTACGTCGTCTCACCGAGCGACCAGTTGTACGACACCGCCGGCCAGGCCATCACGCCGAAGAGCACGACGAGCCAGACGACGACTCCCGCGACGCGCCTCATGTCGCGGAGCCTAAGGGTCGCCTACCGTCTCGCTCGCCGACGCGCCCTCACTGGTCCAGACACCTTCTCGGCGCGCTCCGAGGCGATCAGAGGGCGGCGATCAACCAGATGACGAGGACGACCACGACGAGGGCGACCAGGGCCTGCTTCCAATAGCTCCTGAGGAGCACCGGCAGCACGGCCGAGCCGAGGTTCAGCGCGTCGTCACTCGGCCGGGTGGCGGCGCGAGGAGCCGGTGCCGGCGCTGGCGCGACGGGTGACGGAGGAGGCGTCTCGACCGCCGCGGGTGCCGACTCGTCGGTCAGCGTGGGTTCGGGCTCCGCGGCCGGCGGCGCGGGCTCGGCGACCGCGGCAGGCGGCGCGGCAGCGCCCGCACCCTCCAACCGTTGCTCCAGGCAGGCCACGAACTGGCCCAGCAGCTTGTCGGAGACGTCCTGCATCACGCCGCGACCGAACTGAGCCGGCTTGCCGGTGATGGCCAGGTCGGTGACGACCTCCACGTCGGTCGCGTCCTTGCCGTCGCCGGTCATCGACGGCGTCATGGTCAAGGTGACGCCGGCGCCCGCCGTACCGTTCCCGCGCTTGTCCTTGCCCTTGGCGTCGACCACCATCCGGTGCGCGACCTCGTCCTTCTCGGTGAAGGTGCCGGACCCGTTGTAGACCAGCGCGATCGGGCCCAGCTTGACCTTCACCGAGCCCTGGAACGTGTCGCCCTCCACCGAGGTCACCGTCGCGCCCGGGAAGCACTCGGCGACCGAGGCGATGTCGTTGAAGTGCGCCCAGGCGTCCGCGACGGGGACCGGGACCGAGAACCGGTGGGTGAGATCCATGGTCCCTTTCTACGCCCTCACTGTTGGCCGGCCGCCGCGGCGACCGCACGTCGGGTGAGCACGGTGGCGAGGTGCTTGCGGTAGTCCGAGGAGCCGTTGAGGTCCGACGGCGGGTTCGTGCCGTCGGCCGCCTTGCCGGCAGCCTCGCGTACGCCGTCCTCGGACGCCGTCGCGCCGGCCAGGGCCTCCTCCACGCCCCGTGCGCGCAGCGGGGTGGAGCCCATGTTGGTCAGCCCGACGCGCGCCTCGGAGATCGTGCCCCCGTCGGCCTTCACCGTCGCGGCGACCGCCACGATCGGCCACTGGTGGGCGACCCGGACGAACTTCGCGTAGTGCGCGCCCCAGCCGGTGTGCTTGGGGATGCGCACCTCGGTGAGGATCTCGTCCTCGCCGATCGCGGTCTCGAAGAGGTCGACGAAGAAGTCGTCGGCCGCGACCGTGCGTGTGCCGCCGGGACCGGCGATCACGAACTCGGCGCCGAGCGCCAGGGCCGGCGCGCCGAGGTCGCCAGCCGGATCGGCGTGCGCGAGCGCGCCACCGAACGTGCCGCGGTGCCGGACCTGCGCGTCCGCGACCTCGGTCGCCGCCTTGCGGATCAGCAGGGCGTGCTCCTTCACCAGGTCGTCGTGCAACACCTCGTGGTGCGTGGTCATCGCGCCGATGACGATCGCGTCGCCGTCGTCGCGGATCCCCCGCAGGGAGTCGATCTTGCCGAGGTCGATCACCCACTCGGGTGCGTTCAGCCGCATGCGCAGCACCGGCAGCAGGCTCTGCCCGCCGGCGATGATCTTCGCCTCGTCGCCGTGCTCTGTGAGCGCCTGCAGGGCCTCCTCGACAGAGGCCGGGGCGACGTACTCGAACCGTGCGGGGATCACTGCTGGCCCTCCTGGTTTCCGCCCTCGAAGTGGGGCATGGCGTCGTCGACCGTTTCCTTGCCGGGACCCGAGCCGTGGATGGCGGACCAGACCCGTTCGGGCGTGCACGGCATCAGGATGTCGTTGACGCCGAAGTGGCGGATGGCATCGACCACGGCGTTGACCACAGCGGGCGTCGAGGCGATGGTGCCGGCTTCGCCGACGCCCTTGGTGCCGAGCGTGTTGGTGGTCGACGGGCTCGTCGTGTGGTCGATCTCGAAGTTGATCGTGTCTGCCGAGGTCGGCAGCAGGTAGTCCACGAACGAGCCGCTGACCAGCGTGCCCGAGTCGTCGTACACCGCCTCCTCCCAGAGCGCCTGGGCGATGCCCTGGACGAGGCCACCGTGCACCTGGCCGGCCACGATGAGCGGGTTGATGATGTTGCCGATGTCGTCGACGCAGACGTACTTGCGCAGCTTGACCTGGCCCGTCTCGGTGTCCACCTCCGCCGCGCACAGGTGCGTGCCGTGGGGGAAGGAGAAGTTGACCGGGTCGTAGGTCGACTCCGCGTCGATGCCTGGTTCCATCCCCTCGGGGTAGTTGTGGGACGCGAATGTCGCCAGCGCCACCTCGGTGATGCCGATGCCCTGGTCGGTGCCCTTGACGGAGTACCGGCCGTTGCTGAACTCGAGGTCGTCGGCGTTGGCCTCCAGCAGGTGGGCCGCCAGCGGCTTGGCCTTCTCGATGACCTTGTCGGCCGCCAGCACCAGCGCCTCGCCGCCCACCACGAGCGAGCGCGAGCCGTAGGTGTCCAGGCCCTTGTGGGAGACCTGGGTGTCACCGTGGAGGATCTCGACGTCCTCGAACGGCACGCCGAGCCGGTCGGCGATGATCTGGCTGAACGCCGTCTCGTGGCCCTGGCCGTGGGCGCTCGCCCCGGTGATCACCTCGACCTTGCCGGTCGGCAGCATCCGGATCGTCGCGTGCTCCCAGCCGCCGGCGCCGTAGTTGAGCGAGCCGAGCACCCGGCTGGGCGCCAGGCCGCACATCTCGGTGAACGTCGAGACGCCGATGCCGAGCTGCACCTTGTCCCCGCGGTCACGCCGCTCCTTCTGCTCGGCGCGCAACGCGTCGTACCCGAACATCTCCTTGGCCTTGGCGGTCGCCGCCTCGTAGTTGCCCGAGTCGTAGGTCATGCCCGCGACCGTGGTGAACGGGAACTCCTCGTGCTTGATCCAGTTCATCTCGCGGACCTCGAGCGGGTCCTTGCCCAGCTCGGCCGCCAGCTCGTCCATGAGGCGCTCGATGGCGTATGTCGCCTCGGGACGGCCGGCGCCGCGGTAGGCGTCCACCCACGTCTTGTTGGTCAGCACGGGCGTGCAGTTGAACTGGTAGGCGTCGAACTTGTAGATCGCGTTGAACATCCAGGCCCCGAGGACAGGCACGCCGCCCCCGACGACGCCGATGTAGGAGCCCATGTCGGCGAGCAGGTCGACCTTCAGGCCGGTGACGCGGCCCTCCTTGGTGGCGGCCAGCGTGAGGTTCTGCCACTGGTCGCGGCCGTGGTGGGCCGTCATCAGCGACTCCGAGCGGGTCTCGGTGTACTTGCAGGGCTTGCCGATCTTGCGGGCCACGGCCCAGGTGATCCACTCCTCGGGAGTGGTCTGCAGCTTGCCGCCGAACCCGCCTCCCACGTCAGGGGCGATCACACGGATCTTGGACTCCGGCACTCCGGTCGTGGCCGCGAGCAGGAACCGGGTGATGTGCGGGATCTGGCTCGACGTCCACATGGTGATCTGCTCGCCGGTCGGGTCGACGACCACGGACCGCGGCTCCATGAACGCGGGGATCAGCCGCTGCTGGCGGTACTCCCGCTCGATGACGATGCCGTCGGCGCGGGCCTCCTCGATGACCTCGTCGATCGCACGGCCGCTGCCCTGGCCGGCGGAGTCGAGCTGCCAGAACGCGACCTTGTTGGTCCCGAGGTCGGGGTGCGCGAGCACGCCGTGGTCGGCGTCGGCCTCCGCGGCCTCCTTGAGGTCGAGAGCGGCCGGCAGCACTTCGTAGTCGACGTCGACGAGCTCGGCCGCGTCGCGGGCCTCGGCGGCGGTGCGCCCGACCACGACGGCCACGACCTCGCCCGCGAAGGCCACCCGGTCGGGCGGCATCGGCACGTGGTCCGGCGTGACCTGCTCGGTCGTGATCGGCCAGGCGTTGGCGTTCACGCCCTGGGCATCGAGGTGCTTGCCGGTGAAGACCTCGTAGATGTTCGGCGACTTGTCGGCCGCCTCGATGTCGATGCTGAGGATCCTCGCGTGCGCGTGGGGGCTGCGGACCATGGCCAGGTGCAACATGCCGGGCAGCGCGAGGTTGTCGGTCCAGCGGGTGCGGCCGGTGATGAGGCGCTGGTCCTCCTTGCGCCGCCGGTCCTTGCCGATCTCCGGGCTCAGGGCGGGACGGTCGTCGACGGCGGTCATGCGTTCGCCCCCTTCTTGTTGAGCTCGGCGGCGTACAGGACCGACTTCACGATGTTGTGGTAGCCGGTGCAGCGGCACAGGTTGCCCTCGAGCCCGAGGCGGACCTCCTCCTCGGTGGGGTCGGGATTCTCGTTGAGGAGGTCGACCGCCTGCATGATCATCCCCGGGGTGCAGAAGCCGCACTGGAGCCCGTGGCACTCGCGGAACGCCTCCTGCACCGGGTGCAGGGTGCCGTCGTCGTCGGCCAGCCGCTCGATGGTGTCGACCGTCGCGCCGTCGGCCTGGACCGCCAGCACGTTGCAGGACTTCACCGAGCGTCCGTTCAGATGGACCGTGCAGGCGCCGCAGTTGCTGGTGTCGCACCCGATCACGGTGCCGGTCTTCCCGAGCTTCTCCCGCAGGTACTGCACCAGCAGCATCCGCGGCTCGACGTCGTCGGTGACGTTCTCCTGGTCGACTCTCATGCTGATCTTGGTCATGCAGCGCGCCTCCTGGCCGTTGTGATGCCACTCACGTTAGGCCCGGCCGGGTTGGCGGGTGGTTGGTTGGCGTTTGGTCCCAAACGCCATGCAAACCTGCCTCGGAGGTGGCGTTTGTGACCAATGGCGCTCAGGTTCCCGCTGAAACCGCCTCCTGAGCGGGCTTCGGCTTGTCGAACTGGCGGAACGACGAGATGGCGAGCGGGGCCATGGTGGCGGCGAAGTACGCGAGGCCGACGACCAGCAGCGCGGCCACCACGCCGAACCCGTCGGCCAGCACGCCGCCGAGCACACCGCCGAACGGCATCAGCGACCAGCACAGCGCGCCGTTGATGGTGGTCACCCGGCCCATCACCGCCGTCGGCACGCGCTCGTAGATGACGGCGCCGAGGATCGGGTTGAGGAAGCCGGACGCGAAGCCGCCGACCAGGCACGACACGATCACGACCCACACCGGGACGCCCAGCGCCAGCAGCACGAACCGGGGCAGGCCGGTGATCAGGAACGACCAGAGGTACACCTGGAAGCGCGGCAGCCGCTCGGCTGCCCACGCCGCAACGAACGAGCCGGCGGCCGAAGCGGCGGCCCAGGTCGCGAAGTAGGCACCCATCACGCCGACGCTGTAGCCGTTCGTCTGGATCCACACCGGCAGCAGCACCGCGGAGAACGCCAGGTCCAGCAGGTTGGTCACCGCGACCATGCCCGACATCGCGACGAGCACCGGGTCTCGGCGCAGGAAGGTCCAGCCCTCCCGCAGCTCCTCGACGTACGTCGTCCCGGCCGGCCGCTCGTCCACACGTTCGGCGCGCATGGCCAGGGTCGACCAGGCGAACACCAGGGCGCAGACGCCGAAGGAGAGGGCATCGACGGCCAGGGCGTTGGCCGCGCCGAGGAACGCCACCAGCGCCCCGGCGATGGCAGCTCCGGCGAAGCCGGCCGTCCGCTCGATCGCCGAGGCGAGGCCGGTGACGCGCTCCAGCGGGACGCCGGCGTGCGCGGCCAGGGCAGGTATGAACGCGCTCTTCGCGCCGTCGCCCGGGCCGCGGAGGCCGCCGCCGACGGCGACCAGGACGAGCAGCAGCGGGAAGGACAACGCATCCGCGAGGTGCAGCAGCGGGATCAGCCCGACGACGAGCATGCTCAGCACGTCGCAGGTGATCGCCACCCGGCGGGCGCCGATGCGGTCGATGAGCGGCCCGGCCAACGCCTTCACCAGCACCAGCGGCAGCATCTCCGCGAACGCGACGAGTCCGGTCTGCGCGGCCGACCCGGTGGTGGTCAGCACCAGCCACGGGATCGCGATCATCGAGACCCTGGTGCCGGAGAGCGAGATCGCGTCCGCGACCAGGAAGCCGTACAGCGGCGTACGCCGACCCGCGACGGCACTCATGCCTGCTCGCCCCCGAGCTTGCCCGGCCGCGGGAACGACTGGAACTGGAACACGAAGTCGACCGCGTCCGGGTCGTCGTCCTCGTCCTCGCGCAGCTCCATGAAGATCTCGTGGAGGCGGTCGGTGAGCTCGCGTGCGTGCGGGGCCGTCACCCGGACGTGGTAGTCGCTGAGAGTGCCCGCGTCGCGCCACTCCAGCGGCAGCAGGGACCGCTCCTCGACGGCCGCCTGGAGCTGCTGGGTGTAGATGACGGCGATCGCCTGGAGGTAGGCACCGACGGCCTCCTCGTCCTCGGGCCTCTCGGGCGTGCTGTTCATCAACGTCGACTGGTGGGCGGCCCGCCACCAGCGGTCGCGCCCGTTGCCGCGCTCCTCGTCGTCGACGACGAACCCGTGCTGGGCGAGCTGGCGCAGGTGGTACGACGTCTGCCCGGTGTTGATCCCCAGCCGGGCCGCCAGCGTGGTGGCCGTCGCCGGCCCGTCGATGCGCAGGATCCCCAGCATCCTCAGCCGCGTCGGGTGGGCCAGCGCCCGCAGCATCTGCGGAGTCGGGGTGATCGAGGTGAGCTCCATGGCGTCACCCTAAAACTGCAAACACTCCTTTGCAAGTGTTTCTTTGCAAACAACCGTTGGTCGAGATCAGCCGCCGGCGACGGCCAGGCGGCCCTTGAGAAGGGGCTTGGCGGGGTGCGGGGCGTCGCCGAGGCGGGCCAGGCAGACCTCGATGACCTCGGAGTCGTACGGCGCGAGCTCGCTGTACCTGACCACCGACTCCGGCTGGGGGTCGGTCAGCAGCGCCTCGCGGACGGCCACCGCGACGTACTCGCCCAGCTCGGCGAGCGCGGGCGAGTTCGTGCCGGGCATCAGGTCGCCGCCGTAGACCGCCAGGGCCGCCGTCACGTCGCCGCGGCCGACGGCGGCGAGCACGGCGTCGACGTCGGTCGTCAGGGGCATGGTCAGCCGGTACGGGCGTGAGGTGAGCTGGCCGCCGAGCGCCGAGCGGAGGTGGGACACCTCGGCCTTCAGCGTGGAGAGCGTGACCCCCTGGTCGCCGTACACGAGCGCGTGCAGCCGCTCCAGCGAGACGCCATCGGGGTTCATGGCCAGCAGGGCGAGGATCTCGGTCTGGCGCCGGTTGAGGAGCAGCCGCCGCCCGTCGAGGTGCGCCTCGGCGGTGCCGAGCAGCCGCAGGGTGAGCCCGTCGACGTCCGGGGAGGAAGGCGCCACCAGCCCCGGGTGCTCGTGCGAGTGCGGCATCGCCTGCTCGATCAGCCGCGCCATCACGCGCGCGGTCGCGAGCCCGATCGGGTGGGTGCGGTCCCAGGTCGTCGACAGGTCGATCACGCCGAGCTGCTGACCGGTGACCGGGTCGTTGACCGGCGCCGCCCAGCAGACCCAGTTGTGCACGATCGAGGCGTAGTGCTCGGCCGAGAAGACCATCGCCGGCCGGCCCATCCGGTTGGCCAGGTCGAGCGCGTTGGTGCCGACGCTCTCGTCGTCCCAGCGGCCACCGGCCACGAAGTTGACGGTCTCGGCCTTGCGGCGCATCACCCGGCCGCCGTAGGTCCAGAGGATCCGGGTGTCTGCGTCGGTCACGGCGAGCACCAGGTCGCCGTCCTCGGCCGTCCGGCGCAGGTCCTCCTCCACGCGAGCCACGGCGATCTGCAGCGGCGAGCCCTGCCAGAACGCCTGGGTGTCGCCCTCGTCGGCCAGCGGCGCCTGCGGGACGTCGGTGGTGATCGAGGCGCCGGAACGCTCCCAGCTGGAGAGGATCTCGGGGCGGACCAGGCGGGCCGCGCCGTCGCCGTGCTCGACGAACGACGTCCACGCCCGGACGGCCTCCAGCCGCCGCGCGGCCAGGTCGGCTTGCTCGACGGTCATCACGGCGCTCCTTCTCCACGCTCCCCGCCGGCCACGCTAGCCCCCTGGAAAAGCCGAGGGGAGGGTGATCTTCCAGATGCGGCGTACAGTCGAGAGATCCATAGGCCCCGTCATCCGGACCCGGTCCGGACGACGACAGGAGATCCCCGTGGATCTGCATGCTCTCAGCCTTGGTCGCGCGATGCTCCTCGTCCGTGGCATCGCCGCCTTCACCGCCGGTGTCTGGGCCAGCAACAACCCGGGCATGACCGTCGACGGGGTGATCGTGCTCCTCGGCCTGTGGACGCTGGTCGAAGGAGCCGCGCTCGTGCGCCAGGCGTACCCGCCCACGAGCACCGACCGCCGCGCCGAGTCCCACCCGGCCCTGATGGCCCTCGGGAGTCTGGGGGTGGCGGTCGGCGCCCTCACCATCTTGGCCCCGGGCCTCTCGAACGCCATCCAGCTCTGGGTGCTGGCGAGCTGGTTCGTGGTCCGTGCCGTGGCCGAGGGTCTCGCGACCGCCGCGACGAAACCCGGCAAGGCGAGGGTCTTCCTCGGGCTGGCCATCCTCGTCGACCTCGGCCTGGCCGCGGTGATCCTCACGCACACCTCCGGCACGGGGAACAGCATCGTGCTCTTCGGCGGCGCCCTCATCTCGTTGTGGGGCCTGCTGCACCTCGGGCTGGCGGTGTACGCCGGCAAGACGATCAGGCAGGACGTCGCGGTCAGCTTGCTCGCCCCGCGCTGAAGCCCGCCCCGCTGTCAGTGGTGGATGCGGCCGTCTCGGGCGGCCAGGCGGTCGCCCGTACCGCCCCACTGCAGCGCCACGATCTCCGCGGCGATCGAGATCGCGGTCTCCTCGGGCGTGCGCGCGCCGAGGTCGAGACCGATCGGGCTGGACAGCCGGTCGATCTCCTTCTCGGACAGGCCGGCCTCGCGGAGCCGAGCCAGCCGGTCGTCGTGCGTACGCCGCGAGCCCATCGCCCCTACGTAGGCGACCTCAGGCAGCCGGAGAGCCACCTCGAGCAGGGGTACGTCGAACTTGGGGTCGTGCGTCAGCACGGTGATCACGGTCCGCTGGTCGACGCGGCCGGCGTCCTGCTCGGCCTGGAGGTAGCGGTGCGGCCAGTCGACGACGACCTCGTCGGCCTCGGGGAACCGGCTCTTCGTCGCGAACACCGGCCGCGCGTCGCACACGGTCACGTAGTAGCCGAGGAAGGCGCCCACCCGGGCCACCGCGGCCGCGAAGTCGATGGCGCCGAAGACCAGCATCCGCGGCTTCGGCGCGAACGCCCACACGAACACCCGCATCCCCTCGCCGCGGCGCTCGCCGTCGGGGCCGTAGGTCAGCGTCGCGTTGGTACCGCTGGCCAGCAGCCCGATCGCGTCGTCGTGCACGGCGTCGTCCATGCGCGCTGACCCCAGCGATAGTCCCTGACGTTTGGGTTGCTCTGAGACGTCCGAGGCAACCCATTCGTCAGGGACTACCCCGGGGTCGGGGCGTACGACGATCCGGCGGCCGAGCACGGCCGGATCGGGGTGTTCGATCACCGTCGCCAGGGCCACCGGCCGGCCGGCCTCGATGTCGGCCGCGACCTGGCCGAGCTCGGGGAACGTCTCCCTGCTGACCCTCTCGACGTACACGTCCAGGATGCCGCCGCACGTCAGCCCGACGGCGAAGGCGTCGTCGTCGGAGATGCCGTACCTCTGCAGGACCGGCTCCCCGGACTCGACCACCGACTGCCCGAGCTCGTAGACCGCACCCTCCACGCAGCCGCCGGACACCGAACCGACGGCGGTCTCGTCCGGGCCGACGAGCATCGACGCACCTGGGGGACGCGGCGCCGACTGGAACGTCGCCACGACCGTGCCGACGCCCACCGTCTCGCCGCTCTCCCACCAGGCCAGCAGCTCCGGAAGCACCTCACGCACGCGAGATCACCTCCGCCAGCTCGGCGTACGTCGCCAGCGAGTGGCCGGCGACGAAGTCGTCGACATGCGGCAGGGCGGCCAGCACGCCCTGCTGAACCGGTTCGTACCCCGCCTTGCCGCGATGCGGGTTGACCCAGACCACCCGGTGCGCGATCCGCTGGAGGCGGGCCATCTGCTCGGCGAGCAGCGTCGGGTCGCCGCGCTCCCAGCCGTCGCTGAACACCACGACCACCGAACCACGGGCCATCCCGCGCTGCCCCCAGCGGTCCACGAAGATCCGCAGTGTCTCGCCGAGCCGGGTGCCACCGGACCAGTCGGGCACGGTGTCGCCCGCCGCGACCAGGGCCCGCTCTGCATCGCGCTGCCGCAGTGCGCGGGTCAGGTGGGTGAGCCGGGTGCCGACGGTGAACGTCTCGACCACCCCGCCCTGGACCCGCAGCGAGACCGTGAGCCGGTGCGCAAGGCGGAGCAGCGCATCGGCGTACGACGTCATCGAGCCCGACACATCCACCAACAACACCACGCGGCGCGGTTTGATGCCCCGGCGCCGCCAGGCGATCTGTGACGGCTCGCCCATCCGGCGCAGGCTCGTGCGCAGCGTCCGGTTGGCATCGACCCGGCCGCGGTGCCAGGGCTGGTGCCGGGCGGTACGGCGCATCGGCGGGCGGGGGTGGATGGTCGCGAACATCGCGTCCAGCCGCGCCTTCTCGGCGGGAGACATGGACGCCACGTCGCGGTGCCGCAGCACCTCGGCGTCGCTGGCGCTCGCGTGCACGACCTCGATCTCCTCGTCCCCGGCACCGTCACCGTCACGCTCGTTCTCGGGAAGCGAGCTGGTGATCGGCGGGGACGGCGAGCTGGGCCGGGTCCGCGGCAGGCCGTCGCGGGCGTTGAAGAACCCCTCGAACACCGCGTCGAAGCGGTCGAGGTCGTCGGGGCCGGCGCACAGGGTCGAGCGACCGGCGACCCACGTGGCCCGCTCGTTGCCGAGGTCCAGCAGGGACGCGGCCTGGAGGAAACCCTGCGACCGGTCCTGCGTCACCTGCACCCCCGCGGCCCGGAGAGCCCGCGTGAAGGCGAGCAGGATCTCGTCGCCTCCGCGGATGTCCGGGCCGTTCATGCCCGAAGCATCTGGTCGAGGGCGTGCTTGACCTTCTCGCTGTCCTCGCGGTACTTCACCAGCGCCCCGAGCGTCGCGGCGGCGGTGGCCAGGTCGAGCTCGGCGGTGCCGAGGTGGTGGATCGCCCGGGCCCAGTCGAGGGTCTCCGCGACTCCTGGGGGCTTGGCCAGGTCGTCGCGCTGGCGCAGCTGCTGGACGATCCCGACGACCTGGCGGGCCAGCTCGGCGGAGACCTCCGGCGCCCGCGTGCGGACGATCTCGACCTCGCGCGCGAGTCCGGGGTGGTCGATCCAGTGGTAGAGGCAGCGCCGCTTCAGCGCGTCGTGCAGCTCGCGGGTGCGGTTGGAGGTGAGCACCACGATGGGTGGCGTCGCGGCCTTCACGGTGCCGAGCTCCGGGATGCTCACCTGGTAGGTCGAGAGCACCTCGAGCAGGAACGCCTCGAACTCGTCGTCGGCTCGATCGACCTCGTCGACCAGCAGCACGGCCGGGCTCTGCTGGAGGGCCGCCAGCACCGGGCGTGCGAGCAGGAACCGCTCGTCGTACAGGCTCTTCTCCGCCTCCTCGACCGTGCTCTGCGATGCGCCACCGGCGACCGCCTCCACCGCACGCAGGTGCAGGATCTGGCGCGGGAAGTCCCAGTCGTACAGCGCCTGCGTGGCGTCGATCCCCTCGTAGCACTGCAGCCGCACCAGGGGCAGCTCGAGTGACTCGGCGATCGCCTCGGCCAGCGCGGTCTTGCCGGTGCCGGGCTCCCCCTCGAGCAGCAGCGGACGCTGCATCTTCAGCGCGAGGAACGTGACGGTCGCGAGGTCGCCGTCGCAGAGGTAGCCCGTCGTCGCCAGGCGGGCGGCGACGTCGGAGGCAGACTCCGGTTCCATGCCATCAGGCTACTGGCGGGTCAGTTGGCGTTTGGTTGGCGCACCATCCGGACCTCGAGGTTGCCCGTGTCCGGCTCCGGCTTGCGCCCGCCCTCGTCGACGAACCCGTGCCGCCGGTAGAAGCCCATCGCCCGGTCGTTGCCGTCGAGCACCCAGAGGTACGCCGGCCGGTCGCCGACCGCGAGGTCCATCAGGGCGTCGGCCAGCCCGGTGCCCTGGGTGCGGTCCAGGAGGTTGATCGCGTAGAGCTCCAGCCCGACCGGCCCGTCCGCGTCCCGGCCCGGGCCGCTGGACGCGAAGGCGACGATGCCGTCCTCGTCGCGGACGATCCAGGTGTCCCCCGGCACCTCGCCGGCCAACCGGCTCCTCCACCGCTCGGTGAAGGCCGCCACGTCGAGTGCGGCGAGGTGGTCGTCCGGCAGCAGCCCGGCGTACGCCTGCTGCCAGACGAGCACGTGCAGGCGCGCCAGCTCCTCGGCGTCGTCCGGGTTCGGCTCCTCGATCGTCCAGGCCACGGTCCCACCTTGGCATGATCGCGACGTGGACCAGGACGCGAAGCTGGCGCAGTGGCGGGCGAGGTACGACGAGCCCACGAGCGGCTGGGACTTCTCGGCGATCGACGCGGCCGTCGACGGGGAGCCGCCGTGGTCCTACGACGCGCTCGCGCGCGAGGCGCTGGCGGGTGCCGGGTCGGCGCTCGACATGGGCACAGGCGGCGGGGAGGTCCTGCTCACACTGGCCGATGTGCTGCCGGCCGACACCGTCGCGACCGAGGGCTGGCCGCCGAACCTCCCGGTGGCCACGGACGCCCTCGGCCCGCACGGCATCGACGTGGTCGCCTACGACGCCGAGCAGGACGAGCCGATGCCCTTCGATGACGAGCGGTTCGACGTGGTGCTGAGCCGGCACGAGGCCTACGTCGCCGCCGAGGTCCTGCGCGTCCTGCGCCCGGGTGGCGTCTTCCTCACCCAGCAGGTCGACGGCCGGGACTTCGAGGAGAGCCACCGGCTGTTCGGCGGCTCCACGGCCTACCCGCACATCACGCTCGACCACCTGCGCGCCGAGGCCGGGACGGCCGGGTTCCGGATCGAGAAGGCCGAGGAGTGGGCGGGCGCGATGCGCTTCCCGGACGTCGGCGCGTTCGTGTCGTACGTGCGGATCGTGCCGTGGCAGGTGCCCGAGGACTTCTCGGTGGATCGCTACGCCGACGTGCTGCTGCGGCTCACGCCCGAGGACCTGGTCTTCACCCAGCGTCGGTTCGTGCTGGCGTGTCGACGGGTCTGAGCGGAACTACGGCTGGTAGTCGACCACGATCTGGTCGGTGTAGAAGCTGTCCTGCGGGTGGTCCGAGTCGTAGCCGTCCACGCTCAACGAGTACGTGCCCGGGCCACCACTCGCGTGGGCGGCCGCGTCGAACGGCACGGTCACCTCGCCCGTGAAGGACCCGGTGAGCTCGACCTGGTCAGAGCCGAAGGTGACGACCAGCCGCTCGAGCGGCGACAGGTTGTTCACCACCCGCACGCGGACGTCGAACTGGGCGCCGACGACCTGGCCCTGCGTCGGGCCGAGCAGCGCCAGCGCAGGATACGGGTCGGTGACCGTGACGGGCACGTGCACCACGGTGTCGTTGCCCTCGGCGTCCGAGACGTAGGCGTCGAACACCTGCGCGCCGCTACCGTGCAGCTCCACGTCGAACTCGTACGGCGCGGTGGCGTCGTAGGGGTCGTGGAAGCTGCGGTAGCCGTTGGTGCCGAGGACGACCCCGGCGATCGGAGAGTGGGTGTAGGCGTTCGGCACGGCCTCGACGACGACGTGCGCGAACCGTCCGTCGAGCACCGCCCCCGGCGCGGGGGCGAGGATCCTCGCAGTGGGCCCGTTGGGCGCCACGACCACGGGAGCCGACCACCCGGAGTCGCCCGCCTCGTTGAACGCCTGGACGGCGACGGCGGCCCCCACACCGCTGACGTCGTAGTCGTCCAGGGTCGTGGTCAGGCCGCCGACCGAGTCGACGGTGGTCACGTGGTTGCCCGGGAGGCGCACCCGGTAGCCGCGCACGATCGCACCGTTGTCATCGGCCGATCGCTGCCACTCGACGTGGGTGGAGTAGGCGTCGCCGATGGCGAAGGAGGCCGTCGGCGTCGAGGGGGGCTGGGGCCGCGGGGCATGCCGCGTGACCTGCACGACGGCGCTGCCGCCGACCGACACGGTGCGGAACCGGATGCCCTCGGTCGTCGTCATGCTGCTGCCCGCGGGCAGGTCGACCCGGACGAGGTCGGGGTCGGGGACGAAGAGGTACGGGTCCGGGGCCCCGGGGAAGGCGTCGAGAACGTCCACCCTCTTCTTCCCGGTCTGCAGACGGATCTGGACGCCGGCGACGCCCTTGATGTCGCGGGCGATGTCGGCCACGTGCCCGTTGCTGCGGTACTCCACCCAGTACGAGCGTTTGCGGCTCACCTTGATCCGGAGACCTTGCAGTCCGCTGCCGGAGCTCTCGGCCGGCGCAAGGGTGAACGTCCCCGACCCGGTCGCGGTCCTGGTCTTGCCGGCCCAGCCGAGCCCCACCAGACGGGGCACCGAGAACTGGCCGGTGGACTGTCCGGTCGAGATCCCCATCGCGTCGTACATGTCGCCGTACTCGTACTCCTGGCACTCCTTGCGCCCGCCCGAGGAGACCCGGAGCTTGCCGCGCTTGCAGATCAGCGCGTTCGCGTGTTCCAGACCGAGGTTGTGACCGAGCTCGTGGACGATGACGTCGACGGTGACCGACGCGTCGCGGATCCACGTCACGGCCCCCGGCAGCTCCCCCAGCGAGTTGGTGCGGCACTGGGGAGTGACCAGCATGTAGCGGTCGTAGCCGCGGGTGCCGATACCCCGGGCGCGCGCCTTCCGCTGGGCGAGGCGCAGGATGTCGCGCATCGCGTAGTCGTCCGAGCAGTTCTGCTTGGCGATCTTCAGGTACGGCGTGACCTTCCCCGCCAGTCGGTAGCGCCCCCGGGAGACGCGTCCGAACCAGTCGCTCGCCTGACGGAGCACCACGGCCTTGAGCTCGGCACTCGTCGTCTTCGGGGGGCCGCCCGATCCCCAGTACGCCGGCAGCACCAGTACCCGGCTGCGTCGCGGCACTGCCGCGGTCCGCCCCGTGACCACCGCGTCAGACCGCTCGGGGACGAGCACCCGTACGGAACCCGGATCGCCGACGGCCGGAGACGTGACCCGCGACCCGACCGGCAACGTGACCGGCAACGTGATCGGCAGCCTCGGCGCGACGTCCGACCTCGTCCCGTCCGCGGACACCCCGGCGCCTGCTGGCGCCACCGGTCCCACGGTGGCGGCGACCACCACCATCAGCGTGACAAGCGCTCGTTTCACTGACCCCCCAGGTGAACTCGCTGGGCGCACGATAGACCGGTTTCGTGCCCAGCAGTACCCCAGGCACCCCAGGTCTGTACTGGATCTAGCTGGACGGTGACGGGCCGTCGACGTCCTGGCCGGTCGCCAGGTCGCCGCACTCCACGAAGGCCACGTCGCGCGCGGCGAGGTAGTCGCGGGCTCCCTTGTCGCCGGTCGCCGAGGCGCGTACGCCGTCCCAGTGGTCACGGCCGATCAGGACCGGATGGCCGGGCCTGCCGTCGTACGCCGCCCGTGCGAGGGAGCTCGCGCCGGTCGCGGCCGCGACCACGCGCCGTACCACCTCGGCCGTGACGTCGGGCAGGTCGACCAGGGTGACGACGACGGCGTCGGCGTCCGGGTCGGCGTCGGACAGGCCGGCGCGCAGCGAGGCTCCCATGCCCTCGGCCCAGTCGTCGGCGACGACGAGCCGCGACCGACCGCTCGGCGTCTGGGCCAGCAGCCACCCCGCCTCCTTGGCGGCCGCGCCGAGGACGACCGTCACCCGGTCACACCCGCCCTCCTGCAGCGTGCGCAGGGCGGAGTGCAGCCAGGGCGTGCCGTCGTCGCCGACCACGAGGGCCTTGGGCTTCCCCATCCGGGTGCCGGCGCCGGCGGCGAGCAGGATCCCGTCGACGCGCATGACCTCAGGTTAGGAGAAGGCCTGCGCGTACATCGTCGCGAGCTCGTCGGAGTACGCCGCGCTGAACCCGCACACGCTGACGAACCCGTCGCTGGCCGAGACGAGGTACCGGTTGCCGACCTGGAAGTCGGCCGCCGACAGCAGCGCCTCCAGGTCCTCGGGAGGCGCCTGCACGGTGACCTGGTCGGCGTCGCCGCCGCGGTACCACTTCGTCACGTCGAGGGTCACCAGGCCGTCGGTGATGGCTGCGACGGTGCCGTCGAAGGCGACCTCCTGGTTGGCGAGCACCTCGGGGGAGACGACCATGCACTTGGCCGTGCTCGGCGGCCGGGCCGACAGGGCCAGCACCGTGGGGGCGGGCGGCCGGGCGGCCGGGACCTGCGGGTCGTCGTTGCCGAGGGCGGCGAAGGCACCGACGCCGGCGATGACGAGGATGGCGGCCGCGGCGACGAGCCAGGCCAGCGGCGAGCGGCGGCGTACGGGCGTGTCCTGGTCGGCGGGGATGTCGGGAGTCTCGGTGTCGTGGCTCATGGTGTCCTCCAGGAGTCGGGCCGTCCGGCCGGGGTCGGCCGGGGGCAGCGACGCGGCGGGGTCGGCGACACGCAGCCGGGCGAGGAGCTCCTCGTCGTTCACGTCCGCCTCCGCTCCGTCGTCTGCTGGGTTGTCGTCGTCTCCTCATGTCCGGCTGTGCCTGCGGTCTTTCGCCGGACCAGCTCCTGCTTCAGCTTCTCCCGAGCGCGGTGCAGGCGGATGCTGGCCGCGTTGGGGGTGACGTCGAGGACCGTCGCGATCTCGGCGGGCCCGAGCTGCTCCCAGGCCCACAGGCGGAGCAGCTCCGCGTCCTCCTCGCGCAACGCGGCCAGCGCGTCGGTCACGTCGGCGTCCCCCGCCTCGCCCGGACCGGGCACGCTGGCTCCCGGTGGGTCGACCACGGCGATCCTGGCCGCAAGCCGCTCCTGCCGGCGTACGCCGCGCTGGGCGTTGGCCAGGCAGTTGCGAGCGACGCCGTAGGCCCACGGCAGCGCCTCGTCCGGGACGTCGTCGAGGCGGCGCCAGCAGACGAGGAGGGTCTCCGCAAGCACGTCGTCGGCCGTCGCGGCGTCGGTACGACGGGCGAGGAAGCGCCGCAGCGGCTCCATGAGGACGGGCGCGAGCGCCTCGAACCGCTCCCGCCTGACGTCCCCGGACACGATCCTCACGGTGTCACATGTCCGGGAACGGGCCCGATCTTTCGCCGTGGCAGAGTCGGTTCATGCACCCGTTCCTCCTTGCCGTGGACTCCGTCGTCGGGCTGGTCGGCCGGTCCGAGGTGGCCGCCGGGTGGAAGGCGCCCAGCGCACTCGCGGAATGGACGGTCGGCGGACTGGCCGGGCATCTCGCCGGCCAGGCGTTCTCGGCCGTGAGCCTGCTCGAGGCCGAACCCAGCGACCTGGCGCCGATCGCGCTGGACGATCACTACGAGCGGGCATCCTGGGTCGGCGCGGCCGTCCACGACGAGGTGAGCGTCGACATCCGCTCCGGCGGTGACGCCAACGCGGAGGCCGGGCCGCAAGACCTGATGGCGCGGTTGGCCGAGGCCCGTGACCGGCTTCCCGGTCTGCTGGCCGACACCAGCCCCGACCGGCCGGTGCTGGTCCCGTGGCAGGGCTGGGCGCTGCGGCGCGACGACTTCCTGGTGATGCGGATGATGGAGATCGCCGTGCACTCCGACGACCTCGCGGCGTCGGTGGGCGTGACGGCACCGGCGCTGCCCGACGAGGTGCTCGGGCCGGTGCTCGCCTTGCTGACCCGGCTCGCCGTACGCCGCCACGGACAGTCCGCCGTCGTCGCCGCCCTCACCCGCGCCGAACGCGCGCCCGGCTCGATCAACGCCTTCTGAGCGCCGTCGCTCAGCCCACCACGATCGCGGCGATCCCGGCCGCCACGACCAGGGACCCCACCAGGCGGTAGAGCGGCCGGGCCTCCCTGAGCACCAGCCACCCGAACACGGCGCCCACCACGATGCTGCTCTCCCGCGCGGCGGCGACGAGCGCGACCGGCGCCTCCTGCATCGCGCGCAGCACGAAGATGTAGGCGAGCGGCGAGAAGAGGGCGACCACGATGGCCGGCCTGCGGAGCGCGGGCCAGACCCGGCGTACCCGTCGCAGCCGGGCCCCCGTCATCACGCTGAGCGCCGGCACCTGGCAGATCAGGCCGAGCACGAAGTACGTCACCGGCGGCACGCCGAGGTCGGTGACGGCGTGGCTGTCCCAGAGCGTGTACGCCGCGATGGTGACCCCTGTCAGAGCCCCCCAGACCACGCCGGCCCGGGCGCCGGGCCCGTGCAGACTGCGGGGCGAGTACGAGATGAGCAGCACGCCCGCGACCACGAGGAGCACCCCGAGTGCGCCGACCAGCCCGGGCCGCTCACCCAGCACCGCGACCGCGACGACGAACGTCAGCAGCGGGCCGGTGCCGCGGGCGATCGGGTAGACGAGGTTGAGCTCGCCCTCGGCGTACCCGCGTTGCAGCACCAGCTGGTAGGCGATGTGCATCGACGCGCTCAGGGCCGAGGCGCCCAGCCAGGTCCACGTCGGGCGCTCGTCATGCACCACGACCCAGACCACGGCGATGGGCAACCAGATCGCCGCGCTCAGCGAGGCGTACAGCCAGATGAACAGCAGCCGGTCCTCGGTGACCCCCTTGGCCGCGAGGTTCCACAGCGCGTGCAGCACCGCCGCCGCCAATACCAGCGCCAGCGCCTCGCCCCCCACGCCCGCAGGCTGCCACACCGCCTCCTCGACGCGGTGCGGGTGGGTTCGTGCGCTTGCGGGCCCCCTGCTGCTGCGGCTTCATCAAGGTATGTAGGCGAACCTGCACTTCCCTTGGTCCACAGAGCTGGGGATGTGCGGACTCACCTGCATACCTTGATGAAACCGCCGACGTCGCCCAGGCCGTACGGCGCCCTCAGGCGGCCAGGTGGAGCTTGCGGGCCAACCGGGCGGCCGTCACCCGGGGACGGTCGTAATCGGCCCAGATGAAGCGGATCATCTGGCAACCGGTGACGTCGCGGATCTCGTCCTCACGCTGCTTCTCGGCGAACACCACGTCGCCGGGCTCCTGCCCAGGCTTGAGGAGTCGTCCGTACTTGACCCTCCCGTCGAACTCACCGAGGACCTTGGCCTTCTTCCACCACCAGTCGCACACCCCGACGAGTCGGCCGCCGGCCTCGCGCACCTCGTACTGCGTGTCGGGAACCGGCAAGCGATGCGCCCAGCAGAACCACCGTCCCCGGGACTCACCGACGCTCTCGGCGCCACCGTCCGCCAGGCGGATCGGGATGTGAAGGTGTCGCACGTACGGCCAGCGCTCCATGCTGATGAAGCGCGCCATCAGCAGCTGCTCGTGGCCGGGGTTGCGGTGCAGGTAGGAGTCGAAGCTGACCAGGGCCGACTGCGACGATGCACGGGAGCCGGCCTCGATGACACTGCGATCGGGTGCGATGACCAAGTAGGCGCCACGATCCAGGACGTCGCCCTCGAGGCACACGCCCTCGTGATGGACCACGTCCCCCTCGACGCGTCCTGATGCGCCGTCCAAACGGGTGACGTGCACCCGCGACAGGTTCATGCCCCAGGTGTCGAGCTCGTGATCGATGACGGCCGAGACGTGGCTCAGGGCGACGTTGCGTCCCAACGACCTGAGCACCGCATGGCTGCGGACCCGGTGTTTGCCCACCTCGTCCAACCCGCTCCACAAGTCGGCGTAGGTGTAGAAGCCGCGGCGGAACCGAACCCACACCCCGGCCCGGACCATCGCAGCGATCTCGCGATCGCCGTATCCGAATGACTCTGCCTCTTGCCGGGTGAAGAGGCCGAACTCCTCTGCCAGCAACCTTGTCGGGTCCATGGGCGATCGGTTCCCGGCTGGAAATACCCCCAATCCAGGCTCTCGGAGCCCTGTGCAGAAGGTGGGCACGAGGCATGGCTGTGGATGGCAAGAGGGTCACCGGGGGTTTCATCAAGGTATGCAGCCGAGGCGTCACTTCCCCAGGCCCACAGTGCGGGGGAAGTGCGGATTCGCCTACATACCTTGATGAAACCGCGACCCACCGCAAGCAACAGGACGGCACGAGGCCCCCGCCCGATGGACTCGGGTGGGGGCCTCGCGAGGTACTACGGGTGGGGCGCCGGACTCAGAAGTCCATGCCGCCCATGCCACCCGAGGGGTCGCCACCCATCGGGGCGGCCTTCTCGGGCTTGTCCGCGACGACGGCCTCGGTGGTGAGGAACAGTGCGGCGATGGACGCGGCGTTCTGCAGCGCCGAACGGACGACCTTGGTCGGGTCCGGGATGCCGGCCGCGAGCATGTCGCCGTACTCGCCGGTAGCGGCGTTGAGGCCGTGACCGACGGGGAGCCCGGCGACCTTCTCGGCCACCACGCCGCCCTCGAGGCCGGCGTTGACCGCGATCTGGCGGATCGGGGCAGCGAGCGCGACCTTGACGATGTTGGCGCCAGTGGCCTCGTCGCCGGTCAGGTCGAGCTTCTCGAAGGCCGTGTTGCCGGCCTGGACGAGAGCCACGCCGCCACCGGCGACGATGCCCTCCTCGACCGACGCCTTGGCGGCGCGGACGGCGTCCTCGATGCGGTGCTTGCGCTCCTTGAGCTCGACCTCGGTGGCCGCGCCGACCTTGATGACCGCAACCCCGCCGGCCAGCTTGGCCAAGCGCTCCTGCAGCTTCTCGCGGTCGTAGTCGGAGTCCGACTTCTCGATCTCGGCGCGGATCTGGTTCACCCGGCCGGCGATCTGGTCGGCGTCGCCGGCACCCTCGACGATGGTGGTCTCGTCCTTGGTGATGACGACCTTGCGAGCAGAGCCGAGCAGCTCGATGCCGGTCGACTCGAGCTTGAGACCGACCTCCTCGCTGACGACCTGGCCACCGGTCAGGATCGCGATGTCCTGCAGCATGGCCTTGCGGCGGTCACCGAAGCCCGGGGCCTTGACGGCGACGGACTTGAAGGTGCCACGGATCTTGTTGACGACCAGGGTCGACAGCGCCTCGCCGTCGGTGTCCTCGGCGATGATCAGCAGCGGCTTGCCGGCCTGCATGACCTTCTCCAGGAGAGGCAGCAGGTCCTTGACCGAGCTGATCTTCTGGTTGGCGACGAGGATGTACGGGTCGTCGAGCACGGTCTCCATGCGCTCGGCGTCGGTGACGAAGTACGCCGAGATGTATCCCTTGTCGAAGCGCATGCCCTCGGTGAGCTCGAGGTCGATGCCGAACGTGTTCGACTCCTCGACGGTGATGACGCCTTCCTTGCCGACCTTGTCCATGGCCTCGGCGATGATGTCGCCGACGCTCTGGTCGCCGCCCGCGGAGATGGCCGCCACCGAGGCGATCTGCTCCTTGGTCTCGACGTCCTTGGACGCAGACGTCAGGGCGTCCGAGACGGCCTCGACGGCCTTCTCGATGCCGCGCTTGATGCCCATCGGGTTCGCACCCGCGGCCACGTTGCGCAGGCCCTCGCGGACCATCGCCTGGGCGAGGACCGTGGCGGTCGTCGTACCGTCACCGGCGACGTCGTCGGTCTTCTTGGCGACCTCCTTGACGAGCTCGGCCCCGATCTTCTCGTAGGGGTCCTCCAGCTCGATCTCCTTGGCGATGCTCACACCATCGTTGGTGATGGTGGGAGCGCCCCACTTCTTCTCGAGCACGACGTTGCGGCCCTTGGGGCCGAGGGTGACCTTGACGGCGTCGGCGAGCGTGTTCATGCCACGCTCCAGACCGCGCCGGGCCTCCTCGTCGAAAGCAATCAGCTTAGCCATGCGTGCGATTCCTTCAGCGTCTGGTGGCCGGCTCGCTGCCCGCGACGGACGGCCCCGGCTGACCCGGCGAACCCTGCTCGCCGGCGCCTGAGGACCTCAGCTCACCGGTCCGGATTGTTGTCACTCTCATGACGAGAGTGCCAGCGTCATGTTTAGCACTCGCACCCTGCGAGTGCAAACGTTGTCGATGGCCCGAGAATGGCCCGTCACCTCCCTGAAAGACTCCGAACCGAAAGGGAGAACCACCCATGAGCCCAGCCACGAACTCAGCCGCCAACTCAGCCACCAACCAGGACCTCAAGAAGTACGTCGTGTTCGTCGTGGAGGACGAGCCGGCCTGGGAGGCCAAGTCCGACGCCGAGCGGCAGGTCACCTACGACGCCGACCACCGGTTCGCCCAAGCGCTGGAGCGGCGCGGCGGGAAGGTGGTCGGCGGCTCGGAGCTGGGCCCCACCAGCGCCTGGCAGGTCCTGGAGAACCGGGGCGGTGGCAACGGTCGGGTCACCCGGCGTACCGACGGCCCCTACACCGAGTCCGTCGAGCAGCTCGGCGGCTTCTATCTCGTGGAGAGCCCGAGCATCGAGGCCATCGTCGAGGCGGCCGAGGAGATGATGCCGGTGCACGTGCGGCTCGAGATCGCGCCGGGCTTCAACGACTGACGGTCGGCTCGGCTGTCGATTTCGGCGGGCCTCGCGCGTCATCGCGGTGACAGACTCACCAGACCAGGAGGGACCATGACCCAGTACGTCGTGCTGCTGCCGGGCGACGAGGCCGCATGGGCAGCCGCCACGGAGGACCAGCGCCAGGCGACCTACCAGCAGCACAAGGAGTTCTCGAAGCTCCTCGAGGAGCGGGGCCACCGCGTGACCGGCGGCGCCGAGCTCGCGGACTCCCGCGAGGCCAAGGTGCTGCGCACCGACGCCGACGGCGTCCAGACGATCACCGAGGGCCCGTACTCCGAGGCGGTCGAGCAGCTGACCGGCTTCTACGTCGTCGACACCTCCGACCTCGACGACCTGATCGAGGTGTGCAAGGTGCTCGGCAGGGGCGAGGGCGTGATCGAGGTCCGCGAGTGCAAGGGCGGCGGTTCGGCGTGAGCCACCTCGTCCTCCTGACCGAGACCGACCCCGACTCCTGGGAGCGGATGTCCGACGACGAGCGAGCGGCGGTGTTCGCGTGCCACGACGCGTTCGACCGGGCCGTGCGCGAGCGGGGCAAGGTGCTGGGCGGCGAGGCACTCGACCGGGCCGGCGCGGCGATGACCCTGCGCACCGTGAACGGGGAGCGCGTGGTGGTCGAGGGGCCGTACGCCGAGACCGTCGAGCAGCTCGGTGGGTATTACCACGTGGACGCCGGCGACATCGACGAGGTGCTGGAGCTGTGCCGGCTGCTGCCGGACTACTACATCGTGGAGGTCCGGCCGGTCGTGCAGATCGAGGGCTACGACGCTGGCTGACCTACTCGAGGACGCCTGGCGCGGTGAGTGGGGCCGCCTGCTGGCCCTGCTCGTCGCGCGTTACCGGCGCCTGGACCTGGCCGAGGACGGTCTCGGGGACGCGTTCGAGGCCGCCGCCCGCACGTGGCCACGCGACGGTACGCCGGCCAACCCGGCCGGTTGGCTGCTCACCGCCGCCCGCAACCGCATTCTCGACCGCCTCCGCGCCGAGGCGGTCGCGGCCAGGAAGCTGCCCGTGCTCGCCGTCGAGGCCGAGCTCACCGAGGAGGCCCAGCGCGTCATGGCCGACACGGGAGACCCGGCGACGTCCTACGACGAGCGGTTGCGGCTGGTCCTGCTGTGCGCGCACCCGGCACTCGCCCCCGAGGCGGCGTCCGCGCTGACGCTGCGGCTGGTGATGGGTGTGGCCACCGAGGACATCGCCCGGCTGTTCCTGGTGCCGACCGCGACCATGGCCGCCCGGCTGACCCGCGCGCGCAAACGACTGGCACGGGAGAGCTTCGGCCTGCCGGCCGGGGCCGACCTCGAGGCCAGGCTGGCGCAGGCGGCCGACGTTGCCTACCTCGCGTTCACGGCCGGGTATGCCCCCGGCTCGGGCGACGACGTCCTGCGTCCCGAGCAGGCCGCCGAAGCGATCCGCCTCGCCCGAGTGCTCCGCGAGGTGGCGCCGGCGCACGTCGAGCTCGACTCGCTCCTCGCCCTGATGCTGCTCCAGCACTCCCGCCGCGACGCCCGCGTCGACGACCACGGCGCCCTGGTGCTGCTGCCCGAACAAGACCGCGGGCGCTGGCACCGCACTGACATCGACGAGGCGATCCAGCTCTTGACGCCGTGGACCGGGGCGCCCGGTTCGCTGTACCTCCTCCAGGCGCTGATCGCGGCCGAGCACGCCATCGCTCGGACGGCCACCGAAACGAACTGGCCGCGGGTGGCCGGGAGGTACCTCGAGCTCGAGCAGCTCACCGGCTCCCCCGTCGTACGCCTCAACCGGGCCGTCGCGGTGGCCGAGGCCGACGGTGCGCAGGCGGCCCTCGCCCTGATCCAGGATCTCGACCTGCCTGGGCACCGGCTTCCGGCGGTCCGGGGCCAGCTGCTCCTGCGGATCGGCCGGGACGCGGAGGCCGGCGCCGAGCTGGAGCGGGCGATCGAGCTCTGCGGCAACGACGCCGAACGAGCCGGCCTGCGCAGGCTGCTGCCCGACGGGGGCACCGGTTAGGACGGGCCGTCCCGGATGAGTACGCGTGCGGAGGCGGAGGCACTCCGCGCCCGCCCAGAGTGGCCTCATGACCACCGGACTCCGCACCGAACCCCCACCGGCCGTCCCCGCCCGTACCCGGCCGGCGACGCCCCAGCAGCTCGCCTGGCTCAGCGACGAGCTCCCTCTCTGGCGGGCCGCCGGCCTCGTCGACGACCGGGCCGCGGCCGCCATCCTGCGCGGCTACCACCCGTCCCGCCGCTTCGACCTCTCCCGTCTCCTGCTCACCCTCGGCGCCGCCTTCGTCGGCGTCGGCGTCATCTGGCTGGTCGCCAGCAACCTCGACCAGCTGGCTCCCCTGGTCCGCTTCGCCGTGGTCGCGGCCTTCTGGCTGGCGCTCTTGATCGGGGGCGAGCTGCTGGCCCGGTCCCGCGACCACGGTGGAGCAGTCCCCTCACCCGTCCTCGGCTGCGTGCGGATCCTGGCCGCGCTGAGCTTCGGCGCCGTCCTCTTCCAGGCCGCGCAGAGCCTGCAGGTGACGGCGTACGAGCCGCAGCTGCTGGCCTGGTGGGGCCTCGGCGCTCTGGTCCACGCGTACGTCGTGCGTGGCACCGGCCCGCTCGTCATCGGCCTTCTCACCCTCACGTCCTGGCTCGTGTGGCAGTCCACCTGGGATGGACCGAGCCCACTCGCCGTGCTGCTCGTCCTCTTCGCCGGCGGCACTCTCTCAGCCGCCGCGGCCGCCTGGCACGAGGACCTGCTGCCGGCGTTCGCCGCTCCGTGGCGCGCCGTCGGGGCCGTCCTGGGCCTGGGCTCGCTCTTCGTCGCCGCCCTCCCCTTCGTGACCACCGATCACTTCGCCTGGACTCCCACGCTGGTCGTGACCGTCGGCGCCTGCGGCCTGGCGGCCGCCGCGTCCGCCCTGCTGGCGCGCGGCGCGCTCCGGCTGGAGCCCCTGGTGTCGCTGGGCATTGCGCTGGCGGGCGTGCTGCTCGTGCTCTGGGAGGTCGGCGCGGACTTCGACTCCGCGGACCAGGTGGGGGCGGCCGCTTGGGGTCACGCCGCCGCGGGCGTGCTCCTCTACGTCGGCGCCGCCGCCTGGTACGCCGTGCTCGGCGTGCTCCGCGACAGCCGCCTGCTGACGTTCCTCGCCACGGCCGCGCTGGTCCTGTTCACCACCGTCCAGGCGTTCGCGGTGTTCGCGCCCATCGTCCAGGGCGCCTGGCTGTTCCTGCTGCTCGGCCTGGTCCTGGTGGGCACCGGCTGGGTCGCCGACCGGGCCCGCCGCGAGCTGGCCCGCACCCTCACCGACGACGAAGGAGCAACCCGATGAACTCACTCACCCTCAAGGTCGGTGCCGTCGCGCTCGTCCAGCTCGCCCTGGTGGGCGCGGCCGTCGCCCCCAGGCTCTCGGCCCGGCTGACCGGCGACGAGTACCGCCTGCGCGTGGCGCCGGTCGACCCGGTCGACCCGTTCCGCGGCGCGTACGTCGACCTCGACTACCCCGACCTGCGGACCGACGCGCGGGACTCGGCCCGCGGCGGGGACGTCTACATCACCCTGGTCCGGGACGGGGAAGTCTGGAAGGCGGGCACCGTGACCCGCGAGCGGCCATCGGCCGCGCCGTACCTCTCCTGCGACGACCACGACTGGCGGGTCCGATGTGGCATCGAGAGCCTGTTCCTGCCCCAGGACGAGGCCGCCGCCATGCAGGAGGAGGTCGGCGACGGCGCCATGGTGGCCGTGGTCAAGGTCGACGGGCGCGGCCACGCCGCACTGATCCGGGTCGAGCCAGCGTAGGCGGAGTCTCTCGGAGAAGCTCGGCGGGTGGTCGGGATACCCGGTCGACCGGGTATCACTGCGGTTAGAGGGGGTTGCAACCCCCACGAAGCGGCAGGAACGACACCGAAGTACGGCGCTCCGGCAGTGTCAGCCGCCGGCGACGGCCGGGATCACCGAGATCTGCGTACCGTCCGGCGTCGGGGTCTGCAGGCTGTCGAGGAAGCGTACGTCGTCGTTGCCGACGTACACGTTGACGAAGCGACGCAGCTGGCCGGCCTCGTCGAGGATCCGGCCCTTGATGCCTTCGTACTTGGCGTCGAGGTCCTCGAGCACGGCCGCCAGGTCGGCGCCGTCGGCACTCACCTCGGACTCACCGCCGGTGTAGGTGCGCAGGATGGTGGGGATGCGGACGGACACGCTCATCGGTTGGCTCGCTCCTCGGTTCGTGACTTGAGCTGGGTTCGATCAGTCTCGCCCACCGAGGCCGGTGGCCGTGAAGGCGGCGTACGACGGGTCGATGGTCGCCGCCGGTCCCACGGAGTCCGAGATCGCGTCCAGGGTCTTCAGACCCATGCCGGTGTTGATGACGACGGTCTCCTTGGTCGGATCCAGCCGTCCGGACTCGACGAGCTTCTTCAGGACGCCGACGGTCGTGCCGCCGGCCGTCTCGGTGAAGATGCCCTCGGTGCGGGCCAGCAGCAGGATGCCGGCGCGGACCTCGTCGTCGCTGACGTCCTCGACCGCGCCGCCGGTACGACGGCAGATGTCGAGCACGTAGATGCCGTCGGCCGGGTTGCCGATGGCCAGGCTCTTGGCGATGGTGTCGGGCTTCACCGGACGGATGGCGTCGCTGCCGGCCTTGTACGCCGCCGACACCGGCGAGCAGCCGGTGGCCTGGGCACCGAAGATCTTGTACGGCCGGTCCTCGACCAGGCCGAGCGCGATCAGCTCCTGGAAGGCCTTGTCGACCTTGGTCAGCTGCGACCCGGACGCGACCGGGATGACGACCTGGTCGGGCAGCCGCCAGCCGAGCTGCTCGGCGATCTCGAACCCCAGCGTCTTGGAGCCTTCGGCGTAGAACGGCCGGACGTTGACGTTCACGAACGCCCAGCCGTCCTCCTCGCCGGCGATCTCGGAGGCGAGCCGGTTCACGTCGTCGTAGGTCCCGTTCACGGCCACGAGCGACTCGGTGTACACGGCGGAGTTGACCTGTTTCGGCTTCTCGAGGTCGCTGGGGATGAAGACGACGGTCCGCATGCCTGCTCGCGCACCGGCGGCGGCCACCGCGTTGGCGAGGTTGCCGGTGGACGGACACGCGAACGTCGTCGCGCCGAGCTCGCGGGCCGCGCTCAGGGCGCACGCCACGACGCGGTCCTTGAAGGAGTTGGTCGGGTTGGTGGAGTCGTCCTTCACCCAGAGCGTGTCGATGCCCAGCGTCCGTGCGAGGTTGGTGGCCCGGAGCAGCCGGGTGAAGCCGGGCTCGGTGTTCGGGCTCTGCTCGATGTCATCGGGGACGGGCAGCAGCGCCTTGTACCGCCAGATGTTGGGCGGGCCGGCCGCGATCTGCTCGCGGGTGACGCGGCCGCGGGCCTCGTCGTCGTACCCGACCTCGAGCGGCCCGAAGCACTCCGGGCATGCGTACGACGGACCGAGCTCGACCTCGTGCCCGCACTCGCGGCAGACGAGGGCCCGGGCGTGACCGAAGGCTCCTGCGCGGATCGTGCGCGGCTTCTCGGTGATGACTGCGCTCAAGGAAATGACCTCCTCATCTTCCCCGCAGCGACTCTCGCCGTCGGGCCGGAATTGGCACCGTGTTCATGCAGCCGGTTGCCGGGACTTCACAGGGCCGTTCCCTCTGTCCCTCTCGATGAGCAGTCCCCACGCTAGCGGTGCCCGTCTCACCATGTGTACTCCGGGTCCACCATCTGACACGGCGGTCGAGACCCACTCCAGTCACTGGGTCTCGACACGGGCTCGCTGGCGCTCGCCCTGCTCGACCGACGATCAGGTGGCGTCGGCGGTCAGCCGGCGAAGGAGGTCGAGGACGCCGGCGGGGCCGTCGACGACGACGTCGGACATCTCGCGGAGGGTGGGTTCCTCGCGGGAGGCGGAGCAGACCAGGAGCGTGGGTACGCCGCGGCGGCGGAGGTCGAGGACCGCCTCGAAGGCCTCGACGTCGCCGAGGTCGTCACCGGCGAAGAGGAAGCCGCCGGCCTCGAGGTGCTCCATCAGCCACTCGACGACCAGGCCCTTGTGCATGCCGTGGGAGCGGACCTCGAGCACCTGGCGGCCGGGCTCGACGCAGAGTCCGTGCCGCTCGGCGAGCTCGGTGATCGGCTTGACCAGCCGGTCGAAGGCGTCGTCGGGGTCGGCCAGGCGGCGGGTGTGCACCGCGACGGCGAGCCCCTTGTCCTCGACGAAGGCCTCGTCGGCGTCGGCACCGCGCAGCACGCGCGGCAGCTCCCGCCCGAACGTTGCCAGCCCGGCCGGCGGCCGGGGCGAGACGACCCGGCGGTTGGTCGAGGACCAGCGCTCGTTGCCGTACTGCCCGAAGAGGTACAGCTCGCGGCCGTCCCCGCCGATGGCGTCCCCGACCTGGTCGAGGCCGCCGAGGGCCAGGGCCTGTCGCGCGGGCCGGCCGGTGATCACTGCGACGGCGCGTACCGCGCCGGCCAGCGCCGTCAGCACCCCCGGCGCGTCCGGGTGGATGTGCGCGGCCTCGGGGTCGTCGACGATCGGCGCCAGGGTGCCGTCGAAGTCCAGGCCGACCACGACGTCCGCGGCGCGCGCGACCAGCGCGGCGTACCGCTCCTCACCATCTGGCGACGTGAACTCCACACCACCACCCTGGCAGAAGCGCCCAGGACGGCTAGGCGTGGTCCGAGGTGAGGATGACGGTCAGCCGGTCGAGCTTCATCGGGTCGATGGCCGGGACCGTACGCCGGATGCCGAGGTCGAGGGCCAGCGCCTTGGCCGCGCGCTCGAGCTTGGCGGGGTAGTAGACCGTCGAGGCGGGGATGGTGCCGTACCAGTTGTCGGACCCGACGACCTTCCAGCCCGCCTGCGTGGCGGTCGCGGCCACCCGGCCGGCGAGGCCCTTGACGCCGGAGTTGTTGTAGACCTCGACGTAGACCTTGCCCTTGTTGATCGCAGGCTTCTTGTGCTTCTTCGGGCTAGCCGTCGGCATCGACGGCGTCGCGGTGGCCGAGGGCTGCCCGGAAGTGATGGTGACCTCGCGTTCGGTGGGCGGCCGGCCCTGGGTGGCGAGGTAGGCGACGGCCGCGGCGAAGATCGCGACGACGGTCAGGATGACGACAGGCGAGGGGAACACCACGCCTCGCTCGGTCCTGAGACGGGGCCGCGACGGGGCTGGCCCTCTCATGGGCGGCCTCATGGTCGCGCTAGACCTCGAACCCGAGGCGTCGCGCGGAGCGCTGGCGCTGACGGGCGGCGCGCAGCCGGCGCAGCCGGCGGACGAGCAAGGGGTCGACCTCGAGGGCCTCGGGACGGTCGATCAGGGCATTGAGGACCTGGTAGTAGCGGGTCGCCGACATGTCGAACTGCTCTCGGACCGCGGTCTCCTTGGCGCCGGCGTACTTCCACCACTGGCGCTCGAACTCGAGGATCTCGCGGTCGCGGTCGCTCAGAGCCGGCTGGGCGTCCGGCTGGGCGTCCGGCTCGCGGCCGGACGGGTGGCCGGAGAGGTGGCTGGCGGCGTCCATGCGCACACTGTAGGCGATGAATCACACCGATGTCATTCGGTACCGGCGCGTCGCTCCGGCGGATCTCCGGGGTGACGCTATGGCATCCGACGGCGGCGCGGGGCCGCCCTCGCCGAGGTGGCCACGACTCGCCCGGCGCCTATCGTCGGGACATGAGCCCGACCATCCGCTGGGGCATCCTCGCCACCGGCCGCATCGCCCGCAGCTTCGCCGACGACCTGCTCGACGTGCCGGACGCGGAAGTCACCGCCGTCGGGTCGCGGTCGATGGAGTCCGCCCGGGCGTTCGCCGAGCCGTACGGCGCGCGAGCGCACGCGACGTACGACGACCTGGTCGCGGACCCGGACATCGACGTCGTCTACATCGCGACGCCGCACACGCTCCACCTCGAGAACGCCCGGGCGGCCTTCGCCGCCGGCAAGCACGTGCTGTGCGAGAAGCCGCTGACCATGAACCTGGCCGAGGCGGAGGCGATGGTCACCGCGGCCCGCGATGCCGGGCTGTTCCTGATGGAGGCCATGTGGATGGCCTGCAACCCCGTCATCCGTGCCGTCGTCGACGGGGTTCGCGAGGGCCGGTACGGCGAGCCGCGGCAGGTGGTCTCGGGCCTCGGCTTCGTCGTGCCTCCCGACGCCTCGGCCCGGATGAGCGACCCGGCCCTGGGTGCGGGCGCCCTGCTCGACATGGGCATCTACCCGCTCACGTTCGCGCACCTGGTGCTCGGCGCCGCGGACGAGGTCACCGCGACGGCTGCCCTCAGCGACGACGGCATCGACCTCGACGTGGCCGTGGCCGGGCGGCACGGCCCGGCCCTGTCGGCGTCGACCGCCTCGATGACCTCCACGACGGCCCGCACCGCGACGATCGCGACCACGACCGGCCGCATCGACGTGCCCGCCGACTTCCACCACCCGGCGTACGCCACCTGGACGCCGACCGGCGGGGACCCGGAACGGATCGACGGGCTGGAGCCCCTCATCGGCACCGGCCTCGGAAACGAGGCGGCCCACGTGCAGGAGTGCCTGCACGCGGGCCGTCTCGAGAGTCCGCTGGTGCCACTGAGCCAGACGCTGACCCTGATCCGCCAGATGGACGAGGTCCGTCGGCAGATCGGGGTCAGCTACCCGTCCGACTGGTAGCGGGTGCTACCCGGGGTGGTTCACCACGGGAAGCGCATCACCTTGCCCTTGGGGTTCTTGCCCGTCGGGACCCCGTTGGTGGTGACGTACAGCGCGTCCTTGGTCCACTCGACCGCACCGGGCAGGGCCGCGGGCATGAAGTCCTTGGCCTTGCCGCTGCCGGCCTTGATCTTGGAGATCATGCCGGCGAAGAGCTGCGCGACGTAGATGTCACCGTTGTTGGCAACGGCCAGGTCCACGGTGCCGAGGAAGCCGCTGGCGACCAGCTTCACCTTGCCGGACTTCGGGTTCACCTTGTAGACGCGGCCGTTGGCGCCCAGCGAGTCGTCCTCCGGGCCACCAGGCAGGCTGGAGACGTAGAGCCAGCCGTCGGGGCCGAGCTCGACGTCGGTCGGCACAGGCTCGAGCCGGTACTGCAGGCCGGCGCACGCCGGTGCGTGGAGCGCCTCGGCGGCGGCCTGCGTGACGGTCACCTCGGTCGACGGCAGCACCGCGACGGTCTTGACCTTCCCGTCGTTGCCCACCCAGAGGATCTCGTTGCCGCCGGCCTCGCCGACGTAGACGCCCTTGGCCGTCGTGTACGTCGAGTAGGGGTGCGAGTCGACGATGCCGGTGTAGGTCGGCGGACCGGCCTCCTTGACCGGCCACTGGGCCGCGCAGTCGGCGGTCGGGGCGACGAAGCCGTACTCCTGCGCCTTGTCGGGGTTCTTCTTGGTCTCGTAGGCGGTGAGGTTGGCCAGCTTGGTCGGCTTGGCAGCACCCACCTTCCACTGCATGAGGATGTTCTTCTTCTCGTTGGCCGCGAAGGTGACCTTCTTGCCGTACGTCGACACCGCACCGACCTCGGCGTGCTTGACGGTCGACTGGTAGACCGACGTGGGCTTGCCGCCGCCCTTCGGGATCGACCACAGGCCGCCGGCGAAGTTGTCGCTGACGTACACGGTGCCGCTCTTGGCGACGGCGAGGCTCAGCGGCGAGACGAGGTGCGAGGCCAGCGTCTCGCCGGTTGCCCGCGCGGGCGCCCCCTGGGCGGGTGCGGAAAGGGCGAGGCCCCCGGCCATCGCCGCAACGGACAGCAGCGCGAGGCTGCGTGAGATTCTCTTCATCAATGGTGCTCCTGGTTCCTCGACACTTCGGACATGCCTGACCTCGCCCCCATAGACACACATCCCCGAGAGACCGAGCGAAGCGAGGGCCCATTCTTACCCTGTGCGATGGGAGTATGAGAAGACACTTTTCGGGGTGGAGTGAGGTCTCCCTTTCGGATGAGGTCGGGCCCGTGCCGAGCGCCTAGGGTGAGGTAGTGCCCGCCGACCTCGTGATCATCGCCAACCGGCTGCCGGTCGACCGCGTCACGAGCGCCGACGGGAAGCCGGAGTGGCGCTCCTCGCCCGGCGGCCTGGTCACCGCGATCGAGCCGGTGATGCGCTCGAACGACGGCGTGTGGATCGGCTGGCCGGGCGGGACCGAGACCGGCCTGGAGCCGTTCGACCACGAGGGCATGCGGCTGGATCCCATCTCCTTGTCCGAGGAGGAGATCGAGGGCTTCTACGAAGGCTTCTCGAACGCGACGCTGTGGCCGCTGTACCACGACGTCGTCGCCAAGCCGGAGTTCCACCGCGAGTGGTGGGAGTCCTACGTCGCGGTGAACCGGCGCTTCGCCGAGCACGCCGCCGACCGGGCGGCCAAGGGCGCGACCGTCTGGGTGCACGACTACCAGCTCCAGCTGGTGCCACGGATGCTCCGCGAGCTGCGTCCCGACCTCCACATCGGCTTCTTCCTGCACATCCCGTTCCCGCCGGCCGAGCTGTTCCAGCAGCTTCCGTGGCGCCGCGAGATCCTCGAGGGGCTGCTCGGCGCCGACCTGGTCGGTTTCCAGCTGCCCGGCGGAGCGCAGAACTTCGTCCGGCTGGTGCGCCAGCGGGTCGGTCAGAAGACCCACCGCGACCTGGTCTACCTCCCCGACGGCCGGACCGTGCGCGCGGCGGCGTTCCCGATCTCCATCGACGTCGACGGGTTCGAGGAGCTGGCCCGCGAGGAGTCGGTCATCGCCCGGGCCAAGGAGATCCGCGAGGCCCTCGGCGGGCCGCGCAAGCTGTTCCTCGGCATCGACCGGCTCGACTACACCAAGGGCATCCACGCCCGACTGCGTGCTTTCGCCGAGCTGATCGCCGACGGCGACCTCGACGTCGAGGACGCCGTCTTCGTCCAGGTGGCCACCCCGTCCCGCGAGCGCGTCGAGCAGTACCGCGTCCTGCGCGACGACATCGACCGCCTCGTCGGCCGGATCAACGGTGACCACGGCCGGATCGGGCGCCCGGCGATCTCCTACCTCCACGCGTCGTACCCGCGCGAGGAGATGGCCGCCCTCTACCGGGCGGCCGACATCATGGTCGTCACGCCGTACCGCGACGGCATGAACCTCGTCGCCAAGGAGTACGTCGCCTGCCGCTACGACGAGGGTGGCGCGCTGATCCTCTCCGAGTTCGCCGGGGCGGCCTACGAGCTGCGCCAGGCCTGGCTGGTCAACCCCTACGACCTCAACGGGATGAAGGCCGCGCTCCGCGAGGCCTACCGGGCCGACGAGCGGGACCTCACCCGGCGGATGCGCGCGATGCGCCGGACGATCAAGGCCGCCGACATCACCGCGTGGGCGCGGTCGTTCCTCGAGGCCCTGGAGGACGTCCGACCGGCGCACGGCAAGGTCCTGCTGCCCGCGGACAAGGACTGACCGAAGGTGTTCGTCTCCACCGACGACGCGCTGCTCGATGTCGCGAGGGTCCACCGGTGGCTCAGCGAGGACGCGTACTGGTCGCTCGGCAGGACCCTCGAGGCCGTGGAGGAGTCGCTGCGGAACTCGGTGAACGTCGGCGCGTACGACGGCAAAGAGCAGGTCGGCTTCCTGCGCATCGTCACCGACCGGGCGACGTTCGCCTGGGTGTGCGACGTGTACGTCGACCCGGAAGCCCGCGGTCGCGCGGTCGGCAAGGCGCTGATGGCAGAGGCCGACCGGCTGCTCGCGTCGTACGGCGTCCGGCGCGCCCTGCTCGCCACCGCGGACGCGCACGGGCTGTACGCCCAGCACGGCTTCGAGCCCCTCGCCGACGACGGCCGGTGGATGGTTCGCAGCTACGAGCAGCCCGGCGTGTAACCCCGGGGTGCATGCGTCGTTGGGACGACGTGCCCCGAACACCCCGGTCAGTGAGGCAGTGCCCGCCGGAAGCTGACCGGGGTGGCCGGGTCGGTTCGGGGGTCTCGGCCGGCCCGGCCGGGGCACACCTCACGCGAGCGGTGCGTGCTCCGGGATCTCCTCGGGACACATCAAGGCGATGATGCCCGCCTCCAGGCCCGGGCCCAGGCGTCCCCAAGCGTCGTCGTAGCCGTAGACCTCCCGCAGGGTGCGGTGCTCGCTCAGGCCGTCGAGGATGTCGACGTCGTCGGGCGTGATCAGGCTCGGGTGCACGACGCCCATCGCCTCGGAGACCTTCCACAGGTCGCGACGCATCGACTTGATGTAGTTGGCCGCACGGACGGACTTGAGCTCGGGGTCGAGGCCGCGGACCAGCCATGGGTTCTGGGTGGCCACGCCGGTGGGGCAGTGGTCGGTGTGGCACTTCTGGGCCTGGATGCAGCCGACCGCCATCATCGCCTCGCGGGCCACGTTGACCATGTCCACGCCGAGGGCGAAGGCGACGACTGCGTTCTCCGGGACACCGAGCTTGCCGGCTCCCATGAACGTGACGTCGTCGGTCAGCCCGGCCGTCGCGAACTTCTTGTAGACCAGCGAGAACCCGACCCGGAACGGGAACGAGACGGCGTCCGCGAAGATCAGCGGTGCCGCCCCGGTGCCGCCCTCGCCGCCGTCGACGTTCACGAAGTCGACGCCGCGCTGGCCGCCGGCCATGAAGGCGACCAGCTCGTCCCACATGCCCATCGAGCCCACGGCCGACTTGATCCCTACGGGCAGGCCGGTCTCGGCCGCGACCAGCTCGACGAAGTCGAGCATCGAGTCGACGTCGTGGAACGCGGTGTGCCGGCTGGGGGATGCGCAGTCGACGCCGGGCTCGATGCCGCGGATCCGGGCGATCTCCTCGGTCACCTTCGCCCCCGGCAGCATGCCGCCGAGGCCGGGCTTGGCGCCCTGCGACAGCTTCACCTCGATGGCCCGGACCGGCGCACCCGCGACCAGCTCCTTCAGGCGGTCGAGCGAGAACTCGCCCCGGTCGTCGCGGCACCCGAAGTAGGAGGTGCCGATCTGGAAGACCAGGTCGCCGCCGTTGCGGTGGTACGGCGACAGCGCACCTTCGCCAGTGTCGTGCAGGCAGCCGGCCAGGGCGGCCCCCCGGTTGAGCGCCTCGATGGCGTTGCCGGACAGCGAACCGAAGCTCATCCCCGAGATGTTGACGATCGACGCTGGCCGGAATGCGTGCCGCCGGCCGCGGGGTCCGCCGAGCACCTTCGACGACGGCAGGGACACCTCGTCACCGGAGTGCCGGGTGGTGGGCGCGCCCTCTCCCTTGAAGGTGCGGTGCTTGATGATCGGGTACCCGTTGGCGTGCTCGACGTCGTTGTCGGTGCCGAACCCGAAGTAGTTGTTCTCCAGCTTGGCCGACGAGTAGATCCACCTGCGCTGGTCCCGGCTGAACGGGCGCTCCTCGTCGTTCGAGGTGACGATGTACTGCCGCAGCTCGGGGCCGAAGCGCTCGAGGAAGAACCGCAGGTGCCCGATCACCGGGTAGGTCCGCAAGATGGCGTGCCGCTTCTGGGTCAGGTCCCTGGCCGCGACGACGGCGGTCGCACCGACCGCTGCTGCCGCCACCTTGGCCAGCTTCGATCCCGTGCTCATGGGCCCGTGTCTAGCCGTGGCGGAGCGCGCTTGTCGATAGCCTCCGCCCATGTCTCACGCGCTGCCGCGGTCGGTGCGCTTCGGCTACGGCTCCGGCTCGGTGGCCACGGGCGCGTTCGGCACGGTGCCGGGACTGATGCTGCTGCCGTTCCTCACCGACAGCCTCGGCATCGCGGCGTTGTCCGCCGGGCTGATCGTGCTGCTGCCCAAGGCGTGGGACGTGGTGCTCAACCCGATCGCCGGCCGGATCAGCGACCGCACGGTCGACGAGCGCGGGCCACGCCGGCCGTGGCTGGTCCGGGCCGGCCTGCCGCTCGCGCTCTGCTTCGCCCTGATCTTCGCCGCGCCCGAGATGGCCACCTGGCTGGAGGCCGCGTGGGTGCTGGTGTTCTTCCTGGCCGCCGCGTCGGCGTACGCGTTCTTCCAGGTGCCCTACGTCGCGATGCCCGCCGAGATCACGCAGTCCTACGACGAGCGCACCCGGCTGATGACCTGGCGGGTCGCGATCCTGGCCTTCACCATCATGCTGGCCGGCGCGACGGCGCCGGTGATCCGGGACGCGGTCGGCGGCCGGGCCGGGTACCGGGTGATGGGCGTCGTGATGGCGCTGGTCATCGTGATCGGTGCGCTGGCGGCGTACGTCGGGACCCGGAACGCCCCCGTCGGCCGCGTGCAGCCGGGACCGGGCAGTCTCCGCGACCAGCTGCGCATCGTCGCCGGGGCCCGGGACTTCCGGATGCTGCTGACGACCTACGTCGTGCAGGCGCTGGCGACCGGCTGCATGCTCGCCGGCGTCGACTACCTCGCCGAGGACGTGCTCGAGCGCAAGGGTGCGACCACCGTGCTGTTCGTGTGCTTCGTGGGCCCGGCGCTCCTGCTCACCCCCGTGTGGGCGGCGCTGGGCCGCCGGCTCGGGAAGAAGGCGGGGTACGTCCTGTCGTCGGCAGTGCTCGCGCTCGGTGCGCTCGTCGCGGCGAGTGCCCAGTCGGCGCCGGCGGGCGTGGTGTTCGCCGCGGTGGCTCTGGTCGGAGTGGGGTACGCCGGGTGCCAGGTCTTCCCGCTCGCGATGCTGCCGGACGCGGCCGCCGTCGACGCACGGCGGACCGGGACGAGCCGGGTGGGCGTCTACACCGGTGTGTGGACGGCCGCGGAGACCTTCGGCCTGGCCCTCGGGCCGGCGCTGTTCGCCCTGGTGCTGGCGATCGGCGGGTACGAGTCGTCGACCGACGACGACGTCGTCCAGTCCGACGGCACGCTCGCGGCGATCACCTACGGTTTCTCCGTGCTGCCCGCCGTGCTCGTCCTCGTCAGCCTGTGGTGGCTGGCCCGGTACACCCTCGACGCGCGCGAGGTCGCCCTCGCCGAGGCCGGCAGCTGATGGACGACGTGCTCGCCCGGCTGCGGGAGCTCCAGGCCGGCGACCTGCCGGTGCACGGCGGCCGCACCCTCGCCTACGTCTACGACTCCGGGCTCCCGGAGGTGGACCGGATCGGCCGCGAGGCGGTGGCGGCGTACGCCGGGTCCAACGGCCTGGACCCGACGTCGTTCCCGAGCCTGCTGGCGATGGAGAACGACCTGGTCGGGTTCACCTGCGACCTGCTCGACGCGCCGCCGTCGGCGGTCGGGACGGTGACCTCGGGGGGTACGGAGTCGGTGCTGCTGGCCGTCCAGGCCGCGCGCGACGGCGCACCCGGTGTCTCGCACCCCAACATGGTGGTGCCGACGACCGTGCACGCGGCGTTCCACAAGGCCGCGCACTACTTCGGCGTCGCCGTGCGGGCCGTGCCCGTCGACGCGTCGTTCCGAGCCGACGTCGGTGCGACGGCGGCGGCCGTCGACGACTCGACGGTGCTGGTCGTCGGCTCCGCGCCGTCGTACGCGCACGGGGTCGTCGACCCGATCCCGGAGCTGGCCGCACTGGCCGCGTCGCGGGGGATCCGGTGCCACGTCGACGCGTGCATCGGTGGGTGGGTGCTGCCGTACGCCGCCCGGCTCGGGCGGCCGGTGCCGCAGTGGTCGTTCGCGGTGCCCGGCGTGACCTCGGTGTCGGTGGACACGCACAAGTACGCCTACGCACCCAAGGGGACCTCGGTGCTCGTGCACCGCGACGCCGACCTGCGGCGGCCGCAGTTCTTCGCGTCGGCCGACTGGCCGGGGTACACGATGCTCAACTCCACGATGCAGTCGACCAAGTCGGGCGGGCCGCTGGCCGGTGCGTGGGCGGTGGTCCAGCACCTGGGGTCATCCGGGTACCTGTCGTTGACGGCCGCGGTGTTCGAGGCGGTGGACCGGATCGTGGCGGGTGTGCCGTCCGGTCTCGCCGTCGTCGTACCCCCGGACTCGACGCTGGTCGCGCTGGCGTGTGACCCCTCGTGCGACGCGTTCACGGTGTGCGACGAGATGAAGGAGCGCGGCTGGTACGTGCAACCGCAGATGTCCTACGCCGGCTCGCCGCCCACCATCCACCTCTCGGTCTCCGCGGCGACGCTGGCCTCGGTGGACGAGCTGCTGGGCGACCTGGCGTCGTCGGTGGCGGCGGCTCGTTCCGCCGGGCCGGTCACGGTGGACCCCGGCGTGGTCGAGTTCATCGAGGCGCTCGATCCCGCCGCCCTCTCCGAGGAGGACTTCGACGGGCTGCTGGCCGCCTCGGGCCTGCTCGCCGACCCGTCCGCCGGCCTCGCCCTCCCCGACCGGCTGGCGCCGGTCAACGCGATGCTCGACGTCGCCTCCCCCGCCCTGCGCGAAGCCCTCCTCATCGCCTTCCTGGACCGGCTGTCGCGGCCGGTGCGTGGCACCGCTGGTTGAGGAAGGCGCGCTAGCCCCGCTGGTTGAGGAAGTGCGTGGCCCCGCTGGTTGAGGAAGTGCGTGGCCCCGCTGGTTGAGGAGCCTAGTCGCGTGGCACCGCTGGTTGAGAACACGTCGCCCGGGGCCGTGCACCGCTGGTTGAGGAAGGTGCGGGGCACCGCTGGTTGAGGAGGTGCGTGGCACCGCTGGTTGAGGAAGGCGCGCTAGCGCCTGTCTCGAAACCCCGTCACCTGCGGGCGAGACTCCTCACTCACCGGGTCTCGAGACGGTCGCTGCGCGACCTCCTCGACCGACGGGCGCCTAGTCCCGCAGCCCGCGCTCGGCCAGCCACTTCGCCCGGGCTCGTACGCCGGCGCGCGCCAGCCACGCGTCGTACACCACCTCGGCCAGCTCGTCGGAGGTCAGCTCGCCGACCCGGCTGCCGCGCAGCAGCACCGACGGGTGGCCGTCGAAGTGCCGAGTGGTGAAGAACGGCGTCGCCTCGTCCTCGACGAGCGCCTGCTTGTCGACGTCGTCGGCGACCCAGAACACGATGACGTCGTCGTACCGCTCGCCGGTCTCGGGGTCGAAGGCGTCGGGCCGGGGGTTGCGGAAGAACACGAAGCTCTTGCGGCCGACCTGGTAGACGGGGTTCTTGCCGGCGCTCTCGACCGTGACACCCGGCATCGACAGGGCCACGTCGTGGACCAGCTGCACCGTCGCGCGCTTCGATCGGGCCATGTCGGCGACCGTACGACGCCGGGCTAGGGTCGCGCGCATGGCCGGCGCCTTGACTGGACTCGTCGAGAAGGGGCTGGTGGCCCCGGACTGGGCCGAGGCGCTGGCACCGGTCGACGAGCGGATCGCGGCGCTGGGGCAGTTCCTGCGCGCAGAGCTCGCGGCGGGGCGGGCCTACCAACCGGCGGGCGACAAGATCTTCCGCGCCTTCGAGCGTCCGCTCGCGGACGTGCGGGTCCTGATCGTGGGCCAGGACCCCTATCCCAACCCGGCTCACCCGATCGGCCTCAGCTTCGCGGTCGACCCGCACGTGCAGCCGCTGCCACCCAGCCTGCGCAACATCTACAGCGAGCTCGGGACCGACCTCGGACTCACGATGCCGTCGCACGGCGACCTGACGGCCTGGTCCGAGCGTGGCGTGATGCTGCTGAACAGGGTGCTGACCGTCCGCCCCGGGGAGTCCAACAGCCATCGTGGCCGCGGCTGGGAGGAGGTCACCTCGTGCGCGATCGACGCGCTCGCCCGCCGTGGCGGTCCGCTCGCCGCGATCCTCTGGGGATCGCCTGCGCAGTCCCTCAAGGGCCAGCTCGGGCCGATCCCCTGGGTGGCGTCGGTCCACCCCTCCCCGCTCTCGGCCCATCGGGGCTTCTTCGGCTCCCGCCCGTTCTCTCGCGTGAACCAGCGCCTCGAGGAGCAGGGCGGCGTACCGATCGACTGGTCGCTGCCGGCGTGACGAGCCATCGGCTCCGGCTATCTGAAAGTTGAAACTTGAACTATCATTGGTGACGTGAACGACCGCATGCCCGCTCTGTACATCGGCCACGGGGCCCCGCCGCTCCTCGACGACCCGCTGTGGTCGAGCCAGCTCGCCCGGTGGGCGCAGGACCTCCCCCGCCCGACGGCGATCCTGATCGTCAGCGCGCACTGGGAGTCGGCGCCGGTGATGCTGAGCGCCAACCAGGCGCCTCTGGTCTACGACTTCGGCGGCTTCGCGCCGCGGTACTACCAGATGACGTACGAGACCCCGGACAGCTCCGCGCTGGCGAAGCGGATCGCCGCGATGATGCCGAGCACCGAGCCGGTCCACCAGCATCCGAGCCGCGGACTCGACCACGGCGCCTGGGTGCCGCTGACGCTCATGTACCCCGCCGGCGACATCCCCGTCCTCCAGATGTCCCTCCCCACGTCCGAACCGACCCGCCTCCTCGAGCTCGGCCACCGGCTCCGGCCCCTGCGCGACGAGGGAGTGCTCATCATCGGGTCGGGCTTCCTCACCCACGGCCTGCCGTTCCTCACCGAGTTCCGCATCGACGCCGCCGCTCCTGGCTGGTCGACGGACTTCGACGCGTGGGCCGCCGATGCCCTGGCCCGCGGAGACGTCGACGCGCTCGCCAACTACCGGGCCGAGGCCCCCGGCATGCCCTACTCGCACCCGACCGTCGAGCACTACACCCCGCTGTTCGTCACCCTCGGCGCCGCGACCGACCCCGAGGAGCCCGGCGAGCAGGTCATCGACGGCTTCTGGATGGGTCTCTCGAAGCGCTCGCTTCAGGTCGCCTGACGTCCGCGGACCCGCTTGCTCACCACCCAGCGGTGCTTGCCCACCTTCCGGTCACGGGTGAAGCCGAGCTTGTCGTACGTCGAGAGCGCACCGTGGAACAGGAAGCCGGCGGCCACGTCGGCGGCGTCCTCCGGGTAGGCCTCGACGGTGCCTCCGCCGCGCTCTCGGATCAGGTCCAGGGCGCCGGCGATCGCCGCGCCGTTGACGCCCTGCCTCCGGTGGCCCTTGCCCGCGTAGCAGCAGCCGATCCGCCAGTCCGGCAGTGGATGGTCCTTCTCCGCGGCCGGGCGGTTCTTGATCCGGGCCACCTCCGACGGCGGCCCGAACTGCGCCCAGCCCACGCACTCCTCGCCGTCGAAGACCAGTGCGGCGTGCGTCGCGTCCGCCCGGACCAGGGCGAGCTTGACCTCCCGGTTGCCCTCGGCGCCGCGGGGGTCGAACCCCTCGGGGTGCATGCCGACGCACCAGCAGCCGCCGAAGATGCCGCCGTTCGCCTCGACCAACGCCGCGAACGCCGGCCAGGTCGACTCGTCGAGCGCCCGTACCTCGAAGGTCACGACTCGACCGTCGTGACCTCGTCCAGCTCGGCCAGGTCCTCGGCCGACGGCTCCCAACGAAGCGCGGCGGCGTTCGCGCGCACCTGGTCGCCGCGGGTCACGCCGCAGAGCACCGAACCCACGCCCGGCTGGGCCGCGAGACCCGCGACGGCGACGTCCAGCAGCGAGAGGTCGCGCTTCTCGGCGTACGCCGCCAGCGCCTCGATCCGGTCCCAGTCGGCGTTCTCGAGCCACTGCGCGCGGGCCGCGTCGATCGCGGCGCGTGAGCCCTCCGGCGCGGCCTCGCCACGCTGGTACTTGCCCGTGAGGAGCCCGTGAGCCAAGGGAAAGTAGGGCAGCAGACCCAGTCCGAACACCTCGCACGCCGGCACCAGCTCGGCCTCGGCCCGCCGGTCGAGGAGGGAGTAGCGGTTCTGCGCCGAGACGAACCGCTCGTACCCGCCCGTGCGCGCGGTCCAGTCCGCGTCGGCGACCTGCCACGCGTCGAGGTTGGAGCAGCCGACGTACCTGACCTTGCCCGCGCGGACCAGGTCGGACAGCGCCGCGAGGGTCTCCTCGATCGGCGTGACCCCGTCGGGGAAGTGGTACTGGTAGAGGTCGATGTGGTCCGTGCGCAGCCGTCGGAGGCTGCCCTCCACGGCCTCGACGACGTAGTGCCGCGAGCCGCCCGGGCCGCGCCGGCTCGCCACCTGCCCGCCGCCGAACTTTGTGGCGATCACGAACTGGTCGCGCTGCCCCTCCAGGGCCGCGCCGATCATCTCCTCGCTGGCACCGTGGGTCACGCCGTAGGCGTCCGCGGTGTCGATGAGCGTGACTCCGGTGTCGAGCGCCGCAGCCACGATCTCGGCGACGCCCTCCTGGTCGACCCGGCGCGAGAACGCGTTCGTGCCGATCCCGACCGCGCTGACACGCAGCCCCGAGTCGCCCAGCTGGCGGTAGGTCATCTCCGTCACGAGCCGACACTACGACGAGGTCCTCGGCGGTTGAGGTGGGAGGCCGTCCACGGCCGACCCGCGAAACCACCAACGCTTCCGCCAGGGAAGGATGGGCGAGGTGAAGATCCTGTCCATCCAGTCCTCGGTGGCCTACGGGCACGTCGGCAACTCCGCCGCCGTCTTCCCGCTGCAGCGGTTGGGTCATGAGGTGTGGCCGGTGTACACCGTGCACTTCAGCAACCACACCGGGTACGGCGCCTGGCGCGGGCCGCTGCTCGCGGCCGACGACGTCCGCGACGTGATCACGGGCATCGAGGAGCGCGGCGCCCTCGGCCGGGTCGACGTCGTGCTGTCGGGGTATCAAGGTGGCGAGGAGATCGGCGACGTCATCCTGGATGCGGTGGCCCGGGTGAAGGCCGCCAACCCCGCCGCGACCTACACGTGCGACCCGGTGATGGGCAACGCTGCTTCAGGATGCTTCGTGCACCCCGCCATCCCGGTGCTGCTGCGCGAGCGGGTCGTCCCGCAAGCGGACCTGATCACGCCCAACCAGTTCGAGCTCGGGTACCTCACCGGCACCGAGCCGACCGACCTCGAGAGCACGCTCGCGTCCGCCGACGCCGCCCGGGCGATGGGTCCGTCGAGCGTGCTGGTCACGAGCGTGGTGCGCCCCGACGGCAACGAGGGCACGCTGGAGATGCTGGCCGTCACGCCGGACGGCGCCTGGCTGGTGTCGACGCCGCGCCTGCCACTCAAAGCCAACGGGTCCGGTGACGTCACGGCCGCGCTGTTCACCGGTCACTACCGCAGCACCGGCGACGCCGCGGACGCCCTGGCCCGGACCACCTCCAGCGTGTGGGACCTCCTCCGCACCACCCACGAGGCGGGCGAGCGCGAGCTCCAGCTGGTGGAGTCGCAGGAGTACTACGCGCACCCCCGGATGCAGTTCGAGGTCACGCAGGTCCGCTGACCCGTCGGCCCTACCATGGGCCGTACCTCGCCGGTGTAGCTCAGTTGGTAGAGCGCCTCTCTTGTAAAGAGGATGTCGCGGGTTCGACTCCTGTCACCGGCTCGAACTTGAACCTCACTCGAAGTCGAGCCATCGTTGCCGGATGGCAGAGCTGACGATCGGCGAGCTGGCGGAACGATCCGGCGTCGCGCCCTCGGCGCTGCGGTTCTACGAGGACCGCGGGCTCATCGAGTCGCGGCGTACGACGGGCAACCAGCGCCGCTACGCGCGGGCGACGTTGCGCCGAGTGGCGTTCATCCGGACGGCGCAGCGGATCGGACTGACGCTCGAGGAGGCCGCGGACGCGTTGGCCACGCTGCCCCAGGGACGCACCCCGACCAAGGCGGACTGGGCGCGGCTGAGCCGTTCGTGGCGGCCACGTCTGGACGAGCAGATCCGCCGGATCGAGCTGCTGCGGGACCGGCTGGACGGGTGCATCGGGTGCGGCTGCCTGAGCCTGCGCACGTGCAGCCTGGTCAACCCCGAGGACGTGCTGGCCGGCTCGGGACCCGGTCCCGTCCGGCTACGTCCCTAGTGTCGCGCGCGTCAGCTAGCCACTTCGCAGGGTGAGCAGAAACCGCTCGAACTCCTTGGCGCCCATCTGCCCGATCGACCGCCCGGGCACCGGCAGGCCGGCCTGCTGACAGACGACGACGACCTTCGCCGCGGCGTACTCCTCGGCGGCCTTGCGCTCAGTGCCCCGGCTGAGGAAGCCGAAGCTGCGCACCTTGCTCCGCAGCTCGCGCAGGTCGCGCTCTGTCTCCTCGGCGTGGGCGTTGCGGAGCACCGGCGCCAGCTGTTCCCGGTCGTGCAGGATCCGCTCGGTGCGCTCCGCGTGGTCGGACACCCGGGCCGGCGTGCAGATGACCTGCAGCCACGGACCCACGTCGTGCGTGCCCACCACGACCGGCACCGCGAGAGCGAGTCCGCGCTCCTCGAGGTCCCGGGCGACGGCCTGGTGGAAGCGCAGGTGCATCCACCACCAGCCGAGGTACTCGGCCACGGACTCGTTGTCGAGCCTGGCGTTGGAGCCCGGGTGCCACGGCTCGACGCTCGAGCGGAGCAGCAGGGAGCCGTTGAGGGCGCGCAGCCCCGTCACGGTGAGATGCGCCGTCTCCTCCCCGAGCGCCTGGTCGGTCCACGGCGCCGGGTAGGTCTCGCTGAGGTCCAGCAGGTCCTGGCGCCGGCTGTCGGAGAACGGGAAGACGTCGTCGGTGTACGCCGCGAACTCGACGTACGGCTCCTTGTCCCACCAGGTCTGGCCCTCGTGGTCGCTGTAGTTGGAGAGGTCGAGGCCCACGGCCGTCACCGCACGCTCCGGGCGGCTCAGGTCGACCAGGTCGGCGTCGACCTCGTCCCAGCCGGCCAGCGTGACGTGCCCGTCCGAGACGCCGCGACAGGCGGTGGCGATCGGGCCGGAGTACGCCGTGAGGTGCTCTGCCAGCACGCGCTCGACCTTGTCGAACTCGCGTCGGCGCAGCATGGCAGCCAGCTCGCTCCCCACCGTCTTGCGGCCCGCCCATGTGGAGAGCTGCACGGAGAGGTCATCGGCCATGCGGAAAATCTAGGTCAGCCAGGCGCCCTCCGGTGCCGTTTCGACGGACAGAGCCGCCGGGGGAACCCCCTGGGCTAGCGCTGACCCTGCCCTGGGGTCCAGTCGTCCCACGGCGCCCACCAGCGGTCATCGGCGTCCAGCAGGCAGGTCACCTCGGCCGCCTCATGCAGGACGCCCAGCACCTGGTCGCCGGTCATCCGTCCGCTGCGCACCATCGCCGAGAGGTCGTCGACGTCCTTCCACTCGCGCCGGCCGTCCGGGTGCACGATCAGGTCCAGACCGTGGTCGTCGGTGTCGAAGGCATCGTCGTGACGCACGACCGGCGCCTCGAAGTTGACGTACCAGTGCCGGAACACGCCACTGTCGAAGAACATCCAGACGGAGTACGCCGCCCCCTCGCGGTGCAGCTGCAGGACGACCGGGCCGGCCCACCCGGCGTACGACCCCCAGGGGTGCGGTCCGAACGGGTGCGCGTGGAACGTGAACGGCGCCTCGGGGCTCAGGCGGACGGCCAACACGTCGACGTCGTCGGCCACGACGGTCACCGGGCATTCCATCCAGAGGTGGCCGTGCAGCACCTCGCGACGAACGATCTCGGTCCCGGGTAGCCAGCGCACGAGGAGCGACCCTACCCAGCGGTCGTTTGCGCGGATCGTGACCGCGTTGCGTCCTTCGTTATCGATTCGAGATCTTCGGGTGGGTGATCCGCACCTACGTTGACCAGCGTTCCACCGCGTCCGGGCCACGACCTGGCACGGCGCGGAGACCTTCCAAGGAGGACACGTGAAGAAACTCGTCCGCTGGTCCGCGGCCATGGGCTCGGCCATGATCCTCGCCCTCGTCGGGCTGGGGCCGGTCGCCACTGCGACCGCCGCTCCGCACGCCGCCGCAAGGTCCGCCACCACTGCCCCCGCCGGCGTCGAGAACGTCGGCAAGGAGGCTGTGCTCCAGGCCATCGACCCCGGTGACTACGAGTGCGGTCCCACCCTGCTCGACGACTACATCGGCCAGCTGATCAACTCGATGACCGACGAGGAGTTCTTCTTCCTCATCGCCCACATCGACACGATCTTCGACGTACCGACCTACGACCCGCTGCTGTTCGGCACAACCGGTGACCCGACCTACGCCCTGACCTTGCACGCCAGCCAGCTGAAGAAGACGTTCCGGCAGGTGAAGGCCTTCTGGGACATCAAGAGCGACGACATCCAGCTGATGGCCATGCATCCCGACTCGCTGCTCGACGCCGGCCGCATCGCGGCGACCAACAAGGTGCTGCACGAGGGTGAGATCTCCGATGCCGACATCGAAGCCGAGGCCGCCGAGGTGGCCGCGTTCATGCAGGCCCACCCGGCCTTCGCGGCCAACCCGCTGTGGACGCTCAACGCCTACGCCTTCAGCGGCGTCGATGAGGACCCGCCGTTCAACCAGATCCCGGACAAGCTCGTGTTCGGCGACGGCTTCATCCAGGCCTACGACAGCCTCGGCCTCGGGGACGTCGGCCCGCGCGTGGTGATGGGCCACGAGTTCGGCCACCACGTCCAGTACGAGGACAACCTCTTCGAGACCGACCTGACCGGTCCCGAGGCGACCCGCCGGACCGAGCTGATGGCCGACACCTTCGCGGCGTACTTCGGCACCCACAAGAAGGGCCTGGCGCTCAACAAGAAGCGCGTCGTGGACACGCTGCTCACCTTCTACACCGTCGGCGACTGCGCCTTCGACGACGACGGCCACCACGGCACGCCCAACCAGCGCGAGCGGGCAGCCGAGTTCGGCGCCGACCTCGCGGCAGCGGCCAAGCCGAAGAGCTACGTGCTGCCGTCGTTGACGGTCGCCGACCTCTTCGAGGACGAGCTGCCGACGATCGTCGCTCCGGACGCCCCCTGAGGCACGGGCCGCCGCACCGGACCTCCGGTGCGGCGGCCGTTCTTCTTCCCTAGGCTGCTGGCATGGCGGCCTCGCACGCGCTCCGGATCGTGGCCAGCCGCCCGGACCCGGCGATCATCACCCTGCCCTGGCAGCTGCCCCTGGAGGAGTGGACCGAGCACGTCGTCCCGCTCCCCCGGGGCTTGTCGCGCCACGTGGTGCGGATCGTCCGCCTCGGCCAGCGCACCTACGCGGTCAAGGAGACGGTCGAGGCCATCGCGTTCCGGGAGTACCGCCTGCTGCGGGACCTCCAGCGCATCCCGCTCCCGGCCGTCGTGCCGCAGGGCGTGGTCACCGGCCGGGTCGATGCCGAGGGCCACGAGCTCCCGGCCGCCCTGCTCACCGAGCACCTGACGTACTCGCTGCCCTACCGCAGCCTCTTCGCCCACGGCCTGCAGGCCGACAACCTGCCGTCCCTGGTCGACGCGCTGGTGGTGCTGCTGGTCCGGCTGCACCTCGGCGGCTTCTACTGGGGCGACGTGTCGCTCTCCAACGTGCTGTTCCGACGCGCGGCGGGCGGCTTCTCGGCGTACCTCGTCGATGCCGAGACCGGTGAGATCCGAGACAACCTGTCCGCGCCGATGCGCGAGTACGACATCCGGGTCGGCTGCGAGAACGTCTTCGCCGAGCTTCTCGACCTCCAGGCCAGCAGCTCGCTGAACCCCGACATCGAGGTCCTCGACATCGCCGAGCTCATCGACCGGCGCTACCACGAGCTGTGGAACGAGCTGACCAGCGAGGAGGAGTTCGCCACCACAGAGATGTGGCGGATCCAGAGCCGCATCGAGCGCCTCAACGACCTCGGCTTCGACGTAGACGAGATCGACATCGTCACCGACTTCGACGGAGACCGGATCCGGATCCAGCCCAAGGTCGTCGAGCTCGGCCACCACCAACGCGAGCTCCAGGCCCTGACCGGGCTGCACGTCGAGGACGCCCAGGCGCGGCGGCTGCTCAACGACCTGGCGGCGTACACGGCCCACTTCGACCTCGGCCGCGAGCCGTACGCCGTGGTGGCCGGCCGCTGGCTCACCGAGATCTTCGAGCCGATCATGGCGATGGTCCCGGCGGACGCGCGCGGCAAGCTCGAGCCCGCCGAGATCTTCCACGAGATCCTCGTGCACCGCTGGTACCTGTCCGAGCGTCTCGGCCGCGAGGTCTCCATCTTCGAGACCGCCCGGGACTACATCGACAGCGTGCTGCGCCACAAGCCCGACGAGCTGGTCACCCCCGCCGCGGGCCCCGCCCCGGACACCTCCGAGATCCCGGTGGTACCGGACGAGGACGAGGAGCTGCCGCCCATCGGCTCTGGTGGTTGAGGCGGTTGCGGCTTCGGGGGTTTCATCAAGGTATGCAGGCGAATCTGCACTTCCCCAGCTCTGCAGACCCAGGGAAGTGCGGGCTCGTCTGCATACCTTGATGAAACCGCAGGACCCTGCGCCGCCTAGGCCCGCCCGGCGAACGTCGGGTCGAAGCCGAAGGGCAGCTCGAGCCGGTGGGACTTCATCAGCGCCTCGTCGCCGAGGATGTCGGCGGTCGGCCCGTCGGCGGCGACCACGCCGTCGGAGAGGATCACCGAGCGCGGGCACAGCTCGAGGGCGTACGGCAGGTCGTGGGTCACGAGCAGCACCGTCACGTCCAGGGAGCGGATGATGTCGGCCAGCTCGCGGCGCGAGGCCGGGTCGAGGTTGGACGACGGCTCGTCGAGGACCAGGACCTCCGGCCGCATGGCCAGCACCGTCGCGACGGCCACCCGCCGGCGCTGCCCGAAGGACAGGTGGTGCGGCGGCCGGTCGGCGTACTCGGCCATGCCGACCGCCTCGAGCGCCTCGCGCACGCGGGCGTCGAGCTCGGGGCCGCGGAGGCCGAGGTTCATCGGGCCGAAGGCGACGTCCTCGCGCACCGTCCCCATGAACAGCTGGTCATCGGGGTCCTGGAAGACGATCCCCACGCGCCGGCGGATCTCCAGCAGGTTGTCCTTGGTGACGGGCAGCCCGGAGACGGCGACGGTGCCGAGGCCCGGCATCAGGATCCCGTTGAGGTGCAGCACCAGGGTGGTCTTGCCCGCGCCGTTCGGGCCGAGCATGGCGACCCGCTCGCCCTCGTGGACGTGGAGGTCGACGCCGTGCAGCGCCTGGTGGCCGTCGGGGTAGGCGAAGGCCACCCCCTGGAGGTCGAGGACGGGAACGCTCATCGAGTCAGCTCCCGGGGCATCCTGCCGTCGTACCCGCGCGACAGCATCGCGAGGTGCACCCGCTCGCCCCGCTCGTAGGAGCGGATGAACAGCACGCCGGCCGACTTCGCGACCACCGGCCAGTGGCGGGGGTTGCGCGCCGAGAACCCGCGCGACTCTCGTGCCACGTGCATCCGCCGGAGCTCGTCGGTGACGACGTCGAGGTAGCGGACCATGAAGCCCATGATCTGCACGAGCAGCACGGGCATCCGCAGCCGCTCCAGGCCGGTGAGCAGCGCGCGCGGTTCGGTGGTGGCGGCCAGCAGCAGGCTGGCGATCACGCCCAGCGTGCCCTTGGCCAGCAGGCCCCAGGCGCCGAGCAGTCCGTGCTCGCTGAGCGACAGCCCGAGTACGTCGGTGCGCGGCCCGGACGCCACGAACGGCAGCAGCGCGGCGAACACCACGAAGGGCACCTCGACGACCATCCGCTTGGCGAGGTACGTCGGCGGCACGTGCGACGTCGCGACCAGGACCAGCAGGACGACGAGGTAGCCGCCGAAGACCGGGAACCACTCACGGGGCGTCGCCACAACGGTCAGCATGAAGACGACCAGCGCCACCAGCTTCACGTGTGCCGGGGTCCGGTGCAGCCAGGAGTGGCCGTGGAAGTGCAGCTTGTGGCCGTGCGGCGCGCCCATCAGACGGGCTCGTGCTCGCGCTCGGCCGACTCCGACGCACGTCGCCTTCGGAGCAGGAAGGTGAGGCCGACCGCCAGCGCCAGCACGACGAGGGCACCCAGCACCGCGGACAGGCCACCAGCAACGAGGAGCCCGTCGCGCGTCTTGCCCGACGACGCGAAGCCGTGGTCCTCCGAGACCTTGGTCAGTCCGTCGGGCTCGTGGGAGGCGAAGTAGCTCAGGCCGCCGGCGATGACCAGGGCGACGGCCAGGCCGACGAGGAACAGGGTCCGGGTCGAGACGCGGTTCCTCATCGCACCGGCTCCCGCACGACCAGCGTGCGCCGTTCGAGCAGCCGGCGGGCGCCGTACACGAGGTCGGGCCGGACCGCGACGATGCTCCCGACGGCGAGGAACGTGATCACGGCTTCGCCGATGCCGATCAGGGTGTGCACGCCGACCATCGCGGCGAGCAGGTTGCCTAGCGGGATGTCGACGGCCCCGCCCTCGGCGTACAGCCCGACGAAGCAGAGCGCAGCGACGGGCACCGAGACCAGGGCGCCCGCCGCCGCGGCCGGCGCCACCATCGAGAGGCGCTTGGGCAGCACCGCCTGTGCGAGCCGGAAGACGCCCCAGCCGACCACGACGGTGACGATGCCCATCAGGAGGATGTTGGTGCCGAGGGCGGTGATCCCGCCGTCGGCGAAGAGCAGGCACTGGACCAGGAAGACCACGGCCATGCACAGCAGGGCCGTCGACGGACCGACCAGGATCGCGGCCAGCGCGCCTCCGAGCAGGTGCCCGCTGGTGCCGGAGGCGACGGGGAAGTTGATCATCTGGGTGGCGAAGACGAACGTCGCCACCAGCCCCGCGAGGGGGGCCGTGCGGTCGTCCAGCTCACGCCGGGCGCCGCGGAGGGCCAGGCCGACGCCGATCGCGGCGACGACGCCGGTGGTCACCGAGGTCGGCGCGTCCAGGAATCCGTCCGGCACGTGCATGCGTGGTCCCTCCCGATCGTTCGACCTAGCCGACCCTAGGAGCGGGCCGGTCGTTGTTGCAAGTTGGTTGCAACAAGGATTCGTCGTCAGGAGCGGATCGGATTGCTCACTTCAGGAGATCGCGGCCGATGACCATCCGCTGGATCTGGTTGGTGCCCTCGAAGATCTGGGTGACCTTGGCGTCGCGGAAGTACCGCTCGACGGGGTAGTCGCGGGTGTAGCCGTTGCCGCCCAGCACCTGGACGGCGTCGGTGCTGACCCGCATCGCGGCGTCGCTGGCGGTCAGCTTGGCGATGCTGGCCTGCCGGGAGAACCGGCGACCGGCGTCCTTGAGACGGGCGGCGTGGAGGTAGGTCGCGCGGGAGCGCTCCACCTCGGCGCCGAGCTCGGCGAGCAGGAACTGCAGCCCCTGGAGCTCGCCGATCGCCTTGCCGAACTGCTTGCGCAGACGGGCGTAGTCGACCGCATGGGCCAGCGCTCCCTGCGCGAGACCGGTGGCGACCGCGGCGATCCCGAGCCGTCCCGAGTCGAGGGCCGACAGGGCCACCTTCATGCCGTCACCCTCCTCGCCGATGCGGTGGTCGACGGGGATCCGCGCCTCGTCGAAGAGCACCTGGGTGGTCACGTCGCAGGCCAGGCCCATCTTCTTCTCGGGCGCGCCGAAGGTCATGCCAGGGGTGTCGGCGGGCACCACGAAGGTGCTCAGGCCGCGCGTCGGGTCCTCGCCGGTGCGGGCGAACAGGATGTAGTAGTCGGCGCAGGAGCCGTTGCTGATCCACTGCTTGGTGCCAGAGACGACGTACGCATCCCCGTCGAGCCGCGCACGGGTCTTGATGGCGCTCACGTCGGAGCCGGCCTGTGGCTCGGACAGGCAGTAGGCGCCGAGCCAGTCGCCGCCCAGCATCCGCGGGAGCCAGGTGGCGCACTGCTCCGGGCTCGCGTTCGCGGCGACCACCGAGGCCGTCAGCGTGTGCACGCTGAGCCCGACCGCGACGCTGGGCCACACGGCGGCGACCTCCTCGACGACCTGGAGGTACACCTCGTAGGGCTGCCCGCCGCCCCCCTGCTCCTCGGTGAAGGGCAGGCTCATCAGCCCCGACTTGCCGAGCAGCGCGTACGCCGCGGCGGGGAACTCGCCCTTCTCCTCGGCCTCCGCGACCTGGGGAGCCAGCTCCTTGGTGGCGAGCTCGCGGGTCAGCCCGAGGAGGGCCTCGGCCTCCTCGGTGGGGAGCAGCCGGTCGACGGTGGTGGGCATGGGTCGATCGTAGGACGTGCCAGTAACCACCCGGCGGTCGAGGAAGGCGCGCTGGCGCCTGTCCGAGACGACCGACCCGATGGTCGAGGAAGGCGCGCTAGCGCCTGTCACGAGACCCGGTGACGAGACGACCGACCCCGTGCGGGGTTTCGTGACGGGACTTCGTCCCTCCTCAACCGGCGGGGGACGGTGAGTCGGCCGGCGAGAGCGCAACGAAGTCGTCGACCTCGAAGACACCGGTGGTCTGCAGGGTGACCGTCTGGACGCCGACCGGACGACCGTCGCGGTAGGTCAGCAGCGTCATCCCGGCGGGACGCCGCGGCTTGCTGCCGAGGGCGATGGCGTAGGCCGCGCCCCCGGTCGTGCCCGTCGTGTAGGTGAAGCCGACCGCGTCGTCCTCCCCGATGACCCGGTCCGGGCCGGCCTGCACGTGGGTGTGGCCGCCGACGACCAGGTCGGTGCAGCCTCGGGCCACCGCCTCCCCGCCCAGGTTGGCGTCGTGGACGAGGATGGTGGACACCCGTTCGCCGCGGTCCTGGGCCTCACAGGCCGCGTCGGCGAGCCGGCTGCCGACCTCGTCGAAGCTCAGCCCCGTCTCGTCGCGCCAGTTGCCGAGACCGCTGGACCGGGGGTCGTCGACCCCGAGCAGCCGGATGTCCGCCGGTCCCGTCACCGGGCTGCCGTCCAGCATCGTCCAGCCGTGCGCGGCCAGGTACGCGCTCACGAACGGGCCGTGGTCGTGGTTGCCGGCCACGCCGAACCGCTCGTACCCGTCGAACGCCGCCGTCACGGAGTCCAGGCTGAACGTCTCCCAGGTCCTCCCGACCGACGTGTCGTCGCCCGCGTCGAACACGACGCTCGCTCCCCCCGCGTCCCCGACCGCCCTGGCCACGTTGTCCATGCCGATGTTGTCGTGGCGGTCGGCGATGAGCAGCACCACGGTCTCGTCGTCGCCCGGCTGCCGCAGGTCGAGGTCCTGGGCGTCGGCCGCCGCTTCCTGGTAGAAGGTCTTGCTCCGGTCGTACGTCGAGATCGCGCTCGCGATGAGCCGCCTCGTCTGGTCGGTCGTGACGTCGCCGCGCACCTCGAGGTCGGCCACCTCGTCCGGCAGCGACACCTCGGGTCCGAGGAACTCCGAGAGCGGCATCCACCGCTGCCCGGCGGCGACCCCGGCCTCCACACGCTCCCACGGCTGCCACCACAGCACGGCTCCCACCGCGATCACCAGGCCGACCTCGAGCAACCGCAGCCGCCGTACCTGGTGGAACAGCTCCTGGCGGCGCCGCCGGCCGACCAGCAGCCACAGTCCGATCGGGGCGAGACCGACCACGGCCCCTCGGGCCAGGGCCGACACGACCATGCCGGCGAGGGCGTCCCGGACCTTGGCGACCTGACCCTCGGGGGCGGACGCGATCGCGGCGTACCGTTCCAGCAGCTCGTCGAGGGACGCCGCGTCGGTCTTGCCCAAGGTGACGTCGACGCCCAGCCGGCCCGTCGAGGGCTGCCTGACGTCGGGCAGGACCGGCCCGGTGTGCAGCACGACGTAGCCGTCCAGCGACGGTCTCAGCTCGGCGTCGTGCGTCGCGAGCACGAGCGTGCGGCTGCTCTGCAGGAAGATCGCCAGCCCGACCGCCAACGTCACCAGCAGCCACACCGCGAGCGCCACGGCGGCACCGGCGACCTGCCGGCGCGCGGGCTTGCGCAGCGACCTCAGGCCCGCGCCTGCGCGACGGCGTACAGCGCGACACCGGCAGCAACGCCGGCGTTGAGCGACTCGAGCTGACCGGCCATCGGGATCGAGACGAGCTGGTCGCACGTCTCGGCGACCAAGCGGGAGAGGCCGTGGTCCTCCGAACCCACCACCAGCACCAGCGGGCCGTCGCCGAGCTCGAGGTCGGGCAGGCTGACGTCGCCGTCGGCGTCGAGGCCGACGACCATGCAGCCGGCCTCCTGGTAGGCCTTCAGCTGCCGGACGAGGTTCACCGCCTGGGCGACCGGGATCCGCGCCGCGGCACCCGCGCTCGTCTTCCAGGCCGACGCGGTCACGCCGGCCGCGCGCCGCTCGGGAACCAGCACGCCGTGCGCGCCGAACCCGGCCGCGCTGCGCACAACGGCGCCGAGGTTGCGGGGGTCGGTCACCGAGTCGAGGGCGACGATCAGGGGCTGCTCGCCCGCCTCGGTGGCGCGGTCGATGAGGTCGTCGGGGTGGGCGTACTCGTACGCCGGGATCTTGGCCGCCAGCCCCTGGTGCACCGCGCCTGCGGTGAGCCGGTCCAGCTCGTTCTTGCTCACCTCGAGCAGGCCGATGCCCTTCTCGCTGGCGATGCGGAACACCTCGCGCAGCCGGCCGTCGCGCTCGGCGCCCTCGGCGACGTACACGGTGGTGACCGGGACGCCCGCACGCAGGGCCTCGACGACGGGGTTGCGGCCCGCGATCCACTCGGCCTCGCTGCCGGTGTTCCGGCGGCGCGGCCGGGCGGCGGAGGCCCGCTCGTCCCTGGCCTTCTGCTTGTACGCCTTGTGGTTGGGGCGGTCCTTGGCCTTCGGCGTCGGGCCGCGGCCCTCGAGCCCGCGCTTCACGCGGCCGCCCGAGCCGGCGGTCGGCTTCTTGGCGGTCTTGCGGATGGCGCCCCTGCGGGCGGAGTTACCGGGCACGGAGTGCTCCATTTCGGTGGTTGAGGAGCGAGCGAAGCGAGCGTCTCGAAACCCCTGGCATCAGCTCGCTCCCCCCGCTGGTGACAAGGTCCAGACGGGACCGGCCGGGGTGTCCTCGACCTCGATCCCGGCGGCCTTGATCTGGTCACGGATCTGGTCGGCGCGGGCCCAGTCCTTCGCCGCACGCGCCTGGGCACGGTCGTCGAGCAGGCCGCGGACGAGGGCGTCGACCGCGTCGGTCAGCCGGCTGTCGCCGCCGCCCGTCGTCGGCCAGCCCGGGTCCTGGGGGTCGAGGCCGAGCACGTCGAGCATGCCGATCACCTGACGGACGGCCGTGGTCAGCTCGGCCGACGGACCGCCGGTCAGCAGCTTGTTGCCCTCGCGGACCGTGTCGTAGAGGACCGCGACGGCCGCCGGCGTACCGAGGTCGTCGTCCATCGCGGCCACGAAGCCGTCGGGCAGCGACACGTCGGACGGCGCACCCAGGCGGGCGGTCGTCGTCGGGCGCTCGTCGTGACCGATGCCGATCGCGACCGCGCGGTCGAGGAAGTTCTCGATCCGCCGGAACCCTGCCGCGGCCTCGTCCAGGGCCTCGAAGGAGAACTCCACGTGCGAGCGGTAGTGCGCCGCCACGATGTAGAACCGCAGCTCGATGCCGCGCACCCGCTCCAGCACCGACGGGATCAGCAGCGAGTTGCCGAGCGACTTGCTCATCTTCTCGCCGGCGGTCGTGATCCACGCGTTGTGCAGCCAGTACGACGCGAACGGGTACCCCACGGCGCGGGACTGGGCCTGCTCGTTCTCGTGGTGCGGGAAGCGCAGGTCGACGCCGCCGCCGTGGATGTCGAAGGCCGGGCCGAGGTACTTGCCGGCCATCGCCGAGCACTCGATGTGCCAGCCCGGACGGCCCGGTCCCCAGGGGGACGGCCACGCGGCGGTCTCGGGCTCGGAGTCCTTCTTCCAGCCCTTCCACAGCGCGAAGTCGCGGGGGTCGCGCTTGCCGCGAGGGTCGGCGTCCTCGGCCGGCGCCATGTCGTCGAGGCCCTGGTTGGTGAGCTCGCCGTACGCCGGCCACGACCGGACGTCGAAGTACACGTCGCCCGAGCCGTCCTCGGCCGGGTACGCGTGGCCCTTCGCGATCAGCGTGGTGATCAGCTCGAGCATCTCGGGCACGTGTCCGGTGGCACCGGGCTCGTAGGTCGGCGGCAGCACGTTGATCGCGGCCAGCGCCTTGCCGAGCTCGCGGAGCATGTCGTAGGCGAGGTTGAACCAGGGCCGGCCCTGCTCGGCCGACTTGGTCAGGATCTTGTCGTCGATGTCGGTGACGTTGCGGATGAACGTGACGTCGTATCCCTGGTGCGTCAGCCACCGGCGCAGCACGTCGAAGTTCACCGCGGACCGGACGTGACCGACGTGCGGCTCCGACTGCACGGTCAGCCCGCAGACGTAGATGCCTGCCTTCCCCTCCTCGAGGGGCACGAAGTGCCGGACCCCGCGGGTCGCGGTGTCGTAGAGCCGGAGTGTCACCCGGGAAGTCTATGGTCGATCGATGCCCAGACCGATTGCTCGACTGGTTTCCGCGCTGGTCCTCGCGACCGCACTCCTCGGCCCGGTCGGTAGCCTCGCGCCCGTGGCAACGGCCTCCGGCAAGACTCCCGTGCGCGACATCACCTTCGCACGCTGGCAGGGCGCGGCGATGAGCGCCGGCACGACCCGCGGGACCGTCGTCTCCGACGCCGGCGTGGCCTTCGGCACGCGGACCGGCAAGCGCGAGTATGCCGGCCGGTCCTACGAGCGCGCCCGCTGGACCGGTCCGTGGCAGACGTCCTCGTTCTCCTTCACCGAGCTGATCGCGTCGTGGGAGGCCACGACCCCGGGTGACAGCTGGATCGAGGTCGAGGTCCGCGGCCGCAACAGCAAGGGCGTCACCGCGAGCTGGGACGTGCTGGGTCGCTGGACCGCGGGCGACAAGTTCGTCAAGCGCACATCGGACTCGCCGCAGCGAGACGACCTCGCCTCGGTGGCCGTCGACACGTGGCGCACGGGCGGCGCCGGCCTGGTCTCCTGGCAGCTGCGGCTCTCGCTCTACCGCAAGGCGGGCACGACCGGGCCGACGGTCGCGTCCCTCGGGGCGATGGCCAGCCGGCTGCCACGCACCGACTCGGTCGCGGTCTCCCAGCCCGGCCCGCAGGTCGGCACCACGCTGGACGTGCCGGCGTACTCGCAGATGGTGCACACCGGCCACTACCCGCAGTGGGGCGGGGGCGGCGAGGCGTGGTGCTCGCCGACCTCGACCTCGATGGTGCTCGGCTACTACAAAGCGCTGCCGCGCCGGTCGGCGTACCGCTTCGTGCCGGCCGGGCACCCCGCGCCGTGGGTCGACTACGCCGCCCGACGGACCTACGACGCCGACTACGAGGGCACCGGCAACTGGCCGTTCAACACCGCGTACGCCGCTCGGCTCGCCGGCGACGCGTTCGTGACCCGGCTGCGCTCGCTGCGCGAGGCCGAGTCCTTCATCGCGGCGGGGATCCCGCTCGTCGCGTCGGTGTCCTGGGGTCGCGGCGAGCTCGCCGGCGCCCATGTCTCGGCCAGCAACGGCCACCTGGTGGTGATCGTCGGGTTCACCGCCGACGGCGACGTGGTCACCAACGACCCGGCCGCGGACACGGCGGCCGGCGTGCGGACGACCTACGACCGGGCCCAGTTCGAGAACGCCTGGCTGCCCACGTCCGGCGGCCTGGTGTACGTCATCCACGACGACGCCCACCCGCTCCCGCCCGCCCCCGTCCAGGCGAACTGGTAACCCCGGCATTGGGTGCGCAACTCGTTGACAAGCTCGTCGTTGGCGACTGATTCCGTTCGGAATGAGAGCGCTTCCGTCGATGTCGCGCGAGGCGCTAGATGTCTTAACACGTCAACGTGCCGTGCACCTATTATGGGGCTCCCCCAGTCTCCACCCCCCAGGAGAGCTTGAATGATCGTGTCTCGGGAAGTCCAACCCACCGACGATGAGTTGATCGTCTTCTGGCAGCACGTCGCACTTGCCCGACTGTCCAGCCGGCCCCCGCGGCCCGTGCGGCTGATGGTGATCGCGTGGTCGGTCGCCCTCACGAGCATGGTCACGATCTACCTGGCTCTGCTCTGGGCGCTCCAGGCGGTTGGCACGTGACTACACCGCGCTGAAGCGCACCTCGTGCCACCCCGTCGCGCCGTCGGGCAGGACGTCGGCCACCGCACCGGTCTGCACCAGGCCGTCGTTGTCGGTGGCCCGGACGCGCAATGTGTGCTCGCCCTTCTCCACGGTGAGGGAGGTCGACCACTGGGCCCAGCTGTCGATGGTCTCAGTGCTGCCGAGCTCGGCGGCCCGCCAGGCGCCGCCGTCGAGGGACACCTCCACGGCCTTGATCCCCGTGTGCTGCGACCAGGCGACCCCACCGACACGGGTCTCGCCGGCGCCGATCTCGTCGTCGCCGCGGGGTACGTCGATGCGTGAGGACATCTTCACCGGGCCGAGCTCCGCCCAACCGCGCTCGGTCCAGTACGCCGAGATCTTGTCGAAGCGGGTCACCTCGAGGTCGACGACCCACTTGCAGGCCGACACGTAGCCGTACAGCCCGGGGACCAGGGTCCGCACCGGGAACCCGTGCTCGACGGGCAGCGGTTCACCGTTCATGCCCACGGCCAGCATCGCGTCGCGGTCGTCGGTCAGCGCCGCCAGCGGCGTGCCGCAGGTCCAGCCGTCGTCCGAGGTCTGCAGCACCGCGTCGGCCTCGCCGGACACGCCGACCTCCGCCAGCAGGTCGGCCAGGCGTACGCCGCTCCACCAGGCGTTGCCGATGAGCTGGCCGCCAACCGGGTTGGACACGCAGTTGAGGGTGACCCAGGCCTCGGTGACCTCCCGCGCCAGCAGGTCGGCATAGGTGATCGTGAGCTCCTTGTCGACCATCCCGTGGATCCGCAGCGACCAGGACGTCGGCTCGATGGCAGGCGGCACGATCGCGGTATCGATCCGGTAGAAGTCGCCGGCGTTCGTGTCCCACGAGGTCACCCCCTTCAGCCCGACCGTGACCCCCTCGGGCGGCACGGGCTCGGTGACGCCGGGCAGCCGCAGCAGGGCGCGCGCGTCCTCCACCCTGCGGCGGCCGGCGCCGAGCACGCGGCCGAGCACGCCGACACCGACCGAGGCGGCCAGCATCACGCCGGCGCCGAGCAGGAAGCCACGCCGCTGAGGAGCCGCCTCGGCCGGCGGCGCCGTCTGCTCGCGGCGTTCCGCGGCCCGGAGGTTGTCGGCCAGGATCGAGAGGCAGATCAGCCAGGTCACGAAACCGATGAGGACGGGCAGGTAGTCCTGGGTCGTCGCGTTGCGCTGCTGCGACACGGCGTACGCGCCCAACCCACCGGTGGCGGCGAGCAACACCAGCGCCGGCCACCAGTGGCGGCGGGACAGTCGACCGGCCCACGCGAAGAGCAGCGCCAAGATGATCAGGATGACCGTGACGAGGAAAGGCTTGTCCTTGTGTCCCAGCGCCTGGATGACGCGCTCGGCCAGCGCGCCGGGGGTGTGCTTGATGACGAGCTCGGCGACGGCGACGACGGGCGAGCTCCGGACGCCCAGCACCATCGCCGCGAAGTAGCTCGTGGCCAGGCCCGCGACACCAGTCACCAGGCCGGCGATCCACCAGGCGTGCCGCGGGCTCCTCACGTCTTTGATTGTGGCTCAGGCATGATCGGCGCGTGACCGAAGAGGCCTTACGCACTGGTGACATCGGGGGGGACGTACCGCGCGTGGGTGTTGGCGTCGACGTGCACCGCCTGGCGCCCGGTGTCCCGATGCACCTCGCCGGCCTGGCCTGGCCCGACGAGGACCAGGGCCTGGAGGGTCACTCCGACGGCGACGTCGCCGCGCACGCCGCGTGCGACGCGTTGCTCTCCGCGGCGGGGCTCGGCGATCTCGGGTCCCAGTTCGGCACGGCCGACCCCGCCTGGGCCGGTGCGGAAGGTACGGCGCTGCTGGCCGAGACCGCGGCCCGCGTCCGCGCGGCCGGCTTCACGATCGGTAACGTGGCCGTCCAGGTGGTCGGCAGCCGGCCGCGCCTCGGCCCGCGCCGCGACGAGGCCTCGGCCGCACTCTCCGCGGCCGCCGGCGCCCCCGTCAGCGTCACGGCCACCACCACCGACGGCCTCGGCCTCACCGGCCGGGGCGAGGGCGTCGCCGCCATCGCCACCGCCCTGGTCGTCCCGTCGGCCGGTCGAGGAGGGACGAAGTCCCGTCACGAGACCCCGTGAGAGGCCGGCGGACCTCCTGTGGAGCCTCGTGACGGTTGCTAGTGGTCACCAACGGCGCAACCCCCTCGACCAGCGGATGATCAGCTCGCCCCGAACAGCCCCAGAGTCGCGTTGACGAGGGGGGCCCACGAGCTGGCGCTGTCCTCGAACCCGTCCGGCGGGGCGTGCTCTGCGGTGATGATGATCGCCGTGCCGTCCTGACGGACCGCGCAGATGAGCAGCCCCTGGAGCGGCACCGAGGCCTGCTGGTCGGTCCACGTCGCGCGGTACTGCATGCCGGCCATCGAAACCACGGAACCGAAGGACTCGAGCGCCGAGATGTCGGTCTTCTTCAGCTGCGTGTAGGTCTGCTTCGGCAAGATGCCGTCCATCGACGCGGAGATCACCGACGAGGCGTCGGTCGACGGGTCGACCGTGCCGGTGACGGCGTACACGTAGCTGTTGTCCCCGTCGCCGAGCAGCACGTCGCTGTCGCCCTGGCCGACCACCTCCCAGCCGTCCAGCACCGGCACCTGGACGCCGGAGCCGATGGTGACGAGGTCGCTGTCCGAGGCGGGGTCGAGGGTCGGCGACGGCTCCTCGGTGGGGATCGAGGGCAAGGACGGCCCGTCCGTCGGCTCGGGCGTCGGCGTCGGCTCCTCGCTCCCGGTCGGCTCGGGGGTCGCCGAACCCAGCGGCGTGGGGTCGAGGATGCCGCCGCCGGCGTCGGGGCTGACCTTCGCGCCCGGCTCCCCGGTGCCACCGGTGTTCGAGGTCGACAGGTCGTCCTCGCCGCCGAAGACCACGGCGCCGAGGCCGCCGAGCGCCCCGACGGCCACCACCCCGGCGACGATCAGGCCGATCGTCTTGCCCCGCCCGGAGCTGAAGTTGCCGCCCGGGGTCCCCGGACGACTCGGCGATGCCGGCTCGTACGCGGGAGGTGCGGGGGCGTACGCGGGCTGCTGCGGCTCCTCGGGAGGCGTCGTGGTCATGCCGCACCCCCCGGCGTCGGCGCGCCCATGGTTCGTCGCGCCTGACGGCTGGTGGTGCGGACGGACGTGCCGCAGACCATGCAGAAGTTCGACCCGGCGAGCAGCTGGTTCTCGCACTCCGGGCAGTAGGTCTCGACGACCGTCGCGCGCTTGGACGAGAGCCCGTCCTGCCGCACGGCGTCCTCGACGGCCGCCTCCAGCAGCGCAGCCTGCATGGTCGTCCGGATCCGGATGACCAGCACGGCCAGGATCACGAAGCCCCAGAGCAGGCCGAGGGCCTGGCCGAACGGCACGTACGACAACAGCCGCACGCCGAGCCAGTAGCCGACGTTCGCCGCGACGGCGAGGCCGAAGGCCATGAAGTACGACGGCGTGAACCCGTCGTACTTCTCACCCTTGCCGGAGTACGCCGCGACCGCGATGCCCGTGGCAGTGCCGTAGATGAGGGACTTGACGACCATCAGGTTCACCACGACGACGGCCCACGACGCGATCCCGTCGGTCGTGCGGAAGTCCGGGGAGGTGAAGACCGAGGAGTAGAGCACGATCGTCTCGAAGGCGGCGTACGCCGTCCCGGCCGCGATGCCGAACGTCAGCCCGTCGACCATGTCGTCGAACTGGGGCAGGCTGGCCAGCAGGATGCCGCCGAGGTTCTTGGCGACCTCGGCCACGACGGGCAGCAGCACGGCGAAGATCAGCAGCGCCGGGAACGACAGCGCGTCGATCCCCACCCGTGAACCCGCCGCGAACGAGTTGAACTGCTCGTCGAAGACCCAGCGGAAGAAGAACAGCGAGACCAGCACGGCCAGGATCCCGGTGCCGACGAACAAGGCGGCCACGACCGGGAGCGGCGCGTCCTCCCACATGTTCACGTCGTAGATGTAGACGAGGTAGGCGACCGGGACCAGGAACGCCGCCGCGGCGACCGCGATCGGCAGCAGGCCGAGTCCGGTGGCCGCCACGATGAGGACGGCGCTGATGATCATCGCCCAGCGGTAGTTGTCGGCGGTCTCCCGGTTGCTGTGCGGCATGATCGTGGAGATCAGCGCGAACTGGTTCACGCCTTCGGAGGACTGCACGGCATACGAGCCGGTGCGCGTGGACGCGCCGCCACGGAGCGGGGTCCCGCAGCGGTAGCAGTAGAGCGCTACCTCCGGGTTCGCCGTGGCGCAGGTGGGACAGGGCACTGGTCGACCTCCGTCGGTTCGTCTGGGCGGTGGGGTGCAGGCTATTGCTCTGAGCCCCCGCGGAAGATCTTTTCTCCCATTGTCCGATGCCGGAAGGGGTCGAATGGGTGAGAATCACCGACCATGAGCCGCCAGCCGAACCCGCGACGACTCCTCGCGCTTCCCGTCACCGTCGTGCTGGCCCTCGCCCTGGCCGCCTGCGACGGCGACCGCTCCCTCGGCGAGGACCAGCCGCGCCCGCAGACCTTGATCGCGTCCGCGGCGTACGCCGGCGCGAACCCCGACGTCGACGTGGCCGGCCGGCTGTCGGGCCTCCAGCGGGTCATCGACGGGCTGCGGTCGAGCACCGGCTCCGGTTGGGTGGGCCGCCAGGACGACGTGACCGGGTATCTCGGCGAGCTCTCCGGCGGCCGATGGGCCGCCGAGGCCAGCAGCGGCCCGACCGAGACCGCGACCGAGTTCCTGACGGAGTACGGCGAAGACCTGTTCGGGGTCGCCGCCGAGCAGGTGGTGGTCGAGGAGTCCGGCGAGCTGGACACCGCCGGCAGCACGATCCTCGACGCCACCCAGGAGGTCGCCGGGGTCCCCGTGCTCGACGGCGGGCTGGTGCTGACCGTCGGCGGCGACGACCGGCAACCACGGCTGAACACCGTCCGCGGCCGTGTCTTCCCGGACCTCGACCTGTCCACCGACCCGCGCATCCCGCCACGACTGGCCAAGCGAATGGCCAAGCGGCTCACCCAGGGCCAGGTCGTCGGCCGGCCCACCCTCGTCGTGCTCCCCACCGGTAGCGGCAAGCTCGCCTGGGAGCTGAACGTCCTCTCGGCCGGTACGTCGGACGCCGGGGTCCAGCTCAGCGACGGGCTCTACTACCTCGACGCCGTCGGCGGCGACCTCCTCGAGGTCCGGCCCACCAGCGCCGAGCTCGCCTCGCCCAGCGTCTACAGCAAGCTGCTGTCCCAGGCGTCCCCGCGGCTGTCCCGCCGGCTCAGCGCGATGGCGCTCGCCGCCCTCGACGGCCCGAAGGGCCAGCCCGTCGACGTGACCGGCACCGCGCCCTACCTCGGCCAGGTCACCGCCAAGGGCCTGCGCACCAACCAGGGCGTCGCGCTCATCGACACCACGACGCCGACGTACAGCTCCTCCACCGGCAGGGGCGGCATCTACACGTTCTCCGCCGATGGGTCGAGCAGCAACTCGGCCCTGCCCGGCAGGCAGTACGTCGAAGACGGCACCCGCATCTCCGACCCCGACGCGATCAGCGCCCAGACGATCAGCCGGGTGGTCTACGACTACTACGCGAGCATCGGCCGCAACTCCTGGGACGGCAAGGGCGCCTCGATGGTCTCGACCGTGAACTTCAGCGACGGGAAGTACTGCAACGCCTTCTTCAGCTCCGCCCTGCAGCAGATGGTCTACGGCAACCCGTGCCAGGGCTCGAACGGTTCGATGCAGCTCGTCACCCTCGACGTCACCGGACACGAGGTCACCCACGGGGTGACCGACTCGACCGCCGGCCTCAACTACACCGGTCAGTCGGGCGCCCTGAACGAGGCGTTCTCCGACTACTTCGGCAACGTCATCGGCGACCACTACTACCAGCGGGACTCCTCGACACTCGGCGAGGACGGCTGCGCCACCGCGAAGTCCGCCCAGTCGCTGTGCTCACCGAACCCGACGGGCGCCCTCGCCACGCGCTACATGCTCAACGGCGACACCATGAACGACTACCTCAACGTCCTCGACCCGCCGTTCCGCTGGTCCCTGGCCGTCGGCAGCATCACCGACAACGGCGGCGTGCACCTGAACTCCGCGATCTGGAACAACGCGCTGTGGACCATCCGCAGCCGGGTCGCCCAGATCGACAACAAGCCGGCGTACCAGTCGCAGCTGGCCCACGACTTCGACCTGATCGTCTACTTCACACTCACCCACCAGCTCGGCCCGAACTCCACGATGCTGGACGCCGCGAACGCCGTGAAGGACACCGCGGTCAAGGCCGGCGCGAACGCCGCGATCATCCGCGTCGCCAAGGAGGTCTTCGACCAGGACGACCTGTGCGCCGGCTGCTACGACCCCGGCCCGGTGCCCGGTGACATCGTCAGCAACACGCCGCGAGCCGAGGTGAGCCCGGTCGTGTCCGGCAAGAACATCGCCTGGCTGAACCCCGTAGGTGGACCAGGTACGCCGTCGGTCAGCAGCGGCATCGCCGACAACCCGATGACCTACGACCTCGCGTGGGCGGGCGACTCGCTGATCAGCGCCGAGCTCACCAACCAGGGTGAGGCGATCGTCCTGCACGACAAGGGCGGCCGGACCACCAAGCTCTCGGACCTGTCCTTCTCGAGCTTCCTCGCCGGCCTGGCGGGGTCCGAGGAGGGCGCGGCCTGGTGGGTCGGGGAGGACAGCACGCTCAACTACGTGCAGCCCAGCGGGAAGGTCACCCGGCTCCGCGTGAACGGGCTCGGCGGCGACACCGTCACCTCGATGGCCACCGGCGGCGGGATCGTCGCGTTCGGCACCAAGTCCGGCCGGGTCGCGATCTGGAAGCCCGGCACCGACCAGCTCAAGCTGGTCGGCACGATGAGCGGCTCGGTGCTCTCCCTGGCGGCGTACGGCGACCACGTCGTCGCCATCGACGGCAACCAGTCCGCCGACGCCTTCGACACCCGGGGCAACAAGACGCATCTGAGCGACTTCGGCTTCCCGTTCGGCGCCGCCACGAACGCCGACTACGCGGTGTTCCCGGTGGCCGTCGACAGCCTGCCGGGCGGCGTCAACGAGGCCCTCGGCGGCCGGATGGTCGACACCGACCTGTACCTCTACTCGTTCAAGACGGGCAAGATCTACAGCCCCTTGGAGGAACGCGGCCAGCAGGGCTTCCCGTCGATCTCGGGCAACCGGCTGGTCTGGCAGGACGGTGTGTTCGGCGGCGACGACATCATGCAGGTGACCCTGCCGTCCGGTCTCTGACCGCGTCGCGGAGCCGGCCACCGACGAGGACGACCCCCTCGACCACCCGAACCTCGTAGGCCGGCACCGACACGTGGTCGTCCTCCAGGCAGCGCCCCGTCCTCAGGTCGAAGACGTGGCGGTGACGAGGCGAGCCCACGATCGGCGCACCGTCGCGGGCGCTCAGGATCCCGCGGGCCAGGACGGTCGTCCGGTCGAACGGGTCGTGGTTGCCGATGGCGTACACCCGGTCGTCGGCGGCCCGGAAGATGGCCATCGCGTGCCCGTGGACGAGGGCACTCGCCCCGACCCCCACCTCGAGCTCCGCGAGCCGGCAGACCGGCTGCCACTCCTCGGTCGGGCTCATGTCGCGACGTTAGGTCGCCGATGTTGTCGGGGTGTTTCGCCGTGTTACGGGCGCATCACGAGCGGTGCGCGATGCGCGCAAGAACTTCTGACGCGCGGCACTAGGGTCCAGCCATGACGCCCCCCGATGTCGCCGTGGTCGTGGTGGCCGCGGGGGCAGGCGTGCGGCTCGGCGCCGGCGTCAACAAGGTGCTGCTGTCCCTCGACGGCGTACCGGTGGTCGCCTGGTCGGTCCGGACCGCCCTGGCCCTGCCCGACGTACGCCGCGTGGTCGTCGTGCACCGGCCCGACGAGCGCGACGCGATCGGCGATGCCCTCGCCCCGTACCTCGGCGACGGTGAGGTGCTGCTCGTCCCCGGCGGCGCGGCCCGGCACGACTCGGAGTGGCACGCGTTCCTGGTGCTGGCCGACGAGATCGACGCCGGAACGGTCGCGCTCGTCGCCGTCCACGACGCGGCGCGCCCGCTGGCCGACGCGGACCTCTTCGAGCGCACGTTCGCGGCGGCTCGCGAGCACGGCGGAGCGATCCCCGTGGTGCGCATCGACGACGTGGTCCGGCGCGACGGTTCGCCGGTGGCCGGCGACCTGGCGGGGGTCCAGACGCCGCAGGTGTTCCGGGCGACCGACCTGCTCGCGGCCTACCGCGGGGCGGAGCGGGACGGCTTCACCGGGACCGACACCGCCTCCTGCCTGGAGAAGTACTCCGACGTGGGTATCGCCGCGGTGCCGTCGACCGCGGCCAACCTCAAGATCACCTTCGCCGCAGACCTCGCCGTCGCCGAGCGGCTGCTCAGCCGAGCGGGCGGTCCGTCGGGCGGGTGAGCGCCTCCAGCACCAGGAGGTCCTCGGGTGCTGAGACCCGCATCGCCTCCCCCGGCGCCTCGAGCAGCTCGACCGTCGCGACGGCGCGCAGGGCCTCGACCAGGTCGGTGAGGTCCGGGCCCGGGTCGACCAGGAGGACGGTCACCCGCTCCACCACGCCCGCCGGGATCACGATCGGCGAGACCACCCGCGCCAACGTGTCCCGGTCGAGGGTCTCGCCGACCAGGCCGTCGTGCAGCACCTTCACGGTGTCGGTGACCGGCAGCACACCTGCCACCACCACGTCCGCCTCCACCGCGCGACGTACGCACGCGGCGATGAACTCCGGCGGCGTCATCGGGCAGAGCGCGTCGTGCAGCACCAGCGGCAGCCCATCCGACCCGATGGCGTCCAGGACGCCGTCGGTCGACGTGCGGGCGTCGAGGGGCAGCACCTGGGCCTCGGAGAGGGCCCAGGTGGCTGCGGCGACCAGCGCCTCGCCGTGGACCAGGGAGTACGGCAGCGAGCCCCGGCCCTCGTCGAGGACGCGGCCCAGCGCGATCGCGTCGACCTCGGTCTGGCTCACCCGGACAAACTAAAGGCCCCGCACGGCGTGAGCCGTGCGGGGCCTGAAGTAGATGGTTCTCCCGATCAGGAGGCGAGCACCTCGTCGAGGATGGCCTCGGCCTTGTCCTCGTTGGTGTGCTCGGCCAGGGCCAGCTCGGAGACGAGGATCTGGCGAGCCTTGGCCAGCATCCTCTTCTCGCCCGCGGAGAGGCCTCGGTCACGCTCGCGGCGCCACAGGTCGCGGACGACCTCGGCCACCTTCATGACGTCCCCGCTGTGCAGCTTCTCGAGGTTGGCCTTGTAGCGACGCGACCAGTTGGTCGGTTCCTCGACATGGGCGGCGCGGAGCACGTCGAAGACGCGGTCCAGGCCCTCCTTGTCGACGACGTCGCGAACGCCGACCAGGTCCAGGTTGCACGAGGGAACGCGCACGACCAGGTCCTGCTGAGCCACGATCCGAAGGACGAGGTACTGCCGGTCCTCCCCCTTGATCGTGCGCATCTCGATATCCTCGATGACTGCGGCCCCGTGATTCGGGTAGACAACCGTTTCGCCGACGGTGAAGGTCATATGTTCGGTACCCCTTTCCAGGTGACCATTCTAACACGTCAGCAGAGCAGCGATCGCCACGTTTGCGCAGGTCAGAGGCTTAATGCGGGCTTGACAAGTTCCGCCCTGATGTGCCGTCCGAGGCCCTCGCCCGGGGGTCGGACCCCGGTCCGGTCCGGCCAATCGGCCGCGACCTCCAGGCGCCTGGTCGATACTGACCGCCATGTCGGTGCTGGTGGCGAGGCCACACCTCGGGCCCGTACGGCTGGCGCGTGCCGCCCACCCGCTGCACGCCGTGCTCACCGCCCTTGCCCTGGCCGGGGCGGCGGTCGCGATCGGCCGGCCGTTGCGCGAAGCCGGTCTGGTCGCGGCGACCGTGCTCGTCGGCCAGGCGGTGATCGGCTGGCACAACGACCTCGTCGATCGGCGTCGCGACGCGGCTCGCGATCGTCCCGGCAAGCCGATCGCGGCCGGGGAGGTCGACCCCGGTAACGCGTGGTTCGCCGTCGCCTGCGGCGTGCTCCTGCTGGTGCCGCTCGCGCTCGCGAACGGCCTCACCGCCGGGGCGGCGTACCTCATCTCGGTAGCGGCGGCGCTGGCCGGCAACCTGCTGCTCCGGAGCTCGGCGCTCTCCTGGGTGCCGTGGGCCGTGTCGTACGGGCTGTTGCCGGCGTTCCTTTCGTACGGCGGGTGGGGTGGCGCCGCCGAGGGAGACCCGCCGACCGTCGTGATGAGCGTGCTGGCCGCGCTGCTGGGCGTCGCCGTACACGTCCTGCTCGCGCTGCCGGACCTGGTCGCCGACAACGAGGACGGGCTGCGACACCTGCCGCTGCGGCTGGGGCTGCGCACCGGTGCGGCGCGACTGTTGTGGATCACCGTCGCCGTCGCGGTGTTCCTGGTGGCGTCCTTGATGGTGGCCGGCGCGACCGTCGGTCTGCGCCAGTAGCCGCTTGCCGGTAACAGGCGGCGAGCCGGGACCACTAGGCTGGGCCGCGCACACCCGTCGACCACAAAGGCCTGTGACCCATGGACCGTCGGCTCTTGCGCCGCAACCCCAGAATCCGGCTCGCTCTGACCGCCGGAGCACTCGTCCTCGCCGTCCCTGGCGTCGCCTCCTGCGGCTTCAACTACGCCACCGACCGCGAGAACACCATCGCCAACGGCACCAGCAACAAGGACGGCGACGTCGACGTGCTGAACGCCGTGATCGTCTCGAGCGAGGAAGGGTCGGGCACGTTCGTCGCCACGCTGGCGAACAACCTGTCCGACCAGACGATCAGCATGACCTCGCTCAGCTTCGGCGAGAACTCCACGACGCAGGTGGCCGGCTTCGACCCCATCGAGGTCAAGCCGCACGCAGCGGTCAACCTCGCCAACGGCCAGGGCATCAAGGTGAGCGGCAAGTTCGCGACCGGCGACTTCGTCGGCGTGACGGTCGGGTTCGACAACGGCGAGACCGCCGCGTTGGACGTCCACGTGGTGGTCGCCGACGACGAGTACACCGACTACGACAACGGCACGGGCTCGCCGTCGCCGGCCGCCACCCCGACGGCCTCCCCGTCGTGACCTACGAGGTCGTCCTCCTCCGCCACGGCGAGAGCGAGTGGAACGCGAAGAACCTCTTCACCGGCTGGGTCGACGTCGACCTCAACGACAAGGGCCGTCGCGAGGCCGTGCACGGCGGGGAGCTGCTGAAGGACGCCGGGCTGCTGCCGGACGTCGTGCACACGTCGCTGCTGCGGCGCGCGATCACCACGGCGAACCTGTCGCTGGACGCCTGCGACCGGCACTGGATCCCGGTGCGCAGGTCGTGGCGGCTCAACGAGCGGCACTACGGCGGCCTGCAGGGCAAGGACAAGAAGCAGACGATGGAGGAGTTCGGGGAGGAGCAGTTCATGCTCTGGCGCCGGTCCTTCGACGTGCCACCGCCGCCCATCGAGGACGGCGCCGAGTTCTCGCAGGTGGGCGACCCGAGGTACGACGGCCTGGGCGACGACCTGCCGCGCACCGAGTGCCTCAAGGACGTGATCGCCCGCATGCTGCCCTACTGGGAGGGCGACATCATCGACGACCTGCGGGCCGGCCACCGCGTGCTCGTCGCGGCGCACGGCAACAGCCTCCGGGCGGTCGTGAAGCACCTCGACGGCATCAGCGACGAGGACATCGCGGGCCTCAACATCCCCACGGGCATGCCGCTGCTCTACCGCCTCGACGAGTCCTTCCGGCCCACCGTGCGCGGGGGCGAGTACCTCGACCCCGACGCCGCCGCCGACGCCGCCGCCGCCGTCGCCAACCAGGGGCGCTGAGCGAAGGAATCCCCGGCTGACCGGGGATTCCTGAACTTGTCAGCCTGTGCGGAGGCCGACCAGTTCAGGGAACGCCTGACAAGTCGAGCGTACGACGGGTAGCTCAGGCGTCGGGGGGGACCGGGAACTGGCCGGTCACCACGAAGATCACCCGGTTGCCGACCGAGACCGCGTGGTCGGCGATCCGCTCGTAGTACCGGCCCAGCAGGGCGATGTCGACGGCGGCCTCGACGCCGTGCGCCCAGTCGTCGGAGAGCAGCTGCGTGAAGCTGTTGCGCCGCAGCTTGTCCATCTCGTCGTCATCGCGGCCCAGCTCGATGGCAGCCTCGACGTCGCGCTCGGTGAGGATGTCGGCCACCCGGGCGACCATGTCCTCGGCGACCTCGGCCATCCGCGCGATGGTCGGCCGCACCTCCTCGGGCACCGCGATCAGCGGCACCCGGAGGCGGGCGATCTTGGCCACGTGGACCGACAGGTCACCCATCCGCTCGAGCTCACTGACCATCCGCAGCGCCGAGACGATGACCCGCAGGTCACCGGCGACCGGCTGCTGGAGGGAGAGCAGGGAGAAGCAGTTGTCCTCGACCCGCTCGGTCGCCGCGTCGATCTGGCTGTCGGCACTGATCACCGCCTCAGCGGTCTCGGCGTCGCCGGTGAGCAAGGACCGGGTGGCCTGCCGCACTGCCTCCTGGACGTTGCCGCAGACGACGGCGAGGTCGCGGAAGATGGAGTCGAGCTGGTCGTGATAGGCCTCGCGCATGTCGTGGACCTTACGGGCGGTGGGTGACCGGACGGCGTCACGCGGTGAACGCGCGGTGAACACTCGTCGAGGCGCCGTCGCGGAAGCGATGACCGGGTGAACCGCTGCGTACGATTCTGACGTGGATCCGACGACGCAGGCGTTCGTCGCCGCGCTGATCGGTGCGCTGGTGGCCGGCGGTGGAGTCCTGGCCTGGCACGTGAGCGAGCGCCAGCAGAGCCTGGTGCCCGAGACCGACGAGCCGGCGGTGCCCGAGGGCATCGCGTCGGTCCTCTCGGTGCTGCGCAGCAGCGCGGTCGTCGTCGGGGGTGACGACACGGTGCTGAAGGCCAGCGCGCCGGCGTACGCCATGGGCCTGGTGTCGGGCACCAGCCTGATGTCGCACGAGCTAGCGGAGCTGGTGACCCAGGTACGTCGCGACGGTCAGATCCGCGAGACCGAGCTGTTGATGACCCGCCAGAGCAGCGCCCCGCGTCACGTCACCGTGCGCGTGGCACCGCTGACCTCGACGCTGGTGCTGGCCCTGGTCGAGGACCGGACCCGTGAGCGGCGGGTGGAGAGCGTGCGCCGGGACTTCGTCGCCAACGTCTCCCACGAGCTCAAGACCCCGGTGGGTGCCATCAAGCTGCTGGCCGAGGCGGTGTGCGACGCGGCGGACGACCCGGTCGCCGTACGCCGGTTCGCCGGCCGCATGCTGACCGAGTCCGACCGACTGTCCAGCCTCGTGCAACAGATCATCGAGCTGTCGCGGCTCCAGGACGACGACCCGCTCGACGCCCCCGTGGTGGTGTCGGTGGACGAGGTCGTCGCGGGGGCCGTCGACGCGTCTGCCATCGACGCGCACGACCGCAACATCGAGATCGCCACCAGCGGCGTGCAGGACCTGCAGGTCTTCGGCAACGAGGAGCAGGTCCGAGCGGCGGTGGCCAACCTGGTCGCGAACGCCGTGACGTACTCCGGCGACGACTCCACCGTGCTCGTCTCGACGAAGTCCGATGCGGGCATGGTCGAGATCTCGGTCGTCGACCAGGGCATCGGGATCCCGAGCATCGAGCTCGACCGCATCTTCGAGCGGTTCTACCGCGTCGACCCGGCGCGCCACCGGTCCACCGGAGGCACCGGTCTCGGGCTGTCCATCGTCAAGCACGTCGCCGCCACCCATGGCGGCGAGATCCGCGTGTGGTCCGTCGAGGGGCAAGGTTCGACCTTCACCCTCACGCTCCCGCGCGCCAACCAGGAAGTGCTGCCATGAGGGGCCTGACATGACCCGTGTGCTCGTCGTCGAGGACGAGGAGAGCTACTCGGACGCACTCGCCTACATGCTCCGCAAGGAGGGCTTCGACGTCGCCATCGCCGCCACCGGACCGGACGCGCTCACCGAGTTCGACCGCAACGGCGCCGACATCGTGCTGCTCGACCTGATGCTGCCGGGCCTGCCCGGGACGGAGGTGTGCCGCCAGATCCGACAGACCTCCAACGTCCCGGTGATCATGGTCAGCGCCAAGGACGACGAGGTCGACAAGGTGGTCGGCCTCGAGCTCGGCGCCGACGACTACGTCACCAAGCCGTACTCGCCCCGCGAGCTGGTCGCCCGGATCCGTGCCGTGCTCCGCCGCGGCCAGGAGCCCGACCTCGCCCCGATGACCCTCGAGGCCGGCCCGGTCCGGATGGACGTCGAGCGCCACGTCGTCACCGTCGACAGCACCGAGCAGCGGTTGCCGCTCAAGGAGTTCGAGCTCCTCGAGATGTTCCTGCGCAACCCGGGTCGCGTGCTCACGCGGGGCCAGCTGATCGACCGGGTGTGGGGCTCCGACTACGTCGGCGACACCAAGACCCTCGACGTCCACGTCAAGCGGCTGCGCGCCAAGCTCGAGCCGGACCCCTCCGACCCCAAGTACCTCGTGACGGTTCGTGGGCTCGGGTACAAGCTGGACCTGTAGGCGGCGGCACCGCAGTGACACCCGGTCGACCGGGTATCCCTGCGGTTCGTGGGGGTTGCAACCGTCACGAAGCGACGGGAACGACACCGAAGTTCGGCGGCATTTCCGGGTACGACGGCCGATAACCGCGTGTCTCGTGTCGGCAGGCTTACCTAGGCTTGGCGGGTGAACGCCGTACCGACGAAGTCCTGGCTCCCGCTCGCGGCCGTGTCGGTGACGCTGGTGTTCTGGGCGTCGGCGTTCGTGGCGATCCGGCACCTGGGTGAGGACTTCACACCCGGCTCGCTGTCGCTGGGCCGGCTCCTCGTCGGCGCGGTCGCGCTCGGCCTGGTCGCCGCACCGCAGCTGAAGGGGCGGCCGAAGCCGACCGGCCGTGAGTGGGCGGCGATCGTGACGATCGGCGTGCTCTGGTTCGGGATCTACAACGTCTCGCTCAACGAGGGTGAGCACCACGTCGACGCCGGCACCGCCTCGATGCTCCTGCAGGTGAGCCCGATCATCATCGCGGTGCTGGCCACGGTGTTCCTGAGCGAGAAGTTCACGACGTACCTCGCCCTGGGCCTGGCCCTGGCCTTCGCCGGGGTGGTCCTGATCGGGACCGCGGACAGCGGCGACGGGGGCAGCCGCGACCTGGTCGGCGTGCTGCTCTGCGTGGTGGCGGCGGTCGTCTACTCGATCAGCGTGATCCTCCAGAAGCCGCTCGTGGCCCGGCTCTCCGCACTGGTCGTGACCTGGCTGGCGTGCACCGTCGGCGCGATCGTCTGCCTGCCGTTCGCCGGCCAGCTGGTCGACGACACCCGCAGCGCACCCACCGCGTCGATCCTCTGGGTCGTCTACCTCGGCGTCTTCCCGACCGCGATCGCGTTCACGACCTACGCCTATGCCCTGCGCCACATGAGCGCGTCGAACCTCGGCGTGACGACGTACCTCGTGCCGCCGATCACCATCGTGATGGGGCTGATCTTCCTGTCCGAGACGCCACCCACCGTCGCGTACGCCGGCGGGGTGCTCGCGTTGCTCGGCGTCGCCGTCGCGCGGCGCAAACCCAGGCCGAAGGCCGCCGTGCCGGAGCCGAAGGAGACCGCGCGCGTGCACGGTTAGTGCGATGCTGCGCAGATGAGCGTGGTCGCCGGCGTCCTGGTCGCGGTGGTAGCGGTGATCCACCTGTACATCGTCGTGCTCGAGATGGTGCTCTGGACCAAGCCGCAGGGCCGGGCGGCGTTCGGCACCGACGTCGAGTTCGCCGAGGCGTCCAAGACGCTCGCCGCCAACCAGGGCCTCTACAACGGCTTCCTGGTCGCCGGCCTGGTCTGGGGTCTGGTGGCCGACAAGACCGACGTCCAGGTGTTCTTCCTGCTCTGCGTGGTCGTGGCCGGAGCGTACGGCGCCGCGACGGTCAGCCGCCGGATCCTGCTCGTGCAGGCGCTACCGGCCGCCGTCGCCCTCGTCGCCGTCCTGATCGCGAACTGACGGCTCGGAGCCGGCCTCCAGCCAGCCGCGGAAGGCCTCGAGGTTGGCGGTGGACACCCCGCGGAGGTGTCGCCACTCCCACTCCTTGCGGATGGAGGAGGCGAACCCGAGCTCGAGGATCGTGTTGAACGACTCGTCGGCGTAGGTCAGCACCGAGCCGAGCAGGCGGTCGAGCTCGTCCGGCGTCACCGTCGCCAGGGGTAGGCGCGCGTCGAGGTAGATGTCACCGAGCCGGTCGACGGCGAACGACACGGCGTACATCCGCAGGTTCTTCTGCAGCAGCCACCGGTAGACGCCCGCGTGGTTCTCGTCGGGGGCCCGGCAGACGAACGCGTGCACTCCCAGCGCGTGCGGCCCGAGGTCGAGCCGGACCGCGGTCTGCAGCTTGCGCTCCCCGGGCAGCGCGAAGCCGAACACGCCCTCGCTCGGTTCGGTGAACGCGATGTCGTGCTCGGTCAGGTGAGCACGGATCACGTCGGCAGGCTCCACGCCCATCAGGCTAGGCAACGGCCTCGCGCATCAGCGACCGGGCACGGTCGTAGGTCTCCAGGGTCTGCTCGGCCGTCGAGTCCCAGGAGAAGTGCCGGGCCTGCCTGACCGCGCCGCGGGCGAGCCGCTCGCGGAGCTCCGGGTCGTGCACCAACCGGGCCAGAGCGTCGGCCCAGTCCTCGGCACTGTGGCTGTCGACGAGCACGCCGCTGCGGCCGTCCTCCACGACCGTGGTCAGGCCGCCGACCGCGGCGGCCACGACCGGCGTGCCGGACGCCTGGGCCTCCACGGCGACCAGCCCGAACGACTCGTTGTAGGACGGTACGGCGACCAGGTCGGCCGCGGCGTACCACTCGGCGAGCTCTGCCTGAGCGACCGGCGGCACGAAACGTACGACGTCGGCGAGCCCCAGCCGGTCCGACAGCTGGGCGAGCGCCTCCGGGTGGTCGAGGCCCGAGCCGGACGGGCCGCCCACCACCGGTACGACCAGTCGCGAGCGCAGCTCCGGCTCGCGCTCGAGGAGGACGCGCACGGCACGCAGCAGCACGTCGGGCGCCTTCAGCGGCTGGATGCGGCCGGCGAACATCACGATCGTCGCGTCCTGGGGCAGGCCGAGCCGGCGGCGTACGTCGCCCCGCTCGCGGGGACGGAACACCTCGAGGTCCACGCCAGGGTGGATCACCTCGACGCGGGACGCGCACGCGTCGTACAGGTTGATCAGCTGCTTGGCCTCGGTGTCGGTGTTGGCGATCAGCAGGTCGGCGGCCTCGACCACCTGCTCCTCGCCGATGATCCGCGCCGACGGCTCAGGAGTGTCGCCCTCGGCGAGGGCGTCGTTCTTGACCTTGGCCATGGTGTGCATCGAGTGCACGAGGGGGACGCTCCAGCGGTCGCGCGCAAGGGCGCCGACCTGGCCGGAGAGCCAGTAGTGGGAATGCACCACGGCGTAGTGGCCCAGCGGCTGCGAGGCCTCGGTGCGCAGCACCTCGCGCGCGAAGACGCAGAGCTGGCCGGGGAGCTCGACCTTGGCCAGGCCCTCGAACGGTCCGGCGTGGATGTTGCGGACCATCACTCCGGGGGCCGCCTCCACGTTGACCGGGAGCGCCGAGGCCGTGGCGCGGGTGAAGATGTCGACCTCGGTGCCGCGCGCGGCGAGCCGCTTCGCCAGCTCGAGCACGTAGACGTTCATGCCGCCGGCGTCACCTGTCCCCGGCTGGTCCAGCGGGGACGTGTGCAGGCTGATCATCGCCACCCGGTCGATCGGGCGATCCAGTGATCCCACGGGCGTGCCTTCCGGTCGGCGGAGTCCTCCAGAAAGGCACAACCACCGACATCGGAGACTGATTCCCGCTGAGCGCCCGTTCGGTGAGCTTGCGAGCCGGACGAGATAGCGAGGCGCCGGCACAGACCGGAGCGGAGCGACGGACTGTGCGAGCGGAAATGCCTAGAGCGTCGCTCGCTGCGGCGTGGGCCGCGCCAGCTGCACGATCGAGAACACCGCGACCGCGGCACCGGTGAGTCCCCAGACGATCCCGTCGTCGGATGCCGACGTCGCCGCGAAGGCCACCACCATCCACACGAGCAGTGGCAGCGCACAGGCGACGAACAGGCGCAGCGCCAGCAGCCCCCTCTTGACCAGCAGCATGCCCAGCTCGAGAAGGAAGAAGGTGATGAGAGCCGCGCCGAGCCAGAACAGCCCCAGCTCCAGCGGGTCGTCGCCGCCTTCCCAGAGGAAGGCTGCGGCCACCCAGGCCACACCACCGAGGAGGCCGACCACCTGAGCGACCCTGGTGGTCGTGCTGGCCATCGTGCTGGTCGTGGCCTTGGTCGAGTGGCTGGGCACGCCTGACCCCTTCCCTCCCGATGCCGAGTCCCCGGTCGACCGGCCAGTCTGCCGAGATCCACCGTTCGGCACAATCGGCGCATGACCGATCAGCAGCGCACCGCCCTCGTCACCGGAGCCAGCTCCGGCATCGGCGCCGCAACAGCCCGCCGGCTGGCGGCCGAGGGGTTCCACGTCCACGTCGCCGCCCGTCGTACGGACCGGATCGAGGCGCTGGCCGAGGAGATCGACGGCGTCGCCACGGTCTGCGACGTCACCGACCCCGCGTCCGTGGCGAAGCTGGCCGAGGCCGTCGGTCCCGTGCTGCACGTGCTGGTGAACAACGCGGGTGGTTCGTTCGGCGCGGACACCGTCGAGGGCGGCGCCCCGGAGGACTGGGCCCGCACCTTCGACGTCAACGTGCTGGGAACTCTGCAGGTCACCCAGGCCCTGCTGCCCGCGCTGCGGGCCAGCGGCGACGGGCTCATCGTGAACATGGGGTCGACCGCAGGACGCGTCGTCTATGAGGGCGGCGGCGTCTACACCGCGGCCAAGCACGCATTGAAGGCCCTCACCGGCACCCTCCGGCTCGAGCTGAGCGGGGAGCCGATCCGGGTCACCGAGATCGCGCCGGGGATGGTGAAGACCGACGAGTTCTCCCTGAACCGCTTCCGCGGGGACGCCGAGAAGGCCGCGGCGGTGTACGCCGGCGTACCAGAGCCCCTCACCGCCGACGACATCGCCGACGTCGTCGGCTGGGTGGCCACCCGGCCCTCGCACGTCGACATCGACGAGATCGTGGTGCGGCCGCTGGCGCAGGCCGCGCAGCACAAGGTGCACCGGGTCGGCTAACTTCTGATCCGTGCAGACCATCGGGCTTGTCGGCGGGATGAGCTGGGAGAGCAGCGCGGTCTACTACCGTGACCTGAACCTCGGCCTGCGCGACCGGCTCGGCGGCCTTTCGTCACCGCGGCTGGTGCTGAGCACCGTGGACTTCGCCGAGCTCACCGACCTCGAGGACACCGAGCGCTGGGACCAGATCGGCGAGCTGCTCGCCGACGCCGGCCGAGGGGTCGAGCGGGCGGGCGCGGACTTCTTGCTGCTGTGCACGACCACGTTCCACCGGGTGGCCGACCAGGTCGAGGCCGCCGTGGACATCCCGTTGCTGCACCTCGCCGACGTCGTCGCCGCGGCCTGCCTCGCCCAGGACGCCACGTCCGTCGGCTTCATCGGCACCCGCGTCGCCATGTCGGACGGCTTCTTCGCCGACCGGCTGGCCCGGCACGGCGTCACCGCGATCATGCCGGCGGCCGAGCACCACGACTGGCTCAACTCCGCCATCTACGACGAGCTCGTGCACGGCCGCGTCGTGGACGCCACCCGCCGCCGGGTCGTCGCCCTCACCGAGGAGCTCTGGGACGCGGGCGCCCGGGCGATCCTGCTCGGCTGCACCGAGATCGAGCTGCTGGTCTCCCAGGCCGACATCGAGCTCCCGGTCTTCCCGTGCACCACCCTGCACGTCAACGCGGCCCTTGACCGGGCGTTGGGCTAGAACGTCGGGTCGCCGACTTCGAGCACCAACACGGCCAACCGGTTCAGGTCCGGCGTCAGGTGGTGCTCGGGGACCTGGGCGTGGCGGCCGCACAGGTCGAAGGCGTAGACGTACATGTCGGGGTGCGGGTTTCCGCCGGCTACGTGCGACAGGTCGATGCGCTCGACGAGGCTGCGCACCTCTGGCACCCGGGCGTCGTGGGAGGCCAGGTCGACCGAACCCTCGGCGGCGCGTCCGGCGAACCCACCGGTACGACGGACGTGGACGAGGGTCTCCTCGCCGCCGGGCTCGGTCGTGGAGGCGCCCGTGGTCGACCCGCTCGTGGGGGTGACGCCCACGGTCTCCCAGGCCTGCTGGACCGCGTCGGCGTGCTCGCCGGCCGCCGCGACGGTCGCCGCGGCGAACCCGGCGAAGTCGGTGTCGGTGCCGACCTGGCCACCGGTGAGGGCGGCGTACCAGATCCGGCCGGCACCCTCCCAGGCGTGCCCGCCGATCGCGGTGGCGGCCAGGTGGAAGGCCCGGTTGGGGATCCCGGAGTTGAGGTGCACGCCTCCGTTGTCGTCCCGGGTGTCGACGTAGGCGTCCATGGATGCGCCCTGCGGGTCCTTCCCGAGCTTGGGGTCGTCGTAGGCAGTGCCGGGGTTGGCCATGTCGCGCAGCCCGCGCGCCTTGACGCCCGGCAGGAAAAGCTCCGCCCCGATCAACCAGTCGGCCTGGTCGACGGTCTGGCCCAGCAGCCACTGCTTGAGGCAGGAGCCGAAGACGTCGCTGACCGACTCGTTGAGGGCACCCGGCTGGTCCTGGTAGCGCAGCTCGGCGGTGTGCTCGGTCACCGCATGGGTGAGCTCGTGGCCGAGCACGTCCACCGGCTTGGTGAACCGGTCGAAGATCTCGCCGTCGCCGTCGCCGAACACCAGCTGCACGCCGTCCCAGAACGCGTTCACGTAGTCGCGGCCGTAGTGGACGGTGAGGGAGACCGGTGCACCTGAGCCGTCGTACGACGACCGGTCGAAGACCTCGGCGAACAGCCGGAGGGCGCCCGTGATGCCGTCGGCGGCCTCGTCGACCGCGACGTCACCCGACGGCGGGTCATCGGCGCCGCGCACCTTCGAGCCGGGCAGCGTCGTGGTGTTGTCCGCCGTGTGCACGGTCCAGTCGGGCACCGTGGCGGCCGCACCCGGCGTGGGGGCCATCGTCTGCTGAGGGCGAGGAACGGGTCGCTGGTCACGGAGCTGGGCGTCGACGGTCAGCGTGGCGGTCATCCGCGCCGCGGCCGCCGAGTCGGCGCGCGCGATCTGCTCGAGGAGGTAGGGAGGGATGAAGGAGCAGGTCATGCGTCCTGCCTACCCTGCCGGACCGACAGGGGAAAGGTCCGGGACCTCGAATCAGCGCCCCACGAGCTCGCTGGGCCGGTGGCTGGTCTCCGGGACGAGCAGCCCGAGACCCATCAGGTCGCGCACGGCCGCGGCCACCAGCTGCACGGAGATGTGGTGCGGACCGCCGAGCTCGAGGTTGGCCGCCGTGTGCAGAGCCTCGAGGGTCGCGCCGCCGGCTGCGGACTCCCACACCGTCCGGCGCAGCCCGTCCAGGGCCAGGTCGTGCCCGCTGACGCGCGGCCGGCGCGGGCCGTCGTCCTCCCCCAGGCCGACGGCGACATACAGCTCGATGGGGCCGGACACCGGTCGCGTGCGCTCGACCAGCAGGTCGGCCAGCAGCGGAACGGCGGCGTGGATCTCGCCGTACCTCAGCTCCCACAGCCCGTCGACCTCGTCCACCAGGTCGGGCAGTGCGGTATCGGCCCATGCGTCGGGCGCGGCGAGCACGGCCGGCTCCAGGCGGCGTACGTCGTCCGCCCGGTCGACACGGACCAGCTCCGGCGCCTCGCGGCGCCGTGGGTCGTGATCGAGGACGACCATGGCCGCCAGTCGCAACGGGTCCGCGCACGCACGCAGACCGAGGGCGTCGGGTCCGGCCAGCACGGAGAAGCCCGCGTCCGGCTGCTCGAACCCCAGCGGCTCCGGGAAGGCGACCACGTCGAAGGACTCGTCGAGCGCCAGCAGCTCGTCGGTCACGTACGCGAAGCCGCGACGGCTCAGCTCGGCCACCACCGAGGTGCGCAGCTCCTCGCTGTCGGCGACCAGGCCGAGGACGGCGCCTCCCGGCGTGGCGACGGCTCCGGCGCGCAGCAGCAGGAGCCGCCCGGTGGCGGCGTCGACCGCGACGCCGCGCAGGCGCTCGCGCAGCTCCACGCTGGCCTCCGGGCTCATCGGTCGGTCGGACCTGGGCAGGGTCATCACGGTGGGCGGCTCCCCGGCGTCGTCGTCGTCGTGGGCGTCGGAAGTGCGAACGCGGCAGCGCGACCAGAGCGCCTCGAGCTGGGCGGTCGCGGGGTGGCCACCGGCGTCCACGCGCACACGGCGGCCCATCAGGACCAGGAGGACGGGCGCATGGTGGCCGGAGGCGCGCGTCACGTGACGCGCCCCGGCCCGGCTCTCCAGCCGCGGCGCGCGGGCGCGCGTAAGCGCAGCCAGGCCGTGCCCCCCATCGAGATCCCCCCAGATCTGACGTATGTGTGCATACCCAACGCGCCCACCACCCCCTGGTGAGCGCACAACGAGGGTAACCAGGGGCTACTAGGGGGTAAAGGACGATGCGGCGGTGGACCATACCGGCCCGTAGACTCTGCGGGTTTGGCCTCCGCGACACCCCCGTCCCTGCAAAGGTGCCCCCTTCTCTCATGCCCGACATGACCCCGAAGTCGACGCTGCCCACGACCCTGCGCAGCAACCTTCGCAACGTCGCCATCGTCGCCCACGTCGACCACGGAAAGACCACGTTGGTGGACGCGATGCTCCACCAGGCCGGGGCGTTCACCGCGCACCAGGAGGAGGCGGGCGTCGCCGACCGGATCATGGACTCCGGTGACCTCGAGCGCGAGAAGGGCATCACGATCCTCGCGAAGAACACCGCCGTGATGTACGGCGACCTGACGATCAACATCATCGACACCCCCGGCCACGCCGACTTCGGCGGCGAGGTCGAGCGCGGGCTGTCGATGGTCGACGGGATCGTGCTGCTCGTCGACGCCTCCGAGGGCCCGCTCCCGCAGACGCGCTTCGTGCTGCGCAAGGCGCTGAACGCCGACCTGCCGGTCATCCTCGTCGTCAACAAGGTCGACCGGCCGGACGCCCGCATCGCCGAGGTGGTCGACGAGACCTATGAGCTGTTCCTCGACCTGCTCGACGAGCACCACAGCCAAGACGCGCTCGACTTCCCCGTCGTGTACGCCTCGGCGCGGGCCGGGCGGGCCTCGCTGGTGCAGCCGGCCGACGGGGGCATGCCGGACGCCACCGACCTCGAGCCGCTGTTCCGCACGATCCTGGAGACCATCCCCGCGCCGACGTACACCGAGGGCGCACCGCTCCAGGCGCACGTCACCAACCTCGACGCCTCGCCGTTCCTCGGCCGGCTGGCCCTTCTGCGGGTGCACGAGGGCGAGCTCCGCAAGGGCCAGACGGTCGCCTGGATGCGCCGCGACGGCACCAAGCAGAACGTCCGGATCACCGAGCTGCTGGTCACCGAGGGGCTGGAGCGCAAGCCGGGTACGTCGGCGGGACCGGGTGACATCGTGGCCGTGGCCGGCATCCCGGAGATCACCATCGGCGAGACCCTCGCCGATGCGGAGACGCCCGTCGCGCTGCCGCTGATCCACGTCGACGAGCCGGCGATCTCGATGACCATCGGCACGAACACGTCCCCGCTCGTGGGCCGCGTGAAGGGCGCCAAGGTGACCGCGCGGCTGGTCAAGGACCGGCTCGACGCCGAGCTCGTGGGCAACGTGTCGCTGCGGATCCTGCCGACCGACCGCCCCGACGCCTGGGAGGTCCAGGGGCGTGGCGAGCTCGCGCTGGCCATCCTCGTTGAGCAGATGCGTCGCGAGGGGTACGAGCTGACCGTCGGCAAGCCGCAGGTCGTGACCCGGGAGGTCGACGGCAAGCTGCACGAGCCGATGGAGCGGCTGACGATCGACGCGCCGGAGGAGTACCTGGGCGCGATCACCGAGCTGCTCGCCTCGCGCAAGGGCCGGATGGAGCAGATGACCAACCACGGCACCGGCTGGGTGCGCATGGAGTTCGTGGTCCCGGCCCGCGGCCTCATCGGTTTCCGGACCGACTTCCTGACCGAGACCCGCGGCACCGGCATCGCCCACCACATCAGCGAGGGGTACGAGCCCTGGGCCGGCGAGATCCGGTCGCGCAACTCGGGGTCACTCGTCGCCGACCGCTCCGGTGCCGCGACGGCGTACGCCATGACCAACCTCCAGGAGCGCGGCATCCTCTTCGTGGAGCCGACCACCGAGGTCTACGAGGGCATGATCGTCGGGGAGAACTCCCGCGCCGACGACATGGACGTGAACATCACCAAGGAGAAGCAGCAGACCAACATCCGGTCCGCCACCTCCGACAACTTCGAGAAGCTCGTGCCGCCGCGCAAGCTGTCGTTGGAGCAGTGCCTGGAGTTCTGCCGCGAGGACGAGTGTGTCGAGGTGACGGCTCAGACCGTGCGGATCCGCAAGCTCGTGCTCGACCAGAACGAACGCGCCAAGCTGGCCTCCCGCGCCCGCAAGGCCTGAGCACTGACGCGTCGAGTCGTCGCTCGTGCCCGCTTGAGTCGTCGCTCATGCCCGCTTGAGTCGTCGCTCATGCCCGGTCGAGTCGTCGCTGGTGCACGTCGTACGGCGTGCACGAGCGACCACTCGTATGGTCTGGAGTGACGACTCGAGCGTTCCGGAGCGACCATTCAACGTGATTGGTGAGAGCGCTTCCACATGGAACGATCCAATTTCTCAGCGTGCCTTGACAGCGGAACGTGACCCCCGTCATAGTCCTGCGCAACCGAGAGTGGAAGCGCTCTCACACCACCTCAGGAGGAACCGGTGGACCGCAGGACCCCACGCATGACCCGGTCGGCAGTGACCGCTGTCTCGGCGATCGTCCTCTCGCTCGGACTGGCCGCGTGCGGCGGCGACGACAGCGGCGGTGGCGGCGGAGGCTCGGCCGACGACCCCGTCAAGATCACCATCGCGACGTTCAACGAGTTCGGCTACGAGGACCTGATCGAGGAGTGGAACGCCGACAACCCCGACATCCAGGTCACCCAGAAGAAGGTCGGCACCTGGGACGACGCCAAGGAGAACCTCTACACCAAGCTCGCCGCGGGCTCCGGGCTCTCCGACATCGAGGCGATCGAGGGCGACGCGATGCCGGCGATGCTCGCCGAGTCCGACGCGTTCGTCGACCTCACCGACCCCGAGCTCGACGGTCGCTGGCTGGACTTCAAGGCCGCGGCCGCGACCAACGCCGACGGCCAGATGATCGGCTACGGCACCGACGCGGGCCCCGAGGGCATCTGCTACCGCAGCGACCTGTTCAAGAAGGCCGGCCTGCCGACCGACCGCGAGGAGGTCGCCACCCTGATGGGCACGTGGGACGACTACTTCGCCACCGGCGAGGAGTTCGTGTCGAAGGTCCCCGGCACGGCGTGGTACGACTCCACCGGCGGCACGGCCCAGGCGATGCTCAACCAGGTCGAGAACCCCTTCGAGCAGTCCGACAACACCATCGACGTCGAGAACCCCGAGCTCGAGGCGGTCTACTCCACGTTGACCGCGAACGTCGACAAGGGCTTGTCGACCAAGCTCACCCAGTGGAGCGACGACTGGACCGCCTCCTTCCAGAAGGACGGCTTCGCCACCATGGCCTGCCCCGGCTGGATGCTCGGTGTGGTCTCCGGCAACGCCGACGGCGTCAAGGGCTGGGACTTCGCCAACGTCTTCCCGGGCGGCGGCGGCAACTGGGGCGGCTCGTTCCTGGTGGTGCCGGAGCAGTCCGACCACCCCGACGAGGCCAAGGAGTTCGCGGCGTGGATCACGGCCCCGGAGCAGCAGGTGAAGGCCTTCCAGGCCATCGGGGCCTTCCCGAGCCAGGTCGACGCCCTTCAGACGCCTGAGGTCCTCGACATGACCAACGAGTTCTTCAACAACGCACCCGTCGGCCAGATCCTCAGCGACCGTGCTGCCGCGATCTCCGTCCAGCCGTACAAGGGGCCGAAGTACTCCGACATCCTCCAGGCCTTCCAAGCGGCCCTCGTCCGGGTCGACGACGGCAGCAACTCCCCCGACGAGTCCTGGCAGACGTTCCTCTCCGACGTCGACCAGCTCTGAGCTCTTGCCCCACCATGTCGAGGTGAGGACCGGGGACGTCGCCGACGCGGCGTCCCCGGCCGCACCTCCACCCGAACCACCCGTACGCCGCGCGGGGGCCCGTCCCCCGAGCGCGTGGCGGGAGCGGCGCAGCCGCTGGGACGTGCGGTTCTCGCCGTACCTCTACATCTCACCGTTCTTCCTGCTCTTCCTGGTCGTCGGCATGTTCCCGATGGCCTACACGGCGGTCGTGTCGGTCTACGACTGGAGCCTGATCGGGGGGAAGGGCGAGTTCGTCGGCCTGCAGAACTACCGAGACGTCCTCGACAACCCGTACTTCTGGAAGTCGGCCGTCAACACGCTCAGTATCTTCGTGCTCTCGTCCGGTCCCCAGATCGTGGTCGCGCTCGGGCTGGCCGGCCTCCTGGACACTGCCCTGCGCGGAGCGACGTTCTGGCGGATGGGCGTGCTGTTGCCCTTCGTCGTCGCGCCGGTGGCGGTCGGCATCATCTTCGGCAGCCTGTTCGGCGACCGCTACGGCCTGATCAACGAGGGGCTCAACTGGCTGGGGATGCCCAGCGTGGCCTGGCACACCGACCGGTTGGCCAGCCACTTCGCCATCGCCACGATGGTCAACTGGCGCTGGACCGGCTACAACGCACTGATCCTGCTCGCCGCCATGCAGGCCGTGCCGCGAGACCTGTACGACGCCGCGGCGATCGACGGGGCGAACCGGTTCCGCCAGTTCACCCGCATCACGGTCCCGAGCATCAGGCCGACAGTGATCTTCGTCGTGATCACCTCGACCATCGGTGGCCTGCAGATCTTCGCCGAGCCGCGGATGTTCGACTCCACACTGGCGCAGAACGGCGGCAGCGACCGGCAGTTCAGCACCATGACGATGCTCGTCTACGACTTCGGCTGGCACCTGCGCGACCTCGGGCGTGCGTCGGCGACAGCCTGGCTGCTGTTCCTGCTGATCATCGTGATCGCGCTGGCCAACTACTTCCTGTCGCGCAGATTCGGCGCGTTGGTGCACTTGGGTCGACGACGTGGGTCTCGCCAAGCTCGACCAGCGAAGGCGAAGCGATGAGCGCATCGACGCGGGTCTCGACACGCCGCTCGTTCCTCGCGGCGGCTCGGCCAGCGAACCGACCCGGCTTCCTCGTCTACGGCCTGCTGACGGCGTTCATCCTCGGCTCGTCTGCGCCCTTGTACTGGTCGTTCCTGATCGGCTCGCACACCAAGGAGGTGATCACCCGCGACACCCCGCCTCTGCTGCCAGGCGGACACTTCTTCGAGAACGCGCAGCGGGTCTTCGACTCCGTGCCGTTCTGGAAGGCGCTCGGCAACAGCCTGATGGTCTCGAGCGTCGCGGCGACCTCGGTGGTGTGCTTCGGCATGCTCGCCGGCTACGCGTTCGCCAAGCTGCGGTTCCGCGGCAGCACTCCGCTCCTGGTCTTCGTGGTGGTCACCATGGCGGTGCCGACGCAGCTCGGCGTCGTGCCGCTGTTCATCGTGATGGCCGAGCTCGGCTGGACCGGCAGCGTCTGGGCCGCGATCGTGCCCTCCGTCGTGACCGCCTTCGGGGTGTTCTTCATGCGCCAGTACCTCGTCGACGCCGTACCCGACGAGCTGATCGAGGCGGCCCGAGTCGACGGGTGCAGCATGTTCCGCACGTTCCTGACGGTCGCGGTGCCGGTCGCCCGGCCGGCAATGGCGATCCTGTGGCTGTTCACGTTCATGATGGTGTGGACCGACTTCTTCTGGCCGCTCATCGTGCTGCCGGCCGACAACCCGACCGTGCAGGTCGCGCTCAACCAGCTCCAGAGCGGCTACTTCAAGGACTACGCCCTCGTGCTCGCCGGCACGTCGCTGGCCACGGTCCCGCTGCTCGTCCTGTTCGTCGTCACCGGCAAGCAGTTCGTCGCCGGCATCATGCAAGGAGCCGTCAAGGGATGACTTCCACCCAGCCGCTGCCGACCACGGACCGAGCAGCCACCTTCCCCTCGGGCTTCCTGTGGGGCGCCGCCACGGCGTCGTACCAGATCGAGGGCGCCGCCCACGAGGACGGTCGCTCACCCTCCATCTGGGACAGGTTCGCGCGGGTGCCGGGGGCCGTCGCGAACGGCGACCACGGGGACGTCGCCTGCGACCACTACCACCGGATGCCCGACGACGTCGCACTGATGGCCGACCTCGGCCTGACGTCCTACCGCTTCTCCGTCGCCTGGCCCCGCATCCGGCCGGGCGGCGGAGAGGTCGAGCCTCGGGGGCTGGCGTTCTACGACCGGCTCGTCGACGAGCTGCTCGCCCACGGCATCGACCCGTGGCTGACGCTCTACCACTGGGACCTGCCGCAAGCGCTCGAGGACGCGGGCGGATGGACCAACCGCGACACGGCGTACCGCTTCGTGGACCTCGCGACGGCGGTGTACGACGTGCTCGGCGACCGCGTCCCCGTGTGGACGACGCTCAACGAGCCGTGGTGCTCGGCGTTCCTCGGGTACACCGCCGGCGTGCACGCGCCGGGACGGCAGGAGGGCGCGGCCGGGCTGGTCGCGGCGCACCACCTGCTGCTCGCGCACGGCCTGGTCGTGGACGAGCTACGCGGACGCGACGACGTGGCTTGGGGCATCAGCCTCAACTGCACGGTCGCCGACCCGGTCGCCGACACGCCCGACGACCTGGACGCCGCCCGCAGGATCGACGGGCTGCACAACCGCTTCTTCCTCGACGCGGTGCTCCGTGGCGAGTACCCCGCGGACGTGCTCGAGGACACCGCGCACCTGGACTGGCAGCGGGTCGTGCGCGACGGCGACCTCTCCCTGATCGGCGCGCCGATCGACGTGCTGGGCCTGAACTACTACCACGGCGACGGGGTGTCCGGGTCCGCGTCGGTGCCGCCCGCAGAGCACCCGTCCCCCTTCCCCGCCGCCGAGCACGTGAGCGTCGTCCGGCGTGACCTGCCGCGCACCGCGATGGACTGGGAGGTGCAGCCCGACGGGCTGCGGCGGTTGTTGGTGCGGGTGCAGGAGGACTACGCGCCCCCCACGATGTACGTGACCGAGTTCGGGGCGGCATACGAGGACCACGTCGTCGACGGCCGGGTCGACGACCCCGAGCGGACGGCCTTCCTGGCGGAGTACCTGCGGTCGGTCCACGAGGCGATGGAGCAGGGCGCCGACGTGGGTGGGGTGTTCGTGTGGTCGTTCCTCGACAACTTCGAGTGGGCCTACGGCTACGACAAGCGCTTCGGCATCGTGCACGTCGACTACGAGACCCAGGCGCGGACACCGAAGGCGAGCGCCCTCTGGTATGCCCAGGTCGCGCGGTCCGGAGAGCTGCCCGGATCGCTACCGTGACCGCGATGGACAGCCTGCCGACGCTCGACGAGGTGGCCCGGGTCGCGGGCGTCTCGCGGGCGACGGCGTCGCGCGCGATCAACGGCGGCACGCGGGTCAGCCCGACGGCGCGGCGGGCGGTCGCCGACGCGGTGCGCTCGCTGGGGTACGTGCCGAACCCGGCTGCGCGGTCGCTGGTCACGCGGCGTACGGACTCGGTGGCGGTGATCGTGCCGGAGCCGGACGAGCGGGTCTTCAGCGACCCGTTCTTCGCCGGCACGTTGCGCGGCGTCAACCGGGTGCTGGCCACGCGCGACCTCCAGCTGGTGCTGCTGCTCGCGACGCCGGGAGCGCAGGGGCAGCGCACGATCCGCTACCTCTCGCGCGGGCATGTCGACGGCGCGGTCGTCGTCTCGCACCACAAGGACGACGGGCTCGCCGACCACCTGGCCGCGATCGGGCTGCCGTGCGTGTTCGTCGGGCGGCCGTGGAACGGCGCGGACCGGGTGACGTACGTCGACGTCGACAACGTCGCCGGCGGCCGCGAGGCGACACGGGTGCTCGTTGACCGCGGCGCGACGCGGATCGGCACCGTCGCCGGGCCGGCCGACATGACCGCGGCGGTCGACCGCCTCCAGGGCTGGCGGGAGGCGATGACCGTCGCCGGTCTCCCGTCCGACGCGATCGTCTTCGGCGACTTCACCGAGGCCAGCGGCGAGGCCGCCGCCCGCGACCTGCTCGACCGGCACCCCGACCTCGACGGCATCGTCGTCGCCTCCGACCTGATGGCCGCCGGCGTGCTCAAGGTGCTCGCCGAGCTCGGCCGCCGCGTGCCCGACGACGTCGCCGTGGTGGGGTACGACGACCTGGGCGTCGCCGAGCGCACCTCCCCGCCCCTGACCACCGTGCGCCAGTCCATCGACGAGATGGCCGAGCGCGCCACCCGTCTGCTGCTCGAGCAGCTCGACGAGGGCGCCCCCGGCGCGATGCGCGTCGTCATCCCCCCGGTCCTGGTCCACCGAGCCAGCGCCTGACAGAGTCCAGTTCGGTCCGTTCGCCAATGGCGGCGGCCTGGCGTACACGGGCTGGTACATCGCCGACGACGACACCGGCGGGGTCGGGTCTGCGACCATGCGCGTGTTCTTCTCCGGGCAGCACAGCCAAGGAAATCCCAACCACTTCACGTTCTCGCCGAACACCCAGTTCAACAAGCCCTTCGACTACGACGACGAGCAGGGCGAGATCCACGAGTGGCTCGTGAAGCATCAACATCCTGAACGGTTGCCAGGCGGGGACCAACCTGACCAGCGTGATCCGCGACGTGCAGATCAACGGACAGCACTTCGCGTTCGGCAGCTGACCCGACTGACTGACCACGACCCGGCGGCCCCCTTCACGGGGTTGCCGGGTCGTACTCTTCGGCGCATGGAGGTGGAGGTCCTGGGACCCGTCACGGTCCCGGTCCCGGAGGGAGCCACGGGGCCTGGCAGGCGAGCCCGCGCCCTCCTCGCCGTCCTCGCTCTGGCCGGCGCCGAGCCCGTCACCGACGAGGAGCTCGTCTCCCGTACCTGGCCCACGACGCCCCCCGACCCGGCGGGCGCCCTGGAGAATCTCCGCGGCCAGCTCGGCCCGTACCTCGCCGAGCCGCTGAGCACCGACGCCGACAGGTTCGCCGCCCTGACCGGGGAGTCGCGCTTCGACGAGGCGCTCGCCCTGTGGCGTGGCGAGGCGCTCGAGGACGTCCGCGACACGCCGTACCTCGAGGCCGAAGCGCGTCGGCTCACCGAGCTGCGGCTGACCGCCGTGGAGGACCAACTCGACCTCGGCGTCCGTGAGGGCCGGTCCGCCGAGGTGGTCGACGAGGTGCGAGCACTCGTCACCAGCTACCCGACCCGTGAGCGGCTGTGGGGTCTGCTGATGACCGCCCTGTACGCCGCGGGACGACGCGACGAGGCCGTGTCGACCTACGCCGAGGCGCGGGCGACACTCAGCGACGAGCTGGGCATCGAGCCCGGTGAGGCGTTGCAGCAGCTGCAGGCCGGGATGCTCCGCAACGAGCAGGAGCCGGGTGCCGACGAGGGCGTCGTCGCGCCCCGCCGGCGCTCGCGGATCCCGGTCCTTGCGTCGTCGACGTTCGGCCGCGACGAGCTGAACGCCGAGGTCGGCGCGCTGCTCATCCGTCCGGACGTCCGGCTGGTGACGCTGACCGGCATCGGCGGCAGCGGCAAGTCCCGGGTCGCGACGTTGGTCGCGGCGGGCGTCGAGGACCAGCACGATGACGTGGTCTACCTCCAGGTCACCGAGACCACCGGCGCACATCAGCTACAGGTCGAGGTCGCGCTCGCCCTGGGCCTGGACACCCGTCGCGACCTGCGCGAGGCGATGGCCGGGATGGCGCCGGACTGGCGGGGCCTGGTGGTTCTGGACAACCTGGAGGCCATCGCCGACGGGCCGGCCGTCGTGCGCCGCCTGCTCGAGGCGTCCGCCGGGATCTCCGTGCTCGTGACCAGCCGGCTGCTCCTGCGGGTGGCGGGTGAGCGCGAGCTGCCCGTACCTCCCCTGGTCGTGCCCGGGATCGCCGACGACAAGGCCGCGATCGCGGCCTCCTCCTCGGTGCGGCTCTTCGTCGACCGGGCCATCTCGGCGGAGCCGTCGTTCCGCCTCGAGGGCCACGAGCACGACGTCGCCGAGGTGTGCGCACTGCTCGACGGACTGCCGCTGGCCATCGAGCTGGCCGCGGCGCGGGTCAAGCTGCGCAGCCTCGACCGGATCATCGACGGGCTGCGCGGCAACCTGGACCTGCTGTCGACCGGCTCGGATGCGGTGCCCGAGCGACAGCGCGCGATGGCGACCGCGATCCTGTGGAGCTACGACCGTCTCACCCCGGCTTCACGACTGGTCTGCGACCGGCTCGCCCTGTTCGAGCGCGGCTTCACCGTCGAGGCCATCGAGGCCATCTGCCCCGACGTCCCCGACGTCATCGACGCGCTGGCCGCCATCGTGGACGCCCGGCTGGTGCGAGCCATGGAGAGCCGGGCCGAGGTGCGGTTCGTGGTGCTCGGCACGGTGCGGGCCTTCGCCCGCCAACGGCTCCTGGCCCGGCCCGACGTCGTGCGCAGCCGGGAGCTGCTGGCCGTCCACCTCACCGCCAGGGCCGAGGAGTCCCGGCCGGGGCTGTACGGCCCCGACGGTCACCTGGTCCTCGCCCGGTTCGACGACGACGCGGCCGACATCGCGGCCGGGGTCGACTGGGCGCTGGACGCGGGGCGGCGTTCGATAGCGGTCGCCCTGCTCCTTGCCAGTCTCGACTTCTGGGTCACCGCGGGCCGCCACAACGAGGCGCTCGGGCTGACGGTGCGCGTCCTGGACCACCTACCGCCGCAGGGGCCGGACGCGGCTCCGCTGCTGGCCGCGGCCTCGATGCTGTCCCACCAGCTCAGCGACCACGCCCAGGCGCGCGCCTACGGTAGGGCAGCCCTGGACCTGGCCGAGCGCCACGGCGACCGCGCCTCGGCCGCGACCGCTCGCACCTTCCTCGGCGCGGAGCTGGTCGTCGCGGGCGAGCTGGCCGAGGGCGTGGCCCTGGCCGAGGTGGCCGCCGCCGAGGCCGAGGCACTCGACCTCTACCCGCTCTCGACGCGCGCCCTGACCGTGCTGGCGATGGCGCATGCCTTCAGCGGCGACATCGAGGGCGAACGCCTGGCACACGAGGCCAAGCTGGCGGTCGTCCGCGCCAAGGGCGACGACATGCGGACCGCCGACGTGCTCAACACGCTGGCCGAGATCGCCCTGGACGACGGGGACGGCGAGACCGCCCGTACCTTCGCCGCCGAGGCCTTCACCATCGCGGGACGTCTCCGTCCCACGATCGCGCGCGACACCAGCATCACCCTGGCGCGGGCGGCCTTCGTGCTGGGCGACCTCCCCGAGGTCGGCCGTCGGCTCGCCGAGGCTCTGGACCGGAGCGATCGCCTCGGGCAGTCCCTGGCGGTCGCCCAGTGCCTGCGGGTGGGGGGCTGCCTGGCCGCGGCGCGGGGCGAGCCGGGCACGGCCGTACGACTGTTCGCGGCGGCCCAGACCCTGTCGCCGGCCCCGGGAGGACGCGACGTACCTCCCGAGCAGGACCTCGCGGCCGCCCTGGAGGAGGCGCGCGCGTCCCTCGGCGAGCAAGCAGCCCGCAGCGCGTGGACGCTGGGGTCGGGGCTTCCGCTCGCCAGCGCGCGTGCGCAGCTGGCCGAGCTGCTCAGTGGGACCGGTGTGCGCGCGTGAGCGACCCGGTGGCCTCTTGCAGGTCCTTGGTCCACTCGGCGCCGAAGAGGTCCCGGCCCGACGGGTCGGCCGCCCACTCCAGCGACTCGGGCGTCACCGGCATCGGGTCGAACGTCTCGAGCACCTCGGCCCGCATCGGGTCGGCGCCGCTCTTCAGCTCCAGGAAGTAGGCCAGCAGCCGCGCGCGCCCGCGCAGGCTGAGCAGCAGCGCCTCGACGACTTCCCGGTCGTCGCCCAGCCGCGCCTGGAGCTCCACCAGGTCCTTGCGCAGCTCGGCGAGCGCGACCAGCACCCGGGTGCCGTTGCGAGAGCTGGCGATGAGCGGCGTCCAGTCGCGCAGGGCCACCAGCAGCCGCCGGATGCACTGGTCGATCAGCTCGACGCGCCACGCGGCGTCGCCGGTCTCGGGGAGCGTCGCCGGCCAGGTACGCGGGTCGGCGGTGCGGTCCGGCGCCGTGCGGTTCAGCCGCTGCCGTCCGGTCCGCAACCACTGGAGCGGCCGGCCCGGCGTCCACTCCCACCCGTGCGCGTCCGGCGGATCCGGGGAGGACAAGAAGGCCAGGCCCACCTCCGTGTCGACGACATGGTCGACGATGCCGCCCAGGCCGGCGGCGGTGACGCTCTCGTCGAGCCGCTCCTGGGCGCGCAGCTGTCCTGCCTCGTAGGTCAACAGGCCGACCCCGAGCAGCAGCACGCTCTGGATGATGCCGCCGACGATCCCGTGCTCGTCCCAGAAGCGGTTGATCGTCGGCGCCCAGTCGGTCAGCGGCCAGTCGGTCGCGATGAGGAACAGCAGCAGCACGGCACACGCCCCCGCCAACAGGGACGCCGACCGCGCGGTCAGCTGCTGTCTGCGGGCGCGGTCGCCGAGCCGCCACACGGCGAGCGCGAGGCCGATCTCGAGCAGGACGTAGAGCACCTTCACGGCGCCTCCAACCGCGTGCGCAGGTCGTCGAGCTCCCGCCCGAAGCTCGCCACGGCACCGGTGTCGTGGACGCCGCGGCGGGTGAGGTAGTCGGTACCGAGCTCCAGCCGGAGCGCGAGATCCGCGACGTACGACGCCGTGGCCCACGGCCGCGTGGCGCGCACCGTGCGTGCCAGGTCCGGCCCGCGGTCGGCGGACACCCCGAGCAACCTGGTGGCCTCGGCGGCCTCCGTCGCCCCGAGCTCGGTCAGGACGCCGCGCAGCGCGGCGGCCCAGGCCGCCGGCTCTCCGCCGGCGTCGTCGCCGGCAAATGCCTCAGCCCAGCGCCCGACGGCCGCGACGTCGAAGCCGCCGGCGTGCGCGTCGTCCAGCAGTCCCGCCGAGTCGCCGTGGGCCAGCCGGACCGACATGAACTCCTGGTCGGCCAGCTCGAGCAGGCCGGCGAGGGCGATCAGCCGGCGGCGTACGTGGTCGGTCGGGCGGCGTTCGCCCTTGTACATCAGGTCGTGCTGGAGCGAGGCCCACGCGTGCTGGAGGATCGAGCGCACCTGCAGCTCGACGGGCCGGTCGGCGGCACCCCGCCCGTCCAGGTCGAGAGCCGCGCGGTCCTCGTCTCGGAACCGCACCAGGAAGTGCAGGCTCTGGTAGCCGGGGACGTCGAGCAGGGCGTCCGCGCGCTGGTCCGACATCTCCTCCACCACGTAGAGCCGCTGAACCAGCCTGGCCACCGGAGCCACGTCTGCGCTCAGCGGCACCATCACCCGAGCGCCGACGAGATCGGTGAGCTGGGCCGCCGGGTCGGCGTACTTGAACCCGCCACGCCCGTCGGACTTCGTCGCCTTGTCGAGGAAGCTGGCGATGCCCTTGGTGCGAGTCTCCAGCCGGGCGTCGTCGAGACGAGCCTCGCGCAGCGCGCCGCCGAGGTGCTCGCCGAACGCGGCCTCCAGCGCCCGGAGTGAGGCGACGTTGTCCTCGAACCAGACGCCGAGCTGCTCGCGCCGGTCGCCGCTGGTGCTCTTCACGCCATCACCCCGCACCCAGCTCGCCGGTGGTCGTCGCGGACCGGAGCCGGTCGAGCTCGACGAACCGCTGGAACATCGTCCACGCCGCGTCGCCGTCGTGCTCGACCGGCTCGAACGACGCGGTGTCGGCGTCATCGGGCGCGGACAGGAGCACGACCGAGACGCGCGCCGCGGTCAGCCCGTCGTGCAGGGCGGCCGCGAGCGCCTCGCCGACGCGTCGGACGACGGGGTCGGCGCTGAGCGTCCGGGCCGCGGCCTCCTCGGGCGTCAGCGGCACCGAGCCGGCGACCTGTCGGATGACCGGCGCCAGGCCGTGCACCTGTCGCCCGGAGTAGAAGCCGAGCCGAGCGGCGTCGCCGAAGCGGCGGTTCTCCTGGCCGACCCACGCCGCGTTGGCGAGGTAGAACGGCCAGGCGGCGGTGCCCGCCAGTACGCACACGCGCTCCGCCATCGCGCCACCTCCCGGCGCACACCGTAGTGCTAGCGGCGTCAGTCGCTCTATGGTGCAACGACCCGTTGGTCACCGTGTCGGGGAGGCACCGGATGGCACGTTCGCGCTGGACCCTGTTGCTCGCCGCATCGCTCGTGGCTGCCGCCGCCTGGGTGGCTCCGCCCGCGACGACGGCCGCGGCCCCCGAGTGCCGCTGGGCGGCGCGGGGTTTCGACGTCAACCTGTGGCTCGGTGGTGCAGGCTCCTGGGCAGACCCGGCGAGGTGGTCGAAGGGGCGCGCGCCCGGCGTGGGCAACCTCGACTACGCGTGCATCCCGCATGGGTCGACCGTGGTGGTCGACGCAGCCACCCCCCTGGTCAACCTGAGCCTGCTCGAGCTGGGCTTGGACGCCCGCCTCACCCTGACCCCCGGCACGGCCCTCTTCGTGTGGGGCGACCAGGACGACGTCCGCTCGATCACCAGGCGCGGCTCGGTCATCGAGGTGGACGGTGCCACGCTCGGTGGTGGCGGCCGGCTGCACGTGATCGGCAGGCTCGACGTCCACTGGTCGACGGGCGGCTCCCCCGCTGTCCTCACCACCCAGCCGGCCGGGTCGACGTACTCCGGGAAGCCCGGGATCCTGGAGATCGGCGACGAGGGCACGCTCGACCTGCGCGGCGCGAAGCCGGTTCGGCTGTCGAAGCGGTACCTCGTCGACGTCCACGGTCGCGCCCGCATGCTCGACAGGTCCGGCATCGTCGCCGACAACGGGACGACCATGTTGCTACAGCCGCACTACCTCGGGGCCGGGCTCGGCAAGCTGATCGTCCTCAACGCCGGCGACTTCGCCATCGGCGCCAGGGCTGGCGTCCATCGGCCCCCGACGTTCGTGAACCGTGGCCGCATCGCCAAGCGCGGCACCGGCCTGACCAGGATCGAGGGACGGTACTTCGGCAACGGCAAGATCAGCGGCGATGCCGGCGGCAACGGCGCCATGCTCATCCCACCGGTCAGTGTCCAGAGAACCAAGAGCTCCGGTGCCCGAGCCACGCCACAAGAGCCGCAAGTCGCGTCGATCACCCTCCCCGCCATCGACGAGAACGGCGCGCACGCGACGATCAAGGCCCTCACCGACGTCGACGTCCCGGGCGCCGTCGGGCACCCGATGAAGGTGCACGCCACCGGGCTGGTGGCCAACGTGGCCGACCCGGCGGTCATCGAGCTGAAGTACGACGCATCGCTGTTCGGCGGCAAGGGCAGGCCGGCCGCCGACCCGGCGGCCCTGAGCGTCCGCCATGCCGACGGCCCGGACGCGGACTACACCGTGGTGCCGGAGTGCCTCGGCCGGGCAGCCGAGATTCCCCTGGAGGAGTTCGCTTGTGTCGACCTCGCCAGCAGCCGCATCAGCGACGACGGCGGAGTGGTCGTGGTGGTCCGGACGACCAGGACCAGCCGCTGGATCGTGGACTGATCAGGCGCGGCGCGTGAACCAGCGCCCCAGCAGGGTGCCGTCCTCCTCGACGAGGGAGTGCAGGGTGAGGGGTACGTCGACGGGTGGGCCGTCGGTGATCCGGCGGTGGAGTCCGGAGACGATGCGCGGCACGTAGGTGCAGGCGACCTCGTCGGCGACGCCCTGGTCGAGCAGGTCGCGGAGCAGGTGCGGACCGCCCTCGCAGAGCTGGTCGGCGTACCCGCGGTCGTCCAGCTGCTGCTTCATCGCCGCCAGGTCGACACGGTGCGACCCGAGCACCAGGACGTTGTCGGCGCCCAACAGGTCGCGGGCCTCCTCGAGCCCTGACGCGACCGACACGGTGGCCATCAGCACCCGGCCGGCCTCGGCGCCGCGCATCGTCTCCGGGACGTCGCCCGACCGCGAGACGACCACCGTCGGCTTCGCCAGCGGCGGGTAGCTCTCCGCCCGCGCCGTGCCCGCACCGATGACGATCACGTCGGCGAGCTCCCGAAGCAGGGCGAACACGTGCTGGTCCGGCTCGTTGTTGATCGAGCCGGTGAGGCCGTCCTCGCCGCTGGCCGCGCCGTCGACGGTCGAGACCATGTTGACCCGCAGCCAGGGGGTCCGCGGGGCGGCGTACACCTCCCGCAGCCCTCCGTCAGGTCCGAGCAGGGTCCTCATGCAGCACCTTTCCGTGCGGGGAGCCCAATCGCCTCCGGGCGTCTGGTCGCCCCCATAAGATCACGCGCATGCCCTTGTCCCTGAGGCGGAGGCGGTTCGCGAGTCGTCTGGCCGGTTACGCCACCAACCCTTTCGTCCGACGGGCCCGGGTCCTCGTGCACCGCGAGCAGCACCACACCGTGTCGGGACTACCGCTGGTGCTGCCGCCGGAGCACGACCTGCCCTTCTACCAGCGCCGCGACCCGACCTACGACGCCTACGCCGAGCACCTCATCGCCGACCTGGCCTCCCGCGCGGAGCGGATGCTCGTCATCGACGTGGGCGCCAACGTGGGCGACACGGCGGTCGCCTGCCTGGGGGCGGCACCGAACGTCGACGTCATCGCGGTGGAGGGAGCCTCCTCCTTCGCGTCGTACCTGCGCCGCAACACCGAGGCGTACGGCGACCGCTGCCGCGTCGTCGCGTCGTTCCTGGGCCCGATCGACGGGGTCACCGACCGCGGGTACATCACCACCGGCGCCTCGACCGGTCGGTTCGCCTCGGGCGTGGAGGCCGGCGTCACCGTCGAGGACTTCGTCTCGCCCGAGCAGCTGCTCGCCACGACGGACGACTACGACGAGGTGACCTGGAAGAGCGACATCGACGGTCTCGACATCCACGTACTCGTCCAGCACTGGAAGGTCATCGACGACCGCTGCGACACGCTGTGGTTCGAGTTCGACCCGGCCTCCACGCTGGGTGATCGCGGGGACACGGGGAGGCTGGTCGACCTGCTGGCGTCCAGCGGCCGCGAGGTCGCGGTCTACGACAACCTGGGGCGCCGGATCGTCACCCTCGAGGGCGGGACCGCCGTGGCGACCGGGCTCTCATCGCTCGTCGCGTGGCTGCAGGAACAGCGCGAGGGTCACGTCGCGGTGCCCTACGTGGATCTCTGGGCGTTCTCCGCCCGGTCCCACCGCGCCACCCAGTAGGCCACGCCGTACGGGTCGGCCGCGTAGTCGACCATGGCGGGGCCCATCCCCTTCAGCAGCTCCCCGAGCCGCACCAGGCCGGCCGGGTTCCCGACAAGGAGATCCTGGCCGAGGTCGACGTCGAGCCTCGCGAGCACGTCGGGGTCCGGCGCGCGGAGGGCGGCCTCCACCTGGGCGTCGTACGGGATCGCGCGCTCGTCGACGTACCCCGGCGCGGTGTCGTTGCGTCGCGCCGAGCCGTTGGCCACGACGAGGTACGCCGCGCCGTCACCCTCGGCGGCTCCGGCCACGTTCAGGAGGTGCCGGCCGACGCGGCCACCCTGCTCGTCCGCGACCACGTTCACCGGACCCGCCTCCCCGAGCCAGGCCACGGCCGCCAGGGCGGCCACGCGCACGTCGGGCACGGGGTCGACCTGACCGGCGTACTTCGGGAGGAAGGCGAGCACGCCCGGCACCAGGGCGACCCTCACCGGCGCTGTCACTGGATGCCCCGGATCGCACGCCGCGGCGGCCGCCGGCCGGCGATCGACCAGACCATGTCGACCGTCTGGCGCGTCTCGACCACCTCGTGGACGCGGTAGATCCGCGCCCCGGCCAGCGCGCAGACCGCGGTGGCGGCCAGGGTGCCGGTCAGCCGCTCCTGGGTCGGCAGGTCGAGGGTCTCGCCGACGAAGTCCTTGTTGGACAGCGACACCAGCACCGGCCAGCCGGTGTCCACCATCTCGCCGAGGCGGCGGGTGACCTCGAGGGAGTGGAAGGTGTTCTTCCCGAAGTCGTGGGCCGGGTCGATCACGATCGACTCGCGGGCGACCCCCGCCGCCAGCGCCCGCTCGGCCAGCCGCACGGTCTCGCCGATGGCGGCGGCGACCACGTCGTCGTACTCGATCCGGTAAGGATCGGTGCGCGGCGCCAGCCGGCCGGTGTGCGTGCAGATGACCGCGGCGTCGAACTCGGCCGCGACCTCGACGAGCGCGGGGTCGTGCCCGCCCCAGGCGTCGTTGAGGACGTCGGCGCCGGCGCCACACACCTCGCGGGCGACCTCGGACCGCCAGGTGTCGACGCTGATCACCACGCCGGGGTACGTCTCGCGCACCCAGGCGACCAGGGGCGCCACCCGCCGGATCTCCTCGACGGCGTCCACCTGCTCGCCGTACCCGGCCCGTACGCCGCCGATGTCGACCATCTCCGCGCCCTCGTGCACGACCCGGTGCACGCGCTCGCGCGCCGGCCCGTCGTCGAAGGTCGCCCCCCGGTCGTAGAACGAGTCCCGCGTGCGGTTGACGATCGCCATCATCACCGTCTCGTCCGGGCCGAACGTGTGCCGGCCCAGGCGCATGGTCATGGGGCGATTGTTTCCAATTGAGCCAGACAGCGGACGAGCGGGTCGTCGGCACGTAAGGTTTGCGGGTGCCGACGACACTGGGGGCGCGGCTCGACGGCCGTGACAATGCGCTGAACTTCCTGCGGCTCGTCCTCGCAGTCTTCGTGATCGTGGGGCATGCCGGCCCTGGTGTCCTCGAGGGCCTCAGCGGCCTGGCCGTGAACGGATTCTTCGCCCTGTCCGGCTTCCTCATCGCCGGCTCACGCATGCGGCTGACGATGTACGACTTCGTGCTCCGGCGCTGCCTGCGCATCCTCCCGGGGTTCTGGGCCTGTCTCGTTGTCACGGCCTTCGTCTTCGCGCCGCTCTCGAGCATGTTCGCCGGCCACTACGACCTCAGGAGCGCAGTCGGATACGTCGGCAACAACATAGGGTTGACCATGAACCAGTGGCTCATCGGCGACACCTTGGCAGGGGTTCCCGGTGCCTCGGCGTGGGATGGGTCCCTCTGGACGCTCGAGTTCGAGTTCGCCGCCTACCTGGCCGCGGCACTGCTGCTGTCGCTGACACTCGTCAGGCGTCACCTCGCTGTCGTGCTCGTTGCGGCGGCCCTGCTCACCATCGCGCTCCAGCCGCTTGCCCACGGGCCCCTCAACGTGTCCACGAACATGTACCTCGAGGCCTTGCGCCTCGCCGGCTTCTTCCTGGTGGGAATGGCCGTGTGGGCGCTTCGCCACCGGATGCCTGTGCGTGCCGACCTCATGGTGGCCGCGTTCGTCATCACGGTGGTGGTCTACGTGAATGTGGGGGACTTCATGTTCCACGTCCTTCTGGCCCTGCCGCTCAGCTACCTGCTCCTGACGTTGGGCGCGACGTTGCCGGTGCGGATGGGAGCGGTGAACGACGTCTCCTACGGCGTGTACATCTACGCTCCCGTGGTCACCAACATCCTGATCCAGCTGGGAGCTCAGGACTTCGGCATCCTGCCTTCCGCCGCCCTGACCCTTGCCTTCACCTTGCCTTGCGCCTGGGCGTCGTGGCTGTTGGTCGAACGCCCCGCCCTCGGCCTGGCCAAGCGGATGACTCGCGAAAGACCGGCGGCCAGGGTCTCGCAGCCGGCCTGACCGAGGCTCTCGAGCAGCTTCAGCCCAGGTGCCCGCGCACCGAGACGTGACCGGAGAGCAGGTTGCGGGCGATGGTGCGGCGCTGGATCTCGTCGGTGCCCTCGTAGATGCGCAGCAGGCGGAGCTCGCGGTACCAACGCTCGATCGGGAGCTCGCGGGTGTAACCCATGCCGCCGTGCATCTGGAGGACGCGGTCGACGATCTCGTTGGCCTTCACGCCGCCGTACAGCTTGGCCATCGACTGCGACTGGCGGGAGTCGATGTCGTGGTCGACCTGCCAGGCGGCGCTCAGCACCAGCCAGCGCAGCGCCTCGATCTCGACCGCCGAGTCGGCCACCATCCACTGGATGGCCTGGCGGCTCGCGATCGGCTCGCCGAAGGTGACCCGCTGCCGGGCGTGTTCCATGCCCATCTCGACGAGGCGCTCGCAAGCGCCGAGGGCGCGCGCAGGCAGCAGGTAGCGCCCCCTGCCGATCCACCGCATCGCGAGCTCGAAGCCTCGGCCCTCCTCGCCGAGGATCGCCGAGTGCGGCACGCGCACGTCCTGGAAGGCCAGCGACGCGGGGCCCCACTCGCCCATGGTCGGGATCGGAGCCGAGGTCCAGCCGTCCTCCCGGTCGACCAGGAAGCACGTGACACCGCCGTCCGCACCCTTCTCCTTGTCGGTGACCGCGAACACCATGACGAAGTCCGCGATGTCGCCGAACGTGATGAAGGTCTTCTCGCCGTTGATCACCCACTCGTCACCGTCGCGGACGGCGGAGGTGCGGATGTTGCGAGCATCGGAACCGGCGCCGGGCTCGGTGATGGCGAAGCAGCTGATCTTCTCGCCGCTGATGGTCGGCAGGAGGTATCGCTCCCGCTGCGCGTCGTCGGCGGCGTACAGGATGTTGTCGGCGTCGCCGCCGAAGCTGAACGGCACGAAGGACCGACCGAGCTCCACCTCGATCAGCGCGGTCATCACGGCACCCAGCGCCATGCCGCCGTGCTCCGCGGGGGTCTGCACCCCGAAGAACCCGGCCTGCTTCGCCTTGTCGCGCAGCGCGCGGAGCTCGTCAAGCGTCAGCCCGCGCTCGCCGCGACGTTCGCGCTCCAGGACGGTGGCCTCCAACGGCATGACGTCGCGGGTGACGAACGTACGCACCCAGTCCCGGATCTCGCGCTCCTCGTCACTGAGACTCAGGTCCATATCGGCACCCTAGGCCCGCGCCCGGCCGGTCCTCGGCACAATGAGCGCGTGGAGAGCCCGTTGCAGCCCGAGGGAGACATCCCGTTGCGGCTCCGGGTGATGGGCGTGACGGTGGACGCGCGCATGCCGGACGAGGACACCCGGGTGCGGCTGGCACGCCAGTGGTCGCGTGCCGTGCTGGCCGACGATGCCGACCCCGGTGACCTGGTGCCAGGGCCGGAGGCCACCACCGGAGAGCCCGACTCCCTCGAGAGGCGCGACTACTACTTCACCACGCAGGTGACCCTGGCCGCGCTCCTGGCCACGGCGGGCGACCGGGTCAACCTCCACGCCGGCACCCTCGCCGACGATGCCGGCCGGGTGCTGGTGATGGTCGGCCCGTCCGGAACCGGCAAGACCACGGCCACCCGCGCATTGGCCTCGCGGCTGCACTACTTGTCGGACGAGACGGCGTCGATCACGCCGGACGGAGTGGTCTTCTCGCACCCGAAGCCCCTGTCGGTCGTCATCCGTCCGGAGGACCGGACCCACAAGCAGCAGCTCTCGCCCGACGACCTGGACCTGGGGTCGACCCCCGAGACCGGCACGCTGCACCGCATCGTGCTGCTGCACCGCGGCGTACCCGATCCCCGCGGGCTCCAGCCCATCGACACCGTCCCGGCCCTCATGGAGCTGATCGAGCAGAGCTCGTCGCTCGGGAGTCTCGCCACCCCGCTGCCCACCCTGCTGGAGGTCGTCGACGCGAGCGGGGGGGTGCTCGTCCTGGAGTACGACGAGATCGACGACCACCTCGACGACCTGGTCCGCCTACTGGACCAGGACACCGAGCGCTCGGCCGAGGCGGCCAGCCGGCCCCTGCCCATCCACCATCCGGGGTCGCCGCAGTCCGAACCCCCCGATCTGGAGAGCGGTGACGTGCGTGTCCACCGCCTCCCCTGGACCGACGCCCTGGAGGTCGGCGCCGACCTGGTGGTGCTCATGGAGTCGCGGGCCGTTCACCTGACGGAGCTGACCGCCACCGTCTGGCTGCACCTCGACGAGCCCCGCACGGTCGCGGAGCTGGTCGACTGGGCCCAACAGGTCCACGGCACACATCCCGACGCCACCGAGATCGTGGGCCAAGCCCTGAGTGCATTGGTCAGAGAGAGCCTGGTCGTCGACGGTTCGATGACATGATCGGGCCGTGAACGCGCTCGCCTTCGTCCTGGCTCCCGTGGCCGTTGCCGTGGTGCTGTTCGTGAGCGGCTGGGCGAAGGTCGGCGACGTCACCGGGACGCGGCTGGCCTTCGTCGCGATGAAGGTCCCCGCCGTGCTGACCCGGAACTCCGTCGTCCGGGCTCTCCCGTTCGCCGAGCTCCTCCTCGGCTGCGCGCTTCTTCTGACCTGGGGCTGGGTGCTGGCCGTCGTCGGGGCCGCCACGACCGTGCTGTTCCTCGTGTACGCCGTCCTGGTCGGTCGCGTGCTCCGCAGCGGTGACAGCGTGGAGTGCCACTGCTTCGGCACGCTCGGCGACGACACGATCACCACGTCCACGCTGGCCCGCAACCTCGTGCTCGTGGTGCTCGCCGCGATCGCCACCGGCTTCGGCGCTGCCGGCTCGGGCGTCGTACCTGCCGCTCAGGACCTCCAGGGCTCCGACTGGTGGTGGCCGGTGATGACCGCGCTCGTCGTCCTCACTGCCCTGCTCATCGTGCGGCCAGGCCAAGCGGTCGAAGAAGAGCTCGCCGACGACGAGGAGATGGAGGACTACCTCCGGCAGCCGGTGCCGATCGGGTTCCTCGAGGACAAGGACGCCCGCCGCGTGCAGCTGCGCGACCTTGCGCACCAGCGCCCACAACTGTTGGTCTTCATGTCCACCTCGTGCGGAGCGTGCGACATCGTCGCGGAGTGGCTGCCGTCGTTCACCGAACGCCTGGAGATCGTCGGCATCAACACGATCTTCACCGAGCCGCTCGACACGGTGTCGGAGGGCAAGATCAACGGGAGCACCGCGTGGTTCGACCCGGACAACGCCGTCACCGACCTGTTCGCCGCGGGCCGGCCGGCGGCCGTGCTCTTCGGCGCCGACGGCATGCTCGCCGGTGGTCCGGTCCTGGGCGCCAAGGACATCGAGGGCTTCGTCGACGACATCGTCGCCGAGCTCGAGGCCGTCCCTCCGTCGGAGCCGGTGCCGTTCCCACCCGGCATGTTCGACCACGACCACGACGGTCACGACCACGAGAACCACGACCACGGGGACCACGACGGTCACGACCACGGGCCCGAGGAGCACACGCACGACCACGCCGACCAGAGGAACGCGTGACCCGTCGCCGGGTCGTGGTCCTGGCTCCGTCCGCCCCCGTCGACGCCTCGCCGGACGCGGGAGGCCGCTACCTCCAGATCCTGGTCACCACCCTGCAGAGCCGGGCGGACGTCACCGTCATCACGCCCAACACCCCGTCGGCCCGTGCGGCGAGCGCGGCCGCCGGGGCTCCCGCCTCGGTCATCGTCGCCGACCGCGAACGGCCCAGCAGCCTCAGGCAGCGAGCGGTCCGGCGGCTGGTCGCGGTCGCCCAGGTGAACCTGGGGCGCCTGGACCCCGGGCTGCCGCCCCTCTCCCTGGGCGCGGCGATCCTCCGGCGTGGCTCCGTGCGCGATGCCATCGCGGCCGCCGACGTGGTCGACCTCCAGTGGTCGGAGACCATCCGGCTCGCCCGCCTGGTCCGCCGCGTGAACCCCCAGGCCCGCATGGTTGGCACCTTTCACGACGTCCAGTCCCAGCTGTTCGCCCGGCGCCCGGCGGCAACCTTCACGGCCAGGCTCCGACGAAACCTGGCCGTCGCGCTCTCCCGCTCCCACGAACGTCGCGCCGTCGCCCGACTGGACGAGGTCGTCGTCTTCAGCAGCAAGGACGCTCACCTGCTGGGCGACCCGCCACACGTGCGCGTCGTCCACCCACCGCTGTCGACGGGCGAGGAGACCCCGACGCCGGCTCCGGCCGGCCCGCCGACGGCGGTCTTCGTCGCCTACTTCGCCCGGCAGGAGAACCAGGACGCCGTCCGGTGGCTGCTGCGCGAGGTGTGGCCCCGTGTCCGTGCCGCCGTGCCGGACGCCAGGCTGCGGCTGGTCGGGCTCGGCATCCCGGTCGAGCTTGCCCACGAGGTGGCGCGGTACCCGGACCTGGAGGCGGTCGGGTTCGTCCCGGACCTCGACGCCGAGCTCGACCGAGCCCACGTGGCGCTGGTGCCGCTGCGGCAGGGGGCCGGGGTGAAGTTCAAGACTTTGGAGGCGCTGCTCCGCGGCGTACCCGTCGTCGGTACCTCGGTCGGGATCGAGGGCATCGAGGGGCCAGACCTGTTCGCCGGTGTGGCCGACGACGTGGAGGGCTTTGCGCAGGCGGTGGTCGATGCGCTCACCGAGCCCGGCCGCGCCCGTGCTCGTGCCGCGACCGCCCAGGCCTGGGCGTCCCGGGTGTACTCCCGCGCCTCCTTCGACGATGTGGTCGCTGACACCTACGCGATCGGATAAGCTCCGGACGCCCTCTGGGCAGGGGGTCGGAGACGGCCGCCATGGCGGGGTGCGAGAAGCCTGTCGTGCGCACCGTGATGGCTGTCGCTGCCGATTCGGCGCTCTCGCCGCTGTCCCTGGCGCTCGGGAAGTCAAGCTGCGCCGAGCACGCGAACGCTTCGTCGACGAGTTCCGGGTTGCGATGTGGGCGTGGATGTCAGACTACGCCGGTGCCTCTCCTGAGTAGCGCCCTCCCTCGCCTTGCGCGGCTGATGGGCTTTCCGCGAGGCACAGGAGTGCTGATCAACGGGGATACCCGTCGTCGGCTCCTGCTCTCGGCCGCACTGTCGACGATGCTCGCCCTGCTCGACATGGCCGGCGTTGTGGCGATGCTGCCGATGATGCAGTACGTCACCGGTCAGTCCGTAGACTCAGGAGCCCTCGGGTTCGTCAACAGCGTTCTCGGCGAGCCCTCTCTGCGTGTCCTGGTGGGCTGCATCGCCCTCATCATCGTGAGCGCGTTCATCATCAAGGACATCGCCGCCCTGCTCGTCCGCCGCTGGCAGCTCGCCTTCATGGCCAACCAACAGGTGACGATCTCGACCGCATTGCTCGAGGGATACCTCACCGGTCCCTACGCCTGGCACCTTCGCGAGAACACGTCCGACAAGATGTGGACGGTCTCCGGGGCCGTGACGATCGGCTATGCCGGAGGCCTGACCTCGGCACTCTCAGCGCTCACCGAAGTCCTTACGATCGGCTTCATCTTCGCGTCCTTGCTCATCATGTCCCCGACCGTCTCCGTGGCGGCGGCGGTGTACTTCGGACTCGCTGCGTGGGTCGTCCAGAGAATGATCCGGCCGCGCATTTTGCAAGCGGGACAAGAAACCCTCAAGGCGTCACGGGCGGTCTCTCACGCCTCGCTCCAGTCCCTGACCGCGGTCAAGGAGATCAAGCTGCGGCGAGCCCACGACCAGTTCGTCGACAGCTTCCGGACGGCAAGCCGGGTCGGGGCGCTGGCGGGAGCGCGTGCTGCCCTCCTCAACGAGATCCCGAAGTACTTCCTCGAGATCGTGTTCGTCTTCGGCGTCGGCCTGTTGGCGGTAGGGGCCACCACTAGCTCCAACAGCGCTGACAGCCTCGTGGTGCTGGGAATCTCCGTCGCCGCCGGGACGCGGATCCTGCCGAGTTGTGTGCGTCTGATCACGGCCATGGCCGGCATCCGGTTCGCCCGGGCCCCGCTCGAGCACATGGTGCGGGAGTACCAGCAGGTGACCGCGCACCGTGCCCAGGAGGTTGCAGCGGTGGTCACCGACCGGGTCCCGTCAGGGGAGATCCGCATCGAGCATCTCCGTTTCGCGTACGCCGAGCGGCCCGACACCGAGGTGCTCCGGGACGTGAACGCGGTGATCTCGGCTGGATCGTCCATGGCTGTCGTGGGCTCCAGCGGCGCCGGCAAGAGCACCCTGGTCGACATCTTGCTGGGCCTCCACCGCCCGTCGGCGGGGCGGATCACGGCTGGGGGCGTCTCCGTGTTCGACAACCTCCCGGGGTGGCAGCGCCAGCTCGCCGTCGTACCGCAAGAGGTCATGCTGCTCGACGGGACCCTCCGCGAGAACATCGCCTTTGACGAGGACATCGACGAACAACGTCTTGCACGAGCCGTCGCGCGGGCTCAGCTCGCCGACTTGATCGACGGTCTGCCCGAGGGGCTGGACAGCCAGGCCGGCGAACGCGGCATGCGACTCTCGGGCGGTCAGCGTCAGCGGATCGGCATCGCCCGCGCCCTGTATCGCAATCCCTCGCTGCTCGTCCTGGACGAAGCCACCTCCGCCCTCGACAACGAGACCGAGCGCCGGCTGACCGAGACGATCGATGACCTCAAGGGATCGATGACCATCGTGATCGTCGCGCACCGATTGTCGACCGTGCGGCATTGTGACGCCCTGATCTTCATGAGCGAGGGACGCGTCGAGTCCGTCGGCACCTTCGAAGAAGTGGCTGAGAGCAACGCGGAGTTCGCTCACCTCGTGCGGTTGGGCTCGCTCGACGGCTCGAGCCGCCAGGGACTCGTGGGGGAGCGCGCCTGAGCCTGGCGCACTTCTGGACTCCTCGACCTGCGACGGCATCGACCGCCGGGATCCGGACCCGCAGCGTCCTCGCCGAGACAGCGATCTGCCTCACCCAGCTAGGTCCCGGGCCACCCTTCTCACGAAAGCTCGCGTCCGCATTCGATCGTTGACCCCGTTGTCATCGGTGATCTGTCAGGCGCGGCAGGAGCGCCCGATCCTGGCCGATGTGGCGCAGGTACTTCAATTGCAAGGGATGAAAGAGGTCGGAGCCGAGCTCGATCCAGCCCATCGGGTAACCCGGGTTGTCACCCCAGGTGTTGCCCGGGGAGATGGAGAGCTGCCCGGCGTAGAAGTCGAGCCTGCGATGGACCTCACGGAGCCACTCAGCGGTGAACGGCGTATTCGGACGGCAGAAGTACGTCGCGCAGCCGATGAGGGAGCCGTACCGGCGGCGGATGTCCGGACCCAGCTTCGGGTCTCGTCCACCACAACTCGCCGAGCTCACCTCGGGATATCCCATGACCCACATGTCGGGGATTGAGTTGAGCCTACTCCGGGCTGGGGCCCACGAATGCTCGGTCTGCTTGATGTCGGAGTATCCGCCTCCGAAGTGATGCATGAAGTAGGCGCGGAGGTAGTCGGAGCGATGGTTCAGCGACAGGTGCTCGAAGGCCGGATGCAAGGGGTGATCGGCGAGCACGTGATCCGGCAAGTTCTTCGGGGTCACCAGCACCAGTCGCAGGTCCGGGTTGTGCCTCTCGATCGAGTCCAGTCCCGCCTGGCGGCCTGGTGTCAGCGGATTATCACCGGTCCAGAAGCAGTAGATGACGTCCGATGCAGGCAAGGACGTCTGCGTCCCGGGCGGCGGATCACGATCTAGGAAATACATGCGGGGCAGATCCCCCCCTCGACTCCGGTGCCGGTTGACGTCGAACTCGTAGGGGTGAGCGCGGTCGTACAAGCGGAACGCGAGATCTCGCCCGTGAATGTAGTAGCCCCTCAACCGTTTGCGAGTCACCAGCGCCTGGTGCTTGGCCCGCTTGGCGCGACGCATGACGTCCACACGGAGATGATGCATCACCCGGCACCCGCTCGCCGTGAAACCTGCTGCCGCGCCGGTTCACAGTGGCAAGGCATCGGCAGACCGGGATCGGGCGGTAGCCTCGTCGAGGTCAGTCCACCCCAAGTCTCGGGACCCAAAGTGATCGCTCCTCGCGAGTTGCCTGCTGCGCTGTCCGCACGAGGGCTCCGATGGATCACCACGTACGCCGCGCCGGTCCTCCACCGTGGGATGTCTGCACCCTCCGCAGCCGTGTCCCTGTACTGCGTCTACCGCGCACGCAATGCTGCGCACGTCGCGTCGCTCGTGAGGATGCTCCCCGCAGGATCTCGGGCGCATCTGCACGCGTTGGACGAGCCCGATCCCCGGCTCTCGCAGCACACCAGGAGCCGAGGACCCGGCGCACGCATGCCACTGCTCGGGCGACTGCTCGCCGAGCACCCCGCCGAGGCCGGCCAGTACGTCGTCCTCGCCGATGACGACGTCGAGCTGTCGACGCGGTGGGGCGGTCGCTTCCCCGCGCTCGCTCGTGCCGCCTGCCTGGACTTCGCCATGCCGGCGCACGCTCCTGGCAGCGCCCACACCTTCCGGGTGACCCAGCAGCGAGCGACGACGACCGCACGACTGACCGAGTTCGTCGAGATCGGTCCCCTCGTCCTGCTCTCTCCCCGAGCCGTCGCGCGGGTCGTCCCGTTCCCGGCGGAAGCCCGGATGGGGTGGGGGCTCGACGTGGCCTGGTCGCTGCTCCTGCGTGATGGACTCCGGCTCGGCGTCGTCGATGCGACGCCCATGCGACACCTAGGAGCTGTGGGCGTGGCCTACGACCAGGAGTTCGAGCGCGCCGAGCTGGAACGCAGCTGTCGGGCGGCAGGCGTCGAGTCGGCGTACGACATGGCCCGTGAGACCGGTCAGGTCTGGCGACCGTGGCAGCGGCGACCGGCGTGGGCCCCGGATCCGACGACGGGAAGGTGACCCGTGGAGAGACCTGAGTCAGCTGCCGACACCACGGAGCTGCAGCAGCAGGCAGTGTACGAGGAGTGGGGGCGTGATGACGTCCGCCCCTACATCCCCCTTCGTGCCCGATCCGTCCTGGAGGTGGGCTGCGGGCGCGGCGGCTTCGGGAAGACCTTGCGCGAGGTGCTCGGCCCCGAGGCTCGGCTGGTCGGCGTCGAGGCCGTTCCCGAGTCCGCGGACATCGCCCGGGTCGACCACGGGTTCGACGAAGTCGTGAACGGCTACTTCCCCGCGGCGCTCGATGGTCGGCCGGAGCGGTTCGACCTCATCGCCTTCAACGACGTGCTCGAGCACATCTACGAGCCGTGGGAGACGTTGCGGGCGTGCCTGGACAGGCTCACTCCAGGTGGCCAGGTGCTCGCGGCGGTGCCCAGCATTCAGTACCTCCCTGTCGTCCTCCAGCTGTTGCGGGGACGCTGGGACTACGCCGACACCGGGACCCTCGACCGTACTCACGTCCGCTTCTTCACTCGCGCCACGATGGTCGAGATGTTCGAGTCCGCGGGCTATCGGGTCGAGGTCTGCGAAGGAGCGAACTCGATGTTCGATCAAGCCGAGCACCTGCGCTGGCGGAGGCTCCGCAGGCTCCGGTGGGCGACGCGCGACTTCCACTGGATGCACTTCGTCATCCTGGCCACCAAGATCGACTAGGAACGCGATTCAGATCGGCGGACGGACGCCATATGCCAGCCACCCGCGCCAGCGGCCGAGGGTCCAGGCCACGGTGGTCAACCACTCGCTGAGCGTGCGGGTGCGCAGGTGACGGGGCAGTGACGCCAGTAGCTTCGCGGCGAAGCGAGCCTCCTGGCCGAGGCCGCCGCGGACGATGGGCGATCGGCGGAACCGGGAGTACAGCTGGGCGTAGGAGCGGCCGTAGCCGAACCGCTGGCGCAGGTTGGTCCGCAGGGAGCCGCGCAGCCGATAGTCGACGACGGCGTCGGGCACGAACTCGATCGAGCCGCCCTGCTCCTGCACCCTCCACGCGAAGTCGACTTCCTCGTGCCCCCCGACGTAGGTCTCGTCGAAGCCACCCACGGCCTCCCAGGTCGTTCGGCGGACGCCGAGATTGCAGCCGATGGCGTACGGCAGGTAGCCCATGGCGGTCGGCAACCGGTCGGGCTCCGGGGAGTAGACGCCCTTCACGGTGTTGGCGTCGTTGATGCGGGTCACGTCCACGGCTCCGCCTGCGATGTCCACGCGGTCCAGGGCGTCGGACAGCCCCTGCACCCATCCCGGTCGTACCTCGTCGTCGGCGTCGCAGAACAACACGGCCGAGCCGTGGGCCGCGCGGGCGCCTGCGTTGCGGGCGTAGGCCACTCCGCGTCCGTCGCGGGCCCTCACCACGCGCAGGCCGGGAAGCCGGTCGGCGTACGTCGCGGCGACGGCCGCCGTGTCGTCGGTGCTCGCGTTGTCGACGACGACCACCTCGAAGGGCACCGACGGCTGCTGTGCCGCCAGGGCCTCCAGCTGGGCGCGCAGCGTCGCGGCCGCGTTGAAGGCCGGCACGACCACGCTTGTCCGCGGCTTCACGGGGGGTAGCGCCGGCACCGGGCGATCCTTGCACGACAGCCAGACGTGCGACGGTCGCTGTGCGAAACTTGCCGGGGCGGGAAGGACGGCACGGGGCGGGCGATACCGAGGATGAGGAGGGGGCGGTGACCGAACCACCGGTGACCGTCGTGGTGCCGCACTACGGCTCCCCCGACACGCCTCGGCCGCTGCTCGCCGACCTCCGCGCCCAGCAGGGGGCGCCCGAGCTCCAGGTCGTGCTCGTCGACGACGCCTCCCCCGAGCCGTTTCCTGGCACGCCCGGCGTGCACGTCGTCCGCCGCGAGACCAACGGTGGCTTCGGCTCGGCCGTCAACAGTGGCGCCGAGGTGGCCGAGGGCGACCTGCTGCTGGTGCTGAACAGCGACCTCCGGGTCGACCAGCACTTCGTCCGTGACCTGGTCCGGGCCGCGCGGCCGTGGCTGCCGGCCGTGCTGAGCCCCCGGGTGGTCGACGGGCAGGGTGTCGAGATCTACACCGGCCGGCACTTCCCACGCGTCCACCACCAGGCGGTGGAGTGGCTGGTGCCACTGGCCCGCTGGCGGCACCACGATGCGCTGCACGAGGCGGTCGGCCACGACGTCCGCGCCCATGGTCAGGAGGCCGTCGTCGACTGGGTCGTGGCGGCGGCGATGTTGGTGCCGGTCGCGGACTTCCGAGCCGTCGGGGGCTTCGACCCCCGCTTCTTCATGAACTCCGAGGAGGTCGACCTCCAGCGCCGCCTGCGCGAGCGTGGGCTCCCGTCGGTCGCCCTCGCCTCCCCGACCGTCATCCACGAGGCCGGCGGGTCGAGCGATCCCGAGCGCCGGAGGGCGTGGCTCGTCGAGTCGCGGCTGGCGTACGCCGACAAGTGGGGCGGCCGGCGACGCCTGAAGGCGGCGCTCGGCGCGGCCACCGCGACCAACCTCGTCTGGAACACCGGTCGCCGCCTGGCTGGCCGGGAGGTGGCGCCCCTGCGCACGGCGCGCGACGAGGTCAGGCTGCTCCGCGGGGGCGGCCGCCGATGACGCCCCGCGTGTCGGTGGTGGTGCCGTCCCGGGGAGGCGCAGACCGCCTCCCGCTCTTGTTGGGGTGCATGGAGAAGCAGACCCTCCAGGACTACGAAGTGGTGGTCGTCCTTGACGGTGACCTCGACGGGAGCGAGTCGGTCGTCGACTCGTGGGCGGACCGGTTGGCGGTGCGGACCGTCGTGTTCCCGGAGAACCGCGGTCGCCCCGCGGCCCTCAACGCCGGGCACGAGGCGGCGCGCGGCGACGTCCTGGTGCGCTGCGACGACGACCTGACGCCCAAGCCCGACTACCTGCAGGTCCACGCCGAGGCGCACACCGCCCGGCCCGTCGGCGTCGTCGGCCTGTGCCGCAACGTCTACCCCGAGAGCACCTACGCGCGGATCTACGGCCGCCCTGCGTACGGCCGTTTCCGCGCCTCCGCCTACGCCGCAGTGCCGGAGAGCCGCTGGCGCTACTGGGGCGGGAACGTGTCGGTCGACCGGGAGACCTGGGAGCGGGTCGGCCCGTACGACGAGGGGTTCCGCGGCTACGGGTTCGAGGACGTCGACTGGGGCTACCGGGCGCACGTGTCGGGCGTGCCGCTCGAGATCGTCCCCGAGCTGGAGACCGACCACCACATCGCGGCGACGACCACCGCGGGACGGGGTGTGCGCGCCTACTACTCCGGCTCGGCCAGCCACCGGTTCGAGCACAAGCACGGCCTCACCATGCACCGCCGCAGCAACCGGTCCCCCTGGGGCCTGGCCGTCGCCGGGACGGCGCGGGTGCTCACCGAGGACTCGGTGGCGTCGCTGGGCCGCGCCGTCGACCGCGTCGCGGACAAGCTGCCGGTCGCCGTCGCCACCAAGGCCGTCGCCCTCCTCGTCGAGGCCGGCTCGGCCGCGGGCCATCGGCGTACGGACGCAGGGCAGGCGATCTGATGTCCTCCACGACGCCACGACGGATTTCGAAGAAATCCCCTAGGCGGCATAGACATCTACCGGGGCGTTCAGCCGTTTCCTTTCGCAATGTCGACAAGAAGAGCACAATCGACGCGGGGTCATTGCGTGGTGCCGGTGCTCGTAGCCCGGGCCACTCGTTCGGGGGGAACAGACACATGACGTTGCTCGACAACGCCGTCAAGCGGATGGTGGGCCAGCCGTCGCACTCAGCGCGGCTCATCCCTCTCGCATCCGCGATCGGTGACTTCGCCGTGCTCGCGGTGGCCACGCTGGTGGCGATGATCGGGCGCCAGGAGCTCACCTGGTTCGACGCACGCGACGACGTCACCGGCCTCGTCAGTGCCGCCGCGGGGCCGCTGCTGATCGGGTGGCTGGCGATGCTGCTCGCGGTGGGCGCGTACGCCCGGGACATCTACGGCGCCGGCACCGAGGAGTACAAGCTCCTCGTCAAGGCCTCCGTGCTGAGCGCGGCCCTGGTCGGCATCGGCTGCTACCTCACCCGCTTCCCACTGTCCCGCGGCTTCTTCCTGCTGGTGTTCCTCATCGGCACGCCGCTGCTGCTGCTGTGGCGGTTCTTGTTCCGTCGCGCGATCCAGCAGTCCCGCCGCCACGGACACCTGCGTCAGGGCGTGATCATCGCCGGCAACGCCAGCCATGTCGACGACGTGGCTGCGGTGCTGCGCCGCGAGTCCTGGCTCGGCTACACCGTCCTCGGCGCCCTGACCACGCCGGGCAACCCGCTCGTCGAGACGCCCGCGGGGATCCCGGTCCTGGGCTCGACGATCGACGCAGTGGCCGCGGTCGAGGGCGTGAACGCCGACGTCATCGTCTTCGCCGACGGCGCCTTCGCGAGCTCCCACGACCTGCGCCGCACGATGTGGGACCTGGAGAGCCACGACGTCCAGGCCATCGTGGTCCCCAGCCTCACCGACGTCTCCAGCGAGCGGCTCAAGGTCCGGCCGGTGGCCGGCCTCCCGCTGGTGCACCTCGAGGCGCCGCGGACCCTGCATGCCTCGCACTGGGCCAAGCGGGGCTTCGACATCGTCGGCTCACTGACCCTGCTGCTCTTCTCCGCGCCCGTGACGCTGGGCACCGCCCTGGCCGTGAAGTTCCACGACGGCGGCCCGATCCTCTTCCGGCAGACCCGCATCGGACGCGACGGGCGGCCCTTCAGCTGCCTGAAGTTCCGCAGCATGGTGGTCGACGCCGAGCAGCTGCAGGGCGACCTGATGGTCAACCACGAGCGGAGCGCCGTGCTGTTCAAGATGGCCGAGGACCCCCGCGTGACCCGGCCCGGCAGGTGGATCCGCCGGCTCTCGCTCGACGAGCTGCCGCAGCTGTGGAACGTCCTCCGCGGCCAGATGAGCCTGGTCGGTCCGCGGCCGCCGCTGCCGCACGAGGCGGCCAGCTACGGCAGCGACATGAGCCGCCGCCTCCGCGTCCGCCCCGGGATGACGGGGCTGTGGCAGGTCTCCGGCCGTTCGGACCTCAGCTGGGACGAGACCGTTCGCCTCGACCTCTACTACGTCGACAACTGGTCGATGGTCCAGGACGTCGCGATCCTCATCCGCACGGTGTCCGCGGTGCTCAGCTCGCGCGGGGCTTACTGATTCGTCCGACCGCCGGGGACCGTGCAAATACACTGACCCGGTGCCATCCGACACCAGCGAGCGTCTGCAGGTCCTGTTCGTCTGCACCGCGAACATCTCGCGTTCGCCGTACCTCGAGCTGACCGCGCGTGCGCGCAGCGGGGCGCAGCCCGGCCTGACCTTCAGCAGCGCCGGCGTGCACGCCCGCGACGACACGCTCGTCGACCCGGGCATGGCGGTCGAGCTCACGGCGCGGGGCATCGCGTCGGAGGACTTCCGGAGCCGACGGCTGACCCCGTCGCTGGTCGACGAGGCGGACCTCATCCTGACGGCGGAGGCCGCGCACCGCGCCGCGATCCTCGACGAACATCCGATCGCCACCCGCAAGGTGCTCACCGTCGGCCAGGCCGACCGCGCGCTGGACCGGCTCGACCCCGGCCTGGGGCGCGCCGGGTTCGCCACGGCGCTGGTCGCCGCGCGTGGCGGCGCGACCGCCGACCTCGACATCGTCGACCCCTACCGGCGTGGTCCCGAGGCCGCCCACGCCTGCGCGCTGATCCTGGACACGGTGGTGGACCGGCTGCTTGCCCGGCTGACGGCGGACGCCGCGGGTCCGGCGCGGTGACGAAGGTTCTCGTCGTCACCCCAGCGTTCCACGGCTACGGCGACGCGATCGGCAACGCCCTGCGCCGCCGCGGACACGAGGTCGTCGTGCACCCGTACGACGCGCACGTCACGCCCTGGCAGAAAGCCCGCCACAAGCTGACCGTCGAGCTCCCCGGCCAGCTGGGCGTGGACCGCCGGGCGGCGAGCGCGCACCGCGCGAGCGTCGACACCCTCGGTGTGCTGGAGGCCTTCGGACCGGACGTGCTGCTCGTCATCCGTGGCGATCTGCTGGAGGAGCGCTTCTGGGACCGGCTCGAGCGGCACGGGCTGCCCGTCGTGCTCTGGCTCTACGACGAGGTGCGCCGGATGCGGTACGACGCCGCCACGCTGCTGCGACCGTCGGCCGTGGCCAGCTACTCGCCGCTCGACGTGGCCTGGTTGACCGGGCTCGGTGTACCCGCCCACCACCTCCCCAACGCCTTCGACCGCGACAGCGCCGACGTCCGGTCCCTGGCCCGGCGCGACGAGATCAGCTTCGTAGGCGCCCGCTATCCCGACCGCGAGCGGACCCTGGTCGGCCTCCACGAGGCGGGCGTGCCCGTCCGGACGTACGGGCGGGACTGGTCGCACCACCCCGTCGACCGGTTGCGCACCTGGGGCTGGCACCGCCCCGGCCTGCCCGCCGAGCGCGACATCGACCGCGATCAGGCGTACGCCGTGATGGCGGCCTCGGCCGCCACCGTGAACATGCACACCGACCAGGACGGGTTCGCCATGCGCACGTTCGAGGCGTGCGGGTCGGGCGCGGTCCAGCTCATCGACCGGCCCGACCTGGCCGGCCTGTACGACGACGGGGTCGAGGTGGTCACCTGGTCGACCCTCGAGCAGCTCGTCGAGCTGTGCGAGCGGTCACGTGTGGACCGGGCCTGGGCCGACGGGCTACGGGAGGCGGGCCGCCGGCGGACGCTCGCCGAGCACACCTTCGACCACCGCGTCGCGGTCGTGGAGGAGCTGTGGGGCTGAACCACCCGCGCGACCTGGAGGCGTGGCGGGCCTGGCAGCGGTCTCGTACGCCCCTGCGCACGCTGCGCAACCGGTTCCGCGAGGAGCCGCCGCTGACCGGGTACCTGACGGTCGTCGCCCCCGAACCGCGGGTCCTGGTGGTGCTGGACTGGCTGGCGCCCACCGCGATGCTCGCGCTGTTCTCGATGACACCCCATTTCTCGGTCCCGTACGCCGTCCTGTCACCCCAACCGCTCCCGAACGGTTGGCCGGGCGGCTCGGTCGCGCCCGTGCCGAACGCCGTCCTTCCCGAGCTCGCCTCGGTGTCGGTGGTCGTCGCGGCCGGTCACTACCTGCCGCTCGGGGCGGTCGCCCAGACCTGGTCGCGGCGGCTGGATGCCGAGTTCGTCGCGGTCCAGCACGGGCTGCTCGCCCCGCACGTGCCGCCACTCGCGCCCGACTCCCACCTGCTGGCCTGGTCGGACGCCGATGCCGAGTTCTGGCGGTCGGGACGCGAGGACGTCCGGACCCACGTGGTCGGCTCGCAGCTGCTGTGGGAGGCCGCCGCCGACCCCGGCCGCGTCACCGACGACCGGCCCACGTTCCTCGGCCAGCTGCACAGCGCCGAGATGGGACGCCGCGCGATGGCCCGCTTCACCGGCCCGTTCGTGCGCTCGGAGGGCCTGCGCTACCGGCCCCACCCCAGCGAGCGCGACCGCCTGTCCCGCTGGCAGCACGCCATGTGGCGACGCCAGGGCATCGACTTCGACGACGGCACCGTGCCGCTGCGCGAGCTCCCGACCCCGGTGGTCAGCGTCTTCTCGACCGGCATCCTGGAGGCCGCCGCTCGCGGCGTGCCGGCCTGGGCGGCGTACGACGCGCCGCCCCGCTGGCTCGCTGAGTTCTGGGAGCGTTACGCCATGTCCCGTTACGGCCACGAGGCGACACCGCCGCCGCAGCAGCCCGCGTCCGAGCCGGCGGCGGCCGCCGCCGCCGCGGTGGAGGCCCTGCTGTGACGGCCGTCTGCGTCATCCCCGCCCGCGGCGGGAGCAAGGGCGTGCCTCGCAAGAACGTCCGGATGGTCGCGGGCAAGCCGCTGATCGTGTGGACCATCGAGCAAGCCCTCGCGGTGTCCGAGCCGCTCGAGGTGGTGGTGTCGACCGACGACGAGGAGATCGCGTCGGTGGCCCGGGAGGCTGGCGCGTCGGTGCCCTTCCTGCGTCCCGCCGAGCTGGCCGAGGACACCACCGCCACCGAGCCCGTCGTCCGGCACGCGTTGGCGACCCTGGACACGCTCGGCACCGTCGCGACGACGGTGATGCTGCTCCAGGCCACCTCGCCCGTCCGGCTGCCCGGCACCCTGGACCGGGCCCTGGCCGAGTTCGCCGCCACCGGCGTCGACTCCATGGTCGGCGTGGTGCCTCAGACCCCTTTCCTCTGGTGGCGGGGCGACCCTCCCCGCGCCGACTACCCCGTCGACGCCCGCCCGCGGCGCCAGGACTTGACGGCCAACGCCCTGAGGTACCGGGAGACCGGCTCCCTCTACGTCACCCGTCGCTGGGTCTACGACGACCTCGACAACCGCCTCGGCGGCCGGATCGGCCTGTTCGTGATGGAGGAGATCGAGGGGACCGACGTCGACACCGAGCTCGACCTCAGCGTCGCCGACCACGAGCTGCGGACGCTGGGCTGACCCTGCGCCGCGTGGCGGCGGTGCGTGAGCCACCGTACGGCCGCCGGGGAGAGGCCAACGGCCGGCTCGACCGGTGCGAGCTCGTCGTGCTCCTGGAGAAGCACCCGGCCTCGCTCATCGACGACACCGCCCAGCACCACCCGAGCCACGCCGACACCGTAACGTGGGTCACCGGTCTCTTTACCCAACCGCCGGTGCCGCACGGCCCGAAATGACAGGATTCTCGGGTGATCATCGAGCGCAACCTGGCGCCGTACCTCGTGTACGCCGAGGACCCGGTGCTGCGCGCCCTCGAGAAGATCAGCGCGAACCGCGCCCGCATCATCTTCCTGGTCGACGGCCACGGCCACCTCGAGGGCTCCCTGTCGGACGGGGACTTCCGGCGGTGGGTGGCCACCCAGGACCCGGTCGACCTCAACCGCCCGGCCCGCGAGTCCGCGAACACCGGCGTCCGATCGGCGCCGATCAGCACCACCCCGGCCGACATCGCGACCCTGTTCGGCGGTGGGATCGACCACGTCCCGCTCGTCGACGAGCGGGGGCGGCTGGTGGCCGTCGCCATCAACCGCGACAACGAGGTCCGGATCGGCCGCTACCACGTCGACCGCGAGAACCCCGCCCTGGTGATCAGCGAGATCGGCAACAACCACCAGGGGTCCATCGACTTCGCGAAGGAGCTCGTCGACAAGTCGCTGGCTGCCGGCGCGGACGTGGTCAAGTTCCAGCTTCGCGACCTGGCCTCGCTCTACCGGCAGGGTGCGGGCGGCAGCGCCGGGGAGGACCTCGGCCCGCAGTACACCCTCGACCTGCTCGCCAAGTACAACCTGCGCCCCGACCAGCTCTTCGAGGTCTTCGACCACTGTCGCGACATCGGGGTCGAGGTCATGTGCACGGCGTGGGACCAGCCGAGCGTCGACCGACTCGCGGAGTGGGGAGTCGCCGGCTTCAAGGTCGCCTCGGCCGACATGACCAACCACACCCTGGTGCGGCACATGGCGTCGTACGGCGTCCCGATGATCATCTCGACCGGCATGTCGACCGAGGCCGAGATCGTGGAGACCGTCGACCTGGTGCGCGGCACCGGCGCGTCGTACGCGTTGCTGCACTGCCAGTCGACGTACCCCGCCCCGTTCAAGGACGTGAACCTGCGCTACCTGGAGCGACTGGCGGAGATCGGTGAGTGCCCGGTCGGGTACTCCGGGCACGAGCGGGGCTTCCACGTGCCGCTGGCCGCCGTGGCGCTGGGCGCCAAGATCATCGAGAAGCACTTCACCACCGACCGCTCCCTGGAGGGCAACGACCACAAGGTCAGCCTGCTTCCGGAGGAGTTCCGCGAGATGGTGCAGCGCATCCGTGAGCTCGAGGAGTCGCTCGGCACGGCCACCCCCCGGGCCGTGTCCACCGGCGAGATGATGAACCGCGTCAACCTCGCCAAGTCGCTCGTGGCAGCCACGCGCATCGAGGTGGGCGACACCATCGCCCGGGACGCGGTCGACATCAAGAGCCCCGGCCGCGGCCTGCAGCCGAACTCTCTGGACCGTCTCGTCGGCCTGACCGCCATGCGCACGCTCGAGCCCGGCGACTTCTTCTACGCCAGCGACCTCGGCGACGCGGCACCCCACGGCCGCCAGTACGACTTCAAGCGGCCCTGGGGCCTCCCCACCCGCTACCACGACATCGACACGATGACGCGCGACTGCCTGCCCGACTTCCTCGAGTTCCACCTGTCCTACAAGGACCTCGAGATCGACCCGTCCTCGGTGTTCCAGAAGTACGACGGCCCGCTCGACACGGCGTACGCCGTGCACGCGCCCGACCTCTTCTCCGGCGACTTCATCATCGACCTGGCCAGCCCCGTGCCGGAGCTCTGGGAGCGCTCCATCGCCGAGCTCCAGAAGGTGATCGACCTGGCGCGGTCACTGCGCCCGTACTTCCGGACGGGCGCTCCCGACCCGGTCGTCATCTGCACGATGGGCGGGTTCACGCCGGATCGGCACCTGCCGGCGGCCGAGCGCCCGGCCCTGTACGCCCGGGTCGGCGAGGCCCTCGCCCGGGTCGACGAGTCCGGCGTCCGGCTCACCGCGCAGACGCTGCCGCCGTTCCCGTGGCTGATGGGTGGCCAGCAGTTCCACAACCTCTTTGTCAGCGCCCGGGACACCGCGGCCTGGGCCGAGGCGACCGGACGCCGGCTGACGTTGGACATCTCGCACACCAAGCTGGCGGCCAACTTCGACAACGAGCCCTTCTCCGAGTACGTCGAGATGCTCGCGCCCTACACCGATCACCTGCACCTCGTGGACGCCACCGGCGTCGACGGCGAGGGCGTGCAGGTCGGCGACGGCGAGGTCGACTGGGCCCTGCTGGCCCGTCAGCTCGACGAGATGTCGCCCGGCGTCGGCTTCATCCCGGAGATCTGGCAGGGCCACGTCAACGACGGTGAGGGCTTCTGGGTCGCCCTGGAGCGCCTGGAGCAGTGGTTCTGAAGGCCGGTCGGGGCGAGGGACGCCCGACCGCCCTCTGGGCCGTGCCGGTCAGCGACCTGGGCGGCGTGGCGAGGCACGTCCTGGACACGGTCCGCACCGGGATCCCCGGGTGGCGTCAGGTCGTCCTGTGCCCTCCCGGTCCACTCGTGGACGCCGTGCGCGCGGCCGGCGGCGCGGTCACCGAGATGCCGTTCGGTCCCGACCACGGTCTGCCCACGAGCCTCCGCTCGTTGCGCCGCTCGGTCGACCTCCTCCGGCCCGCGGTCCTGCACTCGCACCTGTCGTACGCCGACATCGTGGCCGCGGCGGCTGCCCCGAGGGGCGTCGCCCTCGTGACCACCGAGCACGGCATCGCCGCCGACGACCGCGTCTACCACGGTCACGGGGCGAAGTCCGCGCTGATGGCCCGCGTGCACGAGCGGCGCCTGCGCCGGTTCCGCGGCGTCATCGCCGTCTCGGAGGCCACCCGTCGGGCGATGCGCGCCAAGTGGCACCCGCGCCAGGCCGTCCGGGTGATCGTCAACGGCGTGGATCCCCTGCCGACTCCGCCGGAGCCGACCGCCGGGCTGCGCGTCGTCAGCCTGGCAAGGCTGGCGCCGGAGAAGCGGCTGGCCGACCTGGTGTCCTCGTTCGCCCTGGTGGCCCGCGGCCATCCGGCGGCGACGCTCGTGCTGGCCGGGTCCGGACCCCTCGAGGACGACCTCCGGCGGCAGGCCACCACGCTCGGGCTGGTCGACCGGGTGACCTTGCCGGGGTACGTCGCCGCTCCCGAGGCGCTGGGCAGTGCCGACGTGCTGGCGATGCTGTCGGTCTGGGAGAACTGCCCGTACGCCGTCCTCGACGGGCTCGCGCACGGCACCGGGGTCGTGGCCGCCCCCGTCGGCGGCATCCCGGAGATGCTGCCCGACCACTGCCTGGTCGACCCGGCCGACCACACCGCCGTCGCCGCGCTGCTGGTCGAGCAGGGGGAGCAGGTCGGCACGCGCCCCAAGGTGCCGGCCGGCTGGCCCACGGTGGCCGACATGACGGCCGCGATCGGTGAGGTCTACGCCGGGGCGACCCGGCCGGAGCGTGCACGATGACGGCGGGCAGCTGGAGCCGGTCGGGCAGCTGGTCGACCCTCCCGGACCTGCCTGACGAGGCGACCCCGGGAGGGTCCAAGTCGGCCTCGCGTGGGGTTTCCGACTTCGTGTTGTTCGCCGCAATGACCATGGTCGGCATCCCGGTCCGCGGGGTGCCCCTGGGAGAGATCGCGTCGGCTCTGGCCGTCGCGCTCGCCTTCACCCGTCGCTCTCGCAGCCGGCCGGCGCTCGGGGTCGCGTCCCTGATGGTCCTCGCGATGGTCGCGCTGATGTTCCTCTCGGCCGAGCTGAACGACCTCTCGGCTTATCGCCGGCTGCTGCACCTGGTCCTCTATGCGCTCCTGATGGTGCTGGCCTCCCAGGGACGGTTCCACCACGGCGGCATGTCCCGCGGGCTCGCAGTCGGGCTCGTCGTGTCGGGAGCCGCCTACTTCGGCGGGTACGCCCCCGGCTACGAGGGGCGGCTGACCGGCTTCTTCGCCGACCCGAACTTCGCGGGCTACGTCCTCACGACCCTCGGCTGCCTCGCGCTCGGCGGGCTGACGAACAGCCGCCTGCGCTGGCCGGTCGGACTGATCCTGCTGCTGTTCATCGTGCTCACCTACTCCCGGACCTCGATGCTGGCGGCCGCACTGATCCTGGTCTGGCTGCTCATCGGCAGCCGGGTGGCCACGCTGTTCGGATCGATCCTGCTCGGCTCGATGATCTACATCGTCACCAACATCCCGACTTCGCTGCGGAACTTCGGCCCCTTCCAGGATCGGACCGGCAGTGATCAGCTGCGGACCCGGATCATCGCTCAGGAGCGGGTCCTCATCGGGGACGCCCCGTGGTACGGCAATGGCCCGGGCACCAGCAGGGTCGAGGTCCAGAGCGACACGTTCTTCTTCCACAACAGCTACCTCGCCCTCCAGAACGAGGGCGGCCGGCTCGCGGTCGCCCTGCTGATCGGGGCGGGCATCGTCGCCCTCGTCAGCCTGATGCGGCTGCCTGACGGGTCACGGAACGTCTGGTACGAAGGGGCGCTCATCGCCCTCGCCGTCTGCGCGGTTAACCTGGGCGAGGTGCTGCTCGAGCTGCCTGCCGCGCTGGCTCTCGGCATTGCCGTACACCAGGTGCGGGTGGCCCGGATGGGCGAGACCGACCCGTCCCCGAGCCCCTTGCCGGGTTCGCTCGCGAACCGTGTCGCGCTGTGACGGCCATCGTCATCGCCGCGAACCGGGGAGACGTCGGGGGCGGAGAGATCATGCTGGTCAACCTGGCCACCGCTCTGCGCGACCTCGGTCACGACGTCTCCGTCGTGGCCCCGCGGCAGCCCGACGGCGTGGTGCGGCTGGCCGAGACCCACGCGCTGCCCGTGACCGCCCTCGCGGGCCGCAACCGCGCGGCCTACGGCCTCGAGCTGCGGCGCTGGCACCGGACGCTTCCGACGGACGTGCTGTTCTGGGCCAACGGCCTGCTGCCGGCCGCGGCCACCGCCCTGCGGCCCGGCCGCGTGGTGCACCTCCACAAGTCGCCCGACGGGGTGCTCCAACGCCTGCTGCGACCCCTCTCCCTGTGGCGGACGGTGGCCGTGCTCGTGCCGTCGGACCACCTGCGCGCCCGGCTCGGGCGGGGGGTGGTGGTGCTGCCCAACTGGACCCAGGGCGACCTGGCATCCCGCGAGCCGGTGGGCGGGAGGCTTGACAGTGCGTCGCGCGTCCGGATCGGGTACCTCGGCCGCGTGGGCCGGGCCAAGGGGGTCGATGTCCTCGGTGAGGCGTGCAGCCTGCTCGATCCGCCGCTCCGCGAGCGTGTCGAGCTGGTCGTGGTCGGCGACGACCGCTTCATGCCGTCCGAGGACCGGGAGACCGTCGACCGCGCGTTGGCCGGCTCCGGGGTGAGCGTCTCGAGGCTCGGGTGGCAGTCACGGGAGAGCTTCTTCGAGGTCACCGACCTGGCCGTCTTCCCCTCGGTGTGGGAAGAGCCGTTCGGCCTGGTCGTGGCGGAGGCGATGGAGGCGCGCTGCCCGGTCGTGGTGTCGGACGCCGGAGCCCTGCTCGAGGTCGTCGGCAGGACCTATCCCTGGAGTGCCCGGCGTGGAGACGCTCGGTCCCTCGCCGACGCCATCACGCTGGCCATCGCCGACCTGCCCGCCGCCGAGCTCACGCAGCGGATGCGCGAACGTTGGGAGGAGCACTTCTCCCCGACGGCCGGCCGGCGCCACCTCGCCGCCCTTCTCGAGTCCTGGGGCCGGTCCTGAGCCGGCCACGGGTCGCCATCGCCCACGACTACCTGACCCAGCGCGGTGGCGCGGAGCGCGTGGTGCTCGCCCTCGTGCGCGCGTTCCCCGAGGCCACGGTGCACACCCTGCTGTACGACGCCGGGGGCACCTACCCCGAGTTCCGCGACGTCCATGTCGTCACCTCCCCGCTGAACAGGGTCGGTCCTCTGCGGCGGCGTCACCGGGTCGCCCTCCCGCTCCTGGCACCGGCCGCCTCCCGCATGCGCGTCGACGCCGACGTCACCGTCGTCTCCACGAGTGGTTGGGCGCACGGCTTCGACCTCCGCGGCCGCAGCCTCGTGTACTGCCACAACCCGGCTCGCTGGCTGTACCAGGCCGACGAGTACCTCGGCGACCGGTCACGGTCTGTGCCCGCTCTCGCCGTTGCCGCCCTGGGACCGGCACTGCGCCGCTGGGACCGAAGGGCGATGAGTGCTCACGACCGCTACCTCGCCAACGCCTCGGTGGTCCGCGACCGGATGCGGGCCACCTACGACATCGACCCCACCGTCGTCTTCCCGCCCGCCGCCGTGACGACCGAGGGCCGACAGCAGCAGGTCGGCCCGTTCGGCGACGGCTTCCACCTGCTGGTGTCCCGCCTGCTGCCGTACAAGAACGTCGACAGGGCTGTCGACGCCTTCCGCGCCCTGCCCGACGAGCGCCTCCTGGTCATCGGCCGCGGCCCGGAGGAGGACCGGCTCCGGCGTACCCTCCCCCGCAACGTCGCGATCGTCTCCGACGTGACCGACGACGAGCTGCGCTGGGCCTACCAGCACGCCACGGCGCTGGTGGCCCCCAGCATCGAGGACCTCGGTCTCACGCCGCTGGAGGCCGCGGGCTTCGGCCGTCCGACCCTGGCGTTGCGACAGGGCGGTTACCTGGACACGGTCGCCGAGGGGCTCAGCGGACTGTTCTTCGACCGCGCGGAGCCGGCAGCCATCGCCGAGGCTGTCCGCCGTTCCCGGAGCACCACGTGGGACGACCGAGCCATCGCCCGACATGGGCGGCAGTTCGACGAGGCGACGTTCCGCGACCGCATGCGCCGCGAGGTCACCGAGCTGCTCGGCCAGCAGCTGCGGGCCTGATGTCGGACTAGTGATCCTCTTGGTCGCTAGCTGCCTGCCGAGTCGCTCGGCGTCGGCTGGGCCGGACCGACGAGGGTGAACTTCTTGCCGTCGGCGTCGCCGACCATCAGGTCGGCTCCTACCTGGACGACGACGCGGTCGCCGGCCGTGGCGATGGCGAGCGGCGCGCGGTCGTCTGCAAGGCACTCGCCCAGCTCCGGCTCTGCCGTGTCGGGTACCAGCACGGCGACCTGTGCGACGCAGCCGGCGGCAGAACCGAAGGCGTAGTAAGTGTCGGCGTCCGGATGTGGCGTCACGCTGGGGTTCGAGAAGCCGGGCACCGTCAACGCCGTGGGGTCCGTGCCGATCCGCAGCAGGTAGAACGACTCGGTCGGACAGCTCGCGACGGCCCGGCGGCCCGGGAGGTTGACCAGCTGGGAGGGCACGCAGTCCAGGTCGATGGTCTTGCCGCCCGGACCGGTGACAGCCTGGGCCTGGGTGTCCGAGCTCAACCGCCAGACGTCGGCGCTCGCCGAAGAAGTCCAGGTCACGCCCTCGTCGGTGGAGACCACGGTGGCGGGGGCGCAAGTCTCGTCCAGACCGGACATCTGCATCGTCCCGCGGTCCAGCACGATCAGCCCCAGCACCTCCCGGAGGGTCGGGACGTCGACCGGCTGGAGGCCGTCCGCGTCGTCAAGGTTGCCCGTCCAGACATGCGTCGGGTTGTCGAAGCGCTCCTCGCAGGCGCCTCTCGTCGCCCGCAGCACGAGGCCGGACCTGTTCGCGCCGAGGAGCACCGGCGCCCGGATCAGCTCGGCGACCGAGGTCGGGTCGGCGCTCGAGGACGGGGTCCCGGTCGGCGGCGTGAAGGTGGCCCCGGCCCCCCGCTGCAGCGGAGGCAGGTCGCCGCCGCGGGCGCGGACGCCGAAGACGAGCACCACGATGTCGAGCACCACCAGCGCCGCCACGAGGGCGGTCCCCCACCGGCGCATCACTTGCTCCGGCTGCCGCTCTTGGCCAGGGCGGCCCTCTTGCGGGCGCCCGGACGGGCCGAGGGCGGAGCGTCCTCGCCGTAGGTGGTCGTGTAGCTGCCGTAGCCGTAGCCGTACACCACGGAGCCGAGGCCCTTGAGCGGTGCGCGGTTGAGCACCACGCCCAGCATCCGGCCACCGGTTTGGCCGAGCCGGCGCTTGGCCAGCCGCGCCTGCTCCTTGTAGGTCTGACCGATCGCGAACACCACCATGGCGCCGTCGGAGATGGCCGCCAGCAGGGCGGCGTCGGTGACGGGCAGGAGCGGCGGCGCGTCCAGCACCACGAGGTGGTCGCGGGAGAGCTCCTGCAGCAGCTGCTGCATCCGCTGCGAGCCGAGCAGCTCGCTCGGGTTGTGCGGCACCCGGCCGGCGGACATCACCTTCAGGTGCTCGATGCTGGTCTCCTGGAGGGCCTCGTCGACCGTGACATCGCCGACCAGGACCTGGGCCAGGCCGATCTGTGAGTCCACGCCGAAGACGCCGGCCACGACCGGCCGTCGCAGGTCGGCGTCGACAAGGACCGTGTCCTGGCCCGCATTCGCCAGCACGCGGGCGAGGTTCGTGGCCACCGTCGACTTGCCCTCGCCCTCGTTGGCGCTGGTGATGACCACGGTGCGGATCGGGTTGTCGACGTCGATGAAGCGGAAGTTCGTGCGCAGCTGGCGGAACGCCTCGGCGGACGGCCCCCGGTTCGAGCGCTCGATGCCTTCGGTCTGCTTGCGGTCGAGGTCCTTGACGACGGGGAGGATCGCGAGCACGGGGCTCTCGATCAGGTCCTCGACCTCGTCGACGGACCGCAGCTTGCGGTCGAGGTTCATCCGCACGAACGACGCGAGGTACCCGAGCAGGATGCCGACGATGCCGCCGAGCAGCAGGTTGCGCGAGTAGTTCGGCGTGAACGGCGCGCTGGGCAGCGCGGCGTCGTTCACCGGCTCCATCCGGACCTGCGAGGGCTCGGTCGAGCCCTGGGGCAGCGTGGCCTTCTCGTACTCCTCGGCCTGGTCCCGGGTGGCCACCACACCGGCCAGGGCCAGCTCCTTGGCCAGCTCCGGTGACGATGCGAACCCCGTGACCACGACCGAGGACGTGATCGGGTCGGACCGGCCGCTCAGGCTGACCTGCGAGAGGGGAATGTCGAGCGCATCGGCCACCCGCACCCGGACGGGGGAGCCCGAGACGTAGGCGCTGTAGACGTCCGCTTTCTTCGTGGAGAGGCCCAACGACGCCGAGATGTCGCCGATGCTGCCGGAGGAGCCCACGAACACCTGGCCGGTCGCCGTGCTGGCGTAGAGGACCGGACGGGTCAGGGTCCACAAGAAGGCAGCGAGCAGGCCGATGGAGAAGGCGACGAAGATCAGCTTCACGTTGGCCCGCGTCAGCCGGACGAAGTCGAGTAGTGTCACGCGATCCTCAGCTCGGGAGCCGCGCGGGCGCGCGGGTCTTCCAGAGAACCGTAACCGTTCGGACAACCGCTCACGGTCAGATCCGGCTATTCATCTGCGTGCCGCGAGCGACGGACGAGCCGCCACTCGTGCCGGACCGCGATCACGACCACGCCGGCCGCTGCGCCCACGACGTTGCAGGCGATGTCCTCGAGTGAGGACTCGCGGCCCAGGGCGGGGATGCGCTGCACGACCTCGATGCCCACCGAGACCGCGACGGTGAGCGGGAGCGCCCAGCCCCAGTGCCGGCCGAACCACCACGCGAGGGCGGCGCCCAGGGGCACGAACAAGAGGATGTTCAAGAGCTTGCCGTAGTCGTCGGGCGTGAACCACACCGGAGCCAGCGGAACATCGGTGCGGAAGAACTCGTAGAGCCGGACCGTCAGCCTGTTCAGGTGCGAGGCATACGGCCCGAGGGCGAGCAGCGCCACCACCCCCAGGCAGGCCGCCGTGGCGAGGCCACCGACCGCGGCAGAGGTCGGGCGGGTCATCCTCGGGCGTCCAGGTAGCGCCGCACCGCGAGGCCGAGCGCACGGGCGTAGCCGTCGCGACCACCGGGCCGGGTCATCCGCGCCGCGTCCATCGGGCTCCGCATGTTGCCGAGCTCCACCATCACCGTCGGCACGTCGGAGAGGTTGAGGGTGGCGAGATCGCCGCGGACGTCCAGGCCCCTCCCGCCGGCGACGTACGTCGCGCGGGCCAGGCCGCGTTCCACGAGCGCCGCCCGGGTGACGAGCGCCAGCCGACGCGACGACCGGTAGATGTCATGGGTCCACGGCCGCCGGTCGGGCGGCATGATCACGTGGAATCCGTGGGCCCCACGGGCGTACGACCCGTCGGCGTGGATGCTGAGCTTGAGGTCGGCCGCGCGATGCGCACGGTCTCCGTTGCCGGCCCGGCCGCGGTCGTCGACGCATGGTCCCCAGCGGTCCTGGCGGTTGCTGTGCCGGGTCAGCCGCACGGTGGCTCCGAGGGCGCGCAGTCGCTCCTCCAACCGGAGGGCTACGTCCCACGTGAGGCTGGCCTCCGGGTAGCCGCCGTCGGTCGCCGTCCCCGTCGTGTTGCACGGCTTGCGGAAGCCGCCGGCCGCCACCAGCCGCTGGATCCGGCGCGGGAAGTTGTGGTTCCCGAGCTGGTGGCCGGGGTCGATGACGACGACACGGCCGGCCAGTGGGTCGGCCCCGATGCGCGTCGTACGGTCCGGCACCGCCTGCGCCGCTCCCGGGGCGAGCGCCACGAGGGTCGTGGCGAGGGCAGCGAGAGCAGCCAGGCGAAGGGTCACTCGTAGCCCAGGATCTCGTGCCGCTTCTCGCTCCACGCAAGCGCCGACGCGATGGCGTCGTCGATCGATTCCTCGGCGCGCCAGCCCATGAGCTCGGCGATGCGGTCGACGTTGGCGTAGGCACCCACGGCGTCGCCCGGGCGAGGAGGCGCCTCTCGGGTCGGCACCTCGCGGCCGAAGACCCGCTCGAAGGCCGCGATCAGCTCGCGCACCGAGACGCCCTCGCCGCGGCCGACGTTCATCACCACGCTGGTCCCCCCGACCTTCGCGATCACGTCGTCGAAGGCCTCGACCGCGCGCACGTGGGCTCGGGCGACGTCCCAGACGTGGACGTAGTCGCGGATGCCGGTGCCGTCCGGCGTCGGGTGCTCGGTGCCGGTGATGGTGAAGGCGTCCTGCTGGCCGCGCGCCGCGCGGACGAGCTGCCCGAGCACGTGGGACGGCTCCTTGGCGTAGCCGCCGGTCGTGAGGTGCGGGTCCGAGCCGATCGGGTTGAAGTAGCGCAGCAGGATGGCGCGCAGGTCGGTGGCCGCGGCCAGGTCCTGGAGGACCTGCTCCATCATCTGCTTGGTGCGGGCGTACGGCGAGGGGGGGTCGAGCGCGTCGTCCTCCCGCACCTCGAAGCCCTCGGCCGGGGCGGCGTACAGGGACGCCGAGCTGGAGAACAGCACCCGGTTCTTGCCGAGTGCCTGGAGCGCGTCGAAGAGCTCGAGGGACTTGGCCACGTTGTCTCGGTAGTACTCGTAGGGCAGCTCGACGGACTCCGGCACGATGATGCGGGCGGCCATGTGGATGGTCGCGTCGAGGTCGGGGTGCTCCTCCACGATCCGCGCGAGCAGGGCTCGGTCGGCGATGTCGCCCTCATAGAAGAGGCGCCTCCCCACGAAGGCCTTCGGGCCGGTCAGCAGCGAGTCGAGGATCACCGGCGTGTGGCCGGCCTCCTCGAGGGCCTTGGCCGTCGTCGAGCCGATGTATCCCGCGCCTCCGGTGACCAGAACCTTCATCCCGCCAGGGTAGAGGGCCTTCCCGACCGCTCCGGAATCGACGTCGGGCGCCCTCGGGGCGGCTGGCACAATGCCCCGCATGCCATCAGCCCTGATCACGGGCATCACCGGCCAGGACGGTCTTTACCTCGCCGAGCTGCTGCTCGCGAAGGGGTACGACGTGCACGGGCTGATCCGCGGGCAGCACAACCCGCGGCGCGAGATCGTCCAGTCGGTGGTGCCGGACGTCCGGCTGCACACGGGCGACCTGACCGACATGTCCAGCCTGATGCGGGCGCTGCGCGAGTCGCAGCCGGACGAGGTCTACAACCTCGGCGCGATCAGCTTCGTCGCCTACTCCTGGCAGAACGCCGCGCTCACCACCGACGTCACCGGCAAGGGCGTGCTGACGATCCTCGAGGCCGTCCGACTCCATGCCGGCGACGGCCCCGGCGCCGTCGGCTTCTACCAGGCGTCGAGCTCGGAGATGTTCGGCAAGGCCCAGGAGGTGCCGCAGCGCGAGACCACCCTGCTGTGGCCGCGTTCGCCGTACGGCGTGGCCAAGGCCTACGGCCACCACATGACCGTCAACTACCGCGAGTCCTACGGCATGCACGCCTCGTCGGGGATCCTCTTCAACCACGAGTCTCCGCGGCGCGGGCCGGAGTTCGTGACCCGCAAGATCACCCGCGCCGTGGCCCGCATCCACCTCGGCCTGCAGGACGAGCTGGTCCTCGGCACCCTGGACTCGCGGCGCGACTGGGGCTTCGCGGGCGACTACGTCGAGGCGATGTGGCTGATGCTGCAGCAGGACACGCCCGAGGACTACGTCATCGCGACCGGCGAGACCCACTCCATCCGCGAGTTCGTGGACGCGGCCTTCGCCCACGTCGGGATCGAGGACTGGGCGAGGTACGTGCGGCTTTCCGATGAGTTCCGCCGCCCCGCGGAGGTGCACGAGCTCGTCGGCGACGCCTCCAAGGCCCGCGAGCACTTGGGCTGGAAGCCCCAGGTCGGGTTCCACGAGCTGGTCTCGATGATGGTCGAGCACGACCTGCGTGAGCAGTCGCGGGCGTAACCCGTTGCACGTGTCGGTGACAGGCGCTGGCGCGCCTTCCTCGACCAGCAGAGAGGGTCAGTGGTGGTGCAGCAGCTCCATCAAGTACGTCCCGTACCCCGACTTCAGCAACGGCTGGGCGACCTCGACGAGCTCGTCGTCGGAGAGGAAGCCCTGTCGCCAGGCCACCTCTTCCGGGGCGCCGATCTTGTTGCCCTGCCGGCCTTCGATGGTGCGCACGAAGTTCGACGCATCGTTGAGGGAGTCGAAGGTGCCGGTGTCGAGCCAGGCGGTGCCGCGAGGGAGCACCTCGACGCGCAGCCGGCCCTGCTCGAGGTAGATCCGGTTGAGGTCGGTGATCTCCAGCTCGCCGCGCGCGGACGGCTTCAGCTCGCGGGCGTAGCCGACGACGTCGTTGCCGTAGAAGTACAGCCCAGGCACGGCGTAGTCACTCTTGGGCTCGCTGGGCTTCTCCTCGAGCGAGACGGCCCGGAAGGTGTCGTCGAACTCCACCACGCCGTACTCCGTCGGGTTGGCCACCCGGTAGCCGAACACGGCCGCCCCGTCGATGTCGGAGAAGCGGGACAGCTGGGAGCCGAGGCCGCTCCCGTAGAAGATGTTGTCGCCCAGCACCAACGCCGCGGGATCCGATCCGATGTGGTCTTCGCCGATGAGGAACGCCTGGGCCAGACCGTCGGGGCTGGGCTGCTGCGCGTAGTTCAGGTTGATCCCGAACCGCGACCCGTCACCCAGCAGCCGGACGAACGCCTCCGCCTCGTGCGGGGTGGTGATCACCAGGATGTCGCGGATACCGGCGAGCATCAGCGTGGAGATCGGGTAGTAGATCATCGGCTTGTCGTAGACCGGCATCAGCTGCTTGCTGATCCCTTGGGTGATCGGATGCAGGCGTGAGCCCGTGCCGCCGGCCAGGATGATCCCCTTCATGGGCGGCCATCCTAGGATGACGCCCATGTCTCGCCTGCTCGTGACCGGTGGTGCCGGCTTCATCGGCTCCAACTTCGTGCACTACCTCGTGGCCAACACCGACGCCGAGATCACGGTGCTCGACAAGCTCACCTACGCCGCCACGCGGGAGGCCATCGACGGCCTCGACCGCGTCAGCCTGGTGGTCGGCGACATCGCCGACGCCGAGGTGGTCGAGCCGCTCGTGGCCCAGCACGACGCCGTGGTCCACTACGCCGCCGAGTCGCACAACGACAACTCGCTGAACGACCCGAGCCCGTTCATCAAGACCAACATCCTCGGCACGTTCACGATCCTGGAGGCCGTCCGCAAGGCCGGCGTCCGGCTGCACCACGTGTCGACCGACGAGGTGTACGGCGACCTCGACCTCGACGACCCGAAGCGGTTCACCGAGGACACGCCTTACAACCCGTCCTCGCCGTACTCCGCGTCGAAGGCCGGCTCGGACCACCTGGTCCGCGCGTGGGTGCGCAGCTTCGGGGTGCGGGCGACGATCTCGAACTGCTCCAACAACTACGGCCCGTGGCAGCACATCGAGAAGTTCATCCCGCGGCAGATCACCAACGTGATCATGGGCGGC